>JALHNO010000017.1 GCA_022843465.1 Pseudomonadota bacterium | reverse complement strand
TACGTCCAAAAAGCGGAAAAACACAAGATGTAGGACGAAATTTTGGAATTCTCCCAGCCCGCGACCGACCAGCTACAAAATCCCGCCGATAACGGTGTTTGATGAAATATTCGGGCTAGGTCGATCGGCGTCGACGATCAGCCGAGAAGTACAGCGTCACGGTGGCCCGGAGCATTATCGGGCTGAGCACGCAGACGATCGGGCGTGGAAAAATGCATTGCGACCCAAAGTGTGCGTACTGGCCAGACAGCGACGGTTGCGATGGGCGGTGGCGGGGAAGTTGAAGCGCAACTGGTCGCCTGAGCAGATCGCGCGATGGCTTAAGCTGGCGTATCCCGACGACGAGGCGATGCACGTGTCGCACGAGACGATCTATCGCAGTTTGTACGTTCAGGCGCGCGGCGTACTGAAAAATGAGCTGATGGCGCATCTGCGCTTCGGGCGGCTGATGCGGCAGTCCAAGACAGAGCGCAGCCAGGGTAGTCGGGGAAAGATCACCGGTGCAATCTCCATCAGCGAGCGGCCGGCGACAGTGGAAGATCGCGCCGTGCCCGGACATTGGGAAGGCGATCTTCTGGCAGGCAGTCACAACAGCTATATCGCAACGCTGGTCGAACGTCAGACGCGCTACGTGGTGCTCGTACGTGTGCGCAGCAAGCACACGGAGGAAGTGGTCTCTGCGCTCCAGCGTGAGGTGATCAAGCTGCCGAAGCAGTTGCGGCAATCACTGACTTGGGATCGCGGCAAGGCGTTTGGACAGTTCATCGCCACCTACGACGCCAAGTACCCGAAAGCGGTCGAGGTGTTGATCAAGGATCGCGAGCGCCTGCTCACGTTCTACGACTTCCCGGCCGAGCACTGGCGTCACCTGCGCACGACCAACCCGATCGAATCGACTTTCGCCACCGTGCGTCATCGCACCGACCGCACCCGCGGCGTCATCTCGCGCGACAGCATCGTGCCATTCGTGTTCAAGCTCGGCAAAGTCGCAGAACAGCATTGGCGCAAACTCAACGGCTTCGAGTACCTCGCCAAAGTCATCACCGGCGTGCGCTTCCGCGATGGCATCGAAGTGCGCGACAATTCACCCGCTCAAACCAACCAGGTCGCCGCCTGACCTCTCACCTCCGTACACCAGATTTGGACATTTCTCATTCGTACTGTGGGAGCCAGCCGCGCAAACTGCGCGCGAAATTTTAGAACGGCATTGGAACAGAAGTGCGATGCCTTCTATCCTCCCAGTGGCTTTCCGGGAAGCGCGCTCCCACCTTCTGAATACCAGCGGCTGAACGACGGTTGCCGGATTCAAGCAGGTCTGTACTCCATCTATGATATCGGCGATGCCCCGATGGTCGCGATGTACGTGTGGTTGACCAATAACTCTGTCCCCGCGATTATCGATACAATGCGTGCCAAAGACTTGCCGGTAAGTTTTGAGAATTGGACCGAGGCTGAGCATCGTGCAGCTTGCAAGAAGGCTGGGGACGACGAGCTGCGCTACTGCATGTGATGAGCTGGCCTGATTGGCAAGCGCCGGTGCCCGCAATACGCACATTAATGTGATTCAAGCGCCAATTGATGGCATCCCACAGTGTCCCAGATGCGCATTCTTGGATCTGCTGGGAGGGTTCCGAGAACTTCCAAACCATGTGTTACGAGGTCTATGAGCCCAGTGCTGCTATCTCGCCCCATTCTGGTTGGTTTTGCGCTGGTGGCTGTTTTGGTACTGGCTGCTGCTTGGGCGCTAAACCAATCCCCGGTTGCCGAAGGCGCCAGGGGACAGTCGCGCAGTGAGGCTGTCGCGGCTAGTACGGCCGGAACTGGTCTGCCACCGAAACCGTCAGAAGATGTGCCCACCCGAGTGGATCCCATCACTCTGGCGCTTGCGCCAGCAACACCTACGATGGCCGGGCAGACAGGCAACACTACAAGCAGCCCGACGGCAGGGCTCGCACCGGCAGCACTGAGCATTGAGGATCTGCGCACTAGAGGTCATAGCGGTGATGTCAAAGCAATGCTGGAACTGGCCCGTCGTCTGGTTGATGCTGACCCTTCCGAAGCCGGCATCAAGGAAGCGCTGTTCTGGTGCGATGAGGGTACGGTGCTGGGATCGACCGAAGCTGCACGACTCGCGGGCGATCTTTGTCTGACCAATTGCAATCCGCCGAATGCCGACGACCCGCGTGACTTCGAGAACTGGTCGATGGCTGCCCAGTACTACTTTCTTGCCTATCTGATGGGTGATGAACTCGCGCTGGAAAGGCTGCGGACATCGACCCCAGGCGGCGTCGACCCCAGTCAGGTCTACATGGCCTTGGGTCTCGCCCGGATGCGGCTGGAAGAGGTGATCGCTGCGCGCGCGCAGCGAGGATTGGGGCCCTTCCAGATGGATTTGAATGCGACATCGCCGTATCTGAAACCCAATCCGCCGAAGGATGGCGGTGAGTACCTGTATCCCACCCCAGGCGGCGGCTGAACCTGAACTCCGTAAAGCTGCCTCGGGTGAACAATGATCCGGGGTGAGTCTCCCAAGACGATGGAGCGGGACCGGCCACAACCCGCCCCCCAACCACCAAGCAAGTAGGGCGGGTTCCTCGGAGAGGAATCCACCGCGCAGACCTGCCGAGCTCCGTGCAGATTGATCGTGCGGATCGGAGTGTTCAATTCTGGGCAAGCGATGCATTCCGTCGCTGCGGTCAGATCACGCGGCGGGTACCGCGATGCGGGACCCGCCCTACATCGGGTTGAACGCCGTGGTGGGCAGCAAGTAGGGCGGATCCCTCGGAGAGGAATCCGCCGCGCAGACCTGCCGACCTCCGTTCTGACTGATGGTGCGGATCGGAGTGTTCAATTCTGGGCAAGCGATGCATTCGGCCGCTGCGGTCAGACCACGCGGCGGGTACCGCGATGCGGGACCCGCCCTACATCGGGTAGAACGCCGTGATGGGCAGCAAGTAGGGCGGATCCCTCGGAGAGGAATCCGCCGCGCAGACCTTCCCACCTCCGTTCTGACTGATGGTGCGGATCAGAGTGTTCAATTCTGGGCAAGCGATGCATTCCGCCGCTGCGGTCAGACCACGCGGCGGGTACCGCGATGCGGGACCCGCCCTGCATCGGGTAGATCGCCGTGATGGGCAGCAAGTAGGGCGGATCCCTCGAAGAGGAATCCGCCGCGCAGACCTGCCGACCTCCGTTCTGACTGATGGTGCGGATCGGAGTGTTCAATTCTGGGCAAGCGATGCATTCGGCCGCTGCGGTCAGACCACGCGGCGGGTACCGCGATGCGGGACCCGCCCTGCATCGGGTAGATCGCCGTGATGGGCAGCAAGTAGGGCGGATCCCTCGAAGAGGAATCCACCGCGCAGACCTGCCGAGCTCCGTGCAGATTGATGGTGCGGATCGGGGTGTTCAATTGTGGGCAAGCGATGCATTCCGTCGCTGCGGTCAGACCACGCGGCGGGTACCGCGATGCGGGACCCGCCCTACATCGGGTAGAACGCCGTGATGGGCAGCAAGTAGGGCGGATCCCTCGGAGAGGAATCCGCCGCGCAGACCTTCCCACCTCCGTTCTGACTGATGGTGCGGATCAGAGTGTTCAATTCTGGGCAAGCGATGCATTCCGCCGCTGCGGTCAGACCACGCGGCGGGTACCGCGATGCGGGACCCGCCCTACATCGGGTTGAACGCCGTGGTGGGCAGCAAGTAGGGCGGATCCCCCGGAGAGGAATCCGCCGCGCAGACCTTCCCACCTCCGTTCTGACTGATGGTGCGGATCGGGGTGTTCAATTGTGGGCAAGCGATGCATTCCGTCGCTGCGGTCAGACCACTGCTTCCAGCCCCGGCAGACCCATTGCTACAATGCGACACGCTTGTCGGGCGGTTGCCGGCGAGGTTGAGCGTGCGGGAGATTTGCCACGGTCTGGAAGTCTGCTCGGCGCGAGGATTGCCACGATGTCGATGCTGCGAATTGCGATCGCATTTTCTGTTCTGCTCACAGCGAACTCGGCGTCGGTCGCTGCCGTTTCGGCCGACGGCGAAACGCTACCCGATGAGCTGTCGCCCTTCGTCGAACCGGACACGCAGGTATTGGCGTTGTTGCAGGCGGATCTGAACGGCGATGGCCGCGAGGACGCTGTGCTGGTCCTGGAGCGTGCATCGGACCCAGCCCTGGATTCGAGCGAGGAGGTACAGCGCCCATCGTTGCTACTGATGCGCGGGGCGAATGGGCGGCTCGCGCTCCATGCGCGCAATGATCGGCTCGTGTACTGCGCGTCGTGCGGCGGGACCATGGGCGATCCCTTCCAGGATATTGCTGTCGCTGACCGCGGGTTCACGGTGTCGCACGCTGGTGGCAGTGGCTGGCGCTGGGGCATCGATACGACATTCGCCTGGTCGCGGCGGCACGCTACCTGGCAACTCGTGAGGGTGGAGGAGGTTTCCTTCCATGCCGGCGCGCCGGACAATCTGGAGCGCACTGTCTCCACGCCACCCAAGGACTTCGGGCGAATCGACTTCGCCGATTTCGACCCAGAGCATTGGCGCGACCAGGGGCCGCGCTGAGTGCAGATTTCTCAGCGAAGAACAGAAATCCAATCAGAGTGTTCAGCGGTGCAGCGATCAGCCCTTCTTCTGCTGCGTTGCCGGCGTACTGTGCTCCGCCGCTTCGCCCTGCCTACCCGCCTTGCGCAACGCATCGCGGAGGACGTACTCGATCTGTGCGTTGAGGCTGCGCAGTTCGTCGTCGGACCAGCGCTGCATCGCGTCGAGCACGGCAGCGTTGATCCGCAGCGGGTAGGCTTTCTTTTCGCTCACAGGGGCGCCGGTCAGTAGATCGAGCCGGCGTTGACGATCGGCTGGGTGCCGCGCTCGCCGCAGAGCACGACCAGCAGGTTGGATACCATCTGTGCCTTGCGCTCTTCGTCGAGGGTGACCACGCCGCGCTCGGCGAGTTGTTCGAGCGCCATGTGCACCATGGTGACGGCGCCTTCTACGATCTTGGTGCGGGCGGCGATGATCGCGCCGGCCTGCTGGCGTTGCAGCATGGCCTGGGCAATTTCCTGGGCGTAGGCGAGATGCGAGATGCGCGATTCGAGCACCTTGACGCCGGCGCTGGTCAGTCGATCCTGGATCTCCTTGCGCAGATGATCGGCGATTTCCTGGGTGTGGCTGCGCAGGGAAATGTGCTGGTCGTCGTGCTGGTCATAGGGGTAACTGGTGGCCGACTGCCGCAGCGCGGCTTCCGACTGTACGTGCACAAAATTCTCGTAGTCGTCGACCGAGAAGGTGGCTTCGGCGGTATCGACCACCTGCCAGACGACCACGGCGGCGATCTCGATCGGCGAACCCTCGAGGTCATTGACCTTGAGCTTGTTCGATTCGAAGTTGCGGATGCGCAGCGATACCGCTTTCTTCGAGTAGAACGGATTGGCCCAACGCAGTCCGGGCTCGCGCGCAGTGCCGATGTAGCGGCCAAACAATTGCAGGACCACGCCCTGGTTGGGCTGGACCATGAACAGGCCGAACCAGCAGAAGAAGGTGATGATGCCGACCGGGATGACGAGCAGTCGGAATCCGGTGAAGGCGAGGGCGGGCAGCACGCCCAGGGTGAACACCAGCAGCAGCAGAACCATCGGGATTCCGGCCAGCGTGTTGAGATTGCGTTCGTTGATTTCGGCGTTCTGGTTCATGGTGTGCTCCTGAGTTCGCGGCTATTTGATATCAAAACGATATCAAATGCAAGCGGCTCAGCGGGCGGCTGGGCTCAGCGCAGCGGCAGCCGGTAAATCGGCGCCAGCAGGCGCTCGGAGAGCACGATCGCGGCGCCGTCCGTGGCGTCGATGGCGACCGCCTCGGCCTGCGGCATGGCCGGCAGCAGCAGCGGTCTGGGTTGCGCCTGCAATGCGTTGAGCCAGCTCTCGCCGGGTTGGCGGGCGTAGTAGTAGAGCTCGCGGTAGCTCAGCACGAGCGCGAAATTTCCGGCCGGATCGAGCGCGAGCGAGGTGATGTCGCCGCGGAAGCGGCCGAATTTGGGATCGCGCATGCGTTCATCCGCGGTCGCCGGCGGCAGCGTATCGAAGGTACCGAGATGTTCGGCGACCAGGGCCGCATCGCTCGGCGATGGACGCAGGGGCAGTCGATACAACACGCGCGGAAAATGCCGCTTGGCAACCAGATAGACCGCCGAGGCCTGGACATCCACGGCGACGGCTTCGATGTCGCGCGCCCCTTCGGGCAGGCTGAAGGGAATCCGCCAGGCGATATCGACGGATTCGGCAAGCGGCAATTCCGGTTCGACAACGATCAGCAGTTCGAGCGTGCTGCGCAGCCCGCCGTTGTCGCCGGTATCGGCGATCAGCAGATAGGGTGTGCCGTCCAGTTCAAACGCGCTGAGATCTTCCCAGTCGTGGTTCTCGGCATCGTTGACACGCAGTTTGCCGAGACTGCCGCCGTCACGGCGGATCAGATGCAACCAGGCGCCGTTCTGACTGTCGTTGACGACAAAGAGGTGGCTGCGATCGCGCTGCGAGACCGCAGCGCCGCTGATCTCGTCGATGCGGCTCTCGCGCACCATTCCGATCACTTCGGCCGCCTTGCCTTCGGCGCGCAGACCCTCGCCGCACCAGGCGACAAGCAGCGCGATGGCGGCGAGGCGGGGCAGGTGCATCAGTGGGCGACCGCCTCGATCGCCTGGATACGGACATTGCCGAGCAGGTTGATGCTGCCAAAGAACGTAGCAGGATCGCCCTCGCCGGTGGCCAGTGCGATATGCCCACTGTCGAATCCACCGAGCGCGGCATCGAAGCTGGTCCAGCGGCCATCGACCCAGGCCTGCACCCAGGCGTGCGGCACAAAGACCTGCTTGTGATCGGCGAAGGCATCGATATAGGCCAGGCCGACGGCGACGCGAGTGGGTATCCCGACTGCGCGACCGGCGGCGGCCAGCAGCAGGGCATGCTCGGTGCAATCACCTTCGCGCATGCGCAGGGCCTCCAGGGCGCTGGCATAGCCGACGCGCAGATTCTTGCTGTTGATGTGCTTGCCGACCGCAGTTTGCAGCGCCTGCATGCGGCTGCCGGCGTCGGTCGATTTTGCCGTGGCCTTCTTCGCGAATCGCATGATCTCGGCGGCGTCGCTCTGGACCCAGCTGGATGCCGCACTATGGGAAGCCGCTGGCGCCTGGTCGCCGACCTTGGACGCACGGTAGGGCGGCGCATCGACCAGCAGCTGCCAGTCATTGCCGTCGGCCACCAGTTGCTGTTCATCGGCCGGGAAGTTCTGCGCCATGCCCTGCGCAGCCAGCTTCAGTTGATAACGCAGATCACCGGCGCGCTCTTCAGCGGACAGCGCTCGCGGCGCGGCGACTACCGTGAGGCCCAGCAGATCGGTGACCGGATCGCGATGCTGGGCCGCGCTGGAGTCACTCGCCAGCATTTCCAGTTGCATGCCGAACATCGGCGTCAGGCTGCGCAGCAGGCGACCATCGGCATCGGCCCAGGACTGGATCACCATCGGGCTGCCCGCGAGCGAAAGTGTCTGCTCGGTATGGCGCGCGGGGACCGCCTTGCCATCGATCTCGACGGTCTCATCGCCGATGTACTTGACGCGGACATCGACGGCTTCCATCTGGCTGGCGACAAAGGTCTGGAAACTGATCTCCTCACCAGCCTTCAGATCGCTGCGTGCCTCCAGCAGGCGCGCGCCCTCGCTGAGCAGGGCACCACTCGGGTACCGCGTTTCCTCGGTGCGCACGGTGCCGCCCTGGCTGCGCAGCACGCTCAGCTTGCCATCCGCGGCGATCGCGCCTTCGCTGAGCTGCGCCATGCCGCCGAGATCGGTAAGCGTGCTGAAGCCCAATGGCTTGCCGTCGATCGACTCGCGATGGGTTTCCTCGGTGATCATCTTCAGCGAGGTGCCGGCGCGGGCAAAGCTGGCTTCGAAGCGCTCGCTGGTGATCACGGTATCGCCGATGACGCGCCGGCTGTGTTCGATGTGACCAATCTGCTGACCTTGCAACAGGACCTTCATCCAGTCGCTTTCGGCGGCGCGAAGATCGGCCGAAGTGGCCAGCGTCAGGCAGAAGAAGCAGAGCTGGCGAAGGGTCATCTGGGGGGATCTCCAAAATCGGAACGGGAAGGGTCCTTGGGTCGGCGTATTCTTGCAACTGATGACTGAACGCGGCGCGCGGCACAAGTTCAGAAGTGTGTATCGCCGCACAGCGCGACGCCGCGTTCGCCGAGTGTTCTGGACGCTACTGGGCTGTAGTGGACGAATGCCCTCACAGATGTTAAAAATTGGCTAAGGGCCGGCGGCTGGTTTTGGCGGGTCCGAGTCGTTGCCGCGGCAACATGAAACTTGGCAGTGACCGAAGCGTCCGGCGGCGGAGACCGTCCCGCGCTCCGGCTGCCAACAGGGTTGAACAATGGGGAGTACTGACCGATGAAGCGTAAGCGCCAGAATTTTGCGGCCAATCCGATCGCGTTCGGAGTGAAGTGTGCCCTCGGCGGCGTTGCCGCCTTCGGCTTGTGTGGAGCCGTCATGGCGCAGGAAGCGCCGGCACCCGAGGCAGACGATGCCACGACCATGGAACTGGTCACCGTACTGGGTACGCGCAGCAAGGCGCGTACCGAAACCGAATCGGCGGTGCCGATCGACATCATCAGCGCAACCGAGCTGCACAATCAGGGCCTGACCGATGTGCTGGATCAACTGCGTGTGCTGGTGCCCTCATTCAATGTCAGCACGATTCCGATCGACGACGCCGCGACCTTGGTGCGTCCGGCCAATCTGCGCGGCCTGCCGCCCGACAACACCCTGATCCTGGTCAATGGCAAGCGCCGCCATCGCTCGGCGGTCATCACCTTCCTCGGCCACGGTCTGTCCGATGGCGCCCAGGGCTCCGACCTCTCGGTGTTCCCGTCGATGGCGCTGGAGCAGGTCGAAGTGCTGCGCGATGGCGCGGCGGCCCAGTACGGTTCCGACGCGATCGCCGGCGTGATCAATTTCGGACTGAAGCAGCTGCGTGAAGGCGGCTCCTTTGAAGTCTTCGGCGGCGAGTACTACGAGGGCGATGGCTTTACCCAGCAGTACAACGCCCAGGTCGGCTTGCCATTGTCGGCGGATGGTTTTGCGACCTTCACCGCCGAGTGGCGTGCGGCCGATCCGACCTCGCGCAGCGTGCAGCGCGATGATGCTGCCGCAGTCGCTGCGGCCGGCTATCCTGGTGTACCCGATCCGGCACAGATCTGGGGATCGCCGGAAGTCGAGCGCGATTTCAAGTTTGTCGCCAATCTCGGTGTCTCCAACGACACCACGGATTTCTATCTGTTCGGCAATGCCGCGGCCCGAGATGTCGATGGTGGTTTCTACTATCGCAATCCGACCACCCGTGGCGGCGTCTACTCCAACGATGGCGGCCAGACGCTCCTGATCGGCTCGCCCACCGGCGCCAGCTGCCCGACCATTGCATTGCGCGATGCCAGCGGCAATCTGATTCCGTATTCCACCATCGGCGCCCTGGTCAGCGCGCTGCCGGGCGACTGCTTCAGCTTCCTCGAACTGTTCCCGGGTGGCTTCACGCCGCGCTTCGGCGGCAAGATGAAGGACGCCTCCGTGGTCGGTGGGGCAAAGGGCGTCTGGGGCAGCGAGCTGTACTGGGATGTCAGTGCGTCCTACGGCCGCAACGAGATCGATTTCATCATGTACAACACGGTCAATGCCTCGCTCGGCGCCAATCAGCCGAATGGCTTCTTCTTCCGTCCCGGCGGCAATGAGCAGACCGAGTTCAACGTCAACTTCGATCTGAGCCGCAGCTTCAACACCAGCTTCACCGTCGATCCGCTGAATCTGGCGGCCGGTGTTGAATGGCGCCGCGAGAGCTTCGAGATCAGTGCCGGCGATGCCGCTTCCACCGCGATCGGGCCGCTGACCTCGCAGGGCTTCGGCATCGGCTCCAACGGCTTCCCCGGATTCAATCAGCGTACCGCCGGTGAGCATGACCGTGACAACTGGGCGCTCTATCTGGACGCCGAGGCACGCTTCACCGAGCGTCTGCTGCTGGCCGGTGCGGTCCGTTACGAGGACTTCGATGACTTCGGCGGTACCACCAACTGGAAGCTGACCGGGCGCTATGACTTTACCGATACCTTCGCTGGGCGCGCTGCAGTGAGCACCGGCTTCCGGGCCCCGACACCGGGTCAGGCCAATGTGAGTCAGGTGACCACGGCCTTCATCGACGGCGAACTGCGCGACACCGCCACCCTGCCACCGACCAACCTGATCGCCGCGTTCTACGGTGCCGAGCCGTTGACGCCCGAGGAATCCCGCAATGCCTCGCTGGGTCTGGTCTGGAGCGCCGATCCCTGGCTGTTCACGGCCGATTGGTACCACATCAAGGTTGAGGATCGGATTGCACGCAGTGCCGACTTCACCCTGACCGATGCCGACCGTGCCGCCCTGGTGGCAGCCGGTGTGCCGGAGGCGGCGTCGCTGAGCCGCGTTGGCTTCTTCGTCAATGATTTCGACACCACCACGACGGGCCTGGATATCGTCACCAGCTTCAACAGCGATCACTTCGGTGGCGATACTACGTACTCGCTGGCAGTCAACTTCAACGATACCGAGGTCGACAGCTTCACACCGGGCATCATCAGCGAGGCCCGCGTCAAGAAGCTTGAAGAGTCCCTGCCGAGCACCAAGGGCTATTTCTCGGTCAACCACCAGCGCGGCATCTGGCACCTGAATACGCGTGTCAGCTACTACGGTTCCTTCTACGAGGATCATCTGGACAGCGATGTCGTGTCGATCGAAGACGGCGGCCTGCCGATCTACGGTGGCAGCGCGGTGACCGTGGATCTGGAAACCGGCTGGAAATTCGACTCCGGTCTGTACTTCAACATCGGCGCCCAGAACCTGTTCGACAAGGTGCCGGACGACAATCCCTGGGGTGCTGCGGTGGCGGGTGCTGCCTATCCGGTGCATGCGCCGTATGGATTCAACGGCGGCTTCTACTACTTCCGGGTCGGCTACACGTTCTGATTGCGGTCGTTTTCCACAAGGAAACACACGAAGGGCGGCTCAGGCCGCCCTTCGCTTTGGTGCTGACCGGCCGGGACAGAGCGGCCGCCCTGCGGGCATTCCGGCGCGGTCCGCTGCGTGTCGATGGCCGACACGGATAGAATGCCGATCTGCTCGCATCCGCCTTCGCGGTGCAACCTCCAGGAATTTCAAACATGCACGCTCATGGAACGCCGCAGACACCGGCTGCAACCCGACTGCTGCTGCTGGGCAGCGGTGAATTGGGGAAGGAAGTCGCCATCGAAGCGCAGCGTCTGGGTGTCGAAGTGATCGCTGTCGATCGCTACGCGCACGCGCCTGCGATGCAGGTTGCCCATCGATCGCATGTGATTCCGATGCTGGATGCCAGAGAACTGCGTCGCGTGATCGCGTTGGAGAAGCCCACCCTGGTGGTTCCCGAGATCGAAGCCATCCATACCGCTACTTTGGTGGAACTGGAGGCCGAGGGTTTGCGCGTCATTCCTACGGCACTGGCGGCGCAACTGACCATGGACCGCGAGGGCATTCGCCGGCTGGCTGCCGAGACCTTGGGTCTGCCTACTTCCAGTTTCCGATTTGTCGATACGGCAGACGAGTACCGCGCCGCCATCGCCGCGCTCGGTCTCCCCGTTGTGGTGAAACCGGTGATGAGTTCGTCCGGCAAGGGTCAGAGCATCGTGCGCAGCGAGGCCGAGGTCGATGCCGCCTGGGCCTATGCGCAAAGCGGCGGCCGCGCCGGTGCCGGACGGGTGATCGTTGAAGGCTTTGTGCCATTCGATTATGAAATCACCTTGCTCACGGTGCGCCATGCTGGTGGCACCAGCTTCTGCGCGCCGATCGGCCATTGGCAGGACGAAGGCGATTACCGCGAGTCCTGGCAGCCGCAGCCGATGTCGCCCAAAGCGCTGGAACGTGCCCAGGAGATCGCACTCGCGGTGACTGCCGCCCTCGGTGGCTGGGGCGTGTTCGGCGTCGAACTGTTCGTTCGCGGTGACGAGGTACTGTTTTCGGAAGTGTCACCGCGCCCGCACGACACCGGTCTGGTGACCCTGATCTCGCAGGATTACTCGCAGTTCGCCCTGCATGTGCGCGCGATTCTGGGTCTGCCGATTCCGGTGATCCGTAGCCGCGGCTATTCGGCCTCGATGGCGATGCTGGCGGCAGGCAAGGGTGTGCCGCGCTACTACGGCGTCGCCGAGGCCCTGGTCGAGCCCGATACCGAGTTGCGTCTGTTCGGCAAGCCCGAGGTCGATGGCAAGCGTCGACTTGGCGTCGCGCTGGCACGCGGCGACAGTCTGTTTGCCGCCAAAGAGAAGGCGCGGCGGGTGGCCGAGCGTGTCCGCATAGAGTTGGAATAGGGCGCCGCTGGCCTGGTATTCAGGCGCTGCCGTCGGCATCTGTCAGACTCCTCGTCTTTGCCAGAGGCACCAGCATGAACCAGGACAGCGACGGCGCAGTCGAACACGAAGCAGACGAGCCGGGCATCGAGTATCCCGGCCTGTTCCTGAAGAAGGGCGAAGACGCGCGGCTGCGTCAGGGCCATCTGTGGGTGTTCAGCAATGAAGTGGACACCGGTCGCTCGCCGCTCACCGAATTCACGCCCGGCGAGATCGTGGCGATCTGCGATGCCGGTGGGCGTGCCTTCGGCCTCGGCTACATCAATCCGCAGGCGCTGATCTGCGCCCGCCTGGTCGAGCGCGGCCTGCGCCACCCGATCGACAAGTCGCTGATCGTGCATCGCCTCAAGGTGGCGCTGGAACTGCGCAAGCAGCTCTATGCCGAGCCCTTCTATCGGTTGGTATTCGGTGAGGCCGATGGTCTGCCCGGACTGGTGCTCGATCGTTTCGACGATGTCGTGGTCGGCCAGATTGGCACGCTTGGAATGGAATCCCTGCGCGATGCCGTGCTCGAAGCGGTGATGAAGGTGATCAAACCGCGTTGCTTCGTCTGGAAGAACAATGGCTCGGTGCGCAAGCTCGAAGCTCTGCCGGAGTATCTGGAAGTACCGGTGGGCACGCTGGAACCGCTGACGCGCGTGGTCGAGGCTGGCGTCGAATTTGCCGTCGACATTGCCAATGGCCAGAAAACCGGCTGGTTCTACGATCAGCGTGACAACCGCGATCGCCTCGCTCGCCTGGTGCCCGGCAAGCGTGTCCTCGATGTCTTCAGCTATGTCGGTGCCTGGGGCGTGCGCAGCGCCGTGGCCGGTGCCAGCGAAGTGGTCTGCGTCGACAGTTCGGCCACAGCACTGGCGGCGGTCACTGCTGCGGCCGCTGCCAATGGCTGTGGCGATCGCGTGCGCACGATCCAGGCGGATGCTTTCGATGCGCTGAAAAAAATGCGTCAGGAGCGGGAACGCTTTGATGTGGTGATCATCGACCCGCCGGCCTTCGTCAAACGCAAGAAGGATTTTGCCGAGGGTCGTCTCGCTTACCGCCGCATCTTCGAAGCCGGCATGCAGTTGCTCAGTCGCGACGGGATTCTGATCGCCTGTTCCTGCTCGCACCACATGCCACGCAGCGCTCTGCTCGACACCATCAACCAGGGCGCCCGCCATCTCGATCGCAGTGTCCAGGTCTTGGCACAGCTGCAACAAAGCGCCGATCATCCCGTGCATCCGGCTATTCCCGAGACCGATTATCTCAAGGGCTACATCTGTCGCGTCTTGCCATCCTGAAGTCCCCGCGCGTTCTGTCGGGCATCTCTGTGAGATGCCGTCTTTAATCCGCCATGGTGTTGGGATGGCATCTCGCGGATGCCCCACGAGATGCGAAGAGTCCTCATGGAAGCGCACCACTCGGGCCTTCCTCGATTGGAGGGCGCCGCTCCTGCGGCGCCTGGTGGTTACCGGCAGGACGGATGCGAACAGATCGATTTCGGTGTTACGCAGCGAAGAGCCAAAGCGGCCGCGCGGGAGCGCGGCCCTCCACCGGAGCGCGGCGCTCCAGACGCCGCGCCATATCCGCACGGCGTGGCGCGATGGGAGGGCGCCGCTCCTGCGGCGCCTGGTGGTTACCGGCAGGACGGGTGCGAAGAGATCGATTTCGGTGTTACGCAGCGAAGAGCCAAAGCGGCCGCGCGGGAGCGCGGCCCTCCACGGGAGCGCGGCCTTCCACGGGAGCGCGGCGCTCCAGGCGCCTCGCCAGATCCGCACGGCGTGGCGCGATTGGAGGGCGCCGCTCCTGCGGCGCCTGGTGGTCACCGGCAGGACGGATGCGAACAGATCGATTTCGGTGTTACGCAGCGAAGAGCCAAAGCGGCCGCGCGGGAGCGCGGCCCTCCACGGGAGCGCGGCCTTCCACGGGAGCACGGCGCTCCAGACGCCGCGCCATATCCGCACGGCGTGGCGCGATTGGAGGGCGCCGCTCCTGCGGCGCCTGGTGGTCACCGGCAGGACGGATGCGAAGACATCGATCTGTGTGATTCGGAGCGCAGGGCCAAAGCGGCCGCGCGGGAGCGCGGCCCTCCACGGGACGCGGTGCTCCAGGCGCACCGCGCCGAGGTCTCTGCATCGCCTGAGCCCCCTCGAGTCCGAGGGGGCGGCGAGCGACAGCGAGCCAGGGAGTTGGCAACAATGAAATCACCGGTACCAGGACAACAAAAAGCCCGCGATAAGCGGGCTTTTTGTTGTCTTGGTACCGGTGATAGGACTCGAACCTACACGACATCGCTGCCAGTGGATTTTGAGTCCACCGCGTCTACCATTCCGCCACACCGGCATGGATTGGCCGCGCATGATAGCGAATACGATCCGTTTCGACCATGTCCTCGCGGCATTCAGGCAAGGCGCAACCGGTCAGTCGGTCGCGCCTCGATTTGCAGGCTGATCCCTAGGCGCGCTCACCATGAGCCAGCACGCTGCGACTGCGGCTGTAGGCGAAATAGACCACCAGACCGATGACGGCCCAGATCAGGAAGAGCTTGATGGTGTACCAGCCCAGGCTGAAGAACAGCAGGGTGCAGCCGGCTGCTGCCACCGGCCCGACTACCCAGACCAGGGGCGTGCGGAACGGCCGTTTGCGGTCGGGCTGCTTGACGCGAAGGATCATCACGCCGATGGCGACGATCAGGAACGCGAACAGGGTACCCGAGTTCGAGATATCGGCCAGCATGTCGACCGGGAACACCGCGGCAAAAAGCGAGACGGCAACGCCGGTAACAATGGTGACCTTGTGCGGGGTGAAGTAGCGCTCATGGACCGCCGAGAACATCTTCGGCATCAGGCCATCGCGCGACATGGTGAACAGGATGCGGGTCTGGCCGTAGATCATCATCAGGATGACCGAGGGCAGGGCGACGATGGCGGCGATGCCGACGGCATTGCCCACCTGCGGGTAGCCCAGGTTCTTCAGCACGAATGCCAGCGGCTCCTTGGACTGCGATAGCGCACCACCCGGCTGGGCGCCGGCGGTTCCGATCGCGGCGTAAGACACCAGCAGGTAGAAAACCGTGCAGATACCGAGCGACGCGATCAGACCGATTGGAATATTGCGATTCGGATTTTCGGTTTCCTCAGCAGCTGTCGAAACTGCGTCGAATCCGACATAGGCAAAGAAGATTGATGCGGCTGCACCCAACACGCCCACGCCGGACATCGGCGTGCCCCAGCCATTCGGCAGCATCGGCTCGAAGTTCGCAGATTGCACGGCCGGCAAGGCCAGGATGACGAAGACCGTCAACGCGGCCACCTTGATCAGAACGAGAACGGCGGTGACCTTGGCGCTCTTGGATGTGCCGATCACCAGCAACCAGGTGACCAGCAGCGCAATCAGGAAGGCGATCAGATTGAAGCCACCCTTGGCAACGGTGCCATCGGCCAGGGTGATGGTGTCGGCGGGTCCGGCAGTGAGCGCGAGTGGCAAACCCATGCCGATTTCCCGCAGGAATCCGTTGGCATAGCCTGACCAACCGACCGCGACGGCACCTGCCGCTACGGCGTACTCAAGAATCAGCGCCCAGCCGACCATCCAGGCGATGGTCTCGCCAAGGACCGCATAGGAGTAGGTGTAGGCTGAGCCTGCGACCGGCACCATGGCGGCAATTTCAGCGTAGATCATTGCCGTCAGTGCGCAGACCACTCCGGCGATCACAAAGGAGTACATCATGCCCGGGCCGGCCTTGTTGGCAGCGACCGCGGTAAGCACGAAGATGCCGGTGCCGATGATGGCGCCGATACCGAGCATGGTGAGATCGAAGGCGCCGAGCTGGCGCTTGAGACTCTTCTGTTCGGCGGTCGCCAGAATCTGGTCCAGCGGTTTGATGCGGTCAAAAATCATTCAGTTCTCCCCAGAGTGATCGTGTCCGGCCGTGGCTGCGAGAATGCGCAGCCAGGCGCGGATTGCATGTTTCGGTACGGGATTCCTTGCAGTGCAGCGGGCAAATTGTGCTCCGCCACACCGACGGCGCAGGCTAAGATACGCGACGCTGCCGGGGGCGGCAAGCTGCAATGGCGCCCCCTTTCCCAGACTCGCCAGTGTGGTATTTCCCATGGAACGCGACGCCCTGCTCGATCTGCTGAAAATCCATGCCAGTGATGTGGAGGAAGCAGAGGGGGCGGTCATCCTGTTCAGCGATTTCATTCGCAGCCATCCGGACTGCGCCCAGCGCCATCTGCAGATCGGTCACCTGACCGGATCGGCCTGGCTGGTCAGTCGCGATGGGCGCCGGGTCCTGCTGACCCACCATCGCAAGCTGGGTCGCTGGCTGCAATTGGGTGGGCATGCCGATGGCGATCTCGATCTGGCCGGCGTTGCCCTGCGTGAAGCCGAGGAAGAGAGCGGACTGCGCGATCTCACCGTGCATCCCGAGATCTTCGATCTCGACCGCCACTGGATTCCGGAACGGGGGGAAGAGCCCGGGCATTGGCATTACGACGTCCGCTTTGTAGTGAGGGCCACAGCCGACGAGCATTTTGCGGTGAGCGATGAATCGCATGCGCTGGCCTGGCGCGAGATCGCCCTGCTTGCCGATGATCCTTCGGCGGACGAATCGATCCGAAGGATGGCGCGGCGCTGGCTGGGTCTGCCAGGCTAAAAAACGCCGGCATTCCGCCGGCGTTTTTCGTTCGCTGCAAAAACCCGATTACTGCGGAGCGGCTTCGCCAGCGGCCGCGGCCGGAGCCGGATCGACAGCCAGCAATTCCACATCGAAGATCAGGGTCGCGTTCGGACCAATCGGGCCCGGGCGCGGCGTGTCGCCGTAGGCCAGGTTCGACGGGATGAACAGCTGGTACTTCGAGCCTTCGTTCATCAACTGCAGCGCCTCGGTCCAGCCTGCGATCACGCCATTGAGCGCGAACTCGGCCGGCTGGCCACGATCGTAGGAGCTGTCGAACTTGGTGCCGTCGATCAGGGTGCCCGAGTAGTGCACCTTCACCTGCGAGGTGGCAGCGGGCTTCTTGCCCTTGCCGGCGGTGATGACCTTGTACTGCAGGCCGGACGCTGTGGTCATGACACCGGGCTTGGTCTTGTTGGCCGCCAGGAACTTCTCGCCTTCAGCCTTGTTGGTCTCGGCCAGGGCCTTGCTCTTGGCTTCCTGCTGGCTGCGCATCTTGTTCATGAAATCATTGCGGACCGTCTGCGACTCTTCGGCAGTCATCAGCGACTTGCCGCCGGCAAGCTGGGTGCGCACGGCTTCGAACAGCACGTTCAGATCGATTTCGTCCTTCACCTGGCCAAGGCCCTGGGCCATGTCCATGCCGATCATGTAGCTGACCTTTTCTTTTTCTGTGGTCAGCTTGTCGAGCGCGCTCGCGTTCGTCGATACGGCCAGACCGACCGCAACGGCAGCGGCGAGGGTGCTACGGAAAAACTGCTTCATTGGTGCTGCTCCTGGTGATGGAAGTCCGGCAGACGCCGGGAAAAAAGCGACGTATTGTTGCGGGCCGCGGGCGCGGACGCAATCGCCGGCAACTGGGAACGCTGGGAGACCCCAGGAGTTCCCGGAAGTTCCGGGTGCGTCAGCTCGCCTTCACCCGGAGACCTCCGCGGCGGACGCCGAAAGCTCAAGGCCACCCGGTCCCGCCGTGCAAATCCGCGGGTCCCGCAGCGTTTTTGCCCGCTCGGTCAGCGAGCTGGCGGTTTTCCAGGCCTGAGCACAGGGCATCGGCCGTGGTCGACCCGGGGTACGTGCCGGAACGGATTTTCACATCCAATCCCCCCGCACCCCTTTCCAATTGGCACGATCTGTCGCAGCATCCGTCTGTGCCTCGTCGACACGGCCCGGGTCATTGGGGGGATTCTGCATTCGACGCCGATACCGTGCCGGGTCCCCGCCACTGGCGGCCTGCCCGCAATGCTGCCAGGAGGATTCCATGTCTAGCACCGATTCCCGCAACAAGGACCGCAAGAGGGGCGTATTTGGACAGGTGCGCAGTGCCCTCGGAGAAATATTCGGCGGCGGCACGATCAACGCCGATCAGCAGTTGATGATCGAGGTCCTGTTCGGGCTGCTCGGCGCGCTGGCACAGGCGGACAGCATCGTGACCACGCACGAGACCGAATTCGTCAATGAACTGATGGACGAGGAAGAGCTGTCGACCAATGCCCGGCGGATCGCCAAGGAAAGCTTCGATCGCGGCCGTCACCGCCAGATTGATGGCGAGGCGGAAGGGCGCCGCTTTGTCGCCCGATTCGGCAAGGGGTCGGCCCAGGTGGATCGTCTCTATGACGCCCTGCTGCGGCTGGCCGCGGCCGATGAGCGCATCCGCCCGCGCGAGCGCGAATTTCTCGAGAAGATCACGATATCGCTCGGTTTCGAGGCGCATGCGCTGGAAGTCCGCCTCAAGGTGATCGGGCAGTCGATGTAAATACCGCCGCCGCCGGCATCTGCCAGCGCCGAGTTCGGCCTGGGTTCCCCCTGTTCGCGGGGGGAGATCGACCTCTTGGTGATCGTTCCGCTGCCTAGACTTTGGCTACGCGAATCCCCGCGCCACTGTCTGCCGAGGCTGCCATGTTTCCATCTCTTCGATCCGCCCCGCGCGCGCTGCCGCGACTGCGTGGACTGCTGCTGTTGCTTCTGCTTGCCGCGTTCAGCGGTGGCACGGTGGCGCAGAACTATCAGGGCATGTGGTGGGTGGCAGCCGAATCCGGCTGGGGCTTCAACATCGCGCACCAGGGCGATGTGCTGGCAGCAGCCTGGTACACCTATGACACCAATGGCAAGCCGCTCTGGCTGGTACTGAGCGCATCGCGCCAGGCCGATGGCAGCTATCGCGGCGATCTGTTCCGGACCACCGGGCGGCCGTTCGCGCAGATCAATGGCAGTCCGGTCACCGCCACCACTACCCAGGTGGGCACCGCGACCCTGCGCTTTCCGACCGCCGACAGCCTGCAGATGAGCTACACGGTCAGTGGCACAAGTCAGCAGAAGAACATGACCCGCTACAACTTTTCGGCGACGCCGCCGAGTTGCGCATTCAGCACGGCGCCGATGGCGACGGCGACCAACTATACGGATCTGTGGTGGAACCCGAGCGAATCGGGCTGGGGCGCCAATCTCGTGCACCAGGACAACACCGTCGTGGTCGCCTGGT
Organism: Pseudomonadota bacterium; assembly: GCA_022843465.1. Lineage (GTDB taxonomy): Bacteria > Pseudomonadota > Gammaproteobacteria > Xanthomonadales > Ahniellaceae > 0-14-3-00-62-12. Next base: position 82,658 of record JALHNO010000017.1, on the reverse strand, counting down.
ACACCTATGGCGCCGATGGCGCCCCGATGTGGTTGCTCGCCGCGCCCAGTCGGCAGGCCGATGGCAGCTTCACCGGCGAGGTCTTCCGTGCCACTGCCGGGACGCCCCTGTTGCAGATCAATGGCACACCGGCACTGCCTTCCGGCGGCATGCAGACCGTGGGCACGGTGACCTTGCGCTTCAGCGATGGCGAGAAAGCGGTGATGAGCTACACCGTCGACAACATCACGCAGAGCAAGAACATCCAGCGCTATGCGTTCAGCAGTCCGCGCTCGGTCTGTGCCGCTGCCAGCACGGGTCCGGGCAATCCGGGCAATACCAGCGGCCAGTGCTATCCCGCCTACACGGTCGGTGATCGCCGCAACTTCCGCAATACCTCGCAGATCGCCGCGCAACCGCAGGTCATCGACAACAACAGCGAGCAAGTGGTCGGCACCGCGACCTACAACGGTCGTCCGGTCTACGTGCTGGAGCAGCGTGATGCCCAGGGTCGCCTGACCACGCGCAATTTCAATGAGCAGACCGCCACCGAAATCGTGCTCTGGGGCGCCGAGACCTTCGACCCTGCCACCGGCCTGAAGACCGGCACGGTGACCTATGTGCCGGAGTTCCGGACACCGCGCACCTTGCAGGTCAACCAGACCATCACCAGCAACTTCAGCACGATCACCTCGGTCACTGTGCAGGGCTTCACCTATGAGGCAACCGATCGCCACGTGCACACGATCAAGCTGGTCGGCAACGAGAACGTCAGTGTGCCGGCGGGCAGCTTCAGCAATGCCTGCAAGATCGAGATCAACGACACCGTGACGCCACAGGCCACTGGTACCCCGATCACGGTGAACACGATCAACTGGGCGAGCCCGAACGTCGGTACGGTCAAGATCACCGCGACCACGCCGACGCCGTTTGGAACCAGCCAGAGCCTGATCGAGTTGCTGTCGGCTTCGGTGGCTGGCGTCAACTTCCCCTGAGGATTGCCGGCCGGCTCGGCAGTCAGGCGAGCCGGCGGCCAGTCCAGGTCAGGCCGCGATCCGGGTTGATCCCGGGTCGCGGCTTCGTGCTTGCGGGCGCACCGCCGATCACCTGAACCGCGACTTCGGTCGCATCGTTCGCGCGCGTGGCTTGCGTCCAGCCGCCGAGGCTGGCCTGATAGCAGGACGTGCCGCAGTCTTGCGCGGCGCACCGCGTGCTGACTGGCTCTGCGGCACCTTCAGGGAGCGGGCGAAGGCAATGACAGAGAAATATTCCAGGGCGCAGATCTGGCTGGTTGTGCTGGGCACCCTGCTGGTCTGGGGCGTCATCGGCTGGATGCTGTTCAATCTGCGCTCGGCGACTGCGGTTCCACAATGGGCGGCGTCCACCCGCCTGCTCGCCGTGCTCTGCGCCGGCGGTTCGCTGCTCTTGCTGCTGACGGTCCTGCTGACGTTTCTGCGGCTGTTCCGGATTGCCGCGGACAGCGAGCGCGAACACAGGTTTCCGCCGCAGAGTGCCAGTCAGTACGGCATCCGTCTGCGGCTTGAAGGCGAGTCGGCGTGGATGATGGCGGCGCGACTGCGCGGCTGGGGCGCGCTGGCGCTGACGGCGGGGTTGTTGATCGCGGGATTCGGTCTCGCGGTATCGCTGCGGTCGGCTGGTCTGCTGGCCAAGCCGGCGCTCAGATTCGCGCCAGTGCCTGCGCTAGATCTGCCGTCAGTACATCCGCCGATTCCAGACCGATCGACAGGCGCACAAGGTTGAGCGGAACGCTGGCCGGGTCATTCAGTGATCGCCACTCGCGCACGCCGGCAACCGGAAATACCAGGGACTCGTAGCCGCCCCACGAGGCGGCGATCAGGAAACGCTGCAGGCCATCGACGAAGCGGTCGACCGCGGCAATATCCGGCACCTCGAGTTCGATCGACAGCAGGCCATTGGCATGCCGCAGCTGGCTGGCGGTCAGTTGCCACTGCGGATGGCTGCTGTGCTGCGGATAGTGAATGCGGGTCACGCGCGGCTGGGTTTCCAGAAAGGCGATCACCTGCTGGGTGGTCTCGGCGATCTGCCGCATGCGTGCGGGCAGGGTGCGCAGGCCGCGCAGCAGCAGCCAGGCATCATGCGGCGACAGAATCGCACCGAGCGTCATGTAGGGGCCCTGGAAGACCTGGCGCATCAGGGCTTCGCTGCCGATCAGGCAGCCGGCGAGCACATCGCTGTGACCATTGAGGTACTTGGTCGCCGAATGCGCGACCAGGTCGATGCCCAGTTCCAGCGGCTGCTGGCCGAGCGGCGTGGCATAGCTGTTGTCGACCATCGTACGGATGCCGCGCGCCCGCGCCAGGGTCGCAATCGCGGCCAGGTCCTGCTGTTCGAAGGTCAGCGAATTGGGGCTTTCGAGCAGGATCAGCCGGGTCGCGTCGCTGATCGCGGCAGCGACATCGCCCGTCGCGCGGGCGTCGATGAAGCGACTGCGGACGCCCAGCCGGCTCAGCAGCTTGCGCAGCAACTGGCTGGTCCAGGCATAGGGCTTGTCGACGCAGAGGACTTCATCGCCCGCCGACACCGATGCGAGCACACCGGCGGCGACGGCCGCGACGCCGGAGCCGAACATCAGGCAGGACTCGCCACCCTCGAGCGCGGCCAGCTTGCGGGCGACGATCTCGACCGTGGGATTGAGTCCGCGCGTGTAGACATGCTCGGCGAACTCGTCGGCCATGCGCAGACGCATGGTTGCGACATCCGGATGCGCGAAGATCGCGCTCTGCACGATCGGTGGAATCACCGCATCGAAATAGCGCGCCCGATCCTCGCCGAGGTGGTTGAGGATGTAGGACAGGTCCATGCTCATTCCCGCGACAGCCGCTCCCGCATCAATTCGACGACCGGAGCATGCAGCTCGGCATCCTCAAGTGCCAGATGCACGGTGGCCTGCACCATGCCCAGGCGATTGCCACAGTCGAAACGGCGACCCTTGAACCGGTAGGCCAGCACCGGCTTGTTGCGCATCAGCGAAGCGATGCCATCGGTCAACTGGATCTCGCCGCCACTGCCGACCTGGGTGGTCTCCAGATGCTCGAAGATGCTGCCATCGAGCACATAGCGACCGACCACACCCAGCGTCGACGGTGCCTGATCGGGCTTGGGCTTCTCGACCAGGCCGCGCACCCGCGACAGCCGGTCATCGATCGGTTCCGATGAAACGATGCCGTAGCGGTTTGTGTGTTCGCGTGGAACATCTTCCACCGCGATCACACTGGCATGATCGCGCTCGGCGATCTCGATCATCTGGCGCAGGGCGCCCGGTCCGCGGTTCCAGATCATGTCATCGGCGAGCATGATCGCGAACGGTTGATTGCCCACTACCGGTTTGGCGCAGAGCACCGCGTGGCCGAGGCCCAGCGCTTCGGGCTGGGTGACGAAGATCGCGCGCACGCCCTCGGGAAGGATGTCGCGGATCAGCGAAAGCAGTTCATGCTTGCCAGCGGCCTCGAGCTTGTTCTCGAGTTCGTAAGCCTTGTCGAAGTAATCGGCAATGGCGTGCTTGTAGCGATTGGTGACGAACACCAGGGTGTCGCAGCCGGCGTCGAGTGCCTCGTCCACCGCGTACTGGATCAATGGCCGATCAATCAGCGGCAGCATTTCCTTGGGCAGCACCTTGGTTGCCGGAAGAAATCGGGTGCCGAGACCGGCCACGGGGAATACGACGGTGCGTATGCGCATTGGGTGTTCTCCTTGCGTTACAAAACTACAGCGTGACAGTTTAGTGCATGCAGTGGTGAGTCCGGACTCCAACGGCCGGCGCTGCCAAGATTCAGTGGGGCAAGTCCAGCCGTACAGGCGAAATGACGCGGCCTGTGCTTTTCTGTAGGGCATCTCTGCGAGATGCCGTCATGAATGCGCCGCGGCGTCGGGATGGCATCGCACAGGGTTGGCCCACAGGATGACGCGGCCTGTGCTTTTCTGTAGGGCATCTCTGCGAGATGCCGTCATGAATGCGCCGCGGCGTCGGGATGGCATCGCACAGAGTTGGCCTACAGGATGACGCGGCCTGTGCTTTTCTGTAGGGCATCTCTGCGAGATGCCGTCATGAATGCGCCGCGGCGTCGGGATGGCACCGCACAGGGTTGCCCCACAGGATGACGCGGCCTGCGCTTTTCTGTAGGGCATCTCTGCGAGATGCCGTCATGAATGCGCCGCGGCGTCGGGATGGCATCGCACAGAGTTGGCCCACAGGATGACGCGGCCTGTGCTTTTCTGCAGGGCATCTCTGCGAGATGCCGTCATGAATGCACCGAGGAGTTGGGATGGCATCTCACAGAGATGCCCTACAGGAGACAGCCGAGCTGCGCTTTTCTATTGGGCATCTCTGCGAGATGCCGTCATGAATGCGCCGCGGCGTCGGGATGGCATCGCACAGAGTTGCGCTACAGGATCATCATCAAAATCCAGTCGCTGGTACGTGTCGCATGGCTGAACACAAAAAGAAACCCCGGCACCGGGCCGGGGTTTCGATAAAGCGCGGAGACTGGCGCTCTGGCCAGTTGCCGATCAGAACTGCTGCGAGAACTTTACGCCGAACGTGCGCGGCTGGTTGGTGACTGAATAGATCTGCCCATCGGGATAGTCCGCCAACACGCCGGCCGCTCCGCACACCGACTCCGAGCACTGGGTGAAGCGCGAAATCTCGGCACGCTCATCGGTGACGTTGTTGATGTAGAACTCCAGCGTCCAGTTGTTCTTGCCCAGACCCGCCGAGAGATCCAGCGTGCTGTAGGAATCGAGCTTGCCGAGAATGTCGCGGGTGGCAATGCGCAGATCCGATTCACGCTTGCCGGTGTGGGCGACAATGCCCTGGCCGAAGATCTGCATATCGCCGACATCGGCGGTGTAGCGTGCCGTCAGGTTGCCCTTTACCTTGGGCGTTACCGGCAGTTGCGTGCCACTCGGTGCCTGCGGTTCGTCGCAGACGGTGACCGGAATGCCGTCTTCGTCAGTGAATCCGCAGTAGTTCGCGGTCAACTCGGCGTCGTACATCGAGAGTCCGCCAGAGATCTGCAGGTTGTAGCTGGCCGACCAGGTCAGATCCAGTTCCATGCCATTGATGCGCGCCTGATTGGCGTTCTTGATCTCGGTCAGGCCGTTGGCACCGAGGATGCTGAACTGGAAGTCTTCCCATTCCTGACGGAACAGCGAGGCGTTGAAGATCACCGTGTTGTCCAGCCACGCGCTCTTCATGCCGACTTCGTAGTTGGTCAGGAAGTCCGACAGGTACGGCGGCAGCGATCCGCGGCGGTTGATGCCACCCGGTCGGTAGCCTTCGGACCAGGTGCCGTAGAACATCACGTCATCTGTGGCCTGGTAGGTCAGGTTGGCACGGCCGATATTGCCGTTTTCCTTGACCCGCTTGTCGAGATTGACGCAGGGTGCGCCGTCAAAATCGGTCTGGTCGAAGCAGGCTGCTTCGCCGGTCGAACCGCTGACGCCGGCACTGAATCCGAAGAAGCCCTTGAGGCTGTTGTTGACGCGGAAGAAACGAGCGCCGAGGTTGGCGGTCAGTTTGTCGGTGATGTCGAACGCAATCTCACCGAAAATCGCGCTGTCCTTGTCGCGACGGTCCTGCTGGGTCAGCCAGATCGTGTCGGGCCAGTTGGTGACCGAAAGCCCGTCAGCGAGATCGCCATCGATCAGGTAACGCTGTTCGATGTCGTGCTTCTGGTCCTGCAGAAAGATGCCGGCGGCGAACCGGAAGCGGCTGTCCTGCGGCGAAGCGAAGCGCAGTTCATGACTGGTCTTGCCATAGCCATCGACGCCCTGGATGTACTGCGAAGGGTTGATCAGGGTGCCCGGCACGCAGGCACCATCGGCATCCAGTTCGGAACAGATGTAGGCGCCATAGCTGTACAGGGTGTCGTACCAGAACGAGTAGTCGCTGTAGTCGGCATCGACATCGACATCGCGCTTGAGGTGGGCGAAGGCGTAGGTCATGTCGAAGTTGCCGATCCGTCCTTCGACCGTCAATGCCGCCTGGGTCCAGCGATCATCGGCGCGTTCACGGTAGAAATGAGTGAGTGCGAGCTCGCCGACATTGGGATCGAACGCAAAGCTGCCATTGGAGACCTGCTTCTGGCCCATGATGGTCGGGCTGATCGTCCATTCGTCATTGAGATCGAGTCGCAATGCGATGCGGGCACCGGTGGTATCGACGTCGTTGTAGTTGTCTTCGGCTTCCTCGGCATTGTCGATGGTGCCATTGCCGCCGGAATCATCGTCCCAGGATGGGAAGGTGCGGGTGCCGAACACGTTGTCGATATAGCCAGCATCATGCTTGTGCCAGCCGACCAGGCGGATCGCAGCGGTCTCCGACAGGGGCTGATTCAGAAAACCCTCGGTCACGAAGCCGGTACCGCCGTGGCTGACCGTGTTGACCTCGACCCCGTAGCCTGCGGCAAAGCCGCTGGGGTCGGGCTTGTTGGTGATGATGCGCAGCGTGCCGGCCTGCGAGCTGGCGCCGTAGAGCGTACCCTGCGGCCCGGCCAATGCTTCGACGCGTTCCACGTCATAGACATGAATGTCGAGCGGCCCCTGGATCGTGGTGATCGGCTGTTCGTCGAGATAGACGCCGACGCTCGGCAGCGAGCCGGAATGGTTGCCATCACCGCCGCTGGCGACGCCGCGCATGTAGATCTGCGCGAAGCCCGGACCCGCACTCTGGTAGGAGACACTGGGCAGATACTTCACATAGTCGTCGAAGTCGGAGACGTTCATGGTCTCCAGCTGCTCGGTACCGAGCACCTGGATATTGATCGGCACTTCCTGCAGGTTTTCCTCGCGCTTCTGCGCGGTGACCGTCACGGTTTCCAGCGAGGTGGTCTGTCCCTTGCTGGCGTCTGCTGGCGCGGCGGCCTCCGGGTCGGCGGCATCCTGTGCGAATGCGGTCGAGCCCATGGCCAGATAGATCGCAGCCGCCAGCGGCAAGCGCGCCATCCGGGATACGCCTGTCGTTCGGGGTCGGGAGGTGGATTTTTTTTGCATGTGATGCGCTCCGCGGGTGGTGGATGAATCGGGGGAACCTCTTGAAACCTTCTGCGCGATTCGATTGCCGCGTTGCGCGGTGCTCGGAATCCTCATGTACCAGCACGTACACTGCGGTTCCTGCGCTCCGTGCGCCTTGCACTCGAACCGCGCAGAAGGTTTCAAGAGGCTCCCTGGGCCTGTGAATTTCATGTAGAGACGGCGTCGCCCGGCGAAAATACCGGAGCAACGGGGTAGTTGGCCAGGACCGGGCCGAGTGCCTGTTGCAAGGGTCCCAGCCACTCGGCGTAGTGCTGCCAATGATCGATGCCGGCCCGGTAGATCGGCTGGCGCACCTGTTCCGAGCTGGCAGTGCGTACCGGCCGCTCGTTTTCGTAGAAGCGCAGACAGCCCGGCTCGAACTCCAGACCGCAATAGTCCAGCAACCGGCGCACCTCGAACTCGGTGTTCTCGACCATCTCCTCGTAGATCACGCGATGGATGCGACCCGGCAGCACTTCGTCGAAGTGCGCCATCAGTTCGACATAGTCGTGGTAGTAGCGGCCGATATCGGCCAGATCGTAGGTGAAGTTCTGGCCGCGCGCGAAGTGCTGCTTGAAGCCGGACAGGCAGCAGGCCAGCGGATGGCGACGGGCGTCGATGATGCGGGCATTGGGCAGGGCCAGCTGGATCAGGCCGATATGCACGAAGTTGTTCGGCATCTTGTCGATGAAGAAAGGTGCGCCGCTCTTGCGCTGGACCCGCGTGCGTTCGATGTACTGGGCACCCAGCGCAGCCAGCGCGGTATGGTCGAGTTCGGCGAGCACATCGTGATACGCCGTGGTCTGCTCGGACTCACCTTGGCGGCGCAGCAGGCGCGTCATCGAGATGATTTCGGGCAGTTCCATCGTGCCTTCCACCGAGGAATGGCTGGACAGGATCTGCTCGATCAGCGTAGAGCCGGAACGCGGCAGTCCGACCACAAAGATGGGATCGTTCGCCGGGCAGCCGGCGCCGCGGCGTGCTTCGAAAAATTCCCGTGTGTAAGTGCGCCTGATCTTGCGGACGCGGGCGCTGGTGTCGTCGGCGTTGTACAGAATGCCCTTGCGGCGCAGGCCGTTGCCGGCGAGGTAATGCTGGAACGAATCGGCGTACGCGGCAGCATCTTCGAGTGCCTTGCCGAGTGCAAAATCGAGGTGGTAGCGATGTTCGTCGCTGAGATCAGTACGCAGCAACTGCGCGCGCATCGACGCCACGTCGGCATCCGAGAATCGCACGGTCTTCAGATTGGCCAGACTCCACCAGGCCTCGCCGAAGCCGGGCTCGATCGCCAGGCTGCGCCGATAGGCTGCAATCGAGCGCTCCTGTTCGCCGGCCGTTTTCAGGGCATGGCCGTAGCTCAGCCAGATCCGGGCATGCTGGGGTTGCTGGGCGAGGATATCGGCGTAGATCGCGATCGCCGGCGCGTATTCTCCGATCCGGCACAGGATCGCCGCCTTCAGGTTCAGGTGTCCGGGGTTTCCCGGCTCCAGTTGCAGCAGTCGTTCGAGTTCGACCAATGCCTCGGTGGGCTTGTTGGCACGATGCAGGATCAGGGCGTAATTCTGGCGCGCGGCATGGAAACCCGGCGCCAGTTCGAGGCAGCGTTCAAGCAGGTTCTCGGCATCTTCGTGACGACCCAGGCGCTCGGCGATTTCCGCCAGCATGCGAATGGCGACGACGTCGGTGGGTGCGCGCTTGAGATGGCTGCGCAAGGCATGCTCGGCATCGGCAATCCGGTTGTCGTGCACGGCCTGGCCAATCTGCAGCAGCTCCGGATCGCGGCTGGCGTGGCGGACGTGCTCGATATAGGCACTGGCCGCACCGGCGCGGTCACCGCTTGCGCGCAGCTGATCGGCCAGGATCCGCCAGCCCTGCGGCAGGTTGGGATTGCCGCTGAGCAAATGGCGCAGCGTCTGGATGGCCTCGGCATAGCGACCGCAGCGTCCCAGCGCGAAGCCGAGATCCAGCCGGGCGAGCAGGGCATCGGGATGTGCCCTGGCCAGAGCTTGCAGGATTTCAATCGCCTTGGGCCACTCGCCGCGCGCGCTGTGGCTGGCGGCCAGCAGCCTCGTCGCTGCCGGATGTCCTGGCACAGCCCGCAGAATTTCGCGGGCCTGCTCGGCGGCCAGTGCCGGGTCCTGATCGAGCAGGCGCAGCGCGTGCGCCATCGCGGTCGCCAGCGAGCCCGAGGCTTCGGCAGTGGCGTTCATGTTGCGAGGCCCGGAACAGGCAGATAGAGGGGACCGCAGGACATCAGGCTGGCTACCCCTCAGAGTGATTTCAGCAATCGATAGAGGAATTCTAGCGACTGATCGTAGGAGGCGACCAGAATCCGTTCGTCCTGGCCGTGCGAGCGGTCGTCATCGACATCGTAGGCAATGCCACTGAACACGTACACCGGCGTGCCCAGGGCGCGCAGGTAGACAGCGTCGGTCGCCCCCGCACTCATGTAGGCGCGCGCCGGGATCGGTCCCCAGATCTCGGCGGCAACGGCTTCGATCCGGGTGAACAGTTGCTCGTCACGACGACCCGCCGGGCTCGGTGTCGGCTCGGCGATGCGCCGCAATTCCAGTTCGGGATCGGCCAGCGCGCTGCGCAGACGCTGATCGACCTCGTCAAACGGTTCGTCGGGCAGCAGCCGGCAGTTGATCGTGGCACGCGCCTGTTGCGGCAAAGCATTCTCGGCATGACCGCCGCTGAGCAGGGTCGGCACACAGGTGGTGCGCAGTTGCGCATTGTTGTACAGCGATGAAGCCGCGAGCCGGCTCAGGGCTTCGGGGTTCTCCTCGTTGCGGGCGACCGCCCGCATGTCTTCGGCGAGCTGTCCGTCGTGCAGATCAGCCAGCGCACCGAAGTAGGCGCGGGTGGTGGGGTTGCTGCGCAGCGGGAATTGCAGATCCGCCAGACGATGCAAGCCGGCGGCGAGCCGGTACACCGGATTGCCAGCGCCCGGCAGCGAACTGTGGCCGCCGGGGTGGCGCGCGGTGACGCTGTAGCTCAGATAGACCTTTTCCGCGGTTTCGACCGACAGCACGGCCGCTTTGCCGTGACGGATCTCGGGACCTCCGCCATCGACATTCAGCGCATAGGCCACGCGCATCGCGTCGGGACGATGCTGCAGCAGCCACTCGATGCCATTGTCGACGCCGTCTTCCTCGCCTGCGGTCAGCGCCAGGATGTAGTCACCGCGTGGCTTGATGCCGTCACGATGCAGCCGCAGCAGCGCACCGACCAGGCCCGCGGCGCCGCCTTTGACATCAAGGGTGCCACGTCCGTAGAAGTAGCCATCGCGTTCGGTCAGCTTGAACGGATCGACGTTCCAGTCCTCGCGCAGGGCGGCGACCACATCGAGGTGGGCCATCAGCAGGATCGGCGCGCGCTCCCCACGGCCACGCAGTCGTACCAGCAGATTGCCCTTGCGCGCTGCGCTGCCGACGACTTCGACATCCTGCGCCGGAAAACCGGCGCTGCGAAAGTGTGCCGCCATCGCCTCGGCAGCCCGCGTGGTGCTGCCGTGCCCGGGGGTGGTGTCGATTTCGATCAGTTCGCGCAGCAGGGCACGGCCTTCGTCGATGGCCGCATCGGTGCCGGACGCGGGCGCGGCTGCGGTCGCATGGCCGCCGACAGCGAGCAGCAGGATCAGAATGGGTGTGATGTATCGCGGTGCAGGGCAGCTCATTCTCGTGGCTCCAAGAGGTTCAGACGCGCTCGATCGCAAGGGCGAGACCCTGGCCAACACCGACGCAGAGACTGATCAGGGCGCGCCGCTCGCGGTGTCGACGCAGGGCGAAGGCAGCCGTCGTCGCCAGTCGGGCACCACTGGCACCCAAGGGGTGGCCCAGTGCGATGGCACCGCCATTGGCATTCAGGAATCCGGCGTCCTCTGCCAGTCCGAGTTCGCGCGCGCAGGCCAGCACCTGGGCAGCGAAGGCTTCGTTGATTTCGATCCGGTCGAAGTCAGCGAGATTCAGGTTCAATCGCGCCAGCAGTCTGCCGATGGCCGGCACCGGGCCAATGCCCATCACGCGCGGTGCGACCGCTGCCGACGCCATGCCAAGGATGCGGGCGATCGGAGTCAGCCGGTGGCGTTCCACGGCTTCCGCCGAGGCGAGCATCAGCACGGCGGCGCCATCGTTCAAGGTCGCGGCATTGCCGGCGGTAATGCCGGTGGCGTCACCGAGTAGCGGTCGCAGCGCGGCCAGTTGGGCGGCGCTGGAATCCGGTCGCGGCTGTTCATCGCATGCGACCGGCACAGTACCGCCACGCGCCGGCACCATGACGGGCGAAATCTCCTCGGCCAGCCAGCCCTGTTTGCGTGCATGTTCGGCGCGCAACTGGCTGCGCAGCGCATAGGCATCCTGGTTCTCGCGGGCTATGCCGTGCAGATCGGCCAGATGTTGCGCGGTCTGCGGCATGCTGTCGGTGCCGAAGCGGGCCTGCATCAGCGGATTGACCATCCGCCAGCCCAGGCTGGTGTCTTCCAGGGTCTGGTTGCGGCCGAACGGGTCTGCCGACTTGGCGAGCACATAGGGCGCGCGCGTCATGCTCTCGACGCCGCCGGCGAGGATCAGATCGGCTTCGCCGCAGCAGATGCTGCGTGCGGCCTGGCCGATGGCCTCAAGGCCCGAGGCGCACAAGCGGTTCACCGTCAGCGCCGGGATTGACTCGGGCAGACCGGACAGCAGGACCGCCATCCGGGCGACGTTGCGATTGTCCTCTCCGGCCTGATTGGCGCAGCCCAGGATGACCTCATCCAGTGCGCTCCAATCCAGTTTCGGATGGCGCGCCATCATCGCGCTGAGTGGCGCCGCCGCCAGATCGTCGCAGCGCAGCGAGGCCAGGGCACCACCGTAGCGACCGAACGGGGTGCGGGTGGCGTCGACCACAAAGACCTCAGCGCCGCGCATGCGGGATCTGCCGTGCCGGCGTGCCGGCGCCCAGTTGGATGGCGCGTTCGATTGCGGCGCGGGTCTGCAGCAGTTCCGGCAGGATCGTGTTCAGCGCACGCTCGCGAGCGGTCTCGTTGTAGTGCATGCCGACATTGAGGGCGGCGACGGCGCGGCCACTGCCGTCGCGGATCGGCACCGCGATCGAGCAGAGTCCGAGTTCCAGTTCCTGGGCGGTGAGCGCGTAACCCTGGGCGCGCACCTGGTCAAGTTGCTGACGAAGTGCGCGGACATTGCGCACCGTGTGCGCGGTGTAACGCTGGAACTCGATCAATTGCAGGCAGCCGCGCAGTTCCGCCTCGGGCAGATTGGCGAGCAGCACCCTGCCCATCGAGGTGGCAAATGCCGGCAGGCGGGCGCCGACACCAAGCGCAATGCTCATCACCCGTCGCACCGGTACGCGCACGACGTAGACGATGTCGCTGCCATCGAGCACGGCCATCGAGCAGGACTCATTGACCTTGTGCGAGAGCTTCTCCATCGACTGCTGTGCCAGCTCACTGAGGTCGAGCGAGGACAGATAGCTGAAGCCGAGTTCGAGCACGCGCGGGGTCAGGAAGAAGTCGCGGCCGCGGCTGCCGACATAGCCCAGATGCTGCAAGGTCAGCAGGCTGCGACGGACCACGGCGCGCGACAGGCCCGTCCGTTCCGAGACCGCCGCGAGGTTGGCCGTGGCCAGGTCATGGCCGAAGGCGCGCAGCACGCTCAGGCCGCGTGCCAGCGATTGCACATAGTCCGGGCTGGTCTCGAAGGGCTGGTCTGGCATGCGCGCGATCAAGGTTGACAACGTCAGCCTAGTGCCATTCCAATAGGCTCGCAATACGTACACATGTGCGATTACCGAACAATCACTCCAAGGAGCCGCCTGATGAGCGAGCGCGACAGCGTGATGCACAGCTGGTGTGTGCAGGCCAACTGGCAGGCACCCACCATCGTGGGCGGCAGCGGAGCATATCTTTGGGATGACAGCGGGCGGCGCTATCTGGACATGAGCAGCCTGGCCGAGTGCAGCAATCTCGGCCACCAGCATCCCGCCGTTGTTGCCGCCATCCGCGCGCAGGCCGAGCAGCTCTGCTTTGTGACCTCGGCCTGGGGCGCGCGGCCGCGCGCGCAACTCGCGGAGCTGCTGCTGGAAAAGTCTGGAATGCAGGGTGGCCGCGTTTTTTTCACTCTTGGTGGCGCCGATGCGAACGAGCATGCCGTCAAATTCGCGCGCCAGGCACGCGGCCTGCCGCAGGGCCTGGTGATTGCCCGCGAGCGCTCGTACCACGGCGCCAGTTATGCCTGCATGGCGTTGTCTGGCGATGCCCGAACCTGCCATCAGATCGATGCCGAACGGCTCGATGTCGTCCACGTGGCCCCGCCGTATCCGTACCGGTGCCGCTGGAACAGCCGCAACGACGAGGAATGCGGCGAGCGTGCCGCGGCGGCGGTGGCTGCGGTCATCGACGAGCGCGGCGCCGAGCAGGTTGCCGCGGTCATCATGGAACCGAATGCCGGCACCAATGGCATCGTCGCGCCGGACAGCTACTGGCCGGCCTTGCGTCGGGCCACCCGCGACAGCGGTGTGATGCTGATCGCTGACGAGGTGATGAGTGGTTTTGGCCGCTGCGGTGAATGGTTTGCCTGGCAGCGGCACGGGGCCGACAACGCGCCTGATCTGATTACGCTGGCGAAGGGACTGACCGGAGCGCACGCCCCGCTCGGCGCAGTCATCGTCGGCCCGGCGGTGGCCGCGCGTCTGGAAAACCAGATGCTGAGCACCGGACTGACCTACTGCGGGCATCCGCTTTCCTGCGCCGCGGGCGTCGCCGCCATGCAGGTGTATGAGCGCGAGGACCTGATCGCGCGCTCGCGCCGGCTTGGTGTGGCGATGTTCGAGCGGCTGCGCGCGCTGCAGACGCGGCATTCCATGATTGGCGATGTCCGCGGCGGCCATGGACTGTTTGCAGTGCTCGAGCTGGTGCGTGATCGTGCGACCCGCACGCCGCTGGCGCCCTGGCCGGAAACACCGCAAGAATTCAAGCGCCTGCTGGCGGCAGCGCTGGCGCAGGGGGTTTCGTTCGCGGCGCGCGGCAATCTGATCATCCTGGCGCCGCCGCTGGTGATCGTGGAATCGGACCTGACCGCGGCGCTCGATCTGCTCGACCGTCTGTTGACCGAGGGAGTGTCGGCATGAGCCTGAAACTGACCTATGCCAGCATGTTCAACCCGCCGGCGGAGTTGCACCAGAAGTTTGATGCGGCGATGCAATCGGTTTCCAGTCAGCTCGGCAGGGTGCATGCCCTGCATCTCGCGGGCGACGATCATGCCGGCGCGCACAACGAACCGCGCTACAGCCCGATCGATCAGCGTATCCTGCTCGGCCAGTTTGCCCTCGCTGGCGCGGATGATGTCGAGCGTGCCATGGCTGCGGCGCAGGCAGCATTCCCTCGCTGGCGAGCCAGTGCGTTCGATGAGCGGCTGCGGCTGCTGCGGCGCGCCGCCGATATCGTCGAGCAGCGACTCCTTGAAATCGCGGCGGTGCTGACACTGGAAGTCGGCAAGAACCGGATGGAGTCGCTCGGCGAGGTGCAGGAGACGGCGGACTTCTTCCGGCACTATGCCGATGATTTCGAGAGCCACCGCGGCTTCGAGCACGCACTGCCCGACGATCCGCTGCCCGGCTGGCGCTCGCGCAACCGCAGCGTAATGCGGCCGCATGGCGTGTGGCTGGTGATTGCACCCTTCAATTTCCCGCTCGCGCTCGCCGCCGGACCGGTAGCTGCTGCCCTGGTGACCGGCAATACCGTGGTGTTCAAGACCGCGCGCGATACGCCCTGGTCGGGCCGGCTGCTGGCCGAGTGCCTGCGCGATGCCGGCTTTCCTGCCGGCGTATTCAACTACATCAATGGTGATGGCAGCGATGTCGGGGCTGCCCTGGTGCGCGATCCGCGCACCGCCGGCGTGACCTTTACCGGCTCGTACGAAGTCGGCATGGCGATTTACCGCGCGATGGCAGGCGGTGCCTATGCGCGCCCCTGCATTGCCGAGATGGGCGGCAAGAATCCCTGCATTGTGACCGCACATGCCGATCTCGAACGCGCCGCGCTCGGCATCGTGCGTTCCGCCTATGGCCTGAGCGGTCAGAAGTGTTCGGCGCTGTCGCGCATCTATGTCCAGCATGAGGTGGCCGATGCCTTGATCGAACGGCTGCTGGCACAGATTGGCGCCATCCAGGTCGGCGATCCACGCATCCGGGAGAACTGGATGGGACCGCTCACCACGGCGGCCGCGCTGCGCAATTACATCCGCGACGTGCCGATGCTGTCCGCATCCGGTGCCCGCCTGCTGGCCGGTGGAGAGCGATTGCAGGGTGAGGCGCATGAGCACGGCTACTTCGTCGCGCCCACGCTCGCCGAAGCACCAGCGCAGCATCCGCTGATGGCGCGCGAGCTGTTTCTGCCGATTGCAATGCTGTGCCGGGTTGCTGATTTCGACCAGGCGATTGCGCTGTGCAACGCCTCCAGTCAGGGTCTCGCCGCCGGCTGCTATGGCAGCGAAGCCGAAGTCGCGCAGTTCTTCGACCGTATCGAGGCCGGCGTTCTCTATGGCAATCGACCCCAGGGTGCCACTACCGGCGCCTGGCCGGGCTATCAGCCCTTTGGTGGCTGGAAGGGATCGAGCACCACCGGCAAGGCGATCGCCTCGTTCCATTACCTCGCGCAGTATATGCGTGAGCAGTCGCGCACCCTGGTGGACTAGAGCATGCCCCTGATGACACTCGATGAGGCGATCGGCACCCTGGTGCATGAGGGCGATTGTGTTGCGCTCGAAGGGTTTACCCACCTGATCCCATTCGCTGCCGGCCACGAGATCATCCGCCAGCGCCGCCGCAACCTGCATCTGGTGCGGATGACGCCGGATCTGATCTACGACCAGATGATCGGCATGGGCTGCGCGCGTGCGCTGAGTTTTTCCTGGGGCGGAAACCCGGGGGTTGGATCCCTGCACCGGCTGCGCGATGCCGTGGAAAACCAGTGGCCGCAGCCCTTGAAATTGTGCGAGCACAGTCATGCCGGCCTGGCGGCTGCGTATTGTGCCGGCGCCGCACGGCTGCCCTTTGGGGTTCTGCGCGGCTACCTGGACAACGATCTGGCCGGGCATAACCCGGCGGTGCGCCGGGTTGCCTGTCCATTCACCGGGCGGCAACTGGCGGCGGTCGCAGCGATCAATCCCGATGTGACCATCCTGCACGCGCAGACCGCCGATCGTCGGGGCAATGTGGCGATCCATGGCATCGTCGGAGCTGCGCGCGAAGCTGCGTTGGCGGCGGGACGCGTGATCGTCACCGTCGAGGAAATCGTCGATGAACTGGCGCCGGCGATGAATGCGATCGTATTGCCGCATTGGGTGGTCACTGCCACCGTGCTGTGTCGCGGTGGGGCCTACCCCTCGTATGCCCAGGGCCATTACCAGCGCGACAATGCCTTCTATCAGCGCTGGGACCAGATCAGCCGCGATCGTGCGGTGTTCAGCGACTGGATGCGCCAGCATGTGCTGCAGACCCGGGATCACCGGGCGCATCTCGATGGGCTGAGGGCAGCGGCATGAACTGCACACCCGACGAGTACATGACGGTTGCGGCGGCGCGGCTGTTGCAGGGCAGTCAGGTCTGCTTCGTCGGCATCGGTCTGCCCAGCGCTGCCTGCAATCTGGCACGGCTGACGCATGCGCCCGATCTGGTGCTGATCTATGAGTCGGGCACGATCGGCACCCGGCCCACGGTCCTGCCCCTGTCGATCGGTGATGGCGAACTGGCGCTGACCGCGACTTGCGTGGTGCCTTTGCCGGAAGTCTTCAGCCACTACCTGCAGGCCGGTCGCGTCGATGTCGGCTTTCTCGGGGCTGCCCAGATCGACCGTTACGGCAATCTCAATACTACGGTGATCGGGCCTTACGATGCGCCGCATACCCGCCTGCCGGGAGCCGGGGGTGCGCCCGAGATTGCTGCGCATGCCCGGCAGACCTTTGTGATGCTGCGTGCGACAACGCGCAGCTGTGTCGAGAAACTCGACTTTCGCACCAGCGCCGGCTATCTCGATGGCCATGGCGCGCGTGCGCGCAGCGCGGCGCCGGGCCTCGGTCCGCGTGCGCTCATCACCGATTTTGGCATGCTGGCGCCGCATCCGCTGGACGACGAATTGCAGCTGAGCGCGTTGTTTGAGGGCGTGTCCCGTGATCAGGCCCGCGCCGCGGTCGGCTGGCCGTTGCGCTGTGCCGACGATGTGGCCGCGATCGCGCCGCCGACGGCTGCGGAACTGGCCGTGTTGCGCGACCTGCAGCAACGTACCCGGGAGGCGCATCAGCGCCCGGTATCCATTCCACTGGGCTGAAGTCCACATCGAAGCCCAGCGAAAGGGTCCGCTGGCCCCGAGTTGCCCGAACCCAAGCAAGGAGCCGCATCCATGAAACCTGCTGCCGCCCGACTGCCCACGCGCCACAGCGATCTGCCCGGGCCCAGGGCCCGCGCATTGATCGCGCGGGACGCCGAGGTCATTTCGCCGTCGTATCCGCGCGACTATCCGTTCGTGATGTCGCATGGTCGTGGTACCGAGGTCTGGGACGTCGATGGCAACCGTTATCTCGATTTTGCTGCCGGTATCGCGGTTTGTGCCACCGGTCATGCGCATCCTGCGGTGGTCGCTGCGGTGAAGTCGGCCGCCGAACAGTTTCTGCATATTTCCAGTGACTACTGGCATGAGCAGATGGTCGGCCTCGGCGAGCGGCTGGCGCGGATCGCACCAATGAACGAGCCGGCGCTGAGCTTCCTGTGCCAGTCCGGCACCGAGGCGGTGGAGGCGGCGCTCAAGCTCGCGCGCTATGTCACCCGGCGACCGCGCTACCTTGGTTTTCTCGGCGGCTTCCATGGCCGCACGATGGGCTCGCTGAGTTTCACGTCGAGCAAGTACACCCAGCAGCTCGGGTTTGCGCCGACCATGCCCGGTGTCACCCATGTTCCGTTTCCGGACCCTTACCGACCGTTGTTCGCCGGTGCCGATCAAGGTGTCGCGGTGCTCGACTACATCCGCATGCTGTTCGAACGCAGCGTGCCGGCTGCGGAAGTGGCCGCCATCCTGGTCGAGCCGATCCAGGGTGAGGGCGGCTATCTGGTGCCGCCGGAGGGTTTTCTTGCCGGCCTGCGCGCACTCTGCGATGCCCACGGCATCCTGCTGATCTTCGATGAGGTGCAATCCGGCATCGGCCGCACTGGCCGCATGTTCGCCTGTCAGCATGCCGGTGTAGCGCCCGACATCATGACCCTGGCCAAGGGTCTGGGCTCGGGTCTGCCGATCGGCGCCATGGTGGCGCGCCGCAGCCTGATGGCGCAGTGGAAGCGCGGCGCGCATGGCAATACCTATGGGGGCAACCCGATCACCTGCGCAGCGGCCAATGCCACGATCGATCTGGTCGCTGCCGGTCTGGTCGAACACGCCGCGCAGTTGGGCGAGCATTTCATGCAGGGATTGCGTGCGCTGATGCCGGCGTATCCCTGCATCGGCGAGGTGCGCGGCCGTGGTCTGATGATCGGGATGGAACTGATCGAAGCCGATGCCGCACGGACGCCGGCGCGCGCACTCTGCGACGCCCTGATCACCGAGGCCTTCCATCACGGTCTGCTGCTGCTGTCCTGCGGCAGCAGCACGGTGCGTTTCATGCCGCCATTGACGACCACGGCGGCCGAAGTCGATGAAGCCCTCGCGATGCTGCGCGCCAGTCTCGACGCTGCGCTGCGTCTGAGGGGCTGACCGAATGTGTTTGCGCCGATGCATCGTCTACGCCGCAGCGAGCCTGCTGATGAGCCTTGCCGTGCAGGCCGAACGGGCGCCGGTGCTGGCCCAGGTCGATCTGCCGCACAGCTACTACTGGCGCGAGCTCTACCTTCCCCAGTTGACCACCGGGCCGTCCGCGCTGAGCTTCATGCCGGATGGCGATACGCTCATCTACAGCATGGCCGGATCGCTATGGTGGCAGCAGATCGACGCGCCGCTGGCGGTTGAACTGACGCACGCGCATGCGGCCTACGATTTTCAGCCGGATGTCGCGCCCGATGGCAGCTTCGTTGTTTTTGTGCGTTACGACGGGCGTTCCATGGAGCTTTGGCGGCGCAGTCTGACTGATGCTGTCGAGCAGCCGTTGACCTCGGCAGGTGCGGTCAATGTCGAGCCACGGATTTCGCCGGATGGCAGGCAACTGGTGTGGGTGTCGACGCAGGACGGCGGGCACTTCAATCTCTATATCGCCGAGCTCGGTGCGCAGGGTCTGCAACAGCCCCGTCGTCTGCTGGGCGAGCGTCGCAGCAACATCGAGCGCTATTACTACTCGGCGATCGATCATGCGATCAATCCGTCGTGGTCGCCCGATGGCAAGACCCTCTACTACGTCGGCAATGCCGAGGTGGTCTGGGGCAGTGGTGATCTCTGGGCGGTGAACGTGCTGAACCCGAGCGAGCGCCGCAAAGTGCTCAGTGAAGAAACCAGCTGGGCGGCACGTCCCGAACTGGCGCCTGACGGTCGTCGCCTGATGTACAGCAGTTACCGCGGTGGCCCGAGCCATCAACTCTGGCTGACGACAGCTGACGGTGCCGCACCGCTGCCGCTGACCTTTGGTGATTTCGATCGTCGCCAGGCGCGCTGGTCGCCTGACGCCCGCAAGATCGGCTATATCGACAACCGCGATGGCAATACCGCACTGCGGGTGCTGCAGGTCGTCGGCGGCGCCACGCGCACGATCACTGCGTCGCAGCGCCAAACGCTGCGACCGCACGTGCCCCTGATCATCGATGTCCGCAATGCCGAGGGCCAGCGCGTGCCGGCACGGGTATCGGTGCTTGCTGAGGATGGTCGTGCGCATGCGCCGGATGACGCCTGGTTGCATGGCGATGACGGCTTCGACCGGGCCCGCCAGGCCATCGAGACCCAGTACTTTCATTGTGTTTCGCCGTGCCGCCTCGATGTCCCGGTTGGAGCAACCCGAATTCGGATTCAGCACGGCTTCGAGCATGCGCCCTGGCAGCGCTCGTTCAATGCACGCGCCGGCGAAACCCTGCATGTCGCGGCGCAGTTGAAGGCGATGCGCCTGCCCAGGCAATACGGCGACTTCATCAGCGCCGATCTGCACGTGCATATGAACTACGGGGGTCACTACCGCAATACGCCGGAACGGCTGGCGTTGCAGGCGCGCGCCGAGGACCTCGACCAGGTGCACAATCTGATCGTGAACAAGGAGGAACGCATTCCCGACATTGCGCACTTCCGTCCGGATGCCGAACCGCTGGCGGGTTCGTCGGTCAGCGTGCTGCAGGCACAGGAATACCACACCAGTTTCTGGGGGCATCTGGGTCTGCTGCACCTGGGTGATCATCTGCTGACGCCTGACTTTGCCGCCTACCGGCACACGGCACTGAGCAGTCCCTACCCGCACAACGGCGTGATTGCCGATCTGGCCCACGCCCAGGGTGGTCTGGTCGGTTACGTCCATCCCTTTGACTGGATGATCGAGCCCGCGAAGGAAACCAGTCTCAGTCATCAGCTGCCTGCAGACGCCATACACGGCAAGGTCGATTATCTCGAGGTGGTGGGTTTCTCCGATCATCGCGCCACCGCGGCAGCCTGGTATCGCCTGTTGAATCTCGGTTTGCGGATCAGCGCGGGAGCAGGCACCGATGCGATGGCCAACTATGCCTCGCTGCGCGGTCCGGTCGGGCTCAACCGGGTGTTTCTGGATACCGGTGGTGACAGCGATGCGGTCATCACCCGTGCCGCGTTGAAAGCCGGGCGCGGATTCGTCAGCAATGGTCCGCTGCTGGGTCTGCTGGTGGATGGAGTGGCGCCCGGGCAGTTGATTGCGCGGGCGCCGACCACCGTGCAATTCCAGTTGGCCCTGCGTTCTCCGGTGGCCATCGAGCATCTGGAGCTCGTGCACAACGGACAGGTGGTCCGCAGCTTCAGATTGCGCGGTGATCGGCGCAGTCTGGACGCGAAGGGGAGCCTCAAGCTGAAATCCGGTGGCTGGCTGTTGCTGCGTGCCTGGAATGCCGGCGCCGATCCGCTGGTGCTCGATCTCTATCCCTATGCATCGACCAATCCGGTTTGGCTGGGCGGCGACGTGGAACCGGCAACCGTGCGCGCCGATGCGCGCTATTTTGTTGGATGGATGCAACGCGTGCTGGCGGCTGCCGAGGCGCGCGATGATTACAACGACACCCGCGAACGCAGCGAAACCCTCGACTATCTTCGTGCCGCGCTCGCGCGCTTTCAGACCCTGGCCGAGCCAGTGCCAACACAATCCAGCGGAAGCCTGCCATGAGAATTGCGGCGATTGCGGTTGCCTTCGCGGTATCGACTACGCCGGTGCAATTGCGCGCCGGCAACCTGTTTTCAATTGACGACGTGTTGAAGATCGCCGATGTCAGCGAACCCGCGCTCAGCAGCGATGGTCGTTGGCTTGCCTACACGGTGACGGAGTCGAATCTGCAGCGCGACGAACAGCAATCAGATCTCTGGCGCGTCGGCTTCGATGGCCGTGGCCGCGTCCGCCTGACCCAGACCGAAGCCAGCAGCGAGTGGCGGCCGCAGTGGTCGGCCGATGGTCGTCAGCTTGCGTTCCTGTCGGATCGCCCACAGGGTAGCGAGTCGGAACCCAAGCCCCAGGTCTGGGTGATGCCGCGTGCGGGCGGCGAACCGCAGCGATTGACGGCGCTTGCCCAGGGCGTCGAGGATTTCGTCTGGTCGCCGGACGGCAAGCAGCTGGCCCTGATCGCCTACGATCCCGGGGAGCCCGTTTCCGGTTCGGTGCGCACGCCGGCACCGATCGTGATCGATCGTTATCAGTTCCGCGAGGACGGCCGCGGCTATCTGGGCAACAGGCGCAGTCATCTCTATCTGTACACGATTGCCGATGGCCGGCTTGACCAGCTGACGTCCGGGGCGCATGACGAGCAGCTGCCGGCCTGGTCGCCGGACGGAAAGTTGATTGCCTATGTCAGCAAGCGCGGTGCCGATCCGGATCGTCATCTGAATTTCGACATCTATCTGATCGAGGCGCGCGCTGGCGGCAGCGAGCGCCAGTTGACGACCTTCCCCGGATCAGATCTGGATCCGTACTGGGAGTCGCGACCGGCCTGGAGCCCGGACAGTCGTCGCATCGCCTATCTGCAGAGTGGCGAGGACAAGTGGATCTACTACGCGCCCTGGCAGCTCGCCGTCATTGAGGTGGCCACCGGCCGCGCCAGCCAGCCGGCCTTGATCGACCGCTGTTTCAGCAAGCCGCGCTGGTCGCCCGATGGCCGCAGCGTGTACGCCCTGATTGAACACAGCCGGGTGACTCATCTGTCGCGCATCGATGTGGCGAGCGGCAAGGTGCAGGCGCTGACTCATGGGGCGCGCTTCGACTACGACCTCGATGTCTCGGCATCCGGGCGCATCGTGGTGCTGGGTGGTGATGATGCACGGCCGTATGAAATCTCGGCGGTCGAAAAGGGCGGCCTGCGGCCACTGTCCGATCACAATGGCTGGCTCCGCGATCGCCAGCTTGCCAGGGTCGAGGCGATTCACTTCAACAGCGCCGATGGCACTGCAATCGAAGGCATGCTGGTGCGTCCCGCAGGCTACGAGCCAGGCCGGCGCTATCCGACCTTGCTGCGTCTGCACGGTGGTCCGGTTTACCAGTTCAGCCACGAGTTCATGGCGGATTGGCAGGTCTATGCCGCCCAGGGTTATGCCGTGGTCGCGGTCAATCCGCGTGGCAGTTCCGGGCGTGGTTTTGATTTCTCGCGGGCGATCTACGCCGACTGGGGACGGCTCGATGTGGAGGATGCCCTGGCTGCGGTCGATCACGTGGTGGCGATGGGTATTGCCGATCCCAAACGTCTGGGCGTGGGTGGCTGGAGCTATGGATCGATCCTGAGCAATGCGGTGATCGCCCGTGATACCCGTTTTGCCGCGGCGGTCAGTGGCGCCGGCGCGTCGAACATGTATGCGCTGTACGGCCACGATCAGTACATACGCGAGTACGAGCTTGAGCTCGGTTTGCCCTGGCGTGATCGCGCCGCCTATGACCGCGCCAGCTTTCCCTTCCTGCATGCCGACCGTATCCGCACGCCGACCCTGTTCCAGTGCGCCGAACTCGATGCCAATGTGCCCTGTCTGGGTGCCGAACAGATGTTCCAGGCACTGCGCTCACTGAATGTGCCGACGCGCCTGGTGATCTATCCCAGCGAGCACCATGGCCTGAGCGTGCCGAGTTATCTGCGCGATCGGCTGCAGCGCACGCTGGACTGGTACGACAGGTACCTGCGCGCGCCGTTGCCGTGAGACCCGGATCAATCGGCGGCTTGATAGCGGCGGAAGCGCTTGAGCAGTCGGACCAGATCGCGATGATCGATCGCACGGGCATAGTGCCCCTCGTGTCCCTGCATATCACGGGCGGCAATCATGGCATTGACAATGGCTTCTTCGGTCGCCTGCACCGTGGCCTCGAACAAGGGGTCCAGATCATCGTTGCCGAGGAATTCGGCGGAACTCAGTCTGGACTCTGCCGACGCCTTGGCTCGGGCAGTGGAGAACGCCAGAAAAATATCGCCCGAGCCGTTGCCGGCATAGCTGCCCATTCGCGCCAGACCCATGCCGGCGCGTCGCGCCATGCGCTTGAGTTGATGCGGCAGCAGGGGTGCATCGGTGGCGACGACGATGATGATCGATCCGGTGTCGCCGGCAGCGGGATCGGGCTCGCTGTAGATGCGATCGTTGCGCAGATGCGCGCCTACCGGAACCCCGGCAATCCGCAGGCTGTCGCGCAGTCCGTAGTTGGCCTGCACCAGCACCCCGACCAGATATTCACGACCGCCGCTGCGGGTGCGCCGGGACGATGTGCCGATACCGCACTTGTATTCATGGCAGATCATGCCGGTGCCGCCACCGACACTGCCTTCGGCTACCGGTCCGGCCTGCGCATTGGCGATGGCGTCGACCGCATGTGCGGCCCGCACATGAAAACCATTGATGTCATTGAGGTGGCCGTCCCAGGTTTCAGCAACGACCGGCAGCGACCACCAGTAGCCGGATGCATCAGCATCGCCGGCCTTCACGCGGTAGGCAATCAGGGCATCGCGGACGACACCGACGCTATGGGTATTGGTCAGCATCACCGGGCCCTCGAGCTGGCCGGATTCGTCGATCCAGGCAGTGCCGGTCATCTCGCCATTGCCATTGAGTGCAAACCAGCCGGCGAACACGGGCAACTGCGCAGTCTCGGCACCGCGTGGCAGGATCGCGGTCACGCCGGTGCGCACCTTGCTGCCATCCACGCGATCCTCGATCAGGGTGACATGGCCCACCTGGACGCCCGCGATATCGGTGATGGCATTGAGTGCGCCGGGCCTGCCCTCGAAGGGCACACCGAGATCGCGCGCACGCGGTGCTTCGGCCAATGCGCTGCTGCCGAGCGCGTACAGGGCCAACAACAAACCGGCACCGCTGCGCATGGTCACACTCCGCTGTAGTCTGCTAGCGTCGGATCATATCGCTGTCGGGGACTCGCCTATGCAAGCACATGAAATCAGTCGTCCGCTGGAGCAGGCGCGGGCGCTGTCCGCGCACCATTATTTTGGCCAGGACATGCTCTATCTCGAACACCGCGCAGTGTTCGCGCGCAGCTGGCAGCTACTGGCGCGTCAGGATCAATTGAGCGAGCCGGGCGACCATGTGGTCGAACGGATCGGCAAGGTGCCGGTGCTGCTGGTGCGTGGCCAGGATGGCGTGCTGCGCGCCTTTCCCAATGTCTGCCGGCATCGCGCCGGGCCGTTGGCACTGTGCAATGGCAAGGGTGCGCGTGCCCTCCATTGCAAGTATCACGGCTGGACCTATGCGCTCGACGGCCAGTTGCGCAGCGCACCGGAGATGCAGGGCGCTGAGGATTTTGACGTCGCCGATATCCGGCTGCCGCCATTGCGCGTGCACGAGTGGCAGGGCCTGGTGTTTGTGGCGCTTGATGAGGCGGTGGCCGAGTTCGATGAGGTCTATGCCGGCATCGCGGCGCGGATCGCGCCGATCAATCCGGCCGGGATGCGCTTCCTGCGGCGCGACAGTTATGAAGTCGGCTGCAACTGGAAGGTCTACATCGACAACTTTCTCGAGGGCTATCATCTGCCGCATGTGCATCCGGGTTTGTCCAAGGTGCTCGATTACCGTGCCTACGATACCGAGCTGTTCCCGTGGCAATCGCTGCAGCACTCGCCTCTGCGCGACAGCGAAGAGATCTACGGCAGCGGCGATGCCTATTACTATTTTGTCTATCCCAACGTCATGCTCAACATCATGCCGGGCCGCATGCAGACCAATCGCATCCTGCCACTGGCGCCGGATCGCTGCCGTGTCGAGTTTGATTACTACTATGCCGAAGATGCCGCGGCACAGGCACGCATCGCGCGCGACAAGGAGTTCAGCGATGAAGTCCAGCACGAGGACATCATGATCTGCGAAGCGGTGCAGCGTGGCCTGGCATCCGGTACCTACGATGCCGGCCGGCTCTGTCCCAAACGGGAGAGTGGCGTCTGGCATTTCCACAACCAGTTGCGTGCGGCTTACGCCGCCGCCGGGGTGCGCCCATGAGGCGGCCGGTGTTGCTGATGGCGATGCTGGGTGCGGCGATGCCCGCGGTGAGTCTTGCAGCAACCATCGAGCGCATTCGCGCCGGAACGCTGGTGGATGTTGAAACCGGAGCGCTGCTGCGGGATCAGCACATCGTGCTGAGGGGCGGCAGCATCGTCTCGATCGCGCCCTGGGACGATTCGACCCGGGATGCGCGCCCCGTGCTCGACTGGTCGGCCCATGTCGTCGTGCCGGGTTTGATGGACATGCATACCCACCTCGCGGATGAGGGCCAGAGTGCCGATCCGGCGGCACCGCTGAACAGCCATCCTGCCCGCGACGCCTTTATCGGCGCCCGCAATGCCCGCGACACCCTGCAGGCCGGATTCACCACCGTGCGCGATGTCGGCGTCTATCGCGGCTTTGCCGATGTCGCGCTGCGCGATGCCATCAACGCCGGTCTGATTCCCGGGCCCAGGATGTTCGTCGCCGGCGCCTACATCACCATCCCGCAGGGCGGCGGTGAAATCACCGGACTGGCCAAAGGCGTCAAGGTGCCGGAGGAGTTCCGTCGCGGTGTTGCGCGCGGTCCCAAGCAGGTGCGCGTAAAGGTCAATGCCCTGATCGACCACGGCGCCGACTTCATCAAGGTGATTGCCACCGGAGCCGTGCTGACTGCCGGTACCGAACCCGGCGAGTCGGAGTACTCCGAGGCCGAGATCCGCGCCGCCGTGGACGCCGCTGCCCGACGCGGGAAGTTCGTGACCGCCCATGCCCATGGCGCCGAAGGCATCAAGTATGCCGTGCGCGCGGGTGTCCGCTCGATCGAGCACGGTTCATTGATGGACGATGAGGCGATCGCAATGATGAAGGCTGCCGGCACCTGGCTGGTGGCCGACATCTACAACGGCGACTACATCGACCGCGTCGGTCGCCGTGATGGCTGGTCCGAAGAAATCCTGCGCAAGAACCTGGAAACCACCGAGACCCAGCGCGCCGGATTCCGCAAGGCGGTCGCCGCCGGCGTGCGCATCGCCTATGGCACCGACAGCGGGGTCTACCCGCATGGCGACAACGCGCTGCAGTTCGCCTACATGGTGCGCCATGGCCTGACACCGCTGCAGGCGCTGCAGTCGGCCACCATTGAATCGGCCAGGCTGCTCGGCAAGGAAGCCGAACTCGGTTCGATCAAGCCGGGCAAGGCGGCCGATCTGGTGGCCGTGGCCTGCAATCCGCTGGCGGATATCGAATGTCTGCGGCAGGTCCGCGGGGTGGTGAAGGCAGGCAGGTCGATCCCGCTCGAAGCGGACTGAGGATCGCGCCGCTCTGCAGCGCGCCGGTCCGCGCTCAGCGACGCTGGTCGTGCTCGACCAGACCGTGCTGGATGGCCAGGCGTGCCAGCGCGACATCATTGTCGACACCGAGTTTGGCGAAGGCATTGTATTTGTGCGAAGCCACCGTCTTCGCAGAGACATGCAGCCGTCCGCCGATCGCGGTCATGTCTTCGCCCTGAACAATGCCGATGACGATCTCGGTCTCGCGCTTGGTCAGGCAGTCGAACGGTGAGGTGATCTTGCCATTCACTGCATCCAGTGCCATCGCCTGCGCGATGTGCTGACTGATGTGCTTGCCGCCCGCGGCCACCGTGCGGATCGCCTGCACCAGTTCTTCCAGCGGACAGGCCTTGGTCACGAAACCAGCGGCCCCGGCCTCAAGAAACTTGCGCGGAAACGGCGAATCTTCCAGTGCCGTCACCGCAATCAACCGGCTGCGTGGGCTCTGCAAGGCGATCCGTGAAGCGGCTTCCAGGCCGGTGATGCCGGGCAGATTGACGTCCATCAGCACCACATCGGGCTTCAACTCTTTCGCCAATCTGACGCCTTCTTCGCCGGTACCCGCCTCGGCAATCACATTCAGATCGGCGTACTTGGCGAGTGCCGCCTTGAACGCAGTACGAATCATCGCGTGGTCATCCACGATCAGCAGCCGAATCATATTTTTCCCCCAGCAGAAGCCGCCATCCTCTTTCAAGCCCGACACACGGAGCAAGCAAAAGTGGTGCAATTCAGAGATTTCCCAGCCCGAATCCGGACAAACCTCCAGCCACCCCGCCTGATTCCCCGCTGCACCGGCCTGGACGACATCCTGAACCGGTCCGGGCGTGGAGGCAATGCCCCGCGGTTTTCCCTGGCCAGAGCCCAGCCCAGAACGCCAGTGTTGCCCCTGTGCCCGCGGCTCAGCCCAACCAGAAATGCCGGTCGCGCTTGGCGCCGGCCCTCAGTCGCACCTACAATGCCGGACTGGCCCGGACCACGACGTCGCGGGCGCAGCAAATCGGAGAGATGGCCGAGTGGTTTAAGGCAGCAGTCTTGACGCAATCGTCTGGAACGATTGCGAACGGCGCAGCGCAGCGGAGCCGGCCCGAAGGGCGGAGGGCAGGCGAGGGCATGGATGCCCGAGGTAGAACAATGCAGGAGCTATTGTCGGGAGCCCGGAGTCAAACTGCCGTGGCGGTGACGTCGCGGAGGTAAAAAATCGGAGAGATGGCCGAGTGGTTTAAGGCAGCAGTCTTGACGCAATCGTCTGGAACGATTGCGAACGGCGCAGCGCAGCGGAGCCGGCCCGAAGGGCGGAGGGCAGGCGAGGGCATGGATGCCCGAGGTAGAACAATGCAGGAGCTATTGTCGGGAGCCCGGAGTCAAACTGCCGTGGCGGTGATGTCGCGGAGGTAAAAAAATCGGAGAGATGGCCGAGTGGTTTGAGGCAGCAGTCTTGACGCAATCGTCTGGAACGATTGCGAACGGCGCAGCGCAGCGGAGCCGGCCCGAAGGGCGGAGGGCAGGGAGCCCGGAGTCAAACTGCCGTGGCGGTGGCGTCGCGGAGGTAAAAAATCGGAGAGATGGCCGAGTGGTTTAAGGCAGCAGTCTTGAAAACTGCCGTGGGTGTAAGCCCACCGTGGGTTCGAATCCCACTCTCTCCGCCACATACCAGGAGGCCGCCCACAGGGCGGCTTTTTGGTATGTGGCAGAGAGAGTGGTTAGCTCGGGGCGACTGGGGTTCGACTGAATCGCCTGGAGCGATTCAGGACAGCCGGAGGCTGGCCCGCGCAACGCGCGGGCTGGGCTCAGGGATGAGCCCAGCAATCCCTGTCTCCGCCACATACCAGGAGGCCGCCCACAGGGCGGCTTTTTGGTATGTGAATCCACGCTTGCGCAGAGTGTCCCGCGCTCTTCTCACGAGCGGGGCTCGTCGCGCGCGTCTGGACCGCAATCCTTGTCCGGTCCTGCAAAGCGGGGCTTGATCGGCGCTCGGCGCCGGGATCAGGACCGAAATCACGATCAAGATCAAGGTCATCGGGGCCAGCCCCATAGGCGTCAACCTGTTTGGCTGGTTCCTGAATTTTGGCCCGGCACACCATAGATTTGCGCCCCGAAGGGGCACATCAATTCAGCCCAGGGCAACGCCCTGGGTATGGTCGCGCGTCACCCGAAGCCCTGAAAGGGCGAGTCAAATCGATGTCTCAATCGCTGGCGCGTTTACATGTGCATGGTATTCAGCACGAGGAACCGTGTACTTCGCGTGGCAGGCCGGCTATGGCGCCGCTTCCGTGTCCGCATCAAACCTGGCACCGATGCGTCGCTACGTTTGCGAGGCAGCCTGCACATCATCGCGTCAGGGCGTTCGAGGACGAAATCCGTGCACTTCTTGAACGGCATGGCGTCGCGTTTGACGAACGCTACGTGTGGGACTGAATCGCCCTTTCAGGGCTTCGGGATCATCTGCCCGCCTACCCAGGGCGTTGCCCTGGGCTGAATTGATGTGCCCCTTCGGGGCGAGCGCACCAAGGCCGGATGATAGACAGCGATTCAGGACACCCAGAGGCTGGCCCGTGCAACGCGCGGGCTGGGCTCAGGGATGAGCCCAGCAATCCCGATCTCCGCCACATACCAGGAGGCCGCCCACAGGGCGGCTTTTTTTTGGGGGTATGTGAATCCAAGCTTGCGCCGAGTGTCTCGCGCTCTTCTCACGAGCGGGGCTCGTCGCGCGCGTCTGGACCGCAATCCTTGTCCGGTCCTGCAAAGCGGGGCTTGATCGGCGCTCGGCGCCGGGATCAGGACCGAAATCACGATCAAGATCAAGGTCATCGGGGCCAGCCCCATAGGCGTCAACCTGTTTGGCTGGTTCCTGAATTTTGGCCCGGCACACCATAGATTTGCGCCCCGAAGGGGCACATCAATTCAGCCCAGGGCAACGCCCTGGGTATGGTCGCGCTCCACCCGAAGCCCTGAAAGGGCGAGTCAAATCGATGTCTCAATCGTTGGCGCGTTTGCATCTGCATGGTATTCAGCACGAGGAACCGTGTACTTCGCGTGGCACACCGGCTATGGCGCCGCTTCCGTGTCCGAATCAATCCTGGCACCGGTGCGTCGCTACGTTTGCGAGGCAGCCTGCGCATCATCGCGTCAGGACGTTCGAGGACGAAATCCGTGCGCTTCTTGAACGGCCGCGTCGCGTTTGACGAACGCAACGTGAGGGACTGAATCGCCCTTTCAGGGCTTCGGGATCATCTGCCCGCCTACCCAGGGCGTTGCCCTGGGCTGAATTGATGTGCCCCTTCGGGGCGAGCGCACACCAAGGCCGGATGATAGACAGCCGCGCTTTGGACAGGGCAATCATTGGCGAGGAAAAACAGGCTAACGCCTATGGTGCAAGCCCCGATCTACCGCCAGGAAAAACGGGCTGACGCCTATGGAGCAAGCCCCGATCTACCGCCAGGAAAAGCAGGCTGACGCCTATGGTGCAAGCCCCGATCTACCGCCAGGAAAAACTGGCTGACGCCTATGGGGCAAGCCCCGATCTACCGCCAGGAAAAACGGGCTGACGCCTATGGTGCAAGCCCCGATCTACCGCCAGGAAAAACCGGCTGACGCCTATGGGGCAAGCCCGCGCTACAAGATCACAATCAACGGCAGCGGGGCAAGCCCGCTGTCCGCCGCAGCTCGAACCAAACCACTGATTCAGCGGCTTTTCGTTGACGCGCCGGGGTGAACACTGACGGCGGTCTCAAATCGCGTAGGGCACCAGCACTTCCAATCTCTCGCTCGTACGAAAATCCCGCGTATTGCGCGTTACCAGAACCAACTCGTGATGGATGGCTACCGCCGCCTGCACGGCGTCGGGAAGTTTCCAGCGTTCGGTTCTGCGCAGGCGCGCGGCGAGGTTGGCGATTTCGCTGGTGATGGGCAGGGCCGGAAACTGGTCGAGCAATTCCAGCGCCAGCGCATCGTGCTCATCACCAAAGCCGGCAAGTACCTCGGCACGGGTGATCACCGAGAGTGCGCAGGCGTCGCCATGATCCGCCAGGAACTGTGTCGCTGCCTCGGCCCCGTTGAAGTGATCGATCACGATCACCGAGTCGAGCAGGTATTTCACTCCGCGCGATCCCACTCGCCACGTAGACGTTCCTGCCAGATCAGACCGTCTCCTTGCCGCCAGAGTCCGGCCGTGCGCGCCAGGGCCTGCTGTAGATTCGGCCGCTGACGACTCTCCTCAGTGAGGCGAAAGCTGCGCACCGCTTGCCGCACCAGTTCGGTCATAGGAACCTGGCGTCGGCGCGCCTCCCGGTCCAGCCAGGCCTTGTCCTCGTGCTCCAGATTGATCAGGGTCTTGGGCATGGATGGAGGATATCAGATCGCGGCATTGTGGATATCCATAGCGGCATTGCGATTGATTTGAAAGAATTTGTATCGCCATGGGCATCATCGATTCTTGCCCTTCGCTGTCGTGTCAAAGGAACAATCGCCGCGGATCATCCGGCGATGGGCATCGGTATTCGCCGCAATGGATTTGGCGTCACCCTACGCGCATTGCCTCTGCGGCCCGCGCCAGCAGCCACGACGACAACAGAGTTCACACTCTGCGCAGCAGCAGTTCCCGGACAAACTGCAGGCGCGCGGCGATATCGGGCAGGGCGGCGATATCCCTGCGCAGGGCGGCCCAGCGATTGACCGGTTCCAGCATCTGGGCGAGGGGTTCCCGGTGAATGGGCACCGGCAGTTCGCAAGGCAATGGCGTGTCGAATGCGGCAACGCTGCGCGTCAGGGCGTCGGCAATCAGGGCGGCGATCCGCCATTCGCCGGCCATCGAACAGGCGCGCTGCACGGCTTCCGGTTCGCGCCGACAATAGAGATCGATGTCGTGCAGCCAGATCCAGCGTTTGTGGCGGTTCTTGGCCAGATGCAGGGCGGCGATCAGGAAGCCATCGAAGGCGCAGGGCAGACGAAGTCGCGGAAGATCGGCAATCGCGATGGCATCCGACCAGACTGCCGCGAAGTCGCGTTGCGCCAGCATGCGGGGTCGGAAGAACGGATGGATGTGGATATCGAAGCCGATTTCGGCGGCACTGCCACCGCCATGTACCAGTTCAAAGCGCGCCCAGCGTTGCCTGATCGCGCGCACACTCGGATAACCCAGCGCCACCAGCACCGCACGCAGGGCGTCGACCTGGTCAGCACGGACCCAGAGGTCGATGTCGCTGCGGCTGCGGGTTCCGGCTTGGTACATCGTTCGCGCCACTGCCTCGCCCTTGATCAGCAGCACATCGAGCACCGCGTCTGCGCACGCGGTTGCCAGTTGTGCCAGGGCCTGCTGATGCGCAAGTTCACGCATGGCAAGTCGACGCGCGCTGGCTGCCAACTCTGGCACGGCCGCCACGTTGTGTGCATTCAGCAGGGCATGGACGAGCGCTGAGAGGCCGTGCTGCTCCAGCATCTCGATCTGCTGAGGGTTCAGCTCAACCCGACGCCCCTGCAGGCAGGCGCGCAGCCAGTCGAATGCCGGATCAGCGACACATTGCTTCACAGGATCAGGAGGATTTTCAGGCATGCTGCGAGGATAGTCTGTGCCTGCCGGTAGCGGCAGTGCGTGACCGAGTGAGGCCACTGCACTAGAATTTGGTCATTACTGCTGGAGGACGCCATGTCCCGTTGCTTGCTTGCTTTGATGCTGGGTGGGCTGATCCTGACCGGGTCAACCCAGGCCCAGGTACCCGAATGGTTCGAACCTTCGGCCTCCACCCTCGCCAATGCAGGTCGGGCAGAAGACGACAGGGTTTCGGCGGCCGACGCGACCCGCGGACTGATCCAGTCCGGGATTGATCCGGCACATGCGGTGCAGGCCGTGATCGAGACCTATGGCCAGTGCGACACCGTCTACGATTCGGTCGGCGCTGCCAGTGAACTCGCCCCCGCGCGCGCCACCGATCTGGTGCAAGCCGCCGCGATCAGTGCGCGCTGCCCCTGCGCCGGAGAAAACATCTGGTCGGCCGCACGTATCGAAGCGCGCACCCGCGCTGGCGTCCGTCGGCTTCCGGTCGAGATATTCTCGCTTTGTGGTTGCGCCGGTGCCGCCGCCCAGGCCGCCGCGCTGGCACTGCCGGATCGCGCTGAGCAGATTCTTGCCGCGGCCGTTGCGGCCAACCGCCGCGCCGGTGGCGTAGTCGATTCACTGGGCCAGATCGGCAGCATCACCGGGCCGGTGCTGGCGTCGGGCGGCAGCCTGCAGCGCAAGGACGACCAGCGTTGTGCCCGCGATACCGATCCCTCCAATACCTTTGAACCCGAACAGGTCTGGATGGCGGGCGGGCTTGATGCCTCGACGCCGCCGCGCACGCGTCTGGTCGATTGCAAGGACGAGTCCATCGAGGACGAACTTGCCGTGGAAGGTGAGGAAGACGAAGGCAAGGAACGCGCGCGCGATGATGGCAGCGAAGTGCTGATCGACTCCTATGTCGCCGAAGGCGGCGACCGTGCCCTGGTGCTGTTCAATGGCAGTGACCGCGTCGTCGATCTCGCTGGCGAGAGCTACCAGGCCGAACTCTATTTCCCCGGCGTCAGCGGTCCCGGCCGTCGTATCGGCCTGTCTGGGCAGATTCCGCCGAAGGGTCTGTTTGTGGTGGCCGGTACCGGCGCCAGCAGTGGCCTCGCCGAGCGCGCCGACATGCTGGTGCAGTCGGCCCTGCTGCAGCCCAGCGAAGCGGTCGTGCTGCGTCGCGGCCTGCAGTCCAGTGGCTGCGACTGCGCCGAGGTCTCGGTGGCTGGCACCCTCAATGGCCTGGGTGAACAGTCCGAGGAATGGCGTCAGGACCAGGTCGAGCAGAAGCAGGCCAATGCCCTGCGCAATGCCGACAGTGTCGGCCAGATTCGCCCGGAGGATGTCGCCACCAGCGAATGGGTGGCGCCGCTCGGTATCGTGCCCAAATCGCTGGCGCGTGAAAATGACTCCTGCGATGGTGATGGCAATGCCGGTGATGCCTTCCTCGGCATCGGCTGGCGCGATGGCAGCCCGGACGGCGGCGTGTTCCGACCCAGCTGCCCGATCGCCTCGAACGACGTCGTGATCGCGCAGTACGAGGCCCGTCGTGAAGCCGAGAATGAGGCGTCCTGGCGTTTCGTGGAATTGTTCAACAACACCGGCACAGCCGTCGATCTTGCGCAACAGGGTTATGTGGTCGAGGTCTACACCGATGGCGCCCGTGAACCGTCGCGGGTGATTCCGCTCGAGGGCGAAGTGCCACGCGGCGAGCGCTTCGTGATGGCCTCGGACACCTCGCCGGATGCGGTCAAGGATCGCTCGCAACTGGTCAGTGGCGATCTCTCCGGTGAGCGCGTCGATGCCATCGTGCTGCGCCGGCTCGCGGTCCGCACCATGGACAACTGCCCGCTGGATGTCTATGCGGCGCTGACCGAACTGCGGGCGCCGGTGCCCCTGATCCCCACTACACGCGAGGGATCGGGTGAACCGCGTCCCGACGAACCGATCATCGATCCGGATCGCGGTGGCGATGTCGCCAGTCCCAACTGAGGCGGCAGCCTGGTGCATCGGTCGGCGCTGCCCGCTGTAATCCCGCGGCCCGCTTCCGGCACTACAATGCCTCAGGATCGTCGTTGCGATCCGCCTCGGCATCAGTGAGCACGCGTCCTGGCCCGGCTGGTTCGGGCCTGGGGCGCTGAGATCCATCGGAAGGGTCCACAGCACGGTTGCACGATCGCTGTGCCGGCCTGCACACAAGGTCACAGGAATCCATGCAAGTCACGATTTTTGGAACGGGATACGTAGGACTCGTCACCGGCACCTGTCTCGCCGATGTCGGCAATTCGGTCATCTGTGTCGACATCGACGCCGACAAGGTCGCTGGACTCAATGCCGGGCGGGTGCCGATCTTCGAGCCCGGACTTGAGGACCTGGTCCTGGCCAATCATCGGGCCGGGCGTCTGCGTTTCACCACTGATGCCGCAAGCGCCCTGCAGGGCGCGCAGATCGTGTTCATCGCGGTCGGCACACCGCCCGATGAAGATGGCAGTGCCGACCTGTCGCATGTGCTGGCGGTGGCACGCACCGTCGGTGCCCATCTGGACCACTACGCGGTGGTCGTCAACAAATCCACGGTACCGGTCGGCACTGCCGATCGCGTGCGTGCTGCCATCGCCGCCGAGTTGGCCGCGCGCGCAGTTGCTGTGCCGCACGATGTCGTGTCCAACCCGGAGTTCCTGAAGGAAGGCGATGCGGTCAAGGACTGCATGCGTCCCGATCGGATCGTGCTCGGCAGTGACAGCGCCCGTGCCATCGAATTGATGAAGACCCTGTATGCGCCGTTCAACCGCAATCACGAGCGCATGGTCCTGATGGATGTCCGCTCGGCCGAGCTGACCAAGTACGCGGCCAATGCCATGCTGGCGACCAAGATCAGCTTCATGAACGAGATGGCCAATATCGCCGAGCGGGTCGGCGCCGATATCGAGCACGTTCGCCATGGCATCGGGTCGGATTCAAGAATCGGCTATGCCTTCATCTATCCCGGTGCCGGTTACGGCGGCTCGTGTTTTCCCAAGGATGTGCAGGCCCTCGACCGGACCGCGCGCCAGCACGGCTATACCCCGCGCCTGCTCGAATCGGTCGAGGCGGTCAATCAGAGCCAGAAGCACCGGCTCTTCGAGCTGATCAGCGGGCACTTCGATGGTGCGCTGCAGGGCCGCACGATCGCGGTCTGGGGACTTGCCTTCAAGCCCAATACCGACGACATGCGCGAGGCGCCGTCGCGGGTACTGCTGGAACAACTCTGGCAGGCCGGCGCCTGGGTGCGCGCCTTCGATCCCGAGGCCGCGCACGAGGCCAGACGGATTTTCGGCGAGCGCGCCGATCTGCAGTTGTGCGAGAGCGCCGCTGCAGCACTGGAAGGTGCCGATGCGCTGGCCGTGGTCACCGAATGGAAGGCGTTCTGGAGCCCCGATTTTCCGGCGATGCGGAGCGCACTGAAGGCCGCGGTGGTGTTTGACGGGCGCAATATCTTCGATCCGCGCACGGTCGAGGCCGCGGGCCTGGCCTACTACGGCATAGGCCGGGGGCGCTCGGTTGCCAGGCGTTGAAGCACACCATGTTGTGCTGGCTGCTGGCGTCCGCGCTGCCGATGCGCTGACGATGCGTCCGGCACGGTTCAGCACAAAGTAGTATCGACTTCCGGACACAATCCGATCAGGAGCAGCATGCGCAATTACGAGTCCACCAAACGCATTCTGGTCACCGGTGGCGCCGGATTTCTCGGCTCGCATCTGTGCGATCGTCTGCT
This sequence comes from Pseudomonadota bacterium, assembly GCA_022843465.1. Taxonomy (GTDB): domain Bacteria; phylum Pseudomonadota; class Gammaproteobacteria; order Xanthomonadales; family Ahniellaceae; genus 0-14-3-00-62-12. Next base: position 46,428 of record JALHNO010000017.1, on the reverse strand, counting down.
CGCTGCCGGGCACGAGGTGGTCTGCGCCGACAATCTGTTCACCGGCAGCAAGCGCAACATCGCGCATCTGCTGGCGCATCCGCGTTTCGAGTTCCTGCGCCATGACATCACCTTTCCGCTCTTCATCGAAGTCGATGAGATCTGGAATCTGGCCTGTCCGGCGTCGCCGATCCACTATCAGCACGATCCGGTACAGACCACCAAGACCAGCGTGCATGGTGCGATCAATATGCTGGGCCTCGCCAAGCGGCTCGACTGCCGGATCTTCCAGGCATCGACCAGCGAGGTCTATGGCGATCCCCAGGTGCATCCGCAGCCCGAGTCGTACTGGGGCCACGTCAACAGCATCGGTCCACGTTCCTGCTATGACGAGGGCAAGCGCTGCGCCGAGACTCTGTTCTTCGACTATCACCGCCAGCATGGGCTCGATATCAAGGTGGCCCGGATCTTCAATACCTACGGTCCGCGCATGCATCCCAATGATGGTCGCGTGGTCTCCAATTTCATCGTGCAGGCGCTGAAGAATGAAGCCATCACGATCTATGGCGAAGGCCAGCAGACCCGTTCGTTCTGTTATGTCGACGATCTGCTCGATGGCTTTCTCAAGTTGATGGCAACGCCCAAGGGCTTCACCGGCCCGGTCAACCTGGGAAATCCGGGTGAGTTCACCATCCGCGAACTGGCCGAGAAGGTGATTGCCCTGGTCGGCTCGCGCTCGCAGCTGGTCTTCATGCCCTTGCCGGCCGATGACCCGACCCAGCGCAAGCCGGATATCAGCCGGGCCCGCGAGGCGCTTGACTGGTCGCCCGGCATTGATCTGGAAACCGGTCTGCGCAGCACGATCAGCTATTTCGATGCACTGCTTGCCGGTCGCGAGATTCCGACGCCGGTACACGCGCCGTGAGTCGTCACGTCCTGGTGACCGGCGCTGCCGGCTATATCGGCAGTCATGTCTGTCGCGCGCTGGCGAGTGGCGGGATCACGCCGGTCTGCGTCGACGATCTGCGCACCGGCAATGCCTGGGCCTTGCGCTGGGGCGATTCCCTGCGCGGCGATCTTGCCGATCCTGGCTTTCTGGACGCTGTCTTCGCTCGCTATCCGATCGACGCGGTGATGCACCTTGCCGGCAGCGCACTTGCCGGCGAGGGTGAGCGCGCTCCCCTGCAATACTGGGACAACAATATCGCCGCCGGCATCCGCCTGCTGCAGGCGATGGATCGCGCCGGCGTCCGCCGGCTGGTGTTCTCTTCCAGCTGTTCGATCTATGGACAGCCGGCGCGGATGCCGGTCGACGAGTCACTGCCGATCCAGCCCCTGAGTGTCTACGGTCGCAGCAAGGCGGTGTTCGAGACCGTGCTGGCGGATGTTGCGACCGCGGGTGGTCTCGACTATGTGGCGCTGCGCTACTTCAATGCCGCGGGTGCCGCCACCGATGCCGCGATCGGCGAATGGCACGAGCCGGAAACCCATCTGATTCCAAACGTATTGCTGGCGATCCGGGAGAATCGTCCCGTGCAGGTATTCGGCACCGACTACGATACGGTGGACGGCACCTGTGTGCGCGACTATGTCCATGTCGAGGACATTGCCTCGGCGCATCTGCTGGCGCTTGAACGCCTGCAGCGTGAACGCGCCAGTCATGCCGTCAATATCGGCAGCGGCCGTGGCTACTCGGTGCGTGAGGTGATCGCCTGCTGCGAACAGGTCAGTGGTCGTCGTGTGCAGGTGCAGGAAATGCCGCGCCGGCCCGGCGATCCGGCACGGCTCTATGCCGACAGTGCTCAGGCACGCGCCCTGCTCGGTTGGGCGCCGAGGCATGACAATCTGGCGGCGATCGTGGCCTCGGCCTGGCGCTGGCTGGAGCAGGGCGAAGCACAGCGCAACTCACGCGCCGAGGTGGCGCCGGACTGAAACCTGCGGGTTGCGCAGTTCTTCCATTGCAACAATTTGTCGGTCGCCGTGGTGTCCTGCCGGCGGGCCCGGCTCGCTCTGCCGATGAATACCACGCTGTCCCGGCCCGGCGGTCGATCCCGGTCCATCACAGGCTTTGCCATTCGCTGCTGCGGCGCACATAATGCAGTCGGGAAACCGGGACCAGGCATGCTGACCAGCTCCACCAGGCTTTTCGTATCGATCTTCCTGCTCTTGCTGGTAGTAGGCTGCGCAGGTTCTGGCGGCAGCAAGACCGCGGCCGGCAAGATGTCCGCCGTCACGGCAAGCGAGGCACTGCCTGCGCCGGATACCTCATCCAGTAGTGGTGCCTACGAAGGGGTGTCCGATTATCGCGTCGGTCCGCAGGATCTGATCGAGGTCAGCGTCTTCCAGGTTGCCGATCTGAATCGTACGGTCCGCTTGAATTCCGCCGGTCAGATCTCGCTGCCCCTGGTCGGCACATTGCGCGCCGGCGGCAAGACCGTGCAGGAACTCGAAGCCGAGATCGCCGCGCGCCTCAGCGAAAAATATCTGCAGAACCCGCAGGTAAGTGTCTTCGTCAAGGAATTCGCCAGCCAGCGCATCACGCTGGAAGGCGCCGTGCGCAATCCGGGTATCTACCCGCTTACCGGGCGCACCTCGCTGATCCAGGCGATCGCGATGGCGCAGGGACTCGACCCCCTGGCCAACCCGCAGGGCGTCGTGGTGTTCCGGATGATCGAAGGCAAGAAGATGGCCGCGGTTTTTGACATCGCCGCCATCCGCAGTGGCAATGCCGAGGACCCGCGCGTGTATGGTGACGACATCATCGTGATCGAGCAGTCGGGATCGAAGACTGCGCTACGCAGATTCATCGAAACCGTGCCGGTGCTGAGTTTCTTCGTACTGTTCTGAGCGAGGTCCAGGTCAAGCCCCATGACACGACACCAGCACGAGGACGCCCACTCCGGCCAGTTGCCGATTGCGCTTGAAACGCGGCGGACCATGCTGACCGCACACGATCCGCAGCGTGCGATCAGTGTCGATTTGCGGGCCGCGGAGGCCGAGGGTTCCGAGAACGACATGGACCTGCGCGCCTATTGGCGCATCCTGGTCAAGCGGCGCTGGACCGTGTTGGGTGCCTGGCTGATCGTGCTGGTATCGGTCCTGGTCGGGACCCTGCTCACCACACCGATCTACCGTTCCTCGGCCACGCTGCAAATTGAACGCGACACCATCAAGGTGGTCGATGTCGGGGCGATGACGCCGCTCGAGGGCGCCGGCGATCGCGATTTCTACCAGACCCAGTACGAACTCCTGAAAAGCCGGACCCTGGCCGAACGGGTGGTTGCCAAGATGGATCTGGTGGCAAGCGGGGAACTGCAGCGGATCAAGCCGCGCACACTGTGGTCCCGGCTGACCGGTTTCTTCAGTGGCAGCGCACGCGATACTCCGGTCGCGTCCACTTCGGGCGCACTGGCGCGCCCTGCCAGCGCGGATGCCCTGCGGACATCCGTCGTCAATCTGTTTCGCGAAGGTCTGACCATCGAACCGGTGCGCAACTCGCGCCTGGTGCGGATCAACTACGACAGTCCGGATCGTCAGTTCTCGCAGCGCGCCGCCAATGCCGTTGCCGAGATCTTCATCGCCAGCAATCTGGAACGTCGGTTCGATTCGTCCTCGTATGCCAAGGGCTATCTGGAAGAGCGACTGCAGGAATTCAAGCTCAAACTCGAGGAATCCGAGCGCAACCTGGTGCTGTTCGCGCAGAAGGAGCAGATCGTCAGTGTCGGCGAGCAGTCGTCCACCCTATCGGAACAGACGCTTGCCTCGTTGAACACCGCGCTCGGCAAGGCACGCGAGGATCGCATCCGTGCCGAGTCGCTGTGGCGGCAGGCGCAGGCTTCCACCGGCATGGTGCTGTACGGCGAGGCGGGCACCAGTTCGATGATCGAATCGCTCAAGGAAAGTCGCGGCAAGCTGCTGGCCGAATACCAGGACAAGCTGAGGATGTACAAGCCCGACTATCCCCTGATGCTGCAGATGAAGGGACAGATCGGCGAGATCGACCGACAGATCGTCGATGAGATCGGCAACATCAAGTCGTCGATCAGGGCGCAGTATCTCGGTGCCCAGGAACAGGAACGCCTGCTCAACGAGCAGATGGTCAGTGTCACCAATGAAGCGCTGGACCTGCAGAACCGCAGCATCCAGTACAACATCTACAAGCGCGAAGTCGATACCAATCGCCAGCTCTACGATGGCCTGCTGCAGCGCTACAAGGAAGTCGGCGTGGCCGGCGGTGTCAGCACCAACAATATTTCGGTCGTCGATCGCGCAATGCCAGGCGGCAAATACAAGCCGAGCCTGAAGGGCAATCTGCTGATCGGCGCCTTGCTCGGGCTGCTGCTGGGCATGATCCTGGCGGTCAGCTTCGAATACCTCGACGACACCTTCAAGGCACCCGAAGACCTGGAGCGCCAACTCGGCGTACCCGTGCTCGGCGTGATCCCGATGTTGAAGAAGCAGTCGCCGCATCAGGCCTGGCAGGACCAGCGCTCGGCATTTTCCGAGGCCTACCGCTCGGTGCGTACGGCGCTGCAGTTCTCGACGGCGGCGGGTGCGCCCAAGTCCCTGCTGGTCACCAGCGCCACGCCCAGCGAGGGCAAGTCGACCACCGCGCTGACGCTTGCCCGCAACTTTGCGCAAATGGGCACCCGGGTCTTGCTGATCGATGCCGACCTGCGCAATCCGACCCTGCACAAGACACTCGGCATCGACAACAGCAAGGGACTGAGCAACCTGCTCGCGGGTGCCGTGCGCGCCAACGATGTGATCATGACCACGGGCGATCGCGGCCTGATGGTGATGACCAGCGGACCGCTGCCGCCCAATCCCGCCGAATTGCTGGCCGGCAGCAAGATGCTGTCCCTGCTCACGGTAGCCGGCGTGAAGTTCGACAAGATCATCATTGATGGCCCGCCGGTGCTCGGGCTTGCCGATGCGCCGATTCTGGCCAATGTGGCTCGCGCAACCCTGCTGGTGGTCGAGGCCGGCGAAACCCGGGTCAGCATCGCGCGCAATGCCATCAAGCGCCTGCAGGCGGCGCATGCCTTCGTGGTCGGCGGCATCCTGACCAAGTTTGAATCGCGCAACAGTGGCTATGGCTACGGTTACGGTGACTACAACTACTACAGTTACCAGCGCAAGGCCGTACCCAAGCTGGGCCGCTCCTGATGGTTGCCGTTGCCGGCGCCATCGGCCAGGCGCTGGAGCTGGTGTCCGCGCCGGCTGGTCTGCAGGAGGCACGCGGCCGTGATTTCCCGGATGACATGACCGCGATGCTGCGCCTGGTTGCAGGCGATGCAGCGACGCTGGAACAGGCCGTCATCGAGTCCAACGAAACCGAAGAGTCGATCCGCGAAGCGGCCGAGTTTTTTGTCCTGCAGGTTTGCTTCACCCCCGGCATCGACAGCTACCGCGTGCTGGGGGTCAATCGCGACGAGCCGACGGCACGCATTCGCGAACACTATCGGCTGCTGGTGCGCTGGCTGCATCCGGATCGCAATTCCGATGCCTGGCAGACGGTGTACCTGGATCGCGTCAACAAGGCCTGGCGGGACCTGCGCGATCCTGAATCCCGTGCCGAGTATGATCGTCTGGGCCCCGATCATGAGGAAGCGGAGGCCGCCGATCCGGTCAACAAGATGCCGATGGGTGTCGCCGCGGCTTCAACACTGGCTGTTGGCGCGGGCAAGCGGGTATCAGCACGCACGATGCGTCAGCTGCCGACCGTGGTGATGGCGGGTCTCGGGGTATTCGCGGCGGTGGTACTGGCTCTGATGTACGCTGATTATCAGGCCGACCGGCAGGCCCGACATGCGGTGTCGCCAGCGCCGGTGGCGCCGGCGGGGCAATCCGATCAGCAGCGCGCGCGCTCCGCCAAGCCGATGGTGCAGACGGCATCGTCCGGTTCAGCGCTCGAACCCGAACCGGCCGCGCCGGGCGACGCGCAGATCGATGCAGATTCGAATTCCGAGCCGGTAGCGGCGGTGCATCCGGAAGCCGCTGCGGCGGTGGTGTCGGTGCCGGCCACTGCCGACACATTGGAAGCCGTCGTCCGACCGCTTGCCGCAGCGTCGCCCGCTGTGCAGAAGGCGGAGCCGCCCGCCGCGACCCTGCGAACGGAATCCGAACCGGCGGCGACGGCACCCTTGCCTTCGGGTGTTGGCGAGCCTGCACCTGCCTCCGTGGCCGTGACCGCGCCCGGCGACACCGGGCCGGCGAGCGACCCGCCAACGAGCGTCAGCACGGTCGCGACGAACCCGGACGCGAAGGCGCCAGTCACCGTGATCAGCAACCGGATGGACCCGATGCCCGGCGATACCGTGGATCGCCTGCTCGAGCAATTCCGGCGCGCCTACGACGAAGGCAATCTGATCGGTCTGATGGCCCTGTTCACCCGCGATGCCCGCAATACCGCCAAGGACTCGAAACTGCTTGCCGACGATTATCGCGAGCTGTTCGCCACCAGCAGCGCGCGTACGCTTTCCCTGTCCGACATGAGCTGGTGGCGCGAGGGCGAGCAGGTCGTCGTCATCGCGCGCTTCAACGCAGCGATCACCTCCAGCGGACGCCCGCGTGCGCGCCGGATCGGTGGTGATATCCGCTTCGAACTGCGCCGGGAAGATGGTGAGGTGCGCATCGCGCGCATTCGCCATCAGGTGCAGTGAGCGCAATGGCGAGGCGCCGAAACCGCTGGTTCGCCGCGCTGTCGATGTTTGCCTTGCTGGCACTCGGCTGGCGCGCCCTGACCCTGGGACTGGCCGAGCACCACCTGCGTGGCGATCCCGAGCGGGCCCTGACCTGGCGCGGCGATCACCCGGATGCCCTGGGCCGGCGCGCCGAGCAGTTGGCCGAGGCCAGGGCCTGGCAGGAAGCCGCCGAACTGGCGCGCGCTGCCCTGCGTTCCAGCCCATTGCAGCAGCGCGGCTATCGCGTGCTGGCGCGGGCAGCCGAAGCTGCCAATGACGCCCAATCCGCCTACACCTTGTACCGGATTGCCGGGCGCCACCTGCCGCGCGATCTGCCGACCCGTACATGGTTGTTCAACCATCACATCGGTGCCGGCGATGCGGTCGCCGCGATGCACGATCTGGACCTGATGCTGCGCGCAAGGCCGCAGCTGATTCCGGCATTGACTGAAATCCTGGTCGGCGTCGCCACGCGGCCGGAGACTCAGCCTGCGTTCGTGGCTGTACTCGCTGCAGCGCCGCCCTGGCGTGCCTCGGTGCTGCCGATGCTGGTGCAGAACGCCCCCGACGTCGATGCGATGGGTCGAATGCTGGGTGCGCTGCGCGCGCAGGCAGCGGGCATTGATGCCAGCATTCAGGACCACTGGATCGAACGCCTGATTCGCGAGCGTCGTTATGCTGATGCCTATGTGCAATGGGCTTCGGCACTGCCGGTGGCGCAGCGCGAGGTGATCGGCAATGTATTCAACGGCGGGTTTGATTTGCCGCTGAGCGATAGTGGTTTCGACTGGCGTACCGAGGCCGTGCCCGGTGCCCGCTTCGAACTGCAGAATGGGGAGTCGGCAGACTCGGGTTCGGCGTTGCGCATCAGCTTCGACGACCAGCGGGTTGCCTTCAATCACCTGAAACAACTGCTGCTGCTAGCGGCCGGACGCTATCGCCTGGACGGCCGTGTGCTGCTGGAGGAGCTGCGCAGCGAGCGCGGCCTGATCTGGGAACTGCGCTGCGCGGAAGATCTGCGCGTGATCGCCCAGGGCGCCCCCCTGCGTGGCAGTGCCGCCTGGCAGGATTTTGCGATCGATATCGACGTGCCTCGGCAAGCCTGCGCCGGCCAGTGGTTGCAACTGGTGCTGCCCGCGCGCGTGGCGTCGGAACGACGCATCGCGGGCAGCATCGTGTTCGACGGCCTGCGCATCGCCCGCCAGTAATCGACTCTGCAGCGGGTCAGCTACAGCGACTGTGTGCGTCCGCCATCCACCGGCAGATTGATGCCATTGATGTAGCCGGCCTCGCTGCTGCAGAGGAAGGCGATCGCAGCGGCGACTTCCGATGGTTCGGCAAATCGTGCCGCCGGAACCGCGGCCAGCATGCCCTTGATGATGGCTTCCTCGCTCTGGCCAGTCGCGGCCATGCGTTCGCGGATGATCTGGTCCAGGCGCTGGGTGCGGGTGAATCCGGGCAACACATTGTTGACCGTGATCCCGAAGCCGCCCAGTTCCCCTGCCAGCGTTTTCGCCCACGACGCCACCGCGCCGCGGATGGTGTTGGACACACCGAGATTGCGCAGCGGTTCCTTGACCGACGTCGAGATCACATTGACGATGCGGCCAAAGCCGGCACTGCGCATGCCTGGCAGCACGGTCTGTACCAGTACATGGTTGGCGACCAGGTGCCGGTTGAAGGTGTCGAGAAACTGATCGATCGTAGCGGACGCGATCGGGCCGGGCGCCGGCCCGCCGGTATTGTTGACCAGGATTTCGAAACCGCGCGCATTGGCCGCCGCGCTCACCTGATCGATCAGCCGGGAATGCAGCGATACATCGGCGCTCAGCCAGCCATGACGTTGTCCGGCGAGCGGGCAGGGCAGTTCAGCGGCTGCCAATGCGAGTGCTTCACGATTGCGTGCCAGCAAGGTGACGTCGGCACCGCGCGCCGCAAGCGCATGGGCGGCAGCCCGGCCGATTCCCTGGGAAGCGCCGCAGACCAGGGCATGGCGCCCCTGCAGATCAAGATTCATTTCAGTCCTCGCTCGGATTCTTGCGGTCCAGCCGCTGCTGCATCAATTCGGCAATCGCCACCGCGTTTTCATCTCCGCGCTCCATCAGACCCCGGATCGCGCCACGCACATTCGCAGCCGGATGATTCTGGTTGAGCTTGAACTTCATGTCCACGCGCTGGACTTCGAAGCGGAACCCGACAATGGCGCGCAGGGCCGGCAGTTGTCCGGGTGCCGATTGTGGAAAGCGCCAGTTGCTGCCGACCGCCGCCTCATAGCGATCCGCCAGTGCGCTGACGATGGCCTGCAGAACCGCGGCATCTTCGGTGGCTTCAACCTGCCCCCGCAGATGCGCCACCGCATAATTCCAGGTCGGCACCTGTTCGCCGGGGTCGGCGTACCAGGACGGCGAGACATGCGCATGCGGACCGTGCACGATCATCAGTACCTGCTGGCCGGCGATCTCCTGCCATTGCGGATTGGCACGTGCCCAGTGTCCCTGGATCACGATCCGGTCGCAGTCGCGTCGATACAGCACCGGCAGATGGCTCGCGAACGGCACGCCCTGCACGTTGGAAACCAGGGTGATGAAAGCATCGCGCTCGAACAGGGCGTCCAGTGCGGTCAGGTCGGATTCTACGAAGTGACGTGGGCTATACATGGGCGGACGCTCGCGGCACCTGAGTCGCTTTCATTTCAGAGGCTGTAGGTACCGGGATCGCGATTGGCATTGATCCGTTCGATCAGGAAGGGCACCAGTTCTTCATCGCTGTCGCCGTCGGGCTGCGGTGGCTCAAGTTCTTCCAGAGATTTGCCGAAGGGCAGGGCATCGTCCTCGTCCATGCCATCGAGCGACTGATAGCCGGCATCCATCAGGGCCGTGCGCGCTTCCAGCACATCCGGATAGCGGATCAGCAACCCATCCGAAGACAGCACGTCGGCGGCATCGGACTCCTCGACGCGCAGTCTTGCCCAGACCATGACATTGCCCAGGCTGGCCAGCCACCACTCGGTCGCGATGATGACCGGTCCCTGGTCAAGTTCTTCGTTGTGGTCGTCGTTCATGGTGATTCCTAGAATTCTGCGCTGCCGGGCACACGCGGGTAGGGGATGGCATCGCGGATATTGCCCAGCCCACAGATATAGACGACCAGGCGTTCGAAGCCGAGGCCGAAGCCGGCATGCGGCACGCTGCCATAGCGGCGCAGATCGCGATACCACTGGTAGCTTTCCGGCACGATGTGGAACTGCTGCATGCGTCGGTCCAGATAGTCCAGGCGTTCCTCGCGCTGCGAGCCGCCGATGATCTCGCCGATGCCGGGCGCGAGCACGTCCATGGCGGCGACGGTGCGGCCATCGTCATTCAGACGCATATAGAAGGCCTTGATCTTCTCCGGATAGTTCATCACCACCACCGGCCGGCCGACATGTTCCTCGGTCAGATAGCGCTCGTGTTCGGTCTGCAGGTCGGCACCCCATTCGACGGCGTAGTCGAACTTCTTCGGTGCCTTCTTCAGGATTTCCACGGCTTCGCCGTACTCGATGCGCTCGAACGGCGACTTGATGAAGGCTTCCATGCGCGCCACCGCATTCTTCTCGACACGCTCGACGATGAAGCGCATATCGTCCATGCGCTCGTCGAGCACGGCCTTGAACACGTACTTGAGGAAATCCTCGGCGAGATTGGCATCGTCATTGAGGTCGGCAAAGGCGATTTCCGGCTCGATCATCCAGAACTCGGCAAGATGGCGCGTGGTGTTCGAGTTCTCGGCGCGGAAGGTCGGGCCAAAAGTGTAGACCTTGCTCAGTGCCAGGCAGTAGGCCTCGACGTTCAACTGGCCGGATACCGTCAGGTAGGCTTCCTTGCCGAAGAAATCCTGGTGCCAGTCGATGGCGCCCTTGTCCGTCCGCGGCAGGTTCATCATGTCGAGCGTCGACACCCGGAACATCTGGCCGGCACCCTCGCAGTCGCTGGCAGTGACGATCGGCGTATTGACCCAGAAGAAACCGCGCTCATGGAAGTAGCGGTGGATCGCCTGCGCAATGCAATGCCGGATGCGCGAAACCGCGCCGAAGGTATTGGTGCGCGGCCGCAGATGCGCCACCTCGCGCAGGAACTCCATCGAATGCGGCTTGGGCTGCACCGGATAGGTTTCCGGATCATCGACGAAGCCGAGTACCTCGACCGCACTGGCCTGGATCTCGAAGCTCTGGCCCTTGCCCTGCGAGGCCACCAGGGTGCCAGTACAACGCAATGAGCAACCGGCGGTCAGACGGACGACTTCGGTTTCGTAGTTGGCCAGGCTGCTGGGCGCGACGACCTGGATCGAATCCTGGCCGGAGCCATCATTGACCGCGATGAAGGAGAAGCCGGCCTTGGAATCGCGGCGCGTGCGCACCCAGCCCTGCACGGTCACGGTTGTGTCTACAGTCAGGCGCCCACTCAGCGCATCCACTACGCTTGCTACACTCATTGCACGAACTCCGCTGGACTGCCGCCGCAGTGGATACCGCAGCGGTGCAATTGAAACAGGATCTGGATGACCCCAGATATGATGAAGGGACGGCAAATCGGCATGGCGTATCCGGTTGCGTGGAAACACGTTGCCAGAGTGCCCGAGCCGATCCGACCGAAGGGCCGCGATGATACCCGATGCCATCGTCGCGGCGTTTGTCGCGCGGTCCCGTGTTCCGCTCCACTGATACCGAGGATGCACCGATGTCGATCCAATTGTCCGAAGCCGCAGCCGAACGCGTAGGCGGCTATCTGCGCGAGCAACCCGGTTCGATCGGGCTGCGCTTTGGCGTGCGCAAGACCGGATGTTCGGGCTGGGCCTATGTGGTCGACATCACCGATCACATCGAGCAGGACGACAGCGTGTTCGAGAGTCGCGGCATCAAGGTCCTGGTCAATCCCGACAGCCTGCCACTGGTCACTGGGACCGAGATCGACTACATCCGCCAGGGCCTCAACCAGAGCTTTGCCTTCCGCAACCCCAACGTCACCAACGAGTGCGGCTGCGGCGAGAGTTTCACGGTTTCCTGAGACTGGCCGGTACGGTACCCCATTCTCAGGCGCATCATTGACTTAGCGCCCGACCGGGTTGAAGCGCCATTTTGGTGCAGTGCACCCCTGACCTTGTGGATAGGGTCGGTAAGTTGCTGATTCGGCTTGGGTTATGCATCCATGCCTCTGATTTCACTGGAATTTTCCGTTGCGGTCAGGGGACCCGAACGGCTAATATGCGCCCACTCGGCGGGCTGTAGGGCCGAGCACCTTGCCTCACTGCATAGCCAGGAGGCCATCAATGTCCAAGAGGAGTTTTCATGCGTCACTACGAAATCGTGTTCCTCGTCCACCCGGACCAGAGCGAACAGGTTCCCGCGATGATCGAGCGTTACAAGACGCTCGTGTCCGGGGATAACGGAAAGATTCACCGGCTCGAAGATTGGGGTCGCCGTGCATTGGCCTACCCGATCCAGAACCTTGCAAAGGCACACTACGTGCTGATGAACATCGAGTGCAGCCAGACCGTACTCACCGAATTGCAGTCCTCGTTCCGCTTCAACGATGCCGTTCTGCGTCACCTGATCACCGTCCGCGAGGACGCCGTCAGCGAGATCTCGATCATCGCCAAGATGAAGGATGAGAAACCTGAGCGCCGCCGCCGTGACGACGAAACCGGATTCTCGGATTCCGAGTTCGAAGAAGCAGCAGCCTGATCAGGACGAGGAATAGAACATGTCTAAATTTTTCCGCCGCAAGAAGTTCTGCCGATTCACCGCCGAGGGCGTGACCGAGATCGATTACAAGGATCTCAACACGCTGCGTCAGTACCTCACGGAGACCGGCAAGATCGTGCCTTCCCGCATCACCGGTACCAAGTCGCGTTATCAGCGTCAGCTCACGACCGCCATCAAGCGCGCTCGTTTCCTGGCACTGCTGCCGTATTGCGACAACCACCAGGGACGCTGAGGAGCTCAATCATGGAACTGATTCTGGTTCAGAAGGTAAAGAACCTTGGCGCCCTCGGCGACAAGGTCAATGTAAAGCCCGGCTACGGCCGGAACTATCTCGTGCCACAGGGCAAAGCGGTATCTGCCACTGCGGCCAACGTTGCGGATTTCGAGAAGCGCCGCGCCGAGTTCGAAGCCAAGGCCAACAGCCTTCATTCGGATGCGAACGCGCGCAAGGAAAGGCTCGAATCCGCCACGGTCACCATTCGCGCCAATGCCAGCACGGAAGGCAAGCTCTACGGCTCGGTCGGTCCACGTGACATCGCAGAAGCCTTCGCAGCAGCGGGATATCCGCTGGCGAAGTCGGAAGTGATTCTCGGGGAAGGTCCGCTCCGTCGCACCGGCGAACACGAAGTCCACATCACCCTGCATGCCGATGTGCATTGCACGGTGAAGGTCATCGTGGTCCCGGAGAGTTAACGGCGGAATAAAACCAGCCGGCTTTCTTGGTCCGGTTGTGCTGCTTCAGGGAAATTCATAGGGCACCGCTGACCCCGGTGCCCTTTTTTTGTCCGCAATTCCTGGGGCGCCAGTTCGTAGCCCGCGGCTTGCCGCGCTGCTCGTCTCTGACCCTGTAGGGCATCTCTGTGAGATGCCGTCCCAACTCCGCGGCGCATGGGAACCGGCATCTCACAGAGATGCCCTACAGAAAAACCAGCGTACAAGAACGTGGCTTGCCGCGCTGCACTTGCCGTTGCCGTTGCCGTTGCCGTTGCTGTTGCCGTCGCCGTTGCTGTTGCCGTCGCCGTCGCCGTTGCCGTTGCTGAGCGCGGAAAGCCCGCGCTCCATGAGGTTCGCCTGGAAGAGCCCGGGCAGAGCGCGAGGCATCAGGTCCCGCCAACACCTCCACAATCCCCTCGCATCAACTGATCCTCATCTCAGATCGCACTGCGACATTTCCCAGGAAGAAACTGGTCGAATCTCGTTTGCCTTGTCCATACATTGACGTTATCGTCACTTTGCTGGTGCACGGGGGTGGGCTGGCATCTTCGATACAGGGGTATTGTCATGCGTTCGTCGGTTGCGACCGTCCAGGCGGTCTGTTCCCTGGTGTGTGCCGGCATGATCCTTTTCGGATCGTGCGGCTTCGCGGCGGCCACCGGTGAATCGAATGGACTACCTGCCTTCGAGTTGGTGGGATTGGATGAGCGCGCCGGGCGAGCGGTGCTGTTGAACGAGTCCGCGCAGACCATCGTGCTTGAACTGGACGAGGAGTCCGCCGACGGGCTTTTGCTGAGAGCGGTTGCCGACGGTTCCGCCTTGCTGGATGTGCGGCATGCATCCACCGGCGAGGTCATCGCGTACCGAATCCGTCTCGGGGAGACGCTGCGCGTCCGGCCACTGCGCGAGCAGGGCGGTCAGGACGTGCAGGTGATTGCCACCACGCCAGAGTCCGGCCTGGCATCCAGGGAATCTGCCCCCGACCGGGATTAGGCTGTACTCATGAATATCAAGTCCTGCCTGTGCCGCGCTGCGCTGGCATTGCTGCTCCTGCTGTCGCAGGGATTGGCGTTCGCCGCTACGCCCCAGTTGGGCGACGACGTCGATTTCGTGGTGCTGGCCGCGCCCGCCGATGCCAAGTCGGCCGCCAAGGCAGTAGTCGCTGAAGCCAATGTCGAAGGCATCGTCATTTTCGAGCTTTCAGGCGACTATGGTCGTGACGTTCCCGCCGCTCGCGCCGAGGTAGCGCAGCGCTATCTCGCGCGCTATCAGGATCAGCACGACCTGCTGCTGGTGTTTTCCGCGTTCGAGTTCGATACCGGCGAAGCGGCGGCATTTGCCAGTGTCATCAAGAACGACGTCCACGGCCTCGGCATACCGTTGTTCGACTCCAGCGCGGCATTCGGCAGTGCCAGTGGGCGTCTGCAGAACTACATCGACATGGCCGCGTTGTCGCGCTGGGAGTTCAACCCCGCATCGGCGGGGTATGCCACCACGCTGAGTGTGGCGGCGCATGAGGTCATGCATCGCTGGGTCGCGCACCCGCAATACCTGCGCGACGGTCAACCGAGTTCCGATCTGCTCGGCAGCGGCAATTCGCATTGGAGTTTCTTTCTCGATACCGATGCCTCGGTGATGTACGGCGCCGACTGGCGGCTGGCGCCGGATGGAACTTTCGAAGCGATCGATATCCGGCATCGGCTGTCACCGCTCGATCTTTATCTCGCCGGCTGGTACGCCGCGTCGGAAGTGCCGGCAATGACGCTCATTCGCAATGGCGTGGGTGCAACCGCCCAGGATTTGCCGGTGCTTGGCCATCGCACACCGGGCAATGCCGAACTGGTCACGATCGATCAGATCATCGCGGCCAATGGTGTTCGCGTTCCCGATGTGGCCCAGAGTCCCAGGCAATTGAGTGCCGGGCTGGTACTGCTGGTGCGGCCCGGTCAGTCCATCAGCGAGCAGGCAATCTTCGACCTGCAGCGCTTTGCCGTCGACTTCGAGGCGCGTTTCGCCGCGATGACGCGTGGACGCGCCTCGCTGTCGATCCGCAACGATCCGGCCCAGACCGCAGTCGCCGGCACACCGGACATCGTCACCGGCGGTCCATTGTGCACGGTCTGCAATCTGGATCTCGCCCAGGCCAAGGTCTGGCTGGCCGGGCAGCAGAGTTCTGCCGATGGCTCATTTGCCGACAAGGGTCTGAATCAGTTTCAAGCCAGTGCCGCGGTGCTGCGCGCGATGCAGCGGACACCCATCGGTTCGACCGGGCAGGCCGAGGCCGCGTCTGCATGGCTGGCAGCATTCGAGTCGCGACAATTCGATGATCTGGCCTGGAAGGCCGCGGTCAGGGTAGCCCCTGGGTCCGACCCGGAACGTGCGCTTGCCGATGCGCGCCTCCAAGGTTTGCAGGGCTTGCAGGGGCTGGGTGCCGCCTGGTCAGCCAGCGCCTGGGATGCGGCCACCTTGTTGGCCTCCAGTGAGTTTGCCGACCTGCTGCCAGCTCAGCGCCAGGGCTATCTGGCGGCGCTGGCACAGTTGCAGAATGCGGACGGTGGATTCGGGGTCAGCCCAGGTGGCGCCAGTCAGGTCGCGGTGACCGCGTGGACGCTCAATGAACTGGCACCGCTGGCCGATGCCGCGGCACGCCAGATCGCCGTCAGCGCAGCGGATTGGTTGCTGACGCAGCGCAATCCGGATGGCAGCTACGGAACCGGCGCGGATGCCGTACTGCCGACGGCCTGGGCGATTGCGGGCCTGGTGCGCATGGGCGCCGGCGCCGACGTTTCAGCATCCGTGGCGTTTCTGCGCGCTCGCCAGACCCTGGCGACCGGCGATTTCAATGGCAGTGTCTTCGTTACCGCCGAAGTGGTCCGAGTACTGGAGCAGATCAACAAGCCGAACCTTTCATTTGATTCGGCCGCAAGCGCCGATCCTGCTGCACCGATCGCAGGTGATGTGGTGCGCATCCGCACGCGCGTGCGCAATGATGGGCGCGAAGTACTTGCAGCCAGATTGAGCTGGTATCTCGGCGATCCGGACGCTGGCGGTGTGCTCATCGGCAGCGAGATCGAGCTGGGTGCGCTGGGTGCGGGTCAGTCACTCGCCGTCGAGTTCGACTGGAGTACCGCCGGCCTTTCCGGAGCACAGCAGATCTGGGCCGTGCTCGATCGCGCCAACAGCATCGACGAGCTCAACGAAGCCGACAACCGTCAGTCGCTGACGGTAACCGTGACGCCGCTGCCCAATGCGCCGGACGCGGCGCTGATCCGAGGCAACTTCACGATCACGCCGGCCGCGGTGAACGCCTATCCGGCTGCAATAACGATTGCCGGCGATGTCGCCAACCTGGGTGGCGCGGATCTGACCGCGCTTCCCGTCGTGCTGTACAGCCTGCGCAACGGAGTCCGCAGTGAACGCGCGCGAACGACGCTGGACATCGCCGCGCAGGGCAGTGCGGCGCTGACGCTGGGCTTCACGCTGGAGCGCGGCGATTCGCTGGAACTGCTTCTCGTCGCCGATCCGGACAACAGCGTTCCCGAGATTCGCGAGAACAACAATGAGCTGAGCTTCCAGCTGGCCTCGTCGGCTGGCGTTGATCTCGCCATTTCGGCTGGCGATCTGGTCCTGCTGACCGAGCCTGCGCTGGTGGGGCATCCCGTGCGTCTGCGGGTAACCGCGCATAATCACGGCGCCACGGCCTCACCGAATTTTGTCTTGTCGGCTGCGATTCGCCAGGGCGCGCAGAGCTATCCGCTGGGCGATCTTACGCTGCAGCTGGATGCCGGCGCCAGCAGCGAGCGGGAGCTGGTCTGGAACAATCCGATGCTCGGCGCGGCCAGCCTGGAAGTCGTGCTCGATCCGACATCGGCAGTCAGCGAGACCGAGCGCGGCAACAATGCCGCGAGCCTCGCCTTCGAAGTGATGAACGCGAACGCGCCCAATCTGATCGTCGAGGCGCAGTCGATACAACTTACACCGAACCCGCTCAATCAGGCACAAGCCGCCCATCTGCAGGTGCGTCTGCGCAATGCCGGTGCTGCCTTTGTTGACTCGTGGACCGTTGCAGTCAGTACCGGAGGCGAATCCGGTGCACGAACGGAGCTCGCGCGAACCTCAGTTCCCGCAGGTCTCGCGGGCGGCGCAACCGTCGATCTGAGTATCGACCTGCCACCCTTGCCGACAGCAGGCTTGCGCTATTTCTTTGTGGTTGCCGATCCGGACAATCACCTCGCCGAGCTCAGCGAGGACGACAACACCGCCTTCGCCCAGGGCATGGTTCGCAGCATCCCGGATGCATCGGTGACGGTCGCCGGCATCAGCCTGAGCCCGACCATTCCACAAACGGGTGAATCCGTGCAGGCGATTGTGACCGTGCACAATTTCGGTCAGCAGCCGCTGGTCGGCCTGGAGGTACGTCTGCTCGACGGAGCGCCGCCGCAGGGCACCGCGGTCGCGGCCGATCAGGTGGCAGCAGACATTCCAGGCGGCGGCACCGCCCAGCTCAGCTTCAACTGGACCTACTCTGACGGGTCGGGGCCGCGATCGCTCAGTGTGCAACTCGATCCCGACAATCTGATCAGCGAAATCCGCGAAGACAACAACCTCGCCGTGCTCAGCCTGCAGGAACTCGGCGACCACTACGCCACCGAGCCCTACATTTCGCCGAACGACGATGGCGTCAAGGAATCCACCCAGATCGTTTTCCGCAATCTCGCCTCGACGCCAGCGCTGATCGACGTCCGCGACATCGCCGATCGCGTCGTGCGCAGCTATCCGCCCGAGCAGTTCATCTCGGGCAATGGAGTCGCCGTGCTCTGGGATGGCCGCGACAACGAAGGCCGCGTGGTTGGCGATGGTCGCCATCGCGTGCAGGCAGTCGCCGCTGACGCCAGCGTACTCGCCGAAGTCGCCGTGGTTGTCGATACCAATCGCTCGTCGATTCTTGAGGCGGTGGGGACTGGGCTGGAGCGATTCACTCATCTTGCGCACCCGTATGCCGCATGGGCGATGGCTCTGCCACCCGCTGCCTATACGGATCAGGATGTCGTGCTGCTGAAGGACCCACTGAACCTGGCGACCGCGGATCCGCTTGATCGGCTGTCGGGAATCTATCGCTTCGACGTACTGCTCAGCACGCTGGACCCCGTGCTCGATGGAAGCTGGTTGCTTGCACAGGGCTCAGCGCCACAGATTTCTCAGATGCATTGGGCGGCTGGGGGCGAGTACCTGGTCATTGTTGTAAGGGCCGGCAATCAGGACTCTCTCTGGCGCATTCGCGTAGATGGCCGCAACTCGGCTATGCGTTTGGCTGGTCCGATGGCGCAGATGGCTGCTCCGGAGCTCAGGGATTCGGGTCCCCGGCATGTCGTCCTGTGGAATTTCGCGGCTCCCAGTTCGCTGGCGAGGCGCTATGAACTGGGCACACTCAGCGAGACGATTCTGCAGACAGGAGGTACCGGGGGGAGCTTGCTGCACGTGCTGGAAGATGGGCTCCTGGTCGGCAACGGCAGGACACAGTTGCACTTCGTAGCATTCGACTCGACGCAAGCGCCTAACACAGTCTTCTCGGGCCAGGGCAGCGGCTACATCTTCCATTACGGTAGCAACGGGGCACTGCTGCATCGGGTAGACGGCAGCCGGGAAACCATGGAGTGGCGAAACTTGCGCAATAGTGAAGCGCATGTCCTGTTGGATGAGCAGCGGTCCGCGTTGGCGCAGAGCAGCCGTTGGTGTGTGCTCGGTCACGAAGACGTCACTTGGCTCGGCGGTGAAGTGCTGGTCCAGAACCATGTACAGCGCAATGTTGCGCTGATTTCCGTTGATGACCGAGCCGTGCGCACCATCAGCCTGCCGGCTGTGAGCCGTGTCGGTGCTTATGTAGCCGAAACCGAAGTTTATGAGTCGGAGTACAGCTACCACGGAACCTTGATCGGAGCGGGGGCTGCGGAGCTCTGCTCGGGAGACCTCGGCGTGCAGCGCGCAGCGAATGAGAAGCACTCGCCAGCGAGCGCTGCGGACGAACTCCAGGACGCCAAGTTGATTGTGCGTCAACAGTTCAACCGGAACAGGCCGCCCGCTACTTCCTTGATCTATTCGGGTGAACTCGTCCGTATTCTCAACGGATACTACGATTACGAACTTGAGCACTACGGCGCCAACAGCGCCTTTGTTCTCGACAGATCAACAGGAGAAGTGACGCTGCTTGGAAGTTTTTCTTACTGGCCGCTATTGGATCCACGAGATCAGGCCATCTTTGTCCCTGCTTCCGAGTACGGGTACGCACAGGGAGACTACGGCCTGCTACGGCAACTTGAGGCTGAGTATTCTGATTTGTCCTCGCTATCTGATCCCTGGTTGCTCCTGGCTGACGGAAGTGGAATTGCGGCGTCGTCGGTGCAAGCATCATCGCCCGGATACGGAGTATTTCTCGCTGGCGGATTTCGAACAGGTGCGGTTTTTCCGAATGCCACCGAGCTTCGTGGCGCTTGGGACTCGGAGCGCCACCTCTTCGGGATAGTGGGTGGTCCTACGAACCAGATGTGGATCTACTCTTCGCTCGCCAACCAACCCACCAAGCTCCGCGCCCGCGGCTCGGCCACCGGCATCGATCTGCTCGGCATCGCGGCGGACAAGAACTTCCAGCAGTACGACCTTGAATGGGCATTGCCCAGTCAGCCGGATCAGTGGCATGCCATTGGGCCCAGCGTTGCCGAGCCTGCCCTCAACGGCGAGTTGATGTCATGGACGCCGCCGGCAGCAGGGCAGTACCTGCTGCGTCTGCGCAGCGAGGACAAGGCCGGCAATCGGAGTCAGGCGACCACCCGGGCGATGTCGCCGAGTGGTTCGGATATCGATAATGTGCGTCTGGCCTCACGCTACGTATCGCCCAACAGCGACGGCATCCGCGACGCGCTGCAGGTCTCGTTGCAGGCACTGCGTCCGACCACCTTGCGATTCGAGATTCGCAATGCCCAGGGCGCCGCACTGATCACGGACACGGTACAGGTCGTACCGGGCGATACGCCGTACAACTGGTCCTGGGATGGCCGTTTGGCCTCGGGACAGGTCGCGCCTGATGGTGCCTATCGGATTGCGATCAATTCCTGGTTCCAGACCAGCTTTACCGTTGATTCGACCCCGCCAGTTCTACAGATCAATCGGGGCGCGGGTCGCGCCGAGGGGAAGGTCGCCCAGATCCAGTTTGACTCGGTCTCGATGCGCCTGCTCTGGAACACCGCCGAGGCCAACCCGCAGGTGCTGGAGTTGCAACGCAGCGAGCGCGCCCAGCCCGATGTGTGGACCGTGCTCGACAACGCACTGCCAGCAGTCGGTCTGCGTGTACTGCCCAAGAGCGACGACGGCAATTATCGCCTGGTCGCCGAGGATCGCGCGGGCAATCGTGCGAGCAGCGCCCTGGTCGGCTGGGTTCCAGCCGATCTTGCCCTGGTCGGACGCTGGGTGTGGGAAGGAACAGCGCCTACGTCGGAGTGGGGATGTGATCGCGACGCCAATCTCGGATTGGGTTGCGTCTGGGGCAATCAGGGATACACCGGCGCCTTGGCGCATCCGATCGAAGCGGATGCTTCGATCGCGCTGGATTTCTATCGGGCGCCGGGAACGGCCGATTCGGAGCTGTCGCTGCGCTACCAGGTGACAAAGTTCGGGATGGGCGCGCCGGTCAGCGGCGGGCCATGGCAGGAACTGGCGATTCAATCCGTTGATCGCAATGGCACCGAGTTGCGCCTGCATGCACTGGCGCCGAATCTGCCGCTGGGCTCAGTCATTGCGATCCGGGCCGGCACCGTGCTGGGCAACGGCTCGACAATGCTTTCCGAGGCGGCCGTGTTCGAGTACATCGGCATCTCGCCGCCGCGCGCCTACTTCATGCAGGAGACCTGCACGCCAGAGGGCATAGAAGCCGGCTTGCCGACGCCCGCCGTGCCTGGAAGCTGGGTGTGTTTCGAGGAAGGCTTGCCGGGCCTGGTGCTCGCGCCAACGCTGACGGTGATTGGCCTCGATGGCGTCGTGCGCGCCGTGCAGTCACCAGTCCGCATCAGCGATGGCGTGGTGCTCTTCGATATTCCCGACGTCAATTGCCGGGAACTGATTGCCCGTGCCAGCAGTGCATCCGGTCGCCAGTACCAGTCGCGATCCGCCTGTGTCGGCACCCCCGCCACCGTGCTCGAAGTGGTTCGCGTGTTCCCGGAAATCGAAGAGAGCTGCGATGTCGCGCCGCGTCACCTGATGCGTTATCAAGCGGCGTTCGTGCCACTGGATGGCCGCAGCATCACCCAGGTGCGTGGTGACATCCTGCTTCCCGATGGCAGCCGCCGACAGGTGTTCAATCGGGTTGACCCACCCCCGATCACGGTGGAATGCGCCGATAACCCGGACTGTGTCGCGGAGCGCTGGATCAATGACACCTTTGATGCCTCGGATCTTCCGGACAACCGCTACGAGTTCCGCTTTGAGCTGACCTACTCTGATGGTGCGCCTGCGTCGCGTTCCCGCCTATTCCATGTTGATCGGACACCGGCAGAGCTGGATATCCGTGCCCCACGCGCAGGTCGGCGTGAATGCGTGACGCACGATGTGCTGCCGCTGGCGAATCAGAACCGCATGCGATTTCCGGTCGATGCCCGCATCACCGATGTGTCTGGCGTCAGCGCCCAGCTGCGCTTTGCGCCGGTGCCACCGGAACAGGCGCCGGTGCAGTGGTCGCTGATCCCGCGTTCGAGCTGGAATCTGTATCCGCGCCCGCTTCAGTACAAGGATGCACTCATTGACACTGGGGCTCAGCTCAGTCCCTCCAGCGAACTCAAGTATCCGCTGAATCTTGAAATCGCGCCGGGGCAGAATCTGTCCCTGGGTGCGATGCGGGGTGCGGTCCAGGCCCAGTTTGCTGCGATGAACTGGAGCGGCGCGCCGCAATGTCGGGTGATCGAGTTCTTTGCCGACCTCGACGTCGAACTGGAGACCCTGCTCGATCCTGCCACGGTCCGTACCGAGGATGTGGATCGCATTCCGGTCATCAACCCGCTGGGCGCTCAGCCGCACAATGCACTGCGCTTCAGCATGCGCGTCAATGAGCCGGTGCAGGCGCGCCTGGAGTTGTGGCGTGAAGTCGTGGGTGGCGGCGCGAATAGCGGGGTGTTTGTCCGGCAACTGGTGGCCCCGGCCGACTACGCGCAGGGAACCCATGCCTTCACATGGGATGGCACAGATGGCAACGGTACGCCAGCACCCGATGGTCGCTACAGCGTTCGTATTGTCGCGACCGATGACTGTGGCTACGAAGCCACCGGTGGCTCGGCCGTGCTGGTCGATACCACGCCGCCCGAAGTTGCCTATCTCGCGCCGGAGACAGGTGCGACTATCGATGAGCTGCTGGTCGCGATCGCGGGCACGGCTATCGACGCCAGCGGGGGCTCGTTCGCCCTGACGGCCGAATCTGCGCAGTCGATTCCGCTGCTGAGTGGCCCGATCCGTCGTTACAGCCTGCCTGCGGGAGACTTCAACACGAGCTGGAATCGCGGCGCCATCAGCGGTCCGGTGATTCTGCGTGTCACCGCCACCGATCTGGTTGGCAATACCGGCGTCACCGAGCGTCAAATCAACTTGCTGCCGCGCGCAGCACAGTTGTTCGATGATGCAACCGTCACGCCCGGCCTGTTCTCGCCCAATGGCGATGGCACGCTCGATCGGGTGGACATCCGCTACGCGCTCGCCAGCGGTGCTGAGGTCAGCATTCGCATACTGAATGCCGACGGCAGTCTGCTCACCGTACTGCAGAACGCCGAGCCCAAGCCTGCCGGCAATCATGCCCGACAGTGGGCGGGCGAGGGGCTCGCGCCCGGCGCTGCTGATGGCAGCTACCGGATTGAGCTGCTCGCCATCGATCCCGCCGATCCGCAACGACAGGAGCGGCTGACGCTGGCTGCCGTGGTCGACAGGACGGCGCCGCAGTTGACCCTGCTCAGCCCGACCGCGGCCCATGTCCGCGGCGACGAATCCCTGCGTGTCCTGCTCGAAGAGGCCCATCATCTGTCGGCGGAGTGGACACTGGGTACGCATCAGGGCGCGATCTCCGCTCCCGGCGAATCCGCCCTGATCGATCTCTCGTCCGTCGCCGAAGGCGCGCACCTGCTGGTGATCGAGGCGCGGGATCGGGTCGGAAATGCAACGCGTTTCGAGCGGGCATTTACCCTGGATCGCAGCGCGCCGCAGGCCAGCATCACGGCACCGACGGAAGCGGCGGTGCTCGGCGGTGCGGCGAACGAGGCAGCGGTGATGGGCACCGCGACCGACGAGAACTTTGACGGGTTTACCCTCAGCATCGCCCGCTCCGGGTCCCCCGAAGTGGAAACCGAGCTGCTGGCTTCGACCACGGCGGTAAGCTCCGCATCGCTGCATACACTGTCGCTGCAGCGACCCGATAGCGCCTACCTGCTCAAGCTGCGGGTACACGACAAGGCCGGGAACCAGACCACGGTGAGCCGTGCGATTCATATCGACCACACGCCGCCGGTGGCGGCGATTTCAGAGCCCGCGAACAACGCCTACGTATCCGCGCGCTTCCGGGTCTCCGGTACCGCCAGCGACGCACATCTCGCCGACTATCGCCTGCGGTTGGCGACGCCCGATCAGGCGAGTCTGGGTCTCTGGTCCGACGTGCTGATCCAGCACAGCGCGGTGACCGATGGTGAACTCGGTTTCGTCGATCTGCAGGTACCCGATGGCGACTATCTGCTGGAACTGGTCGCGCGCGATCAGGTGCAGCAGCGCAGCACCGCGCGTATCCGCATACGACTCGATGCCGGTGCACCGCAGGCGCCGGTTTCCCTGGTCGGCCATCGTCAGGGCGACAGCGATATCGCGCTGGCCTGGCAGCACACGGCGCCGGCGGATCTTGCCGGCTATCGGGTCTACCGTGACGGCTCGGCGCTGACAGCAAATCTGGTGCAGGGTCAGGCCTACACCGATGCCAATGTGCCCGGTGGATCGCTGCGCTATGAAGTCAGTGCGCTCGATCATGCCGGCAACGAGTCGGCGCGCAGCAATGCCGTCGTGATCGATGTCGATCGGACGCCGCCGGTCGTCGATCTGATCAGTCCGCTCGATCAGTCCCTGGTCTCGGGCGTGGTCGATGTACTTGGTACGGCGTTCAGCGAAAGCGATTTCGATCGCCTGCGCCTGACCCTGGTCGATCCCGTTTCGGGCAGTGTGCTCGCTGTGCTGTCGACCTCATCGCGACCCGTACAGTCGGCGGCGCTGGCCAGTTGGGATACCCGCACACTGGCTGAAGGCGCTACCGTCCAGCTGCTGCTGGAGGCCTGGGACCGCAGCGGCAATCGCGCTTCGGATTCGATTCAGGTCAGCATCGACAATCTCGCTCCGGCGACGCCGAGCGGACTGACCGCGGTCGACGTCAATGGCGATGGCCAGATCAACTGGAACGCCAACCTCGAGCCCGATCTGCTGGGCTATATCCTGCTGCGCAACGGCAGCCCGGTGAATGGTGGCTCCATATTCCCGGATGATCCGCGCGTGCTGGCGCTGGCGGCGAACAGCTATCTCGATCCCGCCCTCGTCGATGGCCATCACAGCTGGATCGTCTATGCGATCGATCGCGCCGGTAATCTGAGCGCGCCCTCGGCACCCGCCGAACTCGATATTGCCCGACGACCACCGGACATCCGCATCGTCGAGCCCGCCGCCCTGTTCCGTTTTGGCGAGTCGGTGGCAGTCGTCGCGGCGAGTGACGACCTCGACATCGCACAGGTCTGGTTTGATTACCGCGCCGCAGGTGACTCGGGCTGGACGCCGATCGGCTCCGCACTCACGGAGGCGCCGTTTGCGGTGACCTGGACCCCGGGCGCACTGCCACTGGGCGAGTACGATATTCGCGCCCAGGCCCGTGATCAGTCGGGACTCGAAGACGCCAGCCCCGCCATCGTCCGGGTTCGCTATGCCGATGTCGAAGCGCCCGATCAGGTGCAGGGCGTGAGCGCACATGGCGATGGTGCCGATGTGCGGCTGTCGTGGACCGCGAGCGCGGCAACCGACCTCTCCGGCTATCGCGTCGAACGCAGCGGGTCTGCGACCGCTGGTTTCCAGAACATCGGCATTGTGCCCGCCCCAGCCACTTCCTTCGTCGATAGCGATCGCAATGACGGCATCTATTACTACCGCGTCATCGCGCTCGATACCGCCGACAATGCCGCCCCGGCATCCGCAGTGGATGCCGCCCAGCTGTTCACGATTTCGGTCGACGATCCCTACTCGCCGATTTCCCTGATGTCGGTATCGCTGAACGGCCAGACGCCGATCGCGGGTGCGCTCGAAGTGGCGCGTAGCACAGGTGGGCCGGCGACCGTGGTTGCCAACATCACGGTCGTCGAAGGTGATTTCGTGGTTCCGGCGGTTCCGCTCGCTACAGGCGAGAACCAGCTGCAGCTCCGCGTTACCGATGCCGATGGCAATATCAGCCGCGCCGCGGAGACCTGGATCACCAGCGGCAGCGCGCCCGCCACGCCGACCGGCCTGGCGGCGGCTGTCAGCGGGCAGAACGTTACCCTGAGCTGGAACGCCAACGCCGAATCCAACATCGCCGGCTACCGCCTGTTCCGCCGCGACTATCCGGTTCTGCCCGAGGCTGAGATCGCTGACCTGACCGCCAGCTCCGAACCCGACGACGCGCCCTCGGCCGCGATTGATGGCGATCCGGACACATCCTGGCTGTCGACAACTGGCTTCTACTACGACGAGGTCGAGGGCGTCTGGCTGGAACTCGCCAGCACAACACCACACCAGATCACTTCGGTACACCTGCAGTGGCAGACCGGCCGCACCCCGCTCTCATTCGACATCATGGGCTTCAACGGCCGCACCTGGGCCCGGCTGGCATCCGTCACGGCGGTTGAGGCCGAGCAGACTGTGCGCTTCAGTCAGCCGTATTTCAGCGATCGCATCCGCATCGCGCCGACACGCGCGCGCTATGGCGAGAGCATTGCCCTGGCTGAGGTGACGGTCAGCGAGCAGGTGTTGATCACGGACACCGGGTACGTCGAGCAGCTGATCGATGGCAGCTACAGCTACTCGGTCAGCGCGGTAAACACGCTCGGCTTCGAGAGCGCGCGCTCGGCGCCGGTGATCGCCGAAGTAGGCGACGTCCAGCCGCCGGATCCGGTGCTGCTCAGTGGCCTGCTGGTCGCGCAGGATGCCCAGCTCAACTGGACGTCCAGTGCCTCAGTGGACGTTGCGCGCTATCAACTGCTGCGCAACGGCGTGCACCTTGCCTACGTGTTGGCGCCGGTCACCGCCTATGTGGATGCCGGACTAGCGAATGGTGAATACGTCTACACCGTGATTGCACTGGATGCATTCGACAATGCCAGCCCGCCGTCCAATGCCGTGACGCTGACCGTCAGCAGTGAGGGTCCCGGTCTCCCGCAGAATCCGAGCGTGTTGGCGCCACCGGCAGGCTCGAAGCTGGAAGTGCGCTGGGCGCGTGGTGGCGGCGCAGTCGCAACGCGCTTCGTTGTGCGTCGCGCCGAAACCGAATCCGGACCATTCGCTTCCATCGCAGAAACCGCGTTGCTGATCTGGACCGATCAGCCGCTGAGCAATGGCCAACGCTACTGGTACACCATCGAGGCACTGGATGCCGTCGGCAATGCCAGCGGCCAGACCGCGCCGGTGTCCGGTGTGCCGCAGGATCAGCAGGCTCCCCTGCCACCGACGCTGGGTTTCCCGGTACACCCGGGTGAGACCGTCGACCTGATCGCCAACAGCACCATCGTGACGGGCGTGTCGGAGCCAGGCGCGCGCGTCGATGTCCGCCGCTCGGGTGTCGCGCTGGCGCAGGCGCCTGCGCTCGTGCAGGACCAGGTCGCCGAGCTGAGCAACATCAGTCTGTTCGGTCGGGTGCAGGCTGCACCCAGCGGCAGCATGCTGTACGGCGAAGACAGTCAGCAGGTCTATGCCGCCGACAATTCCGGCTATCTGGGTCAGTCGCCAACCAGCAACATGTACGGCTGGACGCGCGATGACCGCTTTATCCACCGTGACAATGACAACAACTTGCTCAGCACAGCGGCGGCAGGCGGCTCCAGCCAGACCCTGACGCTGCCGCTGATCAATATCGACCAGGCGCGATTCTCCAGCGACCTCAGATTCGCCCTGGCGCTCGCGGACAATCCGGCAGCGCCGGCCGCGGGTCGCGCGATCTGGCTGGTCGATCGCAGCCAGAACAGCGCGCGCCAGGTGCTGGGCATCGATCCGAATTCGGTGGATTTCCGCAGCGTCAGCTTTGCCGAATTCGCCGGCTTCGCGGCATGGCGCAGCCACTCCGCCGAACTGGTCCATCTGCGCTTGTCGACGGCGCGTGCGCGGGTCTGGGCAACCGATATCGCCGATGTGCGGGTGTCGCTGTCGCTGAGCGATGGCAGCGCACTGTTTGTCATCGGCAACGGGGCTGAGGCTAGCGTTAACCGTGTCGACCCTGAGGGCAATCGACGCTCGGTCGGAGCGGGCAGGGTGGCCGATTGGTCGGCTGATGGGGCCGAGTACGTGGTCGCCGAAGCCAGTGGCACGCTTGCCTTCCACGCCGCCAGCGATGATGCGCTGTTGCGTCGTCTTCCGCTCGCCAGCGGAGACATCGAGGATCTCGATTGGTCGATGTCGGGTCGCCTGTTTGTGGCGACAGCCAGTGGCATGCGCGTGGTCGATCCCGTCGGCAGCTTCCGCTCCGCGCCGGTCGCCTTGCTGACCGGCGACAACCGCATCGAGCTGTTTGCTGTGGATGGCGGAGGCCAGGGACAGCCCGGCGCGCAGGCCGGCGTGGTGCGCGTTGCTTCGGGTCAGCAGGCTCTGCCCGATCTGAGTGTTCGTGCCGATGACATCCTGTTTGTGCCCGCCGGCGGCGCGCCGGGACAGGTGCACGGCGCCCAGATCAGGGTGCGCAACCTGGGTCAGACGAGCAGTGCCGTCGCTGGCCTGCGCGCGACCCTGACCAGCCCGGACGGCGTGCAGACCGCGTTGCCGCAGACGCCAACGGTGCCGATGCTGGCGGCGGGCAGCAGTACCCAGATCGGATTGGCGCTGGGGCAGCTCAATCTTGCCGGTACCTACTGGTTGCACGTCGAATTGCTGGTGTCGGGTCCCGACGCCAATCCCGGCAATCACAGCAGCAGCCAGCGCCTGGTTCTGCTGGCCGGTGCCGAACCTGCCCTGGAACTCTCGGCCGATGCCGCCAACTTTGCACCGGGTCTGGATGCGACCGGCCGCGTGCTGGTACGCAATCCCGGCAGTCCCTGGAACGGCTCGGTTCGCACGCGCATTTTCACGGCCGCGGGTGAGCCGCTGTCCGAACTGCCGCCACTGGCGATCAATGGCCTGGGCTTCGGTGCCGAGATCGCTCAGACCTGGCGCTGGCCCACCGGCAATGTGCTTGCTGGTGGATATCGCGTGCAGGCCGATCTGCTGGATGCACAGCAGCGCGTGCTCGCCAGCCGCACCGTCGCGTTCTCGGTCGATGTCGTCCGCGATCTGCGTCTCGAGGTCGTCAGCGATCGCGCTGACTATCAGACCGGCGATCTGGTTCGCCTGAATGCCACGCTCGACTACCGCAGCGGCAATGCGGTGGTCGCCGGTGCCTCGCTGCGCACGCGTGTGCTCGATCCTGCCGGTAGCGAAGTCTTTGCGACCACGCGCGCACTCGCCAGCCTGCTGCCGGGTTATCGCATCCAGATTCCGGCGAGTTGGACCTCGCTCGGCAATGCTGGCGTCTACGCCGTGCGCGCCGAATTGCTGGAAGGCGGCGTCGTCACCCGTTTGGCGCAGTCCAGCTTTGTGCTGTCTGTTCCGGGCTCGACACTGGCGATGACCGGCGCGATCCAGCCAACGCCGACACCGCTGATCGCAGGGCGCGAGGGTCGAATCGATTTCAGCCTGCTCAATCCGTCCACGGCCGCGGTTGCAGTCGATGCGCTCAGACTGCGGCTGCTGCGCGGCAGCGACATGAGCGAAGTCGCCGCGCAGATCATTCCGGGTACCGCACCCGCCGCTGGCCGGCTGGATGGCGCCCTGCTGATCGCGGCGCCGCAGTTGCCCCTGGGTGAGTATCTGGCCCTGCTTGACTGGCAGTCGAGCCCCGCTGCTGGCTTTGTCCCGCTGGCCTCGCGCAGTGTCTCGGTGGTTGACGGCATCGCGCCGGGCATTGCCCTGCGTACGCCGGAAGCCAATGCCTGGGTGCGCGCGAACGCGACGCTGGCCGCAGCCGTGACCGATGCCCACAGTGGTGTCGATCGGGTCGAACTGGCCCTCGATGGCGGCGCGTGGCAGCCGGCACCCCTGCTTCCGCAGGGCTGGTATGGCAGCGATCTGCGCGCGCTGGGTGACGGCCTGCATCGCTTCCAGATGCGCGCACGCGATCGCGCCGGCAACGAATCGATCAGCGAGTCGCGCGACTTCCAGGTCGATGCCACCGCACCGGTGATCGAGATCAGCGGCGTCAATGACGGCGATCTGCTGACCTTGCCGGCGACGCCAGTGATCACGATCACCGAGGCCAATCCGGCAGCCACCAGCATCACGCTGAATGCCGCGCCCTATGTCAGCGGCACCACGGTAAACGCCGATGGCGTCTATCTGCTGTCGGTGGTGGCACGCGACCTTGCCGGCAATGTCGCGGCGCGCAGCCTGCGCTTCGAGATCGATACCACCGCACCGACCATCGTGTTCACCGAGCCTGTCGATGGTGCCGAGACGACTGCCGCCAGCATCGTCGCGCGCGTCCAGACCGAAGCCGACATCGCGGTCACGCTCAGCGTCGGCGCCTATTCCGCCAGTGTGCAATCGGATCTGGCCGGCGTCGCTGAATTCACTGCGGTGCCCCTGGTGTTTGGCGCCAACACACTGTCGGCCACCGCGGTGGATCGCGCCGGCAATGCCAGTGGTCAGGTATCGATCCAGGTTATCCGCATCGACAACAGCGGTGCTGCCCTGGTCGGTAGCCTGATTCCCGGCAGCGCGCTCTTGCCGAGCGGTCAGCCGGCGGTGCTCAATTGGCAGGTACTCAATCCCGGTGCGACGGCCGCGAACAACCAGTCGCTGCGCCTGCACGCGGAGCATCTGCTGACGACCCAGACCCTGGGCGACGACACCCAGCTCATCGATGTGCCGGCCGGCGGGCAGGTGGCGGGCAACAGCCAGTTCAGCACCATCGGTGCCGAGCTCGGTCGCTATATCGCCACCCTGTCGGTCATGGTCGGCAGCGAGCCGGTGCTGTTGGCCACGGCCGAGTTCGATATCGTCGATACCGTCGCGCCCGAACTCACGGTACTGGAGCCGGCTGCGAATGCCCTGCTGAACACGGCGGTGCGCATTCGCGCATCGGCCAGCGACGTCCATGGTGTGGTCAGTTCGGTGGCCTACCAGATCGATGCCGGCGCGCCAGTCCTCATGAGTCCCGTTGCTGGCAGTCCGGGTCTCCATGAAAGCGCCGCGTTGGACTTGACCGATGGCGACTATCAACTGCGCGTCAGCGCGACCGACAACGCCAACAATGTGGCCTCGGCACCCTTGCAGATGTTCAGTGTCGATCGCACGCCGCCGCAGATCGACATCAGCGGTGTCAGCGATGGTGCTGCCTACAACGCGGCGGTGACACCGCAAGTGCAGATTGTCGATGTCCATCCGGGCAGCGTGACCATCACACTCGATGGTGCACCCTTCGTTGCGGGCACCACGATCTCCGCTGACGGCGATCACATCCTGCAGGTGCAGGCGACCGATACGGCCGGCAACCAGGCTGAGCGCATGCTTGGATTCACGATCGATCTCACCGCCCCGGTGATCGCCTACAGCTTCCCCGCTGAGGGCGCGATCATCGCGACTCCGGTGATCGATGTTGGCGGTCTTACCGAGCCCCTGCTGCGCGTCGAGTTCATGCTGGGTGCCAGCAGTTCGGTGGTGTTCGCCGATGCCGCGGGCTCCTTCATCATCTCCGGCGTCAGCTTGCAGGAAGGTCCCAATGTCCTGCAGGTGCGCGCGGTCGATGGCGTGGGCAATGCCAGCGAATGGCTGATCCGCAATGTGGTCTACCAACCGAATGCGGGCGCCAGTCTGGTCGCCGACTTGACGCTGTCGACCATCGATCTTGCGCTTGGCGATCCGCTGACCGCAAACCTGACCATCACCAATAGCGGCAACGTCGCCACCCTGGACCTGCCGACCCGACTGCGCTGGCTGCGTGTGTCCGATCAGCAACAGTTGTCGGAGCATCCGTTCGCGGTGACTCTGGCGCCAGGCGCCGCGCTCTCCGATGCCATCGCGCTGGCGACGGCCGGCAGTTTCCCCGGTGCCCATCTGGCCGTGCTCGAAGCCTTCCTGAGCGCCGGCGATGGCAGTCAAAGCTGGCAGACCCTGGCGACGGCACAGGCCCTGGTGCGCGATGCAGAGGCGCCACAGGTCAGCCTGCTGGCACCTGCCGAGGGCAGCTATCTCGATGGCGTATTCACGATGCGCGCCCAGGTCAGCGATCTGCACAGTCCGATCGCGGCGGTGCAGGCCCTGGTGGCCGGCATTGCCCAGCCGATGGCGCCGACCGCTGTTGCCGGTGAATACATCGCCACCGTCAAGCGCGCCGTCGAAGGGCCGCTCCTGTTGTCGGCGCGTGCCGAGGATGCTGCCGGCAATTTCGCCGAATCGCCGCAGCGCTCGGTCGTTGTCGATCTGCTGCCACCGCAGATCACCATCACCGGTGTTGATGAGGCCGCCTGGGTCAACCAGCCGGTCACGCTCAGCATCGCCATCAGCGACGTCTCGCCGGTGCAATCCAGCATCACGCTGGATGGTCAGACCTTCGTCTCCGGCAGCACGGTGGCGAGCGAGGGTGCGCATCTGCTGCGTGTGGTCGCCACCGACAGTCTGGGTCGAACCAGCGAGTCTGTGCGCAGCTTCACCCTCGACACCACGCCACCGGTCGTGCAGTTCAGCGTGCCAAAGGACGGCGCGGTGATTTTTGCCGAGGCGACGCGGGTGGCCGGCAGCAGCGAACCGCTGGCCAGCATCGCCCTGCAGGTCGGCACCTACACCGTGGTGCTGCCAGCAGATACTGCCGGTGTGTTCAGCGTGGATGATGTGCCCCTGGTGCCGGGCATGAATCAGATCACCGGGCGCGCCACCGATCGCGCCGGCAATTCAGGTCCCGCAGCGACCATCACCGTCGAACGTCGTGCCAAGCCCGTGGTCGCCCTGCAGGGCAATCTTGAACTGACCGCGACCGAATGGCCGAACGGAACCCTGCTGTCCAGCCAGTTCAACCTGCACAATATTGGTACGGCCGATCTGATCGCCTTGCCGGTGCGCGCGCAGGCGCGTCGCCGTGATGACCAGGTCGTCGTGCAGACATCGGCTTTCGTGTTCGACCTGCCTGCGGATGCGCAGCAGCAGCAGGCGATCCAGTGGCCGACGGCAGAGTGGGGGCTCGGCATGATCGACATCGAACTGATCGCCGACCTGCCGGGACGGCGCGCGCCGGTCCTGCTCGACAGCCATGCGCTGAATCTGGTGGACCGTGAGGCACCGCTGCTGGCGTTCACCGCGCCCACTGCGGGTGCTGCCGTGCACGTCGGCGATCCGGTTCGTGTGCGCAGCAGTGACCGCCTGAGCGCGATTGCCCAGGTGCAGCTGCGCATCGACGGCGGCGCCTGGTTCGATCTTGGCCCGACCGACTTGCCGGCCGGAATCTATGGCAGCGACCTGCCCGCGCTGGCACTCGGGCCGCATCAGTTGCAGGCGCGCAGCACCGACAGCGCCGGCAATGTCGCCACGACACAGTCACTTCAAATCTCGGTGGTGGGTGTGCTGCCGCTGACGCTGTCGGCACCGCTCGATGGCAGCAGCATTGAGGCGCCGAGCATCGACTTTGTCGGCAGCAGCAGTCCCGGTGCCCTGATTCGGGTCTCGCGAGCGGGCATGCAGTGGACGGCAACAGCGGACGGCAATGGCCTGTTCACCGTCGCTGGCGTGCCGCTGCTGGCCGGCGACAATGTGTTCAATGTCCGCGCCGAAGATGGTTTTGGCAATACCAGCGCGACCCTCACCCTCACGGTATTTGCGGTAGTTGCAGGCGAGGCGATCCCGGTTCCATCGGCGCATCACCATGCCTGGTGGCTGCTGGCCTTGCTGATCCTGCTGATAGCACGCCGGCAACTGCCGGCGTCAAGGAGAACATCATGAGAAGGAATCTTGACGGGCGCGGGCCGGCGTCTGCAGTGCGCAGCTCCTGCATGAGGGCCCTGGTTCTTGCTGTACCGGTCCTGCTGGCGAGCACTTTCTCATCGGCAGGCCCGGCGCCGGATTCACTGCAGGATGCCGCACGCCTGGCCATGCTGCGGGGCGACGATCCGGCGCCCTACATCGCCGAACTGAGGTCCAAAGGCACGGCATTCGTCGCACCTGCGCTCAAGGAAGCGAGTCCGCGACCTGGCGCGGCGTTGCAAGCCCTTGCTGCAGCGCTGGCAGATGCACAAGTCAAGGAAGGAACCCCGCCTGACCTGGCTCCATTGCTGCGCAAGGCGCTGGGCGACGTCAGCCTGCTGCGTGCCGATCTCGCGCAGACCGGCACCATGCTCGCTGGTTCAGCGCAGACTTCGGTCGGCCTCGCGCGCTGGCGCGCTGTCGAGGCGGCGCAGGGCAAGCAGCTTCAGTTGCTCGAAGCGGCGCTGCAGCGCGCCGTGACAAGCGCCGCGACAGCAAGGCTTTCGAAAGCTCAGCAGGCGGAGTTGCAGGAACTTCTTGCGGGCACCGCAGAGCCGACCTTGCGCGTCCTTGGCACCCGCGCTCTGCCGGTTGCACCGCCCGACTTCGCGCCGCGACCGCTGCCACAGACCGTGTCGAGCAAGCCGAGCTTTGCCGATTCGGAAGCGGTAGCGGGCGATGCCGTGGCACTCCAGCCCAGCATCGGCGCCGAATTGTCCGCGACGGTGCTGGCCAAGGCGCAGAGCCTCGGCTACGAGCCCGTGCGCATTCACGATTTCGTCCGCAGCCAGATTCGTACCGAATGGTATGCCGGCGCCCAGAAGGGCGCCGCCGAGACCCTGCGCAGTGGTGCCGGCAATGATGCCGACCAGGCCAGCCTGTTGATCGCGCTGCTGCGCGCCAGCTCGATGCCGGCGCGTTACGTCAAGGGTGTGATTGAACTCGAACTTGCGCAACTGGGACCGATGCTGGGTGTGGAAACCGCAGCCGATATCGGTCGTGCACTGAGCGCCGCTGGCATCGCGCACGAGCCGGTCCTGAGTGGCGCCAGCATCCGCGGATTCCGTATCGAACACATCTTCGTCAGCGCCTATGTGCCCTACGGCAATTATCGCGGCAGCCATATCGACACGGGTGGCCGCGCCTGGATTCCGCTCGCGCCCGCGATCAAGGAATACCAGCATGTCGCCGCTGGCGATGTGCTGAGTCGCGCCGGTATCCAGGCAGGCACGTTCATCACCGAATGGTTGGCTGCACCCAACGCCAGCCTGCCACTTGATACCTTGCGTGAGCGCGCCCAGGCCTGGCTGAGCGGTCAGCCCGGCCAGCAACTGCTGGATACTCAGCTGCAGCGTCGTGTCATCGCTGCGCGTCCGCTCGGCATCCTGCCGGCCAGTCTGCCGGGTGGGCTGCGTGGCTTCGTGTATGAGTCGGCCGTCCTGCCCGATGCCGATCAGCAATGGCTGCGCATTCGACTGCGTGCCGATGCCGGCGCCGACAGCGCGATCGCGATGGAGCAGCGACTGCGCGTCAGCGATCTGCTGGGTCGCCGACTCACGCTGTCCTATCAGGCAGCGACCGAGGATGATCAGGATATCGTCCACCAGTTCGGTTCACTCCCGCTCACTCCTGCCTACCTGATCCGATTGCGCGCGCGCCTGATGCTGCGTGGCGAGCCCGAGCGACACAGCAGTCTTGACTGGATACCCGGAACGGCGCATCGGCTGGAACTGATCAGCGAAACACCCGCCGGCGAGCTCGCCACCAGTCAGCTGCTGATTGCCGGCAGCTACACCGCGATCACGGTCGGCGCCCAGGCCGGCGCCACGCCGGTTGCGGCCCTCGATGTGCCACATCCGAATGACAGTGAGTTCGTCGCGGCGCAGCGGCTTGCGAGTCTGGGCCTGCGTTATGCCGCCAGCTGGGATCTGGCCGAGAACCAGCTCGCCGATCTGGTCGGCGTGCTGCCGCTGCGGCCAGCGCCGAGTGTGGCCTTGACCCTGGTCGAGTATCAGGTCGAGACCCTGCTTGGGCTACCCAATCGGCTGACCCTCAAGGGCATCAGCCTGGACGCCGCCCAGCGCGCCACTCAGGCCATCGCACCGACTGCCTTGCGTACGCGCGAGGCTGAGTTTCTGCGCTACACCAGTCTGCATGGCAGCGCCCTCGAACACTGGATTTTCGAGAACGACTGGGGCGTCGCCTCGATCTCGGCCGACAAGGGGCTGCAGCTGGCCGCGCAGCGCGGTATCAACCGCATCGTACAGACGGGCGGTGCCTTGCCGGCCTCGGTGAATCTACCCGCGGCCGTGCGCGCCGAAATCAATCAGCAACTCGCCCGCGGCTGGCGCATCGAGCTGGCCGGCGAAGAACTCGCGCTCAATCTCTGGACCGGTGCCGTCTGGCACGCCGAGGACACGCAGACCGGCGCCAGCGGCTGGTTCATCGCCGGTCGCTATGCGGGTGGTGCGACTACAGAGGATCCCTCTCAGTGGCCCATCCGTTTTGATGATCCCAACACGCCCGGGGTCAACGAGGATCCAACCTCTGCGATGTTCGTAGACAAGCAGTCGAATACCGACTTTCAGCTGGTCGTAGTCGACACGGAGGCCGACAAAGCGCTCACGGTCCGAGTGTCCGACCGTCAATATCGGCCTGTTCAGGGCGCCCAGGTTGTGTTCCAGGTACTTGCCGGCGAAGGCGAAGTCAAGGGCGATTCCGGGGAATGGGGTACGGAAGCGCGCGTGACCACGGACCAGAATGGACTGGCCAGCGCGATGTTCAAACCGGCCGGCAAGATCAAGATCGGCAGAGAACTCTATGTCGAACAGAGTGACGAATTCCCGACGTTTGTTGGGCTGAATCGAGTCGGCGTGCGTGTCGAAGTTCCGCCCGAATTGGGTGGCGGAATATTGGCGGCATTGGGCGACCCGTTTACAGTGTTTGCGCGACCCGATGCGGTTGCTGAACTCAGAACGGCACGTTCCGCATACCTGCAGAGTGGCCAGTGGGCGGCGTCCATGTACATGGGGGCGTGGCTCATTTTCGCCCTGGATGAACACCAGAACGTCGTTTCAAATGTGGCGATCGACATATCGTCCGAAGTTACGCCACCCACGCCCGACCGGAATTGCGACAGGGCGATTGGCCAAGGACCACCGCTCTTCTTCGTGAACGAAGAGTGTCCAGTTGACTCGCTGCTGCCCTACGGCGAGTGCGGCTCAACCCAGGCCACTTTGATGTCTTCCACGATATGGACGGAAAGCCCGGTTCATATCTTCAATGGCGAAGTATTTGGAGCGACCAATCGGGCTGTGGCGTCCGCAGCAGGCGCGAGTCCCGTAGACCTCAGCTGGACCACGCCCTGTAGACCTGGAGAAGCCGAGTACGTCCTGACGACCGGGCACGTAGACACCTATGGTCGGTTCATCGAGGCCCAGACGCCAGGAGAGCCCCTCGCGTACCGGCGCCCCTTGCGCTTCTTCAGGAACGAGGGGTCAGACGGCCCCGGAGAGACCACGCTTGAGTTCAAGCCCTATGAGCCATCTCCTGCCTTCATGGTGGAGGAGGGAGGGCCGGAGGGCATCGTCGCGCCACTTGTCAGCGAGGGCCAAGTCGGTCTTCACTCGACGACTTATAGCGCAGGTGCCGAAGTCGAGTACCAATCACTGATCCTGCGCGACGAACCCGCACCCGCACAAGCCCGTTATCGGCTTGGCGGCTTTTATACGGTCCGTTTCAGCATCCTCGAAGAGTTGGTGCCGCCGGTCGCGCTGGATGAAAGCGGCTACCTCGAGACGGACTGGGCCTTGCCGTGGCAATGGTCCAAACCAGCTCCCCCGCCGAACGCACTCCAGCCAGATATCTTGACCTATCCACTGAATCGCACCGTGCTGATCAAGCGCGACGGCCGGGACTACGCGTTCTGGCGTGTCGGTACCGACCTGGAGGCGGCTGAGAACGGTCAGGGAGAAATTCTGCTTCCGGCGCGTTCGGTGAGGTTTGAGGATATCGAGGAACACGAGTTCACGGCTGAAGTCGTCCTCCACTATGGCTCACCAGTGGCTTTGCACAGTGAGCCAGTGGTTATCGAGTTTCGGCGCCCGATTCTCGAGCGTTACGGGCTCTCAGGTGTAGAACCGGTAGTGGGTCGCACTGATCGATCGCAGAAGCATTTGCGAGAGAAGGTCAGCTTCGGGACGTTTGGTCGCTACCCGTCGCGCCTGTCCATGAAGCAGACGCTCGATCGCGCTGCAGACATCGTGTGTTCTGAACCAACTGAATTTGTGTTCGATCTTTATCGCACGGCCACAGTTGAAGTGCTGGCCTTCCCGATCTCGCAGTCAGGTGCCGAGGGCAGCCCGATCACGCTGATCGATCGTGCTGAGTACGAGCAAGGTGAGCATCGTCAGCCATTGCTTCCTTCCGATGTGCCTTGGGGCGACTATAGGCTTGAGATTCGTGCGCTCGATACCGAAACCGATGAAGAAGAAGTGTACCGAGCTTCTTTCTCCAATGAGCTGCGCACCTTGGACGCTCTGCCGCTTGGGCACTCCATCGTCAAGAACGTCGACCTGCATGATGGCGCGCTCGGCATCGCGCGTGTCGATGCCGACTATGGTGGTCGTGGGCCCGGACTGAAATTCAGTCGCTACTACACCAGTCCGCGTCCGGCGCGCGGCGACTTTGGCGCAATGGGTTACAGCTGGCACACCAATCTGGAATCCGCGGTTCGGCTTGCCCAGGGCTGCGGTGGCTATATGGTCACCGGCGCTGATGGCGGTGCTCAGCGATTCCTCGACACGATCTCCAGCACCGAAAGTTCAACCACGTATCGCGCCCTGCACGGCTATCACGGCCGGCTGGTGCGCCATAGCAGCGGCGACTTCGATTACTACAGCGTCAATGGCACGCGCTATCACTATCAGCGTGCGACCGGCGATCGTCTGGCGCGGTTGTCGCTGATCGAGGATCCCGATGGCAATCGCGTCGAGTACACCTATGCCGTCAGTGACATCGATGGCGAAGAGCGCGTCGTTGAGTTGCGTGACAGTGCGGGTCGCGTCCTGCGCCTGAGCTATGGCCTGTTCGAGGAACGGATCAAGATGCCGGGCAGCAATGAAGAACTTCCTTCGCTGCGTCATTCCGTTCTTCAGAGTATCTCCGGACCTGGCGGTCTGACGGTCAACTACCAGTACAACGAAGCGGGCATGCTGATCAGTGCCGAACGCACCGGTCTTGCAGATTGTGCGCCTGGACTCTGCGAGACCTACACTTACACCGATATGGGACGAAGCGCGTATCTGGTGCCTGGCGCGCAGTTTCCGACCTCGGTCGAACACGGTCCGACCTTGACCGGTATCAGTCAACGCGGCAATGCCGATACCAGTTTCCAATACGGGCGTCTGACGCTTGATGAACTGATTGTCAGTGTCGGCCTTGTCCAGGTGCCGAGTTTTGGCGTGCACGATCTTCAAGAGTTCGATGGCAGCCTCTGGGGCTTCACCTACGTGCCACGCAATCGCGGCGTGGTACCTGCGGTCACCGAAGTCAGCGACGGCCGCCAGCGGATCACCACTCACTCGCTCAATCCCTATGGCGCGGCCGTGTCGGTACAGGATCCGGTCGGCACCACGAGCACGGTCTGGAACTTCACGCACTACCTGCCCGAGAGCGTCACCGATGCGCTCGGCCGGACGACGACTTACACCTACGATGAGCATGGCAACACGATCAATGAAAGCATCGAAGGCGGGGTCAGCCGTTCCTGGGTGTTTGAATCGCCGGAGTCGTTTGGGGTTCCGATTCTGAATCGTGCGCAGAGCTACACCGATGCGCGCGGCATCACCGAGACCTACACCTACGACGCACGCGGACATCGGACGGGCCGCAGTCGTGGTGGGGTGACGGAGTCGTTTGGCTATGACGCGCGTGGTGATCGGACGCGGCATACGGATTTCAATGGCGGTGACTGGACCTTTGGCTACGACAGCTTCGGTTTCCCGTCCACGCGGATCGATCCGCTCGGCAATACCTGGCGCAGTACCTATGACGTGCGTGGCCGCCTGATCGCCGAGCGCGATGCCAATGCGCGCTCGACCACCCACACCTATGACGGTTCGGATCGATTGACGCTGAGCCAGTATGCCGATGGCAGCACGCGCTCGACCGTGTACGAGCAGGCCGGGCGCCGGCAGACCGCACGCGATGAGCTCGGCAAGACCACGATCAGCGAGTTCGATGCGCTTGGCCGGCCGACGCGCATCAGCAATGCGATGAACCAGTCGCGTGTGCTGGAATACGATGGCAATGGCAACAAGACCCGCGAGACCGACTTCCGCGGCAATGCCACGGTCCATGTCTACGATGACGGCAACCGGCTTGAGACGCGTACCGAGCCGCTGGGCAAGATCACCCGCTTTGTCCACGATGCCCTTGGTCATGTCTTGCGCGAGACGATCGAAGGACCGGACAGCGCGACCCGCATCACCGAGTACGCCTACGAGCACCCGCTGTACTTCCGCACCCGCGTGGCGCAGTTGGGTGGGCAGGCGGGTGCGAGGGTTACCACCATTGATCCGGACAACGCCGGCAATCCGGTCAGCACGCTCGATGCCCTGGAGCGCGAGACCCTGCGCAGCTTCGATGCCTTCGATCGCGTGCTCACGATCGATGAGCCCGGCCGCTCCACCGTCCTGACCTATGACGCCAATGGCAACAAGAAGACCGAGTCGGTCGGCGGGCGCACGCGCAGCTGGACCTACGACCGCGCCAATCGCCAGCTGACGGCGACCGATGGGGCAGGCGAGGTCACGACCCAGACCTGGTACCCCAATGGTGAACTGAAGACCCGCACCGATCCGCGCAACGCCACCGTGCGCTACGAACTCGATGTACGCAATCGCGTGATCGAGATGCGGGGGCCGCGCAGCGACCAGTTCACGCTCAACGCCTTCGATGCCGTCGGCAATCTCCAGACCGAGACCTTTGCCAATGGCCGTATCGTTCAGCATGTCTACGATGATCTGCATCGCCTGGACAACAGCAGCGATCAGCTCGGTCGCTTCCTCAAGCGCGGTTACGACGTCGATGGCAATGTCACCAGCGAGATCGATGCCCGCAGCAATACGACGAGCTATGTCGTCAACGCGCTGAACCATCGTACCGAGGCGCATCTGCCGGAGTCGCGCAGCCTCGGCTGGCGCTACAGCGTCCATGGCGATCTGCTGAGCGAGACCAGTGCCACGGATCACATCACCACGCACAGCTACGATGCCCTGGGTCAGCGCCTGAGTACCCTGTTGCCGGCCGGTTCGGGTGCCCAGATGCCGCGTGCCTGGCAGTACGACAAGCTCGGCAATGTGCTGCAGCAGACCGACAGCAATGGCGTGGTTAC
The DNA here is from genome assembly GCA_022843465.1 of Pseudomonadota bacterium. Taxonomy (GTDB): domain Bacteria; phylum Pseudomonadota; class Gammaproteobacteria; order Xanthomonadales; family Ahniellaceae; genus 0-14-3-00-62-12. Next base: position 5,645 of record JALHNO010000017.1, on the reverse strand, counting down.
GGTGTTTGGCTATGACGACCTCAATCGCCGCACGTCCAGTGCAGTCGATGGCAATGATGGCGGGTCGGCAGAAGCCTGGACCTATGACCTGCGCAACAACCCGCTGACGCATACCGATCGCGCCGGCATCGTCGAGTCGATGACCTACGACGGCGCGGATCGGCTGAAGACCCTGAGCCGTGCCGGCAGCCTGCGCCAGTCCAACGACTACGATGGCAATGGCAACCTGATCGGCCAGACCGACGCCAATGGCGTACGCACCAGCTACAGCTACGACGCCGCCAACCAGCGCATCGGCTCGGTCCGCGCCGGCCATACCCAGGCCTGGACCTATACCGCCACCAATCAGATCGAGACCCACACCGATGCCGATGGCGACCTCAGCAGCTTCGACTACGACCTGCGCGACCGGCTGACCGCCGAGACCAATGGCGCCGGCGAGCAACGCCTCTACACCCTCGATGGCAATGGCAACCGCGCGGCCATCCAATTGCCCAAGGGCCATACCTGGTTGCAGGGCTTCGATGCCGCCAATCGGCTGGAGACGGTCACCAGTCCGCTGACCCATACCACGACCTATGGCTATCACCGCGATGATCAGCTGGCCAGCATCCGCGATGCCAATGGACACAGCGTGGCCCTGGCGTCCGATGCGCTGGCGCGGATCAGTGCGCGGGTGTATCCGGGCGGTGCCCGCTTCGCCACCGAGTTCGATGGCGAGGGCAATGCCAGAGTCGAGACCCATCCGGATACCAGCATCAGCCGCACATTCGATGGCCTCAACCGTGCCCGCAATATCAGCTACACGAGCAATGTGGGAGCGCCCACGGGCGCGACCGTCATCCTCGATTACGACGCCAACAGCAATCCCACCCAGGCGACGCTCAATCAATCCAGCCGTGTATTGACCACCACCCGCGGCTTTGATGTGCACAATCGCCTGGAACGCGAGGGTGTCACTGCCTCCGCAGGCTCCGGCTTCTCCGCCTACAGCCACCAGCAGCGCCATGGCCTCGATGGCAATGGCAACCGCACCACCACCACCGATGCCGGCAATACCACCAGCAACCAGAGCTTCGACAGCCACAACCGCATCCAGACCACCACCACGCCCAACGAGGGCAGCACCGCCAATGTCTGGAACCGCGACGGCACCCTGCAATCGGTGACCCATGCCAATGGCACCGTCAGCAGCTACCAGTACGACGATGCCAAGCGGATCACATCGATCACCCACAGCCAGAACGGCGCCACCACGCTGTCGTTCGAATACAGCTACGACCGCAACGGCAATCGCGAAACCGAAACCCGCACGCAATCAGCGATCGACGGGCAGGGCGGCAGCATCACCACGACCGAGTACGGCTATGACGAGGATGACCGGCTGACCGCAACCGAAGTCCGCCATCAGCCCGCCAGCACCACCACGCCCGACGAGAAAACCGACTGGACCCTCGATGACGTCGGCAATCGCCTGACCGAAATCGTCACCTGTCTCGCCACCAGCATCATCCGCTGCCCCGGCGCCGACACCATCACCAGCAGCAAGGTCTATCAATACAGCGACCGCGATCAGCTAGAGTTGATGACCGACTCGGTGAACCAACTGAGCGTCGCCTATGGCTACGACAACAACGGCAATCGCACCAGCCGCACCGTCACCAAGCAAGGTCAGCCAGCCCAGACCACGACCTACGTCTTCGATGCACGGGATCGCATGATTGGCGCGCAGCCGAATGCGCCCAATACCGCCAACGCCGCCACCATCGCATACCAGTACGACGCCGACGGTCGCCAGATCGAGCGCCTGGAAACCCCAGCCACCGGCGGCAACGCCAGCGCGACGCTCTACCTCTACAACGGCACCACCCTGCTGCACGAAGCCGAACCCGAGAACACCGCGACCGGCCTCAGACTGACCGACACCTACCGCCACAGCGCGAGGCTCGATCGACATTTGGCGATCGCGCAGAGCGGCAACACCACGCTCCGCCACTACCACCTCGATGCCCTCGACACCCCCGTCGCCATGACCGACGGCAACGGCACCACGATCAACCGCACCGCGTACTCGCCCTGGGGCGAGATCGAAGAGCAAGTCGCCAACGGCATCGCGCAGGCGCCGTGGGCGTTGCCGAACTATGCGCCTGACGAAACCGGTCAGGCCGCACTGCTCCGCAACGACGGTCAATCGATTGGATTTACTGGCTACCGCAAAGACGAAGACACCGGCCTCTACTACGCGCAGGCGCGTTGGTATGACCCGCTCGTTGGCGGCTTCAATGGGATTGATCCGGCGATGGGGGACACGGGTACTCCGCTGTCGCTCAATAAGTATCTGTACGCCCACACTAACCCCACGTTTTTCACTGATCCGGATGGTCGTGAGGTGTGGGGTGCTCAGACGATGCGCATCAATGAACTTGCATACACGAATAGTCCGGTGCGTGCAACGGAGCTTCGGGAAGAGATTCGTGTTGAAGGCATTCGTGAGAATGCGCGGCTCGGCGCGACGTTGGGGTATTTCCGGGACACCGCCGTCGGCATAGCGGAAATGGCGGCAGACGCGAGCAAGTTTGCCGCCGAGAACACCGGCATCGGAATGATCCTCGGGCTGGATTTTGGCGGCAGGCAGGCGGTGGAAGAGCGCAGTAGAAAGCTGGGCCAAGCGGCCTTGCATCCGATTGACACGTTCATCACGCCGATCCAGGAGATGAACGCGCTTGCTGCGCAGTTGGAAGCTGAGGGCGATATCTTCGGTGGTACCTACGTCGGTCATCAGGCGCAGTTGGCGACGCAGGACGTCGTGCTGATGGGCGCCGGCGGCGTCGCTGCCATGCGCAAGCTCATGTCGATGCGCATGGGCTTGCGCAATGGTGGACCAGAAATCGGTGCGCGCGATATCGATCTTGACCTGGACAGCTCGTCGATTGGGAGCCTTGATCGAACGCATGGGCCGAGCAGCGCCCCGGTCATAGCCAATGTGCCGGAGCAGGCAGCGTTGGGTGTGGTGGCCGTTGAAAGCAAAGCAGGTATTGAGTCAACCGTGGATATTGAACTTCGATACAAAATCCATGGAAACCCAGACGAGTTCCGTCGACAGTTAGCTCTGCAAGATGAAGGATTTGCGCAATCCACCGCAGCTGAAATTCGTGCGCGTATTGAGCGCTTCCGCAGCGAAGGTCGTCCAACGGAAGCGAGTGCGGCCATTCGAGAATTTCGTCGTGAGAATCCCGAAGCACCCACGGATCAACCTGTCTTGCATGCACCAGATTGCTGTATTGGTGGCAATCCGAATGTCGTTAGCGGGGTTGGTGGCGCGGCTGAAAATTCATCTATCGGCGCGCAAAATCGATACAGGGCGCCGAAAGTGTACGAGGCTGTTCAAGCAGCGCCACCGAACGCGCGTGTAAGGGTGCGCTCAACTGTTGATGAGGAAATATAGTGATGGTTGCTTTGAAGGCGCTTCAAGCCATGCGTATTGATGCTGCTGATATCGCGCAAACCGCACTCGCGACGCTGGCAGGGGATCGCTTCCTGACGGTAGTGGCAGGCTCGTATGGTGGTGGATTACTCACGCTCATTGATCGAAAGCTGGCCTCTGAATTGCTTGATGAGTGGCAATGGCTAGTTCCACATGATGCCCTTCCAATTGCAGCGACCGCGTTCGGCGACGTATTTATTTTTTCATCGGCTCAGGGCGTGCAGTTTCTTGAGTGCCAATCGGCGCATCTTGAGTTTGTTGATGCTGATCCAGCTTGGGTACTTGATGAGTTCATTGCGCAGTCGTCTATTGTCGAAAAAGTCTTGCGGCAGCCAATGTTCGAGGCGCTCGCTAAGACGAAGAGAAGGCTCCGCTATGGTGAGGCTTTCATCCTAAAACCTTGGGAGATGCTTGGCGGCCAAAGGCTTGTGTCGAACTACGAGATAGGCGAGTTGGCCACGTACCTGAGTCTCGTTGGACAAACTGCCGGTCAAGCACTTGCTTGATGATTTCATTTAGCCGAGAAGCCCACACCAAGCCCCGCTGTCACGTCCCACCGTCCCAACCTAACCGCCACCATGCGGAAGCACGTTTTTTTCTGCCTGAATTGACTTGATCGGATGGAACTGCGATCTGCCAACGATGTGATTTTGAACAAAGCCACTGTTTTTTGGTGGCTTTGTTCGTTCATGCGTACCGGTTTTCCGTTGACCGGTAGCCGAAGGCTGGGACGGTGTGCCGCTTCCGTTCTTTTCTTGTTCTTGATCGGCGTCGTGTCTCCTGAAGCTGCCGTCGCGCTGCGGGCGCCAGCGCTTCCGCCTGATCGGCTACTGGCGCAGCGGGAAGTAGTAGCCGCAGAGCGTTCCTTTCCAGAGCTGGACCAGCTCGCCGCTGCCAAACGCCCTTCCGGATCCGCTCCATGCCTCGGCGGGCGTGCGTCCGTCGAGGTGCTGATGCGAGCGGACGTGGTTGTAGAAGGCACGGAACTCGATGAGCTTGGTGGCGAGGTGTTCGCCGTTGATGATGGCGATTTTTCCGATCGCGGCCTTGAAGGTGCCGAAGAAGCGTTCGATTCTTCCGTTCATCCACGGGCAGCCGGGTGCGGTGATCTGGAGACGGATGCCGAGCAAGGCCAGTACAAGCCGCATCCGCTTGGATTTCAAGCAGGCGTCGTTGTCAACACGGATATTTCTTGGGGTCCCATATCGACGGATGGCGGCGATGATCGCGCGCAGGATGGTCAGCGAGCTTTTGTCGTTGAGTTCTTGCAGCGCGATGCACGCACGCGTTCCATGATCCAGGATGCCCAGCACCAGGCGCTGTTGCTTGCTGGTATCGGTAACGTGCGTCAGATCCAATCCCCAGGTTCGATTCCTGCTTATTGGTCGGGGCAGGCGATGGCGCGCATCTCGGCGCAGTTGCAGCACATCGTGGCGGCGCGTCCTGAGGATGCGATTGACGCTGCTCTTGCTCACCTTCATGCCACGGCTGACCGCAAAGCGCCGGTTGAAAGCATCGGCGAGTTTGCTGCAGCCGAGCTTTGGACAGTACGCCTTCATGCGCACCAGTTCATCGCCGACCCAGCGCGGCTTGCGTTTGCCGCGCATCGAGGTGGCGTTGTGGGCAGCGAGCATGTCGTCGAAGTCGAGACCATCGTGCCTTGGTCGTCGATGCCTGGGATGTTCGTCGAACCATCTGCTCCAGATCAGCCGAACGAGCCACCACAGCATGATCGACAGCATGTGCGTCTACCCCTGCGCATCAGCAAGTCGGGCACTGTTCCAGGATCGGTTAGAGCTTTGGCGTTCGGCGATTGGGCTCTGGAGCGAGAGCAAATCACCGCTTCGATCACCGCCATGCTCCATGCGAACCGTCCCTGGTGCAGGGCGCCCGGCCCGGCATCCGGCAATTGCTCCTTGCATTGCTCTACCTCGGGCATCCATGCCCTCGCCCTGCCGGGCGTTCAGGGCAGCTCGACATGCGCTTCAACGCATGTCGAAAGCGCTGCCCTTCACCCCGACAACGCCGGCAATCCGGTCAGTACGCTCGATGCCCTGGAGCGCGAGACCCTGCGCAGCTTCGATGCCTTCGATCGCGTGCTCACGATCGATGAGCCCGGCCGCTCCACCGTCCTGACCTATGACGCCAATGGCAACAAGAA
>JALHNO010000016.1:97442-106324 GCA_022843465.1 Pseudomonadota bacterium | reverse complement strand
CGCAGCGCCTGACGGCGCCGCGCTTCGATCAGCTCTGCGGACCCGACTGGTCGTGTCACATCCGTACTCCTGCTTGGGACGGGTGTGTAGTATTGCATTATTTATGCGACAGCCAGTAAAGCCCAAGAATCATCTGCGCGATGATGTTGCGCTGGATCTCGTTGGAGCCGCCGTAGATCGTCAGCTTGCGCAGATTCAGGTATTCCGCGCCTGCACACGATGCGCTGGCTGTGGCAGCGTCGGTGCCGACGAGTCCGGCCAGGGCGCTCTCCGACTCCGAGGCCAGTGCTGCTGTGCCATGGGCTTCGATGCGCAATTCGGAAATGCGTTGCGCGATCTCGGTGCCGCGGATTTTCAGGATCGACGCCTCGGGCCCGGGCGCGCGTTTCTCGGCGTCGGCGACGATGACGCGCATATTGGTGATTTCCAGCGCCATCAGCTCGATCTCGAGTTGCGCCAGTTTCAATCCGAACTGGCGGTCTTCAAGCAGCGGCCGACCTGACCTGCGCAGGCCGAGTGCGGATTCCTTCAGGCCGCGCAGCGCGCGCTTGGAGGCGCCGATGCCGGCGATATTGGTGCGCTCATGACCGAGCAGGAACTTGGCATAGGTCCAGCCCTGGTTCTCTTCGCCGATCAGGTTCTCGGCCGGCACCCGCACGTTGTCGAACCAGATCTCGTTGACCTCGTTGCTGCCATCGAGCAGACGCGTCGGCCGCACCGTGATGCCGGGCGTCTTCATGTCGATCAGGATGAAGGAGATGCCGCGTTGCGGCTTGCCGCTGTTGTCGGTGCGCACCAGGCAGAAGATCCAGTCGGCGAACTGGCCGAGCGTATTCCAGATCTTCTGGCCATTGAGCACGTATTCGTTGCCCGCGCGCACGGCCCGCATTTTCAGCGAGGCCAGATCCGAGCCCGAGCCGGGTTCGGAGTAGCCCTGGCACCACCAGTCCTGTCCCGAAAGTATGCCCGGCAGAAAGCGCTGCTGCTGCGCCGGTGTACCAAAACGGATCAACACCGGTCCGATCATCTTGATGCTGAAGGCGAGCTGCGGTGGCGCGTCCGCCAGTGCGCACTCGCTATCGAAAATGAACTGCTGCACCTTGCTCCAGCCAGTGCCACCGAACTCGACCGGCCAGGCCGGTGCCGCCCAGCCCTGCTGATACAGGATGTTCTGCCAGCGCAGGATGTCGGTGCGGATCTGGCTGTCGTCGCCGGCCGCGGCACGCTGGCGAATCTCCGCTGGCAATGCGCGCGCAAGGAATTCGCGCACCTCGAGGCGAAACTGCTCGTCGGCGGCGCTGTAGTTCAGATCCATGGTGACTCCGGATAGTCCGATCGCGGTGGCGCGATCAGGGAATGACTTCGAACAGGCCGGCGGCGCCCTGGCCACCGCCCACGCACATCGTGACCACGGCATACTTGACGCCGCGCCGGCGTCCTTCGATCAGGGCATGTCCGACCAGTCGCGCCCCGCTGACGCCGAACGGATGGCCGACCGCAATCGCGCCGCCGTTGACATTGATGCGCTCATGCGGGATGCCGAGCCGATCCATACAGTAAAGCACCTGGACCGCAAAGGCTTCGTTCAATTCCCAGAGGCCGATGTCATCGACGCTGAGGCCCGCGCGCTGGAGCAGTTTGGGTACGGCGAACACCGGGCCGATGCCCATTTCGTCGGGTTCGCAGCCGGCTACCGCAAAGCCGCGGAAAATTCCCAGTGGCTGCAATCCGCGGCGTTCGGCGAGTGCGCTGCTGACGACAACGGCAGCCGAGGCGCCATCGGAGAACTGACTCGCATTGCCGGCTGCGATGACACCGCCGGGCAGGGCGCTGCGGATTTTCGCCACGCCTTCATAGGTCGTATCGGCACGGATGCCTTCGTCGCTGCTCAGTGTGCGCAATTCGCTGCGCAACTGGCCGCTGTCACGATCGGCGATGCCGGCGCGTACCGTGATCGGCACGATCTCGGCATCGAAGCGGCCCGCAGCAGCGGCCGCAGCCGCACGCAGCTGGCTTTCAACGCCGTAGCGATCCTGGCGTTCGCGGTCGATGCGATAGCGCTCGGCAACTTTCTCGGCGGTCTGTAGCATGCTCCAGTACGCGGTCGGTTTGTGCGCGCGCAGCCAGGGATCGCTCAACATGTGCTGATTGCTGTTGCCCTGCACGCAGGAAATGCTCTCGACACCGCCAGCGACATAGGCATCGCCTTCACCAGCGATGATGCGCTGCGCCGCCATCGCGATGGTCTGCAGGCCGGATGAGCAGAAGCGATTGACGGTGGCGCCGGCAACGGTCACCGGAAGTCCGGCGCGCAGCGCGCACTGGCGCGCGATATTGCCGCCGGTCGCGCCCTCGGGCCAGGCGCAACCCATCAGTACATCTTCAAATTCCTCGGGCGCGACGCCGGAACGCGCCACCGCATGCTCGACGACATGGCCGCCGAGGGTGGCGCCATGGGTCATGTTCAATGCGCCCTTCCAGCTCTTGGCGAGACCGGTGCGGGCGGTCGATACGATCACTGCTTGATTCACGGGAACTCCAGACGATGGGTTGCGGGCTGCGTGGTCGCAGCGATCAGGAATTGAAGCGACCGCCGGCCTCGGCGAGTTTCAGCAGCAGCGGTGCCGGCGCCCAGGCCTGGCCCTGGTAGCCCTTGGCGAAGCGCCGCATCGAGCCCAGTACATTGAACAGGCCCACTTCGTCGGCATAGAACATCGGGCCGCCGCGAAACGGCGGAAAGCCGTAGCCGGCGAGATACACGACATCGATATCCGAAGCCTTGGCCGCAATGCCTTCCTCGAGAATATGCGCGCCCTCGTTGACCAGTGCGTAGACCACGCGCTGGACGATTTCCTCATCGCTGATCTGGCGGCGGGTCAGGCCCAGCGCTGCCGAATGATCGATGATCAGCTGTTCGACCAGTCTTGATGGACGCGGATTGCGATCACCAGGGCTGTAGTCGTACCAGCCGGCCCCGGTCTTCTGCCCGTAGCGGCCGAGTTCGCAGACCAGATCGGCGGTCTTTGAATAGGTGATTGCGGGCTTCTCGACATAACGGCGTTTGCGGATGGCCCAGCCGATGTCGTTGCCGGCGAGATCGCCGACGCGGAACGGGCCCATCGCAAAGCCGAATTTCTCGAGCGCGCGATCGATCTGCTGCGGCAGCGCGCCCTCGTCGAGCAGAAAGCCGGCCTGCCGGCTGTACTGCTCCAGCATGCGATTGCCGATGAAGCCATCGCAGACACCGGAAACCACGGCCGTCTTGTTGATGGTCTTGGCGATCGCGAGCGCAGTGGCCAGAACGTCCTTCGCGGTGGCGCTGCCGCGCACCAGTTCGAGCAGCTTCATCACATTGGCCGGACTGAAGAAATGCATGCCCAGCACATCCGCCGGGCGCTGGGTGAATCCCGCAATCCGGTTGACGTCCAGGGTCGAGGTATTGCTGGCCAGGATGGCGCCGGGTCTGGCGATCGCATCGAGCTGGCGGAACACCGATTCCTTGACCGAATATTCTTCGAACACCGCTTCGATGATCAGGTCGGCATCGGCAAGCGCTGCGTAGTCGAGCGTTGCCGTCAGCAGGTTCATCCGCTGCTCGACCTGCTCGGCGCTGATTCGGCCCTTGCGCGCGCTCGCCTCATAGTTGCCGCGAATGGTATTGAGTCCGCGCTCAAGGGCATCGGCACGGGTTTCCAGAATCGTCACCGGAATGCCGGCATTGAGGAAGTTCATGCTGATGCCGCCGCCCATGGTGCCGGCGCCGATCACCGCCACGGTGCGGATCTCGCGCGGCCGCACCTCGCTGCCGATATCCGCCAGCTTGGAGGCGGCCCGCTCGCTGAAAAAGGCATGGCGCAGCGCCAATGATTCCGACGAATTGACCAGTTCGACAAAGGCCTTGCGTTCGAACGCGATGCCTTCGTCGAAGCTCAGCGTCGCCGCTGCTACCAGCGCATCGACACAGCGCAGCGGTGCCGGGTAGGGGCCTGCGGCGGCTTTGACCGTGGTCCGCGCGAATCCGAGATAGGCCTCGGCGTCTTCATGTTCGATGGGCAGGTCGCGGATCAGGGTCGGCAGTTTTTCCTGTTTCGCTGCGGCGCGACCGAGTTCGATCGCCTTTTCGAGCGGATCGCCATCGACCACCGCATCGAACAGGCGCGTTTGCGCCAGTTGCCTTGCCGGCAGCGGATTGCCGGAGACGATCATGTTGAGCGCAGTCTCCAGACCCACCGCGCGTGGCAGTCGCTGGGTACCGCCGGCGCCTGGAAGGATGCCGAGCTTGACCTCGGGCAGGCCGATCTTTGCAGTGCCCTCAGCCACGCGCAGATGCGCGCCCAATGACAGTTCCAGCCCGCCGCCGAGCGCCAGACCCTGAATTGCCATCACCACCGGCTTGCTGCTGCGCTCGAGGGCTACCACCAGGCTGGGCAGGCTGGGTTCTTCGAGCGCCTTGGGTGTATTGAACTCGCGGATGTCGGCGCCGCCCGAGAAGGCACGCGCATTGCCGGTAATGACGATGGCGCAGATCGCCGGATCCTGCTGGGCGCGGTCGAGCGCCTCGATCAGGCCGCGTCGGCTGACGATGTCCAGTCCGTTGACCGGCGGGTTGTCCAGCTGCACAACGGCGACGTCCGACTGGACTTGATAGTTGACGCTCATGGTTTTCCTCGCGCGGCGCCGAGCCAGGACCGGCTCGAGCAATGATGACGATATTTCGTACAGTGAAATATAATTTCTGATGGCTGAAAAATCCTAGCGGGCAATCATGGCAAGAACAAGGCTGAATTCCGCCATTCCTCACTTGCCATCTGCCCGCGTGACGTCTAGCATGCGGCATTATTACGGAACCAAGTTCCGAAAAACGAAACTCTGCCGGCCCGGGGCGCCTTGCCTGCGCATCCGCTGCGGAGTTGCCAGCCGGACTAATGATCGGCACCCGAGGCTACGGAGATCGCGCACCATGGATTTCGCCTATACACCCAGGGTCCAGGCGCTGCGCGCCGAACTGCAGGCCTTCTTCGATCGCCACATCTATCCCAATGAGCGCCGTTACCAGGACGAGATCGCCGGCAATCGCGCCGCGGGCAACGCCTGGGTGCCCAGTAGCGTGATCGAGGAGCTCAAGCCGCTGGCGCGCGCGCAGGGCTTGTGGAATCTGTTCCTGCCCAATTCCGAACGCGCGCCCGAGGGGTTGAGCAATCTCGAATACGCGCCGCTCTGCGAGATCATGGGTCGCGTGCTCTGGGCCTCGGAAGTGTTCAACTGCTCGGCGCCCGATACCGGCAATATGGAAACCCTCGAGCGCTACGGCAGCGAGGCGCAGAAGGCGCGCTGGCTCGAGCCGCTGCTGGCCGGGGCGATCCGCTCGGCCTTCCTGATGACCGAACCCGAAGTCGCCTCTTCCGACGCGCGCAACATCCAGTGCTCGATCCGGCGCGACGGCGATGATTACCTGATCACGGGCCGCAAGTGGTTTGCCTCGGGCGCTGGTGATCCGCGCTGCACGCTCTACATCGTGATGGGCAAGACCGATCCCGAGGCAGCCTCGCATCAGCAACAGTCGATGATCCTGGTGCCAGCCGACAGCGCCGGCATCAAGGTGATCCGCCATCTGCCGGTGTTCGGCTATGACGATGCGCCGCATGGGCATATGGAGATCGAACTGCGCGATGTCCGGGTGCCGGCAACGAACCTGCTGCTCGGCGAAGGCCGTGGCTTCGAGATCGCCCAGGGTCGGCTGGGTCCGGGCCGTATTCATCACTGCATGCGCACAATAGGTGTGGCCGAGCGCGCGCTCGAACTGATGTGTCGGCGCCTGCAGACACGCACTGCGTTCGGCAAGCGCATCGCCGAATTCGGCATCTGGCACGAACGCATTGCCGAATCACGCTCCATGATCGAGCAGGCACGTCTGCTGACGCTCAAGGCCGCGTACATGATGGACACCGTGGGCAACAAGGTCGCCCGCAACGAGATCGCGATGATCAAGGTGGTGGCTCCGGATATGGCCTGCAGGATTCTGGACTGGGCCATCCAGGCACATGGCGGGGCCGGCGTCAGCGAGGATTTCCCGCTGGCCGCTGCCTATGCCGGTATCCGTTCGCTGCGCCTGGCCGACGGACCCGACGAAGTACATCGCGCCAGTATCGCCCGCCATGAGCTGGGCAGCTACGCCAGTCTGAGCAGCCACTGAGGACGGGGAGCAGAGCGCGCCATGGGCAATCCAAAACGCAGTGCCGATGCCTTTGGAATGGGCGTCGACGAGGAGCATCCGCAGTTCGTCACCGCACTCGCGCGCGGATTTTCGATCCTGCGTTGCTTTGATTACGGCGAACAGTTTCTCGGCAACCAGGAGATCGCGGCGCGCACCGGCCTGCCGAAGCCGACGGTATCGCGACTCTGCTACACCCTGGCCGCACTCGGCTATCTGAGCTACTCGCCAGCAATGGAAAAATACGCGCTCGGCGTCGGTGTACTCGCGCTGGGACACGCCTTCATGAAGGGCAATGGTGTCGTCGATATCGCGCGTCCGCTGATGCGCGATCTGGCCGAATATACCCAGGCCGCGGTGATGCTGGCGGTACCCGATGGCGTGCGCATGGTGCTGCTCGAAGTCTGCCAGGGCGATCCCACGTTCCAGATGAAGCTGGAACCGGGATCGCGCGTACAACACGGATCGACAGCGCTTGGCCGTGCCCATCTGGCAGCGCTGCCGCAGGAGCAGTTCGATCGCTGTCTGCGTGAAGTCGAGCTGGAATGCGAGCCAGCGCTATGGAAGAAAATTCGCGCCGGCATTGTCGGCGCCCGTGAGGATTATCAGCAGTACGGATTCTGCTTCTCGCTGGGCGACTGGAATCCTGATGTGTTTGCTGTCGGCGTGCCGATGGTCTCTGCCGACCGCAGCCGCATCCTGGCGCTGAACTGCAGCGGGCGGCTGTCGATGATGACGCGGGAAAAACTTCTGCACGATTTTGGCCCCAGGCTAGTAGCGCTCCGCAACAGCATCCATGACCGTACCGGTGGAAGATTCTGAGTTTGCGCAAGGCCGGCACGGGCATCTGCAGAATACCGATCCAGAGGAGACTCATCCGCATGAAAGCCATTGTCTGCAGCGCCTACGGGCCAGCATCCGACCTGCAGTTGCTGGACATTCCGGTCCCGGAGCCGGGCCCGAAACAGGTGCTTGTTCGGGTCCAGGTCGCCAGCGTCAACTTTCCCGACACCCTGATCATCCAGGGCAAGTACCAGTTCAAGCCAGCGCCACCGTTCACGCCCGGTGGTGAACTTGCCGGCAGCATTGTTTCGGTCGGCGCCGAAGTCACCCATCTGAAGCCGGGCGACAAGGTGGTTGCGCTCAGCATCTTCGGCGCCTTTGCCGAGCAAGTGGTGGTGGACGCGCAACTGGTGGCTGCCTTGCCCGCGGAGTTGAGCGATGCCGAGCTGGAAATCGCCGGCAGCATGACGATGACCCATGGCACCTCGCTGCATGCGCTGAAGGATCGTGCGCGCGCCCAGCCTGGCGAAACCCTGCTCGTACTCGGTGCTGCCGGCGGTGTCGGACTCGCTGCAGTGGAACTCGGCAAGCTGATGGGCCTGAGGGTGATCGCGGCGGCATCCACGGCCGAAAAACTGGCGATCGCCAGGGCCCATGGTGCCGATGAGTTGATCGACTACAGCAGCGAGGATCTGCGCGAGCGGATCAAGGCCCTCACTGGCGGACGCGGCGTCGACATCGTCTACGATCCGGTCGGGGGCCAGTACACCGAGCCGGCATTGCGCAGCGTCGGCTGGCGCGGTCGCCATCTTGTGGTCGGCTTTGCGGCTGGCGACATTCCGCAGATCCCGATCAATCTGATCCTGCTCAAGGGCAGCGCCATGCTCGGTGTGTTCTGGGGCGAGTTCGTGCGTCGCGAACCCGAGCTCAACGCCGGCAACATGGCGCAGCTGTTCGACTGGTTGCGCCAAGGAAAAATCCACCCACTGATCTCGGCCAGATACCCGTTGGCAGAAGCGCCCAAGGCGCTGGAAGCCCTGCAGGCACGCACCGTTACCGGCAAGGTGGTCGTCATCCCCGGGGCCTGATTCATCAGCCGTTTCTGTAGGGCATCTCTGTGAGATGCCGTCTCTGATCCGCGACAGTCGCGTAGGTCGGGTCCCGCGCAGCGGTACCCGACATCGGGATCTCGGCTGCATCCATCAGAACCAGTGTCCGCTCCGGGAGCAACGAGCCTGCCGGCAAACGGTCAGCCGGAACGACTACTGTAGGGCATCTCTGTGAGATGCCGTCTCTGATCCGCGACAGTCGCGTAGGTCGGGTCCCGCGCAGCGGTACCCGACGTCGGCATCCCGGCTGCATCAATCAGAACCAGTGTCCGCTCCGGGAGCAACGAGCCTGCCGGCAAACGCTCAGCCGGAGCGACTACGCGGCGGATACCGCTGCGCGGGATCCGCCCTACGTTCTGATTCGGCCGCGTAGGTCGGGTCCCGCGCAGCGGTACCCGACGTCGGCATCTCGGCTGCATCCATCAGTCGCGTAGGTCGGGTCCCGCGCAGCGGTACCCGACGTCGGCATCTCGGCTGCATCCATCAGAACGAACTCCGATCCGGGAGCAACGAGCCTGCCGGCAAACGGTCAGCCGGAACGACTACGCGGCGGATACCGCTGCGCGGGATCCGCCCTACGTTCTGATTCGGCCGCGTAGGTCGGGTCCCGCGCAGCGGTACCCGACGTCGGCATCCCGGCTGCATCCGTCAGAACGAACCCCGATCCGGGAGCAACGAGCCTGCCGACAAATGGTCTGCCGAACGACTACGCGGCGGATACCGCTGCGCGGGATCCGCCCTACGTTCAATCGCGCATTGAAGCCGCGTAGGTCGGGTCC
>JALHNO010000016.1:34727-97432 GCA_022843465.1 Pseudomonadota bacterium | reverse complement strand
CCGATCCGGGAGCAACGAGCCTGCCGACAAATGGTCTGCCGAACGACTACGCGGCGGATACCGCTGCGCGGGATCCGCCCTACGTTCAATCGCGCATTGAAGCCGCGTAGGTCGGGTCCCGCGCAGCGGTACCCGACGTCGGCATCCCGGCTGCATCCATCAGAACGAACTCCGATCCGGGAGCAACGAGCCTGCCGACAAATGGTCTGCCGAACGACTACGCGGCGGATACCGCTGCGCGGGATCCGCCCTACGTTCAATCGCGCATTGAAGCCGCGTAGGTCGGGTCCCGCGCAGCGGTACCCGACGTCGGCATCTCGGCTGCATCCATCAGAACGAACTCCGATCCGGCAGCAACGAGCCTGCCGGCAAACGGTCAGCCGGAACGACTACGCGGCGGATACCGCTGCGCTGGATCCGCCCTACATTCTGTCCTGCGTCCTGCTGCCCTCGACGTTTCGACCCGCGCGTTGTGCTAGCGTCCAGCCGGGGCGGCGGCTGCGCATACTTGCGGGGGGGGCGTGTGGTATTCAATTCGCTGACCTTCATCGCGTTCTTCCTGATCGTTCTCGCCCTGCATTCACTGCCATTGAGCTGGCGGTTCAAGAAATTCAATCTGCTCTTTGCGAGCTACCTGTTCTACGCTGCGTGGAACCCGCCGTTCGTGATCCTGCTGTGGATCTCGACCATTGTCGACTGGTATGCCGTGCAGATGCTGGTGAAATCCGAGAAGCCAGCGGCGCGGCGCGCCTGGATGGTGCTGTCGGTCATCGTCAATCTGGGGATGCTGGCGTATTTCAAGTACGGCGGCTTCCTGCTGGAGAATTTCGCCGTTCTGATGGACGGAGCGGGTATCGCCTATACACCGCCAGACTGGAATATCGTGCTGCCGGTCGGCATCAGCTTCTATACATTTGCGACTCTGTCCTACACCCTGGACGTCTATCTGCGTCGGGCCCAACCGGCGCGCAGTTTCCTCGACTACGCCCTGTTCGTGACCTTCTTCCCTCATCTGGTGGCTGGTCCGATCATGCGCCCCACCGAACTTGTTCCGCAGTTTGCCCAGGCGCGCAGCACCAGCGGCGATCAGATCCGATTCGGTCTGGCGCTGATGACGCTGGGCCTGTTCCAGAAAATCGTGCTCGCCGACGGCTTCCTGGCACAACCAGCGGAAACGGTCTTCGATGCTGCTGCGATGCCCGGCGCGCTCGATGCCTGGATCGGAACCCTGGCCTTCAGTGGCCAGATATTCTGCGATTTCGCCGGCTACTCGACGACCGCCATTGGCGCCGCCATGTGCCTGGGCTTTGCGATGCCCGACAATTTCCGGTTTCCCTATGCTGCCGTCGGCTTCTCGGATTTCTGGCGGCGCTGGCATATCACGCTTTCCTCGTGGCTGCGCGACTACCTGTACATCCCGCTCGGCGGCAACCGACTTGGAGTTGCCCGCACCTACTTCGCCTTGATGACCACGATGCTGCTGGGCGGCCTCTGGCATGGCGCCAACTGGACCTTCGTCGTCTGGGGTGGTTTGCACGGAATCTATCTGGCAGTGGAGCGCGCGCTGCGCGATCGCTACCGCGGCTATCGTCCAGGGCCGCTCGCCCTGTTCCTGCTCGGACTGCTGACGTATACGCTGATCAATATCACCTGGGTATTCTTCAGGGCGCCCAGCTTTTCCCGTGCGGCCGAGATGCTGACGGGGATGTTTGGTGGAAACAACGCGGCGATGCCGTTGCTGCCGATGGTGGATCTGGTCATGGTCAGCCTCATCGTCGCCGCTATCGTGAGCACCCATTGGCTGATGCGCGATCGCACGCTCGAGTCAGCCGTGGCAAGGATCCCCGGCTGGTGTCTGGCAATCGCCTGGGGCTTGATGGCATTTGCCATCGTCATCGCACAGGGGGCAGGCAGTGCCTTCATCTACTTCCAGTTCTGAGTCATCGACCCGGGCCGTAGTCGCACCTTCGAGCCTTGTGCCTGGATTGCGGCTGACGGCCTCGGACCGTCCCGGGGTGGCCCAGCCTGTACCGGAGCGTGATGTGCCTGTGCGGCCCTGGGGTCCGATACTGCTGGGCGCGGCGGTGCTGTTCGTTTTCCTCCTGGTCCTGTGGGAATCCCATTGGCGGGCATTCGGAGCTGTTCCGGGCTATCGCAACAGCGACGGCGCCTGGGCCGAGCAGCGTCGAAGGCTGGATGCCGAAGCCCACGATGGCACGGTCCTGCTGGGCTCGTCACGGGTACTGTTCGATGTGCAACTGGACGTATGGGAGGGGATCAGCGGAACCGCCCCCATCCAGCTGGCGCTCGAAGGGACCTCGCCTCTGGCGTTTCTGGAGGACCTTGCCGCCGATCCGGATTTTCACGGCGACGTGCTGGTTGGTGTGACCCCGGGGCTGTTCTTCAGCGGTCGCGAGATCCGCGGCGACGTGCTTGCCTACACCCGCGATCAGGGGCCGTCGCAGCGCAGCGGCCACTGGTTGTCCAAGACCTTCATCGAACCCCACCTGGCCTTCAACGACCCAGACTTCGCCCTCGATGTGGTGGTCAGCCGTCTGGCCTGGCCCGAACGGTCTGGGTTGCGGACGTTTCCGCCGGTACGCAAGCTGTCGATTCAGGGTCCCGCGCGCAATACCCGGATGTGGCACAAGCTTGAAGTCGATGCCGACTATCGCGCGCTTGTGCAGGCGGGCTGGATGTCGCGCCTGGCCCAGCCACCTCCCCACATGAACACCCCGGAAAAGGCGCAGCCGATCATCGATGCCCAGATCGCGCGCGCTGTCGCCGCGGTAGCTACGCTGCGCGCGCGCGGGGTCCCGGTGGTTTTCCTGCGCGCGCCCAGTATCGGTCCGCTGTACGCGGCCGAGGAGCGCGATCTCCCGCGCGCCCGGACCTGGGATCTGCTGCTCCAACGCACCGGCGCGCCGGGCATCCACTTCATGGATCACAGTGAACTGCAGGGCTTCGCGCAGCCGGAATGGTCGCATCTGGCCGCCGACGAGGCGGATCGGTTTACCGCAGCGCTGCAGCCGATCGTGGCGCGCAGCTTTGAACAACTGCGCGACCGCTGAGCTCTGTCGGCCAACAGGCATCGGCCGGGACGACGGCTCACAACGGCATGACCGGGCTGGGTTACGTCGTCTGTGATCTGCATCCAGCAGAACGAATGTCCGCTCCGGCAGCAACGAGCCTGCCGGCAAACGGTCTGCCGGCACGACCACGCGGCGGATTCCGCTGCGCGGGATCCGCCCTACGTTCTGCGCGGGATCCGCCCTACGTTCTGTAGGGCATCTCTGCGAGATGCCGTCTCTGATCCGCGACAGTCGCGTAGGTCGGGTCCCGCGCAGCGGTACCCGACATGGGAATGCGCCTGCATCAATCAGAACGAAGCTCCGATCCGGGAGCAACGAGCGTGCCGGCAAACGCTCTGCCGGAACGACTACGCGGCGGATACCGCTGCGCGGGATCCGCCCTACGTTCTGTAGGGCACCTCTGCGAGATGCCGTCTCTGATCCGCGACAGCCACGTAGGTCGGGTCCCGCGCAGCGGTACCCGACATGGGAATGCGCCTGCATCAATCAGAACGAAGCTCCGATCCGGGAGCAACGAGCCTGCCGGCAAACGGTCAGCCGGAACGACTACGCGGCGGATACCGCTGCGCGGGATCCGCCCTACGTTCTGCGCGGGATCCGCCCTACGTTCTGTAGGGCATCTCTGCGAGATGCCGTCTCTGATCCGCGACAGCCACGTAGGTCGGGTCCCGCGCAGCCGCGTAGGTCGGGTCCCGCGCAGCGGTACCCGACATGGGAATGCGCCTGCATCAATCAGAACGAAGCTCCGATCCGGGAGCAACGAGCGTGCCGGCAAACGCTCTGCCGGAACGACTACGCGGCGGATACCGCTGCGCGGGATCCGCCCTACGTTCTGCGCGGGATCCGCCCTGCGTTCTAGACGAACAACTCCTCGGGCAGGCTCATCAGATTGGCGCTGCCGGATCGGATCGCTGCGGCATGGGCGTGGGCGCGCGGCAGGATGCGTTGGAAGTAGAAGCGCGCATTGGCGAGCTTGGCGGCGCGGAAGTCCTCGGGCTGGTTGGCTGCGGCGGCGAGCAGGCGCACGCTGTAGTAGGCATACGCGGTATAAGTTGAATAGAACAGATAATCATGCGCCGCTGCGCCGGTGTCATCGGGATTGCTCTGTGCCGCCTTGCCAACGCCCAGCGTGAGTTCCATCCACTCCTGGGTCAGTCGCGCCAGCGGTTCGATGAACTCGGCGAGTGCCGCATTGGCGACGTTCTCGGCACAGAAGGCACCGATTTCGGCACCAAACAATTTGAGTCCGGCGCCCTGCAACTGCAGCACCTTGCGGCCGATCAGATCCATCGCCTGGATGCCGGTGGTGCCTTCGTAGACGGTGGTGATGCGGGCGTCGCGCGACAGCTGCTCCATGCCCCACTCGCGGATATAGCCGTGGCCGCCGAAAATCTGTTGCGCGTGATAGCAGCACTCGTTGGCAAATTCGGTAAGGCTTGCCTTGACGATCGGGGTGAGAAATCCGAGCAGATCGTCTGCCCGCTTGCGTGCATCGGGATCGGGTGAGCGTTCGGCTTCGTCGACCAGCATGACCGTACGATAGGCGAGGGCGCGTCCGGGCTCGATCAGTGCCTTCTGGGTAAACAGCATGCGGCGGATATCCGGATGCACCACCAGCGGATCGGCCGGCTTGTCGGGGCGCTTGGGTCCGGTCAACGCGCGGCCTTGCAGACGGTCACGTGCATACGCCAGCGAGTTCTGCCAGGCCCGCTCCATCAGGCCCAGGCCCTGCAGACCCACTGCAAGGCGGGCACTGTTCATCATCAGGAACATCGCTGCCAGACCGCGGTTCGGTTCGCCGATCAGATAGCCCTCGGCGCCATCGAAATTCATCACACAGGTAGCCGAGCCCTTGATGCCCATCTTGTGTTCGATCGAGCCACAGCTGACCTCATTGCGGGCGCCGACCACACCGTCACGGCTGACGCGGAATTTCGGCACGATGAACAGCGAGATGCCGCGCACACCCGGCGGCGCATCTGGCAGCCGCGCCAGCACCAGATGCACGATGTTCTCCGTCATGTCGTGCTCGCCGGCGGTGATGAAGATCTTGGTGCCGCTGATGCGATGACTGCCATCGGCGTTGGGCTCGGCCTTGGTCTTGAGCAGACCAAGGTCGGATCCGCAATGCGGTTCGGTCAGGCACATGGTGCCGGTCCAGCGGCCCTCGACGATCGGTTTCAGGAACACTTCCTTCTGCCAGTCGGCGCCGACATGGCGCAGGGACTCGGTGGCGCCGTGCGAAAGCAGCGGGTAGGTGCCCCAACTCAGATTGGCGGCATCGATCATCTCCTTGAACACGGCACCGATGACCTCGGGCAGGTACTGGCCGCCGAATTCCTCGGGCGCGGTCAGTCCGCTCCAGCCGCCCTCGACAAACTGCGCGTAGGCCTCCCGGAAACCCTTGGGCGAACGCACGGCGCCGTTCTCAAAGTGGCAACCTTCCTCATCACCGGTCTTGTTCAGCGGCGCCAGTACCTGCTCGTTGAAGCGTGCGCCTTCGTCCAGCACGGCGTCGATCAGATCGCGGCTGGCGTGCCCGCTGTTGTCCAGGCCGGCAAACACCTGCTCGGCCTGCAGCACGTCGAACAGTACAAAGCGCATTTCGCGCAGCGGGGCGGTGTAGCGACTCATCGGGAAGTCTCCGTGTTCAGAAGTATGTTTTTCGCAGCGAGAATGGCGTGCTCGGAGCGCTGCGACGTGCGGATATCAGCGGAACTCGCCGGGCATACCCGGTACCGGATTGAGCCGGCCATCGTACTCGACGGTATCGGTACGCCGCGGCTCGCTGCTGCGCACTTCGCCGCGCAGCCGGTAGGTGATGCCTGCTGTCAGCGCGCGCTCGAACGCGGCGGCGATCTCGTCGTCCGGTTGAAAACGGTAGGCGACGATTTCGGCGGTATGCGGAGACACGTTGAGGTCGGGGCTGAGCGCGATCTGGCTGGCCTCGCGGCTCGCCAACTGAAGCGCGAGATCGATATTGGCGATTCGCATCGGCACATCACTGTGGTTGTGCACCCGCAGATCCAGCACGATATGCCGGCCCGATTGCAATTGAAGCTTCTGGATCGACACCTGCGGTGGATTGACCCGCTTGATCTCGCGCCCTCCGCAGGCGGCCAGGAGCGCAACCGCCAGCAGCAGGGACAGTCGCGTTGCGTTGTTCCAGAGTTTCTGCGTCATCGTATTCACCGGATTCTGTGGCACCAGACCCCGAGTTTAAGCGCATTGGGCCTGAAGGATGTGTCGAGCCCGCGTTGATCCAGCGATTTGTCGCCGGCATGCCGGTTCGATCCCGGGTCCGGGCTGACCCTGCCTTCTGGCCGATGGCGCCAAGACCGCGGATTCGCTACGGTTGGGCGTTGCTCTGGGCCGCCCTGGCAAGGGGAAAGCCGGCCTGTTCATGGACCTGATGTTCGATATTCTGGGGGTTTGAATGCGCAAGATTCTGCTGGTCTCCGTTGCTGTCGTGCTGGGCGCTGCTGCGTTCAGCGGCCAAGCCGCTGACAGGAAAAAGGAAGAGCCACCCGCCTGGGACGTGTCCGCCGCACACGGTCCGACCAAAAAAATCGCCTTCAGCACCGACGAAGGCACCTGGATGGATCTGGATGTCAGCCCGGACGGCAAGACCATCGTGTTCGATCTGCTCGGAGATATATATCTGTTGCCGATCGAAGGCGGCGAGGCCAGGCTCATCGCTGGCGGTCCGGCATTTGATGTGCAGCCCAGATTCTCGCCCGATGGCCGTGAAATCGCGTTCACCTCGGATCGCGGCGGCGGCAACAACATCTGGCGGATGGCGGCCGATGGCAGTGCTCCGGCCCAGGTCAGCAAGGAGAAATTCCGGCTGATGAACAATCCGGTGTGGACGCCTGACGGCCAGTACCTGATCGCGCGCAAGCACTTCACCGGCGAGCGCTCGCTCGGCGCCGGCGAATTGTGGATGTTCCACCGCAGTGGTGGCGATGGTCTGCAGCTGACCAAGCAGAAGAACGATCAGCAGGACCAGGGCGAGCCGACCGTGTCAGCGGATGGTCGCTACGTCTACTTCTCGGAAGATGTCAGCCGCGGGCCGACTTTCCAGTACAACAAGAACGTGCATGATGTCGTCTATGCCATCCGCCGTCTTGATCTGAAGACTGGCGAGTTCGACAACGTGGTCGCGACGCCCGGTGGCGCGGTTCGCCCCGAGGCCTCGCCGGATGGAAAATCGCTGGCCTTCGTCAAGCGCGTGCGCGAAAAGACCGTCCTGCACCTGCTCGATCTGGAATCGGGGGCGGTGCGTCCGCTCTGGGATGGCCTCAGCCATGACATGCAGGAGGCCTGGGCAGTATTCGGCCCCTACGCCAACTACGACTGGTTGCCGGATTCATCCGGTCTGGTGATCTGGGCGCAGGGCAAACTCTGGCGCGTCGATGCCAGCACCGGGGAGCCGGCAGCGATTCCATTTCGCGCCGAAGTCGCACAGACGGTTACCGCGCCGCTGCGCTTTGAGCGCAAGCTGACCACGGGCGAGTTCGCGCCCAAGATGATCCGCGATGTCGCCACCAGTCCGGATGGCAAGACGCTGATCTTCCACGCGGTTGGCCATCTCTATCGCAAAGCGCTGCCGGATGGCGTGCCGGCACGCCTGACCACGCAGCAAGGTGTCTACGAGTATCAGCCGAGCTTCAGCGCCGATGGCAGCAAATTGCTCTACACCACCTGGAGCGATGCCGGCCTGGTGACGATTCGCGAGCGCGATCTGGTCAGTGGTGGCGACCGCGCGCTGACCAGGACGCCGGGTTTCTACTACGGTCCGCGCTATTCGCCAGATGCCACTCAGATCGTTTACAGCAAGACTGGCGGCGGTGGCCTGACCGGCAGTCTGTGGGCGCATGAACGCGGGATTCATCTGATGCCAGCAGCCGGCGGACCCTCGATCCGGATTGCCAACGAAGGTGAGGCGCCCCAGTTCAATGCCGATGGCAGCCGCGTCTACTACTTCACCGGTGGCGGCCTCAGCAAGAAATTGATGTCGGTTGGCCTCAATGGCGAGCAGCCGCGCGAGGTGTTCAATCTCAAATATCCCGATCTGGTCAGCATCAGTCCGGACGGCCGCTGGGTGGCGTTTACCGAACTGTTCAATGCCTATGTCGCGCCGATGCCGACCACAGGCAACAGTGTCGCGTTGTCCAAGGATCTGACCGGTGTGCCGGTGGTGCGGGTGAGCCAGGACGTGGGTTCCTATCTGCACTGGAGCCAGGATGCGCGCAGCCTGCACTGGATGGTCGGCGACGAGTATTTCTCGCGCGAACTGAAGGAGCTGTTTGCATTCCTGCCAGGCGCACCCAAGGAACTGCCGAAGCCGGAAACGGCCAAGGGCATCCGCGTTGGACTCAAGATCGCGAGCGATGCACCGGCTGACACCGTGGCGCTGGTCGGGGCGCGCATCATCACGATGCGTGATTCCGAAAACACCGAGGAGGTGATCGAGGATGGCACGGTGATCGTGGTCGGTGATCGCATCCAGGCGATCGGCAAGCGTGCCGATGTGGCCATCCCGGAAGCGGCGCGGCGCATTGATCTTGCCGGCAAGACCATCGTGCCGGGCTATGTCGATGCCCATGCCCATGTCGCCAATTTCGGCGGTGGCGTGGTGCCCCAGCAGAACTGGGCCTACTACGCCAATCTCGCCTTTGGCGTGACCACGGCGCATGATCCCTCGGCCACCAGCGAGTTCGTTTTCTCGCAGGCCGAACTGGTGCAGGCGGGCGCGATGGTCGGGCCGCGCATGTTCTCGACGGGCACCATCCTCTATGGTGCCGATGGCGACTTCAAGGCCTCAATCGATTCGCTCGACGATGCGCGCTCGCATCTGCGCCGAATGAAGGCATTGGGTGCGTTCAGCGTCAAGAGCTACAACCAGCCGCGCCGCGATCAGCATCAGCAGGTCAATCAGGCCGCGCGCGAACTCGGCATGCTGGTGGTCGAGGAAGGCGGTTCGACCCTGTTCCACAATCTGCCGATGATTCTCGATGGCGCCACCACGATCGAGCACAATCTGCCCGTTGCCCCGCTGTATCGCGATGTCCTGGAGCTCTGGCGCGGCACCGATGTCCGCAATACGCCGACCCTGGTGGTTTCCTATGGCGGCCTGAGCGGCGAATTCTGGTGGTATGCGCGTGACAATGTCTGGGAAGACAAGAAACTTCAGCGCTTCTTCCCGCGCGATACCCTGCAGGCGCGCAGCATCCGCCGCGAAACTGCGCCGGATTGGGACTATCACCATATCGAAGTGGCACGTGCCGCCAAGAAGCTGCGCGATGCCGGCGTGCGTATCCAGACCGGCGGTCACGGCCAGTTGCAGGGGATGTCCCTGAACTGGGAAACCTGGTCGCTGACCCAGGGTGGCTTCAGCAACTGGGAAGCCCTGCGCGCGGCAACTTTCGACGGCGCCGACAGCATCGGCTTCGGGTCTGAGCTCGGTTCGCTCGAAGTCGGCAAGAAGGCCGACCTGGTGGTGCTCAACAGCAATCCGCTCGAACGCATCCAGGCCACGATCGATACCCGCTATGTCATGGTCAACGGACGCCTGTTCGATATCGACGCCGACATGGCCGAGGTCGGCGGCCGCGCGCGTGCTGCCCCCGAGTTCTACTGGCAGCGTCATGGCGACGGCCAGACCTTCGGCGTGCAGTTCGGTCCCACGGCCGTCTGCCACTGCCCGAAGTCGGGCATGGGCCATGGTCACTGAGGTTTCCCGAGCGCGGGTCTGCGCCCGCGCTTCGACATTCACTAACAGGATTCTGCACCATGCCGATTGCCATCACCCGCCGCGTCAGCCCGGCCATGGCCCGTTGCGAACTCAGTCATGTCGAGCGCGAGGAGATCGATCTTGATCTCGCGGCACGCCAGCACGCCGATTACGTGGAAAGTCTGCGTGCTCTCGGCTGTTCGGTTAATGAATTGCCGGAAGAGCCCGAACTGGCTGACAGTGTCTTTGTCGAAGACATCGCCCTTGTGCTCGATGAAGTGGCCGTACTGACCCGCCCCGGCGCCGAGTCGCGGCGTCCGGAATCGGCGTCCATCGAGCAGGTGCTCGCTGCCCATCGGCCTCTGCTGCGGATCGAGGCGCCGGGAACGCTCGATGGCGGCGATGTGATGCGGATCGGGCGCACCCTGTATGTCGGCCTCAGCGGGCGCAGCAACCAGGCTGCCATCACGCAGCTGCGCAGCCTGCTGGCGCCCTGGGGATATGAGGTGCAAGAGGTCGCGATCCAGGATTGCCTGCACCTGAAATCGGCGGTGACCTGTGTTGCCGATGGTCTGCTGCTGGTGCAGCCCGACTGGATCGACGTCAGCCCATTCGGATCGTTCCGGCTGCTGACGATTGATCCGTCCGAGCCCCATGCCGCCAATACCCTGCGGATTGGCGAGAAACTGATCTATCCCGATTGCTTTCCGCGGACCACGGCGCGCCTGCGTAAGGAGGGCATCGAGGTGCATACGGTCGCTGTGTCGGAACTGCAGAAGGCCGAGGGTGCGGTGACCTGCTGCAGCCTGGTGTTTGAGCCGCTGGCGGTCTGAATCAGCGATCGCCGAGACTGAGGTTCGCTGGAGTCAAATATTTTGCGACGTGCTGTCAGCGAGGTTGATCCGGAGTAGGATCGACACACCACCCGGCAAGAACAACGGGAGTGATCATGGCCAAGCAGATGAATGGTTCGGCGCCCTCGGCTCAGGACACCGATCAGCGCTATGGGCTGGAACCGGTGATCGAAGCCGGACGCGATCGGCGCATGTCACCCCTGAGCCGATTTGTCAGCGTCAGCTGTCCGCATTGTGGTGGCAGCTACGACAGTGCACTTGATCTGACCCTGGGAGATCAGGTCTGCATCGAAGACTGCCAGGTCTGCTGTCGTTCCATCGAACTGTCGATCAGTGTGGCCGGTGGTCGTCTGCTTGCGGTTGAGGTGCAGCGCGCAGACGGGTCCTGAGCTCCACGGTGGCACCACGCGCTCGGCGGCAACTGGCCGGGAGCAGGGCCTACTCGAATCCATTGGCGAACAGGGTATCGTCGTTCGGACGCTCGAATGCCCCGCGATCCAGTATCCCGTTCGTCGGCCGTGGCGGGATCGTGCCGACTGCGATCAGGGCGCGTTGTGGCGGATGCAGTACCGGTGGAAACAGCAACGAAGGCAGGTGGTAGTCGCTGCCGAAGGTCGGCGTCGCCGGGCCGGCGTTGTCGAGTGCCGGACTGGTACTGCTCAGCGTGAAATCGAATGCGCCGGCATTGCTGAAGCCGGGCAGGCTGCCCTGCAGGGTATTGGTCCAGGTCGCCGGCAAGAAAGTCGCGCCCGACTTGATCCAGTTGTTGCTGCCACTGATCTGTGAGCCGGCCACCCAGAGCGCCTCGACTTCGCGCACCGCACGCACATTGCCGGTATCGCGCCAGATCACGTTGTTGTGCATCTCGACCGAGAGAATGTCGTCGAACAGCCGGAATATCGTCGACTCGCTCTCGGCGCCGCCGAGACGCACGATCGTATTGTTGACCAGTCGATAGCGTCCGTAACTGGCGCCGGTATTGTCGCCACCGAGTCTCAGCACCGAACCGAAATCCGAGGTGTGCACGATGACATTGCCGACCACGTCGGAGTCCTCGCGGGCGGTGTCATTGCTCCAGCCGGGCTGCTGACAGCCGCCGCAGGGGTCCGGGCCGATCAGTTCCAGCTCGTGGTACCAGGCGGCTTCCAGCCAGTTGTAGTAGATCTGGTTGCGCTCGGCGCGACTCTTGATCAGGTTGCCGCCTTCGCCGCTGTCGCCGAAGCGGGAATCGTGCAGATAGCTGTACTGCAGACGGAACACCGCGCCCGGGTAGGTGATCTGATCGGTCGCCATGTAGATCGCATGATTGCCCTGGTTCGAGCCGCTGTTGCGGATCTCGGAGCATTCGACCGTCAACGAGCCGGAATCGGTATCCGCGCCGAGGATGCCGTGGCGCGGACAGTCGCGCACGATCACATTGCGGATCGTGATGTCGTGGGCGTGGTGATAGATGCAACGAAACGTACCGGTCGCAGTATTGCCGGTGCCGCTGACCTCGAAGTTCTCAAACACGACATGGTTCGAGGAACGAAACTCGATCGTATTGCTGCCGCCACGCAGATGCGGTCGTTGCCCGCCCACCGGCATGCCACGCAGGATCACCGGATTGCCAGGGGCGCCGCTGTCGCTCTCCTGCATGATCAAACCCGGGGTACCGACGTCATAGATCACGCCGCCCTCGACCTCGACAATGTCGCCGGGACCGAGATCGACATTGCTGAACAGCAGGGCCAGAGTGGTATGTGGGGGATGCGAGGGCCCGACCTGATAGGTCGCGGCGTTCAGTGGGCCGACGAAGGCGAGCAGACCCAGCAGGCAAGACAATGGGCGAAGCATCATGAACTCCTGATCCCGATGCCGATAGAACGCCCGGCGAGGGCGCTTGCGAACGCAGCCTTGCTGCGGACTTGGTTCCGCTGTGGAGTCTAATCCGGTCCGACGCGGGATTCAGCTGTCGGCTGGCAGAATGACCGCAGCAGCGGTGGTTCGGCTAGGATTCCCGGCAAGAGCGGAGGAGCAGGCGATGAAGGTCCTGGTGATGGGGTTGCTGCTGGTGATATCGGCCTTGCTGCCGGGTTCGGCCGCGGAGCGCCCCGATGTCGCATTGATTTTCGGGCGTATCCAGTTTGTCACCAGTTTTCCGGACTACAAGGTCAAGGAGGTCGGCAGTTTTGCCGACCTGCACGTGCAGAAGGTCAGCAGCTTTCCCGACCGTGCCGGACGCTGGCAGATTGTCGACAGTTTTCCCGACTACAAGATCCAGATCGTCGACAGCTTTCCGGATTTCACCATCAAGTACGTCGACAGCTTTCCGGGTCCGCAGTAGTCAGCCTGACCTTCGGCCCATGAGGTCGGGGCGCGGCCGGGCTATTCTGCGCTGTCGTCCGGACTGATCGAGTATTTCCGCCATGCGCCTGATCCCGTTTGCCTTGCTTGCCGCCATGACCACCTTCCCGCTTGCGGCCCAGGCCGAAAAAACTGCCGACGGCACCGATCCCTATCTCTGGCTGGAGGATGTTGGTGGCGACAAGGCCCTCGACTGGGTGCGCGCACGCAATGTCGAAAGCACCGCAGAACTGGCCTCCGGCAAGGCTTTCGACACGCTCGAGAAGGATCTGCTGAAGATTCTTGATTCCAACGAGCGGATTCCCTACGTCAGCAAGATGGGCGCGTACTTCTACAATTTCTGGCGCGATGCCAGTCACGAGCGCGGCATCTGGCGACGTACCAGCCTGGCCGAGTACCGCAAGTCCGAGCCCAAGTGGGAGACCGTCCTCGATCTCGATGCCTTGTCGAAAACGGAGAAGGAAAACTGGGTCTGGCATGGCAGCGACTGCCTGAAGTCGGACTATCGGCGCTGCCTGGTGGCGTTGTCGCGCGGCGGTGCCGATGCGGATGTGAAACGGGAGTTCGATCTCGAGAAGAAGGCCTTCGTCGAATCCGGCTTCAGCCTGCCCGAGGCCAAGAGCAGTGTCGGCTGGATCGATGCCGACACGCTCTACGTGGCCACCAACTTTGGCCCCGGCTCGATGACCGAGTCGGGTTACCCGCGCATCGTCAAGCGCTGGCAGCGCGGAACTGCGCTCAGCGAGGCTCGTCTGGTCTACGAGGGCAGGCCCGAAGACATCGCCGTGGTCGCTTACCGCGACCATGCCAAAGGCTATGAGCGCGATTTCATTTCGCGTGCGATCACGTTCTATACCAACGAACTGTTCCTGCTGCGCGATGGCAAGACGATCCGTATCGACAAGCAGGACAGTGCCGAGGCCAGTGTCGTACGCGACAGTCTGTTGATCCACCTGCGCGAGGACTGGACCGTTGGCGACCAGACCTGGCCTGCCGGGGCGCTGCTCGCGGCCGATTTTGAGGCCTTCCTGGCCGGCGAACGCAAGTTCGAGGTGCTGTTCAGGCCGACCGCGCGCACCTCGTTGGCAGGCTTCAGTGCCACCCTCAACCACGTCCTGCTCAATGAGCTGGACAATGTCCGCAATCGCCTTTACGTGCTCACCCGCAAGGACGGCAAGTGGACGCGCGAAGCAATCGCGGGACTTCCCGAATTCGGCACGATTGGCGTTGATGCCGTCGATGACGAGGCCTCGGACGACTACTTCCTGACCATCACCGATTACGTGACGCCAACCAGTCTCTATCTCGGCAGTGTCGGTGCGGCCAAGCCGGAGAAACTCAAGCAGTTGCCGGCGTACTTCGATGCCAGCGGGCTTGAAGTCACCCAGCATGAGGCGAAATCCAGGGATGGCACGCGTGTGCCGTATTTCCAGGTGGCGTCCAGCAAACTCAAGCTCGACAGCAAGAACCCGACCCTGCTCTATGGTTACGGCGGCTTCGAAGTCTCGATGGTGCCGAACTACAGCGCGACGGCCGGCAAGGCCTGGCTGGAACAGGGCGGTGTGTTCGTGGTCGCCAATATCCGCGGCGGCGGCGAGTTTGGCCCAACCTGGCACCAGGCGGCACTGAAGGCGAACCGGCATCGCGCCTATGAGGACTTCATCGCAGTCGCCGAGCATCTGAACGAACGCAAGCTCACCAGTACGCCACATCTCGGTATCCAGGGTGGTTCCAATGGCGGGCTGCTGATGGGCAATATGCTGACGATGCGCCCCGATCTTTTTGGGGCGATTGTCTGCCAGGTTCCGCTGCTCGACATGAAGCGCTATCACACCCTGTTGGCAGGCGCCTCGTGGATGGGTGAGTACGGCGACCCCGACGTGGCCGATGAGTGGAAGTTCATCGAGACGTTCTCGCCGTACCACAATGTCGAGAAGACCACGAAGTATCCGCCGACCCTGTTCACCACGTCGACGCGCGACGATCGCGTGCATCCCGGTCATGCGCGCAAGATGACGGCCCTGATGCTGGCCCAGGGCCACGATGTGCGCTACTACGAGAATATCGAAGGCGGCCACGGCGGCGCCGCGAACAATCGGCAGGCGGCCTTCATGTCGGCGCTGGCCTATCGCTTCCTCTGGGAAAAGCTGCGCTGATCGCCATGGTGCGACGGACGGCAGGCGTGCCGTCCGGGCGCCTGCAATCGAGCAGCGTCGACGATGCTGCTGCAGTCAGTCAGCCGCCGCTGCGGCCGAGCGCGGTGATCTCGCGCACTGCCGAGGGGATTTCGGACGCGCTGCTGATCGAGCGTACCCGTGGATCGGAGGCATCGAGCTCGTTCTCCATCTCGTGCGCCCAGGTCACCGCATAGGGCATGTGGATCCCCCAGCCGCCCAGGCGCACCACCGGTTCGATGTCCGAGCGCAGCGAATTGCCCACCATGACGAAGGCGCCTGGCGCCAGATCGAATTCGCTCAACACGCGGGCGTAGGTGCTGTTGTCCTTCTCCGAGACGATTTCGATGCGTCGGAACAGATCGTCAAGGCCCGAGCGGCGCACCTTGGCTTCCTGGTGAAAGAGATCACCCTTGGTGATCAGCACCAGGGGGAACTCCTCGGCGACGGCTTCAACCGCTTCGCGGATTCCGGGCAGCACTTCGACCGGGTGCTGCAGCACGCCCTTGCCGATCTCGACCAGGCGGTGCACATCGCGCGCGCTGATGCGCTCTTCGGTGATCGCGATCGCCGCCTCGATCATCGAGATCATCATGCTGCGGGCACCGTAGCCGAAGACCTTGAGGTTGGCCTTCTGCACCGCCAGCAAGCGCTCATGCAGGCGGCTGTCATGCACATCGACATACTTCGCCAGCAGGGTTTCAAACTCGGCCTGGGCCTGCTGGTAGTAGCCTTCGCTATGCCACAGGGTATCGTCGCCGTCGAATCCGATCAGTTGAATCATTTTCCTGGATTCCGCCTGCTTGCCCTGGGAGTCGGGTTGCCCGAAACAGCATTATCGCGCGATTTTGCTCCGGTTTGTGTCCTCAGCCGGTTTCGCTGGCCGCAATCAGGCGGCGTGGCCGGGTCGGCCAGGCATGCACCAGGATGCGCCTGAGTACGCCGATGTACTGCGTCCAGAAGCCGCCGCTGTTGTAGTGGATGCCATAGCGCTGGCAGATTGCGCGTACCCGGGGCGCGATCTCGGCATAGCGTGGCGCCGGCAGATCGGGAAACAGATGGTGCTCGATCTGATGGCTGAGATGGCCGGTCAGCAAATGGAACCAGCGGCCCCCCTCGAGATTGCTGGAGCCCTGGATTTGCCGCAGGTACCAGTCGCCACGGGTTTCATTGGCGGTTTCGGTGCGGCTGTAGGTGTGTGCGTGCTCGGTGAAGTGACCACAGAAGATGATCGCGTTGGTCCACAGATTGCGGATCAGGTTGGCCACCAGGTTGCCAAGCAGCACCCGCGGCCACTGCCAGAACGCCAGCGCCGGAAACAGCACGTAGTCCTTGAACAGCTGGCGGCTGGCCTTGCGCAGGAACGGCTGCATGCGTTCCCGGAACTCGGCACGCGGCATGCGGCCCTTCACGAAGCGGCCGATCTTGATGTCGTGCACGGCCACGCCCCACTGGAAATTGATCGCCAGCAGCAGATACCAGAACGGCTGCAACAGCGCGCCGGGTGACCAGCGCTGCTGCTCGCTCAGGCGCAGCATGCCGTAGCCGTAGTCGTGGTCCTTGCCGAGGATATTGGTGTAGTTGTGATGCTCGACATTGTGCGAGTGCCGCCAGTGGTCGGCGGCGCAGACGATGTCCCAGTCATAGGTCTGCGAATCCAGCGTGGGATCATTCATCCAGTCGTACTGGCCGTGCATCACATTGTGGCCCACTTCCATGTTCTCGAGAATCTTGGCCAGCGCCAGCGCCATCACTCCGGCGATCCAGCTGAACGGCCCCCAGCCGAACATCAGCAGGGCACGCCCGCCGATTGCAGCGTTGCGTGCGTTGCGCACCATCAGGCGGATATGCCGGGCGTCCTGTGCTCCGCGTTGTTCGATCACCTCGCGGCGCAGCGCGTCCAGCTCATTCTGCAATCCAAGGATCTGATCGCGATCGAGATCGGCTCGGGCGGGAATGCGGTGCGTCAGGCTCTTGGTAGTGGTGTTCATGGCATTCCTAGAGGTCGAGTAGCAGGGGTGAGCGGGCGCTGGAAATGCACAGCTGGATCAGTTGGCCGGGTTCATCACAGATTTCGCCTGTCAGCAGGTTCTCGCTGCGGCCACTGAGCTTGCGGCATTGGCAACTGCGGCAGATGCCGATCCTGCAGCCATGGCGCGGGCTGAGCCCGGCCGCCTCGGCCGCCGACAGCAGGCTCTGGCCGGTCGCTGCAGTAAACGAATGTTCAGCTTTTTTGAAGGTCACGGTCTGCTGCGTGGTGGCAGCGGCGCCGGGCTTGGCTAGGGGCACGGCGAAACGCTCGAATTCGATCCGCGACAGCGCGCCTTCGGCGCCGTACAGGGACTCGACCCAGGCATTGAAGTCGCGTGGACCGCAGGCCAGCGTGTAACGCGATGCCAGGTCGGGCACGTGTTGCCGCAGCGTCCCGGCGTCCAGCCGCCCTTGCTCGGCGCTGTAGTGCAGAACCACGCGGATGCCAGTTGCAGCCGCCGCTGCCGCATTCAGTGCTTCGGCGAGGATCAACTGATCCCGGCTGCGGCAGGAATGCACGAACACGACATCGCGTGCTGTGCCGGCGGCGACCAGCGCCTGCAGATGCGCGATCATCGGGGTGATGCCACTGCCGGCGCTGAGCAGCAACAAGGGGCCGGAATCTGGCAAATTGGCACCAAAACTGCCGAGTGCCTGGCCCAGGCCGAGAGTGTCACCAGGTCCAAGCCTTTCATGCATCCAGGCGCTGACGCCTTGCCCGGGCTGACGCTTGACGGTGATCTGCACCCGGCCGCGCCGGCCTGGGGCTGCCGACAGGCTGAAGCAGCGCTGCAGTCGCCGGCCCGCCACCTCGACTTCGACCAGGACATGCTGTCCGGCGCGATGACCGCGCCAGTGGCGATTGGCCCGCAGTAGATAGGTCCGCGTATCCGCCGTCTCCTCGATGATGCCTTCGATCCGCGCACGCACCCCGCTCAGCGCAGCCTGCGGCCGCAGCCGCTGCACCAGTTCATCAAGGGCGTTGCGGTCATTGAACGGTCGCAGCCAGGACGACTGGTACCAGCGGCGACGGCTTCTGACAGGGGAATTGACGGTTGCGGGCATGACGCGACTCCATTGAGTGAACATACGTTTACTCAATATCCGGGAGCTGTCAACCCACTATGGCCTGCGCAGTTAGCCCGCCGACATCCGGCGGCATCTGTGTCGGCAGCCGCTCCGTGAGCTGGACTTTCGCCTGTTCGGTGGATCGCGTATCGACCACTCGATCGATGCTATTGGGGGCGTGGTACCTGCTGCCGACTCGCCCTGGCCCAAAAAAACGCGGCCCGAAGGCCGCGTTTCCGTTCATCCAGGCACTGGACGGCTATTCGAAACCGTTGCCGAATACAGCCTCCGGATCGTTGACCACGCAGCCCTGCACCGTCACGTCGTCGAGATAGAAGCCATGCGGGGCACGACCCACTGAGCTGTCCGTGCCGACCCGGAAGCGGAACTGGACCGATTGTCCGGCGAACGAATTGATGTCTACGACCGACCGCGTCCATGCCGGCGGATCGCCGACGGGCGGGTCTTCACACCAGGCCTGAAGCCCCAACAGCGGATTCATGAAGCCCGCGTCCACCGGGCCATTGTAGGGATCGGTCAGCATCCGCTCCGGTCCGAGTTGGGTCCAGGTGGTTCCATCGGTTGAGGCTTCAAGGATTCCACCATCGAAACAGCCCGCCGTCTTGTCCTCCAGAATCTGGTGGCTGTAATAGATCAGCACCTGGGCACCCTGGCCGGCCGGCAATGCTACCGCAGGCGAAACCAGGCGCTGATCCGTGACGGTTGTCACATCCTGCGCGAGGAAGGCATTGGTTCCCGAATGTGTGCGTGCCGTCGTGATCGCCCAGTTGCTGGTGCCCGTGCTGCCGCTACCCAACGTCCAGCCCGATGCGCCGCTTTCAAATCCCGTGCTGTAGTTGACCACGGGTGTGCTGCCGATCGAACAATCTCCGGGCAGTGCGACCGTAGTGAAGCTGCGTGAGGTCGAGTTGATCGAGCCGCAGGTGTTGTCGGCGCGCACGCGCCAGTAGAGCACGGTATTGCTCGGCAGATCGGCAGACGGAGTATGTGAGGGCCCGCTGCTCGCTCCGGTGTAGACGGGTGAACTGAAATCGTCATTGTCGTCGATCTCAATCACATAGCCGGCCGCCTGGGAGCTGGCGGTCCAGGTGAGGCTGGGCCGCAGCGGTACATTCGATGCTCCATCCGTCGGAGCAGAGAGGGTGGCGACCGTCGGATCCGTCGAGTACACGCTGAGATTCAGCGCGCGATTCTTGATCTCGGCGCCTGCCGTTCCGGTGAGGGTGATCGGATAGGTGCCAAAGGGCGCGACGTTGAGGTTGCCGACGGTCAGCAGGCTGGTCCCTGGCGGCGTTACCGGATTGGTTCCAAACACGACCGTTGCCGCGGGCGGCTCGCCGGCAGCGCTGAGCGTCACCGCGTTGCTGAAGCCCAGGATGGACCCGACGGTAATGTTGAAGCCCACCGAATTGGTGTCTTCCGCGCAGATGGTGTGCGTGCTGGTATCGACGCCCATGGAGAACGTCGGCGACTGGATGCAGTTGTCGCAAACCAGCGCGAAATCCTGATCGGTGGCGTCCGCATTGTTCGGCACGCCGTCGTCAGCGATGTTGGCGCCGATCACCCTGATCTCTAGTGCCGATCCTGTACCCGCCGGCAGGAACACTGCCTCGTAGTTGTTGAGTGCATCGGCGCTGCCGCCCGTCATGCTCCACTGACCGGTGAAGACATTGCCGCGATAGGTCGTGCCGTCGACAATCACTTCGAGATTGAGGTTGTTCACCTGGGGGCTGGTGCCGATCGCGCCGGCCTTGTCGGTGTACGCCATGGCGACACGGAACGGTCGACCGCTGTCGGCAATCGCGCCGACCCAAGTGTATTGCTCGCCCGTCGCGCCCAGCACATTGGTCTGGTTGACCACATGCTTGGGTACCTCGTTGAACATGTTTTCCAGGTTGGGCATGCCATAGCCCTGCGAATTGCTTGGCAGGGTGTCATTGGCACCGACACCAGTGAGGTAGGTCGGGTGCGCCATCATCCAGGCCTTCTGGGTCGCAGGCGCCGGTTTGGAGGGCATGCCGCCCTCGAAGCTGATGGTGCCGCGATCGTTGATCAGCCAATAATCGACCAGTGATGCTACAGCGGCGATCGCCGGCCCAGAGTGGCTGGTACCGGACGAAGCCGCATAGGTGACATTGCCAACCGGGCGTGCCGGATCACAGGCGCCACTGCCGGTATTGGGAACCGCGCGTGTGCCGGTCACATGGGTACCAGGTGCGATGACCTCGGGCTTCTTGCGGCCGCCCGGAGACGGTCCGCGCGACGAGAAGCTGATCACATCCATTGCATTGTCGGCGCCGGTCGGTCCGATACCGCAGCCATCGCTCCAGGGGCCGTTTTCGTCATTTGGACGGTCATTTTCGGAGGCGCCGACCGAAATCATGTTCTTGCCATTGCCGGGTGTGCCCAAGGTTGCGGCGCCGGGTCCGGAATTGCCAGCCGAGAAGACGAAGGTGAGTTCCTGATTGCCTGCTTCCCCAAGGTCAGCGTCACGCACGCCAACGTCATAGGCCTGCGAAGAATCATCATAGGTGCTGGCGCAGCCGGAGCAACCCCACGAGTTGTTGGAAATCGATGCGCCGCCATCCTGGATGGCCTTGATCACGCCCTGATCGTTGCCGCCGCAATTGTCCTGGTTGAATCCTGGCGCGAACACCCGAGTGGCGCCGAGGCGAACCCAGGGATTGATGCCCTGGCCGCGCTGGTACATGCCGGGGAATCGGGCTCCCGCGACCGTGGCATTGTCGCGGGTGTCATAACCGCCCACGATGTTGGAATTGAGATGGCCATGCAGGCCGGGCGTGCCATTGGTCGCGGTACATGCCTGGTTGTAGATGAGGCGGGATGGATTTGCTGTAGAACCACCTTCGTAATAGGTCGGGTCTACCGGTGTCGTAGTGCCGGTGCCAACACCGTCATCGGTGACATCGACAATCGAGTAGGAGGCCGGTGTACTGGGGAACATCAGGGATTCCAGCCAGGCCTTGTAACCCTCGCCCGCAGGCCCGGTTTGGCCGACGTTGAAGAAGCCGCGCACGATCTGCGCCTGCACTTCATCAAACATCTCGCGCGGCAGATACTCGCCCACCCAGAAGACATCGGGAAGCTCGGAGACGGCGCGGACCTGGGCCAGCGTGCCGACGAATCGGGCATTCTCGAAATCGAGCACCGGCGCCCAGTCGGTTTCGGGCTTCAGTCCTGTTGCATGCACCGCAGCGCGGCCATTGCCCGGGGCACGGTAGCGCTGCACGGTAACGGTGTAGACCCGCGAGTCCGGTTCGCCGCGTGCTATGGCATCTGCAAGCGTCGGTCCAAATTTCAGATAGCTTGCGAGCGGGGCGCTGTACTGCAGGAAGCTGCCATCGGCGACCAGGCTGCCCAACTGGCTGCGCGAGTTGGCATCAGCCCAGACGATGTAGCCGTTGTTGGCAATGTATTGCACGGGCGTCATGCCCAGACGCCGCAGTTCCTCCAGCCAATGGTCCTTCATCGGGCCGACGAATTGCACAATCTGAAGCGCGCTGCCGCGCGGCGCGCTGAGTTCGAACCCGGCCGGCGGGATCATTGCGCCGCGCTGGGTATCGAAGTTCTGTCGATCAAAGTAGAGAACGTCAGCGTCGAGCAGCGATTTGTCAAGGATGGCCGGTGCCACCGCTCCGCGACCCTTGTAGAGCGCAAACGAGCCGTAATCGACGACCCGTTCGAATCCGGCAGGGGCGGGCTGACCTTTGGGGACGATGATCTTGGTATCAGCGCCTGCGGCAATGGCCATGGAGGCTGCCAGAGGAGTGAGCGAGAGAACGGCCAGTTTGAATCCACGACGCATATTGAGAGGCTCCCCAGAAATTGTGATCTGCTTACCGCCGCGTTGCCGGGGCGATGAAGTGCGGACGCTCGCGCACGAGGCCCGCTCCCGGACATTGGTCGAGTAACGGGTATTGATGGGGCCGATTCGCGAGACCGACGGACGGTGCCTGAGCGACCTGACAATAAGTCACAAACTAGCCCCGCGGGCGGCGTACGTCAACCGCCGGGACCGACCCCTTGGTCGATCTTGCTCGCCCATGGCGTCGACTCCGCGCCCACCAGGCCTGTGCTTCGGTGGCAGGGCTATACTGCGGCGACTTCTGGTAGACCCGGGCCAACACAATGAGTCGTCTACAGGTGCGTCGCTCCACTGCCAAAGCGCGCCCGCCAGATCCGGTGCCGGCCGCGCCGTCGCGCGAGGCGCGCAAGCTGCTGACGCGCGGTCAGCTGATGGCCGGCGCGCTTGATCTGATGGGCGCGGGGCGTGGCTTTTCGAGTCTGAGTCTGCGCGAGGTCACTCGCGCTGCTGGCGTGGTGCCGGCGTCGTTCTATCGCCACTTCCGTGATCTTGATGAGCTCGGGTTGGCCCTGGTCGAACAAAGTGGGGCGACCCTGCGCCATCTGCTGCGCGATGTCCGCCGCGATGGCGTGCCGCTGACCGACATGCTGCGGCAGTCGGTGCTGATCTACAAGCAGTACGTGGAATCGCATCGCCTGCATTTTCTGTTCATCGCCGGTGAGCGCGGCGGCGGCTCGCCAGTGATCCGGACCGCCATCCGGGCCGAGGAGTCCCACTTTGCCGCGGAGATGGTGCAGGACATGCGCGCGCTCGGCCTGTTGCCCGGGCTGTCGAGCGAGACCCTGCGCATGCTCTGCGGCCTGGTGGTGACGACCATGATCAATGCCGCAACCGACATTCTTGATCTGCCTGCCAAGTCGCCGCGCGCGGAGCGCGAACTGGTCGACAACTTCGTGCGCCAGCTGCGCCTGATCTTCCTCGGCGCTGGCGCCTGGCGCGAGAAGGTCTGAGCGCGATCGCAAGGCCGGATTGCGCCAGCTCGGCGCTATGCTCGCGATCCCGACCTGGAGCCACCGATGGCCACGCGATTGCGCCCGCTGAGCGGACTGGATGCCGGTTTCCTTTATCTGGAAGCGGCCGGTACGCCGATGCACGTAGGCAGCCTGATGCTGCTGGAAGCACCGCGCCGACGCGGCTACGATTTTCATCGGGCATTGATCGACCTGATCGCCGAGCGCCTGCCCAGGGCAGCGGCACTGCGTCGGGTTCTGCAGCCGGCACCGATGGATATCGGTCATCCCCTGTGGCGTGATGCGGGTGCCCTTGATCTCGATCAGCACATCATCCGGCGCCGATTGCGCGCGCCCGGCAGCGACCGCCAGCTGCATGCCCTGGTCGCGCAACTGCAGGCGGAAATGTTGCCGCGGGACCGGCCGCTGTGGAAGTTTGCCGTGATCGAAGGCCATCACAGTGGTTGCATCGCCCTGCACACGCGCGTGCATCATGCCCTGCTCGACGGCCAGGGCGGGGTTGCACTGGCCCAGGTCCTGCTGGATCTCGAGCCGCGCATGCCGGGCCGCCGGCCGAGTACAGCGGAGGTCGCCGAGGCACCCGGCAAGCTCGATGTGGCGCGCGCCAGTGTCCGCTCCAGCCTGCAGCAGCTGACCCGCATTTTCCGTGCACTGCCGGAAACGATCCGGCTGGCGCGCGCACCTGACCCTGACGGGCGTGGCCTGATCGGGCGCATCCGTGACAATGTGCTGCTGGCGCCGCGTACCCAGTTCAATGCCCAGGTCAGCGCCGGCCGCAGCTTTGCCGCACTGTCGCTGCCGCTGGCCGCAATAAAGGCGATATCGCGTGCGTTCGGGGTCAGTGTCAACGATGTGGTGATGGCCCTGGTTGCGCACGCGCTGCGCCAGTATCTGCTCAGCGATCGCCGGTTGCCGACACGTGCCCTGATCGCCGCCATGCCGGTGTCGCTGCGCGAAGCCGGCAATGCCGACGCCAACAACCAGGTCTCGATGGTCCAGGTGGCCCTGGCTACCCAGGTACGCGATGATCTTGAACGGCTGCGCGCCATCGCGGCGGCGACCGGAGCAATCCGTGAGCGCGTCAACGCACTGCGCAATCTGATTCCGACTGATTTTCCCGGATTGGCAGCGCCGATCTGGGCCAGTGGTCTGAGCCGGCTATGGGCGCGTGGTCAACTGGCGGAGAAGCTGCCGCCCCTGGCCAATCTGGTGGTATCCAATGTGCCGGGTCCACCGATGCGCCTGTTTCTGGCGGGCGCCAGCCTGCTGCACAATTATCCGGTGTCCATCGTGACCCATGGACTGGGTCTGAACATTACGGTGCAGAGCTACGCCGGCCAGTTGGAGGTGGGCATCATTGCCTGCAAGTCGGCAGTACCCGATGCCGCCAAGCTCAGCAAACTACTGCAAGCCGCACTGCAGGCATACACCGCACTCGCGCTGACTGCCGAGCCCGCAACGGAGGGCGCACGCTGAGTCCAGCAGTGCGCACCGCTGGAATCAGCTCGACTTGACCGGGGAGACATCCGAGGAAAACGGGTTGAGCTGGCGCCAGAACACGCGCTTGGCCGGCCATTTGCCGTCGAAATAGGGATGGTCGGGATAGTTCTGCTTGAGTACCCGACTGGCGTCGTCGGCGAGCTTGGTCTGCCCGAGTTGCTTGTAGCTCTCGGCCAGGATGGCCAGCGCGTCGCCGGTCTGCGGGGCTTCCTGATAGGTCTCCAGCACGAACTTGGCGCGTTGCGCCGATGCCACCCAGGCACCGCGGCGCAGATAGTAGCCGGCGATCATGATCTCGCCCTGGGCCAGGCCATTGCGCAGATGGATCATGCGCTGGCGGGCGTCCGGGGCGTAGGCGCTCTGCGGATACTTCTCGACCAGTTCGTTGAAATCCTGGAAGCTCTGGCGGACATACTGCAGATCGCGGCGGGTCAGGTCGCTGCGGAAGCGACGTTCCAGAAAGCCGGCCTGGCGATTGAAATTCACCAGCCCGCGCAGGTAGTAGGCATAGTCGATGCGGGCGTGGGTCGGATACAGCTTGATGAAGCGGTTGACGGCTGACAGCGCTTCCTCGTGCTTGTTGCGCTTGTAGAAGGCATAAGCCAGATCGATCTGACCCTGCTCGTGGTAGGAGCCGTACGGAAAACGCGCTACCAGGCGCTGGTAGAACTTGATCGCGCGCTCATGGGCGCCGTCGTCCAGCGAGCGCTTGGCTTCGGCGTAGAGGGCGTCAGCGGGCAGCGTCTCGGCAGCCTGGATGCGGACGTTCTTCGAACAGGAGGCCGCAAACAGCACCAGCAGAAGGATGAGCAGGGCGCGAACAGGGGTAAATCGGCAAGTCGGCATGCAAAGCGTCCTAGAATGAGACCGGCATGATAGCCCAAAGCCCCGCCGATGCAGAAAAGCGTGGTTCCGCGTACGTTCACCAAGGATTTTCCGTGTCCCCATCGAGTTCCCAAGAAGCCGTTGAATCCGAGTTGCTGGCGGCCGAAGTCACAGAGGCACTGGCAGGCAGGCGCTTCGATCAGGCCCTGGCCGAGCTGTTCCCGCAGTTTTCCCGCAGCCGGCTGACCGGCTGGATCAAGGACGGCAAGGCCTTGCTGAACGACGCCGAGGCGCGTCCGCGCGATCCGGTCGCACCCGGGGACCAGGTGCGCATTGAAGCCGAGATGCGCGAGGAAGTGCGCGATGCGCCCGAAGACATCGCGCTCGATGTCATTTACGAAGACCCCGACGTGCTGGTGATCAACAAGGTAGCAGGGCTGGTGGTTCATCCCGGCGCCGGCAATCCCAGCGGTACCCTGGTCAATGCGCTCCTGCACCGCGATGCCCGCCTGCGCGAAGTGCCGCGTGCAGGCATCGTCCATCGCCTCGACAAGGACACTTCGGGAGCGCTCGTGGTTGCGCGCAATGTCGAGGCGCATGCGGCGCTGGTGGCCCAGCTCTCCGAGCGCGAAGTCAACCGGCGTTACCTTGCGATCGTGGTCGGCGAAATCATTGCGGGCAACCGGATCGACAAGCCGATCGACCGCAGCCCGCATGATCGCCTGAAAATGGCGGTGCGCGAGGGCGGCCGCGAAGCCGTGACCCACTACCGCGTCGCTGAACGATTTCGCGCACACACGCTGCTGACCTGCAAACTGGAAACCGGGCGTACCCATCAGATCCGCGTACATCTCGCGAGCATCCGCCACGCCATTGTCGGCGATCCGCTGTATGGCACCGGGTTGAAAATTCCCAAGGCGGCGACAGCCGAGCTCGACGCCGCGCTGCGCGGCTTCCGCAGGCAGGCACTGCATGCGCAGTTTCTCGAATTCGAACACCCGCGCAGTGGCAAATTGATCAGTACCGAAGCCCCGGTGCCAGCGGACATGCTCAATCTGCTCGCGGTACTGCGCGCGGACAGCAAGGCTTTTGCGGCGCGCTGAACATGAGCGCAGGCACTGCAGCACTGACTTCGGAAGGGTTTCTGATTCCGGATTGGGATGCGCCGCCCGGCGTGCGGGCAGCGGTATCGACGCGGCGCAGTCCGGGCATGTCGCAAGCGCCTTACGACCACTGCAATCTTGGTGACCACGTAGG
The DNA here is from genome assembly GCA_022843465.1 of Pseudomonadota bacterium. Classification (GTDB taxonomy): domain Bacteria; phylum Pseudomonadota; class Gammaproteobacteria; order Xanthomonadales; family Ahniellaceae; genus 0-14-3-00-62-12. The sequence goes on along the minus strand of JALHNO010000016.1, from coordinate 70,671 downwards.
CGATGAGGCGGTCGCGGTACGCGGCAATCGTGATCGCCTGCGTCAGGTGCTGGGATTGCCGGACGAGCCGATCTGGTTGCGCCAGGTGCACGGTACCCGCGTGTTCAGGGCAGAGGCGGGCGCCGCCTTCTGCGGGGATGCCGACGCGCTTCAGGCCGATGCCGCGTACACCGCTGATCGCGCGGTCGTGCTTGCGATCATGACCGCCGATTGTCTGCCCATCCTGCTCTGTGCCGACGATGGCAGCGAAGTTGCCGCCGCGCATGCCGGCTGGCGTGGACTGGCCGCCGGCGTGATCGAAGCCACCGTGCAACAGTTGCATGCGCCACCGCAGCGTCTGCAGGCCTGGCTGGGACCGGCGATCGGTCGGGACGCGTTCGAAGTGGGTGCCGAGGTGCGTGCCGCGTTTATCGATGGGCAAGCCGACGCCGCGGTAGCGTTTCGGCCGCACCCTTCCGGCCATGCCGGGAAGTGGCTGTGCGATCTCCATCTTCTGGCGCGCCTGCGGCTGCGGGCGCTGGGTGTCGAGCGCATCGGCGAAGCCAGCCACTGCACGTATTCGGAGCCGGATCTTTTCTACTCGTACCGCCGTGATGGCCGCTGCGGCCGGATGGCGAGCCTGATCTGGCTGGAACGCTGAGCTGGCATGGCATCGGAGCAAGCGCGGGTCCGACGCAACCCCGCGGCTACGCCCATGCCCCCAAACAGTTACCGGGCCACGAGGACCTGGCCATCGCGCACCAGCACCGGGAAGCGCACCAGACCCTGGCCGCGACAGGGACCGGCGAGGCAAAGCCCGCTGTCGCGGGTGAACGCAGCGCCGTGAGCCGCGCAGATCAATAATCGGTTTTCGATCAGGAATTGTCCCGGAACCCAGTCCAGGCGACGACCGGCATGCGGACATTCGTTGTGGAAGGCCTGCACCGCATCGCCCTGGCGGGTGAGCACCACCGGGAATCCGCCAGTAGCCGAGGCGATCTGCAGGCCGAGCGCAGATTCCTCGGGAATATCGCTGACGGCGCAGAGCACGCGCGGCTGCTCGGGCAGCATTGCCCCGGATTCGCCCGCGTCGGGTTCGGGTTCGTTCATGCGACGTCCACACTCCTGCTGCACAATGAGGCACATTCTGACGCAATGACCGCGTTTCCGCGCAAGGATCAAAGATGTCTGCCCTGCTGGATATTGTCGCCACCGTACTCAAGCGGCTCGCTATTGCCCTGTTTCTGGTCGGTGGGCTGCTGCTGGGCATGCTGATCGCCCTCAAGGTACTGATCGTGATGAGCATTGTTCATCTGGTCCGGCGTGGCCGCGGCGCCAGGCCCAAGCCGGTGCCCGGCAATGTGTTCGAAGGCGAATACAGCGTGGTCAAACCCGGTGCCAGCCGCGCCACCGTCCTGATGGCGGCGCCGTCCAAGCCGGTGTCGCCCGCGCCCTGAGCATGGCGATAGCAGGCCGGGCTGCGGCCAGTGTCCTGGCGATAGGGACGTCACAGTTCGCAGCACGCCAGGATGAGCACGGCGTTCTTCGATAGGCGTACCTTGTTGCGTTGCATCAAACAAGCCGGCTAGTCTTGGGCTTCCTGGGCGTCGATCGGGGTTGCCGTGGAAGAGCTGCGCGAAGTCGAGTTTCCGGCCACGGACCAGGGGCTTCGCGATGATGTGCGTCGCCTTGGGGCACTGGTTGGCGAATTGCTCGAAGAACAGGTCGGCCCCCACTTTCTCGACGAGATCGAGGCGATCCGCGCCAGCGCGATCCGCCGACGCGAGAACGCCGAATCCACCGCCGATCTGCAGGAGCGCCTCGGTGGTCTGAGCCCCGAGCATGCCGAACTGGTCGCACGCGCATTCGCCACCTATTTTCAGGTGGTGAACATTGCCGAGCGCGTGCACCGCATCCGCCGCCATCGCCACTACCAGTTGCAGGGTGACAGTTGGCCGCCCGAAGGGCTGCGTGATGTGCTGAATCGCTTGCATGCCTCCGGTGTATCGGCCGATGAGCTGATGAATACCATCGGCCAGCTCGATATCGAACCGGTCTTTACCGCGCATCCGACGGAGGCGGTGCGGCGCTCGCTGCTGGAGAAGGAGGGCGAGATGGTGCGCTGCCTGCTTGCCGATCTGCTGAGTGATCGCACGCCCGGTGAGCGTGCCACCGATTGGGCGCGGCTCCGGATGGCGCTGACTGCGGGCTGGCAAACGGCGGAGGGTGCACCGGTGCGACCCAGCGTCGCCGACGAACGTGAACACGTCACCTATTACCTGGCCGATCATCTCTACCGCATCGTGCCGGTCTTCTACGAGGTGTTCAGCGATGCGCTCGAACGCCATTACGGCATTTCGGCCGAGCTGCCCACGATGCTGCGCTTCGCCAGTTGGGTGGGCGGCGACATGGATGGCAATCCCAATGTCGGCGCCGACACCATTGCCGAATCGCTGGCGGCACAGCGGCGGATGATCATCGACTGCTATCGGCGCGATCTGGCACGGCTGGAGCGTCTGCTCAGTCAGACCCTGGGGCGCGTGCCGGTTTCCGCGGCGGTGCAGGAACTGGTTGCGCGTTACCGGGCTCTGCTGCCCGATGCCGATGCCCGTATCCGCCCGCGTCATCGCGACATGCCCTACCGGATGCTGTTGCGACTGATGGGCGCACGGCTGCAGGCGACGGCACAGGATGCCGCGACGGCCTACCCGGATGTGGCAGAGTTCGAGCGGGACATCACGACCATTTCCGAGAGCCTGCTGGCCAATCGTGGTCTGCACGGCGGCTGGTTTGCCGTCCGTCGCCTGCTCTGGCGCGTCCGCACCTTCGGCTTTCATCTGGCGCGCCTGGACGTCCGTCAGGATGCCCGTGTTCAGCGCGATGCCTGGAGCGCAGTCTACAGCGCGCGCTGGGACGATGAATCCCGCCGCATGGATCTGCTGCGAGCGACTGCGGCCGGGCGCGAGCCGCTCGCTGAAGATGCCGATGATCCGGCATGGATCCGCGAATGCGCGGTGTTTGCCGCGCTGGCCAAGGCGCACCACCGGCTGGGCCCCGCGGCTACCGGCGTCTACATCATCAGCATGGCCAGCCATGCCAGTGATGTGCTCCAGGTCCTGGCGTGGGCGCGTGGAGCCGGATTGCAGGACGCCGATGGCCATGTCGCGCTCGATGTGGCACCGTTGTTCGAAACCATCGCCGATCTGCAGCGAGCGCCCGCCACGCTGGCCGATCTGCTCGATGACCCCGCCTATCGCAGTCATGTCAGCGCACGCGGCCATCGCCAGACCGTGATGCTTGGTTATTCCGACAGCGCCAAGGATGGCGGTTTGCTCAGCGCGCGCTGGTCTCTGCAGCGCGCCCAGGTGGAGCTGATGGATGTGGCGGCGACGCGTGGCGTCGAAGTGGTCTTCTTTCATGGCCGCGGTGGCTCGGTCAGTCGCGGCGGTGGCAAGACGGCACATGCCCTGATGGCGGCGCCGCGGCGCTCGCTGCGCGGGCACCTGCGGGTCACCGAGCAGGGTGAAGTGATTCATCGCAAATACGGCATTGATGCCCTGGCTCTGCGCGAGTTGAGCCAGACCACCGGTGCGGTGATCGCGGCCACGGTGCGACCACGTCCGCCCGAACCGCGCGAAGCGCAGTGGCGCGAATGGATGCGGACAATCTCGGCCGATGCCTTCGCTGCCTACCGCAACCTGGTTGCGGATACACCGGGCTTCGTCGAGTATTTTCGCGAGGCGACGCCGATTGATGTGATCGAACGCATGACCCTGGGGTCGCGGCCACCCAAGCGCGGCAACATGCTGGGCGTCGAGAGCCTGCGCGCGATTCCCTGGGTGTTCGCCTGGACCCAATGCCGCGCCGGCTTGCCGGGCTGGTATGGCATCGGCTCCGCCCTGCAGGCTGCGGTCGAGCGCCATGGGTTCGCTGCCATCAGCGAAATGGCCAATGATTGGCCCTTCTTCAAGGCCCTGTTGTCCGATGTCGAGATGGTGATGGCCAAGGGCGATATGGCGATTGCCGAGCGCTTCTCCGAACTCTCCGGTCCCCTGCATGCCCGGTTCTTCCCCCGCTTGCTCGCCGAGCACGCGCTCACTCGTGATGGCGTCGAGCGCCTGCGCGGTCGCGCCCTGCTCAGCGATGATCCGCGACTGGCGCGCTCCTTGCGTCTGCGCAACCCCTATACCGATCCGATCAGCCTGCTCCAGCGTGATCTGCTGGAACGCTGGCGCGCCGCCGACCGCCCCGACGATGCGCTGTTTCGTGCCCTGTGCTCGACCGTGCACGGCGTTTCGCAGGCGCTGCAGAACACCGGTTGATCAACGCGGGGCGCTTTACGCCGCGTTGCAGCAAGACTTGTGACTGAATTTGACATATACATCCGGCGGCCTCAGGGGCTCATCCCCCAGACGGAGTTGGATCGAGTCTGCAGAATGATGTGAAGCGTCTGCGGATTCACGCAAGAGTCGGGCGGCAGGGCCGCGCGATCAACCTTACCCAGCCTGGTTCAAGTACTCGCGCATTCGATCAGTGCCCGGGCAATGAACGGTGGGACTGCAGTGAAACCGCAAGGTCGAATGGGTCTGGGGATCCTTCGATATGGACGCGTCTATCCGTCGGAAGCGGTGGCCGCGATGAGACTGACCCAGTCGGGGGCTCTCCCCGCAACGGTTGGCAGCACAGGACGCGAGGGCGTCCGTGATCTTCCGAAGGGTGCCAGGGCGCAGGCTCGGGCGCGGGGAGAAACCATCAGTGGATACCACACAACAATGAATAGTCACCATCGCAATTGGGCGATCCGCCTCAGCATCGCGGGCGCTCTTGTCTACTCCGGACTGAGCGTTGCGCAGAACCGGCCGCCTGTCGTGAGCTACACGGTCGACCAGACCCGTGGCGCAGACGCTCGCGTGAACTACGCAGAGCTTGCCAAGTACGGTCCCTGGGACGATCGCAACTACCAGTTGACCAAGGCCGACATCGACCTGCTGTCGCGCAACGAGTCCGACGCGATCATCGCGATTCCGGCGTTCTACCGCGTCGAGATGCGCAAGGCCAATCCAGACCTGCTGACCAGCGGCCCGGCGCAGTATCCGCGCAGCGCGCTGAACGGCTACCTCGCGAAGTATCAGGGCTTCAAGGTCGACGGCACGATCTACGGATCGGTGCGTGCGACCGAAGAAGGTGGCTATGTGATCACCCGCGGCGGCGGCGAAAGCCGTGGCGTCAACGATTTTCTTCCCAACTTCCTGGGTGGCACCGAGAAGCGCGTCACCTCGCCGGCTGGCGCTGCCGAGTCGGCAGTCGCGATTCATCCGACCAATACCAACCTGATCATCGCCGGTACCAATGGCCCCGGCTCCGGCCAGAAGATGTGGAAATCCTCGGATGGTGGCGTGACCTGGAGTGCGGCGATTTCGCTCGCCAACACCTGTTGTGATCCGACCGTGGGCTGGTCGCCCGATGGCAGCATCGCCTATGCCGGCGCCCTGTCGACCGTGGTCGGCTCAGGCACGAATGTGCTGTTCTATCGCTCGACCAACTCGGGCACGTCATGGACCCTGGCCAAGACGCTTTCGACCGGCAACGTATCCGACAAGGAATACCTGCACGTCGATATGCATTCGGGCTCGCCGAATCTCGGCAACATCTACATGGCCTGGCATGAGAACAATGTCCAGAAGTTCTCGCGCTCGACCGATACCGGTCTGAACTGGTCGACCAACCTGACCCTCGACAGCGCCAGCCGCGGCATCGGCAGCGATCTGATGTCGGACAAGACCGGCAATGTCTATTTCGTGTTCCCGACCACGTCTGGCGGCAGCAATGCCAAGCAGATCCGGGTGCTGAAGTCGACCAATGCCGGCACCTCGTTCGCGGCTGCAGTGACCGCGGCGACGCTCAATGCCGATTTCGATTTCCCGATCCCGGCCATGGAAACGCGACGCGCCTTTGTCTATGTTTCGGCCCAGGCCGACACCAGCAACGGCAGCTTCGGCAACAGCCTCTACATCGCGTACAACGACACCAACACCGCCGAGAACAACACCACCGCGAGCGCCAATCACTCGGTGATCAAGGTGCTGCGTTCGCGTGACGGCGGCGCCACCTGGGCCAGCAGCCTGGCCCACTCATCGGCCGATATCAATACCGTCGACCGCTTCAATCCGTGGATGTCGGTGGACCAGAACGGCCGCGTCTTCGTGATGTTCTACGACACCCGCCACAGCAGCGGTCGCACCGGCGTGGACCTCTACTACTCGGTCTCGACCGATGGCGCGGTCACGTTCAGCACTCCGGTCCGGCTGACCTCGCAGACCTCGGTCAATATCACCGACTCCTTCGAGTGGGGTGACTACAACGGCATGGACATGGTGCTCAACGACATCATGGCGATCTATACCGACAACCGTGACGAAAGCGGTGGTACCGCGCAGTCGGTGGATGTCTATGTGAAGGGTGGCTTTGCTCCGACCGGTGGCAATGTGGCGCCGACCGCGAACTTCTCGTTTGTCACCAGCGGTCTGACGGCCAACTTCACCGACAGCTCCAGCGACAGCGACGGCACGATCGCATCGCGCAGCTGGAACTTCGGTGACAGCACGACATCGACGGCTACCAATCCGAGCAAGACCTACAGCACCGCCGGCACCTACAACGTCGTACTGACGGTCACCGACAACGGTGGCGCAACCAACAGCATCACCCGCGCGGTGACGGTCAGCACAGCTGCCAACGTCGCGCCGGTTGCCAACTACACGTTCACCACCAGTGGCCTGACGGCAAGCTTCACCGATACCTCCACCGACAGCGACGGCACCATTGCTTCGCGCAGCTGGAATTTCGGTGACAGCACGACGTCAACCGCGACCAATCCGAGCAAGACCTACAGCGCCGCCGGCACCTACAGCGTCGTCTTGACGGTCACCGACAACGGTGGCGCGACCAACAGCCGCACGCAGTCGGTCACAGTGACCAGCCCGGGTGGCAATGTGTTGACCAATGGCGTTGCCGTGACCGGTCTTTCGGCCGCAACCGGCGCCTCGCTGAACTACACGATGGTGGTGCCGGCTGGCGCAACCGGGCTGAAGTTCGTGATGGCTGGTGGCACCGGCGATGCCGACATGTACGTGAAGTTCGGCTCGGCGCCGACCGACACCGTGTATGACTGCCGTCCGTACCTGGGTGGCAATGCCGAGACCTGCAATATCGCGACGGCGCAGGCGGGCACCTACTACGTGCGGCTGAAGGCCTACTCGGCGTTCTCGGGCGTCTCGCTGACCGGCAGCTACACGGTCGGTGGCGGGGCCAGCTTCTTCCAGAACCTGACCGACTACCCGATCGCCGACAACAGCACGGTCAACAGCCCGATCGTGGTCAGCGGCCGTACCGGCAATGCGCCATCGAACCTGAGTGTGTCGGTGAACATCGTGCACACCTACCAGGGTGACCTGAAAGTCGATCTGGTCGCGCCCGATGGCTCGCTCTACAACATCCACAACCGCACCGGCGCCGGCACCGACAACATCATCAAGACGGTGACGATCAACGCCTCCAGCGAAGTGGCCAATGGCACCTGGAACCTGCGCGTGCAGGATGCTGCGAGTGGTGATACCGGCTACATCAACAGCTGGTCGATGCAGTTCTGATCCAGCGCGGGCCCGTCCCGCGGAGCGACCTGTAGCGCGGGGGCTTGCCCCCGCGGCTACTGATCCGCCGGTCTGCCGATTGGCAGCAGGAAGATCAACAGCGCTGGGGCCAGCCCCGCTCTGCAGTAGAACAACGAACCCCGGCCACGCGCCGGGGTTCTTTTTTGTGAACTCGCCTTACAATGCACGCTTGCCTACTTCCAGGTGTGCCATGTCCATACTGCGAATGTCCGAACTGCCGCTCGCCGGCAAGCGTGTGCTGATCCGCGAAGACCTGAACGTACCGATCAAGGACGGGATCATCACGTCGACTCAGCGTCTGGAATCGGCTCTGCCGACGATCCGTGCCGCGCGCGACGCCGGTGCCCATGTCCTGGTGCTCAGTCATCTGGGAAGACCCAAGGAAGGCGTCTGGGAGGCGTCCGCGTCGCTGGCGCCGGTTGCCGACTGGTTGTCCACCGAGCTGGGAGCCCAGGTTCGCCTGGTACGCGACTATCTCGATGGTGTCGAGGTGGCGGCGGGTGAGGTTGTCCTGCTGGAAAACTGCCGGATGAATGTTGGCGAGGACAAGGACAGTGAGGCTTTGGCCCGCCGCTACGCGGCACTCTGCGATGTCTTCGTCATGGACGCATTCGGCACCGCCCATCGCGCCCAGGCGTCCACCCATGGGGTCGTCCGCTATGCGCCGACCGCGTGTGCCGGGCCCTTGTTGATGGCCGAACTCGATGCGCTTGGCAAGGCGCTTGAGCATCCGCAGCGGCCCGTGCTGGCGATTGTCGCGGGCTCGAAGGTCTCGACCAAGCTGGCACTGCTGGAAAGCCTGATTGGCAAGGTCAATCTGCTGATCGTTGGCGGCGGCATCGCCAATACCTTTCTTGCGGCGCAGGGATTGCCGGTCGGGCGATCACTGTACGAGGCCGATCTGATCGAGACGGCGAAACGCATCCTGGCCGATGCTGCAGCCCGCAGCGTGCAGATTCCGTTGCCAGTCGATGTCGTGGTGGCGCCGGCATTCGCTGCGGATGCAGCGGCGAGCGTCAAGTTCGTCGCCGATGTCGCCGAGGCCGACATGATTCTCGATATCGGCCCGCAGACCGCACGCCGTTATGCCGACCTGATCCAGAGCGCCGGGACCGTGGTCTGGAACGGACCGGTCGGCGTATTCGAGTTCGATGCCTTCGGTGCCGGAACCCGCGTACTGGCTGAAGCCGTGGCACGGTCCGCGGCGTTTTCGATCGCCGGCGGCGGCGACACCCTTGCAGCAATCGAAAAATATGGCGTCGAAGATCGGATCAGCTATATCTCGACTGGTGGTGGCGCCTTCCTGGAATTTCTCGAAGGCAAGGAGCTACCCGCGGTGGCCGCGTTGCGCGCACGGTTCAATTCGGCCGCAAGCGCCTGAAGTGCACTTTCCTGTAGGGCATCTCTGTGAGATGCCATCCCGACGCCGCGGAGAATTCAACACGGCATCTGACACAGATGCCCTACAGGAATCGGCTTTGTTGTAGGGCATCTCTGTGAGATGCCATCCCGACGCCGCGGAGAATTCAACACGGCATCTGACACAGGTGCCCTACAGAAGCGCTTTCCTGTAGGGCAAGTCTGTGACTTGCAATCTCAACTCTTCCGCGAGTTCAACACGGCATCTCACAGAGATGCCCTACAAAAGAACGCTTTGCTGTAGGGCATCTCGGTGAGATGCCGTCCATACACCGCGGGACATTCACCATGGCATCTCACAGAGATGTCCTCCAGAAGAGCGCCTAGATCTCGACCTGGGTGCCCAGTTCGATCAGGCGATTGCCGGGAATCTGGAAGAAGGCGGTGGCCGATTCAGAGTTGCGCGACATGAAGGCGAACAACTTGTCGCGCCACTGCGGCATGCCGGGGCGGCCCGAGGTCGGAATCAGGGTTTCGCGGCTCAGGAAGAACGTGGTGTCCATCATGTCGAACGGCAAACCGCAGCCCTGACAACCTTCCATCACCCGCGGCACATTGGGTGCCTCGGCGAAGCCGAAGCGCAGCCGCATGATGAAGAACTCGTTGCCCAGCGGCTCGATTGCGATGCGCAATTCGGGATCGGCGACCGGTACCTCGAGCGTCTCCACCGTCAGCAGCACATTGCGCTCGTGCATGACCTTGTTGTGCTTGAGGTTGTGCAGCAGGGCGTGCGGCACGCTTTCGTGGTTGGCGACCATGAAGACCGCCGTGCCCGGCACCCGCAGCGGCGGATGCGCGGCGATCGAATTGATGAACGGCTTCAGCGCCAGGCCTTCGGTGCGCATCTGCGCCAGCACCAGGCCACGCCCTTTGCGCCAGGTCGTCATCAGGGTGAACACCAGGGCGCCAAGTACCAGCGGGAACCAGCCACCATGCGGAATCTTGATGATGTTGGCGGAGAAGAAGGCCAGATCGATCGTCAGGAAGACCGCGCCGACCAGGCCGGCCAGCCACGGGCTCCATTTCCACAGGCGCACGGCCACGATCAGGGCGAGCAGCGTATCGATCAGCATCGTGCCGGTCACCGCGATGCCATAGGCCGCTGCCAGATTGCTGGCGGACTTGAAGCCAATCACCACCAGGATGATCGAGATCAGCAGGAAGCGGTTGACCCAGGGCACATAGATCTGGCCAATGGTTTCATCCGAGGTATGGCGAATCCGCATGCGCGGTGCAAAGCCGAGCTGTACCGCCTGCCGGGTCACCGAGAACGCGCCCGAAATGACCGCCTGCGATGCGATCACCGCTGCGACAGAAGCCAGCACGATCATCGGATAAAGCGCCCAGTCCGGTGCCATCAGATAGAACGGATTGCGCGCCGTCGTCGGGTCATCCAGTAACAGGGCGCCCTGTCCGAAATAGTTCAAGGCCAGCCCCGGAAACACCCACCAGAACCAGGCGCGCTGAATCGGTCCGGTACCGAAATGGCCCATATCGGCATAGACCGCCTCGGCACCGGTAATTGCCAGCACGACCGTGCCGAGCGCCAGAAATGACAGCCAGGGATGCGCCAGGAAGAAATTGACACCGTAGACAGGGTTCAGCCCACGCAGGATCGCAGGCGACTCAATGATCTGGATGACACCGAGCACGCCCAGAACCAGGAACCAGATGCACATGATCGGCCCGAATACTGCACCGACGCGTGCTGTGCCGCTGCGCTGGAAGGCGAACAGAGCGATCACGATCAGCACCGTGATCGGCACAATGAAGCGCTCCAGATCAGGCGCGGCGACCTTCAGGCCTTCGACAGCGCCGAGAATCGACATCGCGGGAGTGATCACGCCGTCGCCGTAAAACAGGGCGGCGCCGAGCACGGCCAGCACAATCACCACACGGCGCCAGCGCGGCGATTCACCGACCGCGCGCAGGGCCAGCGCCATCAGCGCCATGATGCCGCCCTCGCCGCGGTTGTCGGCGCGCATGATGAACATCACGTACTTCAGTGATACCACCAGCATCAACGACCAGACGCACAGCGACAGGATGCCGAGCACATTGGTCTCGGTCACCGGCATTGCATGCGGGCCGCCGAAGGCCTCTTTCATCGTGTACAGCGGGCTCGTACCGATATCGCCAAAGACGACGCCGACTGCGGCCACGGCCAGCGCAACCACGCCGGTGGCTTTTTTGTGCTCGGGAGAAGAATCCATTGGAGTCGGAATCGACACGTCGCGGATCGGAAAGGCGCGTAGTGTAACGATCTGGGGAAGGTAGCGGGGTCTAATTTAACGATTCATCGCAATGCGGCCTTCAGCGCCTTGCGAATCAGGATCTCGGCGGTGTCTCCGGGTTCGGCGGCGTCCTTGAGCAGGCGGGCGATCTCGGCCGGCTTGTAGCCGAACTGAACAAGGGCTGCGCTGGCCTCGGCTGCTGGATCGTCCGCAACCAACCGGCCTGGACCGACTCCAGACACGCCCGGCCCAGAAAAACCATCCACCCGGTCGCGCATCTCGACCACGATGCGCTCTGCGGTTTTCTTGCCGATCCCGGGAATCCGGGTGAGTGCGCCCAGTTCGGCGTTGATCACCATCCGCGCAAAATCGTTCACCGAGACGCCTGACAGGATCGACAGCGCCGTTTTCGCACCGATGCCGCCGACCTTGAGCAGACTGCGGAACAGCGCGCGCTCGTTCTCCTTGTGGAAGCCATACAGCGCGACGGCGTCTTCCTTGACGGCGTAATGGGTAATCAGCACGACCTCACGGCCAATGTCCGGCAGTTCGTAGAAGGTCGACATCGGCGCTTCCAGTTCATAGCCGACGCCATTGACGTCGATCATCAGCGCTGGCGGCTGCTTGCTGACCAGGATGCCCTTCAATCTGCCAATCATGCGGCCTGCTCCTGCTTTTGAACTCAGCGCCGACGCCAGGCGCTGTGGGGAATTCCGATGCGGGCGATGGTGGCACGCGCATGGGCATGGGTGAGCGCGATCGCGAGCGCATCGGCGGCATCCGCCTGCAGCTTGCCCGTCAGTCCCAGCAGCACCCGCACCATATGCTGGATCTGGGTCTTTTCGGCGCCACCGCTGCCGACCACGGCGAGCTTGATTTCCTTGGCGGCGTACTCGGTCAGAACCAGACCACGGGTGACCACGGCACAGATTGCCGCGCCACGCGCCTGACCCAGCTTCAGTGCGGAATCCGGATTGCGCGCCATGAAGACCTTCTCGATGGCCACCTCGTCCGGTTTCCAGAGCTGGATCAGGGTGTCAAGTTCGTCGAAAATCTGCTTCAGACGCAGATGAAAGGTCTCGTTGTCGAGCAGTTGCAGCGCGGCATGATGGACATGCCGCGCCTTGCCAGTTGCATCGACATCGATGATGCCGATGCCGGTGCGCTGGCTGCCTGGATCGATGCCGAGAATGCGCGTCATCGGCTCAGGGAATTCGGGGCTTGCCCCGCTGCTGCGCTGTTGTCCCAACGGGATTCCCTTCGGTCATAGAGCGGGGCTTGCCCCGCTGCTTCTGGTTCCTGCGATTGGTGATGTTGGATCAAGAGCAGCCGGGCAAGCCCCGCTCTACAGGGGCTGGAGCAGTGGGACAAGCTTTGCACGCTGACCGAAGCGAATCCCTTCGGGACAACCGCGAGTGAGCGCGGCGATCGGCTCACTGATAGGCCTCGGCCGGCAGGTCGGCGTTCGAGTAGACGTTCTGGACATCATCGAGATCCTCCAGCCGCTCCAGCATCTTGGCCACGGCGATGGCGGTATCTCCTTCAACCGCGATGTCATTGTCGGCGCGCCATGTGATCTCCGACTGGTCGGGCTTCAAGCCGGCGGCTTCCATTGCCGCCTTGACCGTTTGATAGTGCTCGGGCGCGGTGACGACGTCGATCGACTGATCGTCCGGGTGCACGATGACATCGTCGGCACCGGCCTCGATGGCAATCTCGGTGATGCGGTCCTCATCGGCGCCGGGCGCGAAACTCAATACACCCAGCTTGCGGAACATGAATGCGACCGAGCCCTCGGTGCCCATATTGCCGCCATGCTTGGCAAAGGCATGGCGGACATCGGCGACCGTGCGGGTGCGGTTGTCGGTCATGGTGTCGACGATCACGGCAACGCCACCCGGTGCATAACCCTCGTAGCGGATCTCCTCGTAGGTCACGCCCTCGAGCTCGCCGGTCGCTTTCTTGATCGCGCGTTCGACGGTGTCCTTGGGCATGTTGTTGGCGAAGGCCTTGTCGAGGGCCAGCCGCAGGCGCGGATTGTCTTTCGGGTCACCGCCACCGGCGCGCGTGGCGACACCGATCTCACGGATGATCTTGGTGAAGATGCGCCCGCGTACGGCATCCTGTTTGCCCTTGCGGTGCTGGATGTTTGCCCACTTGGAATGACCGGCCATAAGAAAAGCTCGTTGCAAAGCGCGCATTGTAAGCCTTGCCGAGGCTGTCGTCGCGATCTGCAGGTGGCAGCCATCACCGCGGCACAGCGGTTCAGCGGCTGAACCGGCCCACGCGCAGAAAGCTGATCACCTGGCGCGCACAATCGGCAGAGAAGGGCAGGCCGGTATGCGAATGCGGCAGGACCAGGTGATCGCTGATGCCAGGCAGGCGGGTTTCCTCGACGGTCACGGTGCCGTCGTTGTCACCCTCCAGGCGACCCGCAAGGCGGCCGAGACCGCGCGCCAGGTTGCCGGCAATCACACCGACCTCGCGCGGGCCTTTCCATTCGGTCAGGCCCTCGATCAGTCGACGACCGCTGCGGCCGATCAGGAAGGGGGCGTGGCGACCGATCCGCTGTGCCGATGTGCTGCCGCGCAAGGGTGAGCCCAGGCAGACCGTACGCCCCGCGGGCGCCGCTTCGGCGGTGGCAAGCAGGGACACCAGACCGCCGAGACTATGGCCGACCAGATGCACGGGTCGCTCGCCGTGACGACGCATGCGGGCGGCCACGCGCGCTGCTGCTGCCTCCGGGGTGCCGAGCAAGGTGAAGTACTCCATGATCTCCGGGGCATAGCCGGCCGCGCGCAGTCTGCGCGCCAGCAGGATCATCGCGGCCCCGCGCATCCACAGGCCATGCAGCAGGATGACCGGCTCGGCCGATGGATCGGGTTTGCTCATCAGGTCGCGCAGCCTGCTGGCCGGCCCTGCCCAGGGGGTGAACGGAAGGGCGAGCCCGGCCAGGGTGCCGAGCAGAAAGGTTCGACGCCGCATAGGGAAATCCTCGTCAGTTCCACTGCGGCATTCGATGCCTGCAGTGGTGATCGCGGATGTCCGGAAACACGAAGTGGCAATGCAGCGATGCTCCGGTAGCGCGGACCGCTACCGGAGTGCGGTGTCGACCGGGGCCGACTACTTCTTCTCTGGCTTGACCACGCGGACATGCAGTTCCTGCAGCTGTGCCTGGGCGACTTCGGACGGTGCCGAGGTCAGCAGGCAATTGGCGGATGCGGTCTTCGGGAAGGCGATCACGTCGCGGATCGACTCGGTACCGACCATCAGCGCCGCCATCCGGTCGATGCCGAAGGCGATGCCACCGTGCGGCGGCGCGCCGAATTTCAGCGCTTCGAGCAGGAAGCCGAACTTCAGTTCCGCCTCTTCGGCGCTGATGCCGAGCAGATCGAATACCGCACTCTGCATCTCGGGTCGGTGGATACGGATCGAGCCGCCGCCGATCTCGTTGCCATTGAGTACGCAGTCGTAGCCGCGCGAGACCGAGTTGGCCGCATTCGCGACCAGATCCGCCACGTCGTCGATCTTCGGCGCGGTAAACGGATGATGGAGCGCGACGTAGCGCTTGTCGTCGGCGTCGTACTCGAACATCGGAAAGTCGGTCACCCAGAGCGGTGCCCAGACATCGCGCACCGCACCCATGTCCCTGGCGACCTTGAGCCGCAATGCACCCATGAAATCGGACACGGTCTTGTACGGGCCGGCGCCGAAGAACAGCACGTCGCCCTGTTCGGCGCCGACGGCCTTGAAAATGCCATTGAGCGCGGCATCGTCGAGGAACTTCACGACCGGCGAGGTCAGGCCCTCGCGGCCCTTGCTGATGTCATCGATGCGGATCCAGGCCAGGCCCTTGGCGCCGTACTTGCCGACATAGACGCCCAGATCGTCCAACTGCTTGCGCGTCATCTCGCCACCGCGCGGCACCCGCAGGCAGGCAACACGGCCGCCATCGGACTTGGCCGGTCCCGAGAACACCGCGAATTCCTTGCCGGTCTCGGCATGCGGATGACGCACATGTTCGGCGACGTCGACCAGTTCCCAGTCGATGCGGAGGTCGGGTTTGTCCGAACCATAGCGACGCATCGCCTCGGCATAGGTGATGCGCGGAAACGGATCGGCCAGCTCGACACTGCTGACGACCTTGAAAATGTGCCGGATCATGCCCTCGACCATGTTCTGGACATCGGCCTCCTCGACGAAGGCAAACTCCATGTCGAGCTGGGTGAATTCCGGTTGGCGGTCGGCGCGCAGATCCTCGTCGCGGAAGCAACGCGCAATCTGGTAGTAGCGATCCATGCCGGCCATCATCAACAACTGCTTGAACAACTGCGGCGACTGCGGCAAGGCATAGAACTCGCCGGCATGCACACGGCTGGGCACCAGATAATCGCGTGCGCCCTCGGGGGTTGCCTTGGTCAGGATCGGCGTCTCGATGTCCTGAAAACCGCGGGCGTCCAGATAACGGCGGATCTCCTGGGTCAGTCGCGTGCGCAGACGCATCGCATGCTGCATCTGCGGGCGGCGGATATCGAGATAACGGTACTTCAGGCGTGCCTCCTCGCCCGGCTGGTCGTCAAGCTGGAACGGCAATGGCGCCGAGGCATTGAGCACTTCGATGCGATCGCAGACCACTTCAATGCGACCTGTGGTCAGGCGTTCATTGATCTGCGAGGCCGGACGGGCGCGCACACTGCCGGTGATCTTCAGGCAGTATTCGTAGCGCACGACTTCGCCGATCTTGAAGGCGGCCTGGTTGTCCGGCTCAATGACGCACTGGACGATGCCCTCGTGATCGCGCAGATCAATAAAGATCACGCCGCCATGATCGCGCCGCGTATTGGCCCAGCCACACAGGGTAACGACCTGTCCGACCAGGGTCTCATCAACGCGCCCGCAAAAATGACTACGCATGCAAACTCCGAAGGCGGCGTCGCGGTGGCGACACCAAAAGGCAAAGGGGGCGCGCATGCTAAGGGCGGCGGTCCGAGACTGCAAACCAGAGCGGTGCGGCACGCCAGCGGATGATGCCGGCCCGGCTGCCCTTGAACGCCTTGCGGTCGTCCCCAGCTAGGTCATAATGTCCGCGTTCCCAGCCCAGGAGGCCCGATGAACCAGCCCGTAGTACGCCCGTATCGCGATGAAGTGCAGCCGCTTACCAACAAGGTGCTGCGCAATGCCTACATCCTGCTCAGCCTGATGCTGGCGCTCAGCGCCGGGGTCGCTTCGCTGACCATCGCCAGCAACATGGCCCCGCTGAATCCCTGGCTGATCCTGGCCTTCCTGCTGGTGACGCCGTTCATTGTGATGCGCTTTACCAGCTCGCCGCTGGCGATCCCGCTGGCGCTCGGCTACGGCGCCCTGATCGGATTCCTGATGGGGCCGATCGTCGGGCTCTATCTGGCGCAGAACGCCAATATTGTCATCAATGCCTTCGCTGGCACGGCCATCGCCACCTTTGCGCTTTCGATGTATGCCCTGACCACCCGCAAGGACTTCAGCTTCCTGCGCGGCTTCTTTGTCGTCGGCATCGTGGTGGTGCTGATCGCCATCGTCGCCCAGTTGCTGCTGCAACTGCCGCTGCTCGGCCTGATGATTTCGGGCGCGGTCGTGCTGCTGTCCTCGATCGGTATCCTCTGGCATACCAGCCAGGCGGTGCATGGCGGCGAGACCAATTACGTTGTGGTGGCGGTCGGACTGTTCGCCGATATCTGGAGCATGTTCATGAGCCTGCTGCGCATCTTCGGCATTTTTGGCGGTGACGACTGAGTCGCGCCGCGACTGCCACGCCAGTCCAGAACGAAGAGGCCGCGCAATTGCGCGGCCTTTTTGTTGCTGCCTAGGCGTCAGCAGGGCAGTGCGCCGGCTGAATTGCAGGTTGGTCCCGTTGCGTTGCGCTTGCTCAGCTGGCCTCGGGTTTACTTGCCGGAGCGGCTGCGGCAGGCGCTGCGCTGGCGGAATCGGTCTTGGCGGGCGCAGAATCCGAGCTGGCCGGAGCGCTGTCGCCGGCGATATTGCGCTTCTTGTCGCTACCGGATTTGAAATCGGTCTCATACCAGCCGCTGCCGGCGAGCCGGAACGAAGGCGCGGTAACCCGGCGCGAAATCTGCGGCTGCTCGCATTGCGGGCAGGCATGCGGATCCGGATCGGACATTTTCTGCAGGCTGTCAAACACGGTGCCGCAACTGGCACACTGGAATTCGTATATCGGCATGGAAGGCTCCTCAGGAGCGCCAACATGCGGGCACCCTGACGCTTTTCAAGCGCTGGTGGTACCCACAGGCCGGTTCAGATGCTGTGGCGTTGCCGCAACCGCAGCCATTCGGTCCACAACTCGGGTTCCTGCTTGGCCTCGATCAAGATGCGCAAGCGGGCGTCGACATAGTCAAGATCCAGCGCCCCGCCGCGATATCGGCGCAGTACCATCTCGACGTCGCGCCAGTCGATGGGCCGGCCCGCAAAGGCTTTCATCACCAGGAGATCTTCCGCGCTGCAAGTACGCAGGTAAATGCCCGCTGCAAATTCGAACAGGCTGCTGCGCTCGATCACCTCCGCCTCATAGTCAAGTCCGGTCAAGGTGGCATCAATGCCGATCTCGCCGGCGGTTTTGAGCAGCAGTACCCGGTAACTCAGGGCGAACTCGCGTGCATCCTCGCGCCGCGGGAGAAACGCGCCCAGCATCAGGTCGATGACCGCCGCCTCATTGCCGAGTCCGGTCAGAATCGAGACATCCACGTCGCGCGTCACCCGTGGCTCGGCGTGGCGTTGGGCGGCAAAGCCGCCGATGAAGCAGAAGCGGACCCCGGCGGAATCCAGTACGCGCTGGACTTCGAGCGCGGCTCCGATCAGTTTGTTCATCTGCGCAGGCGCGCCAGAATGTGCTGCATCTCGACCAATCCCGATGTGGGCTCCAAGGGCTTCAGGAAGATCGCGGAATCGATCATCTCGTCGAGTTGGGCCATCGCCAACGGCAGCGGCGTTTCGATCAACTCGCGGTCGCGCATCGCCTCCAGTTGCGGGCCGACGGCTTTCCAGTTGGCGACAAACCGTTTGAGGTCCTGGCTCATCTGAAATCCTATGAACAAGTTTGGAACCGCGACTACGCCCTGAAGCAGGGGGAAAAACCGCAGTCTCTGTTCGAGTTTGGGGAGCGCCACGTGGGTCGGCGGACGCGTGGGGACAGCAGTTTCGGAAGTTTCCTGAAGGTTCGATGGCGTCCCGCTGCCAGTTTAGCGCGTCCGGATCGGGTTTCAGCCCTTTTCGAAACTCAGCCGGCCATCCTCCACCGCGACCAGAATGGTGTCACCCGAAGCGAACCGACCCTGCAGGATTTGGCGCGCCAGCGGATTCTCCAGCAATTGCTGGATCGCCCGCTTCAAGGGTCGCGCGCCATAGACCGGATCGAACCCGGCTTCTCCCAACAGATCGAGCGCCGGTTCGCTGAGCTCAAGCTTGATGCCGCGTTCGCCGAGGCGCCGCGCCAGATGCTGACTCTGCAAGCCGGCAATGGTGCGGATGTGTTCGCGGCCGAGGGGGTGGAACACCACGATCTCATCGAGCCGATTGATGAATTCCGGACGGAAATGACCCTGCACGACATCGAGCACAGCGGACTTCATGCCGGCGTAGTCGTTGCGACCGGCAAACTCCTGGATCAGCTGCGAACCCAGGTTCGAGGTCATCACGATCACGGTGTTGCGAAAATCCACGGTGCGGCCCTGGCCATCGGTCAGTCGGCCATCGTCAAGTACCTGCAACAGCACATTGAACACATCCGAATGTGCCTTTTCGACCTCATCGAGCAGCAGCACCGAGTAGGGACGCCGACGCACGGCCTCGGTCAGGTAGCCGCCTTCTTCATAGCCAACATAGCCCGGCGGCGCGCCGATCAGTCGCGAGACCGAGTGCTTCTCCATGAATTCGCTCATGTCGATGCGCACCATGGCATCGCCGGAATCAAACAGGAATTCGGCCAGCGCCTTGCACAGTTCGGTCTTGCCGACACCGGTCGGGCCGAGGAACAGGAAGGAACCATTGGGTCGGTTGGGATCGGACAGGCCGGCGCGCGAGCGCCGGATCGCGTCCGCCACAGCATTCACGGCCTCGTCCTGGCCGATCACCCGGCGGTGCAGTTCGGCCTCCATCCGCAGCAGCTTGTCTCGCTCGCCTTCGAGCATCTTGCTGACCGGGATGCCGGTCCAGCGCGAGACCACTTCGGCGATCTCGTCGCCAGTGACCTTCATCTGCAGCAGCTTGAACCCTTTTTCTTCGGTCTCGTGCGCCGACTGCAGCTGCTTTTCAAGCTGGGGCAGGGTGCCGTACTGGATCTCCGAGGTCTTGGCGAGATCACCGCGGCGCATCGCCGAGTCCATCTCCTGCTTGGCGCGCTCGATGTCTTCCTTGATCCGGGTGGTGCCCTGGACCGCGACCTTCTCGGCCTTCCAGATCTCGTCGAGGTCGGAGAACTCGCGCTCGAGCGCGGCGATCTCGGTTTCCAGATCGGCCAGGCGCTGCTTCGATTCGGCGTCCTTCTCCTTCTTCAGCGCCTCACGCTGGATCTTGCGCTGGATCAGCCGACGCTCAAGCCGATCGAGCTCCTCCGGCTTGGAGTCGATCTCCATGCGGATCCGCGACGCCGCCTCGTCCATCAGATCGATCGCCTTGTCGGGCAACTGGCGATCGGCGATGTAACGGTGCGACAGTGTCGCGGCGGCGACGATCGCGGGATCGGTGATCTCGACGCCGTGGTGGACGGCGTATTTCTCTTTCAATCCGCGCAGGATGGCGATGGTGTCCTCGACCGAGGGCTCGCCGACAAAGACCTTCTGGAAGCGCCGTTCGAGGGCGGCGTCCTTCTCTACGTACTTTCGGTACTCGTCGAGCGTGGTGGCGCCGACGCAATGCAGTTCGCCGCGCGCCAGGGCCGGTTTCAGCATATTGCCGGCGTCCATCGATCCCTCGGCCTTGCCGGCGCCGACCATGGTGTGCAATTCATCGATGAAGAGAATGACGCGGCCTTCCTGTTTGGCGAGATCGTTGAGCACCGCCTTCAGGCGTTCCTCGAACTCACCGCGGAATTTGGCGCCGGCGATCAAGGCGCCCATATCGAGCGAGAGTACGCGACGATCGCGCAGTCCCTCCGGTACCTCGCCATTGACGATACGCTGGGCAAGGCCTTCGACGATGGCGGTCTTGCCGACGCCGGGTTCGCCGATCAGCACCGGATTGTTCTTGGTGCGCCGCTGCAGAACCTGGATCACGCGGCGGATTTCCTCATCGCGGCCGATCACCGGATCGAGTTTGCTGTCCTCGGCACGACGGGTGAAATCAATCGTGTATTTCTCCAGTGCCTGGCGGTTTTCCTCGGCATTGGCGTCGGAAACCTTTTCGCCGCCGCGCATGGCCTCGATGGCGACGGAAATCCTTTCGGCACTGGCGCCATGGGCGCGCAGCAGTTTGCCGATTTCGCCGCCCTCCTGGGCGCAGGCGAGCACGAACAGTTCGCTGGCAATGAACTGGTCGCCACGCGACTGTGCGAGCTTGTCGGTGACATTGAGCAGGCGGTTCAATTCATTGCCAACGCCGAGGCTGCCCTGCTGGCCGCTGACCGTCGGAAACTTGTCCAGGCTCTGGCCAAGTTGTGTGCGCAGCGCCGGCAGATTGACGCCAGCCTGGGACAGCAGCGGCCGCGTCGAGCCGTCCTGCTGGTCGATCAGTGCCGCCAGCACGTGCTGGGGCTCGAGCATATTGTGATCGCGGCCAACCGCCAGCGATTGCGCTTCCTGCAGTGCCTGCTGGAAGCGCGATGTCAATTTTTCCATGCGCATGAGGAGTCCCGCCAAGAGGGGGCAGCGTCAGTGCTGCCAATGTCAGTTCAGTGAGGCCGGTGGCGTGCAAATTCAAGTCTGCAACGGCAGGAGGTGTTCGCCGACGCGGTATGCCGGGACGCTTCAGTGTGCCGGATCTGTGCTGCCAGCCGCCAGCTGGTGCAGCAGACGTGCCGTCTGTGCATCTGCGGGGTAGAAGCTTTCCAGCGCCAGCTCGGAAAGACTGACATCGAGCGGGGTACCGAACTGCGTAATGGTCGTGAACAGCGCCAGTTCACCAACTGGGCTCGAGAACCGCACTGGCAAAACGACGTCCGCATTGGGTGTCGATATCGCGTCGCCTTCCTGGCCGAACGGCGCTGGATAGCCGATCAGTTCGGTCAGCAGATCCTGCAGCACCCGATCGCCGCTATGGGCGATCATCCGCCGCAGTCGCGCGAAGATATGTTCGCGCACATCGACAAGATTGATGATGCGGGGGGCCAGCCCGTCGGGATGCAAGTTGGCGCGCAGCACATTGACCGGCGGCCGCAGCAAGTGTTCCGCAATCCCGCCCATCAGGCGCGTCGCTGCCTGATTCGCCGCCAGCAGATTCCAGTGCCGATCGACTGCCAGCGCTGGATAGGGCTCGTGACCTTGCAACACCATGGTGACCGCCTCGCGGGCAGCGCTCATCGCGGCGGAGTCGAGCCCGAACTCGGCATAAGCAGATGCAAAGCCCGCAGCCTGCAGCAAGGCGTTGCGATCACGCAGGGGAATGTCGAGCAGCTCGAACAGGTGCATCAGCATGTCGCGGCTGGGGCGCGCGCGACCGGTCTCCACGAAGCTGAGGTGCCGGGTCGAGATATCGGCCTCGCAGGCAAGCTCGAGTTGGCTCAGGCGTCGGCGTTGTCGCCAGTCGCGGAGCAGGGGACCGATCAGGGGAGTGACGCTGGCCATGGAGCATGATAGCGAGCGCCGTGACGCGACAGCATTACCTCCCAGGTAATCGACCGGCTGCAGTGTGCAGCGGAAACTGTGGACGCCATCCCGCCACCCAAGGAGTCCTCCATGTCCACCGTCGCCATGAATCCCCTGCTGCGCAATGCCTTGCGCATCGACGCCGTTGCCAGCGCCCTGGTCGGTCTGCCGATGGCTGCCGCCGCGCATCCACTGGCTGCGGCGTTCGGCCTGCCGGCGCCGCTGCTGTTCTGGGCCGGCGTGATCTGCCTTCCCTATGCGGCCGTGTTGTGGTGGCTGAGCTCCGAGGCCGAGACATCATCGCAGGCCATCGTCGTGATCGTGTCCGGCAATGCGCTCTGGGTCGCCGGCTGCATCGCCCTGGCGTTTGCCGGCTGGGTACTGCCGACCGCACTGGGCGTCGCGTTCCTGATCGCCCAGGCCGTGTTCGTTGCGCTGTTCGCCGAACTGCAATGGTTCGGCTGGCGCCGGTCGCTGCGCGCATGAGCGGTTCGCGCCTGGCCGCGTGGCTGATCGCCGCCAGCTTTGCGCTGGTCGGTCTGGTCAATCTGGTGCCGATCATCGGTGTGCTGGGCGCGCCGGCGTTGTCGGCGCTATATGGCTTCGAGAGCGATGATCCCGTCCTGCTCGTCCTGCTCCGTCATCGCGCGGTGCTGCTGGGCGTCGTCGGCGCATTGATGCTGGTCGCAGCCTGGCAGGCGCGCTGGCGCGGCCTGGCCGCTGCCCTGGGTCTGGTCAGCATGGCGAGCTATGTCGTCCTGGTCTGGATCAGTCCACAGGTGTCGGCTGCGCTGCAGCGCATTGCCTGGATCGATCTGCTGGCGCTGCCGGTGCTGATCGCGGCCTGCTGGCTGCACCGCAAAACGGTGCAGCCGGGAATCAGGGCAAGGTCATCAATTCGCGCAGAAGGTTGACGAGACTGTCCTGCGTTCACTGCAAGGCGCTGCGCCCCAGGTCGTCATACTCATGGCGATACACGCCGGGCGTGGTTTCCCGCAGCAGGTTCACCGCCGCTGCCGCCACCACATCCGCAGTGATCGCGCGATAGCGCCGCAGCGGACCCATCAGCACAGGATTGAACAGCGGCGACAGCCTCTGCGCGATCGACTCGCCAGGGCGCTGTTCGGCGGTGCGCGCGCCGATCAGCAGCCCAGGATGCAGGAAGTCGCAGCGACGGAAGCCGAGCGAGCTGAGGTCACGCTCCATGCGCCCCTTGGTGCGCAGATAGAAGTTGCGCGAGGCAGCGTCGGCGCCCACGGACGACACCACCACGGCATGCTCGGCGCCATGATGCAGCGCGATGTCGGCAAGGCGCAGCACCAGATCGTGATCGACCGCGGCGAATGCCTGTTGCGATCCGGCGCGCGCCATCGTGGTACCCAGTGCGCAGACATAAAAGCCGAGCTGCGCCTGATGTTGGCCAAGCATCTGCCCGATCGCGGCGTCCGGCGCTTGATCGCCCGCAGCGGTCACGATCTGCAGCAGTTGTGGTGCGTCCGCCCTGAGTAGCCGCCGGACCAGCGCGAAGATGCGCGCTGAACCGGTGGCAGCAGTTGCCAGCAGACGCTCCAGCACCAGCGTTCCAATCAGGCCGCTGCTGCCGGCCAGCAGGATGTCGGGCCGCGTTGGCTTGTTCATTCGACCATCACCGGAATCTTGCCAATCCGTGCCTGCCATTCGCGCGGGCCGGTCTGGTGCACCGAGCTGCCTTCGGAATCGACGGCGACCGTGACCGGCATGTCGCTGACCTCGAACTCGTAGATCGCCTCCATGCCGAGATCGGCGAAGCCGACCACGCGTGCCGAGCGGATGGCCTTGGAAACCAGATAAGCCGCGCCACCGACCGCCATCAGATAGACCGAACGATGCTTGCGGATCGCGGCGATACCGGCTGGCCCGCGCTCGGCCTTGCCGATCATGCCGAGCAGGCCGGTTTCGGCGAGGACCTGCTCGGTGAATTTGTCCATGCGGGTTGCGGTGGTCGGTCCGGCCGGCCCGACCACCTCGTCGCGCACCGGATCCACGGGCCCGACGTAGTAGATGAAGCGTCCGCGCAGATCGACCGGCAGCGGCTCGCCGCGATTGAGCATTTCGACGATACGCTTGTGCGCGGCATCGCGCCCGGTCAGCATCTTGCCCGACAGCAGCAAGACTTCGCCGGGCTTGAACGCCGCGACTTCATCGCGACTGACGCTGTCGAGATTCACCCGGCGACCCTTGCTGCTGTCATAGGTCAGCTGCGGCCAGTCGTCGAGATTCGGCGGATCGAGCATCACCGGTCCCGATCCATCGAGTACGAAGTGGGCATGGCGGGTGGCCGCACAGTTGGGAATCATCGCCACCGGCAGATTGGCGGCATGGGTCGGAAAGTCGCGCACCTTGACGTCGAGCACCGTGGTCAGGCCGCCGAGGCCCTGGGCACCGATACCGAGTGCATTGACCTTCTCATACAGTTCCAGGCGCAATTCTTCGGCGCGGTTGCTGGCACCGCGGGCTTGCAGATCGGTGATGTCGATCGGCTCCATCAGGGCTTCCTTGGCCAGCAGCATCGCCTTCTCGGCGGTGCCCCCGATGCCGATCCCGAGCATGCCGGGCGGGCACCAGCCAGCGCCCATCGTGGGGACCGTCTTCAGTACCCAGTCGACGATCGAGTCGGAAGGGTTGAGCATCGCGAATTTCGATTTTGCTTCCGAGCCGCCGCCCTTGGCCGCCACGATCACTTCGACCTCGTCGCCGGGCACGATGCTGACATTCACCACGGCGGGCGTGTTGTCACGGGTATTGATGCGTTTGCCGGCGGGGTCGGCAAGCACCGATGCACGCAACTTGTTGTCCGGATGCTGATAGGCGCGGCGCACGCCCTCGTTGACCATATCGTCGACCGACAGCGTGGATTCCCAGCGCACGTTCATGCCGACCTTCAGAAACACCGTAACGATGCCGGTGTCCTGGCAGATCGGTCGATGGCCTTCGGCGCACATCCGCGAGTTGATCAGGATCTGCGCGATCGCGTCGCGTGCCGCCGGCGACTGTTCGCGCTCATAGGCGGCGGAGAGATTCCGGATGTAGTCCGCCGGGTGGTAGTAGCTGATGTACTGCAGAGCGTCGGCCACGCTCTCGATGAAGTCTTCCTGCTTGATCGTGCTCACGGCGCTGCTCGTTGCTGGGCTCAGTGGCTATTGTAGAGCGGGGCTTGCCCCGCTGCTCGTCTCTGACCCTGTAGGGCATCTCTGTGAGATGCCGTCCCAACTCCGCGGCGCATGGGAGCCGGCATCTCACAGAGATGCCCTACAGAAAAACCAGCGTACAAGAGCGCCGTTGGCATCGCCGCCTTAAATTCGGGATGGTTCGGCGTCGATCAGAACGTCAGATTCACCATCACCACGGCAATCACGATATAGGCCGCCGACAAGGGCAGTCCGGATCGCATCAGGTCGCGACCGGTGTATCCCGCCGGCCCGGTCACCAGGGACAGCACCGGATTGGCCGCGCTGGTGAAATTGTTGGAGGCCGACAGCGTGGCAACCAGCGCGAACACGATCGGATCGCCATTGGCCGCCAGCGCGATATTCACCGACATCGGCACCATCACGATGGTGGCCCCGACATTGCTCATCACCTGGGCGAACAACGTGGTCAGGACCGCCACCGCGATCTGCAAGGCCCATGGCGGCACATTGCCCATCGCCAGCATCATCTCCTGCGCCACCCAGGCGGCGGCGCCAGTGGCATCCATTGCCGAACCCAGCGGGATCAGCGAGGCCATCAGGAAGATCGTCTTCCAGTTGATCGCGCGATAGGCCTCGTCCATGTTCAGCACGCCGGTCAGCAGCATCCCGACAGCGCCCGCAAGCAGTGCAACCGGCAGCGGCAGATTGCTGAGCAGGGCCATCGTCATCGAAAGCGCGAAGAACACCAGGGCGTGGCGGATCCGGTGCGGGCGTTCCTCATTTTTCGGGTAGTCGGTGACCACGACAAAATCGCGATCTTCGGCGGCGTGGCTGAGATCGCGCCAGGCACCGTGCAGAACGAGAATGTCGCCGGCGCGCACGCTCTTGCCACGGATGTCGTCGCGATAGATCGTGCCGCCGCGCCCGAGCGCCAGCATCGACACGCCAAAGCGTTTGCGCAGTCGCAGTTCACCCACGGTGTGCCCGATGAAGCGCGAGGACGGTGTCACCACCGCCTCGGATACGCCGGCGTTGGCCGGATTGAACATCGCGGCAAAATGCGGCGTGCCCTTCAGGCAGCGCAGCAATCGGGCATTGGCCCAGTGCTGCACCTCGCCGGTCTGGCCAAGGACGCCAAGTATCGTGTCCTTGGCGATGATCAGATCGGCCGGCGGCGCCAGTCGCGATTCGTCGCCGGACTTGATGGCCAGGATCAGCGGTGTGCCCGGCGTCTTTTCCAGATCGCCGATGCTGGTGCCGATCAGCGGGCTGTCGGCAAGCACCCGCATCTCGATCATCTCGCCCTCGATGCCATACATCTGCTCGAAGTAGACCTCGGTGGTTCCGGGATTGACGGCGGCGCCCTCGTCGTCGCTGGGCGGCTGCAATTTCGGCCAGAACCAGTAGAAGAATCCCAGACCCATCAGCAGCAATGAAAGGCCGATCGGCGAAACGCCGAACATGCCCACGGGATCCATCGTGCTGGCTCCGGACGGGAGATTGCGGTTGACGGCGACCAGCAGATCGTTGAGCAGGATTTGCGGCGAATTGCCGACCATGGTCATGGTGCCGCCGAGGATGATGCATGAGGCCATCGGCAGCAGCAGGCGCGAAATCGGTACACCGGTACGGGTGGATATCCGGCTGACCACGGGCAGAAACAGCGCCGCCACCGCCGGATTCTGCACAACAGCCGAGACCAGGCCGGTGATGCCGCAGAGGATCAGTATGAGCCGGCGTTCATCGCCATTGGACAGCTTCAGCATGAACGCCGCGGCGCCACCCAGTACGCCGGTGCGGTCCAGTCCGGCACCCAGGATCATCATCGCCATGATCGCAATCACGGCGTCACCGGCGAACCCGACAAAAAGTTGATCGCCCGGGACCACACCGGAAACACCCAGGGCCACCAGCACCAGCAGGGCCAGCACGTCCGAACGGATCCATTCGACCGTGAACATCACCATCGTGAACAGCACCAGCCCCAGCACCAGCATCATCTCGGAGGTGAGGGTCAGTCCACCGCTCATTGATCGCGCCGTTCATCCTGAAGGTGAGGGTTGCGAGTCTAGCCCGGAAACCCAGGGATCGCGCAGCATCCTCATGTGGGAGCGCCCATGGGGCGCGACCGCGGTCTCGATCGCTACCCCGGTCGGCCCGCCTCGGGCCTCCCACCAAGCACCCGCCTCAGCCTCGACCTGTAGGAGCGCCCAAGGGGCGCGACCGCAGTCCCGATCAACACCACAGTCGGCCCGCCTCGGGCCTCCCACCAAGCACCCGCCTCAGCCTCGACCTGTAGGAGCGCCCAAGGGGCGCGACCGCGGTCTCGATCGCCACCACGGTCGGCCCGCCTCGGGCCTCACACAATGCGTCCGCCTCAGCCTCGACCTGTAGGAGCGCCCAAGGGGCGCGACCGCAGTCTCGATCAACACCACGGTCGGCCCGCCTCGGGCCTCCCACCAAGCACCCGCCTCAGCCCCGACCTGTAGGAGCGCCCAAAGGGCGCGACCGCGGTCCCGATCAGCACCACGGTCGGCCCGCCTCGGGCCTCGCACCAAGCACCCGCCTCAGCCTCGACCTGTAGGAGCGCCCAAGGGGCGCGACCGCGGAATCGATCAACACCCCGGTCGGCCCGCCTCGGGCCTCACACAATGCGTCCGCCTCAGCCTCAACCTGTAGGAGCGCCCAAGGGGCGCGACCGTAGTCCCGATCGCCACCACGGTCGGCCCGCCTCGGGCCTCCCACCAAGCGCCCGCCTCAGCCCCGCCCCGTAGGAGCGCCCAAGGGGCGCGACCGCAGTCTCGATCAACACCACGGTCGGCCCGCCCCGGGCCTCCCACAATGCGCCCGCCTCAGCCTCGACCTGTAGGAGCGCCCAAGGGGCGCGACCGCAGTCCCGATCACCACCACGGTCGGCCCGCCTCGGGCCTCCCACCAAGCACCCGCCTCAGCCTCAACCTGTAGGAGCGCCCAAGGGGCGCGACCGCGGTCTCGATCAACACCTCGGTCGGTCCGCCTCGGGCCTCCCACAATGCGCCCGCCTCAGCCCCGCCCCGTAGGAGCGCCCAAGGGGCGCGACCGCGGTCTCGATCGCTACCACGGTCGGCCCGAGGCGGGCCTCCCACCAAGCGCCCGGCCACGGACTCAATCCCGGCCGCATGGTCCAATTTCCGCTGCCCGGCCGTCGATCCCGGGGCCCCGATCAACAAAAGTTCCGCCACTGTCCGATTTCCCCACCCGGCCCCGTCTCTATCTTCCGACGACGTTCAAAAGAACCAGTCGAAGGTCAGCGGTGCGGTGGGCGATCCCCGTTCCTGGGCCGGAACTGCCAAGTGGTTGGCACTTGACCGTTCCGCCGTCACAGAAGTTCAGCAACTGCGCCAAATGAGTGGAGCAAACGCTTTATTTCTGTAAGGAATTGGTGTTACCTTTCGTCACTGTTGGGGTCTCGTGTGCGCCCTCCCATCCGTCTGGGCGCGCTTTGTCTTAGGAAATTGGAGGATGTCCATGATCCGCAAGTCGCATATGTCGATTGCTCTCGCAGGCCTCGCCCTGTTCGCAAGTTCACAAGCTTTTGCCTGCAGCACCAGCCTCTGGGGCGCGGGTCTTACCGGTGGTGCGGGTGGTGCGAACGCCACGACCGGCACCGTTGTTGCGGGTCAGCCCAATGGTGGCGGCGGCGGCACTTCAGCACGTTATTCGGGCGTCTGCGGCCTCCGGGTTGCTGCCATTGGCGGCACCGTAAACGACGGAAGTCCGTCGGCAGAGGGAACCTTGATCTCCCGTTTTTATGCCCACGTGAACTTCTCGACGGGTACGCCGGTGATCTACCGCGTAAGCGAGGGCAGTATCGAAACTCCGGGCATTTCGGTGTATTCGATCCAGTACAACCGCACCGACCAGCGGTTTGAAGCGGTAAACCAGTTCGGCACCGTTTCGCCGATCGGCGCTGTAGGCAGCGCGGTCAACAACCGCTTCTACCATGTCCATACGAGTTGGACGCGCGCTACAGGCGCACTGGATGTCAGCGTTCAGGGTGCGGCTGCGACCTCCGCTACGACCGCCAGCTTCACTGGCTTCAGCTCATCGGGTGGTGCTGCAGGCCCCGACTTTGTGCGTTTGGGATGGGTTGCAGGCGCTGCCACCGGTACTGTCCAGGTCGACGCCTATGAGTCGCGCCGCAGCACGGCCATCCCGCGTCTTTGCCGCGGTAACGCCAATGTGGACACGGTTCGCAATTCCGGTGATCAGATTGCCATCCGCAACGAGACGCTGGCGATCTCGCTGGCAGCAGGTAATCCTGATTGCAACGAAGATGGCGCGGTGAACTCGGGCGATAGCATCTGCGTTCGTAACATCTTCCTCGCCGGGCAGGGTGACTGCGCCGCGTTCCCGAACATCTGATTGACCAGCTTCAACTGTCAGGAGAATTTTAATGAAATCGCAACTCATCAGTTTTGCTGCCTGCGTGTTCGCGTGCTCCGCGACCCTGGCTACCGCAAACGAAGTCATGGTTACCAACGTAAGTTCGGCGAAGGACCAGAAAAACTCGGCTCTGGCAATCGACATCGTGTCCGATGGTTCAGTCGCCGGTTTCAGCTTCCGCGTCGATATTCCGGGTCTGGTTGACTCCAGCGCCAAGTTGGGCGGCTGTGTTGCGGAGTTGCCGAAGGGCTTTCAGGGTGGTTGCTCCGTTGTCAAGGGAAGCGTGTACGTGATTGCTTCCAGCGATTCAGCATCTCTCACCCTGCCTCAGGGCGTTACCAAAGTGGGGACGATCTACTATTCGCGTCGCAATGCCTCGAAGGACGCGGGCCAGTCGATTCAGGTCGTCGGCGCTGAGTTCAGCGACAACAACGCGAACAGTGTTTCGGGTACTGCCAAGGTTTTGGCTGACTAAGTAAGTGTGTTGTACAGAGACCTAGGGTAGTTCGCTGCCCTTTGCTCAGGGCGGTATCTGCCTCGCCATCCGGTCGAGGCAGTCCGCCGTTCGGTGGGGCACAGCGAAGCAGATTTCCTGGCACCTTCCCTAATAACAAGTTCATTCAGGAGTGAGAGCAATGCGCAGAATTTTGAATCCACTGGCCTTGATCGCAGCCGCAGGCATTCTTGCTGCAGGTGCGGCAAGCGCACAGAATTTGACGGCCAGTACGACCACCGCCAACATGGGTCAGGTCGATCATGCCTCGACCGTAAGCTATACGCCGGGCGCGGACTCGGGCAGCTTCGATTTTGACCTGCGCTATGACGCGGCAAGATTGACGACCACGACCCCCGAGGTTACTGGCTCGATTCCGGGTGGAACCTTGAATTGTAACGTCCCGGCGGCGGGCCAGATTCTCTGTACGGCGACTGCCAATTCGGCGGCCGTTGATCTGGGGGCGGGCACGATCACCATTTTGTTTGATGTCGGGACCACGTTGGGAGTAACCCCGCTGACCTTTATGGCAGCCAACTTCTTTGATCAAGGCGGCGGAACCGAGCCAGGAACCACGACCAACGGTCAAGTCACGGTAAATTCCGGCCCGCAGCCCGCCCTGAGCTCCGTGCCCGCACCTGCCAGCACGATCACGATCAACGACATCGTTGGTGGCGGCGCCACGACGGGTACGCTGACCATCACCAACTCCGGTCAAGCTCTTTCAACACTTAACGTCGGCGCACCCACCGGACTGTCTGGCGTGCTCAGCATCGCCCCCAGCACCGCGCAGGCGATTGCCCAGGGCAGCGCTGGAACTGCTTACACAATTTCCTGTACCGCAGCGGCGGTGGGTACCACCTCGCAGGTCCTTTCCTTCACCCACGATGGCACCAGCCCTGGTAGCCCGGTCACCTACAACGTCGATTGCGTCGGCGTTGCCGGCCCGACTGCACCAACCGCCAGCCTCGGCACCGTCACCCAGCCGTCCGCAGGCGTGATCAACCAGACCGCCACCGGCAGCGTGCCGGTCAACGTTGATTCGGCAGGTGTCGCCACCGCCAGCCTTGCGCTGACCTGCACGATTCCGGCCACCGGCGCCAGCGCGTTTGCGATCACCGGCGGTGGTTCGCGCACCATCACTGCACCGGCCACCGTCGGACCCAACGCACCGGACATCGGTGTCTCCTGTGTCCGTCAGGCCGCAGCGGTCAACGCGACCCTGAGCTGCGCACAGAACGCGACTCCGGACCCGGATCCGGCTGCGCTCACCGCCACGATCACCTGCCCGGCAGGCACCACGGCGCCGAACTTCGCGTCGACTCCGTCCCCGGGTGGCACGATCAATGCCACGGGCGTCACCGGTGACACCGTGGTTGGCACCCTGGCCGTCAGCAACGCGGCAGGTACGCAGGCGCTGAACGTCAGCAACTGCACGGCTTCGGCTGGCTTCACGGTGACCACCGCGATGCCGCTGACCATTCCGGCCGGCGCCAGCTCGTCGGTCAGCGTCTCCTGCGTTGCTCCCGCTCCTGGCGTGACCAATACCGGTACCCTGACCTGCGACCATGATGCCCCGAACGCTGCCTCGCCGGTTAGCTATAACCTGGCCTGCACCGGCGTCTCCGGCGTCATCCCGACCATGGGCAACGCAGGCAAGATCCTGCTCGTCAGCCTGATGATCGGCCTGGGTCTGCTCGGCATGGCGCTGCGTCGCCAAGCCTGATCCAACAGCTCCTTGCAAGAACTGAAAGGGCACCTTCGGGTGCCCTTTCTTTTTGGGGCCGCCGCTGTGCGCCAGATGCACACTGTGCGCGTCTGGCTGTAGACCCTTCGGCGCCCGCCGTGGATTACCAATGAGAACTTCCATTCGGCGCGAATCCAGAATTCATTCCACGGCATGCCTGCACCTCTGCCCTGTCCGATTCAGTCTCGTCGTTCTACCCTTGCGGTCCGTCTGAAAGGTACGAGAGGGGCTGCGCTTCCATGTCTATCACTAGCCTGTCGAGTTGTTCGCGCGCGCTGATGCTGCTGGGCGCAACGTTGATGTCTGCCGCCTGCCAGAAGGATGTTGTGCGCGTGGATGCGCAGCAGTCCGCGGATGCACGGCGCCAGGCGATTCGCGATTCACACCGGGCCACCAGCCCGCATGATTCCGATTACTGGGACTGGCGGCTGAGTTACCCGACCGGGAATTTCCAGGCTTCGTGGTTGCGCAAGGATCTGCAGCGCGAGCAGGCGCGGGCGCAAAGCGTGCCTCTGGCATCCAGCGCCCAGCAGAAGGCGTTCACCCTGGGTGATGGTCTGCTGGATCCCAGCCGTGCCACGTCGATCGGGCCGCAGCCGCTGGATTGGGGCAACGTGGATCTGAACTTCGGCCAGGTGGGCGGCCGGGTGAATGTGCTGATGACACACCCGACCAACCCCGCCGTCGCCTGGTTCGGTTCGGATGGCGGTGGTGTGTGGAAGACTACCAATTGTTGCGGTGCCGACACGATCTGGCAGCCGAAGACCGAATCGCCGTATCTTTCCAATATCTCCATCGGCGCGCTGGCGATGGACCCAGGCAATCCCGATCTGATCTATGCGGGTACCGGCGATTTCCGCCGCAATCGGCCCTTCACCTTTGGCGCCGGCGGGCTGCTGAAAAGCAGCGATGGCGGCGAGAGCTGGAGCGTCCTCGGCGCGGACGTGTTCAATCCTGTCTATGCGCAACCGGTGGGCGATTTCCCGCAATACCGCGCGATCAGTTTCGTGCTGGTCGATCCGCTGGACAGCGCGAGGCTCGCGGTAGGAACCAATCAGGGGCTCTACTTCAGCCAGGATGGTGGTGCCGGCTGGACCGGACCTTGTTTGACCAATGCACACACCACGCAACGCCAGGATGTCACCGGCCTGTTGCGCCGCGCCTCCGCTGCGGGCGGGTCTGAACTGATCGTGGCGGTTGGTGCGCTCGGGCGCAACTCAAGCGTGCGCCCGGACCTGCTGCAGTCCGGAGCCAATGGTGTCTATCGGGGCAGTTGGCCGACCACCGCGGCGTGTCCCAACGACTGGCAACTGATTTCCCGCTCCGACAACGGCTGGCTCGCCAACAGTGGTAACGGAATTTCTGCGCCAGCAGCGAACCCGAACCCTTTGAAGCGGATCGATCTCGCCATCGCGCCCTCCGATGATCGCGTGCTCTATGCCCAGGTAGAGAATGTCGGCGTCTGGCGCAGTCAGGATGGCGGAACCAGTTGGACCCGCGCTGCGCTCCAGCCCACTGACTTCAGCCAGGGCTGCCTGAGCGAGTCGTTCGAGAATGGCATGCTGTTCCAGAGTTACAATGCGGGCCTGATCGTCAGTCCGACCGACCCCAACGTCGTGTTTCTCAGCGCCACCGATATCTGGCGCTCGGTCGACGGTGGCAACACCTTCGTCAACCTCAGTTGCGGCTACGGCCGCACCGACAATGGCCAGCGCGGCACCGTGCATGTCGACAACCACGCCCGTGCGTTCGTAGCCAACGATCCACAGCGTCTGCTGATCGGCAACGATGGTGGCGTGAACTACAGCGCGAATGCGCTGGCCGCGCAGCCCAATTTCAGCTCGCTCAACGGCGGTGCCAGCACCATCGAGTTCTACTCGGGTGACATCACCGCCAACTTCAATCAGCCCGATGCACTGCTGCATGCCGCGGGCGGTGGTGCCCAGGACAATGGCGGATCGACCCGAATCTGGGGCAGCAATCAGGGTATCGATGCCGGTACCTGGAATCTGCGCCAGGGTGGCGATGGCATCCAGGTTCAGGTCGAGCCACTGTTCGGCCAACGCTGGTACTACAGCGCGCAGTTCGGCTACATCGGCGCGTCGCAGACGGGACCCGCGGGCGCGGCCAATACGGTGGTCACGCCCACGCACGACTGGAACGACGATCGCCGGGGCTTTCTGATGCCCTACAACCTCTACAAGCACGGCGGTGAGGACACCTGTCCGGCAGCGCGCGGATGCCAGCGCATGCTCGTCGGTACCTCGCGCGTGTGGGAATCGACCAGCGCAGGCATCCCCAGTACGAGTTGGTATATCAGCAGTCCCGACCTGACCAAGATGCTCGCATTGAACAACGACCTCTCGATCATCAACAAGGTGGAACACGCGCCGGCCGACGGCAACCGCGCCATCGCGGCCACTAATGACGGCAATGTCTGGATGGCGCGCGGACTCGGACGCGGTGCGAACACCGCGACCTGGATCAATGTCACCGATGGCAACCGCGTGCTGCCAAATCGCCCGATGGTGGACGCACAGATCCATCCGACCGATTCGATGGTCGCCCTGGTCGGCATCGCCGGTTTCGATCAGAACACGCCGACCACGCCGGGCCACGTTTACCATCTGCGCTGCCAGAACGAGTGCGCCAGTTTCGAATGGCGCAATGTCAGCGGCGACCTGCCGAACATACCGGTCAATGCGGTGCAGTTCGACCCGGCCGAGCCGAAGCGTGTTTTTGCCGGCACCGACTGGGGTCTCTACTACACCGAGGACATCGACGCGGCGTCGCCGCGCTGGTTCCGGTTTGGTGGTGGACTGCCGTCGGTGATGATCTGGGATCTGGTAGTAGATCGTGGCAATACCACGCTTGCCATCTTCACGCGCTCACGCGGCGCCTGGCTGTGGCCACTCGGCGCGCCCCTGTCGCCGCCCAATCTGACTGGACTATGGTCGACGACCGGTGAGGGCGGCTGGGGCGTGTCGATCGCGCATCAGAGCGATCTGCTGTTCCCGGTCTGGTACACCTACGATCAACAGGGTCGACCGGTGTGGATGACCTCTACGCCCGCGCGTCAGAGCGATGGCAGCTATCTCGGCGATGCCTATCGGTTCGACGGCACGCCGTTCAATCTGATCAATGGGCCGGCCTATCAACCGGGTACCAATGTGGGCACGGTCCGCTATACGCGCATCGATGAAAACACACTGCGCTACGACAGCCAGATCGAAAGGCATAGTCATAGCAAGACCCTCAGTCGGGTGCATCTTGGCACGACGACGCAATGCCGGTTCACCACCGAATCGCGCAGTGGTGCACTCAATCATTCGGACATCTGGTGGACGCCCAGTCAGCCCGGTTGGGGCATACACCTTACCGAGGCCGGCAATCTGATCTTCGCGAGCTGGTACACCTATGCCAGCGATGGCAAGTCGATGTGGGTCACCGGCCTCTTGCAACGCCAGCCCGATGGCAGTTTCAGCGGTCCGCTCAATCGACCGCAGTCGGGCACGCCGTACCCATTGATCAATGGACCGGCAACGACGTTCCCCGTTCCCGAGGTCGGGACGGCAAGGATCGATTTTATCGATGGTGAACGTGCCAGTTTCCAGTACACGCTTGATGGCATCAGCCAACAGAAATCGATCGTGCGCCTGGAGTTTTCCGGGCCGGGTCGAACGGTTTGCGAGTAACCGAGCCCGGCTGGAAGGCCGCGCTCCTGCGCGGCTGCTCTGGCTTCTGGCCTCCGATCACGACTCGCGGTCTGATTGCGCATGGCCTATCGGTAATGACCAGGCGTCGCGGGAGCGACGCCCTCCTCGGGCACGGGATTGGAAGCAGCACGAAGTTGGAGGGCCGCGCTCCTGCGCGGCTGCTCTGGCTTCTGGCCTCCGATCACGACTCGCGGTCTGATTGCGCATGGCCTATCGGTAATGACCAGGCGTCGCGGGAGCGACGCCCTCCTCGGGCACGGGATTGGAAGCAGCACGAAGTTGGAGGGCCGCGCTCCTGCGCGGC
>JALHNO010000016.1:0-34717 GCA_022843465.1 Pseudomonadota bacterium | reverse complement strand
TCGCGGTCTGATTGCGCATGGCCTATCGGTAATGACCAGGCGTCGCGGGAGCGACGCCCTCCTCGGGCACGGGATTGGAAGCAGCACGAAGTTGGAGGGCCGCGCTCCTGCGCGGCCGCTCTGGCTTCTGGCCTCCGATCACGAGTCGCGGTCTGATTGCGCATGGCCTATCGGTAATGACCAGGCGTCGCGGGAGCGACGCCCTCCTCGGGCACGGGATTGGAAGCAGCACGAAGTTGGAGGGCCGCGCTCCTGCGCGGCCGCTCTGGCTTCTGGCCTCCGATCACGACTCGCGGTCTGATTGCGCATGGCCTATCGGTAATGACCAGGCGTCGCGGGAGCGACGCCCTCCACTCACGAGTCTCGAGCCCATTGCTACTGGCCTGTCGGTAATGACCAGGCGTCGCGGGAGCGACGTCCTCGGATGGCAATCAGCCGCCGAGCTTCTCGAGTTGACCGCGCAAACCATCGAGCAACTGACTGAAATCGGCGAGGCGCTTGCGTTCCTGATCGACAACCGCAGCCGGCGCGCTGGCAACGAAACTCTCGCGTCCGAGCTTGGCATGACATTTCTCGATCTCGGCGCTGACGCGGACGATTTCCTTGTCGATGCGTTTGCGCTCGGCATCGAGATCGATCAAGCCGGCGAGTGGAATCAGCAGGCGCAACTGATCCACGATGGCAGCAGCGGATGCGGGTTCTGCCGCGTCGGCTGCGAGCCATAGCGGCGCCTCGGAGCGCGCGAGAAAGCTGATCTGCGCTGCAAACTTCTCGACGCGTGCACGATCCGCCGCGTTGCCATCTGCAAGCAACAGGGGAATCGACTTGCCGGGCGAAATGTTCATCTCGCCGCGGATGCGCCGGATGCCGGAGAGTACCGATTTCAGCCATTCGATCTCGGCAATTGCCGCCGCGCTCTTATCGCTCGAAGCGATGGTGGCTTCCATTGATTCTGGATAGCGCTGCGTCGCAACGAACTGCCCGGCGGTTTCGATGCCGAGTCTTGGCGCCACATGCTGCCAGATCTCTTCGGTCACGAAGGGCACCAGGGGATGCAACAGGCGCAGCGTTGATTCCAGCACCGAAAGCAGGGTGTGTCGGGTCGACGCCGCGGCCGCGCCATCGCTGTCAGCCAATGCGGGTTTTGAAAGCTCGAGAAACCAGTCGCAGAAATCATTCCAGACAAACTCGTACATCGCCTGTGCTACAAGATCAAAGCGATAGACTTCGAACTGGGCATGCACTTCGCGCACCGTGCCGTCGAGACGCGCAATGATCCAGCGCTCGGCCTCGGTCAGCGGTCCCTGCGGATGCGCGGCGGCTTGCGCACCCTCGGTGTTCATCAGGACAAAGCGCGCGGCGTTCCACAGCTTGTTGCAGAAATTCTTGTAGCCCTCGCAGCGATTGAAGTCGAACTTGATATCGCGGCCGTGCGTGGCCAGCGAGGCGAAGGTGAAGCGCAGGGCATCGGCACCGACGGCGGTGATGCCGTTGGGGAACTCCTTCTGCGTTGCCTTTTCGATCTTGGGTGCATCACCCGGCTTCATCAGGCCGGAGGTGCGCTTGGCGATCAGGTCCTCGAGACTGATGCCATCGATCAGATCGAGCGGGTCCAGCACATTGCCCTTGGACTTGGACATCTTGTTGCCGTCCCTGTCGCGCACCAGGCCGGTGATGTAGACGTCCTTGAACGGCACCTGGCCGGTGAAGTGATCGGTCATCATGATCATCCGGGCGACCCAGAAGAAAATGATGTCGAAGCCGGTGACCAGCACCGAGGTCGGCAAATGCGCGTCATAGCCGTACTTCTGCATGGCTTCGGGATCGGGCCAGCCCAGTGTCGAATGCGACCACAATGCCGATGAGAACCATGTCTCCAGCACATCGGCATCGCGCCTGAGTGCACCGTGGTAGCCAGCCGCATCTGCCTTGGCGCGTGCCTCGGCCTCGCTGCGACCGACAAAGGTCTGGTTGCTGTCGCCATGCCAGGCAGGTATCTGATGGCCCCACCAGAGCTGACGGCTGATGCACCAGTCCTGGATATTGCCGAGCCAGTGCCGGTAGGTATTGATCCAGTTGTCGGGCACGAAGCGGACGCTGCCGTTCTCGACCAGTTGGAGCCCGCGGGCTGCCAGCGTGTCCATCTTCACGAACCACTGCCAGGTCAAGTAAGGCTCGATCACCTGACCGGTGCGATCACCACGCGGCACCTGCAGTTTGTGCGGCTTTTCTTCGACCAGCAGATCGCCGGCAATCAGATCGGCGAGCACGGCCTTGCGCGCGACATAGCGATCCAGACCGCGATACTTCTCGGGTGCCACGTCGTTGATCTTCGCGTCCGGCGTAAAGATATTGATCATCGGCAATGCATGGCGCTGGCCGATCGCGTAGTCGTTGAAATCATGCGCCGGCGTGATCTTCACGCAGCCGGTGCCGAATTCGCGATCGACATAGTCATCGGCGATGATGGGAATCTCGCGATCGGTCAGCGGCAGTTTCACCGACTTGCCTATCAGGGCAGCGTAGCGCTCGTCTTCGGGATGCACGGCAACCGCGACGTCGCCGAGCAGGGTTTCCGGACGCGTGGTCGCAACGACCAATTCACCGCTGCCATCGGCCAGCGGATAACGGATCGACCAGATCTTGCCCTGTTCTTCTTCGCTGACCACTTCGAGATCGGAGATCGCGGTCAACAGCACCGGGTCCCAGTTCACCAGCTTCTGGCCGCGGTAGATCAGGCCCTGCTCATGCAGGCGCACGAAGGTTTCGACCACGGCGGTCGACAGGCCCTCGTCCATGGTGAAGCGCTCGCGCGACCAGTCGCCGGATGTGCCCATGCGCCGCATCTGCCGGCTGATGGTATTGCCCGACTCCTCTTTCCACTGCCAGACGCGCTCGATGAATTTCTCGCGGCCGAGCTCATTGCGTTTGAATCCCTCGCCGTCGAGCAGTCGACTGACCACCATCTCGGTGGCGATACCGGCGTGGTCGGTGCCGACCTGCCACAAGGTTCGCCGACCGCGCATGCGGTGGTAGCGGATCAGGCTGTCCATCAATGTGTGCTGGAAAGCATGGCCCATGTGCAGGGTGCCCGTGACATTCGGCGGCGGCAGCATGATCGTGTACGGCGCGCCATCGCCCGACGGGGCAAAGTAGCCGCTGGCTTCCCACTGCGGGTACCAGCGTGCCTCGATCTCGCGGGGTTCGAAACTCTTGTCCATGGTCACTCCGTTTGCCCGGCACCAGCGGCGGGCACTTCGATCAGTAGATTGGAATTGACAAGGCTAGCAAGTGCAGAACGAGCTTGCGAACCAGGGGCGCGATTGATGATGTTTCGGTCTGAAATTTCTGGGCTACCGGGTACAGGATCAGCAGTGAGGCAGGCTTGCGAAGCAATCTGCACTTGTCCGCGAACATGGGTCTTGTGCGGAGCACGCGCTGTGCGGATGATCCTGTGTTGATTCCCTCACCCTAACCCTCTCCCGCAAGCGGGAGAGGGGATTGGAGCCCCTCAGTAGCCCTCTCCCGCAAGCGGGAGAGGGGAACAAGCGCGGCTTGCGAGGCGCGATCGCGCAATCGTGCCAGGCCATCGGCTCGGGCGACTACTTCAATGCCTTGTAGCGCAGGCGATGCGGCTGATCGGCGTCCGAGCCCAGACGACGATGGCGGTCGGCGTCGTATTCCTTGTAGTTGCCGGGGAAGAACTCGACATGCGAGTCGCCCTCGAAGGCCAGGATGTGGGTGCAGATGCGATCGAGGAACCAGCGATCATGCGAGATGATCACCGCGCAGCCGGGAAACTCGAGCAGGGCGTCTTCGAGTGCGCGCAGGGTTTCGACATCCAGGTCATTCGAGGGTTCGTCGAGCAGCAGCACATTGGCGCCGGTCATCAGGGTCTTGGCCAGATGCAGACGGCCGCGCTCACCACCGGAGAGCTGACCGACCAGCTTCTGCTGATCGGCACCCTTGAAATTGAAGCGGCCGATATAGCCGCGCGACGGCGTCTCGTACTTGCCGACCGTGATCATGTCGCGGCCACCGGAAATTTCCTGCCAGACGTTGTTCTCGGCGGTGAGTGCATCGCGGCTTTGATCGACATAGGCGAGCTGCACGCTCTGACCGATCAGGACTTCGCCGGAATCGGGTTTCTCCTGCCCGGTGATCAGCTTGAACAAGGTCGACTTGCCGGCGCCATTGGGGCCGACCACACCGACGATGCCGCCGGGCGGCAGCCGGAATGACAGATCGTCGATAAGCAGACGATCGCCAAAGCCCTTGCTGACATGCTTGAACTCGATGACGTTGTCGCCGAGGCGCTCGCCGATCGGGATGTAGATTTCATTGGTCTCGTTGCGCTTCTGGTACTCGATCGAGTTGAGTTCCTCGAAGCGTGCCAGACGCGCCTTGCTCTTGGACTGGCGGCCCTTGGCATTCTGGCGCACCCATTCGAGTTCCTGTTGCAGCGCCTTCTTGCGCGACTTCTCGCCGGATTCTTCCTGGGAGATGCGGGCGTCCTTCTGCTCCAGCCAGGAAGAGTAATTGCCCTTCCACGGAATGCCGCGGCCACGGTCGAGTTCGAGAATCCACTCTGCGGCATTGTCGAGGAAGTAGCGGTCATGGGTGACGGCGACCACGGTGCCGGTGTAGCGCGTCAGGAATTGCTCCAGCCAGGCGACCGACTCGGCATCGAGATGGTTGGTCGGCTCATCGAGCAGCAGCATGTCGGGTTTGGACAGCAGCAACTTGCAGAGCGCGACGCGGCGCTTCTCGCCGCCGGAGAGCGTGCCGATCAGGGCATCCCAGGCCGGCAGGCGCAGGGCATCGGCGGCGATCTCGAACTGGTGGTCGAGATTGTGGCCGTCGCTGGCGGCGATGATCGCCTCGAGTTTGGCCTGTTCGGCGGCGAGGGCATCAAAATCGGCATCGGGTTCGGCGTAGGCGGCGTAGACGGCATCGAGCCTGGCCTTCGCCTCGACCACTTCGCCCATGCCGAGTTCGACTTCCTGACGCACGGTGTTCTCGGGATGCAGCTTGGGCTCCTGCTCCAGATAGCCGACCTTGATGCCGGGCTGCGGCCGCGCCTCGCCATTGAACTCGGTATCCACGCCCGCCATGATGCGCAGCACCGTCGACTTGCCGGAACCATTGGTACCCAGCAGTCCGATCTTGGCGCCCGGAAAGAAGGACAGCGAAATGTCCTTGATGATCGTGCGCTTGGGCGGCACGGTCTTGCTCACCCCATTCATGGTGTAGATGTATTGCATGGCGGATTCGTCAAACTCGGGGAAAGGGCGGGAATTGTCCGGGCTTGTGCTGGTCAAGTCCAGCCAATCGGGCTGTCCATCCGATGACTGATGCGCGCGACTGGCTCAGGCGTGGCCTGGATCTGCACCGCGCAGGCTCGCTGGAGGCAGCTGCCGAGGCGTATCAACGGGCCATCGACCTGGCCGACCTGAGCGACGCCTGGCATATGCTGGGCATGCTCAGGCATCAGCTCGGCGACTCCGCAGACGCGCTGCGCTGTCTGCAGCAGGCGCTGGACCGGCAGCCGGGCAATGCCGCCATCCTGGCCAATCGGGCGGTGGTGCTGCTGGCCGGGGACGACTTCGAAGGCGCGCGCCGCGACGCCGAGCGGGCGAGCACGTTGAACCCGGACTCCTACGCCGCCTGGTTCAATCTGGCACAGGCGCTGGACGGTATGGACCGACATGGCCAGGCGCTTCAGGCCCTGCTGCAGGCGCAACGACTGCGCCCGGATGCCGATATCGCCGGCCAGGTGCTGCGGGCGAAGTTTCGCCATGGCCGCGAACTGAGCCTCGGCGGCCAGCCGAGCGCAGCTCTGGCAGTCTGGAACGACTACTTCGATGACGGCGGCAATGATCCCGATGCGCATCTGCTGCGTGCCAATGTCCTGTCCGATCTGGCGCGTCATGAAACTGCGCGGTCGGACTACCAGGCTGCCTGTGCCCAGGCGCCGGACAATCCGGACTATGCCAGTGCCGCCTTGATCGCGAGCTGTTTTCAGCCGGAGACGGATGGGTTACAGCAGCATGCGCTTGCACAAAGTTGGGCAGCCAGGTTCTGTGCGGGTCACGCCCTGCGATCCCTGTCGACCCGGCACACCGGATCGCGCAGGATCGGCTTCTACTCGCCGCGGTTTGCTGCCGGGCCGATGGCCAGTCTGGTCCTGCCCCTGCTGCACGAACTGCGTGCGCTCGGCGTTGAGCTGCACCTGTACTCCGGATTCGATTATAACGATGCCCAGACCCCGCGCTTCCGCGCGCTGGCGCCACACTGGCGCGACGTGCAGGCGCTGGATGACGCAGCCCTGGTGCAATGCCTTCGCGCCGATGAACTCGATGTGCTGGTTGATCTCTGCGGGCACGCACCTGGCAACCGGCTGCGCGCCTTTGCAGCGCGCATGGCAACGCTGCAGGTCAGCTGGGGCGACTGGTTTGCCAGCACCGGCGTGCCGGCAATGGATCTGTTTCTCAGCGATCCGGTGCTGAGCCCGCACGGCGACGAGGCGGCCTTCAGTGAGCGGCTGCTGCGACTGCCCCACACCCGGTTTGCCTATGCGCCGCCGCAGGCTTGGCAGGAGATCCCGCAGCGCCGAGCTGCCAATCTCCGCGGACCGCGCTTCGCCTCGTTCAATCGGCTGTCCAAGCTGACCGATGCCACGCTGGCCTGCTGGGCTGAGCTGCTGGCTCAGCTGCCAGCCGCGCGTCTGCATCTGCAGGCCGCTGCGCTGGACGAGTTGGCGACACTGGCGTACACGCGGCAGCGCTTTGTCGATTGCGGCATTGCGGCCGAGCGGATACATGCACGTGGATTCAGCAATTATGCCGAGACCCTGGCGCATTACGGCGAGATCGATATCGCGCTGGATCCGTTCCCGTTCAATGGCTGCGTGACCAGCTTCGACGCGCTGTGGATGGGCGTGCCCGTGGTCGCGCTGCGTGGCCGGACCCTGGTCGGTCGCCAGAGCGCGGCCCTGCTGCATGCCCACGGCTGCGCGGACTGGGTGGCCGAGCAGCCGGATCAGTATGTCGAAATCGCGCTGAGTCTGGCCGAGCCGGCGGCCTTGCACGCTGCGCGTGAGCGTCTGCTCGGCGCGCGCACTGACTCGCCGTTGTTCGATATCCACAGCTTCGCTCGCGACTGGTTGGCGGCAGTGGAGTCGGCACTACAGAACTGATGGGCGGCGATCGGATGGCGCCCCGTCAAGCAGGAAATCCTGCAGGGCGCTTACCGTTGCGGCGTATTCGAACAGCCGGTGCTTGCGCTCGGCGATGCGGCCACGCAGATCTGCGCGCCAATGCGGCTCGCGCGCCAGCCGCACGGCAATCCGCACATAGTCATCGACATCGGTGGCGATCAGTTCATCGAGTTGCAGAATCTTCAGCATCGCCATGGTCTGGCGGCTGCGCAGCAACTGGCCGGGCAGGGTGACGATCGGGAGATCGCGGCTGAGCGCATCCATCGAGGTAAGTCCGCCCGAGAACAGCATCGTGTCCAGCATCACGTCGGCCTGCGCAAGGACGCCGAGATA
The DNA here is from genome assembly GCA_022843465.1 of Pseudomonadota bacterium. Lineage (GTDB taxonomy): Bacteria > Pseudomonadota > Gammaproteobacteria > Xanthomonadales > Ahniellaceae > 0-14-3-00-62-12. The sequence goes on along the minus strand of JALHNO010000016.1, from coordinate 27,165 downwards.
GCCGGCATAGTCGAACTCGGGGTGGATGTGCAGGCAGCGATCAGGGTCGAGCCCGTGCTGTTGCAGCGACGGCTGCATGCGTGCGCGCAGGCGCGCGCTGCCATTGCTGTTCAGACGCGGCGTCAGGCTCAGCAGGGAATCGGGTACGCCAGCCAGAATCCGCGCAAAGATCGCATCGTGTTGCGGCAGCAGCTTGACGCCGTTCTGCGCGCAATAGAATCTGATCGGCCCGCCGTCATCGCTGCCGGCGTTGCTGCCTGGCAGTGATGGCGGGCGCACCGATGCCGGTGCCGACGGGCTTGCGTCCGTTGGCGTATAGGCCCAGGCCAGTCCCGGCAGTCGCCACAGGGACTCGCTGTAGTGCCGATCTGCGTCCTCGGCCTCGGCAACTGCCGAGCTCAGGTAGTAGTCGACCGCGGCCAGACCACTGGTGACCGGATGCGCGGAGGTGGTGCATTGCACGCGCGCATAGCGCTGGGTCGCCAGCGCCTGACTGACCGGATGCATGCCGAGATCCAGGAATACCAGTACATCGAGCGGCGTATCGATCAGTGCCTGATGCCAGCCCAGTACATCGCGGCTGCCCTCGATGAACAGATCGGCGCGCGCACGCCAGGCCGCTACCGAGGCATCGTCGTGCTGGCCGAGGTGAAAGCAGACCAACTCGATTCTGCCGGCGTCCAGCCCGAGCAGGAGGTCGCGCCAGACCCGCGATACCGAGTGCCAATGAAAGTGCGCCGACATCACGCCGACGCGTACGCGCGCCGAATCCGGGCCCGGCCGCGCTGGCGGTGGTGCCGGCAGCACACGATCGCACAGCTTTTTCAGCACGGCACCGTAGCGCTCGTAGTCGCTGCGCAGATCGCTTCCCAGGTAGGCGAGACTGAAGTTGGCGCAGCTGTTGATCAGGCGGCGGCAACTGGCGGAGTCCGGGGGCTCGGGCAGGGATTCAAAGAAGGCGAGGTCGGCACGCCATTGCCGCGCAAAGGCCTGCATCTCTTCATCGTCGGAAAACACCGAGGTGCGCGGCAGGTGCAGGGCGGTCCAGCGCGCCTGCAGTTGCCCGGGATCCAGCGCAATCGCGCGCTGGTAGTGCATATGCGCGCGCTCGTTCTCGCCCACTGCACTCAGGGCATTGGCATAGGCAAGCTGGGCCTGCGCTGATTCTGGCTCCGCTTCAATCCAGCGCTGACGTACCGCCAGTCGTTCCGCTTCGGGACTCGCGACCAGATCGAGCAACTGCGAATAGCGCACCAGCAGGCGAACCTCATCGGGAAAGCGCTCGCCTGCCAGCCGCACCTGTACCAGTGCATCGGCATAGCGCTCCGCCAGGCTCAGGCTGGAGACCAGGTTGAGTCGCGCTTCCAGCCAGTCTGGACGCAGTCGGACGCAGGCTTGGTAGTGAACCGCAGCATCGGCGAATCGTTGTTGATCGAACGCGCTGTTGCCGAGTCTGAAGCGCCGCTCGACCCAGCTCGGGTGCGCTGCCGCCGCCCGCGCAAACGCGGCTTCCGCATCGCCGTGGCGACCGCCTGCGAAAGCAATCTGTGCTCCGGCAAACCAGCCCGCCGCCGATTGTGGCAGCAGGGTCTGGAAGTGACGGAGGCTACGAGCTGCCGCGTCCCAGTCCTCAAGCGCGATGCAGGCATTGCAGAGATCGATCCAGACCGAAGCCAGCTGCGGCCGCGCCGACTTGATCAGGTCGAGTACGCGCCGGGCGTCTGCGTGCCTGCCCAACTGCTGCAGCACATGGCCGTGCATGGCACCGATATCGGGATCCGGTCGCTCAGCGCGGAACAGCGCCTCGCCGAGCGCAAGGGCGCCGACGTAGTCGCGGTTGCGGATGGCGAGTTCCAGAGATTGACGGCTCATGCAGCGGCTATTCCGGTTGTACCGTGGCCAGCCATGCGGCGAGCGCGTCCTGGGCTCCGGCATCGCGGAACAGACTGTGTTTGCGCGCGGCGACCCGCGCGGACAGCTGCTGGCGCCACTGCGGATCGGTCGCCAGTCGCAGCGCGCGTTCGATGTAGTCGGACTCACTGTCGGCGATCAATTCATCGATCTGCATGAGGCCGAGCATGGCGCTGGTATGACGGCCGCGCATCAGCTTGCCGGGCAGGCTCACAATGGGCTTGTCGAGCCAGAAGGTCTCCAGCGCAGTGACGCCACCCGACCATTCCATCGAATCGAGCACGAAATCCTGGCTTGCCGTCACTGCCGCGAATTGCGACTGACTCATGCGCGGGTGAATGCTGATCCGGGTATCGGCATCGACACCATGTGCGGCGCAGGCCGCGGACAGGCGCTGACGGAAGCGCGGGATGGCAGATTCCATCAGGCCTGGAACGAAGCTCAGGTGCAGGCCGGGGACGCGTGCCAGCAGTTGCGCGAACACCGGGTCATGCGCCGGTGTGATCTTCTCGGCATTCTGCAGGCAGGCGGCGCGCATGCGGTCACCGCGCGCTGCGAACTGGGCGAGCAGGACCGGATCGGGCGCGAACTCGGGCGGCTCGAACATGCAGCCCACCCCGGGCAGCAGCAGGACCTGTTCGCTGTAGTGCTGTTGATGATCGGCAGGTTCCATGGCAGCGCAGCTGATGAACCAGTCCATGCTGGGCAGGCCGGTCGTGATGGGATGGCCCCAGAGGACGGCCTGCACCGGCGCCAGCCGCAGCGCGGCCAGGCTGCTGGCCAGGCCATGCATGCCGACATCGAGGTAGACCAGCACATCGAGATCGGCGGCAGCGATCCGCTGCGCCCAGCGCTCGGGGCTGTCCTTGCCGATGTGCAGGGCATCGAGTTCGCGCTGATAGCGCTCGGTCCAGGCATCGCGGGCGTCGCGCAGGCCAAAGCCGATCACCTCGAACCGGCTGCGATCCAGGGCAACAAAGCCCGGCATGAACAGCTTGCTGACCGAATGCTGATGCAGCATGGCCGAGATCACACCGATGCGGCGCCGGGCACGTTGGATCGGTCGAATCGGCACCTGCGCAGCGCCACAGACACTGGCCGAGATGCGCGCGACGACCGCGCCGTACTCCTTTTGCAACTCAACGAATGGCTGGCCCAGATAGGCCAGGTGAAAATTGGTCGGCAATTGCATGATCGCCGCGCAGTGCGGGCGCAGGCGCGCGGACTCCAGCGGCAATGCGGCGATCCGCTGCATGCCGGCGCGCCAGTGTGCGAGGAATCCGGCACGCTCGGCACTGTCGAGATACTGCGACTGCGCGGGCAATTGCGTGGCCAGCCAGTGCGCGCTGAGAAAATCGGGGTCGATCTGCAGGCAGCGCGCCAGACTGGCATGGGCCGGCCCATGCTGGCGCAGTGCCCAATGCGCCATCGCCAGCAGGAACTGGGCCTCGGCACTGTGCGGCTGCAAGTCCGCGATGCGTTCGCGGAGCGCCAGCAGGGCGCCCGCGTCGGCCGTCGCGGCCTCGGCGCAGGCGACTTGCAGCAGCAGGGTCTGGGTGTCGGTGGGCGCTAGCAGGCTGGCTTGCGCCGCGGAGCGCTCGGCCTCGGCTGCCGCGCCCGACTTCAACTGGGCACGCGCAAGATTCATCCAGGCGTCCTTCCAGTCCGGATGGAAGCGCACGCAGGCTGCGAAGTGGCGGCCTGCCGCGTTCCAGTCACCGGCCTGAAAGCGCAGGCCGCCGAGCGAAAATCGAAACCGGATCAGGCTCGGGTCCAGATTGCGGGCATGCTCGAATGCGGACTCGGCAGCGTCGAGCTGACCGAGGTTCTCAAGCGCGTGACCCTGGCAGTGCCAGGCCCCGGCATCTTCGGGGGCCGTCGCGGTCCGGTCCTCGGCGATGGCCAGCGCCAGGTCGGGACGATTGCGCTGCAGGGCGGCTTCAAATTGGGGTGCGATGGCTGAAATCATCCGGCACAGTCTAATTGGCGGCCGCTTGCTTCGGGCGCCCCGGCCGCAGTCTGGCAATTCTGCGGCGCTCACGGCCAAGACTTCGCCTGTCCGCTTCGGCCGGCTACCATCATGGTCTGCCCCGACCTGCCAGGAATGCGCCCATGTTCAAGGAAACCAGCCCGATCAGTGTGTTCGATCCCGAGCTTGATGCGGCCATGCGCGCCGAGGCCCAGCGCCAGGAAGATCACGTCGAGCTGATTGCGTCGGAAAATTATGCCAGCCCGCGGGTGATGGCGGCACAGGGTTCGGTGCTGACCAATAAATACGCCGAAGGCTATGCCGGCAAGCGCTACTACGGTGGTTGCGAGCATGTCGACGTCGCCGAACGGCTGGCCGTAGAGCGCGTCAAGCAGCTGTTCGGCGCCGACTATGCCAACGTCCAGCCGCATTCGGGCTCGCAGGCCAATGCCGCGGTCTATCTGGCTCTGCTGCAGCCGGGCGATACCATCCTCGGCATGAGCCTCGCCCATGGCGGCCATCTGACCCATGGTGCCAAGGTCAATTTCTCCGGCAAGTTGTTCAAGGCCGTGCAATACGGCATCGACCCCGATACCGGTCTGATCAATTACGATGAGGTCGAGCGGCTGGCTCAGGAACACAAGCCGAAGATGATCGTCGCGGGGTTTTCGGCCTACTCGCAGATCATCGACTGGTCGAAGTTCGCCGCCATTGCCAAGGCGGCCGGCGCCTATTTCTTCGTGGACATGGCCCATGTCGCGGGCCTCGTTGCCGCTGGCGAATATCCCAATCCGGTCCCGCATGCCGATGTGGTCACTTCGACCACGCACAAGACCCTGCGCGGTCCACGCGGCGGCATCATCCTGGCGAAATCCAATCCGGAACTGGAGAAAAAATTCCAGTCGATGGTGTTTCCGGGTACCCAGGGCGGACCGCTGATGCACGTGATCGCCGCCAAGGCGGTGGCTTTTCTGGAAGCGCTCAGCCCGGAGTTCAAGAGCTATCAGCACCAGGTCGTGCTGAACGCGCAGGCGATGGCGGATGCGATGATCAAGCGCGGCTACAAGATTGTCTCCGGTGGCACCAGGAACCATCTTTTCCTGGTCGATCTGATCGGGCGCGATGTCACCGGCAAGGACGCTGAAGAAGCGCTCGGCAAGGCGCATATCACGGTCAACAAGAATGCGGTGCCGAATGATCCACGCTCGCCCTTCGTCACCTCGGGTCTGCGCCTGGGCACCCCGGCCATCACCACGCGCGGCTATCGCGAACCGGAAGCCGTGGCACTGGCCAACTGGATCTGCGATGTGCTCGATGAGCCGGGCAATGAGGCGGTGATCGCGGGTGTCCGCGACAACGTCACCCTGCAGTGCCGGCGTTTCCCGGTCTACGTCTGAGCGGATCGCGCACGGGCGACCGCGTGCATCAGCCGGCGCCACGGCTTCTGGTCGGCCTGAGTGGGCGCTATGCTGGTGGCGACAGCCGCTGCGGGCGCCGTGCCCGTATGCACGCAGTAGCAACTGAAGGCCAACATCCGACCGCATGCATTGTCCGTTCTGCCACCACGAAGACACCCGCGTCGTCGATTCAAGGCTGACCGAGGACGGCACCCAGGTGCGCCGGCGTCGCGCCTGCGAGCAGTGTGGCGAGCGCTTCACGACGTTTGAAACCGTCGAGTTCAAATTGCCGGCGATCGTCAAGCAGGATGGCCGCCGCGAGTCCTTCGACGAGCGCAAGATCCGCTCCAGTCTTGAACGTGCCCTGCACAAGCGGCCGGCTGGCAGTGACACCATCGATGCCGCCATCGATACCATCAAGCGCAAGCTGCGCGCCATCGGGGACCGCGAAGTCATCTCACGCAAGCTGGGTGATTGGGTGATGGCGGAATTGCGGCGTATCGACCAGGTCGCCTATGTGCGATTTGCATCGGTCTACCGGCGCTTCGAGGATGTCCAGGCGTTCCGCGAAGAAGTCGAGCAGCTCGAGCGCGACTTGCCGGCGCTTGAGGGCAAGCAGATGTCCCTGTTGCAGGATGAGCCGGCACCTGCAGTTCCCGGTTCGCGCAAGAACTCCTGATGCGTTTCGCCTTCCTCGCGGATCATATGCCGCTGGCGCCCGTGCTCGCCCGCCTGCATTACGCGGAGTGGGGTGCCCTGCTGCCGGACTGGAGCGAACCGGCTGCCTGTGCCGAACTGCAGACACATGTTCATCGTGCTGCGATTCCAACCACGATGCTCGGCCTCGATCCAGCCGACGGCGCCGTGATCGGCTCGGTCAGTCTGCTGCAGAACGATGACGAACGGATCCGCGACTACTCGCCCTGGCTGGCCAGTCTGCTGGTGCTGCCGGCCTATCGCGGCCAGGGTCACGGCATCGCCCTGGTGCGGCATTGTGTGCAGATCGCTGCCGAGCTCAACGTTGTCCGCTTGCATCTGTACACCGAAGGCCAGCGCGCGTTCTACGAGAAACTGGGTTGGGCCAGCATCGACCGGATGCCGCTGGGCAACGCACAGGTCGATGTGATGGCGATCGCGCCTGGGTCGGCGGCAGCATGACCACGGATCACTTTACAGCGATCGATCACGCGCACATGGCAGCGGCACTGCGCCTCGCTGCACGCGGTCTGTACACCACCCAGCCCAACCCGCGCGTGGGTTGCGTGATTGCGCACGGCGGTGAAGTGGTGGGCAGCGGCTATCACCAGCGCGCCGGTGAAGCCCATGCCGAGGTGCATGCGCTTGCCGAGGCAGGCGCGCGCTCACGTGGCGCGACCGCGTATGTCACGCTGGAGCCCTGCGCCCACACTGGTCGCACCGGGCCCTGCGCCGATGCGCTGTTGCGAGCAGGTATCGCCCGCGTGGTGGTGGCTTCTGAAGATCCCTTTGATCAGGTCGATGGTCGCGGCCTGGCCCGCCTGCGCGCTGCCGGCGTGCTCGTACAGACCGGCCTGATGCGCGAAGCTGCACGTGAACTCAATCCCGGATTCTTCAGCCGGATCGAGCGCGGCCGGCCGTTCGTGCGCATCAAGATGGCCTGCAGCCTGGACGCGCGCACCGCGCTCGCCGACGGCAGCTCGCAATGGATCACCGGGCCTGCCGCGCGCGCCGATGTGCAGCATTGGCGCGCGCGATCCAGCGCCATCCTGACCGGAGTCGGCACGGTCCTGCAGGACGACCCGCGCCTCGATGTCCGTATCGACGTGGCGCACACCTCACCGCGCCGCATCGTGCTTGATGCCCTGCTGCGTACGCCGCCGACCGCGCGGATACTGGCAGCCACAGCAACGACGATGGTTCATTGCAGTCAGCAGGCGAGCGCTGAATCAGAACGCGCACTGCGCGAAGCGGGCGCAGAGGTCGTACGTTCTGACGCCTGGTCGACTGCCGTCGGCAGCGCTGGCGAAGCGCGGCTGGATCCTGCCTGGCTGCTGGCCGGGCTTGCCCGCGTCGATGTCAATGAACTGCATGTCGAATGCGGTGCGCGCCTGGCTGGCGCCCTGCTGGCTGCCGGTCTGGTTGATGAACTGCTGGTCTACCAGAATGCCAGTTTGCTGGGCAGCTCGGCGCGTCCGCTGTTCGAACTGGATTCGCCAGCGACCATGGCGCAGCGGGCACGCTGGCAGTTGCAGGACTGCGTATCATTTGGCGATGACATCAGGCTGCGCCTGCGCCCGCAGCGGGAGAACGTCCCATGTTTACCGGATTGATCGAGGCCACCGGCAGGGTGCGTTCGGTGCAGCAGCGCGCCGGCGATGTCCGGATGTGGATCGAATCGGATGCGCTGGATCTCGCCGATGTCCGGCTCGGCGACAGCATCGCGGTCAGCGGTGTCTGTCTGACCGCGGTCGAGCTTGGTCTCAGTGCCTTCGCGGTAGACGTCTCCAACGAGACCCTGGCCTGCACCACGCTCGGCGGCTGGGCGGTGGCGACGCCGGTCAATCTGGAGAAGGCCCTGCGTCTGGGAGATCGCCTGGGCGGGCACCTGGTCAGTGGCCACGTCGATGCGGTAGCCAGCGTGCGCTCGGTGGCTGCCGATGGGCGCTCGCAGCGCTGGCGTTTCGAATTGCCGGCGGCACTGGAGCGCTACCTGGCGGCCAAGGGCTCGATCGCCATCGATGGGGTCAGCCTGACCGTCAATGATGTCGACGCGACCAGCTTTGGCGTGAATCTGATTCCGCATACCCTGGAGCACACGGTATTCGGCCGCACCCGGATCGGTGATCGGGTGAACCTTGAGGTCGATCTGATGGCGCGCTATGCCGAGCGGCTGATGCTGCCACAGCGCGGCTAGCCAGGCGCAGGCAGGGGTTCGCAGGCCGCAGTCCGCCCGCATCGATTACAATGCCGGGTCTACCCGGAGTCCCTCGCATGGCGTTCGTATCTGTACCGGAACTGTTGGAAGAAATCCGGCTCGGCCGCATGGTGATCATGCTCGACGATGAGGATCGCGAGAACGAAGGCGATCTGATCATGGCCGCCGCGCTGGTGCGGCCGGAAGACATCAACTTCATGGCCACGCATGCGCGCGGACTGATCTGTCTGGCGATGACCGACGAGCGCTGCCGGCGCCTGCAGCTGCCGCCGATGGTCAGCGACAATCGTGCCCGCAACCGGACCGCCTTCACGGTCTCGATCGAGGCCGCTCAGGGCGTCAGTACCGGTATCTCGGCGTTCGACCGGGCCCATACCATACGGACCGCGGTCAGCCCCGACGCGGTGGCAGCGGATCTCAACCAGCCTGGCCATGTGTTTCCCTTGAGTGCGCAACCGGGCGGCGTTCTGGTGCGCGCCGGGCACACCGAGGCCAGTGTCGATCTGGCGCGGCTGGCCGGCCTGGAGCCGGCCGGAGTGCTGGTCGAAATCATGAGCGCGGACGGCAGCATGGCGCGGCGTCCGGAGTTGGAGGAGTACGCCGCTCGCCATGGGCTCAAGATGGGCACGGTGGCTGATCTGATCCGCTTCCGGATGCAGGCCGAGCCCTCGCTGCAGCGCGAGTTCGAACAGGAAGTCGATACCCGCCACGGCCGCTTCCATCTCAGCGTCTGGCGTGATCGCTACAGCCGCGCCCTGCATTTTGCGCTGTCGCGCGGACAGTGGACAGCCGATACCGTGGTCCCGGTGCGCGTGCACGTCGGCAATGTGCTCAGCGACGTGATGCAGCTGACCGATCCTGCGGTCGGCGTTTCGGCCGATCGTGCGCTGGCGACGATTGCCGCAGCCGAATGTGGCGTGTTCGTTGCCCTCGGCGAAGCGGCCGACCCCGAGCAATGGCTGCGTCGCCTGCGCCGGGATCGCCAGGCGGCAGCGGCCGCCGATGTCTGGCGCAGCAGCGGCCTCGGCGCCCAGATCCTGGCTGGCCTGGGCGTGCACCGGCTCCGCGTGATCGGAACCCAACGCCGGTTTCTGGGGCTCTCGGGCTTTGGGCTCGAGGTGGTAGACTATGCATCGCCGCCAGGGACTCCCTGAACGATGCGCGCATCGACCGCCGCCGCGGTCGCATCTGGATGATCCCCATGAGCAAGATTTCCAAGAAAGCCGCGGCCGCCGTGCCGTCCATCGACCTGCTGCGCACTGGCGTGCAACAGCTCGACCCTGATGTGTCCACCGACGGCATGCGCATCGCCATTGCCGCGGCGCGCTTCAATGCGCCGATCGTCGATCGCCTGATCGACGGCGCCCTGCAGGCGCTCGCCGCCGCGGGTGTGGCACCCGATGCCATTGTGCTGGTGCGCGTGCCCGGTGCCTGGGAGCTGCCGGTGGTTGCGTATACGCTGGCCGAGACCCAGGGCTTCGACGCCATCATCGCGCTGGGCTGCGTGATCCGCGGCGATACTGCGCACTTCGATGTGATCAGCAACGAGTCGGCGCGTGGTCTGATGCAGGTGTCGCTGGAACACGCCATACCGATCGGCAATGGCGTGCTCGCCTGCGACAACGAACAGCAGGCGCTCGACCGTGCCGGCGGTGTCCATGGCAACAAGGGCGCCGAGGCCGCGCAGGCGGCACTGGAAACCCTGGGCGTGGTCTCGGCGATCGATGCCGCCTACGATCAGATGCTTGATGGTCTGGGCGATCTTGAGCTCGACGAGGACCTGTTCCGATGAGTCAGCATCATGCCCGCCCCGAAGGAATCGATCTGGCCGCGCGCAGTCGCGCGCGCCGCCGCGCCCTGCAGGCACTCTATGCCTGGCAGGTGTCAGGCACGCCGATGAGCGGCATCATCGGCCAGTTCAAGCACGAGCAGGAAATGGAAGTCGCCGATCTCGACTACTTCGAAAATCTGCTGGTGAACATCGAGCAGCGTCGTGTCGAACTCGACGCGGCGCTCAAGCCCTTCCTCGATCGCGAGGTCGACCAGGTCGATCCGATCGAACGCGCAGTGCTTCGTCTTGGCGCCTATGAGTTGATGCATCGTCCCGATGTGCCTTACCGTGTGGTGATCAACGAGGCCATCGAGACCACCAAGCGCTTCGGTGCCGATTTCGGTCACACCTATGTCAATGGTGTGCTCGACAAGCTCGCGGCGCAGTGTCGTGGCGTCGAGTATCGCCGCTGATCGATGGGTGGCGCCCCGTGCCCGCCGCAATGCGTTGCTGGCCGGGCAGGGGTGCGGTTCCGACATCCTGTGAGCACCGTATGGCGCTGAGCGAGTTCGAGCTGATCGATATCATCCGCCAGGAATGCACGCTCGCCAGCGCCGACGTGGTGCTCGGCAATGGTGACGATGCCGCCGTGCTGCAGGTGCCGCCGGGTCAGCACCTGGTGGCCTGCACCGACATGCTGATTGCCGGCCGGCATTTCCCGCTCGACACCGCGCCAGAAGACATCGGCTGGAAGGCGCTCGCGGTCAATGTTTCCGATCTTGCTGCGATGGGCGCGCGTCCTGCCTGGTGCCTGCTGGCATTGAGTCTGCCCAGCCCGGATGCCGAATGGCTGCGTGCATTTGCACGCGGTTTCGCCGAGCTGGCGGTACAGCACCAGATCGCCCTGGTCGGTGGCGACACCACCCGCGGGCCGCTCAGCGTTACGGTTACCGCACTCGGTCTGGTACCCGCCGGCAGCGCATTGACACGTGCCGGCGCCGCCGTGGGCGACCGAGTCCTGATCTGCGGCCGGCTCGGCTGGGCTGCGGCGGGTCTGTCACTGCGACTGGGAGGTGCACTTGCCGCTGGCGCGTCGGACCCCGCTGGATCGCCTGCGGCGCAATGGATCGATGCGCTCAATCGGCCGGTTCCACTGGTGGCGGCGGGTCAGGCGCTGCGTGGAATTGCCAGCAGCGCCATCGATATCAGTGATGGACTGCTCGCCGATCTGGGTCATGTGCTGCGTGCCAGCGGCGTGGGCGCTGAGCTCAGGGTGGAGCAGATGCCAGGTCATTCCGAACTGCGGCAACAGTTGGGCAGTGAACGGGCACGCGACTGCATGCTCGCCGGTGGTGACGACTACGCACTTTGTTTCACCGTTCCGGTTGAGCGCGTCGACGACGCGCTCGCCGCGTTGCAGGCCAGCGGGGCAGGGCAGGTCGCAGACATTGGCTGCATCTGTGCCGGCTCAGGCGTGGTGGTGCTCGACGCAATGGGGCAAGCGATCAATCTGGAGCGCAGGGGATGGGATCACTTCGGATGAACCGACTGAGTGCGGCACAGATTTCCTTGTTGATGCGTCATCCCTGGGGCTGGATCGCCAGCGGCTTTGGATCCGGTCTTTCTCCGTTTGCACCCGGCACCACCGGTTCGCTGGCCGCCCTGCTTCCGTATCTGGCTTTGCGGCAGTACGGTGCAGGGGCGGTTGCAATCGGCTGCGTCGTCGCCTTTGTGCTGGGCGTCTTTGCCGCCAGCTGGGTAATTGCAAGGATCGGTCGCGAGGATCCCGGCGTTGTCGTGATGGACGAGTGGGCCGGACTCTGGATCACCCTGCTGCCCGCTACCGCCTACTGGCCGAGCATCGGTTTCTCGATGCCGTTGTGGGCCGAGTTGCTGATCGGATTTCTGTTGTTCCGCCTGCTCGACATCGCCAAGCCCTGGCCAGCATCTCTCGCCGATCGCAAATTGCATGGCGGATTCGGCGCCATGCTCGATGATGCGCTGGCAGGTGGGTACGGCGCGCTGCTGATGGCGTTCGCTGTGCCCTGGCTGTGGCAGCGCGTCTGACCGAGTCAACCCGCAGGGCCGCGTCGCCGCTCCGGCCGGACCATTTGGAGGGCCGCGCTCCTGCGCGGCCGCTCTGGCTCTGGCTTCCGATCAATACCTTGATGAGCACGTGCCGATGGCCTGTCGGTCGTGACGAGGCGTCGCAGGAGCGACGCCCTCCACGGCCACCGTTCTGGTTGGAGCAACCCGGAGGGCCGCGCTCCTGCGCGGCCGCCTTGGCTCTGGCTTCCGATCAATACCTTGATGAGCACGTGCCGATGGCCTATCGGTCATTCCCAGGCGTCGCAGGAGCGACGCCCTCCACGGCCACCGTTCTGGTCGGGCGAATCTGGAGGGCCGCGCTCCTGCGCGGCCGCTCTGGCTCTGGTTCTGGCTTCCGTCCCCTCGACGATCTGCCCTTGGCGACGAGCCGGGAATTGACCTAACGACTGTCCGCAATCCATTCCAGACAATGGAGTTCACCTTGATAGGGCCAGTCATCGGGGCTATCGGCGAGCCCCGCCCGAACCGGGTTGTACCTGACGTACTCCCACTTCTCGGCATAGGATTCCTGCCGGCGAAGCTGCCGGTCCCAGAACTCGCGTTGCCACAGCGCGCCCTTGGCTTCACCCAATGCACGTGTGGTCAGCGAGCGCCAGTACCCCATCCATTTCTGCAAGGGCTCGGCGTCGGCCGTCGGTGCGCAAAACAGATGAATATGATCCGGCATGACTACATAGCGACCGACCCGCCATTGGGCCGCGGATAGCCACGCCGCGCATAGCGCTGCCTTCACCTCATCCCGGTGCAGGCAAGGTCGCCGATTCTTTGTGCAGCAGGTGACAAAAACGATGACGCTCGGGTGATCCGGATCAGGTATCCAATGAGCCGGTTGCTTGCGATGAATCGCTTCGTTCATGGCGCGAGAATACCTGAGGCACCCAAGCTGGGGCGCTCCTGTGCGGCCGCTCTGGCACTGGCTTCCGATCAATACCTCGATGGGCGCGCGCCGATGGCCTGTCGGTCATCCCCAGGCGTCGCAGGAGCGACGCCCTCCACGGCCACCGTTCTCGTCGGGCGAATGTGGAGGGCCGCGCTCCCGCGCGGCCGCCTTGGCTCTGGCTTCCGATCAATACCTTGATGAGCACGTGCCGATGGCCTATCGGTCATCCCCAGGCGTCGCAGGAGCGACGCCCTCCACGGCCACTGTTCTGGTTGGACCAACCCGGAGGGCCGCGCTCCTGCGCGGCCGCCTTGGCTCTGGCTTCCGATCCGCACTTCAATGAACGCGAGCCGATGGCCTGTCGGTCATCCCCAGGCGTCGCAGGAGCGACGCCCTCCACGGGCCGTTCTCTCAGGCCAAGGCGGCTTCCAGTTCGGCGCGCAGATCGGCGACGTCCTCGACGCCTACCGACAGCCGCACCAGCGCATCGCTGATGCCGAGGCGCTTGCGCTTGTCGGCGGGCACGGAAGCGTGCGTCATGATGGCCGGATGATTGATCAGGGACTCGACGCCGCCCAGTGATTCGGCAAGTCCGAACAGCTTGCAGCGTTCCATCATGCGTCGTGCCTTGCGCAGTCCGCCATTCACCTCGATCGAAATCATGCCGCCGTAGCCATCCATCTGCTTGCCCGCCAACGCATGCTGCGGATGCGACTTGAGGCCCGGATAGATCACCCGTTTCAATGACGGCTGTCGCTGCAGCCAGCGCGCCAGCTCCATCGCATTTTCGCAGTGCGCGCGCATGCGCAGATGCAGGGTCTTGAGGCCGCGGAGTGCGAGAAAACTGTCGAACGGTCCGGCGACGCCGCCGACGGCATTCTGCAGGAAGCTCAGCTTCTCGCGCAGCTCGGCATTGTCGCCGACCACGGCGATGCCGGCGACGATATCGGAATGGCCATTGAGATACTTGGTCGCAGAATGCATGACGATATCGGCGCCGAACTCGATCGGCCGCTGCAGCATCGGCGAGCAGAACGTATTGTCGACCACGAGCACGAGACCGTGCTTTTTTGCGAACTTGCCGAGCTTCGCCAGATCGACCAGCTTCAGCATCGGATTGGTCGGTGTCTCGACCCAGATCATCCGCGTGTTGGGCCGCACCGCGGCTTTCAGCGCGGCTTCGTCATTCAGATCGAGATAGCTGAAATCCAGGCCCGCGCTGCGCCTCCGCACACGCTCGAACAACCTGAACGTGCCGCCGTACATGTCATCCATCGCGATCACATGGCTGCCGCTGTCCAGCGTTTCCAGGATGGTCGATGTCGCGGCGAGACCCGAAGCAAACGCGAATCCCTTGCTGCCGCCCTCAAGCGAGGCCACGCAATCCTCGAAGGCAAACCGGGTCGGATTGTGTGAGCGGGTGTACTCGAAGCCCTTGTGGACGCCGGGGCTTTCCTGCACATAGGTCGAGGTGGCATAGATCGGCGTCATGATCGCGCCGGTGCTGGGATCGGGCGACTGGCCAGCGTGGATGGCGCGGGTGCCAAGACCTTGGGTACGCGAAGACTTGCTCATGACGGATCGATCCAGGGTTGCAGTGGGGTGGGTGTCAGATCATTCTGACGCAGAAAGTTGCGCGCTGCTCAGCGCCATCCGGTAGTGATCGGATAACGGCGGTCGCGGCCGAAGGCACGCCGGGTGATGCGTGGGCCGGGTGCCGACTGACGGCGCTTGTACTCGTTGCGCAGCACCATCTTGACTACGCGCTGCACGGTATCGGGGTCGAATCCCTCTGCGCTGATTTCGGCGCGCGAGCGATCTTCCTCGATGTAGCGCTGCAGGATCGCATCCAGAATTTCGTAGGGGGGCAGGGAATCCTGGTCCAGCTGATCGTGGCGCAACTCGGCCGAAGGCGGCCGGGCGATCACCGCCTCGGGAATCGCGGGTGAGATCGCGTTGCGGTGATGGCAGAGCGCCCAGACCTCGGTCTTGTAGACGTCCTTCAGCGGCGCGAAGCCGCCGCACATGTCGCCATACAGGGTCGCATAGCCGCAGGCCATCTCGCTCTTGTTGCCGGTGCTCAGCACCATCGCACCAAACTTGTTGGACAGCGCCATCAGGATCATGCCGCGGATGCGTGCCTGCAGATTCTCTTCGGTGACGTCCGGTTTGCTGTCCACGAAGGCGGGGGCGAGTGCCGTGCACAGCGTCTCGAATGCCGATTCGATGCTGATGACCTGGTAATGCACGCCAAGCAGTCGTGCCTGGGCGGCCGCCTCGTCCAGTGAAAGCTGGGAGGTGTAGCGGGTTGGCATCATCACCGCGGTGACCTTGTCGGCACCGATGGCGTCGACCGCAATGGCCAGCGTCAGTGCCGAGTCGACACCGCCGGACAGGCCAAGCAGGACGCCTGGAAAGTGATTCTTCCGGATGTAGTCGCGGGTGCTGCGCACCAGCGCGCGATAGAAGCGCGCGCGATCATCCGCCTCGGCCTGCGGCCAGTTGACCGCGTGGAAGCGGCGCGAGTGGGCAACATAGTCGAGCGCCAGCAGATGGTCCTCGAACGCCGGCGCCGGTCCCTGCATCTGGCCATCGGCATTGATGCAGAAGGCACCGCCATCGAACACCAGATCATCCTGGCCAGCGACCACGTTGACATAAGCAATCGGGATCTTGTGGGCGAGTGCGCGCTCGCGCACTTCATCGTGGCGATGCTGGCGATTGCTGATATCGAACGGCGAGGCATTGATCACCAGGATGGCGTCGGCACCTGCCTGCACGGCACGCGCGGCTGGCAATTCCTCCCAGATGTCTTCGCAGATCAGGGGCGCGAAGCGCACGCCATCCAGTTCCACGATGGCGGCCTGGTCGCCGGCGCTGAAGTAGCGCTTTTCGTCGAATACGGTGTAGTTGGGCAGCGCCTGCTTGCGATAGCGCACGATCACCCGGCCGTCGCGTACCCAGCTCAGGGCGTTGTACAGCCGATCGCCCTCGCGCAGGGGATGGCCAATGATGGCGTCGATGCCGCGCAAATGGGCAATCACGCGATCGAGTTGATCTTCGCAGGTTTCGATGAAACTCTGGCGCAGAAACAGATCCTCGGCCAGATAACCCGAGATCGCGAGTTCAGGAAACAGGATCAGGCGGGCACCGAGTTCATCGCGCGCGCGCGCGGCGAGTTCAAGGATGCGGTCGGCATTCTGCTCGACCGCAGCGGCCGGAAAATCGAACTGGGCGAGCGCGATGCGGATCGGATTCATGCCTGCCTTGGAACGCACTGGAGGGTGCCGCGCCCTGCCCGATGAAATTCATCGGAGCAGGGCGGTGGAGCGCTACGCGTGACTCAGCCCTGCTTCGACTTCAGCGCTGCCTCGATCGCCTTGCCGAGATCGGCGGGCGATTTCACCGTGGTCACGCCAGCTGCTTCGAGCGCAGCGAACTTGGCCGCTGCGGTGCCCTTGCCACCGGAAATGATCGCGCCGGCATGGCCCATGCGCTTGCCGGCCGGTGCCGAAGCACCGGCGATGAACGCGACCACCGGCTTGCGGACATATTCGGTGATGAACTCGGCGGCTTCTTCCTCGGCACTGCCACCGATTTCGCCGACCATGATGATGCCCTCGGTCTGCGGATCGTCCTGGAACATGCCCAGGCAATCGATGAAGTTCAGGCCATTGATCGGATCGCCGCCGATGCCGATACAGGTGCTCTGGCCGAGTCCGGCATTGGTGGTCTGGAACACGGCCTCATAGGTCAGCGTGCCCGAGCGCGAGACGATGCCGATCTTGCCCGGTTTGTGGATATGTCCGGGCATGATGCCGATCTTGCATTCGCCCGGGGTGATGATGCCGGGGCAGTTCGGTCCGATCAGCACGGTGTCCGGATAATGCGCCAGCGCGTTCTTGACCCGCAGCATGTCCAGAACAGGAATGCCTTCGGTGATCGCGACGATCACCCGGATGCCGGCATCGGCTGCTTCGAGAATCGCATCGGCGGCGAACGGGGGCGGCACGAAGATCATCGTGGCATCGGCGCCGGTTTCGTTGACAGCGTCTTCGACGGTGTCGAAGACCGGCAGACCGATATGGGTATTGCCGCCCTTGCCCGGCGTCACGCCGCCGACCAATTTGGTGCCGTAGTCGATCGCCTGCTCGGAATGGAAGGTGCCCTGGCTGCCGGTGAAACCCTGGCAGATGACCTTGGTGTTCTTGTTGATGAGGACGCTCATGCTAAATCCTTGGTTGGTGCGACGCGGGTCGATTCAACCCGCGTCGTCGATGTTCGAATCGCGGCGCCGCCGCTCCGTGTGCCAATCAGGCGACTGCAGCGACAGCCTTGCGGGCGGCATCGTTGAGGTCGGTGGCGGTGATGATCTTGAAGCCGGAATTGGCCAGAAGTTCGCGGCCCTTCTCGACATTGGTGCCTTCAAGGCGTACCACGACCGGAATCTTCACGCCGACATCCTTGACCGCGGCGATGATGCCCTCGGCGATCATGTCGCAGCGGACGATGCCACCGAAGATATTGACCAGGATGGCCTTGACCTTGTCCGAGGACAGGATCAGCTTGAACGCTTCGGTCACGCGCTCCTTGGTGGCGCCGCCGCCGACATCGAGGAAGTTGGCCGGCTCGCTGCCATTGAGCTTGATCACGTCCATCGTCGCCATCGCGAGTCCGGCACCGTTGACCATGCAACCGATATTGCCGTCCATCTGCACATAGTTCAGATGATGGTCGGCGGCCTCGGCCTCGGCCGGGTCTTCCTGGCTGATGTCGCGCATCGCAGCCAGTTTGGGATGGCGGAATTCGGCATTGTCATCCGAGTTGAGCTTGCCATCGAGCGCCATCAGATCACCGTTGGCGACGATGGCCAGGGGATTGAGTTCGATCAGGCTCATGTCCTTGTCCATGAACAGGCGGTAGACACCCTGCATGATCTTGGTCAGCTGGCCGACCTGCTTGGCGTTCAGGCCCATCGCAAAGCCCACCTTGCGGCATTGGTAGGGTTGCAGTCCCTGCACGTAGTCGACCACCACGGTGTGGATCTGCTCCGGGGTATCGCGTGCGACGGTTTCGATATCGACGCCACCGGCAGCCGAAACGATGAAGGAAACCGACTTGGTGGCGCGATCGACCAGGGCGCTCAGGTACAGCTCCTGTTCGATGTCATTGGCTTCCGAGATCAACACGATGTTCACTGGCAGGGCGCGGCCTGCGCTCTGATAGGTCGTCATCTTGCTGCCGAGCATCTTGGCCGCGGCTTCCTTCACGGCGTCGGGCGTATTGCAGAGCTTTACGCCACCGGCCTTGCCGCGGCCGCCGGCATGGATCTGCGCCTTCACGACCCACTGCTCGCCGCCAATCGCGCGGGCGGCCTCGGCGGCCTGCTCGGGCGTGCTGGCAACGCGACCGGCCGGAACAGGAATGGCGTAGTCGGCGAACAGCACTTTCGCTTGATACTCGTGGAAGTTCATGAGGCACCTTATAGAGGGGATCACCTGACGGCGACGCTGGTGACAGCCGTCCGTGCCCGGTGTTCGAGGTTGGGACGCGTATTGTGCCAAAGACCGGGGGCAATGAAAGGGCTTGTGTGGGGCGGGCAGGCGTGCTTCCGAGCCCCGGAGGCGCGTTGCGCTCGGCAGGCGGAGCGTGCGACTGCATCGCAGGATGGCATCGCAGTGCATGCAGCCGGCCTATACTCCGGCCACTGCCCCCGACCGTTATCCCATTGAGCATCAAGCCCGAGCCCCGCAACGCTGCCGATCTCGTCCGCAACATCGATCTGGTGCGGCGCGAGCGCTATTTTTTCGGGCTTTTCCGCCTGTTCGAGGCGATGCTGCTGGTCGGCATCTGTTTCAGCCCATTCGCCAAGGATCTGGTGGATCTGGTTGCCCCCGGCGTGGCGCTCTGGGCCTCGTTGGCCTTCCTGGTCGGCGCGTCACTGTTGTTTGCCTGGGAGATTTCCGCGGGCGGTCGCCGCAGCGCGCCCACCCTGATTGGCCTGACGCTCGATATCACGGTTGCCGGACTCGCCCTGCTGGCCACTCAGGGCATGGATGGCGGCATTGCCATGCTGCTGATGATCAACCTGGCCTCCGGTGGTGTGCTGCTGGCGCCGCGCATTGCGTTCGTGTTCGCCAGTCTGGCGGTTCTGATCGGTTTTGCGGAGCGCTGGGCAAGCATTCGCCTGCTCGCCGTCGAGGAACGCGGTCTGCTCGAAGTCGCCCTCGTCGGCATTGGCTATCTTGCCGTTTCCGCGCTGATGCAGTTGCTGCGTCAGGAGGTGCGTCAGCGCCAGAAGCTGGTCGAGGCGCGAGAATCCGATGTCGAGAGTCTGTCCCAGCTCAATGACCTGATCATCCGGCGCATGAAGTCGGGAGTGCTGGTCATTGACGGCCAGGGCCGCATCCAGCGCATCAATGAATCGGCCTGGCATGTGCTCGGCAATCCCAGCCCGACGATCAAGGACATCGGGCTGATTTCACCGGAACTGCTGCGGCGACTGGAACACTGGCGCTCCAGCGGCAAATCCGATTTCGCGCCTTCGGCCCTGGTGGAGCGATCGATCGAGGTGATCCCGCGCTTTGTCGCGGTGCCGCAGTCGGCGCAGCGCTCGGTGATCGTCTTCCTCGAAGACACCACCATGGCAACCCGTCAGGCTGAGCAGATGACCCTGAGTTCACTGGGCCGGCTCTCGGCGAGCATCGCCCATGAAGTGCGCAATCCGCTTGCGGCAATCAGTCACGCGGCACAGTTGCTGGCGGAATCCGAGGCACTACCCGATGCGGACCTGCGACTCCTGGAGATCATCCGCTCGCAATGCCTGCGGATGAATGCGATCGTCGAGAACATCCTGCAGCTGTCACGGCGCGAGCGTTCCAAGCCCGAACTGCTGCAGCTCAATCGCTGGGTCAGTCACTTTGTCGAGGAGTTCCGCAGTGTCCAGCCGCTCGGCGGTGACGAGCTGCGCGCGATCATTCCCGAGGGCGGCATCAGTGTCGTGTTCGATTCCGACCAGCTGCAGCAGGTGATCTGGAACCTGGCAAAGAATGCGCTCAGGCACGGCCGCATGCCCGATCAGCCGGCGCGGGTTTCGATTGTCGCGCGTCGGCTGACCGACTCCGGGCAGCCCGTTCTGGAAGTGGTCGATCGCGGGCCGGGCATCCCCGAGAAGCTGCGCGCGCACGTATTCGATCCCTTCTTCACGACCAATGAGCATGGCACCGGTCTCGGCCTCTACATCGCGCGCCAGCTCTGCGAGGCCAATCAGGCAACGCTGGAACTGATCCCGGTCCCGGCCGGCGGCACCTGCTTCCGGGTCGCGTTCCATGCCCAGCCCGAGGTGCTGCGTGGACTCGCGGAAGAGGAGTATCTGGCATCGACTCAGACAGCTCCGTCAGCGAATTGATCGGAGGTGTTGAGCAATTCCCTTCTCCCGCCTGCGGGAGAGGGTGGCGCGCAGCGCCGGATGAGGGTGTCGTTCGGCTTGCTCGAGATGGGAGGCGCCAGTGAGCTGATCGGAAGTGTTGAGCAATTCCCTTCTCCCGCCTGCGGAAGAAGGTGGCGCGCAGCGCCGGATGAGGGTGTCGTTCGGCGACCTGGAGATGCACGGCGCCAGCGAGCTGATCGGAAGGGTTGAGCAATTCCCTTCTCCCGCCTGCGGGAGAAGGTGGCGCACAGCGCCGGATGAGGGTGTCGTTCGGCGACCTGGAGATGCACGGCGCCAGCGAGCTGATCGGAAGAGTTGAGCAATTCTCTTCTCCCGCCTGCGGGAGAAGGTGGCGCGCAGCGCCGGATGAGGGTGTCGTTCGGCGACCTGGAGATGCACGGCGCCAGCGAGCTGATCGGAAGAGTTGAGCAATTCCCTTCTCCCGCCTGCGGGAGAAGGTGGCGCGCAGCGCCGGATGAGGGTGTCGTTCGGCGACCTGGAGATGCACGGCGCCAGCGAGCTGATCGGAAGGGTTGAGCAATTCCCTTCTCCCGCCTGCGGCAGAAGGTGGCGCACAGCGCCGGATGAGGGTGTCGTTCGGCGAACTGGAGATGGGTGGCGCCAGCGGTGGTTGCGGAAGGGGGTTGACCCGAGCATGGCCTGCCTGAGCGATTCTTGAGCGCCAACGGCGCGTATCAATCCAGCCCAGGGCAACGCCCTGGGTAAATCGCAGCATGAACAAACAGCCCTGAAGGGGCCATTCAAATCTCTACGATTCCAGCACGCCAATTCAATCGCCCCTTCAGGGCGCCGACGCCTATCCGTCTCTACCCGGGGCGTTGCCCTGGGCTGGGTTGAATCACCCCTACAGGGCGCTCGTGTGTTGAATCCTCAGTGCCCCTGGCCAGAATCCGCATTCCGGGCAAAGGCCGGTTGCGGCTGGCTGCTGCAGTCTCTCCGACAGGCGCGAGCGGGAGATCGGTTTGCGATACGCATGGCGCCGCGTGCGCAGATTTGGTAGAACATCCGTCCACCTACAAGAATCTGCGAGCGGCCCAAGCATGACCCGCCAGACCGCACTGATCATCGATGACGAACCAGATATCCGCGAACTGCTGGTATTGACACTCACCCGCATGGGCTTGACGGTGGAAACCGCTGCAACCGTGCGCGAAGCGCATGAACGGCTGAAGGAGCACCAATACGATCTCTGCTTCACCGACATGCGCCTGCCCGATGGCAATGGACAGGATCTGGTCAGTCATATCACCCGTCATTATCCGCAGCTGCCGGTCGCGATGATGACCGCGTTCGGCAATGTCGATGCGGCCGTGCAGGCCTTGAAGAACGGCGCGTTCGATTTTGTATCGAAGCCGGTCGATCTTTCGGTGCTGCGGCGCCTGGTGCAGACGGCGCTGAAACTGGGCGAGGCGAAGAAAGCCGAGGCGGCCGTCTCCAACGAGCGACTGCTGGGCGATTCTGAGCCGATGGAACAGGTCCGCCAGACTATCGCCAAAGTCGCACGCAGCCAGGCGCCGGTTTTCATCTGCGGCGAGTCCGGCACCGGCAAGGAACTGGTTGCCCGCATGGTGCATGATCTGGGTCCACGCGCAGCGGGGCCGTTCGTCCCGGTCAATTGCGGTGCCATTCCTTCCGAGTTGATGGAGAGCGAATTCTTCGGTCATCGCAAGGGCAGTTTCACCGGGGCCAGTGCCGACAAGGATGGTCTGTTCCAGGCGGCGAGCGGTGGCACCCTGTTCCTCGATGAGGTGGCTGACCTTCCGATGCACATGCAGGTCAAGTTGCTGCGCGTCATCCAGGAAAAGGCGGTGCGCCCGGTCGGCTTCAATGGCGAGATTCCGATCGATGTGCGCATCCTCAGCGCCACCCACAAGGACCTGCAGAAGCTGGTCGAGATGGGCAGCTTCCGCCAGGATCTGTTCTATCGCATCAATGTCATTGAAGTACGCGTTCCGCCCCTGCGAGAGCGCGCCGAAGACATCTTTCTGCTGGCCGAACACACACTCGATCGCATCGCCCCGGAGTGGGGCATAGACCGACCACAATTGTCAGATTCTGCCCGTCGTGCTCTTCGGCAATACGGATTCCCGGGCAATGTGCGCGAGCTCGAGAACATTCTCGAGCGTGCCGTTGCCATGTGTGAAAATAATGTCATCGAGGTTGCCGATCTGCGGCTGCC
The DNA here is from genome assembly GCA_022843465.1 of Pseudomonadota bacterium. Taxonomy (GTDB): domain Bacteria; phylum Pseudomonadota; class Gammaproteobacteria; order Xanthomonadales; family Ahniellaceae; genus 0-14-3-00-62-12. The sequence continues at coordinate 4,585 of JALHNO010000016.1, read as the reverse complement.
ACAGCAGCGCCCGGAGGTCGCGAATCTCGGGATGCCGGCGGCCACCTTGGCACCGGCCGTGCCCGGCGCAGTCCCGGTACTTGCCAAGCCCGCCACCGCCACGGTCGCTGCGCCGGTTGACGCCAGCGGGGATCTTGAAAACTACATCGACAATCTCCAACGTGAAGCCATCATGAAAGCGCTTCAAGAGACCCGCTACAACAAGACCAAGGCGGCGCAGGTGCTGGGCATCACCTTTCGGGCGCTGCGCTACAAATTGAAGAAACTCGGTATCGATTGATTCCCTCTGACGCCATGAACGCTACGACGACTCCTTCATCAGGAACGCGCTGGCCGCGCAATCGCTGGCAGGCTGGCCTCACCCATCTGCTGCTCAGCGCACTGATCGGTGGCGCGCTGCTGCTGTTGATCCGGTTTGTCTGGTATCCGGGCTTGCTGTTTGATATTTCAGGAGGTTCCCATCTCGCGATGCTGGTGATCGGCATCGACGTCGTGCTCGGCCCGCTGTTGACCACGGTCGTTTTTGTGCGTGGCAAGAAAAACCTCTGGCTGGATCTGACCCTGATTGGTCTGCTGCAGGCTGCGGCCTTTGTTTACGGCGCTTATGTCACCGTTGTTGCGCGTCCGGCCTTCATGGTCAGTGCGATTGATCGTATCCAGGTGATCGGCGCCAATGAATTCGAACCCGAAAACTGGGCGGAGGCCGCTCCCGAGGCCAAACTGTCGTGGACCGGTCCGGTCTGGGTCGGCGTCGAAATGCCCGCCGATCCCAAGCTGCGGGAGGACATCATCTTTGGTCGTGTCGGCGGCGGTGCCGATCTTCCGTTGCTGCCGCGCTTCTATCAGTCATACGACAATGTGAAGGCCAATCTGCGCAAGCGGGCGCTGGGCTTTGATGAACTATCCGCGTCAGATCGTGACAATGTATTGCGTCAGCTGGCCGAGCAGGGTCAATCGACCGAAGGTCTCGCCTGGGTGCCTCTGGTCGGCAGAATCGGCAGTGCTATCATGGTCCTGGATCGGCACGGCAGCCCATTGGGGGCGTATCAGGCCAATCCGTGGAATCGCAGTCCCGCAAAGGGCGGCGAGACGAATGGAACGGATTGAGGGGAATTCGGTTCAGCTCGTGGCACGAAAGCTGCATTACCTTCTCGGGCGGGGATCCCTATCCACGTACCGTGCGGGTAGCCTCTGTAAGCCAAACAATCTCAGGAGTAAGTGTCCATGAAGAAATACCAAGGTTTTACGCTCATCGAACTGATGATCGTCATCGCGATCGTTGCCATCCTCGTGGCCATTGCTCTGCCGGCCTACCAGGACTACACCATCCGCGCGAAGGTCGGTGAAGGTCTCGCCCAGGCTTCGGCCGCCAAGACCGCAGTTGCTGAAACTGCGGCTTCCTGCGCCACGGGTCTTGCCGGCGTAGACACGGGTGCTCTTGGCTGCGCAAGCGGCTACACGTTTGCGGGTACTGACTATGTCAACTCGATCACAGTCGCTGCTGGTGGCCTGATCACCGTCAACACGCAAAACACGGGTGCTTCCGTCGACCCGCAGCTCACGTTCACGCCGTCGCAGGTCACACCTGATGATCCGGTCACCTGGGCATGCGCCTCGCCTGTCCGTGCCAAGCCCTCGCACGTTCCGGCAACCTGCCGCTAAGCGTCAACTGCAATAAGTTGTCCGAAGCGCCCCGCGAAAGCGGGGCGTTTTTTTGCGTAGCCAGACTCTGTACCCAGCGCGATAGCAAACACCAATTGCATGAACCGGCCTTGTTCCTGAGTGGAGAACAAACCTCACACTTTGTCTAGCAGCTGATTGCTCAGCAATGGGTGGTCTCCCCAGCTGAACCCGCTGAACCAGAAGCGTCAGGCAAAGGAGCCGAAGGGCGCTATGACGGCTCCAACTCCAGCCAGTCCCTTTGCGTCGGGCCTTTACCCCGTCTCTTGATGGCCCGCTCTGCTGAGTGCGGGGTGGATGCGCGATTGAGTTCACCCTTGCTGGCTCGGCTCAGTACAGCGCGCTCGTCTGCGCGGTTTTTCCGTGCCCGACACAACGACCCGAACTGGCATGAAAGCTGCAATCGTTCACTCGCCTGAAACAATTCTTGGCATCTATGCGCTTGACGAACCAGCGATTTAGTCTGACTCAGGGGGCTTTCGTGAAAAACACCAGGGGATTTACCCTTATCGAACTGATGATCGTCATCGCGATCGTCGCCATTCTTGTTGCCATCGCCTTGCCGGCGTACCAGGACTATTCGATCCGGGCCAAGCTCGGCGAGGCGATTGCACAGGCCGCACCCGCCAAGACCGCCGTGGCAGAAACCGCCGCCATGTGCGCGACCGGCCTGGCCGGTGTTGGCGGCGGTGGCCTGCATTGCGATCACGGCTTCACTTTCAATCCCGCAGGCACGCCCTATGTCGCCTCAGTCGTCGTCAATGCGGGTGGACAGATCGTGTCGACCAGTCGCGCCACCGGCGCCCAGAGCGACCCCATCCTGACGTTCAGTCCCTTCCAGGTCTCAGCCAACGACGCCGTGACCTGGACCTGCACCCGCGATCCCGCATCCAAACCCTCGCATATCCCTGCGACCTGCCGCACCCCGTAGGATGCGTTGAGCGCGGGATTGGCATCGTCTGGCGAACCGCACGCACGCGCATGGTTGCGCGGGCCGGCGTCCAGCACCGTAGATGCCTCCAGGGTTCGCTTCGCCGGAAGGGTAGAGCCTGGCCTCGCAGCACCACCCATCACTTCCTACTGCACCATCTTCCCCGCCCGCACCGCCCGCCCCACGGTAGTGAAATGCACGCCGAAGTGATAGGCGATCTACCCATTGGTTATTGCACCCCTGGTCTCCGCGGTGACAAACTCAACGCACCGAACGGCGGCTCTGCGAGGTTTCGCCATGACCACTATCAAGATTGATCTGCCTGACGCCACTGTTCAGGCAGCACGGGCCGCCGGCTTGTTGACACCGGAAGCCATTGAGCGCCTGCTCAATGAGGCGATCAAGCGCAAACAAGCCGCCGATTGGTTGTTGTCCATTGCCGATCGCGTCAGTTCCGTAGGCATAGAGTCGCTTTCGATGGACGAGATCAATGCGGAAGTAAAGGCAGCGCGCCAGGAACGCAGGCAGCGCGCGGGCGGTCATTGACACCAATGCACTGATAGCGGCCTTGCTCTGGCGTGGCTCGCCACATGTGTTGTTGGAGCATGTCAGAAGCGGCAGGCTGGCCATGATCAGTAGCCCTGCGTTATTGGCCGAGCTTGCCGATGTGCTCAGCACCGTAGGGCGCAATAACCGAAGGGCATTGCGCCGGATGCCTCCAGGATTCGCTCCGCCGGAAGGGTAGAGCCTGGCCTCGCAGCACCCACCCGTCACTTCCTAAAGCGCCATCTTCGCCGCCCGCACCGCGCGCCCCACGGTAGTGAAATGCACGCCGAAGTGCTCGGCGATCTGCTGATAACTGTATTGGCCGGTCGCATGCGCGGCCACCATGGCGGCTTCCTTGCTGCGGTGTTTCGCGGCAATGACCGGCAGCTCGGCAGCGGGCTTTCGGCTTTGTGTCCTGGGAATATTGATGTCGCCAGCGGCCTTGCTGTTGCGCTTTTGCATGCGCGCGACGAATTGATCGTCACCGAGATACATTTGCCGGTTCAGATGCTGCCAGATCGGCTCGGCGCCAACGCCAGCAGCTACGAACTTGGCGTAGCGCCGAATCGCATCGGCACGACGAGTGGCGAACTGCGCCAGCAGACCATCGGTCGCCAGCCATTCGGGCGAAGTCTCGGCACCGACCATCGCCAGATAACTGCTCCACTGCCAATCGCCAGCGTCGCGCACCATGCCAGCGCGTACCGGATTGAGCACGACGTAACGGCTCAGCTCCAGCAGATAGCTGTCCCGATCCACCAGGATCGCCTTGTAGCGCCCCTGGAACAGATGTCCGCTGCGGCGATGGCGGCGATTGCTGATCTGGGTAAACACGCCATTGAGCTGGCGCATGCCCTTGGACAGATTGCCATCCGGCGTCTCCACCACCAGGTGATAGTGGTTGCCCATCAGGCAATAGGCATGCACCCGCCAATTGAAATCCCGCACCACATCACCCAGCACCCGCAGGAACGCCAGCCGATCCTCATCATCCTCATAGATCGCCTCACGCCGATCACCACGCGACGTCACGTGATAAACCGCGCCATTGAACTCGATGCGGATGGGTCGGGCCATGGTCAAGTCTAGCGGGGAGCGATGCTACTTTGCTAGACCTGACCCCTTTGGCTCTCTTCAGCTCACCTCGATATAGCCGCCGTTCAATCCCTGAAACCACAGAGCGTAGCGGCGGTTGGAAAATTCATAGTCGATATCGTCATCGCTGATGATTGGATAAAAATATCGCGGATAGGCCAGCTCCAAGACCAGGTAGGGGATGCCGAATCCCAGCGCCATCACGAACATCACCCAGCCGCGTCCGGTGGCGTCAAGCCCACCATCAAGCACACAGTAGTCCACGACGAACAAAGTGGTGATCGCCAGCAGCGCCAGCCCCGATCCTCGAAAGAAGCGCTGCACCCGAAAGCG
>JALHNO010000015.1 GCA_022843465.1 Pseudomonadota bacterium | reverse complement strand
CAGAGATGCCGTACAGAAGGGCGCTTTCCTGTAGGGCAAGTCTGTGACTTGCCGGCTTGATGTTCCCGTGCCATCGAAATGGCATCTCACAGAGATGCCCTACAGAGAGCCTGGCATCTCACAGAGATGCCGTACAGAAGGGCGCTTTCCTGTAGGGCAAGTCTGTGACTTGCCGGCTTGATGTTCCCGTGCCATCGAAATGGCATCTCACAGAGATGCCCTACAGAGAGCCTGGCATCTAACAGAGACGCCCTACAAGAGTGCGTGGCAGCTCGCCGAGATACCCTGCAAGTACCCGCCTCAGGCGTTCATGAAACCGAGGTCGCTGCTGCTGAAATTGTCGAGCAGGGGGAAGATGGCGCCCAGCGCTGCGCTGTCGGTGACACCCATCCAGCGCGCCAGGGTAGCGGCGACCTGATCGACCGAGGTGGTCGGGATGTACTGGCCGCGACTGAAACTCCAGTCGCTGCCGGCGTTGTCGTTGGCATTGATCAGCAGGTTGGGGTACTTGCCATAGAGCTGGCCGCCGCGCACGGCATTGCCGAGCACCAGCATGTTGCCGCCCCAGGCATGATCGGAACCGCTGCCATTGCCACTGAGCGTGCGGCCGAAATCGCTCATCGTGAAGGTGGTCACTTCCTCCTGCGCACCGATTTCGCCGAGCGAAGTCCAGAACGCGCCCAAGGCCTCGTTCACCGTGGTCAACAACTCGCCATGACCGGTACTTGCGACTGCGCCGCCGGCGACGAACATGCCGGAGTGCAGATCGAAACTGCCGACCCGAACGTAGTAGACTTGGCGCTGCGCCGAGAACGCGGCGCGGCTCACCTTGATCATCCGCGCCACCATCTTCAGCTGGTCGGCCAGCGTGTTGCCTGCTGGAAACACGGCGCTGACATTGCCACTGCCATCACTGGCTTCGAGCAGGCCGGAGAGACTTTCACCGACTTCGAGCGAGCGCTTGACCACGCGTGCGTATTCGCGCGAAAACGGATGGTCGTAGTTGTCATCGAGCAGATCATTGAGCAGGGCACGGCGCTGGCTCGAGAAATTGCTGTCGCTGACACCGGCGGTGTAATTGTCGATCAGGTTGATGCCACCGCTGGACAGCTGATACGGCATGATCTGGTCGCCGATCAGGAAACGCGACGCACCGGCCAGCGACAGGGTGGGCGAAAGCCCGTTCGACAGGGCACCGCCTGCGGTCAGCTTGGCAACGCGACCGCCCCAGCCGAAACGCGACATCGGATCATTCGGCGCTGCCATGCCCAGATGCCATTGCAGTTCCTGATCGTTATGCGAGAACAGTTGCGCCGGCCTCGGTGCACCGTTCTCGTACTCGGTCTTGCTGATCGGCTGCACCAGCGGGCCGCAGTTGCAGACGAAGGCAGCCTTGCCCTGATTGAACAGGGTGTGCAGGCCACTGTGCGGCTGACTGTTGCTGCCATTGACCGCAGTGAAATCCGTGCTCGAGGGATGCAGGCCATACGCGGTGCTGGAGCCGGCGGGTGCGATCGGCATCAGATCATTGAAGGCAAGCGCCAGCCCGCTGGTATTGCCGCTCGAATAGACGCCGCCGCGACTGGCGCGATAGGTGTCGTAACGGCTGCCGGAACTCTCCGAATCGCGCGGCACCAGCCAGTTGTAGGAATCATTGGCGCCGGCCAGATAGACGCAGACCAGGGCACGGTAGCCGGTGCCCTTGCTGGCGGCGGCGGCACGCGGGGTCAGCATCAGCTGCGGCAGCAGGCTGGCAACCGAGCCGAGCGCAAAACTGCCACCGAGCTGGCGGATGAACTGGCGGCGATCGGACTGACGGGAATGGGTCATGGCGAGCTCCTCAGCGTTGCAGCGCGAATTCGGGCGAGATTGCGATCAGGTGGATCAGATCAAGCGCCTTGCGGCGTTTGTCGGCGCCCACCATCGCGCCATCGAGCAGGGCCACCAGTTTGGATTTCATCGTGGCGCTCATCGCTCCGAACATCAGCTTCTGGTTCAGGGCTTCGACCATGCCGGCGGAATCGGCTGGCAGGGCGTCGATCTCGGCCGGTGGCAGGTAGGCGCCCTGCGCCGGCGTAGCGAAGGTGGTGGTGCTCGCATTGGCGGTGCTGTAACCGGCGAAGACGCGGCGCCAGAGATCGTCCGAGGTGGTGATCGCGGTCGATTCGTCGAGTATCTGGAACTCCGGTGCCACCATCCCGGCATCGGCGATCTCACCGGGCTGTTGATAGTCGGGCTCGTAGAAGTTGAAGACAGTCGCCGCGCCTAGCGGGCGCTGGGCATAGGCGCGTTCGGGATTGAAGAGACCGAACACGCCACCACCAGGCTGCACGCCGAATGCGCGCCAGATCGCCAGCAGGCGCAACAGCGGTTCGCGGATCTTGCCGAAATCTCCGGCGGGCACGGCGCTGCTGGCCTCGGGGTCGAGCAGGATCGCCGCCGCGACCGCGGCAAGATTGCCGCGCACACCGGTGCCGTCATCCTCGAAGACTCTCGCGACGCGTTCGATATAGCTCGGCGAGGGATTGCTCGTGGTCAGCCGCTGGATCAGCTGGCGCGCCAGCACCGGCCCGGCATTCGGATGCAGGAAGAGTGCATCGATCAGGGTATCGATCTGGTTGCTGCAATAGTTCAGGCAGCTTGCCTGGTCGCTGGCCGGTGTACCGGCGTGGCAGGCGACCGGGCTCGGTGGCACGCTGATGCCTGCGACCAGTTCCTTGCTGTCATTGGGCGCCGGAAGTACCGCATAGCCGTTGCTGGATGTCGCCGATCGCCCGGTGTCGGCATAGCGCGGATAGCAGACCATCGGTCGGTACGAATCCGGATGCGCCAGCGCGGTGACGGTGCCGGGCACGGCATAGCGCGCCGGCGTCGAGAAGAACAGGGTCGAGGAGAAATTGCAGGCGTTGCCGACGCAGCCGCCGCAATTGCGGTTGAGGCTGATGGTGCCGACCGTCGCCGGCCCGCTGCAGGCATAGGCCCAGCCGGTGAGCACCTTGGCGGTATCGGTGACCGTCGGCTGGGTGTAGGTCGGCACCGTCTGGTTATTGATCAGCAGGGGCGAGAAATCGCGATTGCGCTCGATCAACCCGATCGTGAACAGCTGCATCACTTCGCGGGCGTAGTTCTCGTCGGGCGCGATCAGGCTCGGTACCAGGGCACCGCTGTCGCTGAGCGTCCAGTCGGTCTTCTGATTGCGCAGGCTGGTCAGGTAGGCCGCCATCACCGGACTCAGTGTGACCTCACGCAGCAGATCGCGAAAATTGCCAAACGCATGGCGCAACAGGATGTCGTTGTACTCGGCAACGCCGATCGGATGATTGGACAACGCGCCGACGTCCGAGACCACCAGGATCTGCGACAACGCGAAGGCCATTCGTTGCCGGAGCTGATCGGGCGCGGTAACCGCAGTGTTGAACCAGCGCTCGACGCGATAGGCGTTGTAGAACTGGGCGTTGCGCGGATCGGTCAGTACCTGGGTGGCGATCTGCTGTTCGATGGTCGGTCGCTGCAGGGTGATCGGCAACGCCTTCTGGGCGGCAATCCAGCCGGCATAACCGAGCGAGCGCAACTCGGCAACACTGGCCGCGGTCGGGCCATAGCTGGCCTGGGTCAGGAAGCGCGCCGCCTTGGCGTCGTCTGCGGGCGCGCAGTCGCGGCCGCTGAGTCCGGTCAATCGGGTCAGGTTCATGCTGCCATTGCCGAAGCCGGGCAGCGTGCTGTTCCACTGCCAGGTTGCGCGGTTGCCATCGATGCTGGTGAACGTCATCGTGCCCCAGGGCTCGCGGATCACATCGGTGGCGCTGAAGGCAGGCGGAAAATCGGCACCGCGGGTGATGGTGGCGGTCAGCGTGGCGGTATTGCCCTGGATCGGTCCGGTCGCCGTCATCCAGCGCTGCGCGCCATCGAGATAGGCATACCAGATCGCCAGCATCTGGCGGCTGGCGCCACTGCCGAGCACCTCGACATAGACACCATGGCCACTCTGCGCCGGGTCGTACCAGGCACCGCTATGACAGCCGGCGATGCCACTGGTCGGTGACTCCAGTGCGGTCGCCGGTGTGGTCAGGCGGTTGAGCGGCATCGCGCCATTGTTGAATCCGGCATAGCTGCTGGTCCAGCTGGCCTGGCCATGGCTGGCATCGCTGAAGCTCAGCAGCAGTTCGCCCCAGGGCTGGATGCTGGCCTCGCTGGCGACGAACTGCGGCGGGAAATCGGCGCCGGAGCTGATCGACAGGCCGATCCGCGCCTCATTGCCGGTGACCGGTCCGACGCCGAACAGCCAGCGGGCATCGCCATCGAGGTAGGTGAACCAGGTCACCAGCAGATAGGGGCTGCCGCTGATCAGGATGTGCTCGACGATGAAACCCTGACCGCTCTGACTGGGGTCGTACCAGGTGCCACTGACCTCGGCCCCCATCGAGTAGCTGGCAACCTTGGCCAGATCGGCGACCGAGCCGTTGGCGGCGACGCCGCTGGCAATGACGGGTGGTGTGCTGCCGGCAGCCAACAACAGGCTCAGCAACCAGGACATCCCCAGGTGTAGTCTCGGCATGGCACTCCCCTCCCGTCACGGTCGTTGCAGCCTAACAACGCTGGCGATGGCAAACCGTTGACAATGGTTGCAGGCGAGTTTGCCAGCGCCGCAGGGCGTGGGGCGCAATAAGCGAACTCAGGGCGCGCCGGCGGCGGCCGGGCACTCGAGACCTGCGGGCAGGGTGAGCCGGCGCAGGTTCATGCTGCCGCTGCCGAATCCGACGATCGAATCGAAATCGACGCGGCCGGTCTGACAGTCGCTGAAGCTGAAGCGCAGCTCGCCCCAGTCGGTGCGGACCACGCTGGCGGGGTTGAAGTTGGGGATGAAGCGTCCACCGGTGGTCTGGGTGGCGCGTACCACGGCGCTGCTGCCGGTGATCGGGCCGACCCCGCCAAACCAGGCCTGATCGCCCTGGGGACTGAAGGTGAACCAGTACACCAGCATCTGGTTGCCGGGCAGGATCTCGATGAAGAAGCCGTGACCGCTCTGCGCCGGGTCGTACCAGGTGCCGCTGTAGCCGGGTCCGAGCGGCGCCTCGCCTTCGACGGTGACGACACCGGCCATACCGAATCCCGGAAAGCCGTGCGGTTCGCAGTAGATATCGAAGTCGCCGGTTTGATCGAAGCGCCGGGTCACCGTCCAGCTGGTGTCGCTGGCATCGCCATTGCCGCCGGTATCATCGCAACCATTGGCGCAGCGGAATCCGGCGGCATCGGAGCGCACATTGTGAAAGCCGCCGTTGTTGCGAAAGGTCACGGTGTCGCCGGGCGCGATAAAGACACGTGATGGCTCGAAGGCAAAGCCAAAGCCGCCGCCGAGTTCGACCAGAACATCGGCTGCCTGAAGCGTCGACGTAGACGCCAGCCCCAGCAGCGCGGTCAGGACCAGACGCGAGGTACTCGACTTCATGCTTCCTCCGGCTATTCAGCTGCTTGCTGAGCCCTCAACGCGCGAGTGCCGGTCTGGTTGACCGCCGGCAAGCGCGCGCTGGCCAAACCCACGCTGCTTACTCGAAGCCGTTGCCAAACAAGGACAGGACCTGGAGTGCTGCAACGCAGTCGAGGAAAGGATACTGGATTCCATTGCGCGGCGAACTGACCGTGGTCGGCGCCGCCTTCAGCGCGGCCTCGATCTCGTCCATCGTGGCATTCGGGCTGGCCAGCTTCAGCGCAGCCGCGCAGGCCGCGACCATCGGGGCGGCCTGCGAGGTGCCGGCGAAGGTGGAGGTGCCATTGTTGACACCGGTCGAGGTCACGAACGCACCGGCTGCCATGAGGTCCAGGCTCGGGCTGAGGTTGCTGAAGCAGGTGACCTGTTTGGCCGCCGTCGTCGCATCGGTGCAGCCGAGTATCGTGGCACTGCCGACATTGCTGTCCCAGGTGGCACCGACACCGATGGTGGCGGCGATGCAGGCCGGCGAACTGGTGCTGGTGCTGGATCCCTGATTGCCGGTGGACGCGGTGACGGTGGCACCGACCGCGCGCAGGCTGTTGACCGCCGTCGACATCGCGACATTGAACGAGGGGCTGGCATCGCAGGCGGTGGCAAACAACGCGCCCGTGCCGAGACTGAGATTGACCGCATCGACATCGGGATGGTTGATCCGCACCCAGTCAATGGCCGCGATGACATCCGAAGCGCAACAGAAATTGTTGTTGGCATCCAGCACCTTCACCGCGACGAGCTGCGCCTCGGTCAGGGTTCCGCGCGGTGCGATATTGCCGTTGCCGACGATGATGCCGCTGACATTGGTGCCATGGCCCTGATCGTCCTCAGCGGCCCCGACACCAGACTGGGTGTCCAGGCCATTCGGGCAACAGCCAACCGAACCGGCGACCCCGGAGCAGAAGCACTGCTGATCGACGACACGGCCGGAGATGTCGTTGTGATCGGTGTCGACACCGGAATCGATCACCGCGACCTTCATGCCCTGACCGGCGAGACCGAGACCGGCCAGTGGACTGACCTGGTTCAGCACCGAAGCGGTGTCCGGCGCGACCGGGGTGCCCGATCCGCTGCCGCCGAGATCCAGACCGACACTGTGTACGCGGGCATCGCGATCCAGCGCTGCGAGCGTGGCGGCGCTGGCGTCAACAGCAAATCCTGGCACCGAATGGAAGCGCCGGCGCAGGGTCTGTTGGCCGGCAGGCAGGGCGCGCAACACGGCATCGACTTCGGCATCGATGCGGATAACCCGCTCGCCCAGTGATTCGTCGGCGCGCAGCTGGGCGCTGGGCTCGTGCAACATCACCAGCACGCGCGCCGAGCCGGCCTCGACAACCGCAGAGCGGCTGGCCGCGTCAACCGGGCCAGCCGCATGGGCGTGGCTGGCGACGCCCAGAATTACCAATGCGCATGCAATCAGCAATCGATTCATATCTTTCCCCCTTGATGACCGGATACGGTGCCCACTCACGGTGGTCGGTGCAACAGACTTTCAGGGGCTTGATTTTCGGCCGCATCGCGCGATGGCTGTTGCAAGGCCAGATCAGCATTCGACGCGGGCAATCTCTGACAATTGATTGCCTGTGTGAAGGCGCCGGCGCCTGGCTTTCGCGGTTCTGACCAGATCGCTCGGCCGCGCCTGACCTTGATCCGCAAGGTGCGCATCCAGGCGAGATGCCAGCTCAACGGCGCGACGCCTTCATGACGGCATCTCGCAGAGATGCCCTACAAAGTCAGCGAGGTTGCGGGTGAACCCCGGACGCACGACGCCGAAAACTCAGGCGAACAGGGCGAGGCCGCCGCGCAGATGATAGGCGCGAGGATGACCGAGGCGACGCAGGCAACGGGTGGCGAGCTGGCTGCGATTGCCGCTGCGGCAGAAGAACACCAGGGGTTGATCGGGATGCGCCAGCCATTGCGGAATCGCATCGGCGAGGCGGCTCAGCGGTACGCCGTGGGCGTGCACTTCCGGCAGGGGCTCGAGTGTGCCCATCGCACCCTCATAGGCCTCGCGGACATCGACCAGGATCGCCTCGGGATGCTCATTGAGATACTGGCGCAGTTGCGCGGGGTCGAATTCACTGGCGCCGGGATGCGCATTCGGCGTGTTGGTGCTGACCGCACCGCACATCATCACGCCGCCGCGACTGTCATCGAGGCCGGCGTCGAGACTGCGCTTGGCATCGACAAAGCTGTCCTCGCTGATTGGCGTGGTGGCGAGTACACCGGCGAGCAGCGGATTGTGTGCTGCTTCGGCTGCCAGCGTGGTGGCAAACTCGTTGTTGTAGTCGTGCGCCGGACACAGCAGGCTGCGGGTGCCGACGGTGGCGGCGAGCTGGCGCAAGGAATGGAACATATCGGCAGCTGAACTGCTGTCGAAATTGCTGCGGCCGATGCCGCCCATCAGTACGGTATCGCCGACGAACACCTGACGCGGCCGGGCGCCCTGGTCGCGATCGAACAGCACATAGGCCGTACTGTCGGCGGTGTGCCCGGGCAGGGCCAGACGCTGCAGCCGGTAGTGACCAAACTCGATCTGATCGCCCTGGCCCTGCGGCCAACCAAGTTCATCGACGGCAGTGGCAGGCTGTGCCCAGTGGTCGCTCAATTCAGTGCATAGTGCGGCGCGCGCCGAGGCGTGATCGGCATGCGAGTGGGTGTCCAGCACCGCCACCACACGCAGATCCTGGCAGCGGATGAAGCGTTCGATGCGCTCGGCCAGCTCGGCCAGGGGATCAATGATCAGGCACTGGCTGCTGGCGCGCTCGACGATCAGCCAGGTGCAGGCGCCGTCGTGGGTGAGCTGCAAGACGCCATCGAATTCGTTGCGATGGGTCGAGGCCTCGGACAGCAGACAGGCATCGCGCAGGGCATGGCCAGCTTCGATGATGCGGGCGCAGGCGGCGTCGCAATCGGCGTCGCTCCAGGCACGGCCGAACGACAGCCGCACCGCCGACTCGCTGCGCCAGGCCGGCAGGCCCATGGCATCGAGCACATAGCTGCGGGTCGATTTGCCGGCGCCGCAGGCCGAGCCCGAGCTGACCCGGATGCCGGCGGCATCGAACAGGTCGAGCAGTTCCTTGCTGGCAAACCCGGGTACCGAAAAATTGATCGTGGTCGGTACTGCGACCTCGAAGGGCGTGTTGAACACGATGCCGGGGAACACTTCACGCAGGGCGGCGAGCAGACGTTCGCGCTGCGCATACAGGGATTCGATCGGGCAGAACATGCCGGTGGGTTCGGCCAGCTCGGCGAAGACGACGCCAAAACCGGCAATGCCGGCCATGTTCTCGGTACCGGAACGCTGCCCCGATTCCTGACCGCCGCCGGCATTGAGCGGGGTGAATGGCGCACCCTCGCGGACGTACAGCAGACCGATGCCCTTGGGCGCATACAGCTTGTGTCCGCTGAGTGGAAAATAGTCGACGCGGCTGGTTGCCAGATCCAGCGCCTGCTTGCCGAGTGCCTGCACGCCGTCGACCAGCCAGAGCGTGTCGGGATGCTGGCGCATGATCGCCTCGATGCCCTCGAGGTCGCTGATGGTGCCGGTCTCGTTGTTGACCGCCATCGTGCAGACCAGAACCGCGCGTCCGGCGTGCGCTGCAAGAAATTCCAGATCGTGGCGGCCACGCTGATCGACCGGAATCGCCATCACCTCGCAGCCCGCGTGCAGGATATGGTTCCAGTGTCGCAATGCCTCGGGCACCGCCTTGTGTTCGGTCGCGCCATACAGCAGCAGATTGCGCGGACTGCCTGCCACGCCGCGCTCGACGTGGGCACTGATCGCCGACAGCACCGCGGTCTGGATCGCCTCGGTGGCGCCGCTGGTGAACAGGATGCGGCCCTCGGCGGCACCGATCACACGCCGCGCGTTCTGGCGGGTGGCTTCCATCATCGCGCGGGCACGCAGTCCGGCACAGTGGGTGCTGCTGGGATTGCCGAACTGCTCCTGCATCGCGCAACAGGCCGCCTGCACGGCGGCCGGCAGGGTCGGCGTGGTGGCGTTGGCGTCCAGATAGATGTCGGTGGGGCGGCCGTGCATGGTGGGCGGTTCGAGGCTCGTGGGGTTTCAACAAGATACGGCCAGTGTACTGACGGATCAACATATCCATATGAGGTATCGGCATAAACGCCCAGCGGAGCCCGGCAATACCGGGTACGCCATGGCTGCCGTTCAGACTCGCGACATCCTGCGCTGTCCGCAGGCAGCGGCTTCCTGCGAATGACTCCGCAAGACCGCTTCGGAGCCTGTCATGTCATCTACCCGCCTTCCCCTGCTGATCGCACTGGCCGCCGTCATGGCAATACCCTCGGCGAAGGCGGTGGACCGCACCTGGCCGGGCGCCGCCCCCTGCAACGCCAGCCTGCAGGCCTGCATCAATGCCAGCGCGGCCGGCGATACGGTGCTGGTCGCACAACACACGGTCATCGACGAAACCGTGCTGATCAACAAGCCGCTGGCGCTGCGCGCGGCGATCGGATATCGCCCGACGCTGGCCGCCGGTCGGGTGATTGCCGGTACCGTCAGTGCCGTCGGCAACTGGAGCTGGCAGGTCGAGGGTTTCGATCTGCTGCAGGGCTTCATTTCGATCAATGTCTCCGGCGGTGACTTCGCCGATATCCGGATCAGTCGCAACCGTGTCCGCGAGGCACTCTCCGGTGCCGCCGAAATCAGTGTCTTCAAGCCTTCCGACATCAGCACCACGCTGCGCTATGAAATCAGCGACAACGACGTCAGCTATTTCTGGGACAGCTTCGATGGCGCCCTGCGGGCCGGCATCCAGGTGCTCGATGGCGGCGTTGGCAGCAGCAGCGGCCGCATCCGCGAGAATCGGGTGCGTGCCACCGGCCAGTGGTCGATCGGCATCCTGGTGAGTACCCAGGACCGCAACCACCGCACCGAGGTGCTGGGCAATCGTGTGCAGGGCGGCCGCTCGGGAAGCATCCTGTTGCGGCAGGGCAGCCTGGTTGGACCCACCGCGGGCACATTGACGGCAATCGTCCTCAACAATGTGGTGAACAGTGTGATTGCGGGCAGCCAGTTTGCCGATGGCATCAAGGTCGACGCCTACGATGGCGTGCTGAACCTGATTGCCCTGCACAATACGGTGACCGATGCCTCCAACGGCATCGACGTCTATGCCGATCCCGCGGTCACTGCAGCGGGCGAGATCGGCGCCAATCTGTTCGCCTACACTGGCAGCTTCGGACTGCAGCGCTTCGGCGCCGCGACCAGTATCGGAGATCGCGACAATCTGTTCTTCCTCACCAGCGAGACCGCGGCAACGCCAGGGCTCAGCACCAGCTCGGTGTTTGCCGACCCGCTGCTGCGACATCCTCCGCAGGATGCCCATCTGCGCAGCGGTTCGCCCGCGATCGATCGCCTCACCAGCACCGCCCTGCTCGAGCTGCTGCTTGCCGACAACCTGCCGCTGACCGACGGCGATGGGCTGCGCCGCTTCAAGCGCGCCAATACCGGCGCCGGTCCCCAAATGCTCGATATCGGCGCACTCGAAGCCGGCGACAGCACCCTGCTGCACGCGGTGCCTGTCGCCACGGCCGGCATCAGCTCGCAACTCGATGACCCTGTTCTGAACAACATCGCCGATGCCTATCCGCACAACGTCGGCAACTGGAATCCGGATGGCGGCCCGGGTGTCTACAACGATCATCCGGTCAGCCTCGGCTACAACGGCAGCCGCTGGTATCTGCGCCAGGAGGATCTTGCCAGCTACAGCAGTGGTGCGCGCTTCAATGTGTTTGCGCCTGGCTTCGGCAGCGGTCGCTACCTGCATCAGAACACCGCCGGCAACACCAGCGGTGCCTTCACCACGCTCAATCACCCGGACCTCAACAATCGGCCCGACTACATCCTGCTGGTCACCCGCAATCCCGGCAGCGGTACCGTGATCGACCTGAATGCGCCGATTGCGGTGAACTATTTTTCCGGTGCCTGGAGTGTGTACCGGATGACCGGAACCGCGATGCCCAATCTGGGCGGCTTCAATGTGTATTTCCAGCCGCCCAGCAGCAATGCATTCCGCCATCGCACCGGCGTCGGCAACACCGGCGGCAATGTCAGTCTGATCGACCATCCCCTGCTCAACGATCACCGTTGCGCGAAATTCCATGTCAGCCAGGCAACCGATCTGGTGGTCAGCAATCCGCATCAGATCGGCGTCTACTATTCGCCTTCGGCGCAGCGCTGGAGCCTGTTCAATCAGGACCTGGCGACGATGCCGCTGGGCGCTGAGTTCCATATCGTGGTCGATCCGCAGTCGGTCGACTGCGCAGGCACCTTGTTTGCGAATGGTTTTGAATAGCGCGATCGGCTGCCCAGAACATCACGGTGGCCGCGACCGGACGATTGCGAACTGCATCGCAAAACGAACGCGTCGAGCGGGTCTAAGGTAAAGCCAAGTCGGGGGCCAACGTTTATCGGGGGCCAACATGATCAGGCATCTGATTGTCGCGTCGCTGTCTGCGCTGTGCTGTGTCCCTGCGGGCGCGGCCGAAGTCACGGTTCGCAACGATTCGCTGGAGGCACTCGGCACCGCCGCCATCGTCTGGGGCTTTGTGCCTGGCGAGAAGGCCGGCTCCTGGTTGACCTCACCCTGCAATGGCAACCTGCGGGCGGTCCAGGTGTTCTGGCGCTCGCCCGCCGGCACCAGCGGACAGACGATCCACACCGCGATCGACATCCACCGCGCCGGCACCTTTCCCAATCCGGGCGCGCTGGCGCTGAACATTTCGGGGCCGGTACTGACCGATGGCGTACTCAACGAGTACCGCTATCTGGACGAGAACCAGACGATTCCGATCGTGGTGCCGGTTGCCGCCAACGAGACCGTGGTCGTGGTGTTCGAGTTCGATACCGAACCGGTTGAATTCCTTGACCCCAGCCTGACCCGTGATACCGACGGCAATACCAGCGGGCGCAACTCCCTGTATGCGCGGCTCGGACCCGGCAACTTCGTCTGGTTCAACTCGGCCACATTCGGACTGCAGGGCGACTGGATCATCCGCGCGGTGATTGACTGCGCGGCCGGCCCGCAGCTGGCCGATGTCGGCGTCGGCATGCAGGCGAGTCTCGCGCAGTATCTGGCCGGACAGCCGCTGGGCTACACGATCGTGATCGACAACGCCGGGCCGGTGGCCTCGCCGAGCACCACGATCGTCGATATTTTCCCGCCCAACTATCAGGCGCCGACCTGGACCTGCCTCGCCAGCGGCGGCGCAAGCTGTATCGCGTCGGGCAGTGGCAATATCACCCAGACCGTCAATCTTCCGGTGGGTGGCGCGGTGACCTATTCGGTGAATGGAACGGTCGCCGGTGCTGCCACCGGCCTGCTCAGCAATACCGTCACCGCCGTGGTCGGCGGCAGCGTCAGCGATCCGATGCCGGCGAACAATACCCAGACTCTGGAGCTCGCCGCGGGCGGCGGTGATTTCGTGTTCGCGAATGGCTTTGAAGACTGAGGCCAGGCGCTCGCTGCGGGACGTCGCCAGGCCTATCTGCTGGCGACTGCCACCGGCGCGACGATCAGATTGAGCCGCTGCGCCGCAATCGAGATCTGCACCGACTGCCCGGACACGAACTCGATGCAGTCGCTCTCGATGCCGTCGGCGAAGATCACGCCGCCCTCGCCCATCTCGGAGACCACGCGCAGGCCGGCACGTGGTTCGACCCAGCCGAAGTTGAGTTCGGCACCGCTGGCGACCGAGGGCCAGGGCTCGCGGACGAACCAGGCCAGACGCTGCTCGCTGGGGGCCGGCATCAGTTCGGCGATGCCACGCTGGGTGATGATCGAGCGTGCCCAGCCGGTGCTGCCGGTGCCGGTGGCAACGATCAATCCGGACGACGACTGGCGCTCTTCACGCTCGCCGGTGTGCAGGCGATAGCGGGCGGATTGATGGCTGCGATGACCGATGAAGACCTCGTTCAAGGCGAGCAGGCGTTGGCCATCTTCGCGCACCGCCTCGGCGAGCACGCGCGGCTCGATGCGGTAGCGCTGATCGCGCACACCGCACCAGTCGAGCAGCGCGCCGCTCTCGCTCGGCGCATGCGGACACAGCACGCCGTCGTAAGCACCGGGATCGGGATTGATGCCGAGCGTCGGCTGGCCGCCGAGATACTTGGCGACATTCGCTACCAGTCCATCCTGGCCGACGATCATCACCGCATCGTCGGGCGCGAACAGGAAGCGATCGAGATCGTCGCGGCCGACGCGGACATAGGACAGGTCCGGCGGCAGTCCAGCGAGTGCCACCCGCAGGCCCTGGTCCAGGCGCTGATGCAGGGCCTCGAACCAGTCGATCGACTCGCCGCGCGAGTGCAGATGAAAGCGCGCCTGACCATAGGTACCGAAGCGCTGGATCAGCATCTCCAGCGGCGTCGGCCGCGTGATCACCACCACGCGGGTGATGCGCGTGGCGGACTCACTCATGATTTGGGCGGCAGCTGCTGCAACCAGTTCTGGAAATTCTGCGCCAGCAGATCCGGCGTGATATTCAGATTCCCCACGCTTTGCACGTTCTCGGCAAAGCGCGCCATCACCAGGCCAAGCGCGGCCTGCGGCGGGGTGTTCTTCCAGATTTCATGGCGGGAACGGTCTTCCTCCAGCCGCGCGCTGGCCAGGCTGCGCTGTGCCTTGGCCTGGGCCTCGGCATCGAGCGTGGTGCGCTCGGCGGCGGCAACGCTGATCAATTGCAGACGCTCGGTTTCGGCGATGACCTTCTCGCGATCGGCGGCGGCATTCTGGCGGACCTGGGCCAGGGCATTGTCGCCGCGCTGGCGAATCAGCAGTTCCTGCTTGCGTTCCAGTTCGAGTTCGGTGGCGAGTTCGTTTTCCTTGATCGCGCGCTCCTTCTCGACGGCCTGGGCGCGACGCGCAAACACTGCCTCGTCGGCCTTGCCCTGGATCGCCTCGCGGGTGGGCGTCTGCAGGGCCTTTTCGACATCGGCCAGCGGCACGATCTGATCAATCACGACGCCGACCAGGGCCAGTCCCATGGTGCTGATCTCGGCATCGCTGCCGAGCGCATTCCACAGCGCGGTGCGCATGCGATCGGAGCCTTCGCGCAGGGCCTCTTCCAGCGTGGCGGTCGCCAGATAGCTGCGGGTCGGCACCAGGGCGCGCTGCATCCAGAGCGTGGCAATCGCCTCCAGCGGACGTTCCATCCACAGGCCGGTATCGATGCCAATCGAGAAGTTGATGCGCGAGGCCGCGCGCGCCGGATCGGCCACCCGGTAGATCACGGTGCACTGCAGTTTGAGCGTCTGGAAGTCGCGGCTGCGCTCGTTGAGCACGAAGGTCGTCGAGATGTCCTCGACCGGGACCTGGGCCAGGGCCGCGCTCAGCGGCGAAAACCAGTAGGCGATGCCAGCGCCATTGCGGCGCAGTTTGCCGCCCGTGAAGTGCAGTACATACTGATTGGGTTCGGCGCGCAGATGGCGCAGGAACGAGAACCGGCTGATCGTGGCCATGACAGTACTCACGGGGGCGGGGTTGTGAGTGTACGCGAGCCGGGGCCGGCTGCGGCTACCCCGGTCCATGCGGTCGCACCGGGTCCGGCCGGCCAGATCGGCGCCCGCGCTGATCCGGAACCCCGGCCCGGCGTACACTGTGCGCCACCATGAACAAGCGCCGCTTCGATCCGCATACGACCCAACGCCTGCGCGTGCCGGTGGCCGATCTGTCGCGACCCGGTGCCCGCCTCGTTGTCATCCATGGCGAGTGCCTTGGGCTTTGTGTCGAACTGCTCGACAAGCCGGTGACGATCGGGCGAGCGCCCGGCTGCGAGATGCAGATCGATCATCGCAGCGTGTCGCGGATGCATTGCACGGTCTGGTGCGAAGACGGTCAGTTCAATGTGCGCGATCTCGGCTCGACCAACAAGACCCTGGTCAACGAGCACGCGGTCGACCGCAGCGAGCTCAAGGATGGCGACACCATCGCGGTCGGCGAGATTGTGCTGAAATTTCTCCGTCGCGAGAGCCTGGAGGATCGCTATCACCAGGCGATGGTCGAGATGGCGAATGTCGATGCGCTGACGCAATTGCCCAATCGCCGGGTCTGGCGTGAGGGACTCGAGCGCGCCGTGGTTCAGGCCCAGGGCGGCTCCGCGCTTTCTCTCGCCTTCATCGATCTGGATCACTTCAAGCGCATCAACGATGTACTCGGGCATCTGGCCGGCGATGAAGTGCTCAAGGCGGTCGCCCAGGCGATCCGCACCTCCTTGCTGGCGGGATTCACCGCTGGACGCCTGGGCGGCGAGGAATTCGCGGTGATCCTGCCCGGCGTGCCGCTGCGCCAGGCGATCGACTATGCGGAATTGCTGCGACGCGCGGTCGAGGCACTGCGGGTGACGCTGCCCACCGGCGAGCAGACCATCACCACCAGTGTTGGCGTCGTGCAGTGGCAGCCGGCCATGCAGACCACGGCGGATTTCATGCGGGCCGCCGATGCCCAGCTGTTCCGCGCCAAGGCGGAAGGGCGCAATCGTGTGTGCGCGGCGAACCCAGCCGGATAGGCCCGGCCTCAGTCCGGGCTGGGCATGGCAAAGGCTGCCGCCATGCCGAGGAACAGGGCCATGCCGGCCCAGTGGCTCTGGCGAAATGCAAAGAAGCAGGCCTCGCGTTCGCGGGTACGGATGGCCCAGTGCTGCCAGGCAATGATCAGCGCGGCGATGATCCAGCCCAGCGTATACGGCCAGCCCAGCCCGGCGCGACTGCCGACCAGCCACATCGCAGCGAGAAAACTCGCATGCAGCACACCGATGCCAATCAGATCCATATCATCGAGCAGGATGGCCAGTGAGCGCGCGCCCATGCGCCGATCATCCTCGCGATCCACCATCGCATAGATCGTGTCATAGGCTGAACTCCACAGCACATTGGCCAGAAACAGCAGGCCGGCCAGCGCATCGATCTCGCCCTTCTGCGCGGTGTAGGCCATCGGGACCGACCAGCCGAATGCGGCCCCGAGCCAGAGCTGGGGCAGATGGGTGTAGCGCTTCAGGAACGGATACAGGATCGCCAGCACGGCCCCGACGCCGGCCAGTTTGATCGTCAGCGGATCGGTCAGCAGGACCAGGCCCAGCGCGATCAGCAGCAGCACGAAAAACAGCGCCAGTGCCTCGGCCGGATGCACCTTGCCGGCCGCAATCGGCCGGTCACGGGTGCGCTCGACGCTGGCATCGAGCCAGCGATCGGCCCAGTCATTGATCACACAGCCGGCCGAGCGCATGACGATGACGCCGGCAGTGAAAATCGCCAGCAACTTCCAGCTCGGCATGCCGCGCGCTGCGCACCAGAGTCCCCACCAGGTCGGCCACAACAGCAGCAACCAGCCAATCGGCCGATGCAGGCGCATCAGCAGGGCGTACTGGTGCAGGCGGCCGCGCCAGCCAGCGCGTTCAGCTACCACGGCTGGGGCTTGCGCTTGTTGCATCGGCCGTGTCGGCCGCGCGCGCGGCGGCGGGCGCGCGGGGGTTCGGGCAGAACCCGGGCGCGGCGGTGGCGGTTTGCTTTCTTTCATCCCGCCATTGTCGCGGGAAGCTGGCGCGCTGGGTAGGATGTGCTTGAGGGCGATCCCCTGTCGCCCGGATAGGCCCTGTGTCCCAGACTACACCGCCACGCCGCGCCGGGCCCGACCCGGGCGCGGCCGCTCAACCACTGCCGCAAGCCACCCGTCGCCACGATGCCTTCGTGGCGCTGCGCCATCGCGATTTCAGCCTGCTGATCTTCGCCGGCGGCCTGCTGCTGACGATGGCGATCCTTGCCCAGGAGGTCGCGCTCGGGCTGGCCCTGTACCTGCGCACCGGCGACCCGCTGGTGCTTGGCCTGATCGGACTCGCCGAGGCCCTGCCCTATATCCTGGTCGCGCTCTACGGTGGCGCCATTGCCGACCGCAAGCCGCGCAAGCGGATCATCCTGATCGCTGTGTCCACCATGCTGCTCGCTGCGATCACGCTTGACCTGCTGATGCGCCAGGCCGACAGCATGAGCAACTTCGCCCTGCTCAGCTGCGTCTACACCACGATCGCGGTGATCGGTTTCGCCCGCGGCTTCTACGGACCGGCGGCGTCGGCCCTGCGTGCCACCCTGATTCCGCCGGAAATCTATGCAAACGCCTCGGCCTGGTCGTCGACGTTCTGGCAGGTCGGCATGGTCGCCGGTCCCTTGCTGGCCGGATTTCTGTACAAGCCGCTCGGGCTTACCGGAACACTCACCGTGGTGGTGATCCTGATGGCCTGCGCCCTGCTGCTGATGAGCTTGATTCGCGCACCGCAGCCGGCGCCGGTGGCCCGTCACGAGCCGATGCTGACGGCCATTCGCGAGGGACTTCGTTTTGTCCTGAACAGCCGTGTCCTGCTCTACTCGATCAGTCTCGACCTGGTCGCGGTGCTGTTCGGTGGTGTGGTCGCGATCCTGCCGGCATTTGCCGTGGATATCCTGCGCGTCGAGCCGACCTGGCTGGGCTGGCTGCGCGCCGCGCCCGCGATCGGTGCCGTGCTTACCCTGTTGCTGCTGGCGCGATTCTCACCGGTCGGCCCGCATCTATGGCGCAATATGCTGCTCGCGGTCGCCGGCTTTGGTGTGTCCATGCTGGTCTTCGCGATCTCGGACAATCTCTGGCTGTCGCTGACCATGCTGTTCCTGACCGGGGCCTTCGACAGTGTCAGCGTGGTGATCCGGCAGTACCTGCTGCAGTCGGTGCCGCCCGATCATCTGCGCGGTCGGGTACTTGCCGTCAACGGCATCTTCGTCACTTGCTCGAATGAAATAGGCGCCTTTGAATCAGGCGCAGCCGCGCGCGTGCTCGGTCTGCGCAACTCGGTGCTGGCCGGTGCATCGATCACGCTCGGCGTAGTCGTCTGGCTCGGCATTGCCGCCCGCGATCTGCTGAGTCGCCCGACCGCAGAGGGCGCCCGCGATGCGCGCTGAAACCCTGCGCGGACTGGCACGCGCGCTGTGGATCGTGCCACTGCTGCTGCTCAACACCCTGCTGCATACCAGTGTGCTGTTCGGCTTCGCCGTGCTCAAGCTCTTGCTGCCGTTCGCCGCCACGCGGCGCCGGCTGTCGCGCGCGCTGACCGTGATCGCAGAAAACTGGATCGCCGTGAACAGCTGGATGCTGGAACACTTTTCGCCTACGGTGGTGCGCGTCGAAGGTGGCGAATCGCTGCGCTATGCCGGCTGGTATCTGGTCGTCAGCAACCATCAGAGCTGGGTCGATATCGTGGTGCTGCAGAAGGTGTTCAATCGGCGCATTCCGTTTCTGAAGTTCTTTCTGAAGAAGGAACTGATCTGGGTGCCGGTGCTCGGGCTGGCCTGGTGGGCGCTGGATTTCCCGTTCATGCGCCGCTACACACCCGAGCAACTGCGCCAGCGCCCGGAACTCAAGGGCGCCGATGTCGGCGAAACCCGCAAGGCATGCGAGCGCTTCCGCGCGATCCCGGTATCGGTGATGAACTTTGTCGAGGGCACCCGATTCACCCCGACCAAGCACGCTCGCCATGCCGAAGCATTCCGTCATCTGCTCCGACCCAAGGCCGGCGGCATCGCCTTCGTGATGAATGCGATGGGCGAGATCCTGCAATCGGTGGTCGATGTCAGCATTGTCTATCCGGACGGCATTCCGACCCTGTTCGATCTGATCGCCGGCCGCGTCAGCGAAGTCCGCGTGCGCATCCGCGAACGCGCGATCCCGGCCGACCTGATCTCCGGCGACTACGAGAACGACGGCGAATTCCGCACCCGCTTCCAGGCCTGGATCAACGAAATCTGGCGCGACAAGGATTCCGAGCTGGAATCGATGCGGCGCTGAGACGCGCCTCGCCGGCGTTGTTCCCAAAGAGGCGTCGCTATTGCGGGGCGTGCCCCGTTGCCGTTGCCGTTGCCGTTGCCGAGAGGAAAACCAAATCAACCGCAGCGGGGCAAGCCGCATAGGCCTTGACCTGTTTGGCTGGTTCCTGAATTTTGGCCCGGCACACCAGGACTCGCGCCCCTTCGGGGCGAGCGCAAACCAATGCCGGATGATAGACAGCTGCGCGTTGGACTGGGCAATCATCCGCCAGGAAAAACAGGCTGACGCCTATGGGGCTTGCCCCGCTGCTCTTCCTTGATCGCCGGACCTCGAAAGCCGCGGGAGCAAGCCCCCGCGGCAGAGGCCGGGATGCGGGACACGCCCGCATCACGAATCAGAACTGCATCGACCAGCTGTTGATGTAGCCGGTATCACCACTCGCGGCATCCTGCACGCGCAGGTTCCAGGTGCCATTGGCCACTTCGCTGGAGGCGTTGATCGTCACCGTCTTGATGATGTTGTCGGTGCCGGCGCCGGTGCGGTTGTGGATGTTGTAGAGCGAGCCATCGGGCGCGACCAGATCGACTTTCAGGTCACCCTGGTAGGTGTGCACGATGTTGACCGACACGCTGAGGTTCGAAGGCGCATTGCCGGACACACCGGTCACACTGATTGGGCTGTTGACCGTGCTGTTGTCATTGATCGTGTAGTCAGCCAGATTCTGGAAGAAGCCACCGCCGTCAACGACGGCAAAGCTGCCGGTCAGGCTGACGCCCGAAAACGCCGAGTAGGCCTTGAGCCGCACGTAGTAGGTACCCGCCTGCGCGGTGGCGATATTGCAGGTCTCGGCATTGCCACCGAGGTAGGGACGGCAGTCATACACGGTATCGGTGGGTGCACTGCCGAACTTCACGTACATGTCGGAATCGCCGGTACCACCCGAGGTGACGAAACGCAGATTGCTGGCGTTGCCCGGCACCACCATGGTGAAGTTCAGCGAGGTTCCGGCCGCTGCGGCAAGACCGGTCTTGGGTACGCCGCTGACCAGCACGGTATTGCCGCTGCTGCTGGTCACGGTGACCGAGCTCGATTTGGTATGGGTCAGTCCGCCATTGTCGGTGACCGTCAGCGAGACAGTATAGGTTCCGGCCGCGCTATAGGTCTTGCTCGGATTGGTCGCGGTGGACGTGGTGCCGTCACCGAAGTTCCAGCTGCGCGCGGCGATCGTGCCATCGCTGTCGCTCGAGCTGTCGGTAAAGGTCGCGACCAGGCCACTGGTGCTGAAGCTGAAGTTGGCCACCGGCGGCGTATTGCTCGGGGTTCCGCTGTCGCCCACCGGTACCACGCCGCCGAAATATGTCGAAACCTGCGGCCAGATCTTGGAGATGTGCGCGCCGGAATTGTTGCAGCCGCCAAGATGATGCAGGGCGATCACCTTGTTGCTGGAGCGCACGATCACCGGTGAGCCCGAGGATCCGCCCTCGGTGTCGCACTTGTAGCCGGCATCGGTATTGGTGCCCGAGCCGTTCTGCACCGCGGTATCAATTCGGCAGCGGGCGCCGCCGACATGATCGCTGACCGTGGCCAGCTCCTTGATGCGACCACCGGGATGCTGCGGGATGAAGATCTCCTCGCCGGTGGTGGGCAGCCGGTTTTCGAGTCCCAGATAGCCAAAGCTGGCCAGATTGGCAAAGTTGTTGACGGTGAACAGGGTGTAGTCAAGCGTGGCATCGGTCTTCAGCATGGTCGCACCGGTCACCTTGGTGGTGGTGCCGCTGGTGGTGCCACTGCAGGTGGTCGCCTGGTAGTTGAACCAGACCTCCGAAGCGGCGACCGCCGAACTGGTGGCAAAGCAGTGGTTGTTGGTGAACATGTGGTTGCCCGATCCGACACGCCAGGCGGTGCACAGCCCGCCGCCGCTCATCACCAGACGCGCCACCGGACGCGCGCGATCGACTGCAGTCGGGTCCGTGCTGGCGTAGCAGGCCACGGCGCGCTTGTCGTTGGCTCCGCAGATTGCCTTGGGGCTCGGCGCTGCCAGCAGATCGTCCTGCTGCAGGGAGTCGAGCATCGCCTCCGGATAACCTTCGAGTACACGGCTGACGCGCAGTCCGTGCACCGGGCCCCAGGCTTCCTGCGCCGTGCCGACCAGGCGCACGCGGGCAATGGCACCGTCAACCGACATCGCCGAATAACTGGTCAGGCCGTTCTGGCCGAGGCCGGCATCGACGGTATGGGCGTCGCGGCTGTCATTGCTGTAACGATAGACCTCGCTGCCATCGGCATTGGAAACCTCGACGCTGATGCCCTTGGGCAGGTTGATGTAGTCGAAGTGCACCTTGATGAAGGACGCGTCCGGCGTCGTAACCTCGAACTGGCGATTGGCTGCACGCTTTGTATCGAGACTGAAGCTGGCATCACGGAGTTCGGCGATGCGGGTGATCGGCTGGCGCTCGAGGGCGCGCGGTGACTTGTTGTCCTGTGCCTGGAGCGTTGCCGAGCAGGTCAGTGCCACGACCAGAGCAAGCGCTGCCCGCGGGCGCGCCGAAAGTGCATTCAACATGGTATCTCCCCAAAGTGCTGCAAGTGATGGATGGCCATCCAGATGCTATGGCCGCGCAATCTGCGATCCGCACTGCACCGACCCTCGCGGCAGCTGATCCCGGCTGATCCCGGGAGGCTCCGATCGCTGACGGCATTCTTCTGATTTTTCCCCGAATCCGCGCACCCGATCCATTGCCGATGCCGGCGACGTGCTGATCCACGTCGCCGGTTCCGGTGGCAGAACAGCCACGGCGCGGCGAAACTAGTCGCTCGCGGGCTGACTGTCATCGCGCGCTGCAACATGGACCGCCATGCGCCCGGGTACGGTCCGGCGCCAGCGAGTGCGGAAGGCTCCTCCAGCCGAGCGCGCTGGTCCCAGAGGCGGCAACCAGCGTTGCGGTTCGGTGCCTGGCCGCTGGCGGTTGTGGTCAGCAAAGGGTTCGCGGGCCGTTTTGCCGGCGGCCGAGCGGAACGGTGGCTCAGTCCAGGCTGAGTGGATCGACATCCAGCGCCCAGCGCACGCGCTTGCTGCTGGGCAGGCCATAGAGCGCCGGCACCAGTTGGCCGAGCAGGCTCTGCAAGGGTGCGCGTTCGCCGGACTGCAGCAGCAACTGGACCCGGTGCACACCGGCCCGACGCGGTTGCACGGCCGGCATCGGGCCAATGGTCTGAACGGCGGCGTCGGCCGGGATCAGCGCGCGCACTTCCTCGAAATAGCGCGCCAGCAGAGGTTCTTCCGCGGCTTCGGCGCGCAGCAGGGCCATGGCAGCACTGGGTGGAAACGACAGCGCGGCACGCAGTTCAAGTTCGGCATGGGCGAAGCAGGCGTAGCCGCCTTCGAGCAGTTGACTGAACAGGGGGTGCTCGGGATGCGTGGTCTGGATCAGCACCTGACCGGGCTTGTGGCCGCGGCCAGCGCGGCCGGCGACTTGCACGATCAGCTGGGCCATGCGTTCGCCGGCGCGAAAATCCATGCTGTACAGCCCCTGGTCGGCATCGACGATGACGGCCAGGGTGATGTTCGGCAGATCATGGCCCTTGGCCAGCATCTGGGTGCCGACCAGGATGCACGAGGCGCCGCTGTGGGCCTGTTCAAGCAGGCGCTCGAAGCTGCCCTGGGCGCGCGTGCTGTCGCGATCGACGCGCAGCACCGGGACGTCGGGATAGCGCTGAGCGAGCACCTCTTCCAGGCGTTCGGTGCCGATGCCCAGCGGCGAAGTCGCCTCGCCGCAGACGGGGCAGTGGAGCAGGGTCGGTCGCTCGCGACCACAGGGATGGCAGACCAGGCGACCGCGCTGGCGATGCCAGGTATAGGGTCGATCGCAGCGATCGCACTCGGCATGCCAGCCGCAGGAGCGGCATTGCAGCACCGGGGCGTAACCGCGCCGATTGCGGAAGATCAGGATCTGTTCCTGGCGTTGCAGGCAGTCGGCAATCGCCGCGTGGACCTCGGCGCTGAGTCCCTCCTGCAGTCGCTGACGGCGCAGGTCGATCAGACGCACGCTGGGTGGGCGCGAAAATCCGGCGCGCTCGGGGAGTTTGAGCAGCTGGTGACGGCCGCTGCGGACATTGTGCAGGGATTCCAGCGAGGGCGTCGCCGAGCCCAGCAGCACCGGAATGCCAAGCCGCTGCGCGCGCACCAGGGCAAGGTCGCGGGCGTGATAGCGAAAGCCTTCGTGCTGCTTCAACGAGGCATCGTGCTCCTCATCGATGACGATCAGACCGAGTCGGGCGAATGGCGCAAACACCGCTGAGCGGGTGCCGACCAGCACCAGCGGCTCGGGTTTGCGCACGCGTTGCCAGGTGCGGCCGCGCTCGCCGTCACCGAGACCCGAATGCAAGGCCAGCACCGGTGCGCCCAGGCGCTCACGCAGGCGTCCCAGCAGCTGGGGGGTCAGCCCGATCTCCGGCACCAGGACCAACACCTGCTGCGCCTTGGCCAGAACCTGCTGGATCGCCGCCAGATAGACCTCGGTCTTGCCGCTGCCGGTGACACCTTCGAGGAGGATGCTGCGGAAGCCGGCGCGACCGGCGTCGATCACGGCAATCGCTGCGGTCTGGTCCGGGTTCAGCGGCGGACCCTTGATCAGGGCCTGGCGCGGTTTGTCATCGAGCGCCAGGCGTTCGACCAGTTGCAGTTGCTCGAGCCGGCGCAGCGCCGTCGCTGCCTGCGGGAACTCGGCGCGCAGCGCCGACCAGAGCCGGGGTCCCGCGACCAGTGTCTCGAGCAGGCGCAGCGGCGTCGAGCCGGCGCGCAAGCGGGTGCCAGCCACGCCCGGTTCAAGCAGCCTGAGCGCAAAATCACCCCGACCCCGTGGCGCATCCTGGTCCTCGCGCACGGCGGCGGGAATGGCGGCGGCCAGCACCTCGCCCAGCGGATGGTGCCAGTAGCGCGCCGCCCATTGCAGGCTGCGCCAGAGTTCATCGGGGAACAGCGGCGCGCTGTCGAGCACGCTGTGGATCCGGCGCAGACGATGGCGGCTGTCGGTAGCTGACGAACGCGCGACAACCACACCGACCAGTTGCCGCGGGCCGAACGGCACGCGCACGCGGACTCCGGGTTGCAGGCGCGCGGCCGCTTCGGCCAGCGCCGGCGGCAGATAGTCGAACAGTTGCGGCAGCGGCAGCGGCAAGGCCACCTGGAAAGTTGCAGTCATGGGGTCGCCTGATGTGATGGCCAGTCTATGGCTTTGCGGCCCACGCTGCGTAGCGGTGCCGGCTTGCCGGCGAAAGCTCGTGTACTTCCGAGAAAGCTGATCTTAATCCATGTTTTTAATACGGAAATGGGTTTATCCACATGTGGTGTGGATAAGTCTGTGGATGGCTTCCGGATGAAGCCCGCCAAGCGCGTCCGGGCGCCCTCGGCGCGCTTGTTGGTCAAAAATTTGCCAGACAAAAATAGTCTTCATATTCAATTGGTTGGCGAGGGGCTTCGAAGCAGTGAAAGACGGCCGTCATAATCCATCGCTGACGAACCGGGGGTTGACGCAGCTGTGTATTACTGCAATGCAGCGGGCGCAGGCCGGGGTCCACGGCGGAGTGCTGACCACGCTGTCAACCACGTCCGCGGGGCTGCGTTGTTGCAGGAGACCGTGCCCGCTGGACCTCTACAATGCCCGCCATCGCCTTGCAGTTGAATGCCCAATTGCTGAAACCCGGCCCTGCCAAGTCCGAAGCCGTGGGTCTGCGCCAGGGACTCGATCCCTTCCTGCGCGGCGTCGAGCGGCGTGCGCTGCGGATGGCCGAACTGTCGACCGGCAATCGTGAGGACGCGCTCGAAATTGTCCAGGACAGCATGTTCGCCTTCGCCCGCCATTACGCCAGCCGCCCCGAATCCGAATGGCCGCCGCTGTTCCATCGTGTGCTCGACAGCCGGATTCTTGACTTTCATCGGCGCCAGAAGGTGCGCACCCGCTGGCTGAGCTGGCTGCCGATGGCGCGCGGCGATGATGAGGATGCCGGCGGCGATCTGTTGGCGGTGGTTGCCGATGGCAATGAACCGGGACCGCTGCAACGGCTTGCCGATGGCCAGACCGGCGCGGCCCTCGACGCCGCTCTGCGGGCACTGCCGCTGCGCCAGCGGCAATGCTTTCTGCTGCGCGTCTGGGAAGGTCTCGATGTTGCCGCAACGGCGCAGGCGATGCGCTGCAGCGAAGGCAGCGTCAAGACCCATTTGTCGCGCGCGCTCGCCGCCCTCAGAATGCGGCTGGAGGCTCACCATGACTAAGAACCGTACTGAATCCGACTTGACGACACAGGACAGCGCAGCGTGGCTGGAAGCGATCAGGAACCAACTCGATGCCTCGGCGCGCGATCTCGATGGCGCCACCCTGTCGCGGCTGAATCAGGCCCGGCAACGGGCACTGGGCGAGGCGACGCGGGCGCGGGCGCCGCGCTGGACCTGGATGGCACTGGCAAGCGCGGCGTCATTGGCGCTGGCGGTGTTTCTGCTGCCGGGCCTGCGGACCGGCGCGCCTGTGACCCCGATTCCGGTAGCAGCGGGTGCCGTCGAGGATTTCGATTTGCTGACTTCCGAGGATCAACTCGCGCTGTACTCGGATCTGGAGTTCTATGCCTGGCTGGAATCGCAGGACCTGGATGGCTGAGCGCCGGGGAAGCCGATGCCGAAGCGCCGCCGAGTCTGGAGCTGCTGCTTTATCTCGCCGAGTTTGACCCTGCCGGGGAGGAGCCCGACGACCCCATCGAAATAGAAAGGATGCTGCGGCAGCAGGAGACCGAAACGCCACCCGAGCCCGCCCAGGACAAGCCCGCAGAAAAGCCGCCCACCCCGCCCAGTGACAAACCGAACGACGACCTGAACCATGACACCGCACCTGCGCCTTCTGCTGACAAAGACCCTGCTTAGCCTCGCGCTGGCGGTGGCTGCTTTCGGCGTGCGGGCCGATCCGGCGGGGGTGCCGCCGGCAAACGACTGGGCTGCGCTGAACACCGCGCAGAAGCGCGTTCTGCTGCCCTTCGAGGCGCAATGGAACAGTCTCGACGCCGATGCGCGCGCGAAACTGCTGCGCGGTGCCGATCGCTGGATCGAGATGGATGACAGCGCGCGCCGTGCTGCGGCGCAACGCTTCACGCAGTGGCAAAACCTGCCGGCCGACACCCGGCAACAGCTACGCCAGCGCTATCGCCAGTTCAAACAGTTGCCGCCGGCGCAGCAGGAACGCATGCGGCGCGCGTTCGGCCGCTACCAGACGCTGCCGGCCGGCGAGCGCGCCCAGTTGCGCCAGCGCTTCGAGGCGATGACGCCGGCCGAGCGGCGTGCCTTCAATGCCGGCATGCGGGCCGCTGACGAACGCCGCAATCCGCCCGCCCTGCGTCATCTTCCTGCCGCCGAACGCGAAGCCACGTTTCGGATGATGGAGTCATTGAGCGCGGCCGAACGCGCGGCTTTCTGGCAACGGATGCAGCCGCTGTCCCGCCCGGAGAAGGAGTCGCTAAGGCAACGTCTGCTGGCGATGAGCCCCGAACAGCGTCGCGATTTTCTGCTCGATCCGGAGCGTTGAACGCGCTCATCGGCAGCGGCGTTTCGTCTTGAGCCCGCTGCTGGCTACTATTCAGCCCAATGAACCTGTCTCCCAGCCGACCCGAGCAGCGGACCGCAGCTGTCGGCTGGCGCCAGTTCGTGCCCAAGCTGGTCAGCGTTCTGGCCCAGGGCTATCGACTCGCCGACTTCCGCCAGGACCTGGTGGCCGGGTTGACCGTGGCGGTTGTTGCGCTGCCGCTGGCGATGGCACTGGCGATCGCCTCCGGCACCACACCCGAAAAGGGACTGCATACGGCGATCATCGCCGGCTTCCTGATTTCGCTGCTCGGCGGTTCGCGTGTCCAGATCGGCGGCCCGACCGCCGCCTTCATCCCGGTGGTTTTCGTTGTCATTGAGCGCCATGGCTATGGCGGTCTGGTTCTGTGCACCCTGATGGCGGGCCTGATGCTGATCGCCGCCGGCCTGATGCGCCTGGGCACCCTGATGAAGTTCATGCCGCAGCCGGTGATCACCGGGTTCACTGCCGGCATCGCAGTCACGATCTTTTCCAGCCAGATCAAGGACGTGTTTGGGCTGCGCATCGAGAAATTGCCGGCCGAGTTCATTCCGCGCTGGCAGAGCTATCTGGCCCACGCCGACAGCGTGAACGTCTGGGCCACGGCGCTGACCATCGCGGCCCTGCTCTTCATCGTGCTCATGCGGCGCTGGCGGCCAAGCTGGCCTGGCCTGCTGATGGTCGTCCTGCTGGCCTCCGTGGTGGTCAGCTACAGCGGACTTCCAGTCGACACCATCGGCTCGCGGTTTGGCACCATTCCGTTGGCGTTGCCGAGTCTGCATCTGCCGACGGTGCCATGGGCCGATATCCCTGCCCTGCTGCCGTCCGCCTTCACGATCGCGTTTCTGGCCGGGGTCGAGTCCCTGCTGTCGGCCGTGGTCGCCGATGGCATGACCGGTGGGCGCCATCGATCCAATGCCGAACTGGTTGCCCAGGGCGTGGCCAACTGCGGATCCGCGCTGTTCGGCGGACTGCCGGCGACCGGCGCGATCGCGCGGACCGCTACCAATGTGCGCGCCGGCGCACGCTCACCGATCGCCGGCATCCTTCATGCCCTATTTGTGCTGGCCTTCATCCTGCTCGCCGCCGGGGCCATGCGCTACGTACCCCTGGCGGCGCTCGCGGCGATCCTCTGTGTCGTGGCCTGGAACATGGCCGAGGTCGAACACTTCCGCAATCTTCTGCGCGGCCCGCGCGGCGATCGTCTGGTCCTGCTGGTGACTTTTGCGCTGACGGTGGTATTCGATCTGACGGTCGCGATCGAGGCGGGCGTCGTCCTGGCTGCCTTCCTGTTCATGCATCGCATGGCCGAAGTCGTCGAGATCGACCGTGATGTGGCCCTGCTCAACGAGGACGCCGAGGAGTCCGGCGACGATGTCGATCAACGCGCCCGGCTGCCCGCGGGGGTGGAGGTATTCCAGTTCGCCGGTCCGCTGTTCTTCGCAGTCGCCAACCGGCTCGACAGTCTGCTGGATGCCTACGTAGACAAGCCGCGCATGCTGATTCTGCGGATGCGCCTGGTGCCGATGATCGACGCCTCGGGCGTCCATGCCCTGCAGCGATTTCTCAAGCGCTGCCGCCATTCTGGCATTCACGTGGTGCTGTCGGGACTGCAGGCGCAACCACAGGCGGTGCTGCGCAGGATGGGGCTGGTGGAGGGCGACGGCCTCAGTTTTGCGGAGAATTTCGAACGCGCGCTGCAACACGCCGAGCGTGCGCACGGCTGAAGTTGCGGCACCAGCGGCCACCGTCGTGGTGCGATCAGGCAACTTCGACCTGCACAAGCGGGGTCCGCATAGGGCATCATTGCGGGAGAGGCGTGCCACGCCTGCCGAATCCCACGATGCCAACAGCTTCGCCACCTGAATTGTCCCAGCTGCGCCGTCTCGGCCTTGGCCTTGGGTTGTTCTTCGTGCTTGCGCTGTGCGTCTTCGGCGCGGCGGCCGCGCAGAACCCGGCCCCAGCCGATGCTGCCAACCAGGCGCAGCGCCTGCATGTCGCCGATCTCAACGAGTCCGCCAGCAAGCTGGCGCGCAGCGATCCGGATCGCGCCCGCACCATTGCCGAGCAGGCGCTGGCGGCTGCCATCCGGATTGGTGACGAGGTCGGGCATATCGAATCGCTGCACAATCTTGGCCGGATCGCGCGGCTGCGCGGCGACCTCGAACTCGCCTCGACGCGGCTGCGCGAGGCCCAGGTTCAGGCGCGCCGACTCGGCGACATGCGCCTGCTGGCCAGGGTCAACAACAGCCTCGGCATCACCTACGAGTTGCTGGGGCTGGATTCGGAAGCCCTCGACCTGCACCAGCAGGTGCTCGATCTCTGGCAGACCCTGGGTGATCGCTCCGGCGTGATCGCATCAACGATCAATATCGGCAAGGTGTTCGAACAGCGTGGCGACTACGAGAGCGCCCTGCGCCAGTTCGAGCGGGCCCGCGACGAAATGCAGTCGAGCACGGGCCAGGTCGAAGTTCCGCCGCAGGATCGCGCCGCCGTTTATGTCGGCATGGCGCGCACCCAGCTTCATCTCGGCGAGGCGGCGGCGGCGCTGACCCAGATCGAATACGCCCTCGATATCCAGCGCCAGAACAAGGACCGTATCGGCGAAGCCGGATCGCTGGCGGTGCTGGCCCAGGTGCAGGCGCGCATGGGCCAGGTGATCCGGGCCTTCACTTCTTACCAGAAGGCGCTCGACCTCGCCGCCGCCGTCGGCAGCAAGCCCGAGCTCGCCGATATCCTCGGCCAGATGGGTCGCATGCATCTGAATGCGGCGCAGAGCAGCCAGCAGGCGCACGATAGCCACCGCGAACAGATGCTGGCCGACGCCCTGGAGTACAGCGAGCGCGCGCTGAACATGGCACAGGAACTGGGCGCTCCGCGCAACATGATGCCGCTCTATCAGCAGATTGCCGAGGTCCATGAAGTCCGCGGTGACATCCGCAAGGCGCTTGATGCCCAGAAGGCCTTTATCGCGCAGAGCGAACAGTTGTTCGAGGAACAGAGCCACGCCCGCTATGCGCTGCTGGAGAGCCGCTACCACGCGGAGGAACGCGAACGCGAGATCGGGGTACTGCGCACCCAGGCCGAACTCAGCGAGCGTCTGATCGAGCGCGAGCGCAGCTTTCGCCGCGTGCTGGTGGTGACCGTCCTGCTGGCGCTGTTGCTGGCCAGCGTGCTCGGCTTCCGCTACTGGGAACGTGTGCTGGTCGGACGCCGCCTGCAGCAGGCGCGCGACACCCTGCGCGAAGCGCTCGAAGATGCCGAACGCGCGCGCAAGCGTGCCGAGGAGGCGGACCGCATCAAGACCGAGATGCTCGGCATTGCGGCGCACGATCTGCGCAATCCGATGAGTTCGATTCTCGGCTTTGCCGACCTGATCTGCAGCGAAACCCATTCCCTGCAGAACGCGCAACGCCACGCCGGCGTCATCGTCAACGCCGCCCAGCGCACCCTGCGCCTGCTGACCGATCTGCTGGAGTCGGCAGCGTTCGATGCCGGCAGGGTGGAGTTGCGGCTGACCACGCTGGATCTCTCCGAACTGGTCGGCGAGGCAATCGAACGCCAGCGGGCGCGCGCCAACGCCAAGCAGCAGCGCATCGAATTCAGCGGCGCCAACAACGCCCTGGTGCGCGCCGACGCGGATCGCCTGCACCAGATCCTGGACAATCTGCTGAGCAATGCCATCAAGTTCAGCAAGGTCGAGGGCCGCATCGAGGTGCAGGTATTCAATACCGAGCACGAGGTGCGCATCGAGGTGCGCGATTCCGGCCCAGGCTTCAAGAGCGAGGATCGTCGCCTGCTGTTCCAGCGCTTTCAGCGGCTTTCGGCGCGGCCGACCGGAGGCGAGACGTCCACCGGACTTGGCCTGTCGATTGTCCGCGATCTGGTGCAGATGCATGGCGGGCTGGTGCGCGCCGAATCACTGGGCGAGAACCAGGGCAGTGCCTTCATCGTCAGCCTTCCACACCCTGGGCGCCCACCGCTGGTCGCGCGCTGATTCCCCGTCCGCCTCTGCAAGCCCCGCCTGAGCGCTTGTGCTTGCCTGTTCGAACCGCGGTTCGCGGTCGTCTTGTGATGCCGTTGGGCGCGCAGGCGCGCCCGCACGCCCGGGTCTGGGCCCAGCTGAATCGGGAACAATCAGCGTCGCCTGCGGTTTCGGCTGGCATGCTCGGGCCGACTTCACCATAATCGCGGCCCTTGTCCGTGCCGGAGTTCCGTGTGTTTCTTGAGCGTTTACCGCAATTCATCGGCAATCATTACCTGCTGGTTGCTGCCTTCGCGGCCCTGGTCCTGATCATTGTCGGCAGCGAAATCGGCCGATTCACCCGTCGCTTCAAGCTGGTGTCGCCGGCTGAACTGGTACGTCTGATCAACCGTGAGAACGCCCTGGTGGTCGATGTTTCCTCGGCAGCCGAGTTCGACAAGGGCCATATCGCCGGCGCACGCCACATCGCGCTTGCCCAGTTCGATCCCGAGAACAAGGATCTGGTCAAGGTACGTGAACTGCCCGTGGTCGTGGTCTGCCGCAGTGGCACCACCGCCCAGGGCGCCTGTGCGCGCCTGGCCAAGGCCGGATTCAGCAAGGTGCACTGCCTCGATGGCGGCCTCAACGCCTGGCTGGCGGCCGACATGCCCGTAGTCAGAAAGGGCTGATCGCTGCAGCTTCGACGCAGATCGCGGCAGATTCCGGGCCAGCGCTTGAAACCGGGGGCGCCGCCCTGACCTGATCAGTTCGGCTCGCCGCGAGCCCCACAACGTGGAATAATCCGCGCCCTTTTGTGCAATCCGGTCGCAAGACCCATGGAGTTTTCAATGTCTGATCCGAATCCGCTGGCCAATGGCGCCGACACCCATGCCGTCCAGGCCCAGGTGGCAGTGCAGAAGATCTATGTCAAGGATTCCTCATTCGAGGCACCGGGCGCACCGCATATCTTCCAGGAGCAGGCCCAGCCGCAGGTCCAGTTGAACCTGAACCAGACCGTCAACAACCTGGTCGAGGGCGTCTACGAAGTCGTGCTGGCAGTGACCGTCACCTGCAAGATGGCCGACAAGAATGCGTATCTGGCCGAAGTGAAGCAGGCCGGCGTGTTCAGCATCAGTGGTCTGGATCAGGCCAACCTGCACGGCGTGCTTGGCACCTTCTGCCCGAACACCCTGTTCCCGTATGCGCGTCAGGCGATTTCCGATCTGGTGCTGGCTGGCGGCTTTCCGCCGTTCCTGCTGCAACCGATCAATTTCGACCAGCTGTACATGGAGCAGCTGCGTCGCCGCGCCGACAGCGCGGGCGCGACGGCAAACGCCTGATCCCGTCTGCGGATCACAGCGATCCGCAGTAGGCTTGCGCGATGAGCACACCGGTCACAAGTATTGCCGTGCTGGGCGCGGGCTCCTGGGGCACCGCACTGGCCATGGTGCTGGCGCGGCATGGGGTCGCCACCGTGCTCTGGGGCCGCAATCCCGCGGCCATGGCGGCGATGCGCAAGAATGGCGTCAATGAGCGCTACCTGCCCGATGACCCGCTGCCAGCATCCCTGCGCCTGTGTGACAAGCTCGAAGACGCCCTCAAGGACGCCAGTCACTGGCTGATCGTGACGCCCAGTCATGCCTTCGCCGATGTCCTGCGCGAGGCACTGGACTGCGCGCCGGCCCCACTGGGCGTGGCCTGGGCCACCAAGGGCTTTGAGCCTGGCTCAGGACGGTTTCTGCATGAGGTCGCAGCGGCCGAGCTGCCCGCCGGCACGCCAACCGCGATCATCACCGGGCCGTCATTCGCCCGTGAGGTGGCGCGTGGCCTGCCGACGGCAGTGACTGTGCATTCCGACGCGATGGAGTACGCCGAGGTCATTGCCCTGCTGCTGCATGGCCCGGCCTTTCGTGCCTATACCGGCACCGACATGATCGGGGCCGAGCTTGGCGGCGCGATGAAGAACGTGCTCGCGGTCGCCACCGGCGTCGCCGACGGCATGCAGCTCGGGCTCAATTCGCGGGCCGGCCTGATCACCCGCGGCCTCAACGAAATCCTGCGGCTCTGCGTGGCCCTCGGTGGCCGCCCGGAGACCATCATGGGCCTGGCCGGCGTCGGCGATCTGGTGCTGACCTGCACCGGCGATCTGTCGCGCAACCGGCGTCTGGGCCTCGCGCTCGGTCGCGGCCAGAAGCTGTCGGAAGCCGTCAAGGAAATTGGCCAGGTGGTCGAAAGCGTTCAGACCGTGAACGAGGTGATGCGTCTGGCCAACCGGCATGGCATGGACCTGCCGATCACCGCCCAGGTGCAGCGCGTGCTGAACGAGGAAATCACCCCGGCCGAAGGCCTGCAGGCCCTGCTTTCGCGCGAGCAGAAGCCCGAGTATCCCCCGGGGATGTTCGGCACCCGCCACGACGGCTGAGCCCGGCGATGCGCCGCCAGAACTTGACTGCCGGTGAGATCAGGATGGTCGGCAGCGCCGGTGCCGCCAGTCTGGTGCTGATGCTGGTGGTCTGGCTGGTGCAGCCGCGGCTGGACGCGCTGGTGTTCAGTAGCGGCGGCGAGCTGCCCGTGGTCGTGCAGTGGTTTCGCCAGTGCTACCGGATCTGGCCTTTCATCCTGATCGCGGCGGCGGTCGCGGCCGTCCTGCTCGGCCAATTTCCTCCGGGAAGCCTCTGGCGTCGCGGTCTGATCGTACTCGAGGCTGTGCTGGCCGCGCTCGCCGTGGCGCTGATCGTGCTGGCCATCCTGGCACTCCATATTCCCGTGCTGATGCTGCCGGCGGCAGTCTAGACCTATACCGGTGCAGTGCTGCCTCCGCTAAAGTGCCAGCCTGCCGATCGGGAGTCTCCGTGCAACAGCCGCCCCCCTTGCCGCCCAGCAATCCCTATGCCGCGCCCAGCGCCCGCATCGATGACTTCGACAGCGGCCAGATGGAACTCGGCGATCGCCTGATGCGCCTGGTTGCCAAGATCGTCGACTGGATGATCATCATGGCGGTGGTCGCGATCATCGCCGTTGTCGCCGCCATCGCCCTGCCTGCGATGCAGAAGAACGGCGGCAGCGAGGAAGCCGTCGCCATCATCGTCGGGAGCATTGCCCTGGCGGCATTCCTGGCGATCCTGATTGTCAACTTGGTGCTGCTGCACCGCTATGGCCAGACCATCGGAAAGCGCCTGTTCAAGCTGCGCATCGTGCGTGTCGACGGCAGCCACTGTTCCCTGTTGCGGATCATCTTTGCGCGCTGGCTGCCGGTGACAGTTCTGAGTGCGATCCCGCTGCTCGGCTATATCTTTTCACTGGTGGACCCGCTGATGATCTTCCGCACCGACCAGCGCTGCATGCACGATCTGATCGCGGACACCATTGTGATCAAGGCCTGAGCGGTCGCTGATCGCGTTGAGGGTACGGAGAGGGAATGGATTTTTTCGCGATGCAGGACGCCCGCCAGCGAATCGGTGAGACGATTGCGCCGGGCCCGCCAGGGCTGGCCACCAGTGCAACCTTGCACGCCTGTCGCCTCCGGCTTGCGGCGCGCTGCCCCTCGACGGCGTTCGCATGAACCGCAGCCAGACCCGATGCTCGATACCCTGACCGAAGTAGAGACCCCCGAGGGCATCGCCCTGCGATTGCGCTCGGCGGGCGTGCTGCCGCGTGCCGCAGCCTGGGCGGTCGACTTTGCCGTGCGGCTGGCCGTGGTCTGGGTGTTGTCGATCCTGTTTGCCGTGCTCGGCGAAGCCGGCCTCGGCCTGTACCTGATTTCCCTGTTTGCGGTGTTCTGGCTGTATCCCGTGCTGTTCGAGGTACTGCGCGACGGCCAGACCATCGGCAAGAAGGCGATGGGGTTGCGCGTTGTCAACGGCAATGGCACCCCGGTCACCTGGATCGCCTCGATCGTCCGCAATCTGATGCGTACCGTGGACATGATGCCCATGCTGTACGGCTTCGGTTTTGTCGCCGGCCTGATCGATCCGCGTGGTCGTCGCCTCGGCGATATGGTGGCCGGCACCCTGGTCATCCATGTCGAGAAGTCACAGCGCCACACCAGCGCTCCGGAGGTGCCGGTCGTGCACCCGCCCGTGCTGCTCGATCCGGATGAGCGGGCCGCCATCGTCGCCTATGCCGAGCGTGCCCAGCAGTTGACGCCGGAACGGCAACAGGAGCTCGCCGGCATCCTGCACCGGCTCACCGGCAGCCAGTGTGCGGCGGCAGTCCAGCGCCTGTTCGGCATGGCCAGTGCGCTGCTGGGGCGCAGATGAAACAGGACGAGTTCATCAAGCGCCACCAACCCGAGTGGCACAGTCTGGCGGCCTGGCTCGATGCCCGCGGCCGACCGAAGGCGCGCGAGCGACGGCTCGATGCCGCGGGTGTACCGAGTGACCTCGAATTCCCGCCGCTCTACCGTCGCGTCTGCCAGCATCTGGCACTGGCCGAGCGCCGCGGATACAGCAATCTGCTGGTCGAAATGCTGCAGGATCTGGTCCATCGCGGCCATCTCGTGCTGTACCGACCGCCACCGCCGCGCTGGCTTACCATCGTGAAGTTCTTCAGCGTCGATTTCCCGCGCCTGGTGCGCAGCCAGCGGCGTGCGATGACGGTTTCGGCCCTGCTGTTCTTTGTGCCGCTGCTGCTGATGATCGGCCTGCTGCAATGGCGACCCGAGCTGGCGCACGCGCTGTTCGATGTCGCCGACCTGTCCAAGTTCGAATCGATGTATGACCCGGCAAACAGCGAGATGCGGCTCGGTCGCGAGAGCGGCAGCGATCTGCAGATGTTCGGCTACTACATACTCAACAATGTCAGCATCGGCTTTCGGACCTTTGCCAGCGGATTGCTGTTCTGTGTCGGCTCGATCATTGTTCTGGTCAGCAACGGTGTGATCATCGGCGGCGTCGCCGGCCATCTGACGGCAATTGGCTACGGCGAGCCGTTCTGGCGCTTTGTCGTTGGCCATTCCGCGCCCGAGCTGCTCGCCATCGTCATTGCAGGCGGCGCCGGACTGCAGATCGGTTTTGCGCTGATCGCTCCCGGCCGGCGCACCCGCGGCCGTGCCCTGGTCGAGTCCGGCATCATCGGCGCACGCCTGATCCTGGGCGTCTTTGCGATGCTGGTGTTTGCCGCCTTCGTCGAGGCGTTCTGGAGTTCGATCGGCTGGATGCCCAATCCGGTCAAGTACACGGTGGGCGGCGCACTCTGGCTGCTGATCCCGGCATGGTTGTGGCGCGGTGGTCGAGGGCAGCCCGATGCAGCTTGAACGGGTAACGGTCGCACTGCGACCGCGTTCGCCCTGGGAAGCGACCGATCTCGGTGTCGCCCTGGTGCGCCGGCATGCAGCCCGGATCTGGTCAGCCTGGTTGCTGATCACCCTGCCCTGCCTTGCCCTGCTGGGCCTGGTCTGCTGGTGGATCGAATTGCCGGCGCTGGCCATCCTCCTGCTCTGGTGGCTGAAGCCGGTGTTCGATCGCATTCCGATGTTCGTGCTGTCGCGCGCGGTCTTCGGCGCCGCACCGAGTCTGCGCGAAACGGTGCGCGCTCAGTGGTCCTGGGGCTGGCGTGGCGCGCTGCGCTGGCTGCATTGGCGACGCCTGCACCCCGGGCGCGGCCTGCTGCTTGCGGTCGACCTGCTCGAAGGGCTGCGCGGCAGCCAGCGCGCCGACCGCTGCCGCGTGCTGGCACGCGCGACCGGCTCGCCGAGTCTGTTGCTGACCGTGATCGGCTTTCATGTCGAGCAGATGCTGCAGATCTCCTTCATCCTGCTGGCGCTGATGTGGGTGCCGGTCGAATTCCTTCCCGATTCGGCGCGCGCGGTATGGGAAACCCTGTTCGAGCAGCCGCCCGATTGGGCCGAGTTGCTGATGGTCTTCATCTACTGGCTGGCGATCAGCATCATGGAGCCGTTCTATGTCGGCGCCGGCTTTGGTCTGTATCTGAATCGACGTACCGAGCTGGAAGCCTGGGACATCGAGTTGAGTTTCCGTCGACTGGCAGCTCGGCTGGCGGCGCCGATGGCGGCTCTGCTGCTGGGTTTCGGGCTGTTCTCGACCACCCTGCCGGCAACCGCAGCCGCAAATGCCAAGGTCGAAGTCGGGCGCGCTGCCGACACCGGCGCGGACGCCAGGAGCACCCCGCTGGATACGGTGTTCTCGCAGCAGTACCGGGACGATGGCCAGGACTTCGAAGCAGCAACCGCGGCGACCTACCAGGATCCCGATCTCAGCGGCAAGCAGACCTTGCAGAGCTGGCAGCCACGCGAGACCGAGACCGGCAAGGTCGAGTCGACGCCGGACTGGCTGCTCAGCCTCGCCCGCGCCATTTCGTTTCTCGCCGAGAACGGGCTATGGATCCTGCTCGGCATTCTGCTGGTAGTGCTGATCCGCTACCACGCCCACTGGCTGCCCTGGCTCAGTGATCGCCTGGTCAGCGAACGCGCGATTGACGCCACCGCCGAGCATGCACCGGCCGAAGTCGAGCGCCTGCCCGATGACCTGGCCGCGGCCGTGCGCGCGCTCCGGCGCGAGGGCAATAGCCGGGCCGCGCTGGCGCTGTTCTATCGCGCCGCCGTCGCCCGTCTGACCGATGCCCTGGGCGTGCCCCTGCCACCGGGCGCCACCGAGGCCGAATGTCTGCGGCAATCGCGTCGTCTCAGTGATCGGCCCTACGCCGAACTGTTTGCCCGCATCGTGCGCAGCTGGCAGGCCCTGGCCTATGCCCAGCGGCCGCTCAGCGAACAGGAACTCGACCGGCTGCTCAGCGACTGGCAACGGCCGGCGGACGCTGCGCCATGAACCGTCGCGGCCTTGCCATCGGCGTACTGTTCGCCATCCCGCTGGCCGCCCTGGTCGCCTGGTGGCTGGCCACTTTCGAGCGCGTGGCGATCGAGATCGATCTGCCCATGCGCGGCGAGGCGCGCTACAACCCGCTGTACGCGCTGAAGAAGACCCTGCAGGCGCAGGCCGTCGATGTCGCCGCAGGCGGCAATGTCGCACTCGATGTCGATGCGCTGGGCAGCGCGGATCTGCTGGTGCTGACCAGCGATATCCGCCTGCTTGGTGACGACCAGGCCGGCGCGCTGCTGAGCTGGGTCGAAGAGGGCGGCCATCTGGTTTTTGCGCTGCCGCCGACCGAGGAGGGCCGCGATGCCGATCTGCTCGACATGCTCGGACTCTGGGTCAACGAGAATCCCGGCTGTCTGGCCTGGGATCAGCCGATCGAAGGCAAGCTTGAACCGGCGCGTGCCAACATCTGCTTCGCCACACGATTCCACGGCGAGGCCGAAACCCTCGCCGAATTCAACTGGCTGTGGGGCAGCGAGGAGGCCGGCTATCTGATGGGGCGCAGCCTGTATGGCGATGGCAGTGTGTTCGTGGCTTCTGAACTCGACTTTCTCGACAACCGCCAGCTCGACGAGCCCGGCATGGCGGCGCTGGCCTGGCAGGTACTGGCACCTGCGCTCGGCGAAGGCAAGGTCCATCTGGTGTATGCCGCCAGCATTCCACCCCTGTACGTGACCCTGGTACGCGATGGCTGGCCGGTGCTGCTGCCCCTGCTGCTGGCGCTGCTGGGCTGGCTGTGGATGCGCAGCCAGCGCTTTGGTCCGCTGCAGCCGCTGGCGGCGCCGCATCGGCGCGCCCTGCTCGAACACGTCCAGGCAGCCGGTGAATTCGCCTTCCACCGTGGCCGTTCATTGGCGCTGTACGCGGCGCTGCAGCGGATGTTCCATGCCCGCCTGAAACGTCGCGATCCGGCACTGGCCGCGCTCGAGGGCGAAGCATTGGTCCAGGCGCTGTGTGCGCGCAGCCAGATTGCCGCCAGCGCCATCCGCCAGGCGCTCAACCCCGTTGATCTGGCGCGCCCCGACCAGTTCCTCGCCACCACCAGAACCCTGATGCAGCTGAGAGCAAAAACATGAGCCAGGAAACCGTCGCACCCCCGCAGCCGATGTCCGGCGCCGAGTTGACCGAGCGCACCGATGCCATCCGGCAACAGATCGCCCAGGCCTTTGTCGGCCAGACCGAAGTCCTCGATCAATTGCTGATCGCCCTGCTGGCCAGCGGCCATGTGCTGCTCGAAGGCGTTCCCGGCCTCGGCAAGACCCTGCTGGTGCGCTCGCTGGCGACCGCGCTCGAATGCGCGTTCGCACGCGTGCAGTTCACTCCGGACCTGATGCCCAGCGATGTCAGCGGACACGCCTTCTACGATCCGAAGACCGAGAGCTTCAAGATCCGCCGCGGCCCGGTGTTCACCAATCTGCTGCTTGCCGATGAGATCAACCGCGCTCCGGCCAAGACCCAGGCCGCCCTGCTCGAGGTGATGCAGGAACAGCAGGTCACGATCGAGTCGCGCAGCTTCGCGCTGTCACCTCCGTTCCTGACCGTGGCGACGCAGAACCCGATTGAACAGGAGGGCACCTATCCGCTGCCCGAGGCGCAACTCGAT
This sequence comes from Pseudomonadota bacterium, assembly GCA_022843465.1. Lineage (GTDB taxonomy): Bacteria > Pseudomonadota > Gammaproteobacteria > Xanthomonadales > Ahniellaceae > 0-14-3-00-62-12. Next base: position 125,061 of record JALHNO010000015.1, on the reverse strand, counting down.
CGCTTCCTGCTGAAGATCCTGATGAACTATCCCGGCCTCGAGGATGAGGTGCGCATGGTCAGCGAAGTCAGCAGCGGGCGCACCGCCAGCGATTTTGACCTGTCGCGGGTACGCGCGGTGGCCAAGCCGCAGGACATCGTCGCCATGCAGCTCGGCACCGCCCTGGTCCGGGTCGACAGCGTGGTGCTCGACTATGCCGTGCGCATCGCGCGCACGACCCGCGACTGGCCCGGCATCACCATGGGCGCCGGCCCGCGCGGCAGTCTCGCCCTGATCCGCGCGGCACGCGCCCAGGCCGTGCTCGAGGCGCGCGACTTCGTCACCCCCGATGACATCCGCAGCGTCGCCAAACCGGCCCTGCGCCATCGCATTGCGCTGGCACCGGAAATGCAGATCGAAGGCCGCAGGATCGACGATGTGCTCGATGCCCTGCTGCTGAAAGTGGACGCACCGCGTCGATGAGGCCAGCCGCTGCCCTGGTGGCGGCGCTGATCGGCTGGGGCCTGATCGGGCTTCTGGTCGCCCTCGGCTGGGCGCCGTTGCAGGTCTTCCTGATTGCCGCCCTGGTGCTGGTCCTGATTGCTGCCCAGGATGCCCTGTTGCTGCGCGCGCGCGCCACACCGGAAGTTGAGCGCGATCTGCCCCCGGTGGTCGCCGTGGCCAGCGAGCGTCTGGTCAACCTGCGTCTGCGCGGCCACGAGCGCCGGCCGCTGCTGCTCGAAGTGCAGGATCTGCATCCCGGCGACTGGCCCGTGCATGGTCTGCCGCGGCGCGTGCTGCTGCCGGTCGGCCGCGAACTCGAAGTGCCCTACCGGATCACGCCGATCGAGCGTGGCCAGTTCGAGTTCGGCCAGTGTCAGCTGCGCCTGCGCTCGCCGCTCGGACTCTGGTGGCAACAGCGCAAGGCTGGCAGGGCACAGTCCGTTCGGGTCTATCCCAACTTCGCTCCGCTGGCCAAGCTCGCAATGATCGGTGCCGAACAGGCATCGCGCGTGGTCGGTGCCCACCTCAAGCGTCGCCGCGGCGAAGGCACCGAGTTCCAGCAGTTGCGTGAATACCGCACCGGCGATTCGATGCGGCAGATCGACTGGAAGGCCAGCCAGCGCGCACGCAAGCTGATCTCGCGGGATTACCAGGACGAGCGCAACCAGCAGGTCCTGCTGCTGCTCGATACCGGTCGGCGCCTGCTCGCCCACGATGCCGGGCTGATCCATTTCGATCATGTGCTCAATGCCGCGCTGATGGTTGCCTACATGGCGCTGCGTCAGGGCGATGCCGTCGGTCTGCTCGCGGCCGGCGGCAAGACCCGCTATCTGGCGCCGGCACGCGGGCTCGGCACGATCGACAGCCTGCTCAATACCGTATTCGATCTGAAGGCCGAGCCGATCGCGACCGATTATCTGGACGCCGCCATGCAGCTGTCGGCGCGCCAGCCCAGGCGTTCCCTGGTGTTGCTGGTCACCAATGTCCGCGACGAGGACATCGAGGATCTGGTCGCCGCCGTGCGGCTGTTGCAGAAACGCCATCTGGTCTGTGTCGCCAGCCTGCGCGAACAGGTGCTCGACAATCTGCTCGAGGGCCAACCAGTCACCCTGAAGGAAGCGGTGACCGTCGCGGCCATGGCGCAGTACGTCGAGCAACGTCGGCGCGCCCATCTCGCGCTACGCGCGCAGGGTACCGAAGTGCTCGACGTCACCTGCAGCGAGCTGCCCGCGGCCCTGGTCGAACATTATCTGGCGATCAAGCGTGCCGGTCGGCTGTAACGCCTGAGCGTCAAACCGGGGCGCCAACTGGCGCGTTTGCACCCGCTGCTGTCCGATCGCGACTTGGTATTGACTGCCCGGTCGTTGCACACTGCGCCGGCGATCGCGCCGGCGTGGCTGATCGCCGCCAGCTCAAAGCCTGGCGTCGGCACAGGGAGCGGGTTGATGAAGCGTTGGTTGATCGGATCGTTGATCTTGCTGGCTGCGGCCGCGACCGCGCTTGCATGGAGCTTCAGCGGCGCCGTGTTGCCGGTGCCGGCCGGCGCGGCGTTCACATTGCCGACGCCGCGGCCACCGCCCGAACTTCAGTTGTACGCGATTGCGTCGGGCAGCATGGCCTCGCGTGCTGCGCTGGCGTATCGCGGTGGCAGTTTCTCCGATCATCGCGTATTTGCGATGGGCTCGATCCTGGTCCGCCATCCACAGGGCGATCTGCTTTTCGATGCCGGCTTCGGCCGCAGTGTCGCCGCCCATGTGCGCACTACGCCGCGCTTGATGCAATGGACATCGCAGTACCGTGCCGCAACGCCAGTGGCGGATCGTTTGCGCGCAGCCGGGATCGCGCCCGAACATCTGCGCGGCGTCGTGCTGACGCATGCGCACTGGGACCATGTCAGCGGCCTGGAAGACCTGCCGGGCATCCCGGTCTGGCTGCACGCCGCCGAACTCGCCTTCATCCGCAGCGGAGATCCTTCGACCGAACTGGCGCGCCAGCTCGGCGCGCGTGACTACCGCACGCTAGAGTTCAGTGACGGTGCCTATCTCGGCTTCGCCAGCAGCCACGACCTGTTTGGCGACGGCAGTGTGGTCCTGGTCGAGGCGCCCGGTCATACACCGGGCTCGATCATTGCCTTCGTCCATCTCGCCGACGGCGCCCGCTACGCCCTGATCGGAGATCTGGCCTGGCAGATCGAAGGCGTCGAACTGCCGGCCGAGCGGCCGTGGCTGCCGCGTCGCCTGGTCGACCACGATGCCGCTGCCGTGCGCGATCTGCTGGTGCATCTGCATCGACTGCAGCGCGAGCTACCCGGCCTTGTCGTGGTACCGGCGCACGACCAGCGCGTCTGGGACCGGCTGCCGCAGCTGACGCCAACACCGTGACGGAGCGGCGTTGTCCTATTGGCGCCGCGGTGCGCCCTTGGGCTGATAGATGCTCAGGGCATTGCGATCCGGATCGACGAAGTCCACCGACAGGCCACCGTCGGGGCACTCGCTGACCGGCACCACGATCTCGACGCCGCGCGTTGCGAGCGCGTCAGCGTAGTCGTCGATGCCGCCCTCGACATTGAATACGATCACTGGAGACTCGCCAATCCTGACCGGGCGGGCAATGAACACCAGGGCGACGCCGCCGACCTCGGCCAGCGCATAAGGGCCATCGGCGCCCTCGAGGGCCGCGACCGGCAGGCCCAGGGTGTCGCGGTAGAAGGCGATCGAGCGATCGAGATGCGCCACGAAGAACACGATGGCACCAACGCTGCAGTCTTTGAGCATGGAAAACTCCTGGTTCAATGGAAGAGGTTCGGACGCCGCGGACGCGAGGGCGACTCTGGCCGTTGTCTGTTGCCGCGTCGGGCGATTTTGTGAGCAGCGGTCAGCGCCCCCTGCGCAATACGATCAGATGGCCGTCGGCGTCATGCGTGCCCAGGCCATCGCCGCCATGCAGGGCGGCCTTCAGTGCGCGCCGGATCAGACCGAACGGCAGGGCGCTGCCGTTCACGGCATCGCGCTCCGCGGCCACCATGGTGCCAAGGCGGTCGGCGTCCGCCAGCTGCGTCAGTTGCTTGCGGATACTGGTCAACCGCTGTCGAAATGCAGCATCGCTGATGCCCAGTATCCAGCGCACCTCGTCAGCATTCAATCCGTGCAGGGCCAGCGTGGCGAGGCGCCGTGCCGCGGGCGGCAGTGGCCCGAGCAGCGCGCGCACGCGGACCCGATCGAGCGTCGGCGCTATCGCGGGATCGTCCTGCTGCGGCGAGAGTACGCTGCTCTCGCGCCGCCGCCGCCGCACCGCGCTGCGCACCTGCAGCGCGGCCTGCCTGCGCAGCGTTCCGGCCAACCAGGGCGCATCCTGGCGTCCGGCTTGCAGCGCCGACAGCAGGGTGTCCTGTACGAGGTCCTCGGCTTCGTCCGGGGTCCTGGTCAATCGCTGAGCCTGGCGGCGCAGGGCGCGGTAAGTGGCAAGATCCATCCGGCGATTCTGCCACCGACGGTGCTGCAACTTCAGCTCGGCTGGGTCTGCGCTTCCATCAGGCTGATCCTGCTGATCGCCTCGGCGCGACTGCGTCCGCACATCGCCGGCTCAGGGCGCAGGCGCACACAGACATCGGGACGATCCGGCCGTCCGAAGATCAGGCAGAGATTGGCATCGCTCAATTGCACGCAGCGCACACCTGCCGGCTTGCCTTCGGGCATGCCCGGAATCGGCGAACTGATCGACGGCGCGATGCAGCAGGCACCGCAGCCGCTGCGGCAGAGCCAGCCGCCGCCAGGGTCGGCCACCAGTGGGGTTTCGAGATCACTCATGCTGCATTGTAGGGCGCCGGCCAAGGTTAAACCCGCGGCCCACTGCGGGCATCGAATCGGCGTGCATCTGCGAGAGACTGCCATGAAGCTGAAGCTGCTGACCTGCCCGTTGCTGTTGCTCCTGATCCTGGCGCCGCAGGGCGCGGCGACGTCCGCCTCGGCGCAGTCAGCGCAGGCCGTGGTCAATCGCGACCCCGATGCCGCCCGGCTGGTGAGCGCCGATCTCGCCCACTTCTGGGCGGCCCTCGACGACGCCGCCGAAACTGGCGTTGATCTGCAGTCGTCATTGCAGACGGGCTATCTGGATGTCGGCAGTCCAGGACTGCAGGCCTTCAACACGATGCGCATCGGCGGTGCCGAGCAGCTCGCCGCGACCATCCGGCGACGCCCGGGTTACTACGCGGCCTTGCGTGAACCGTCCGGCAAATTGGAGTCCTACCGGCCGCAGATGCTGCGCTCGTTCGCGCAATTGCAGTCGCTGTATCCGCCTTCCGTATTTCCCGATGTCTATTTTGTGATCGGTTCGATGACGTCGGCCGGCACGCTGACCGGGTCAATGCTGCTGATCGGGGTCGACATGCATGGTCGCAACCCGCAGGCGCCGCTGGACGAACTGGGCGACTGGGAACGCGCGGTGATCAAGGGCATCGATGAAATCCCGTACATCGTCGCCCACGAACTGGTGCACTTCCAGCAACGCTACCCGACGGACGACCAACGTCTGCTCGCGCATGCCATAAAGGAAGGCGCCGCAGATTTCATCGCCGAGCTGATTGCCGGTCGTCATATCAATGGGCACCTGCATGTCTATGGCAACCCGCGCGAGCGCGTGCTGTGGCAGGAATTTGTGGCCGAAATGCACACCGCGCAATACAGCAACTGGCTCTACCAGGGCGCCGCTGCCAAGGGCCGTCCTGCCGACCTGGGCTACTACATCGGCTACCGGATCTGCGCCGCCTACTACGCCAGCGCGGCCGACAAGCAGCAGGCAGTCAGCGACATCCTCAATATTGACGACTTCGACCGCTTCCTGTCCGACAGTGGCTACATGCAGGACGGCGCCGCGCTTCGCGCGGCTTCGGCGAAGTGATCCGGAGTTCGCGCAGCACCTGATCACTGCACTTATTCGAAACCGTTGGCAAATATCTGGGAAGCCGCACCCGCGCTCGCCGGGAGCACCAGCAGGCTGGCCGAACGTCCAGGTACCGCCGTAAGCAGCAGACTGCTGCCATTGATCGTTCCACTCGCGATCTGGGCAAGGGGCTGCGCGGCATCGAAGCGATAGACCTGATAGCCACCATCCAGTGCGCTCGACAGATTGACCGTGATGTCGCGCGGGGCGGTGGCGCGATTGAACAACAGCACGCGCAAATGGCCGCCGATCTGGTCCAGGGCATAGACACCGAGTTCGTTCGGGTTGCCCGACAGCGCCTGCACACTGTCGCCGACCACCCGGGTGTTCTGGCCATCGTAGTCGAGGTAGAGGCGGAACGCGGTCTCGCTGAGCGATCCATCCGCCGGGGCGACCCAGCGGGTCGCCAGATCGACACCTTCGCGCGCGAAAATCGCGAGCGCCTCGGCCTGCGCGAGCGCGCCACTCGGTCCGCGATCCGGTCCCCATTTGTATTCAGTGACGGCCAGCTTCATTGCCGGGCAGCGCGCATTCATCCATGCCTTCACGCGCGGCAGCAATTGCACCTGATCGGCAATCCAGGACTCCGAGGTATAGCTGGGGTCGTAGAGTTCACGCAATGAACGCAGGCGTCTGGCCGAGTCGTCGGGTAGCTCCGAATCCGATGCACCGCCGAGTCCGGTGACATTGCCCTGCGGATAGAAGTGGATGTCCAGATAGTCCACCGGCCGGATGCCGGTTTGCGTCTCGTGCGCGCAAACCTGCTGCAGATACCACTCGACGAAGGGCATCCCCCCATGATTCTGCCGATCCTGTCCATCGATGCAGCTCGGCCCAACCGCAGCATCGGCGGCCGAGGTAAACAGATCGCACCAGCCCCAGGTGACCGGGCCCATCACCTGCGCCGCCGGATCGGCGGTCTTGATGGCCACGGCCACATCACGCCCGCGCATCCAGACTTCGTCATAGGTCGGTGGCACCGGATGGATGTCGCGGTGCGTCGAGTTCCACAGCATCGGTTCGTTGTCGAGCGAGTACATCCGCGTCACCCCAGGTGCCGTCGCACCCGGCCGCGACAGCAGATGGCCTACCCAGGACTGGATATTGCCGGTGGTCAGCGCCACCGAGGTATCGGCAATGTCGTTGCCGACGATCAGGCCATTGCTGCAGAAGCCGGTATTGTTGACCACATTGGCGCATTCACCATTGCCGGCGTCGGCACTGCACCACGGTGGCTGCGGGTTGTAGATCGCGCACTCGTTGCTGTCCTGCGGGCCGTATTTCAGGATCGAGAATCCCCAGCGCTTGATGCGGTCGCCGATCGGTTTCAGGCCAATGGTCGGAATCGTCACGATGGCATCGCCGCCCTGCGCCCGCGTCGCCTCGATGAACTGGTTGATGGTCGAGTTGCCGGGCAGCCCTGTGCCTGAGCCATCGGCGATGTTCTGATAGAAATAGTCGAATGCCGTGTTGTGCGAATCCGCTTCCCAGTTGACCCGGGTGGTGCTGTTGCCGCCGGAGCGACGTACCGGATAGCGCAGGTCGACATGTTGGGCATCGCTGCCGAAATTGACGCCATAGATATCCGGATCGACCGGGCGACGATTCACCGCCAGATTCACCGTTGCGGTGACTGCCGTCGCTGCCAGGGGCACAGCGCGCTCATTGAACTGGAGGTCATCGAGATAGACAACGCCCTGATTGTTGCCGGAGAAATCCATCACGATCACACCATCGAACGCGCCATGGGTCAGCGTGGTGACGGCATCGAAGGGGATGGTGACCTGGCGCCAGGAGTTGGCGGCCACGGCGCCACCGCTGATGAAGCTGTTGATATTGAGTGAGGCGACATTCAGCCCCTCGTAAGTGAGCAACAATTCCAGGCGCTGGCCGCCGCTGCTGCCGCCATGTACCCAGAGCGTCAGCGACTGGTAGGCATCGAAGCGGATTTTCTCGGCCTGGTTGTACAGATAGACACCACCCCAGAAATCGGGCTCCATCCGGATCGAGCGGTTGCCGGCGTGCACGGGTGTGGTATTGGCGAGATCGTGATCGGTCCAACTGCCGTCGATCAGGCCGGCGCGCGGCGCATCGGCGTACCAGATCAGTGGCGCCGCCTCGGTTACGCCAGCCAGCAGCAGGATCAGGATCAACCAGGTCTTGGTACGCAGCATGTCGGTACTCCAGTGCTGTTGAGCATCATAGTGAACGCTCTGCTGCCGGCTGTGATCTGTCGCCCAGCCCGCCCACGTCAGCGACGAGTCGGTGGCAGAATGCCTGGCCCGATGAGGAAATCCCAATGCGCTTTCTGCACAGCATGGTCCGCGTCCGCAATCTGGACGCTTCGATCCGGTTCTACTGCGACCTGCTCGGCCTGCATGAGGTCCGCCGCAAGGAAGTTCCTGCGGGACGCTTCACCCTGGTGTTTCTGGCCGCGCCCGGCCAGCAGGACGTCGCCGAGATCGAACTGACCTGGAACTGGGACGACGAGGACTACGGCAGCGCACGCAACTTCGGTCATCTCGCCTTTGCGGTCGCTGACATCTATGGCCTCTGTCAGCGACTGCAGGACGCCGGTGTCTGCATCAACCGGCCACCCCGCGATGGCCGCATGGCCTTCGTCCGCAGCCCGGATCTGATTTCCATCGAACTGCTGCAACTCGGCGAGCCGCTGCCGCCACAGGAACCCTGGTTGTCGATGGCCAATCAGGGCATCTGGTAGCCGGTGCCCGGCAAGCCGGGGCTATTCGAGCATGTCGCCATCCTGGCGATGCGGCGTTCCCGAATCGCGCATCTCGACCTCCTGCCGGCGCGCCTCGCGCTGCAGTTCCCGCAACGCCTTGACGTCGACCGGTCGGATCGTCTTGATCCGGCAGCGTCCCTGCTCGGTGATTACGGTGTCAAAGCGTGCATAGACCCGGTTCATCGACGAAGTGATGCCGATCCTCTGGGCGAAATCCAGATCGGGGCAGAAGCCATGCACATTGATCAGCCAGGCCTCATTGGGCCGTGTCCACACCGCGAGGTGTTCGCGCCCCAGCGAGGTCCACGAATTGAAACCGAAATAGCGGAACGACTTGACGGGCAGTCCGGCCGCGGCTTCGAAGCGCTGCAATTGCTGTTCCACGCGCAGCGCGCGGTTGTTGGCGCATCCGGCCGCTGACAGCAGCAGGATCGCGAGGATGACGAGGCGAACCATGGGCCTACTCCGGCAACCGGCGTTGCCGACAATATACGCCGGCCGCCGGCTTTGAGCGCTGTCGCAGAATTCGCGTTGACCGACGGTTCAGTCGCTGAACGCAATGGCGACCGGCCGGCGCCGGGGTTTTCCTATCCGCTGTCGCGCGCCCGCCGCACCTGTCCAATTTGACAGCTGGGCGGCTGCCGGCGCGGGCGCGATAGTGCGCCCACAGACAGTGGGGCCGGATCAGCTGTGCGCAGGCAGGGCTGCTGGCTGTCCGTGGCACGGGCCTGCCGGCAGTCGGGACCGTGGTGCGGACAGCCACAGTCCTGGCGCAGGCGGCGATACCGAACGGGGATCGTGCTTCGCTGGCAAGATTGCTTCCTTGCACGAGGGCCGTCCAATGCGCAGCATCAGATTCTTGTTTCTCCTCTTCAGTCTGCTGGCTGGCGCTCCCGTCCAGGCCCAGGAGGCCGCAGCAGATCCGCCGCTGGCGCCCGCCGGCACCGGCGCCCCTGCGGTCGCTGCCGAAGCCGAAGCCGATTCCAGCTGTCTACCTGCGTCCATCCAGGTCGATCCCCGTCACCGGGATGCACCGCTGCGCCTCGGACAATGGTTGACCCTGCGCCTCAGCGGTCATTGCAAGCAGCTGGCCGAGACGCTGCTTCTGCAAACGGATGTCGCCGCCGGTACCGCGGACAAGGACGACGGCATCGTGTTGCTGCTCAACAAGGTACCGATGGAGATGCTGCCGCTGCTGGCGGCGCAAAGCAACGACCGCAATCAACTGCTGCTGAGCTTCCGTCTGCTGCGCGATGGCAACGACGACAGCGAAGACAACCACGAGACCTGGAATACCTTCCTGCGCAACAACCAGACCTGCTGCGATCACCTGCTTGACCAGGGTGAGATGGACGTGGCCATCGCGCTGGCGCTTGGCAGTACGGCAGCCATTGCACTGGGCAAGGAGCAGAATGTGCAGTTCCGGGTCGCCAATCGCGGATTGGTCGCCGCCACTTTCTGGGTGCTGCTGCTGGCCTTCATCGTGCTCTACGGACTGGCGATCCGCAGCCCCGGTCTGCTCCGCGATGCACCGGGTGGTACCCATAGTCTGGCCAAGGCGCAGATGGCGTTCTGGGGTCTGATCGTGGCGCTGAGTTTTTCCGGAATCTGGTTCGTGACCGGTACCACCGAACACATTCCTGACGGTGTGCTGATCCTGCTCGGCATCTCGGCCAGTACCGGCTGGTTGTCGACGGTAGCCGGCAATAGCCGGGATGCCAGTGCGGTGGCCAGCATCGCCAGTGATCGCAATCAGTTGCAGGCAAGCAGCGATGCCAGTGTCGCTGCCTCACCGGAGCACCAGATTCGCCTGCAGGGCATGGACTCGAAAATCCAGCGGATCCTGAAGGGCGATCACCTGCGCGAGGCCGAGAATTTCGTGCGCGACATCTGTTCCGATGGCGATGGCATGAGCGTCCACCGTACACAGGCCGCAGCCTGGACCCTGATCCTCGGCGTGGTCTTCGTCTGCGAGGTCACTTCGGTGATTTCGATGCCGGTGTTCGCCACCAATCTGCTGCTCCTGCTCGGCATCAGCAATGGCACCTACCTGGGCCTGAAGACCAGGGAAGCGCCGTAGTCGCGTACGCCAGGACTGCTGGCTCGATGTTGCGGGCGTCTGCGTCGATGCGCGTCAGTGCTGAGCGGCATTCCCGAAACGTTCGATCACGGCATTCGCGACCTTTCGGCCAAGCTTCAGGCCATCGTCATTGTCGAACGCGAAGTGGATGCCGCCGTAGAGTCGCGACGCGGCAGCTTCTTCGGCCATCGCCTCGAGCGCTGCGCGCCGATCCGGAATGGCCTGGGAAATGATCTCGGCGGCAGCGCCGCTGAAGGTGGCATGGCCGGAAGGATAGGAAGGAAACGGCGGGGTCAGTACCGCCGGCTTCATCGTGATATTGCGCAGGCTCTTGGCCACCGTGACCGGGCGCACGGTCCACCAATGATACTTGGCGTCCCAGCAGGCGATGAAGGCATCCGCCAAGGCCATGTCGAGCTGGGCAAACAGCCTCAGGGTGGCTTGCTCTTCGAGCCCGGCACGCACTGCCTCGTCGATGGCGATCTGGTTCCAGTGACCAGGTGGTGTCACCGAGCCATGGCCATCGACCCAGAACTTCGCGATGCGCAGGCGATCGGCGGCACTGCCTTGCACCAGTTTGTCGGTGGCGCCCATCGCCCCCGCGAGCGGCGCAATGGCGGCAATTTCGGCATTGATCCGGATGACCTCGTCGAGTGCTTCCAGATACACAGGCGAGGCGAAGGCTGGTGGCGTCGGGCGGAACTCGCTGCCCGACTGCAGTGCCCAGGTTTTCCATCCCGGCGCGAACGGTTCATCGGGTGGGTAATAGAAGTACGGCGGTGTCGGTTCCCAGCTGCCGGGACCGTAGTAGCGGTTCTGCGCGTAGTACTGCAATCGCGATCCGTTCCAGCCGCGTTGCGCGCCATCGCCCTCGGCGCGCGCGATCACCAGTTCCGACACGCTGCGACCATGGGCCATTGCCAAGCGAGTGGCGTCCGCCAGCGTCTCGACAGTTGCGCCTTCGATCCGCGCCGCAAGGGCAAAAACGATGCGCTCGAATGCTCGTTCCTCGGCCGGATACAGATAACCCAGCACATCGGCCGCCGCCATCGACAACGCAAGCCGCCGCCCGGTGGGAGACAACTGTTCGCGTACCGCCAGGGCATAGGCATCGTGCATCGCGACATGCACCAGGGCGAGTCCGCGGGCAGCGCGGGTCGGCATGGTCTTGTGCTTGATGATGCGGGCGAGCTGCACCCGGGTCCACGCCAGCGAGGCAGGCTCCTGGGTCCAGGCTTCGGCAATCCGCGCCGCCTCGGCCTCGGCCTCATCCCAGGCGTGATAAGCCGAGCGCGGATCCTGTGGCAAGGCGCTGGCCGCCATTGCAACGGCCTCGGGCAGGGGCAGGATCGACTGTGCCCAGAGCCCTGGCGTTGCCCATGCCAACAGGCAGCTCAATACGATCTTCTTGCAGACCTGCAGACGAGTCACTGAGCTGACTCCCGTTCCGCCTGGACAATCAGGGCTATGATCCCAGCCCGGGCACCCAGTTCGGCTGCCGCCCGTGGCGTCAGTCCATTGGCATCGGCCAATTCGGGCGCAGCGCCGGCCTGCAGCAGCAGCCGCACGATCGCCTCATGGCCACGCAAACAGGCAGCCGTCATGGCAGTCGGACCCGCCGCAGGAAGATGATCCACCGCAGCGCCGTGCTTCAGCAGCAACTCGATGATCGCCGTGCGCCCCTGATAAGCCGCATAGATCAGTGGCGTCGCGCCAGTGTGGTCCTCGCTGGCAAGGGATGCCCCGCGCTCGAGCAGCAGCTGTACCAGTTTCAGATGTCCCTGCGCCGCCGCATTGTGCAGCGCGGTGGCGCCGTGCCTGGGCTCCTGCAGCATCGGCGATACGCCGGAGTCGAGCATCAGCCGCAGCCCGTTCTGATCACCAAGCGCAGCCAGCCGCGCCAACCGTTCCGCCTCAGACTCGATCCCGTCCGTCGCGATGGCACTTCCAGATAGCAGGACACCCGCCAACAGGATCAATATCCGATTCCAAGCCATTTCTTTTCTCAATCCAATACGCTGCACACAACCATGCCAATCCAGGCTCATCCAATCAACAGCTCCCTGAGCATCGACCAGTCGCTGCGCAGGCTGGGTGCTGGTGCGAAACACTGCAAGTACATCCACGTGTAGACGTATCCGCCCAGCTGCCCCCCCGCAAGAAGGCCCTCGGCACCGAGTTCGGCCTGTACGTGCTGATTGCTCGGGTGCCGGTGCAATTGGAACATCCTGAGAAACCTTTCGTGCGCGTGCGGCGCGCTGCAGCGAATCACGGGCCTGCCCTCATGCTCGGATTGCCCCGCGGTCTCAGCAATCATTTGCAGCAGTGTCCACTGTTGCGGCAGGTGCGCCATGCTGCTGCGCAGACTCAGGACAACCCGAAACAGCTCAAGCTCGCCCGCGAGAAGTGCGGCGTAGGCAGCGAACTGGATACGCGCGAGTCCGGCGGGAGCAATGCTCTTGCGCTTGCCGAGCGCGCTGAAACGGGCGACCGTAGACTCGGCTGCCACCCGCAACAGGGCGCGATCGGGAGCCTCCGCGACAGCCATCGTGCGCGCGGCAGCCAGCCAGACCAGGGCTTCGGTCCCAAACAACATCGGATCGCGCTGGTCCGCCAGCACTTCTTCGACAATGCGAACACTGTGCTCGTTCATGGCTGAAAGTAGCCCGTGCGCTGCCTCTCGGTCTTCGTCCATCAGCAGAAGCTGCAGCGCGCCGCGCAACGAAAAATCCAGGGTCGAATCGAGCTGGTGCTGTGTGATCGGCAAGGCAATCTTGCCGATCAGGCGTTCCACGAATGCGGCGCTCGGTTTCTGGAATTCGACCCGCTTGTAGGTTTCCCGCCAGAGCCCGCGTACCGAATTCAGACCGGCAATCATCGTTTACCCCCGCACGGAACCAGATTTTCTGATTTCATCAGAACCCCGTGATGAAGTCGGGCGCACGGCCTGTCAGAGCCGCAATTCGTGCGCTGATGGCGGCTGTGTCGAGACGGGTTTCGGCCAGTGTATGAATGACAATGTCGAAGTCATTGCGCAGCGTGATGTTCTCAATAAGTTCCTCGATCTCGTCGACTGTTGCTCCCGGCACGAATCCCGGGGTTCGCAGATCCCGCACCACGATATCCAGATTCTGCCCCAGGGTTCCAGGATTGGCACCGAAGCCAAATGCAGTCAGATCACTCACTTCCACGGGGTCGGTGGTTCGTGACCACATCTTGGATTCCGTAAGTGTCAACTTGAGCTTGCCGAACGGGTCGCGCCAGACGACCGCACCGTCAAAACCATTGTTGACATTGCGGATCGGTTGCCAGGCCTTGGGGCAGAGTCCCCCACAACGCCGAAATTGGGCCTTCAGTCGGCCCGCATCTTCGAAGCGCTGCCAAGCCAGCTTGCATGGATTGACGGCATCCGGCGCGCGCCCGATTCCACAGGTCTGCGCCGCCTTGCTGGCGAGGTCAGCCAACTCGTCGACCGAGGCACCATACTTGAAGCGGATCAGCTTCAGTGCCTTGGTTGCCTTTCCAACCGGCACAACATCCAGGATGCCGGTTGGAAACACTGTTTCATTGGCAGCGTGCAGAAACGCAAGCGTGGCAAGCTTTGCCTCCGCAGGCACCTGTCCCGATCCGGGGCCCATCATGTCCAGCGTCTCGCGGTTCCAGTCCCGCAGATCCGACAGCCATTCGATCTCAAGTTGACCCATCAACTCGGAGATCTCCCCAATGTCTTCCTGGGCGCGCACATACAGCCAGCAACCTGCGGTCCAGCCACACTCGTCCATGGCCTCCTTGAACTCGATCCACTTGGTGTCGCGCAAACGGATCGGCCAGTCCTTTGGCCAATCGACCGAGCCCGGCGACGCATCGCACTTGCTGGTGTAGTTGCAGACAATGGTTTCGCGGAGTGTCGTGCTGCCGCGCATCTCATACTGATGGTCGACTTCGGCGCCGCTGCCATTGCCGCCGTCGCCGAACAGCCACTCGTAGCGAGCGGAATCGCAGCGGCCTTCGAAGAACCAGTTGCTCTCGACGCGGAAGGTCTTGTCCTTGAAGCGGGTCTTGTGGTTCTTGCTGATCCGGTCGAGATCGACTATGTCCTCGTAGACGATCCAGCCGAAGTACTCCGGTCGCAGGTTGAACGCCTCGACCTCGCGATAGGCGGGGGGCTGCGGCGCATCCGAACTCGCACCACAGTTCGGCGGCGGCGGCGGGCAGTCGCCCGTGCAACCGCCCCAGCCGGCCTTGGTAATGCCGGATCCGGGGTTGGATACGATCTGGGTGGCGTCCTCGTTCACCGTGCCGAGGCCCATCGGCACAAAGGTGGCCAGGTCGTGGTCCCACTGCACGATGGAGGTCGTCTCACCAGGCCGCAGCCCACCCGTGTTGGGGATACGCACTTCGATCGGGGGGTCGAACCTCGTTGACGAGGGCTGCAGGGTCCAGGCAACCGGGCCAAAACTGGCGGCGCCACCGGTCGGTACCATCGGCAGACGGTCGGCGTGAACCGGGCTGACGACGACCGGTCCAATCCGACTGCCGTCCGGAAAGGTGACACTTCCGGCCTTGACGATCAATTCGAAACCTTCGAGTCCGGGTATCGTCAGGCTGACATCTTCGTTGCCACCAACCACCTTGGCCTGTGACAGGTTCACCGGCGGCAGATAGATGGCATGCGGCAACTGGTTGTCGCGGCCGCGGATGATCGTGGTTTCGAAATGCAGCGCCGGGTACTCGGTACCGGCGGGTGCGGGCGCGGTTCGACCATCGATGAATACGTCGATCTTGCCTGGCGGGACCTGGGATTCAAACCGGAAGATGCCGTCCTGGTCCGAGCTCGTGCTCAGGTTGGTTCGACTGATCGAGAGCTGCACGCCCGGCAGTGGCGCACCGGTGTGGTCAAGTACGGTGCCGCGCAACGCGGTGTCGCCGTCGCGCTGGGCGAGCACAGATATGGTGAACATCGCAGCAGGCGTGGATTCGGCATCGACCGCACGGGCCGTGATCCTGACGTCACCTTCGGCAAAACCCAGCAATGGTCGTGCACTGGCATTGCCGTTTCGATCGGTCTGAACGCGCAATGCGGCGCCTTCGTCGATCACCGTGCCGCCAGGCCAGGATTGTGCATCGAATGCGGCATCACCACGCTGGATGCGGTATTCGACCGTCGCGTTCTCGACCCGATTGCGCTCGGAGTCGTAGACCACGACCGTCAGTGGTTCCATGGCGCGACTGTTGCTGAGTGCGAATTGCGTGCCAGAACTGCCGTCGGCCAGCACCCACTTCGGCGCGCCGCGCACGGCGGAGGCAGTGAACTCTACTTCTTCGGCAATTCCGTCGACCGCCGCCCGCACTACATTGGCGGCGACACCGGATTCACTGCCGAGGGTCAGCCAGACCTGGGCAATTCCGTTGCCATCGGTATTGACCACCATATTGCGGGCCGGATTCACACCGTCGCCTGTGGTCGGTGTGCCTGCCTGCATTGCGAGGCTGCCGTCACCACGCAGGATATCGAAGCGCACGGCGGTGTTGGTGAGCGGATTGCCCTCGGCATCGAGCACATGCGCTGCCAGTGCTTCGGGCAACTCGCTGCCGATCTGGGCCTGCTGACGATTGCCCGAATACTGCACCACGCGCTTGCTTCCGACACCCACCCGGGTCACCCGGATGGTCTGCGTGCGCACGTTGCCCACGCCATCCACGGCAACAACCTCCAGGGCATTGGCACCGACCGCCAGGGGCACGTCCTCGGCGATGAAAAAGGCCTGATAGACCTGGGCGATGGTTGTCGTGTCGTTCGCGAGGTTGCGCACACTGACCTGGGGGTTGGGCGTATTGACCAGACCGGAAACCGCGTCGGAGACGCTGCCGCGGATATCAATCCTCTGAGCCGAGGTCACCGCGTCCGCACTCGGTCCCTCGATGGCGAGCAGGGGCGCAGTGTGATCAACGTATACTGTGACGCTGGCACTGCCGTTGCGACCCTGAGCATCTACCGCCGTCGCCGTCAGGACATTGGTGCCCTCGTGCAGGAAAAAGCCAGTGAACTCGAACGCCGTGCCACTGGCATCCAGAGTTGCCGCCTGCTGGTTGATCTCGACACTGACGACAGGGCGATCTGTGCTGCCGCTGATTCGAACAGGATGCTCGACATTGCCGGTCAGATTGAGTGCACCACCAGGGGTGACCGGAGTGCGCAGGTCGGGCCCGAATGTATGGAAGTCAGCCGGCGTACTGATCACCACGACGGGCGCTGCATCGAAGGTCACCGTTCTGCTCAGGCTGCGGACTTGCCCATTGCTGAAGCCGATCACAACGCTGATGGAATTGGCGCCAGGCGCCAGCACCACATCGCGCGTGTAGAAGACGCGGCGGTCTGCTCCGGCGTCGGTCCCGGCAATCTCCCCATTGATCAGTACCGAGGCAACATCCGACTCGTTGGAGCCAGCCAGTATGGCAACCCGCACGCTCGGTTGCTGAGTGACGAAGCCCTCAGCGGGCTCCAGAAACTCGGCCTGGTAAATCGGTGCTTCGCGAACCCAGAAGCCCCAGGTTTCGACCGTGGTTGCGCCACGCTCGTTGACTGCTTCAAGGATTACCACATGCCTGCCAACCGCCAGGCTGGCTGGTGGTGTCCAGTCCAGTTGCGCTGTGTGCGCGTCGATCAGCTCGAGTGCAGTACCGAGTTCGACCCGCTCACCGTCGAGGCGAAGGCTCACCAGGTCCGCCCGCAGCGCGGTGTGCTGGTCGACGATGCGCGCGCTGATCGTGACCGCTTCTGCCGCCTCACTTTCTTCGACCGGGGCCATCGCGCTGATTTCCGGTGATGAGGTCACCAGGTAACGCCACTCGTACTCGGCCTGATTGCCTGCGTTGTCGCGCGCCCGTATGCGCCAACGGTGGGCTCCCGCACCTGGGGGAGCCGCCAGTGCGTAGCGGACTTGCATGTCCACCAGCGCAATTTCGGCGGAGACATCCACGTCATCGTGGAACAGCTGAATGGAAGTCGGGTCAAGCCCTGAACGCTCCTCGACAATATCCGCGCCTATGAGGGGGATGCTGCCTGGGGTGACGACGATTTCGGCTGGCTCGGCATGTACGAAGATGGGCGGTTGCTGATCCTGGGTGACTTGGCAGTCGGGTGATTCAAAACCGCTGCAGAACAGAACCTCGTCAGCCTGTGCCAACGCGGCGACGGCCAGCAGGCCGACCATGGCCAGTGCATTCCGGATATGGCGGAGCGCGCCATGGCCGATTCCATTTGTTGCGCTCATTACGCTCTGCTCCGTGCTGACATCACACCCGATGCGGGTGCTGATGTACTGGTTCGTGGCGGTTGGATATTTCGGAAAATTCATTCTGATCCCGGCGCCGGGCGCGGTTCGTGGTTCAGCCAGTCACTGATGCGCAGCGCGATCTCGTCGCTGCGACGGCCGCTGGTGGGCAGACGCCATTGCACGATGCCGGCAGCATCGACGCCGTAGATGGCGGGCAGCGCGCTGGCTTCGAGATGTTCCAGTGTGCTTCCCAGTGGGGCACCGGCCCAGCGCGCGTTGCGCAGGCGGTCGCGCTGTCGGCTGATGCGCTGCTGACTGCCGATCTGGCCGACCTGGACGATCAGGGCACCGTTGCCGTTGAAGCCGGTGTCGGCCAGTTCATCAAGCCAGCGCGCACTGCGGGCAGCACCGACGTCGATCACGATGACCACGGTGCGCGCCTCCGGCAGCTGTTCGCGCAGTGCCGCGGCACGACCGCGTTCTGCGTGGACCGGAAGACTGCCCAGATCGAGCCCGCCGGCGCCGCTGGCGGATGTGGCCAGCAGGGCGATCAGCGCGGCGCCAAAGCCGATTTCGAGGACGCGTTTCATTGTGCAGGTACCAGGAAGTTGATGATCTCGGCGCGCTCGCTATTGCTCAGCCCATCGAACATTCCGGGCTCGGTCATCTGCATCAGCGATTGCGCCTGCGATTCTGCGGCAGCGGCCGCGTCTGGCTGGCGCACCACCAGATAGTGCAGGTAGCGCCGGGTCTCGCCGGGCGCCAGGCTCAGCTGCCAGCCGAAGCTGAAGGCGCCGCGGCCTTCCACGAAGTCCACCGTGTCGGCAGCCGTTCCGCCGACGCCCGACAACACGTACGCGGCGACGCCGGGCGTGTAACTGCCAGTGGTATCCGAAGACCGCTGCAGCAGATAGCGACCGCCCTGCTGTGCGGGTGGAGCCACCAGCACGGCGCCGGAGTTGTGCGCGCCCCGCAACGACAGCGGCACACTGATCGGCTGATCGCCGACATTGCTGAATACGTCGACGACGCGGGCATAGCCGCCGGCCGCCGGCACGTAGGTCTGCCGGGTCACGCGTAGTCCCTCGACATAGGCTGGGCCGACATCCATCTGGCGCATCGACTGGGCGTGACGCGCCGCCGGGAAGTAAGGGAAGTACTCGTCGGCCAGCATCAACTGGATCGGATAGTCGAACACCGAGTGCCAGTAGTTCGGCATCGTCCAGGCGTAGACACTGCCGTCACCATTGGCATGGAAGCTGAAGCCGGAGACGCTGTCGGCCAGGGCAAGCCCCAGCATCCGGGCATTGCCGATGTCGACGTCACTGACTGCGACGCCGGCGCTGGCAACGACACCGTCGGCCAATCCGGCATTGACGTAGTCACTGCAGTTGCGCGCCAGGATCGAGTAGGGGCCACCGTATACGCTGCCAAAGGAATAGCCGCCCTGGGCGTCGCTGATGGTCGACAGGTAGAGTTCCTGATAGCCAAAGCCAGCCACGCTGGAACGGTACTCGACGCAGGCGCCGGCAACCGGCAGCGTGTCTGCACCACGGACGCTGCCGCCGACAGCCGCGGACTCGGCCAGGGTGAGATCCAGGTTCAGGGTCGTTTCGGCGATGTCCAGGCTGCCGCTGGCCTGGGCCAGATTGGCGCTGTCGGCGGGAATCGCGGCGGCATCGAAGGCCCCCAGTGCCATCCGGTCGATCTGATAGGCGCCATTGGCATCGGTCTCGGCAGTGCGGTAGATATCGTGCTCGAGGTTGCGCGCGACCACCCTGGCATTTGCCAGCGGCTGGGCGGCGGCGTCGCGCACAATGCCTTCGATGCGGGCGCTGGCGGGCAGTTGCAGATCGATGATCAACGGCACGCCGGCATCCGCCAGGCTGGCGCTCGCCTCGACGTGCAGGCCACTGTTGTTGTCGTCGGCGCGGGCAACCAGATCGCCCAGGGGCACATTGAACACGCGATAGCGTCCCTCGGCGTCGGTGTTCGTCGAGCGGCCACTGCCGTCGGCGGATTCGATGTCGACATAGGCATCGTCGGCCACGCTGCCATTGGCAAAGCGTACCTGGCCCTTCACCACGGACAGGAACACTTCAATCTCGGCGGTTTCGCCATCGACCACGGTCACTGGTATGCCCGACTCGTAGAAGTCGGACCCGTACACCGTCGCCTCATGCTCACCTTCGGGAACACTATTGAGCAGAAGCGGCTCGCTGCAGTCACCCTCGGCGTACTCGCCATTCTCCGGACCCGGATCGAGCACCAGATAGCAGGTGCCCTGACCATCCAGCGGCTCGCCGTCGGCGGTGCTGACGACGGCACGGACAGCGCCGCCGGGGATGTCGAGCACGAGTTCAACCAGCACCTGGGCGCCCGGCGTATCGAGTGTGATTTCGGTTTCGGCATACACGTAGTTGCCGCCACCGCCACCTTCGCCCTTGCCGCGATAGCCACCCCCGAGGTAGTACTCGGCACGGATGCTCAAGGGCCGTCCGACCGGCAGATGCTCGATCAGATGCTCACCATTGCTGTCGGTGCCGCCCCAGCCGTGGGTGCTGTAATCGCCACTGCCGAGTCGGGTTTCGAATGCGGCATGGCTGTAGGCCTCCGGGATCGGTGCGCCCGCACCATTGACGACGCGAACCAGCACTTCACCACGCGCCGGCAATACCAGATCCAGCGGCGTGGTGGCGCCGGTGACCGGCTGCGCCAGCGTCTCGACGGTCACGTAATTTTGCGGGTCCCTTGCCAGCAGGCGCAGCGGTCGCGCCGAAGCCAGCGGTGGTGTCAGATAGGCGCCGGCGGCATCGGACTGCGTGTAGGTCAGATAGTCATCCGACTCACTGCGGATTTCGACCTCGGCATGCGGCACCGGCTGCGCGGCGCTATTGAGCACACTGCCGGAGAAGCGACCGGACGCCAGACTCAGGCTGACATCGCGAACGCCACCGTCGAGCGCCTGCACCTCGACCGAATCGATCACGGTACTGTTCTGCGGGTGATAGGCCAGCACAGTCAGCGGATTATTGCCGACGTGCAGGTGGCTGTAGCGCCCCTGGTTGTCGGTATAGCGCGTCAACCAGCTTCCGCCGGAGCGCAGCGACAATTGCACGGTTCCTGGATAGGGCAGGGCATCGTCACCGAGTACCTGGATATTGACGGTGGTAGTGGCCGGCAGGACCAGATCCTGCACGATGGCCTCACCGGTCTGCGCCAGGTAGCCGTTGTGGCTGACCAGGGCCGGCTGGGCGCCCGAGGGGTGGTAGCCGAGCACGAAGCCGCCGATCGGAATCGGCGCAAACTGGAAGCTGCCATCGGCCGCAGTCAAACGCTGTTCGTGGGAGCCAGGTGCACCGCTCGCCTGCAGACGAACGATGGCGCCAACCACCGGCGTCACTCCGTCAGGGCGCAGGACCCGGCCAGCGACCGTGCCGCCACCGACATCGCGCGAGAACGCCTGCGGCTGGCCATCACGCATCGCCGCGACGCGGTAACCCCCGACACTGCAGCTGGACTGATAGCGCGAGACCGCCACGATATAGCGGCCATCGCTGGTCGCCTGCACATTGCGCAGGTCCCCCGTGGTGTTCTGCTGGCTGTACGGCGATGCGCCCGCCCCATAGCCATCGGCAATCAGACTGTTGTTGGGTGCATAGACCTGGGCGCGTGCCTGACAGAGCGCGGCGACCGAGTCGACCACGGCACCATTGATGGCGATCGCCAGCCGCTGGCCGGTTGTCAGCTGCACACTGTAGAGATGACGCTCGCCGGCAAATGACAGCAGGCCCTCGCTGAACAGCGCCGTATCCAGATCGATTTCGATCGGCACGATCTGACCGTCAACAGCGGCATCGATCAGTATTTCACTGCTGCCGGTGGTGGTGGTCGTCACCGCTGTCAGGGCGTGGCGAGCAGCGCGCAGATGGCTGGTGGTGAAGCGACCGTTGGCGTCCGTGGTTCCGGAACTGGTGTTGCCCGAGCTGCCCAGACGCTGGGCGTTGACACGCACGCCTGACTGCGCGACCCCGGAGCGATGGACCAGCACCTGGGCACGCGCTGACGGCATCAGCACCGCGTCCAGACTCAGCAGTTGGCCATCGCTGTCGACTTGGCCCGTCGTTGTGGAGCTCTCGCTGGTCAACGGGTGCAGCGCCCGGACCGAGTACGATCCCACCGGTACCGAGACGGCGAGTACGCCGCTCGCATTGCTTTGGCCAAGCCAGCGCTCGCCACTGATCGATGGGGCGGTCAGATACAGCCCTACACTGGGAGCGATCTCGCCGCGGGCATAGCGCGTAGTGATCGTCACCACACCCGCCGCTGGCAGGCTGACATCGGCGACCAGATTCTGATTCGCAACCACGATGACCTCGGATTCGAGCACGGCGGTGGTGCGCGGATCGGTCACTGCCAGCAGTGCGGTACCTGCCGGCACGGCGTTGTGCGCATAGCGACCATCCGCATCCGTGTAGATCTCCCGGCTGTAGCCGGCACCGCTCAGACGTACGTGCGTATTGGGCAGGGCATTGCCCGCCGCCGTGCGCACCACACCGGACACCGCACCATTGGGCGGCATGACCAGGTCCTGCTCCCTGTCCTGCCCGGCGACTATCGCGACGTTGTCCAGATCGACCAGCAGATCGGTTCCTTGCTGGATCGACAGATTGGCGCGCAGACGATAGCTGCCCGCTGCAAGACCGCCGATGCGGTAGATGCCATCGCTGCCGAAGCTCGTCTCGCCGCGCAGGCTGGCACCGACATAGGCGCGCACGGTGCCCGCGATCGGCGCGTACTGGAAGATGCCCGTTACCCGGCCATGGACGACACCGGAGTTGAACTGCACATCCACCGTGGTCTCCGGCGTCTGTGGCGTCAGGGTCGCCAGTGCCGTCGCCGATTCGACGGACTGCGGATGATCGGCGACCAGTTCGACCGCCGCATCGACCGGAATGGCGACCGAGTATTGATCGTCGCGCAGCACGCCGTCGAATACATAGACGCCTTCCGCGCTGCTCTGCAGGCCGGCGACGTCGTAGGAATCCCAGCTCCGGCTGTACAGCGGGTTCTGGCTGCGCGCACTGATCCGGGCGCCGGCCACGGTACTGCCGTCGCCTTCGAGCACGCGGCCACTGATGCGACCGAGCAGGCTGGGCAGGGCTGGCAGGGCACTCTGGCCGTTGGCCGGTACCGCGTGGGTCACGATGCCGGCGGCAGGCTCGTCGATCAGGCCATCGAGGACTTCGGGCGGCAACTGTGCCAGTCGTTCGGCACTGGCGATCGCGGCAAGGCGATCACTCTGGTGGGCAACGAAGTGCATCAGCACGACGCGTGCACCAGCAGCCACGGTGACCCCGTTCCAGGCAATCCGCGATTCATAGGCGCCCTGCTGCGGCACGTACTGATGCGAAAGCTGGGCATCGGGCAACGCAGCTCCGGCACTGCCGGCGATGTGCACCGTGGTGTCGAGCTGACTGCCCGAGAACGACCCGACGCTGAACCAGCGATCGCGGTCGACGCCCTCGTTGCTCAGGGTGCTGTCGCCGCTGCTGGTGTCGCGCACAGTTTCGCTGGAGCCGCCAAAGGCCCGCAGCACCACGTCGACCGTGATCGCCTCGGCGGTCGGATTCTCCAGTACCTCGAGATAGCGCGCGTAGTAGCCATTGCGCGGCACATGCACCTTGCGACTGACCAGCAGGCCCGCGATCGGCGTGGACTGCTCGATCAGGTACTGCCGTTGATCGAGTTGCTGTGAGGCCGTGGTGGCACCGGTATAGGCCACGCCCGCGATGCTGAGATCGGGCATGCGCCAGCCGGCGCCATCGCGCTGGATGTCGTAGCTCGAACGGTTGGCGTCATACAGATTTCGTGGCAACGGCACCAGGGCGAGCGCGAGATCGACCACCACAGCGATGTTCTGATTGTCATTGCCGGCGTTGACCGCAACATTGACGATGCCTTCGCGGTCGATGTTGTTGATCCGCGCCCGCGCGCGCACCGCTACCGTGCCTTCGGGCACCGCTGTTGCCGAGGTATCACCCGAGGCATTGGTGTTGGCCAGCGTGCTGGTTCCGCGGCCGTCGATCAGGCTGACCGTAGCGCCTGCTATTCCGGCGCCGCCGGTACTGCTGTCGATGACGTGAATGGCCAGCGATACCGCAGCACGCAACTGCACGGTCCGGCTGTCGGCCTGACCCTGGCTGAGGATGCTGCCACTGGTGGTTCGATCCATGTAAGCCGCGTTGGGGAAGCGCGGATCACGGACACGGATCGTGTAGTCGCCTTCCGGGATATTGGCGATCGTCAGCTGACCCAGTCCATTGGTGCGACCGGCGACTTCCTCGAAACCCTGGGCAACGGCAAAGAGATGCACATAGGCGTCTGCTGCCGGCGTACCGGTTGCGGTATGCACGGTCAGATCGACGCGACCGAGCTGGAGCAGGGTCATGTTCTGCACCGTGGTCTGATCGGTGCTCACCGTCAGCGCCACCGACTTGCGACCATCGGAAATCGGATCAACCACGGTCAGCGTATAGCTGCCGGTCGGGACGGCCGCAAAGGCATAGCGGCCGAGGCTGTCGGTGCGCACTTCGCGGTTTACCGCGCGCTTGCCCCGATGCTTGCTGAGCGTCTGCGGTACACAATCGCTGGCGCACTGGTCATAGGTCTGGTCGGCCGCCAGGCCGCTGAGAATGACGCGGGCACCGACCG
Source organism: Pseudomonadota bacterium (assembly GCA_022843465.1). GTDB lineage: Bacteria > Pseudomonadota > Gammaproteobacteria > Xanthomonadales > Ahniellaceae > 0-14-3-00-62-12. The sequence continues at coordinate 100,826 of JALHNO010000015.1, read as the reverse complement.
ACTGCTCGCCGGTATAGGTCACGATCGCGCCCTGGATGCGGCCGGTCGGCTGCAAGGAGAGATCGGTGACGGTGATCTCGCCGAGTTCGACGATGACCTGGCTGCGCTGACCACGCAGCACATCGCTGCCGGCGGCATCCGGATGCTGGGTATCAAACAGCAGATCGTAATTGCCAGGCAGCAGACCCGGATACACATAGCTGCCGTCGGCACCGATCGGCACGTACATGTATTCCCAGGCATCCGGGTTGTCGATCGAGCGATACAGACGACCACTGGTGACCGAGAAGTCCGCCGCGCCGACCACGGTTCCGGTCAGCACGCCGGTATCCCACACCACATTGCGCTCGGCACTCGGCGACACCATCTCGACACGCGAGGGCACATGCGTCCAGGGATGACCGGAGGCGCCACCGAAGCAGGGCGTGGGTTCCTGGGCAACCATGCGGACCGGCACGCCCTCGGGCAGTGCGATCGAATCGTTGGCGGTGAGCTGACCCTGCAGGCTGAAGCTGCCGAGCAACGGCGGGTTCGGCTGATTGGGCGGCACGCTGGATAGCGAACGCAGACTGCCGACGCCGGTACCGGGCGGGCAATACGGATCCGGAATCTTGCCCCAGATGCGGTTGAACAAGGGATGCGTCGATTGCACGGTGATGCGCGCGCCACGCACGGGTGTCCGCTCGTCGCCTTCGAAGGCGATGCCGTTCAGGCGTCCCGTCAGGGACGGAATGGCCGGCAGCGGCTGATCCTCGGGCGCCGGCATCACGAAGTTGACGATCGCATCGCGGTCGGCTGGATCGAGCTCGGCAAGCACCTCGGGCGGCAGCTGCACCAGGCGCTCGGCGGCTGCCTGGATGCCGGCGCGATTGATCTGCTGGGCAACAAAGTGCATCAGTACGACACGGCCTCCGGCCGGAATCGTCAGTGCCGACCAGCGTTGGCTCAGCTGGGGCCGGTCGTCCACGGTGACCAGCTCCACCACGTCCGGGGGCTGAGTCGCATTGACGCCGGCGTAGACAAAGGCCGACGGCGCGATCTGGTTGTCGCGCAACAGGATGTCCTCGTCCACTGCATCGTCGAAGCTGACCCAGCGATCGGCGGTCGTGACCTCGGCATCGGCGCTGGATGTTGACAGCACGGTCCCGGCCGACAATCTGTTGCGCAATTGCACCTGCAGCACCCGCGGCTCGCTGCCCGGGTTTTCGAAGATCTCGAGGTAACGCGCGTAGTAGGCGCCACGCGGCACATGAATGCGTCGACTGACCTGAACCCCATCGATGGCTGCCGGCTGTGCGATCAGGAACTGACGACGCTGGGCTTCGAGCCTGGCGCTGGTCTCACCGACATAGGCCTGTCCGTTGACCGTCAGACTGGCCGCGGCGACATTGAAATTTCCGCTGCCGTGATTGAGCGCACCGGAGCGCTGCACATCGAAGCGGAAGCGGTTGGCGTCACGCAGATCGGCAGGCAGGGCGATACGGTTTTCCAGCAGGGTCAGATCGACGACGACTTCCTCGCCGTCTTCAGTGAGCACGAACTCGGCATCGGCGTAACGATCCTGCGCCGCGTCGTAGGCTGTGATCACGTAGTGGCCGATCGGCAGACCGTCTGCACGGTAATTGCCGGTGTTCAGCGTGTTGGCGCTGCGGTGTTCATTGCCGGCGCCACTGAGCTGCTGCACGGTATAGGGGAAGCCGTCGGCCAGGGTGGTGCCATCGGGGCGCACCACGGTGCCGGTCACCGATCCCGCCGGACCCAGGGTGATGACCACGTTGACCTGCTCGCCCGGTGCACTGATGGTGGCGGTCGCCGCGCCGCGCAGTACCGGATTGCCGTCGTCGGGATGATCGGCTGTGATCGTATGCACGCCCTCGGGCAGCTGGAAGCTCATGCGGCCATTGCTGTCGGCGAACGCCTGGTTGCCGAGGCTGGTGCGCAGGTAGGCACCACCCGCGGTGGCACCGCGCGCGTAATTGACCTGGACATGGGCGGCACCGAATGGGCGCAGGCTGATGTCCGCGACCGTCTCGGTATCGACCGAAATGTTGGCGTCGATGGATCCCTGCGCGGCACTGGCGTCATCTTCCGCGATCAGGCGAACCGGGCCCAGCGGCACATCGAACAGTCGATAGCGGCCAGCGGTATCGGTTCGGGTTCCGCGGGCACGCTGCTGGCTGCCGCCCACGATCAGGTAGAGGTCTACCCAGGCACCGACTACGGGTGTGTTGTCCGCTGCCCGCACGATGCCGGTGATCGAACCGGTAGCTTCCATGATGGCATCGGCTACTGCGGTATCGCCGGCGGTGACTGTTACGGTGCCTTCGCCAAGGATCGGCCGCGCACCGGTGCCGCGTGGGTTCTGCGGATGCGGCTTGCTGGCGAACAGATAGTACTGGCGCGGCGTATTGGCATACATCGCGAAGCCGCCATCGGCGCCGCTGGTGGCCGAGTTCGAGGGATTGGGCGGGACATCGCTGCACTGGTTGCGATTGTTGAGGCGACAGAGATTTACCGTCGCCGATGCCACCAGGGCATCGTTGTGGCGTTTGACCAGACCGCGCACGTCGCCCTGACCGACAAAGATCAGGTCCTGGGTCTCGCTGGTGCTGCCTTCGTCAAAATCGCCCGGCGTCAGCGCACTGGCCGCGCCCGTCTGCGGATAGCTGGCGCTGAGATCAAAGCCATGTACCGGGATCACGTAGTTGGCGGCGCTGCCGTCCAGCGTCGAGCGGAACTCGAAATAGCCGTCACTGTTGGTGGTCCGGTTGCGCACGCGGCCGAACAATGGGTGCTTGCTCTTGAAGCGCACATCGGCAGCGGCAATCGGCGTAACCCCGTCGCCACTGAATACCCGGCCATCGAGGCGGCCGGCATCCAGATTGGGCAATGCCGGCAGCGCTGACACCTCGGGGACGACGAAGTTGACGATCGCCTGACGCTCATCGGTGGTCAGATCGTCGATCGCCTCGGGCGGCAGTGCCGACAGCCGCATGGCGGCCTCGCGGCCAGCAAAGCGATTGAGCTGGTTCAGCGTGAAGTGCATCAGGATCACGCGCTGACCGGGCGCGACGGTGATGCCATCCCAGCGATAGCTCAGACGACCGGTCTGGCCGATCAGATCGTAGGTCGCAGCGGCGACCTGGGTCGGCGCGTCCGGGCCATCGAACAGATGGCCGGTGGCCGGAATCGAGCCGGTCGCAAACGGATCGGCGTCCTGCTGATCATCGACGATGGCCCAGCGATCGCGCTGCGCGCCCGCGGTCACGGTGAGGATCTGGTCACCGTCCGAGGTATCGACAACGCGCGGATTCGAATTCGAGTTGCGGTGATGCGACTTGACGCGGACATCGACGGTGATCGCGGTCGCACCCGGATTCTCGAGTATCTCCAGATAGCGCGAGAAATAGCCGGCGCGCGGGACATAGACCTGCCGCGTCACGATCAAGCCAGCCGGAACGCTGTCATCGACATCGACCTGCTGACCGTTCTTGACCAGGCGACCGACGCTGCCATTGCCATTGCTGAAGGGCACGGCGATGCCATCGCGGATGATCTCCAGACGCATGCCGGCGTTGTCCGGCGCACTGCCGGCAAAGACATTGTTGGTGCCATTGGCGATCGCGCCGATGCCGTTCAGATCGAAGCGGAATCCATTGGCGTCGTAGAGCGTGTACGGCATCGTGATGGCGCTGTCGACCAGCTCAAGATCGACCACCGCCTCGTCACCATCGAAACGTACCCGGCCACTGCCTTCGGCGCGCAGGGTGCGCGCACTGTTCTCCGCGGTAAGTGTGAAGTCGCCGGGCGGTGCATCCTCGATCAGGTATTCGCCATTGGCGTCGGTATTGCGGTCATAGGTGGTGCGTCCGACACAGGTCACGTTGAGGCCATAGATCGGATCGGGATTGGTCATCCGCACTTCGATGCCTGCGACCGGATTGCCCTGGGCATTGGTCACCCGGCCACGCACCACACCAGCGCCGATCAACTGCACATCGGCGGTGGTGACCGCGCCCTGCTGCTGCACCTGGATGCCGCTGGTACGACCGCGCACACGATCGCGCTGCGGACAGGTCTGCGGATTGAAGAAGCGCAGGACATCGATGCTGTAGCTGCCGGCGGGCACATCGCTGAACGCGTAGCGACCCTGGGCATCGGTGGTGCCGACGAAGGCATACTGGAATGGCTCGGGCAACATGCGCACCACGAGCCCGGCACCCGCTGGCGTGATGCCATCAGGCTGGTAGACCACGCCCGCCACGCCGCCGATCACCAGGGTGCTCATGGTGATGTCGATGCTGAGCTGCTGATTGGGCAGCAGGGTGCCACTGGCCGAGCCGCCGAGCGCACCGAGGGTGAGCTGCTTGCTGGCACTGATGCTGAAGTCGCCAGCGAACACACGTTCGAAGCTGACCTGGCCGTTGCCATCGCTGATCAGCTGCTGATTGGATGCGAATGGCCGCACCGTGTTGGCGGTGACCTTGGCACCCGTCACCGGCAACCCGCCCTCATCGCGCAGGGTGACCGTGATGGTGCCCTGACCAACCAGACGGATATCGATCTGCTTGTCGTCATTGGCGGCCGCGATACGGGTGGTGGCGACGCCCTTGTCGCCGGTCGCCAGTTCTTCGGCGATCAGTTCGAACTCGCCGATCGGGACCAGATCAAAGCTGTAGGCATCACCGGTGGGGAATTCGCGCAGTGCGATCTGGCTGCCATTGCGCCGCAGGCTGATCCGCACCGGCCCGGGACTGACCCCGCCAACACGCTGCAGCACGCGCCCGCTGATGGTCGCGGTGGCGGCCAGGGTGATATTGATCGCTACCGCTTCGCCCTCGGCAATCAGACGGCTGCTGCCCTGACCGGCAAGTGCAGTCGCCGGATTGCGTGCGGTCACCACGATGTCGCCGGCAAACACACCGGTCATCGCGTAGTGGCCATTGCCATCGGTCTGGGTCTGCCGATCGAGGGTGAACGCGCCTTCGCTGCGCACGGTCACCGGAATACCGGCCTGGGCGACCCCGTTGACGTCGCGCACCGTGCCGGACACGGTTCCCTTGGCCAGATAGACGACCCGGGCCTGCAACGGCTGGCTGGGATTGAGGTTGACCACGATCAGTTCGGAGCGACCGCGTTCGAGCGCATCCTCGGCCTGCACGTAGTAGGTGCCGGTGGCCGCCACGATGAAGCCGAAGCGGCCATCGGCAGCGGTCTGGGTCGACAGCACATTGGCGACACCGTCGTAGCTGTAACGCGCACCCAGGGATTTCGGTGCCAGATAGACGGTGACGCCGGCTCCGACCGGGGTTATGCCATCACGCTGGTGGACCACGCCGACCAGGGTGTCGTCGGCAATGGCGACGTCGATATTGACCTGCTGGGCGTCGCTGTCTACGCGTCCCAGCGCCCGACCGGTCTGACCGTTCGCGGCGGTCGCCAGCAGTTCGAAGTCACCGACTGGCACAGCCGGGAACGCAAAGCGCCCGTTGGCATCGCTGCGCGTCTCGAAACTCAGGCGCAGACCTTCCAGCGATTGCAGTACGACGCGGGCATCCGGCAGGGTGCCGCCACCGCCGACCACATGACCACTGACGGTGCCGACCGGGTCGAGCACGATGTCGCGGTTGAGAATCTCGTTGGCGCTCGCCAACACCACGCCGGGCAGGCGCGCCCGCAGGCGGCCGTCGACAAAGGCATCCAGAGTGAACGGGCTGTCGGCGATCGGCAGGGTATCGAACGCAAAGGCGCCATCGGCGCCGGTCACGGCCTGGGTGATGATGCCGCGCTCGCGACTGAGGATACGCACCTGGACGCCGGCACGCAGGGCACTGCCTCCGACATCAAAGACACGGCCACGGATCTCGCCGATTGGCTGCAGCTTCAGGGTGACCGGCAACACCTCGCCAGCGCTCACGCGGGCAACGGCCGTGCCGATCAATCGGGTCGCCGGATCGCGTACCGATACCGTGAAGTCCCCCGCGGCGACGCCCTGGAACGCGGCCACGCCGCTGGCATCGGTCGCCAGGGTGCGCACATCGCGATAGGCACCGAGCGCGGTGAAGGTGACTTCGGTCGCAGCAACAGTTGCATCAAGCGCATCGAGCACGGTGACATCGACGCGGCCGAGCCCGTTGAGGCGGAGCTGGACATCAACCACTTCGGCTTCGTTGGCGATGCGGGCATAGGTCAGGGCGCGATCACCGGTCGCGGGATGAATCGCCGAGACAATGAAACTGCCGGCATTGACGCCAGCCATCGAGAATCGGCCATCGGCGCCGGTCACCACGGTGCCGGCCTGCTCCATCGGTTGCAGGCGCAATACCGACACTTCGGCGCCGACCACCGGGGTCAGGCCATCGGGCTGCATCACGCTGCCGGTCAGGCTGGCACGCGGCCCGAGCAGATACATGAAGGTTGCCGAGACGCTGCCTTCGCTGGTGACACCGGCCACGACGCGACTGGAGGAGCCCGGCGCGAATTGCGGATAGATGTGCACGAGGCCGTCTTCCGTGACCGTGGCAAGCAGGTCATTGGAAATCGTGTAGACACTGCCCTCGCTGCGCGGCGTGACATCGCGTTGGGTGCCATCGGCTGCGACGGCCAGGGCCTGCAGTTGGGAGTCCTCGCCGCTGCCCAGTTGCCGAACAGGCGCGTTCAGCGCCACGGCAACCGGTACCGGGTCAAGCTGACCGAAACTGATCGGACCGAGCTCGACGGTGGCAGGCGACAGTGGATTGGTGAATCCGATGGCGCTCTGGCCGACGCTGCCGTCGGAACAAGTCGCGCGGGCGCGGATCGCGCCCAGATTTCCGGGAATGCCGAATACGGCGTAGCTGCCGTCGGGACGCAGGGGCGCGACCCGGTTGCCGGCACTGACGACACAGGCCACGCCTTCCGGCGGTGCGCCTTGTTCCGGTGGCACGGTCTGGGTGTGGGCAGCGGAGGCCGCCAGCAGCAGGGCCAGGGCAAAACTCCGGCGCAGCAGATTTTTCATCAGTGCATGCTTCATCGACATCCCTTTGCGCAGCAATCCAGCCGGCTGCGGGCTGCAGCCCGACCGGCACACTTGATCTGATCAACCACCATCACCCGCAGTCGCCCGTGCGTGTCGACCTGAGGGCCCCATCGGCAGGCATCGGCCGGCCGCAACCTGCCCGACCCCATCCCGCCCTCTTCCCCTTGTTCGGAAAGTGACCGGATACCTGATCAGCGATGATGACGACACATATTTACACAATTACCAAGTTTTGTTGAAGGATCAATAACTCATAAGCAGAAAACGGCCACAATCCGAGCATGCCCCGGGCCTGCCGCCGGAGCGCGCCGGAGGTCCGAGCACCGCCTGCACCACTGTCAAGCTGAAAGACTTCGCAGCTGGCGGCCGTAGCGATCCGGCGTACGCTGGACGCCTGGCCTGGTTTTCCGGAGTTTCTGTGATGGGCAAGCCCGAGCAAAATGGCAGCGGGGAGGTGGTTCACTTCGTGTCCCACAGCCGGGAATTCGCCGCGGTCCTGGGCGCCGAGCCGGCGTTCGCGACCCTGATCGATACCGATGCCCATGAGGGGCCGGTCTATGTCGCCGCTCGCCAGTCGCTGTATTTCACCACCACGCCGGTCAATAGCGAGGCGCCGATCGCGGGGTCCAAATCCGTTCAGGTGCGCAGACTGGCCCTGGACACCGCGCAGTTTCCGTTCACCGTGCGGACGGATGAAGCGCTGCCGATTGCCGCGCGCGTGGCCAATGGCATGACACTGGATCGCCATGGCGATCTGCTGATCTGCGAGCAGGGCACGCGCGCGTTGCCGGCGCGCATTTCCCGGCTGCCCCTGTCTGGAGGCGCACTGGAAACCCTGGTTGATGACTGGCGCGGCCTGCGCTTCAACTCGCCGAATGATGTGGTGGTCAGCCGCGATGGCGCGGTCTGGTTCACTGATCCCTCCTATGGCGCGCTGCAGGGCTTCAAGGACGCGCCGATGCTCGGCGACTATGTCTATCGCTTCGATCCACGTACGCAACAGATCAGCGTCGTCGCCGATGATTTCAACAAGCCCAACGGGCTGGCGTTCTCACCGGACGAATCGGTCCTGTACATCAATGACAGCGCGGCGATCCAGGGACCTGGCAGCTATTACCCCGCCCTGCCACATCATCTGCGCGCATTCGATGTCGTCGATGGCCGCCATCTGCGCAACGGTCGACTGTTTGCCGTGGTCAGCCCGGGCATTCCGGATGGACTGAAAGTCGATGATGCCGGCCGCGTCTACAGCTCCTCGGCCAGCGGTCTGCAGGTATTCAATCCGGAGGGCGATCTGATCGGCGAAATCCTCGCCCCCGGTGTCGCAAATTTCTGCTTCGGCGGACCCGGGCGCAATGTGATCTTCATGATGGCCGATCCCAGCATCTTTCAGGTGCGGATCGCAGCGACCGGATAGTCGCGCCAGGCACCCAGTCTCAGCCGCTGAGACGGGATTGCGCGATCCAAGGCATCTGTCCCAGCCGCCGGTGTCGACGATGTCCGCGATCCAGTCCGAATTGACCCTGTCAGACCGCGGCCTGCCGCGCATGCAGGGTGCCGATGCCGCCCAACTGGGCGCTGCGCTGCAGCGAAAATACGCCGAAAGGATTACCGGACACAGCGTGCAGCCGGCGCGTTCGGCCGACTACCGGCCACTGCCCGAGTCATTGCCGGCTGCCTTGCGGCGCGCCCTGCAGGCGCGCGGCATCAACCAGCTCTACAGCCATCAGGCCGAGGCCTGGGATGCGGTCGGGCGCGGTGCCGATGTCGTGGTGGTGACACCGACCGCGAGCGGCAAGAGCCTGTGCTACACCCTGCCGGTGGTGGCCTCGGCCATGACGCAGTCGACACGCGCGCTGTATCTGTTCCCGACCAAGGCGCTGGCGCAGGATCAGGTCACGGAATTGCTCGAGCTCAATCGTGCCGGCGATCTGGGGCTCCGGGCACACACCTTTGACGGTGATACACCGGGCGATGCGCGTCAGGCGATCCGCCTGCACGGCACCGTCGTGGTCAGCAATCCCGACATGCTGCACCAGGGCATCCTGCCGCATCACACCAAGTGGGCGCAGTTCTTCGAGAATCTGCGCTACATCGTGATTGATGAGATCCACAGCTATCGCGGTGTGTTCGGCTCGCACCTGGTCAACGTCCTGCGCCGATTGCGCAGGGTCTGCGCCTTCTATGGCAGCACGCCGCAGTTCATCCTGTGCTCGGCGACGATCGGCAATCCGAAGGCACATGCCGAGGCCCTGATCGAGCGCGAAGTCACCGCGATCACCCGCAGTGGGGCCCCGCATGGCGAAAGGCATGTGCTGCTGTGGAATCCGCCGGTGTGCAATCCCGACCTTGGCCTGCGCGCCTCGGCACGGTCGCAGTCCAACCGGATCGCCCGGCTTGCCGTCCGTGCCGGCCTGAAGACCCTGGTGTTTGCGCAGTCACGGCTGATGGTGGAAGTGCTGACCAAGTATCTGAAGGATGTCTTCGACCACGACCCGCGCAAACCCGCGCGCATCCGCGCCTATCGCGGCGGTTATCTGCCCGGCGAGCGCCGAGCCGCCGAACGCGCGATGCGCTCGGGCGAGGTCGATGCTGTGGTCAGCACGTCGGCACTCGAACTCGGCGTCGATATCGGCAGTCTCGATGTCGTCGTGCTCAATGGTTATCCGGGATCAATCGCGGCGACCTGGCAGCGCTTCGGCCGCGCCGGGCGTCGCCAGCAACCGGCGCTCGGCATCCTGGTGGCCAGCAGCGATCCGCTCGACCAGTACCTGATCCGGCATCCGGAGTTTTTCTCCGGCGCCGCACCCGAGCATGCGCGCCTGCACGCCGACCAGCCGCTGATCCTGCTCGACCATATCCGCTGCGCCGCCTTCGAGCTGCCCTTTCATGATGGTGACGGCTTCGGCAGCGATGCCATCGATCCGTTCCTGCAGGTGCTCGCCGAGAGTGGCGTGCTCCACCATGAGGGCACGCGCTGGGAATGGATCGCCGACAGCTATCCGGCCAATGCCGTCTCGCTGCGTTCGGTCGCCGATGGCAATTTCGTCGTGGTCGATCGCAGCGAAGGTCGCCAGACCATCATCGCCGAAGTCGATTACTCCGCTGCTGCGCTGACCCTGTACGAAGGCGCGATCCACATGATCCAGGCCCAGCCCTACCAGGTTGAGCGGCTCGACTGGGAGGGTCGCAAGGCCTTTGTCACCCGTACCCATGTCGACTACTACACCGATGCCATCGACTACTCGCGACTCAAGGTGCTGGCGCAATTCGAAGGCTGTGTCGCCGGTGCCGGCAGCGCCCTGCATGGCGAGGTTCATGTGGTGCGCCGGGTATCGGGCTACAAGAAGATCCGCTATTACAGTCACGAGAATATCGGCTACGGCCCGGTCAACCTGCCGGATCAGGAATTGCATACAACGGCAATCTGGTGGCAACTGCCGCAATCGGTACTCGATGCTGGGTTCAGCAGTCGTCAGGATGCCCTCGACGGATTTCTCGGGGCCGCTTATGCCCTGCACCTGGTGGCGACGGTGGCGGTGATGGCCGAAGCACGCGATCTGCAGAAATCGGTCGGCAGCGCCGACGGCGCCTGGTTCGCCGCCGCCGATGGGCGCGGCCGCGGCCAGTTGCGTGCCATCGATGGCGGGCTGGCCGATCCGCGTGACGTGCCAGGCTTCATCCCGACCGTGTACCTCTATGACAACTACCCCGGGGGCGTCGGCTTGAGCGATCCGCTGTGGCGGCGTCAGGGCGAACTGGTCGTGCAGGCGCGCGCACTGATCGAGGGCTGCGCCTGCCGGGCCGGTTGCCCGGCCTGCGTCGGTCCGATTCTCGCCGCTGATGAAGCCGCCCTGGATACACCGCGGGCGCTGGCGCTGCGTGTGCTCAACCTGCTGTTCGTGCCGTGACGGCGCTGGCTGCCCAGCTGGAGCGTTGGCGCCAGCAATCCGGTGCCGTGCGCATTCAGCCCGCTGCGCAAGCCGTCATCGCCCCGCTTGCCAGCGGGTCCGCCGCCATCGAGCTCGACCATCTGCGCCGGCTGCTCGGCCTGAGGTTGCGCAGCACCGCCAGCCAGACTGCGGTCGACGGCGATCTGCCCGGTAGCGAGCTCGCGCCGGGTCTGCGCTATGTCGAGCGGCACCTTGATCTTGGCCCTGCGGACGCCGTGCTGTACACCGATATCGCCGGCTTCGAGCACATCGATCCCCCCCGACTGCTGCACTTCGACACCGAGACCACTGGCCTCTCCGGCGGCACCGGGACGCGCGCCTTCATGATCGGCGTAGCCGATTGGCGGGATGATCGACTGCGCATCCGTCAGCTCTATCTCGCGACGATGGCGGCGGAGTCGGCGATGCTGGAAACCTTTGCCTCCTGGTTGCGGCCCGAGCATATTCTCGTCAGTTACAACGGTCGCTGCTACGACGCACCCCTGCTGGCGACCCGCTACCGGCTCGCACGCATGCACAATCCACTGGCCGCACTGCGCCATCTTGATCTGCTGTTCCCGGTGCGCCGCCGCTACCGCGGGGTCTGGGAAAACTGTCGCCTCGCCACCATCGAACGCCAGCTGCTCGGCGTCTTGCGCGAAGATGACCTGCCCGGCTCGGAGGCACCGCGCGCCTGGCGTAGCTATCTGACGCGCGGCGATGCCCGCGATCTGCGTCGCGTGCTGGCGCACAACGATCAGGACGTGATCAGCCTGGCGCAGTTGCTGCGCCGGCTGGCGATCGCAGCGCCCTGAGCCGGCGTGCGGGCCTGCTTCTGCGCTAGCCGCGCGCACGCCATTGCGCCCGTGTCTGCCCCCACAGATCGCAGGGCGCATGCTCGTGCGGTGGTGGCATCCGACCGGGTCCACGATTGCTGGAGCCCAGCCGCTCGGCGACTCTCTGCGAGGTCAGATTCCTGGGATCGATGCAGTGGATGACATCGCTCCAGCCGAGGACATCGAAGGCGTAGTCGATCGCGGCGCGGGCGGCCTCGGTGGCATAGCCCTGACCTCGGGAATCCGGATGCAGGCTCCAGCCAACTTCGGTACCCGGCCAACCCTCAGGTTGCCAGGGTCCACAACGCCCGAGCCAACGGCCGCTCTGTTTCTCGATCAGCGAGAACATGGATACGCCGGTCAGGGTCCAGGCGCCGGCCATGGCCATCAGACTGCGCCAGGCCATCGACGGCGCCTGCACGCCGCCGATGTAACGGGTCGCCACGGGATCGGCCATCAACTCGGCCCAGCGCGGGAAGTCCTCCAGCGCCGTCGGGCGCAGGATGAGGCGCGCGGTTTCGAGCAGCGGTCTGGATGCAGTAGCCATGGCGATGCCCTGTGCCGCCTGTAGGGGGAGAACCGCAGTCTAGCTTTCCCAACGAAAACCTGCCGATCCCGCCTGCGGTGCATGAGCGCCGCTGCATCGTTCGCCTGTCCATCGCTAATATGCCGGGCAGGCGCCAATCGCGGGACCGTGATGCAACAGGACGAACCGGACGACCAGATCAGGCTTGCAGGATATTGCTTCGCCGGTGTCGAACTCGATACTGCGACGCACGACCTGCGCGTCGACGGCCGCCCGGTCGCCTGCTCGCGCAAGGCATTCGATCTGCTGGTGCAACTCTGTCGTGTCCCGGGACGCGTGCAGACCCGCGATGAGTTGATCTCGGTGCTCTGGCCCGGCGGGCAGATCGTGTCGGATGAAGCGCTCACCCAGGTGATCTTTCGCGCTCGTGCGGTGCTCGGGCGCCACGCGCCACTGCTGTTGACCGTGCGCGGGGTCGGTCTGCGGATCGACGCCGAGGTCCAGCCGCTGGCGCTGACCCCCGGCGAGCCATCCCGCGACCGCAGAGCCGCAGATCGTGTCGGCACGGGCCGCGCTGGCGCGGCGCTGGCGTCAGAGAGCGCAGTCGCCGCTGATGCCGCCTTGCCCGCGATCGCCGCCGACGCGGTCGCTGTTGAACAGACGCCTGCGACGACCCGCCGGCGCTGGTCGGGACGCTGGTTGTGGCTGCTGCTGGCTGCCGCGTTCGCCATCGTGTTGCTGGCGTACCGGCTGATGCAAGCCGGACCGGTACTGGTCGACAGCGGCTATGGCCTGTACGAGTCCGATCTGCACGCTGCTCAGCCAGGAACCGCCGCGCTGATTCGCGAAGCCTTCCGCAACGACGCAATCGGTGAGCGCACGCGTGGCCAGGTACTGCTGCAGGCAGTACACGATTCCGATGCACGCACGCCGGTGCCCAGTATTTTCCTCGCACTGTGGGCGTCTGGTGTCGGCGACGGCGAGCACGCGCGCACCTGGCTGGCGGCGGCGCGCACGCGGGTCGACAGCAGTCACGACGTCTACCTGCATCTCCTGCTCGACTATGTCAACGCCGAGGCGCATGGCGATGCCGCCGATGTCATCCGCCATGCCGGCGCGATTCTGGATATACGCCCGGAAGCCTGGCGGATGCGCTCGGCACGCTCGCACCTGATGAGTGCGAGCGGCATGCGCGAGGCCGCGTTGCGTGAGGTACAGCAGATCGAGGTGCCGGCATTGGGCCATCGCAAGCTGGCGATGGTCATTGCCGATCGCGCCTCGATGGGCGACATCGAGGGCGCCCAGGCGCTGCTCGATCGTCTGCCCACGATTGATGACTCCGCCGCCTATGCCTTTCTCAATGGCCGGATCGCCTGGAGCCGCGGCGATTTCGACTCGGCGCACCGGCACTTCAGCGAGGCGGAAGTCAAGGGTTTCGCGTCGGCACGCCATGACTTGCACAGGCGCGCCCTGCTCTACATCGCCGCGATCGAAGTCACCCGGCATCGCGATGACGCCGCGATTGCCGCGCTCGAACGCGCCCGTGTCGGCACCATCGAATCCGGCGGTCGCATCGATGAGATCGACGCCAGCCTGTTTCTCGCCGAACTGCATGCACGTGCCGGTCGAATAGCGCAGATGCATACCGAACTGGAGCGGGCGCTGCAGGTAAGTCGTGACACCAATGCCATCGGGATACGCGTGTTCACCCTGCTCGCGGCCAGGCGTCTGCGACCCGAACTCGACACGGCATGGCCAGACGGTGCGCCTGACGAGGCCGAGGCACTCTGGCGTGCGCGGCTGGCCTACAACCGGGGCGACCGGGACGCCGCGCATTCGGCGTTGACCGAGGCCCGCCATCGCGGCGTCTTCAATGCACGATTGGCCGATGAGGCGCGTTTTCTTGCCCAGCAACTGGGCGCCGATGTGCCGGCCGAGCGTGCGGTGGATCCGCCCTTCCCTCCGCTCGCGGTCTTCGTGTTGCGGCGCGATATCCGCGAGGCGACCGCCGGTACCCCACGCTGATTCTGCTGTACGGGCGTCGATGGGTGCTTGTGCGGCTATCCCTCTGTCTGCCCAAGTGATTGTAAAACAACACAATTTTGACCCAAATACTGGCGTAACGCAGTGGTAAGCCCGCCGTCAGGTGGGTAGCTCGGGGGTGCGGCAGGATGGCTTCCCACCGCCCTGACCGGCTCTGCCCTGGAGTACTCGAGATGTTGTTCAACCCTGGCCTTTTTGAATTCGACGATGCCGCCGCAACCGCGCCCATGACCTCGGCTGCGGTCGGCTGCGCGCCGACCGCCGATCTCCGGGGCCCTCTGGCAGGCAGCGACAACAGGGTAACCCCGGACACCCCGGTTGGCCGACCCGAACTCGTCGTCTGGCGGCCGCGTACCATGCACGAGTGGTTGACCTGAGCATGATCCGTCAGTCGCTCCGGCCAGCTGCAAGGCGCCGGCCCCAGGCCGCGCTCCGCTGTTTCCACAGTCCCGCCCCGGCAATCCCGACCCTGCCGACAAATTGGAGTACACGATGAAAACCGCCCGCACGCTTGCACCACGCCGATCCGCCCTGTTGTTGTTGAGCCTGTTCGCCGGCAACCTGGCGCAGGCAGCCAGCAGCGATCCGCTGCTGTCGATCCTGGAACAGAGCCGCGATGACAAGCGCGGCGTCACCGTGGTTGTCGATGGTCGCGACGTCAATCTGCTGGTCACCGAAATCGGCAAGGACTTCGTGGTCGGCAAGAGTCAGCAGCACGAACGCATCGTGGTCCGCATCGATCAGATCGACGCCGCACTCAAGTAGCCATGGCGGCAGCAACCACCGCTCTGCCGACCGACTGAGGCACGGACATGGACCAGGTGCAGATTGATCGAGTACGCGCTTCCCACGCGCTGTTGGCTCCGCAGGCGCAGGCAATGGGCAGCGCGTTCTACCGCTTCCTGTTCGAGTTGAACCCGGAACTTCGCCGGCTGTTCGTCGGCGATATCGAGGCGCAGGCGCGCAAGCTGATGGACATGCTCGCCAGCGTCGTCGAGCACCTCGATCAGCCTGAGCAATTGCTGGATCGCGCGCGCGCGCTCGGCGAGCGACATGCCGGCTACGGCGTGCAGGAATCGCATTATGACGATGTCGGTACCGCCCTGCTGCACACCCTGCACGCCGGGCTGGGCGCCCACTACAGCGACGAGGTCGAAGAAGCCTGGGCCAGCGTCTACGGCGCGCTCGCCGAAGCCATGATGGCCGCCGGCCGATCGGTCGAAGCCTGAAAGCGGGCGGTCTCCGGGGCTTCGATAGCACTCGAAGCCCCGGCCGCAATCAGGTACTCAGGGACAGATCGACTGGTAGATGCAGGCAACCCACTGCGGATTGTCGATGAACGGGTTGCGGTTGCCCTGATAGCTGTAGATGACTTCGTTGCGCAGTTGTTCGTTGGCGTCGACCGGGTCGTCCTGGTGCCACTGCAACAGCGTCGACAGCTTGCCCATATAGGCGACCGAGGCATTGCTGCCGGTGCCGACGACGAGGCTGAGGTCGCTGGTCAGGCGCAGGTCGGGTTCGCTGGCGCCGGTGCCGCCATGGGTGCCGCCCTCGTAGCGCAGATCCATGTAGAACATCGCCCGCGCGACATTGCCCTTGAGCTTGTGCCAGACCTGGAACACGCTGGCATTGGTCCAGTTGGAATTGCCGGGATAAACGCCACTGCCACCGCCCTGACCATTGGTCGCCTGGGTCGGGTACTCGGTACAGCCCGAGGGACAGTTGTCGTAGGGCTTGTTGCTGCGTGCGCTGTTGTAGCTGATGTCCGAGGCCATCAGCATATGCAGATCGGTGTAGGGATAGTTGCTGGCGCCATCGGTGGGGAAGCCGAGCGAATTGGGCCAGGTGTGTTCGCGGTTGTAGAAGGTATTGCCGCCGGTCTCCTTGGCGTATGAAGCATTCTTGTAGATGTCGAGAATGCGCGCACTGTTCATCGGATCCTGGTCGGCAATCGCCAGCACGTCCCAGGTATCCGTCGTCGTGGCGGTATAGCCGAAGCGGATGTGATCGTCGATGACCAGATGCAGGGAACTGCGCATCGCTGCGGCCGATGTCGTATTGACCGTTCCGTAGTAGCCGCTCGCCGCCGAGGTGGTGGTGAAACTGCGGCTGACATTGCTCGCCATCGGATGGATGGTGCCGTCCTGATCGCGGATATTGGCGGCGACCAGGTTCAGCGTACAGCTTTCGACCGCACCGAAATCCGTTGACGGATTGAGCGTGTAGGTCGTCGGGCCACCGCTCACCACGGCTGCATGCGCGCCGCTGTTGGCGCAGCTGATCGTGAACCAGGTGCCGGTCACCGTGACCGGTTCGCTGAAGGTCAGCGTGATATTGCTGGCCAGTGCCACATTGCTGGCACCCGAAGCGGGTGTCGAACTGACCAGGGTGGGTGCGACATCGCCGCCGCCCGTGCTGTAGTTGCCGTTGAGCGTGACGCCAGAATAGGCGCTGTAGGCGCGCAGCATCACATGGTAGGTGCCGGCCGTTGGCGTCGGGAAACTGCAGCTCTCGTTGTTGCCGCTCAGGTACGGCCGGCAATCGTACGTGGTCGTGGTCGGCGCACTGCCATAACGCACATAGAGATCGCCATCACCGCTGCCACCACTGCTGGCAATCACCAGATTGCTGGCGCCTGCGGGCACCTGCATCGTGTAGTTCAGGCTGGCATTGGTCGCGGCCGCCAGGCCAGTGAGCGGAACGCCATTGCTGAGCGTGGCCGGCGAACCGCCGCCACCGCTGAGCGTCTGCCCGGTATTGCAGGCGCCAAAGGAACTGGTGCGTGAGGGTTGCCAGCTGAACTGACTGTAGCTGGTGCCGGTACCTGCCAGTTGCAGGGATTGCCCGGTCGGCGACGTGCTGCTTTCCGATTGCGATATCGCGCTGCTGCTGATGCCACTGGCGGGACCGTCGATCGCGCTGAAGCTGCCTTCGTAGCTCAGGAACTGAACGACCACATTGCTGGCATTGACCAGGGCCAGACCATCGGGACTGCCGTTCTGGATGCCGGTGGCGGTGGGCGCGGTGACGACTGCGGTGCCGTGTCCGCCACACTGGTTGGTGGTCGTACCGCTCAGATTCAGCGTGCTGTACTGGCGACCATCGCCGCCGTTGTAGAGCACGATCTTCCAGCCCGCCAGGCTGGTGCCGGCCGGCGCGATGACCTCGACCTTTTCATTGGTGTCGGTGCCGTTGTTGTCATAATGGAATTCATTGATGAACACATCGGCCCGGCTGAGGGGCGAAAACGAGAACGCGAGGCAAACGCCCAGCGCCCGGCTTGCGGTGCGCATACACGACATACGGTGACTCCCCGAATGAAGGCCAGCTCCGGCCTGAGTCCCGCGCGATCTTGCATCCCTGCGGGCGCGGGGCGTCGCGAGCATATCCGCAATTTGTGACAAGTCTTGACGCAGCGCCGCAACAGACCGTGCGATCGGGCCCGCTGCCGGCTAGGCCGCCAGGCGGCAGCGGTTGCGCCCTTCGCGCTTGGCCAGATACAGGGCCGAGTCAGCACGCCGGATCAGCTGCTGCATCGACTGGGTGAGCTGATCGCCCTGGATGCCAGCGTAGGCGACGCCGATGCTGATCCGCAGCGGCACCAGAACTCCGGCGTTGCTGAACTTCGCTTCGGCAACCGCGACCCGCAGGCGTTCGGCGACCGCGCAGGCGGCTGCGGCATCCTGTGCCTTCAACAGCACGACAAACTCCTCGCCACCATGGCGCGCCAGCAGATCATCGCCGCGCAACTGCGACTGCAGGGCCTTGACGATCACCCGCAATGCCTCATCGCCGACCTGATGACCATGCTGGTCGTTGACGCTCTTGAAGTGATCGGCATCGATCAACAACAGGGCCAGGTTGTGCTGTTGCTGCGCGGCCGCCGTCAACAGGCGGCGCGCCTGGCGCTCGAAATTGCGGCGGTTGAAGATCCCGGTCAGCGGGTCGAGCGAAGCCTGGCGTTCGAGTTCGGCGAAGGCCCGGTCATTGAGCAGCATCAGGAATGCCAGCGTGAGCAACAGCGGCCCGACACCGTAGTAGGTGTAGGAGGCCACATCGATCGTGGTGCTGGTGTAGTAGTCGAGCTTTTCCTCGATTCCCCAGGCTTCGAAGCTGGCGCGCATCACCAGAATGGCCGTGCCGATCAGGGCTACCATCATCAGGGCACGCGCACTGCGATAGCTCCACAGTCCGGGAATCCGGTAGATGCGCCAGGCCATGAAGGCGAGCGAGCCACCCAGGCCGATCGAGATGATGATCACGCGGGCGTGGATGCTCGGCCAGATCAGGGTGAAGGGGATGATGGTCAACCAGGCGCAGCCGGCCGCCGCCAGGTGATGCCAGGCCGGCGGAGGGGGGTCGCTCAGCACTTCGAGCGCGCGCTGCAGCCGCGCGATTCCGATCATCAGCAGGGCATTGCCGAACAGTACGCAGAACCACTCCGGCAGCACGATACGGAGCGCCAGTACCACGATGGAAACCGCGGTCAGCCCGATCCCGACCGACCAGATGCGATAGGAACGCTGGCCGAGCGCGTCCTTTCCGGGCGAATACCAGAGCAGCAGCAGGCACAACGACACGATGCCGGCAACGGCCAACAACATGGCTGTCCTGATATCGAAGCTCACCCTGAACGACTCCAGCTACCTGCGCTGTCCGCATTCCAACCGGAATCCTCGACAACCACAAGCGCGGGGCAATGTCTCGTTACAATGGCGGATGCTCTCATTCAATAACCTCACCCTGCGCCGTGGACCACGCGCGCTCGTCGAAAACCTGTCGGCGACGATCTTTGCCGGCCAACGCGTTGGCCTGGTCGGTCGCAACGGCACCGGCAAGTCCAGCCTGTTCGCGCTTATTCTCGGCGAAATCGCCCCTGACAAAGGTGAATGCTCGCTACCGCGCAACCTGGAAATCGCTACCGTCGCGCAGGAAGCCAAGGTCAGCACCCAGTCTGCACTGGACTATGTGCTCGATGGCGACGCCGAACTGCGTCAGATCGAGGCCGACCTGGAGCGCGCCGAGCACGATCACGATGCCCACCGGATCAGCGACCTGCACGAGCGCCTGAATGCGATCGGCGGTTATGCCGCACGCTCGCGCGCCGGCCGCCTGCTGCATGGCCTGGCCTTCTCGGCCGAAGAACAGAACCAGTCGGTGGCCAATTTTTCCGGCGGCTGGCGCATGCGCCTGAATCTGGCCAAGGCGCTGATGTGCCGCAGCCAGTTGCTGCTGCTCGATGAACCGACCAACCATCTCGATCTCGACGCCGTATTCTGGTTGCAGGAATGGCTGACCGCGTACGAGGGCACCCTGCTGGTGATCTCGCATGACCGCGAGTTCCTCGATGCGGTGACCACGCATACGATGCATCTGTCGCAGGGTACCGGCACCTTCTATACCGGCAATTACTCGGCATTCGAGCGGCTGCGCGCCGAACGCACTGCCCAGCAATCGGCCCAGCGCGATCAGCAGCAGCGCCAGATCGCGCATCTGCAAAGCTTTGTCGATCGCTTCAAGGCATCCGCGGCCAAGGCGCGGATGGCGCAGTCACGCGTCAAGATGATCGAACGCATCCAGCTGACCACGCTCGCTGCTGCCGAGAACGAATTCAATTTCAATTTCCACAAGCCCGACCGTCTGCCGTCACCGCTGCTGCGCCTGTATGACACCGCAGTGGGTTACGGCGAGCGCACCGTGATCTCGGGGATCAAGGCCAGCATCGAACCCGGCGACCGCATCGGCCTGCTCGGCCCGAATGGCGCCGGCAAGTCGACCTTCGTCAAATTGCTCGCCGGCGAATTGCAGGCGCAGAGCGGCGACGCCACCCGGCATCCTGATCTGAAGGTCGGCTACTTTGCCCAGCATCAGCTGGAGCAACTCGACGTCAACGGCTCGCCGCTCGATCACTTCCGCAAGCTCGAGCCCAACAAGGGCGAGCAGGAACTGCGCAAGATCCTGGGCACCTTCAACTTCACCGGTGATCGCGTGTTCGAACCGGTCGGCCCGTTTTCCGGCGGCGAAAAGGCGCGGCTGGCGCTGTCGATGGTGGTGCACCTCAAGCCCAATCTGCTGCTGCTCGACGAACCGACCAACCATCTTGATCTGGACATGCGCCAGGCACTGGAGATGGCCCTGCAGGAATTCGAGGGCGCCCTGGTCCTGGTCTCGCATGATCGCCATCTGGTCGGCAGTGTCTGCGATGTGCTGTGGCGGGTCAGTGATGGCAGTGTCGGTGAGTTCGATGGCGATCTCGATGACTATGCGCGCTGGTTGTCGCAGCGCGAGCGTGAGTACAACCGCAGCCTGGAACGCGGCGGCGGCAAGGCGGCCAAATCCGCGCCGGATACCGGCAGCGGTGCCGAAGCGCGCGCGCAGAAGAAGCTCGGTGCCGATCAGAAAGCGCGCGAGAAGCCGCTGCGTCAGGCCCTCAAGCTCACCGAAGGCAATATGCAGAAGCTGCAGGCACGCCTGCAGGAAATCGAAGCCACGATGCAGTCGCCGACCATGTTCGATGCCGGCAAGCGGATCGAACTGGCCCTGCTGCTGCAGGAACAGGCCAAGGTCAAGGATGATCTGGGTCGTGCCGAGGAAGCCTGGCTTGAGGCCGCTGCCGCGCTCGAGGCGATTTCGCTCTGAGCAACAGCCCGGGCCGTCTGCCCGGGCTGTTCCCGCACCACTCAGAAGCGGGCGCTGAACTCCAGCCCGTAGATGCGCGGCTCGTTGATGAAGCCGGTCAGATTGTTGAAGTCGATGCCGCCGACCAGTTGCTGCTCATTGGTGATATTGCGACCGAAGGCGGCGACTTCGTAACGGCCACCACTCCAGTTGTAACCAACGCGCAGACCACCTTCGAGCAGGGCCTTGCCATTGAACTCGGCCGAGTCATACAGGAAGAAACTGATCTCGTCGCGATAGGCCCAGTCGGTGAAGAAGAACAGCTCGCCGCTGGCCATCGGAATGCTGTAACGGGCCGTGATATTGGCGACCTTCAGCGGCGCCTGTGGCAGACGATTGCCATCGAGCAGCACCGTGCCCGCAACCGGGCCGGCCGGATCGTAAACCATGCAGCCGCCGCCGCAGGGTTGCACGGCGAGGGTATCGTCCTGGATCTCGGTATCGTTGTAGCTGAAGCCGGCGGTCACCAGCAGGCGATCGGTCAGATAGGCCTCGGCATCGAGTTCAAATCCTGAGCCCACGGTCTTGTCGGCATTGACCAGTGTATTGAAGTTGGCACCGCCACCGACCGCCGTCAGCTGCTGATCATCCACGGTATAGCTGAACAGCGTGAAGCCCAGGCGCGCGCGGCGATCCCAGAAGTCGCTCTTGAACCCGGCCTCGTAGGAAATCACCGTCTCGGCATCGGCAACTGAAACCACATCGCCGAACAACAGGCGACCCTGGATGCTGGGTGCGCGATAGCCCTTGGCAACCCGGACGAAGGTATTGAAGTCATCGGTGATCTGATAGACACCGCTGACATCCCAGCTGACATCGGAATCGCTGGGATTGGCATACAGCGGACCGATCGGACCGACGCCCAGGAAGGACAGTGGCGACTGCGTGCGCTCGGCGACGAAGTCCTTTTCATCGTGGGTGTAGCGCAAGCCACCGCGCAGTTTGAACTGATCGTTGACGGCGTATTCCAGTGAGCCGAATACCGCGTATGCGGTGTTTTCCTGACGCTGCTCGGCATAGCCATTCTGCGGCCGACCAGGTGCCAGACTGTCGTAGTTGAAGCTGTCGATGGTGATGTCTTCGTCGAAATAGTAGACCCCGGCCTGCCATTGCAGGGCGGCATCGGTGTTCGACTCGAGACGGAACTCCTGGCTGATCTGGTGGTGATCGGGCAGGCCATCGGCGGACTCCGCGGTGAACGGAATGAAGCCGGGTCCGGACGGCGGCGCAAACACGGCGCCGAAGCCGCCGTCGATGTCACCACGCGACAGCGTGTCGACGGTTTCATAGCCGGTGATCGAGTGCAGATTGAAGCCCTCGAAATTCCAGCTCATGCGGGCGTTGGCGCCCCAGGTATCGAGTTCCTGGAAGTTGTCGCCATCGATGCTGATCGAGTCAGGGTCAAAACCGCTGATCAGCTCACTGCTGCCCGGACGGATGATGTTGGCGCGGAACAGCCGTGCGGTGCCATCGAGCGAGCGCGCATGCAGATTGAACAGTGCTTCGAAATCATTGCCCGGTGCGTACAACAGCTGGGCCCGCATGGCGAATTCGCGATAGCCCTCGAGATCATCGCCGGGGCCGTTGCGGGTGTTGTCGACCCAATCATCACGGCGTTGATAGAGCGCCGATACGCGTGCCGACCAGTCCTCGCTGAGTCCGCCGCCGATGGCGCCCTCCAGATTCAGGGTGCCGAAGCGGCCATAGGAAATCTGGCCATAGCCATCGGGGGTCTGCTCGGGACGACGGGATTCGAACTTCAGAACCCCGGCCGGTGTGTTGCGACCGAACAGGGTGCCCTGCGGACCACGCAGCATCTCGATGCGGTCAAGGTCGAAGACCGGGAAACCCTTGAGGATCGGATTTTCCTGGACGACGCCGTCATAGATCAGCGAGACCGGCTGCGAGGCATTCAGGTCGAAATCGGTATTGCCCAGGCCGCGGATATAGAAGCGCGGGAAGGCACGCCCGAACGAGGATTCGATCTGCAAACTGGGCAGGCGTGAGGACAGGAAGCGGATGTCTTCACCGCCGGAACCGAGCACATCGAGCTTTTCGGTGTCCAGGGTCGTGATCGAGATCGGCACCTTCTGCAGGTCTTCCTCCTTGCGCTGCGCGGTGACCGTAACCGTCTCCAGCTGGGCGGTACCGGCGCTGTCCTCAGGAGACTCCTGGGCGGCCAGACTGCCCGAAGTGATGATGCTGGCTACCGCCAGCGCGAGAACGCGACGTTGCAAGGACTTGGGTGATGCGGGGGCTGCGGACATGCTCGAAGCTCCTGAAGGTATGGGGGGACTGCCGCTCGATTTGAACACTTTTTTAATTGTCATGGAACTCAGTTTGCCGCCGATCGGCACTTCTGTCCGGACAAGCCCGTGCCACAGTCAGTCGCGGAAGTTCTCGAACTGCAGGGGCAGATCGAATTCGCTGGCGCGCAGCAAGGCAATCACGGTCTGCAAATCGTCGCGCTTCTTGCTGCTGACGCGGAGCTTGTCGCCATTGATCTGGGCCTCGGCCTTGAGCTTGGCTTCCTTGATCGTCGCCACCACCTTCTTGGCAAGCGCCTGTTCGATACCCTGCTTGATGGTGATCTTCTGGCGCGCGCCGGCCAGGTTGCTCTCGGGTTCATCGACTTCCATGCATTTGACATCGATGCCGCGCGCGATCAGCCGGCCACGCAGGATGTCGAGCATCTGCTTGAGCTGGAAGTCGCTGGGCGCCGACTGCGTGATCACCGGATCGGCGAGTTCGAACTTCGCATCACTGCCCTTGAAGTCGAAGCGATTGCCGAGTTCGCGGTTGGCCTGGTCCACCGCATTGGTCAGTTCGTGCTTGTCGATCTTGGATACGATGTCGAAGGAAGGCATCTGCGGTCTCCGTAAGGGTCTGAAACAGCATCACGATACATGAGCGGACCTCTGGAAGCCTCCTCGGCAACCGCTCCTGCGTTGCCCGATCTTCGTCCATCCATGGACTCCTGCGCAGTTCGAGTGCGAGGCGCACGGAGCGCAGGAGGCTTCCCGAAATTCCCCTGAGCCTGACGAACCATGCCCCGTTGCCACGGCCCTGCGGGCGCCCCACCCTTGTTACCGGCACCGGGCGCACGGCCGGCAGCAGTATGGCCGAGGGCCGGGATGCCTGCCGGCAGCCTGGCGGCCGATCACACGCGAGGTTTGGCGGGCAACGGCATCCTGGCAGTCCGCCGACTCAGTCGATTGGAGTGGGCATAGGCGGTTCCGGCAGGGGCGATATCGCCAGCGGCCGGGCGACCCGCCATGCCAGCAGCAGACCGATCAGCATCACCGCCGATGCCAGCAGCAGCGGCGCGCCCGGCAAGTGCCAGTCACGGTGCGCTCCGATCGCGTTGGAGAACAGTCCAGTGAAGGTCAGCGGCGCAATCATGCCGGCGAAGCCCATCAGGCTGGTGTTGGCACCCTGCAGCTTGCCCTGTTCGCTCGGCCCGAGGCGCTCGCTCATCAGGCCCTGCAGCGCCGGGCCGGACAGTCCCCACAGGGCCATGACCGGGATCCCCACCAGTACCCAGGCTCCGGTCGGCGCAAGACCGTAGATGGCAAATCCGACGGCCCCGAATCCGAGCCCGGTCAGCAGGACCCGGCGCTGCCCGAAGCGCGCAACCGCAGGCCGCACCATGCCGCCCTGGACGATGACACTGCAGATGCCAACCAGGGTAAGAAACCAGCCAACCGAACGATCGGTCCAGCCATAACGATAGCTGGCATAGAGCACCATCGTGCTGGGCAACACGAAGTGCGCAAAGTTCATCAGGAAGCCAACCCCAGCCAGTCCCAGCAACTCGGCGTGGCTGCGCAGCAGCTTCAACGAGGCGAACGGATTGGCACGGGACCACTGGAAGCTGTCGCGCTTCTCGGGCGGCAGCGACTCGGGCAAGATGAAGTAGCCGTACAGGGCATTGGCCAGACTCAGGCCAGCGGCCACCCAGAACGGCGCCCTTGCGCCGTACTCGCCAAGTTCACCGCCGAGCGCCGGTCCGATGATGAAGCCCAGACCGAACGCCGCGCCCAGCATGCCAAAGCGTGCCGCGCGTTGTTCGGGTGGGGTGACGTCGGCGATATAGGCGTAGGCGGTACTGATGCTGGCTGCGAACATGCCCGAAATCGCCCGCCCGAGCAGCAGCCAGGGCACGGTGCCGGCAAGCGCCATCACGATGTAGTCGAGGCCGAGGCCGAGATTGGACATCAGGATCACCCGGCGCCGACCAAAGCGATCCGACAGTGCGCCAAGCACCGGTGAGCAGACGAACTGCATCAGCGCCCAGGTGAAACCAAACCAGCCATAGACCGCTGCCGCCCGCGAAGTATTTCCGCCCAGCATGCTCTCGACCAGCTTGGGCAGCACCGGAATGATGATGCCGAGCGCCAGCATGTCGAGCACCACAGTGACGATGATGAAGGCGAGCGCGGCCTTGCGCGCTGGCTGGAGCGGGGACGGCGGCGGGGTCATGTCGGAACGCGATCAGGGGTGCCCGCGAGGCTAGCAGATCGGCCTCGGCGGCAGCTGTCCGCGCCGTCTCAGTCGGTACTCGGCAACTGCTCGTTGGGCGGAAACTGGACATGGTAGCCAAGCTCAGCGAGATGCTTCAGAACCAGACCGACATCCTGGGTTGCCAGCCGCGTCTCGGGCCGCAGTTCGATCTCCATGCTGAATTCCAGCTGGCCCAGTCCGGCGCTGAGCGCCGCTGGCAGACAGGCAAAGTCGTCGCGTTGCAGCAGATAAACGTAGGTGCCCGGCCGCTTGCGGCTGCGATAGATGTGGCATTGCATGCGGGGTAGTTCCTGGAAGCTGGCCCGTCAGTGTGGGCGCTGGCGGCGGCGCGGTCCAGTTTCGGCGCTTCTGTGCCGCCATCGGCGCCCGGCACCTGTAACTATCGACAGCTGTCAGCGCCCGCTACCGGTGCTTGAATGAGTCGCCTGAGTCGCTGACTGGAATCAGGCTTGCGCTATCGGAGTAGGCCGATGAACTTCTCTCTGCGACGCCCGGCGATTGTGGCTGGCTTCTGGATGTTGAGCTTCCTGTTGTCCTGGGCGACAGCAGTCCGCGCGGATGCGCCGCTGGCTGCCTTCCCGGCGGCGGGTCCGGCCGTCTCCGATTCTGCTGCATCCGGTGGCTGACGGGTGATCGCTGTCTGCGTTTGGGTCCGCCTGATCGGGCGCCGTCGGCGCCGTCGGATCCTCGCGGGTTCCGTGGTTTTGTCTGTGCCCCACCGTTGCAGCGGTCCCCATGCCCGCTGTGGCCAGGAGGAGGGTGGGTGGGGCGAGTGGCCAGGGACGGCCACCTTGTGACGAGGGCAAAGCCGGCCCTATTTCAGGGCGCGCGCAAAATGGTAGCTGGCGATGTGCATGCCGCGTCCGAAGTAAAAGCCATGCGCGGCGAATCGCTGAACGCCGGAATCGAGGTGAAACTCGTTGCAGCGTAGTGTTGTCGCCTCCCGAACCAGCCAGTCGAGCAACTGAGTGCCATAGCCCTTGCCGCGCTTGGCGGCGGTGGTCACCAGGTCATCGACATAGAGGCTGCGCCCGCGCACCAGCATGGTCTGTACGCGATAGCCGGCGACTGCCATGAGCACGTCGGCATCAAACAGACCCACCAGTCGATAGCCCTCGACGCGCATTGTCGTTACCAGATCGAGGAACTGCCGCAGGTCCAGGTGTGGGCGCAACTCGGACATCAGCTTGAATGCGGTCCGGCTGCCCGCGCGGCTGTTGAGTCGCCTGATTTGAATGGTCTCGGCCGACTTGGGCATGAGGGTCTCCATGGCTGCACCGCGGCCAAGCTTACGCTGCGGCGGGTTTGCTGCAAGGCGCGGAGCGCCTAACATGGCGGCGACCCTGGTTGCCATCGAGTATGTCCATGTCCGCTCCACGCCTGATCCTGATCGATGGCTCCGCCTACCTGTTCCGAGCCTTTCACGCCTTGCCGCCGCTGAGCAATGAGCAGGGCGAGCCAACCGGCGCGCTGTTTGGCGTAGTCAACATGTTGCGTGCGCATATGGCGCAGAAGCCGGATTTTCTTGGCTTCGTGATGGACGCCAGTGGCAAGAACTTCCGCCACGAGCTGTTTCCCGCCTACAAGGCGAATCGACCGCCGATGCCCGATGAGCTGCGTGCGCAGATTGAGCCGATGCTGGCGATCGTACGCGCGCTCGGCATTCCGGTGCTGCGCGTGTCCGGGGTCGAGGCCGACGATGTCATTGGCAGCCTGGCCCGGCAGGCCGCAGCGAAAGGGATCGAGGTGACGATCTCGACCGGTGACAAGGACCTGGCCCAGCTGGTCGACGAGCGTATCCACCTGATCAATACCATGAGCAACCAGTCGCTGGATGCCGAGGGCGTCTTTGCCAAGTTCGGGGTACGGCCGGATCAGATCGTCGACTTTCTCGCACTGATGGGCGACAAGGTGGACAATATTCCGGGTGTCGAGAAGTGCGGCGAGAAGACTGCTGCCAAGTGGCTGGCCGAGTACGGCAGCCTTGATGCGATCATCGCCAATGCTGATCGCTTCAGCGGCAAGATCGGCGAAAACCTGCGCGCCGCCCTGCCCCAGCTGCCGCTGTCGCGTGAACTTGCCCGCGTGCGTACCGAACTCGAACTCGACTCGGCACCCGAGCAATTGATTGCCGGCGCGCCTGACGCGGAACAGTTGCGCGCGTTGTATACCCGCTACGGTTTTCGGGCGGCGCTTCGTGACCTCGATGGAGGTTCCTCGCCAGCACCGGTTGCCGCGCCTGCCGCTGCCGCGAGCGAGCGCGATCCGAACGGCACTGGCTCCGCGCCGCCCCCCGCGCCACCACGCGAATTGCAGTATGAGGCGATCCTGGATCGGGCAGCGCTGGAGCGCTGGATTGCGCGGCTGAGCGCTGCCGAAGTGTTCGCGTTCGATACCGAGACCACCAGTCTGGACGCCCACCGTGCCGAACTGGTGGGCATTTCGCTGGCCTGCGAACCTGGCCACGCCGCCTATATTCCACTCGGGCATCGCGCGCCAGGAACACCGCCGCAACTGGACTTGATGGACACCCTCGCCGCGCTCAAGCCTCTGCTGGAAGATCCAGCGCGCGCGAAAGTGGGGCAGCATGGCAAGTACGACATGCATGTACTCGCGCGCTATGGCGTAGCGGTGCAGGGCTATCGCTACGACACCATGCTGGAGAGCTACGTCTGGAATTCGACGATTACCCGCCACGATATGGATTCTCTGGCCCGGCTGTATCTGGGCATCAAGACGGTGGCTTTCGAGGAGGTTGCCGGCAAGGGCGCCAAGCAGATTTCGTTTGCCGATGTCGCGCTGGAGCAGGCAGTTGCCTATGCGGCCGAGGATGCCGATGTCACCCTGCGTCTGCACCAGCATCTGCGGCCCTTGCTGGAGTCCGTGCCTTCCGTGTGCCGGGTGTTCGACGAGATCGAGATGCCCCTGGTCCCAGTTCTGGCGCGGATGGAGCGCGAGGGTTTTCTGATCGATGCCGGCAAACTGCGTGCGCAGACCCACGAGTTGCGCAAGCGCATGCATGCCACCATCGAGCAGGCGCATGCCAGCGTCGGTCACAGTTTCAGTCTGGACTCGCCCAAGCAGTTGCAGGCGGTGCTCTACGATGAACTCAAGTTGCCGGTGCTCGCGAAGACGCCGACCGGACAGCCGTCGACCAATGAGGATGCGATTACGGATCTGGCCGAGCATCACGAACTGCCGCGGCTGATTCTTGAGTATCGCGGCTATGCCAAGCTGGTCTCGACCTACACCGACAAGTTGCCGGAGCAGATCAATCCCGACAGCGGTCGCGTGCACACCTCGTTCCATCAGGCGGTGGCTGCGACCGGGCGCCTGAGTTCAACCGATCCAAATCTGCAGAACATCCCGATCCGCACCGAAGAAGGCCGGCGAATCCGCACCGCGTTCATTGCACCGCCCGGATTCAAGGTGGTGGCGGCTGACTATTCTCAGATCGAGTTGCGCATCATGGCGCATCTTTCCGAGGACCCCGGTCTGCTCGACGCCTTCGCCCATGGCGAGGATGTGCATCGGGCAACAGCGGCTGAAGTGTTCGGGGTGTCGCGGGATGCGGTGAACGCTGATCAGCGGCGCGCCGCCAAGGCGATCAACTTCGGACTGATGTACGGCATGTCGGCCTTCGGCCTTGCCCGCCAACTGGGGGTTGGTCGTGGCCAGGCGCAGGAATACATCAATCTCTATTTCCAGCGCTACCCCGGTGTCCAGGGCTATATGGAATCGGTGCGGGAACGTGCGCGGCGCGATGGCTTTGTCGAAACCGTGTTCGGACGCCGCCTGCATCTGCGCGAGATCCATTCGCGTAATCCGGCACAGCGCCAGGGCGCCGAACGTGCCGCCATCAATGCGCCGATGCAGGGCACCGCCGCCGACATCATCAAGCGCGCCATGCTCGACGTCGACCAGTGGCTGCGCGGACGCCATGAAGAGGCGCGACTGCTGTTGCAGGTGCACGACGAACTCGTGCTGGAAGTGCGTGCCGACTGTGTTGACGAGATCAGCGCCGGTCTGCGCGAACGCATGGGCCGTGCTGCGGACTTGCGGGTTCCGCTGCTGGTCGAGACCGGCGCTGGTGACAACTGGGATGAAGCGCACTGAGCATCGCGCCATTGGGTGGTGGAGATCGGAGCAGGTCACTGCCTCGCATTCGCCAGCGACCTGCGCTTGCCTGTGCCAGAAATCTGCGGTGATCCCGCTGACGGAGCGGGCTATTGCGGCGGGGCACTAGTCCGGTAGTTTGCTAACGGAAATTTCATGTTTACCTGCTGATACCTAACTAAATGCAGAGTAAACGGAACTGATAACGCCGTTGAACCTTCCGTGCCAGACCCCATCAAAGTGTACGGATCGACCCCCAACGATCCGTTCACTCCCTCCCCTGAGTGAACACAGCGGACTGGACTTTCCCCAAGTCACTCTGCGATCCGGCCCCGGCACACCCCCAAGTGACCGGGGCCAACTTTTTTCTGCGGTCTGGCTTTCAACGCGCAGCACGGCGCGCCGGTGATGGCTCAGACCAGCCAGTCGCGTGGCCGCAGGTATTCGGCCAGTCTGGCCTCCGGGCTGCCCGGTTCTGGCGTAAAGCCATATTCCCAGCGCACCAGCGGCGGCAGGGACATCAGGATCGATTCGGTGCGCCCGCCACTTTGCAGCCCGAACAGGGTGCCGCGATCGAGGACCAGATTGAATTCGACATAGCGTCCGCGCCGATACAGCTGGAATGAACGTTCGCGTTCGCCGAACGGCAGGTTCTTGCGGCGCTGAACGATGGGCAGATAGGCATCAAGGAAGGAATCGGCAACGCTGCGGGTAAAATCGAAGCTGCGCGCAAACGACCAGCGATTGAGATCGTCGAAAAAGATGCCGCCGACACCGCGGGTTTCGTTGCGGTGCTTCAGGTAGAAGTAGCGATCGCACCATTCCTTGAATTCCTGATACAGCCCGGAGCCAAAACGCGCGCAGACCTCCTGCGCGGTGCGATGCCAGTGGCGGACATCCTCTTCTTCAACATAACAGGGCGTCAAATCGTAGCCGCCGCCAAACCACCAGGCTGGCTTGTCACCCGTGGTGGCAAACAGACGCACGTTCATGTGCGTGGTCGGTACCCGCGGATTGTGCGGATGGAAAACCAGGGACACGCCCATGGCGGTCCACGGCTGTCCGGCCAATTCCGGCCGATGTGCGCTCGCAGACGCCGGCAGGGTCTCGCCCATGACCTTGGAGAAACCGATGCCGGCCTGCTCGAACACGGCACCATCACGCAGTACCCGGGTACGTCCGCCGCCACCCTGCTCGCGCTTCCAGCTGTCCTCGCGAAAGTGCGCCACGCCGTCCGTCTTTTCAATGGCCGCACATAGTCGATCCTGCAGGCCTCTCAGCCAGAGTTCGGCGGCCTCGAGATTGGGCGGCGCCTGGGCTTCGATCGTGGACATTGCTTCTCCTGTCGGATTGTGGAGCGCGCCTGACGGCTCCATCTGGGCGGCGCCGGAAGCTCGCTTCCGGGCAAGGCCGCTGGCAAGATGATCGCATGGCTCGTCTCAGCGTCAACCTCAACAAGATTGCCGTGCTGCGCAATTCGCGTGGCGGCACCCTGCCCTCCATCCTGCGTGCCGCCGAGGTCGTGGTCGCCGCCGGGGCGCGCGGACTGACCGTACATCCACGTCCGGACCTTCGGCATGTACGGCCCGATGATGTGCTGAACCTCGCGGAATGGTTGGCACGGCACAATGATGCCGTAGCCGAGGGGGCCCGTGTTGAGCTGAACATCGAAGGCAATCCGTTTGCGCCGGCGCGCGGCAATGGGTACCCCGGACTGCTGGAACTGGTACGTCAGGCGCGACCGGACCAGGTCACCTTTGTGCCGGATGCCGATGGCCAGATCACCTCGGATCATGGTTTTGATCTGGCGACGCCACCGCAGCGACTGCAGGCCTTGATCCGCGACGGCGCTGGCCTCGGCGCCCGGGTCAGTCTGTTCGTCGATGCCGACAGCGATTCCATACAGCGTGCCGCCGATCTTGGCGCGCAACGGATCGAGATCTATACCGGGCCATTTGCCTCCGGCGTGCAGGCCGGCGCGTCCGTCGCCGTAATCGAACAGTGCCGCAGAGCGGCGGCGCAGGCGCGCTCTGCCGGCCTGGCGATCAATGCCGGCCATGATCTGGATCTGCTCAATCTGCCGCTGCTGCTGGCGGCAATCCCGGACATCGCTGAAGTCTCGATCGGCCACGCGCTGATCAATGATGCGCTCTATCTGGGCCTCGATTCGGCGGTGCGTGCCTACCTTGAGGCCTGCGAGCCGACTTGATCGCCGTTGTCAGTGGCCGCCGGGCGTTTGCTTGGCCAGTGCAATCTGGCTGATGCCCTGTTCACGTGCGCTCGCCAGCACATCGACAAAGCGCTGGTAGACCGCTTGACGATCGGTGTCGATCTGCAGGATACGCCGGGGATCGCGATCCGCCTGCCAGGCCAGTTCCGCGGCCAGGGTTTCGTCGCGGATCGGTTGATCCTCCAGCAGCAAGTGGCCATCGGCGAGAATGCGCAGGCGCAGCGGCGGTTCCGGCTCGGTGCGCGTCACCGGCGGTGGCGTCGGCTGCGGTAACGCCAGCGGCAGCCGGCTGCTGAGCATGGGCGCCGCGATCATGAAGATGATCAGCAGGCAGAGCATGACGTCGACCAGCGGAGTCACATTGATCTCGCTGATCGCCTGGGTTTGCGCAGTGGCCTGGGTGTTGGGCATGACGGCTCCGTGGTTGGCAGGCAATCCAACGCGGCGCAGAGGTGATCGGGGTTAGCGGGTTTGCGTCCGCGCAAAAGAAAAGGCCGGGACTGGCCCGGCCTTCTTGTGCCTGTCGCTGGACGCTCAGTTCGTTGCCGTGGTCTCGAATCCGATCTTGTTCATGCCAAGGTTCTTGGCCGAGCCCATCACATCGGCCAGCACCTGATACTCGGTAAACAGATCGGCCTTGATCTGCAGCATCGGCTGCGGATCCTTCTTGGCTTCGAACTGCAGTTGCAGTTCGAAGACATCCTTGGTCAACGGCTGGCCGTCCCAGAACAGATTGCCGGCCGAATTGATCGTCAGCGCGATCGGCGGTGGCGGCTCTTCGTCGTTCTTGACGGTGGATTTCTGCGGAAGATCGATCTGGATGCGCTGCGACATCATCGGCGCCGTGATCATGAAGATGATCAGCAGCACCAGCATCACGTCCACGAGGGGCGTGACGTTGATTTCGGCCATCGGCCCGCCGTCCTGGTTGCTTGAAAAAGCCATGGTGAATTCCTCGCGACGCCTTACTTGCCTTCCGGCGTGGTAACGAAACCGATCTTCTTCATGCCGGCGACCTTGGCCACGCCCATGACGTCCTGCAATACACCGTAGCGGGTGGTCTTATCGGCGCGAATCTCCAGCATCGGCTGGGGTTCGCGACGGGCTTCCACGCGCAGGCGGCGATCCAGGGTTGACATGAGCAGGGGCTCATCGTTCCAGAACAGATCGCCATTGGTCTTTACCGCGAGCGAGATCGGCTGGGAACTCAGTGGCTCCCGGTCGACCACGGACTTCTCCGGCAGTTCGATCTTCACCTTGTGCTGCATCAGGGGCGCCGTGATCATGAAGATGATCAGCAGCACCAACATCACGTCGACCAGCGGCGTGACATTGATTTCGGCCATGACGCCGCCGGTATTGCTTGAGAAAGCCATGCGATCCTCCTGGCAGCCCTGGGGCTTACTTCTTGACCGGCTTCGGACCGACGCCTTCCACGCGCGAACCAGTTGCGAAGAAGTCGTGCAGGTCGTGCGCGAATTCGTCGAAACGGGCATTGATCTTGCGGTTGGAGCGCATGAAGAAGTTGTAGGCAAGCACGGCCGGGATAGCGACGAACAGACCGAACGCGGTCATGATCAGCGCCTCGCCGACCGGGCCGGCCACCACGTCCATGGAGGCCTGGCCGGATGCGCCGATGGCGATCAGGGCGTGGTAGATACCCATGACGGTACCAAGCAGACCGACGAACGGTGCCGACGAGCCGGTGGTTGCCAGCCAGGTCAGACCATTTTCAAGACGCGAACTCTCGCGGGTGACAGCCTGACGCAGGGAGCGATCGATGAACTCGGAGCGGTTGAGCGCCTCGACCAGACGCGAACCTTCGTGGCGCTGATGATGGGCGGCGGCACCGGCGCAGTCGAGCGCGATCTTCGAGAACGGCTCGGATGAAGGCTGCTCTTCCATGAAGCGCACGGCATCGGCGGCCGACGGGGTTTCCCAGAACGTCGAGATCACGCGCTCCATGCGGGCGGTGATGCTGAGGTTCCGGAGGCCGTTGACGATGATGTAGACCCAGCTGCCGAGCGACTGGATGACCAGCGTGACCAGAACCATCCAGCCGATCCAGTCGAGATTTTGAATCAGATGGCTGAAGCCCATTGTCTGCAGCGCGGCTGCATCGGACATCGGAGCAGCGGCGTCCACCGGCGGCGGCGCCGATGATGCTGCGGCCATTACGCTGCCCGCTGCGGGTTCGACCGCCGCAGGTGCTGCAGCCGCCGCGGCGTCTGCGATTCCTGCATCCGCAGGCTGAGTCGAGGTCTGGTCTTGAAGCATGGCATCACCTTTGGTTAGACGGGATTATTAGCTGAGCGAGAATTTGATGGGAATCAAAACACGACCCTGGACCGGACGACCGTCGCGGATTTCGGGGTTGAACTTCCAACTGCGTGCGGCACGGATCGCTTCCTGGTCGAGTTCGCGATGACGGCTGGACTTTTGCACCTGTACGTCGATCGGTGAACCATCGGCGCCGACAGTGATCAATAGAATGACTTCGCCTTCGAGACGACGACGCATTGCCGCTGGCGGATAACGCGGCGGGCGCATGCGGCGATAGCTCGGATCTTCCGAGGCGCCCGTGTCGGCACGAATGTCAGGAGCCGGCGGCGCGGGCGGAGCCGGCGGCGGCGCTTCTTCGGCCATCGGCAGCGCTTCTTCGAAAACGATTTCCGGCGGCGGTTCTTCCGGCGGCGGTGTCGGTGTCGGGCGCTTCTCGATGATCTTGGGCTCGATCTTCTTCGGCGGTTCCGGCGGCGGTGGCGGCGGTGGCGGCGGCGGCGGCGGCGGCTCGAGGAAGACCACTTCCACCATGTCGTCCTCTTCCTCGTCTTCCTGCGCAGGCGGCTTTACTGGCGCCATCAGGAACAGGAACATGCTGGTGTGCAAGGCCAAGGCGAAGGCCTGCCCGGTCACCCGACGCAAACTGAAACTCTTGTCTTCTTTCAAATGCATGGACATGGGACTTGGGTCTCTTTTGGCCCCTCGCTACGCGCTACCGGAGTCCCGCCCCAGCGGGGTCGGCGACACAAGGGAGAGCGAGTATAGCGGGAGGCCCGGTTGCTAACTAGGGACTGAATGATCCCCAGACTTCCGCACAGCATGACGTACGTGCGTTACAAAACGGAAACGTAACCAGGGCGGCCCAGGGGTTGGGCCGCCCCGTTCCGTTCACATTCTGCGGACATTTTTCAGCCAGGTTTCCGCATTCTTCTTGGTTGACGGGAACTGCGCTGCCTTCTCGAAAGCCGCGATGGCGCCGGCTTTATTGTCGAGTTCGATCTCGGCATTGCCCAGGATCACCCAGCACTCGCCCTCGTGCTTGAATGGCGTTTTCTTGAGTGCCTCGAGCGCTGCGGCCTTGGCCTCGGCGACCTTGTCGGCGTCCATCAGGGCATAGGCCTCACGGAATTTCATGTCACCATCTTTTGCGTAGAGGGCCGCCTTGTTGTACGCAGCCGCGGTCTTGAGGTAGTCGTCGCCCTGCGAATAGACCTCGCCGAGCAGGGAATAGGTCGCCAGATTCTCCTTCAGCACGCCCTTTGCCAGACCTTCCTCGATCACCTTGGCACCCTGTTCCGCCTGTTCGGCGTAGGCATAGAGCTGGGCAAGCTGCCGCAGTTCGGGCTCGGTGCTGAGCAGGCCGGTCGCGTAGGCACGGTCCATCAGGGCCAGTGCCTTGGGCTCCTGGTCGCTCTCGATAAAGACGTTGGACAGCTGCTTGATGATCGACTTGTTGTTGGGATCGCGTGCCAGCACCTCTTCGCCATAGCGGATCGCCTCGGCGTAGTTCTCGCTCTCCGTGTAGCAGGCCATCAGGGCCGCGTACCAGCTGTCGTTGGGCTTTTCCGAAATTTCGATGGCGCGCTTGATGGCGGTTGCCGCCGGCTCGTATTTTTCCTGCTGATAGTAGGCCTGTCCCTTGACGATCAGCAGGGTGTCCTTCTCTTCACCGGTCTCGCGCATCCAGCGATCGGCCCAGAGGATGGCGTTGTCGAACTGGTCTTCCTGCAGGTACAGCTGGGCATTGAGTTGCATCAGGCCGAAGTGCGAATTGTTCGGCAGCGCGTTGGTTTCGATCGCCTTGATGTTGTACTCGATCGCCTTCAGCGAATCCTCGTCGCGCTCATAGGCGATGGTGCCGAGCGCCTGGTAGGAGGTGCCCTTTTCGCTGTCCATGGCCTTGGACTGGCCGAGGATATCGTTGAAGATTTCCTCCGCCTTCTCGTAATCCTCTTCGTTCAGCGCGTCCAGGCCGGTCTGAACCTTCTTGCCAAGCTTGGCCGACATCTTGAACGGAGGTTCTTCGCGGGAACTGTTCGGGAACGCGACTTCAGTCTTCTTGTTCTTGTCGGCCTTGGCCTTCTTGGCCTTGGAGTTGCGCCCTGCCATGGCCGAGGTGCTCTGCTCGCTGCCGCCGCGGCTGCCAATACCCTGAGCCAGCACGTAGTCCGTCCCCAGCAGCAGCAAGCCCGCCACCATCAGTCCGGCCAGCTGTGGCAATTGCAGTTTGTTCTGTGTCATGGCCCTACCCTCCTCAAGCTATTGACAGCGCCCACACCGGGGCGCAAAGGGGCGAGAGCGTAGCGCCCGCCCAGGCAGGCGACAACTGACGCCTGTTTGAATTGTGCGACTCCAGAGCTTAACGGTCGCCGGGGCGGAAATCACCGGTACCCGCAAGTCTGGAACCTCAGGCACTCTTTGTGGTCCTTGTTGGCTTGATCCGGCTCGTCGCCAGCGGGCAGCCGCTCAGCCTGTCATTGCGCTCATCCTGCCGCGGATTCGCGTTGCACCATGGCGAGCGGAGGGCGCCCAAGCTGAATGCGGGCGGCTGAGCTCGCGTGTTGGCACCACGCTCGCCGCAAGGCGGTGCCCTTGAATCGTTTACAGGGTTGGGAAATTGGCCTTGGAAAACGCGACGCGTTCGGCTGGATCGCGCGACAGGGTGCCCTGCTGTTCAAGTTCCTGGACCCGGCGCAGCCGATGCAGCAGGCCGTTGCCATTGGCCATCTGGATTGCCAACCCGGGGCGTGCATTGAGCTCGAGGATCAACGGCCCCAGGTCCTTGTCGAGCACGATGTCGACACCGACGTAGCCGAGTTCGACCAGCTCGTAGCAGCGTGCCGCGATCATCAGCAGCTCATCCCAGTGCGGGATTTCCAGGCCAACAATGGTGCTCTCGGTATCCGGGTGCTCGCGGATGATCTCGCGGCCCCAGACTCCGCGTCGGGTGATGCCGGTCGGGATGTCGATGCCTACCCCGATGGCGCCCTGGTGCAGATTGGCCTTGCCGTCCGACATCCGGGTCGGCAGGCGGATCATCGACATCACCGGGTAACCGAGGAAGCTGATGATGCGGATGTCGGGCACACCCTTGTAGCTGACATTGTCGAAAATGGGATCGAACTGCACGCAATACTCGACCAGGGCATGGTCGGGCTGACCGCCAAGCG
This sequence comes from Pseudomonadota bacterium, assembly GCA_022843465.1. GTDB lineage: Bacteria > Pseudomonadota > Gammaproteobacteria > Xanthomonadales > Ahniellaceae > 0-14-3-00-62-12. The sequence continues at coordinate 63,470 of JALHNO010000015.1, read as the reverse complement.
AGAACAGTCCCGACAGCATGTTGGAGATGTGGTGGTCGAATTCCTCGCGCGCCAGCAGGGCGCCATTGGATCGTCGATAGCGATCACCGCGGCGGCCGGTAATGACCAGGATGCCATCGCCACCGGAACCATGGGCGGGTTTCACGACAAAGCTCTCGCGGCCGCGCAATTTTTCGTGCAGCTCTTCGATTTCGTGCTCTTCGCGCACTACGGCGTACAGCTGGGGCACCGGCAATCCGGCGGCCAGCGCCAGCTTCTTGGTGATCAGCTTGTCGTCGACGCGCGGATAGTTGCGGCGCTGGTTGTACATCAGCACGAACTCGGCGTTGCGCTGACCGATGCCGGTCAGTCCGATGGCGCGCAATCGCTTGGCAATGCGGAAAGGATTGAGCACGGTCAGCCTGCCTTTGGCGGCACCGGTTCCACCGGGTCGGTGGCCAGGGCGCGGAAGCGGAACAGCTCGCTGATCCGGTAGCCGGAGTAGCGGCCGATCAGCAAGGTCAGGGCAAACAGCACCAGCAGCAGCTCCGGGAACACGAAGATGACATGCTCGAGCCAGTCGACGCTCATCACCAGGTAGGCCAGGATGGCCACGATCAGGGTGCCGATACCCTCCTTGAGGGCGAAGGCGGCGCCGCGCTCTTCCCAGGCGATCGACATGCGCTCGATCGTCATCGTCATGATGACGATCGGAAACAGCGCGATGGAAAGCCCCTGGTCGATGCCCAGCTTGTTGCTGACGACCGAAACCATGGCCATCAGGAAGACCACGAGGATCAATACCGCGGTCAATCTGGGTACCAGCAGCAGGCGCAGACGCTCGAGGTAGAAACGCACCAGCAGGCCCAGGCTGACGACGGTCAGGAACAGGATGACGCCGGGCAGCAATCGGGTCTCACGGAATGCCAGCGCCACCAGAACCGGCATGAAGGTGCCAAAGGTCTTGATGCCGACCACATTGCGCAGCAGCAGCATCAGGAAGGCGCCGATCGGCATCATCAGCAGGATGCGATAGACGTCCTGGGTCTGCAGCGGAAGATTGAGCAGCGAATAGGCAACGAGGTTCTTGTCCTTGGCCTCAAGCCTGGCCTTGGCGACCTCGAGCGCGTCATCGAGCGTGCTCTGCACCGCGAACTCCAGGCGCGCGCGCGGGTTGCCCTCGACCTCCAGGACCGGCTTCTGGCTGATGCTCCACAGGAACATTTCTTCGGGCCAGCCCTCGACCCCATTGTCGGCACTGATGGTGTCCCAGCGCTGCGCCTCGCCATCCCAGACCTGCAGGAAGGGCATCAGGCTGACCGTGGCATCGGTCTGGGTCAGCGGCAGGCCATGGATCACCCGCGCCGATATCTGGCGATCTGCGAGCAGGCTCTTGGCGAGATGCGCGCGTTGCTCCAGTGACTTCACGCGTTCCATCAACAGCGCCACATTGCCATCGCCTGCGGGCTCGGCCAGGCTGCGGATCAGTTCGCCGGCGAAGGAAGCGGAGTCGACCGAGCGTTCGCGCACACTTTCCAGAACCGTGGTGCGGGCCGTCAGATAAGGCTCCTCGTAGACCCCGGGCTTGGCCGGAAGTGGCGGCGGATCGATATAGTCGGCCGGGTGCTGATCACGATACACGGTGGCGCGGTAATACAGCGCCTGGTTGCCGCGTGCGCTACGGTACTGCCACTGCACCGCGCGCGTCCGTTTGCCCGGCACGATGTTCATGCCGTAATTGCGCGCCACGAACTTCTCGTCGATCACGTCATAGCCAGGCGGATCGCGCGGAATCTGCAGGGTGACCTTGTTGGGTCCCTTGCGCGCCTGGAACTGCACGCGTGCCTGGACTTCCCAGAGTTCGGTCTGTTCGGTGGCTCGGATCGGAAAGTTCAGGACACGCCACTTGTAGTAGAAGGCCCCCAGTCCGATGGCTGCGATGACGAGGGCAAGCAGATAGAGCTGGGTCTTTTTCATGTGTTCGGCGTGGCGTCCCCAAGTCGCGCCAGTATAGTCGCGACTGGCCCCGACGGTGACGCAACCTGGGCGCGACCGCAGGGCTGCTGTCGCTTTGTTGCCGGATCATGCCCGGCCAGTCTGGCGGAACCGGGATGGCTGCCGCTCAGCGTTTGAGATCCTGATCACGCAGATGGGCGTTGTAGCGTTCGTTGAAGCTGTACATCGGCTTCAGATTGGGGTCGGGATAGGATGGCGTGCCGCGGGCATGCTGTGCCGGCACCGGCAGCGGGGCCTTCTCGATGACCAGCATCGAGTCGTAGAAATGCATCGAGGCAGCGCTGCGGCTGAAGCCGTCGACGCTGAAACTGCCAGCATCGCGCGAGTGGCGGGCGTTGAGTTGATCGATCTGGGTCTTGGCGAACTCGATGAAGGAATAGGGATGGCGAAAACCGCCGCCATATTCGCGCCAGTAGCAGGTATGCAGGTCCTCGGCGATGTAGACGCCATGCTCGGCAATTGCCGGGAACAGTTCCTGGAAGCTGATCATCAGCTGATCCATGCGATGACCGCCATCATCGATCAGGATATCGATGGCGCCGCTGCGAGTACGGAGTTCGCGCAGGAAAGCGCGATCGGACTGGCTGCCGATCAGGATCTCGCAGCCCGGTTCGTCGATGCCGGCGCACTGCGGATTGATGTCGACCCCGATGATGCGTGCCTGTGGGCCCAGGTATTCGCGCCAGAGTTGCAGCGAACCGCCGTGAAAGACGCCGATCTCGACCAGGGTACAGGCCTGTCCGCGGAAGCGCTGCAGATACCGGTGGTAGACATCGAGGTAGTGCAGCCATTTGGTCAGCAGGCGACCCTGATGACGGGCGAACATCGCCTGCAGTGGATTGTCCGACATCCTGTGCTCCGAGGTGGGGCGGCGGCGCCGCGCCGGGAGGTTCCTGGCAGCGCGCAGGTTAGCTTGGCGGCGTCGCACCCGCCATGGATGGATCGCCCCGCAGCCGGCACCGGTTGCGGCACAATGGCGGTCAGGATGATGCAGCAATGAGCAAACCCGGACCGCCCGCTGTCACCAAGGGTCGCGGCAGTGCCAGCAATCACGAAGGTCGGTTCGAGTCGCTGAGGATCGAAGCCGAGGACGACGGCTGGTACCAGGACGCGGTGGCCGAGGCTGCGCGGCCAAAGACGGTGGTGCATGCCGAGCGCGCGCGTTCGATCATCAGCCGCAACCAGTCGCCGGATATACCGTTTGATCAGTCGATCAATCCCTATCGCGGCTGTGAGCATGGTCTGACGATGTGGTGATCTGTTCAGGGCCCGATCTTGCCAGTAGCCTGATTCCCAAGGTTTTCTCCACGAGATTCTGTGAACAGTTCCTTCAGGCGCCTGAGGTCCGTGAACACATGGATTGGGCTTGGCTAGCAGGGAGATCTGTAGGGGGAAAGGGGGAAAGGGTGAGCTTCATCGGAATTGGAACCAGCAGGGCAACTCTTGCGAAGGCGCAAGGTAATTCTGCGGATGTCTACCTCCGCCTGCTTCCCGCGCTCAAACGGAACCTTGATGACCGCTTGCGAGCGGCTGCTTAGAAACCAGGGCATTCACCGATAGACATTGCCGTGCTTAGGCGATCACCTCCCGCGATCGGGCGAATGATCTGGCGCAGCTACGGAGGAACTGATCAGCGGCCGCGACCGTGAAGCTCGACCCCTCCACGCACATTTCGCAGCATCCGTCTTCGCAGCGATCGACAACCAACCTTCGGAGGAAGAGTCCGGCGTGCCGCTGGCAAAGGCACGCGTTGTAGCCTTTGATGATCTCTACGATGGTAGTTGCCGGCTCAGCCACAAGCGTTCCCGCGCAGTCCGAGGAGTCTTGGCGAGGAGTCTAGGCGCAATTTTCCAGCGACGACGTCTGCCGAAAGCTGATCTTGAGAAACGTGGCCCAGACCAGCGTCCTGGTCAGCACCGGGGACGCTAACCGACGCAACCGGAATCCGCAGCGCGGACGGGAATTGCTCGAAACGACGCTGAGCGGCTTCGCGCATCGGAGCCCTAGGTGGGGTTCTTCCGTCGCCCCGCAGCGGCCTTGTCGCAATCGTTCAGGGGCTTGCGCGCCCCTCCACCAATTGCCGTCCTCCCCTACCAGCAATTGCCGTCCTTTCGGCAAAAATGTGCTGACATGTCCACCGGCTGCCTGCTGTCGGAAATGGTGCTCGCAAACGGGGCCATTTCGATGATCCGCCGGTAGATTCGCGCATCATCATGCTGTCGGTATTTCTGGCCGACACGCAATGGACGCGCCTCAGTTCACCCCCTACAAGATCGCCGTTCAAAGAGTTGCACCCAAGGCTGCTGTCGACGAGCTGCTCAATGGCGTGCGCTATCCGGTACTCCCGGAGGGCATGACGTTCCTCGTTAGCGCGTGGGACCACCTTCCGTTCGCGCCATTCCTCGAATTCGTGTCTCAGAAGGCCCTGCGGCGCTCGTCTCGCGAAAAGCGGGCCAAGAAAAGCTTGCTCACGATCGAGGCCTACGCGTATGACTTGTCGGACTTCTTCTGGTTCTTGGACGCAAAGAAGACGCGTTGGGAAGACGTCGGTTTGTTCGTGGCAGAGCAGTATGCGGACACGATGATCGAACGACCGTCCCCGACGACCGGGCGACCCTACTCCGACGCCACAATTACGAGGCGGCTAAGCACTCTCAAGACCTTCTACGGTTGGGCACGAGACCGCGGGATATCGCGCTTCAGTTTGAGAGCTCTCGAACCGGCCGAACAGACAAAGGACCGCCGACGGTCGTCCACGGACGACGTCAAGAGGCCACCCCCGGTGGCGCCGGACCGGGAGGTTCGACCCATATCGCCAGAGCACCTCGAGAAGATCCTTGCCGAACTAGGCCCCCTTCCCAGTCTGGTGTCGCTCGGGAACGAAGCGCCCAATCCGCCGCCCGCGGCAAATAGGCTCCGAAACAGATTGATGGCCGAGTGTGCGCTGGAAGCCGGCCTGAGGAGGGCGGAAGTAGCAGGCCTGCGCACCTCATCAGTCGCTGCACTATGCGTCGACCTTGAAGGTCCCTTCGTAATGCATCCAGTGAAGGTCGTAGGCAAGGGCTCGAAAGAACGTACCGTGTTGCTTCCCGGCTGGTTAGTCGAAGCAATACAGACGTACATCTCCGGCCCTCGCGCTGCCGTACTCGAACACAAGCCCGACCATGGACAGGTGTTCGTCAGACATACCGCAACGTCGTCCCGGGGAAACTCGCTCGAGATGAAGTACCTCGACAAAGTCTTTTCCGCGGCGTGTGTCGCCGCCGGATTCCCCCACGCAAATGCCCCCAAGCGAGCAGAGCACCGCTTTCACGACCTGCGGCATACGTTCGCACTCGTGACCTACTTCGCCAGAAAACACAACGGCGATCCAGAGCCCTGGCTCTACATTCAAGGCCTGTTGGGTCACGAGTACCTCGAAACAACGCTCAAGATCTACTTGCGCGTCGCGAGGGCGCTCCACGACGAGTACTCCGATCGCTTCCACAAGGTCTTCAAGAAGCTGGTCTCCTGTCATGGCTAAGCGAGGGCAGAGCACGGCGCGATTCGACGAGATTCCGCTCGAAGGCAAGCCAGACAACCGGCCAGCAGGAGCCAGCGTCGATCGCTCGGAGGGTCGCCTGATGGTGACAATCTCGGACGCCAGGCGGCCGGACAGAAGGGCGTGCTTCGACTGCAGTAGCTGGCTCGCCGTCCCGAGACTCGCATTGCTGTTTGCCGACGCTATGCAGCGCATTCTGACCGATCGATCGACCACTAGAACCAGGTATGAAGCAATCGCGTCTCTTCGAAGCGGCTTCTTCGAGTACTGCGGCAGTCTGCCTAACGCTACTGAGCTAGACGCCAGTGACCTCACTTCAGAGTTCATGCGGACGTTCGTCGAGCACATCGGCGCCGCGACGAAGGATTCCGGCGCGTCACGCTATGCAATAGGAACGCAGCGGCACTTTGTCTCGGCGCTTAGAAGCGTAATCACCGTCCTAAAATCAGACGGAGTGATCGGCGAGGATGTTGTCGTCCCGTCGATCAAGGGCAAGCAGCAACAAACTACGCCGCCATTGGACCGAGATCTCTACGCCCGATTCCTCGCCAAATGCCTGAGCGACTGCAGCTCGACTATCGCGGAGATAGACAAGGCTCTCGTCGACGCGAACGCAATTCGTCGTGCGTCTCGCGGGGAGGCGCCGGCCGGACATCAGCTTGCGCAGGCAATAGCAGACGCCTTCGATTCCTACGTGATTCTTCCAGAACGAAAAATCCTGAAGCAGATCGATACTCGAATGTTCGCGATTGCCGCGGCCGTGGGTTACACCGCGGTGCGTCGCGCCGCGCATCCGATGGCTCAGGAACTTACGTCTTTCGTGTACTACTTGGCTGGCATCACGGCTTACAACGCACAGCCGCTGATGGAGATGAAGCTCAAAGACATCATCGAGACGCGGGTACTGGGAGTGGCGAGGCTGTCCTTGCATCCGTACAAGACGCGTGCGCACCGGAACCAGCCAAGGTCCTTCGCTATCACAGATGAGCCCGATAACCCGGCTGTTCTCATCAACTTCATAAAGAGATGGACGAGCCGCGCGCGATCTGTCGCTCCACCTGCGGCAAAGGAAGCGTTGTTCATCTACGTGCCGCGGAATCGGAAGGCGGAAGAGCTCGTGCGGCCGCTCTACGATCGTGATTTGGGAATGAGTCGTGAGTTTCTGCACCACTCCGTCGGCTATTGCAAAAGAAACGGATTTCCCAACATCGGAACCCGAGCCCTGCGCGCGACTGGGGCGGACATCGCGGATGAAGAATTCGAAGGCGATCCTGTCGAGACGGGCGCCCTGCTCGGACATTCGCCACAGGTGGGCAGGCATGCTTCGTATCGCCATGAGCGAGTAATCAAGCGCGACGAGGATCGCCTGGCTGGCGCAATGGCTGCTCGCACTCGTTGGGCCGAGAGTGGCGGAAAAATTGACAGCCGTTTGGAGTCTGCCAGCAGGGACCGCACTGCGGCCACCCCAGGCTTTCACTGCCTCGACCCATTCAACAGTCCGATCGCCGGGGAAAAGCGTGGTCGACTGTGTGGCGCCTACGGCTTCTGTCCGACCTGTCCGCTCGGGTGGCCGGACTCCGACGTCGCGTACGCGGTCGCCAGGCTTCTGCAACTTCGTGAACGTGTCCGCCAGGCAATGGAACGACTCGGCGCCGCAGTATGGCAGGCGCGCATCAAACCGATTGGACTCTGCATAGACCAAGTTTGGCTCCCGCGCCTGGTCACCGAGGCCACGCTCGCGGCAGCACGCATGCTCGATCTCAACCCCCTTCCCCATCTGGAGTAAGCACCATGGCGTTGGCGAGCAAGAACTTTGTGCAAGCTTCCGCGGGAGGTACGCGGCGCGTTTCTCCACACTCTGTGTGGTCCGACCGCGTGTGGAAGTACGACCATGTGGCTCCGGGACAGCGGGACTCGCACGCACAGATCGACTGGGGAGCCATCGAAAATCTACGGAGTGAGAATCTGTATGACCACGGCCCTACAGAGCTGCTTGAGGAACTCCGGACGTTTGTCGACTCGTGGATAAACGAGCCTTTGGAGTCAACGCTTGGACCTGGAAGCCTCTCTGGTGTCGAAGTAACACTACGCGCCATGTTCGAGTGGATGTCAGACGAACACGTCATGTCGGTGGGCGAAATCGACGAAGAGGCGAGCTGGTCGTACGTTGACTGGCTGCACGCCAACTACGAGATTGTTCGGGACGACGAGCGCGTGGGCGGCCGGCCCAGACAGCTCACGCACGCATCGGCGTACCGCGCAATAAACACGCTGCTGAAGCTATACGAGCAGCGAGCCCCTATGCGACGCGCCGGCGTCGCCACGGTCCCGGAGCGCCCCTTCGGTCCCGATTCCACGGCGCTCTCGTTCGTAGTCGGCGAGATGGGGTTACCGCGTGTGGGAAAGCTACAACCGATCCCGGACGAAATCGCTTTACCAGTCTTGACGGCTGCCGTGGCAATGATCGGTCGACCAGCCAGCGACGTGATCGAATTGCAATCGAGAGTCCTCAGCGGTCCGAACGGGCTGGCGAACGTCGAATACTCTGGCGGCCAGGGCGAGTATCGTCAGTCGCTCAAGACCCACAGCGAGACGATCCTCGGCTTCCAGTTCGGGACTTCTTCAGATGATGGCGTGCCCTGGCGAGAACCCATTGAGGCGACCGCCAATCGAACGATGATCGATGGCCGTGAAGTGACGCTGTCGCCGATACAGCAGTTCCGCCGACTGATCATCTCCGTAGTTGAGGCCTGCGTCGTTGTCCTGCAAGGGCTTACAGGTATGCGTGCGCACGAGATCATCAGCCTGGAAGCGGGCAAGCTAGCAAGTGATGGTTCGCCAGAGTGCCTGATTTCGCGACAAACCTCCGATGGCGCGTTCGAGGTGTATCTGACTCAGGGAATCACAGCGAAGGGTGGGCGTCGCAAAGCAAAATGGGTGGTCGGTGCGCGACCGGTTGGGACGGACTATGAGCCACCGACAGTTCGAGCCTTGCGTGTACTCGCGCAGCTGCTGGAGCCCTGGCGGAAACTGGGCGGACGGACAGCGCTACTTGTTTCCTTCCGGGCGGCAAAAGGATTGCCGAAGAAGGCGAGCTCCATCGGCAAGGTGATGAGTGGTCCCCTCACATTCTGGCAGAAGGAATTCGCGTTCGAATATGCAGACCTGAGCGGAGTAAGCGCTGCGCTACACGGCGAACACGGTGCGTACTGGCACATTCGTGGCCATCGCTGGCGCCCGACCTTCGCGATTCATCTCTTTCGCATCCACCCAAAACTGGTTCCCGCGATCAGCAGTCATCTGCAGCACACGTCAGAGGTAATGACGCAGCATGGCTACATCGGGAACGATCCCTCCTTCCTTGATGCCTTCAATACGGCGCGGGTCCAGTTCACCGCACGAGCGCTGCTTCAGATGAGTAGTGGACTGGCCCCCGCAGCAGGTTCGGCGGCTCGACTCGTGGACAAGTTCCGCGATGAGCTGCGACAGCAGATCGGAGACGGCACGACGGAGAATGCGCAGGACAGCGCCGAGGAGTTCGTCGTTCTGCACGGACTCAACATCTGGAATGCCCCGCATGGGTGCTGCCTGATGGCACTCATGCCCGACAAGTCACGCTGTCGGCAAATGTCAGGCACGGCTGGGTGGCGTCGCATCACGCCCGATCTTGCCATTCGAACGCCAAGGATCTGCGCGGGATGCGAGTGTCTCTACGTACGCAAGGAGCATGAGCCGTACTGGAGATCGGTCGCGGAAGAGTACACCGCGGTCCTGAATGCAGCGGACTCTCCGGCACGTCGCGCCGAGCTGCGTGTCAGCCATTCGCGCTTCACCGTGGCAAACGCCTTGATTCAGCGGCTCTCGGGACCGCTGCCGACTGATTCCGAGAAGCCCAGTGCGAACTGAAACCCTCGAAGCGGTCGGTGCAGACATCGACGCCGCAATTGACCGGCTCCTCAAGGGCACGCCAACCAACCCTAAACTGATCGAGATCGCGCTAGCGGGCAAGCTACATATTAATGCGTCGACTGTTTCCCTGGAATCCGGCAGGAGCCGCACATACTTCGGATACAAGGATTGCCCGCTGCCGGACCGACGTCGACGAATTCTGGAACTGCGGACGTCCTCGGCACGAGTGGTGGCCTACAAGGAGTTGGTGAGGAGATTGTTAGCGCAGATCGAAGAGCTCGAATGCACCATCAGGGTCAAGGACACCGCGCTCGCGGCGATGATCGTAGCTTCCGCCCAGAACGGAATGCCGGGAAAGGAACTCAGCGATGAGATGCTCGATTACCGACGGAACCGAGAGATACGTCGCTCGAAGCCGAAGCTTCCCTAGTTGTGACGCCTGCGCACACCGGTGTCGCTGGACCGGTTCTTGACCCAATCACAATCGGTCACGAAGCATGGTGTCGACGTCAGTAGAAGTCGGAGCAGCACATGGCGTAGATCTTGTACGCCTCCGCGATATCGGCTTCGTTCGGAGTTGATGTTCGTGGCTTGCCGCTGTAGAGCATCTTCAGCTCCACGACGTACCATCCTCGGAACTCGTCGAGTGAAAGGCCCGGACGTAGTCGTGCGGCGCGGTACTCTGGCTCCTCCCGCTCTGGCCATTCGACCGAGCCTAACGAGCTTACGATCTGTTCTGCTGCCGCCGCGGCCTGGAGCCCGGGCTGAGGGTGCGCCGCATAGGCGGCCGCCCAAACGATCTGCTCGCGCGCAGACATCTGGTGCCACGGACGCAGTCGACTACTTGTCCTGAGCACTGCTGCTGCCTCGAGGGCTCCCCGTGAGCCGAAAGTAGTCTTCCTTGTGCGCGTCGATAAAGTCACCGATCGCATCTCGGAACTGAAGCGCCTCCCTCGGAAGATCAATGCCCAGCTTTCGCGCAATCGCGGCGGCGAACACCACCTGCTTCTCTGTCGGCGGCTTGAGGTCGTAGGACAGGCCGTGGACTATCGCGTCGGTCAGCCAGTGGCGCATCCGGTCCTTGAAAGTTTCGCTGAGGTAGGTCGCCTCATCCAGCTCAATCTGCTTGCGGAACGCCGCCACGACGTGGGGAGACACCGCCACGTCGACGCAGACGCCAGATTCAGGGTCGAGGATTCTAATCATGCTCCCACCTGGCCTTTGGAGCTGGCCGCTATCTATAGGTAGTCTACCTATTGTGCTGTAGAGCTAAAAGAGTCCAGTTCATAGGGTGTCTGGATGAACGCAGACTCCCTCCAGCGCCGGGTTGGTGCAGCTATTCGTCGCCGGCGCGAGGCCCTTGGCTTCAGTCAAGAAGGCTTCGCCGCCCACATTGGCATGCACCGGACCTACTACAGCGCCATCGAGCGTGGTGAGAAGAACTTGTCGCTGTCCACCATCCAGCGGCTCTGCGTGGGGCTCAAGGCGAAGCCGTGGGAGATATTCAAGGAAGCCGAGAAGTAGTGCGTTTCCGCCGGACTCGGCAGAAGTCCTGGCAACCAGCACGACGAGATTGGAGTGTGGTGGTAACCTTTGGAATCTGACCCACTCAGGTCCCACCATCGCCGCCATGACCGACGACTCGCTGCTGACGATCAAGGAAGTCGCTGCGACGTTGAGGCTGGCGGAGAAAACGGTGTACGCCATGGCGAGCGCCGGAGAGATCCCGGCGTTCAAGATTCGTGGTCAGTGGCGTGTCCGCACATCAGAACTGAAGCGCTGGGTCGACAAGCAGCCGCGTGGGGGCGGGGATGGCGGTCGCTGAGCCCAACCGCCCGCGCAGCAACTTCTCCTGCCTGGAGAAGCATGACGCGCAGCTTGTTCGCCTAGGTATGTTGGCTGAGCGCTACTTTCCTGAAGACCCTAACACGTGCCTGTTGAAGCTGCGGCAGCTGACCGAGCTTCTGGCCCAGTTGGTCGCCTCCAATGTCGGCCTGTTCACCTCACCCGACGAGAAGCAGGCCGATCTGCTGCGTCGCTTGCAAGACCAGGGCATCGTCCCGCGCGAGGTCGGAAACCTTTTCCACGAAGTGCGGCGCGCCGGCAACGAAGCCAACCACCGCTTGGCAGGCGACCACCGCACAGCCCTGCTAGCGCTTCGCCTTACTTGGCAGTTGGGCGTGTGGTTCCACCGCACCTTCAAGGACGTCGGCTTCAAGTCAGGTCCCTTCCAGCCACCGACACCACCGGCGAACCAGAGCGCCGAGCTGCAGGCCGAGCTGAACAACCTGCGCAGCGAGTTGGCACAGTACCAAGCAGCCCACCAGAACGCCGCTCAAACACTCGACCACGTGCAGGCCCAAGCCAAGCAAGCCAAACAGGACCGTGCGTTCTGGGAGTCCATGGCCGCCGAAGCCGAAGCCGCCAAAGTCGAGCTGCTGCAACGCCTGCAAGCCCTGCAGGCTCGGGCCGAAGCGACTCCGTCGCAGACCCTCGCGAAGTTCGTGGCTGCAGCCAACACGGCAGCAGCATCCCTACAGATCAGTGAACGCGACACACGCAAGCTAATCGATGCGCAACTGGCAGCGGTCGGCTGGACGATCGACTCCGAGCAGCTCACCTTCTCCAAGGGCGCAAGACCGCAACGCGGCCAGAACCTGGCGATAGCTGAATGGCCGACGGAGACGGGGCCCGCCGACTACGCTCTCTTCTTAGGCTTGGTTCCCATTGCCATCATTGAGGCCAAGCGCAAGCACATCGACGTCTCCGCCGCTCTCCAACAAGCCAAGCGCTATAGCCGTGGCTTCACGCCCACCGCCGAGGTGGAGTTGTCGGCCACCACCCTCGGTGCGAACGGCGAGTTCCGCATTCCATTTGTGTTCTCCACCAACGGCCGTCCCTACCTGCGGCAGCTGGCGGAGCAGAGCGGCGTGTGGTTCTGCGACGTGCGTCGACCCGAGAACCTGGGCCATGCACTCGATGGCTGGTACACCCCCGAGGGCTTGCGCGCGCTACAGCAGCGCGACGATGTCCGCGCCCATGCCGAGCTGGCCCAGTCGCGTTTCGACTACGGCTTCTCGCTTCGGCCCTATCAGCAGCGCGCCATCCTGGCCACTGAAGCCAGCATCCGCGATGGGCAGCGCGCCATCCTGCTGGCCATGGCCACGGGCACGGGAAAGACAAAGACCTGCATCGCGCTAATCTACCGCCTGCTTAAGGCCAAGCGGTTCCGGCGCATCCTGTTCCTCGTCGACCGCTCGGCTCTGGGCGAGCAGGCCGCAAACGCGTTCAAGGACACGCGCATGGAACGCCTGCAGACCTTTGCCGACATCTTCGGCATCAAGGAGCTGGAGGACCAGGCGCCGGACGACGACACCTCCGTCCACCTGGCCACCGTGCAAGGCATGGTGCAGCGGGTGCTGTATCCCAGCGATGGCGATGCGCCTCCGCCCATCGACCAATACGACTGCATCATTGTCGACGAGTGCCACCGCGGCTACTTGCTGGACCGGGAGCTGTCCGACACCGAGCTCAGCTTCCGAGGCTACGACGACTATGTGTCCAAGTACCGGCGCGTGCTCGACTACTTCGACGCAGTGAAGGTCGGACTGACGGCCACGCCCGCGCTGCACACCACACAGATCTTCGGCGCGCCGGTCTTCACCTACGGCTATCGCGAAGCGGTGGTGGACGGCTACCTGGTGGACTATGAGCCACCGATCCAGGTGCACACGCAGCTCTCTGGCAAAGGCATTGTCTGGAAGGTAGGTGAGCAGGTCCCCGTCTACAACACCGGCCGCCAACAGATCGAGCTGTTCAAGACGCCCGACGAGATCAAGCTCAAGGTCGATGAGTTCAACCGGAAGGTCATCACGCGGCCCTTCAATGAAGTCGTCTGCAGCTACCTCGCGCAGGAGTTGGACCCGGCCTCCCGCCACAAGACACTGGTCTTTTGCGTCAGCGACAGCCATGCCGACATGGTTGTGGACCTGCTGAAGAAGGCCTTTGCGGCGCAGTACGGCGCAGTCGAAGACGACGCCGTCATCAAAATCACCGGCGCGGCGGACAAGCCCTTGCAGCTCATCCGCCGCTACAAGAACGAACGCCTGCCCAATGTGGCGGTCACCGTCGACCTGCTGACCACGGGGGTAGATGTGCCCGAGATCTGCAACTTGGTGTTCCTGCGCCAGGTGAACAGCCGAATCCTGTTCGACCAGATGCTGGGCCGTGCGACGCGGCTTTGCGACTTTGGCGGCACCGGCGTCAAGGATTCATTCCGTGTGTTCGATGCGGTTCGAATCTTCGAGGCCATCGGCGACATGACGGCCATGAAGCCCGTGGTTGTGAACCCGAAGATCACTTTCTCCCAGCTGGCGCAGGAACTGGCCACACTGAAGGATGAGTCGGCCACCGAATTGGTACGCGACCAGTTCCTGGCCAAGCTGCAGGCCAAGAAGCGCCACCTGACCGACAAGAACCGACAGGACTTCGAGGCCAAGGCTGGTATGCCGATCCAGGCGTTCGTCCAGAGGCTGAAGGCCATGCCACTGGCCGACGTGGCGGCCTGGTTCGTGCAGAACCCTGAGCTGGGCGAGCTGCTAGACCGACGCAGCGATGGCCCCGGACGCGAGCTGTTCGTGTCGGAGCACGCCGATGCCTTCGACCGCGCCGAGCGCGGCTACGGCAAGGGCAAGAAGCCCGACGACTACATCCGCGCCTTCACCGATTTCATAAAGTCCCAAGGCAACCAGATCCCGGCCTTGGTGACCGTGCTCACACGCCCGCGCGAGCTGACCCGAACGCAACTGCGCGAACTGGTCCTGGCGTTGGACCTGGCCGGCTTCACTGAAACCAATCTTGCCTCGGCCTGGCGCGAGCTCACCAATCAGGACATCGCGGCGCGCATCGTGGGCTACATCCGTCAGGCCGCCATCGGTGATGCGTTGCTGCCCTACGCCGAGCGCGTCGACCGGGCTCTCCAGCATCTGCTGGCGCATCCGCCCACGGGCAAACCCTGGAGCACGCCGCAGCGCGATTGGCTCAAGCGCATCGCCGCGCAGACCAAGGCCAACGTGCTGGTGGACCGCTCTGCCATCGATGACCCCGACTTGATCTTCAAGCGCGAGGGCGGAGGCTTCAACCGGCTGGACAAGGTCTTTAACGGCCAGCTCCAGCCCGTGCTCGATGCCTTCAACGACGCGCTGTGGGCCTTACCGCCCGAATCTGCCAACCGCTGACTTTCCCCGAGCCCACTATCCATGTCCAATCCCACCGCCGCCCTCGACATTGGCGCCAAACTCTGGTCGCTGTGCCACGTGCTGCGCGATGACGGTGTCACCTACCACCAATATCTGAGCGAGCTGACCTACCTGCTGTTCCTGAAGATGATGAAGGAGACAGGGCAGGAGGATCGGCTTACCGTCTGGAAGCTTGAAGACCCCAAGAAGAAGAACGGCCCCAAGGTCGAGCAGCCCGGCACCCGTTGGGATGACCTCCTGGCGGCCTCGGCGCCAGACCGGCTCGACATTTACAAGGAGATGCTGCTGGACTACGGCTTGCACGGTCGTGGTGCCGTGCAGGAGATCTACGCCAACGCAAACACCTTCATCACCAAGCCGGCCACGCTGAGCAAGCTGGTGACCGAAATCGACAGCCTCGACTGGTACAGCGTCGACCGCGACGACCTGGGCGATCTGTACGAAGATCTGCTGGAGCGCAACGCTGGCGAGAAGAAGAGTGGTGCCGGCCAGTACTTCACCCCGCGCCACCTGATCGACAGCATCGTCAGCGTGATGAAGCCGCAGTTGGGCGATGTCATTCAGGACCCGGCCGCCGGCACCTGCGGCTTCCTCATCGCCGCCAACAACTACCTGCGCCAGCACAACGACTTCGACAGCCTGAGCGATGGGGCACAGCGCAAATACCGGCACCACACCTTTCACGGCATGGAGCTGGTGCAGGACACCCATCGCCTTGCCCTGATGAACATGTTGCTGCACGGCATCGAGGGCGGCGTGACCTATGGCGACACACTGAGCGACGACCACAAACAGCTGCCGCCGGCCACGCTTATTCTCAGCAACCCGCCGTTCGGCACCAAGAAGGGCGGCGGCCTGCCGACGCGCGGCGACCTCACCTTCGAAACCAGCAACAAGCAGTTCGCCTTTCTGCAGCACATCTACCGGGCATCAAAGCCGGGCGGTCGGGCCGCCGTGGTGCTGCCCGACAACGTGCTGTTCGAGAGCAACATCGGCACGGAGATACGGCGTGACCTGATGGACAAGTGCAACCTGCACACCATCCTGCGCCTGCCCACCGGCATCTTCTATGCCCAGGGTGTGAAGACTAACGTGCTGTTCTTCACCCGCGGCGAAACCGACAAAGGCAACACCAAGGAGGTGTGGGTGTACGACATGCGGGCCAATATGCCAGCCTTCGGCAAGCGCACGCCGTTCACGCGCGCCTACTTCCGCACGCCAGACGATGCCCCGGTCGGCCAGCCGCGCGACAAGTTCGAAGACGTGTTCGGAAGCGATCCCAGCGGCGGCCCGGCTGCGCTGGCCGCGCGTAAGGACACGGGCGAAGTCGGCCGCTGGCGGCGATTCACGCGCGAGCAGATCGCGCAGCGCGGCGACAACCTGGACATCGCTTGGCTGAAGGACAACAGCGCCGCCACCACCCAGCGGGAGAGCGAGAACCCGGCGAGGGTGGCCGGCCTCGCACTCCGCGAACTGAACGCCGCCGTGACAGAACTGCGAGCGCTGCTCGATGAGTTGGGCGAAGATCCGGATGCGCTGCTGGATAGCCTTCTGACCAACGAGGCCGCGGAACCCGAAGCCGTCGGAGCGCAGCCGTGACGGAATCACCTTCGGTAGAGGCCGACAGCCCTCTACGTGGGCAGCTGCCTCCGAGCTGGGCACTCACGATTCTGGGCACAGTCACCGACTACGGCCGGACCGAGAAAGTCGAGCCTGAGGACATTCCCGCCGGGGCCTGGGTGCTGGAGTTGGAGGACATTGAGAAGGACAGCTCGCGCATCCTGCAGCGGCGGACCCAGTCCGAGCGGCAGTCGCTCAGCACGAAGAACCGCTTTGGCGCCGGTGATGTCCTGTACGGAAAGCTTAGGCCCTACCTCAACAAGGTCGTCATCGCCGACGCACCTGGCTTTTGCACCACGGAAATCGTGCCAGTACAGCCCGGCCCAGCGCTTGAACGGCGTTACTTGTTCCATTGGCTCAAGCATCCGGCGTTTCTGAAGTACGTGGAGGCCGCTAGCCACGGCATGAACATGCCACGTCTGGGCACCGACGCAGGCAGGGCAGCGCCGCTGGTTCTGGCGCCGCTACGCGAACAGACCCGCATCGCCGACCAACTCGACACGCTGCTGGCGCGCATCCAAGCCTGCAAGGATCGCCTGGAGGCCATTCCGGCGTTGCTCAAGCGGTTTCGGCAGAGCGTGCTTACCGCAGCAGTGTCTGGTGATCTGACCTCTGACTGGCGCGATACGGAAGGACAGAACGACACTTTGCCGGCGTTCGTTGAAGGCAACTTGGCCGACATGCCGCAGACCGGTTCGGCGCTCTCCTTGCCAGGCGGTTGGCGCATTGTGCAGGCACGAAATGTGGTTCAGCCCGACGCGGGCATCGTGTACGGGATCGTGCAACCGGGCCCGAATTTGGCGAACGGCATTCGCTATGTGCAGACAACGGACATTGTTGATGGGCATATCCAATTGCAGAGTCTGTGTCACACGAGCGAAGAGATCGCCAACCGCTACCGCAGATCATCGATTCGGAAGGGCGACGTATTACTGGGAATTATTCGGGCACTAAAGGTCGCGGTGGTGCCTGACGATCTTGAAGGCGCAAATATCTCGCGCAGTGTTGCGCGCCTGCGGCCGCGGGAGGGTGTCCTGCCAAAGTTCTTGGCGTATGCCCTCCAGTCACCCGTGGTCCAGGAGTGGCTTCGCTCGCAGCATCGTGGAATGGATATGCCGGTGCTCAATCTGGCGGAAGTCAGGCTCGCGCCGATTCCGATAGCACCTATAGGCGAGCAAGCGAAAATCGTCGATCGTGTTGATTCTCTTTTTGCGCTTGCCGACGCTATCCAAGCTCGATACAACGCAGCGCTCGGGCAGATAGAGCGCATGGCACCAGTGCTTTTGACCAAGGCATTCCGCGGCGAGCTATGCCCACAAGACCCCAACGACGAACCAGCCAGCACGCTGTTGGCTCGCGTCGCCGCCGATCGCAATGCGCCGGCGCCAACCAGACGGCCCCGCTCGCCCCGCGTCGGGCGCCCACTCCGTGCACCGAAAGACACTGCCGCCATGACCAAGAGCCGCCAGGACGACGACGTGATGGGCCAGCCATACTTGGCCGGCCACCTGCGCCGCATCGGCACGCCCGCCAGCGCCGAAGCGCTGTTCAAGGTCGCCGAATTGCCAGTAGCCGACTTCTACAAGCAACTGGCCTGGGAGGTGGAACAGGGCCAGGTGAAAGACAACCAGACTACACTAGAGCCCGGACATGCGGCTGGATAAGGTCAGCATCGACGGCTTCAAGAACCTAAGGTGCCTGGAGCTGGACTTCGACGAGCGCCAGCTCACTACGGTGCTCATCGGCCAAAACGGCGCCGGCAAGTCCAACCTCATTGAGGCCATCACCCAGGTCTTTCGCTGGGTGGACCTGCGGCGCAACGAGCCGCGTTTTCGCTACCGGGTGACCTACCGCATTCAACCGCAGGGACCGGCGATACCGAATCCGCCGAGCGTGTGCCTGAGCAACTTCCCCGGCGAGCCTGCGATTCAGGTCAACGGGCAGGAGGTCAAGCGCACCGAGTTCGAGAAGCGGAAGGCCGAGTGGTTTCCGGATTTGATTTTCGGCTACTACTCCGGCGGCAGCCGCCGCTTGGAATCTCTGTTCGACAGTCATCAGCGGCGGTACTACGACGACATCAAGCTTGAGGATGACGAAGAGAAAGTCGCCAAGGCACAAGAAGCCCGGCGCCTTTTCTACTGCCGGCCCATCCATGGGGTGCTGGCGCTGCTGGCGCTGTTCTGCTTCCCAAATGCCAAGGTCACCGCCGAGCTCGCTAGTCGCTTGGGCATTACCGGCTTTCATTCGCTGCTGACGCTGTTCCGCCAGCCCTGGTTTGCGAAGGGGAAACGGGTTTATGCGGAAAGCATGTGGGGCGCCGCTGGCCCCGCAGGCCGCGCCGCACGCCGCTTTAAGGAACTGGCCTTCCATCCATTTGCGCTGGAAGGCAACGCGGTGGACGACTACCGTGACAAGAAGCAGATGGAGCCGCAGTTCGCTGCCTTCTTGCCGTCGCTGGCGAGGCTGCAGCAGCTGGCCGAGCAGTTCGACAACGAGCGCGAGATGTTCTACGCCCTCGAAGCGATGGATATCTCCGACCTGGTGCGCGAGATCCAGGTCTGGGTGACGCGCAGCAACGACGCCAGCGGCGACGTGGGCTTCGCCGACCTGTCCGACGGCGAGCGCCAGTTGCTGATGGTGCTGGGCCTGATCCGCGTCTCGCGCGGCAAGCGTGCGTTGTTTCTGCTGGACGAGCCCGACACCCACCTCAACCCGCATTGGCAGCACAGCTACCTGCAGCTGATCGAAGACTGGACCGGCATCGCCGCCGAGAAAGAGCACTGCCACATCGTGCTGACCTCGCACAATCCGCTGACGATTTCGGCCCTGTCGCGGGACGAGGTGCGTGTGATCGCCCAGGCCAAGGACGGTACGGTGACCGCATCCTCGCCCTACGCCGACCCGCGGGGCATGGGCTTCACGGCCACGCTGACCGAAATCTTCGGCCTGGCATCCAGCCTGGACATCGATACCCAGCGCCTGGTGGACGAGCGCAACGAGCTAGTGCAGCTTGCCGACCGCAGCGATGCGCAGCAGCGCCGACTGATCGAGCTGAACGACCAGCTCGCCCGGCTCGGCTTCCTGAATGAGGACCGCGAGCCGCTGTACCAAGACTTCCTCCGTGCGTGGCACGACCTGCGCTACGCCGACAGGCCGCCGTTGACGCCGGCGGATGTGGAAGCGCGGCAGCGTGCAATGAAGAAGCTGATTAACCAGCTGACCACCGTGGAGGCGAAGCAGTGATCTACGTTCGCCGAGACCCGGCGCTGATTCCCGAGAAGGTGCTGCGCGTTGCCGAGCGCGCGCAGGCAGAGTTGGAGGCCTTGCCCCCGGCGCAGCGCGCGGCGCACATCGAGAAGAAGTCGCATGTGTGGCGCGGATTCGCCCGCTATCTGGCCAAGATGTCGTACGGAAAGTGCTGGTACTCGGAGAGCGACTGCGTCCAGTCGTTTAAAGACGTGGACCACTACCGACCGAAGAAGCAGGCTAAGCGAAGCGACACCGAAGTCGACGACGGCTACCCCTGGCTTGCGTTTTCGTGGGACAACTTCAGGCTCGCGGCGCAGCGCTCGAACCAGGTCAATCGAGAAGAGGACACCGACGAACCGGTCGGCAAAGGGGCTTGGTTCCCACTGATGCAAGGCAGCAAGCGGGCCACATGGGACGATCGTTGCGTTGCCGAAGAGCGCCCGGTTCTGCTGGACCCGGCCCGTGTGGCCGACGTGAGACTTATCGAAGTCACGGCGACCGGCAAGATGGGGCCGACCAGGTTCTGCCTGGGGGAGTACGAGCGAACGCGCGTGAGCAACACAGTCAAGCTGCTCGGACTGGACCTGCCTGGGCTGATGTCGGCACGCCAGCGCACCATGCGCCTGGTGCAGGACCTGGTGTATGAGGTTCAGAAGGCACTCGTCGCTGCCGACTCAGGCGCGGAGGCAGCGGCGTTCGTGGCCAATAACATGCCGATCGGCGACCAGTTGAATCTGCTTCAGCGCCTGACCGATCCAAGCCAACCGTATGCCGCTGCGGCACGAGCGCAATTGCGCTTCCTGGGCTACGGTGAACTTTGTACGTCGGTAGAGCAGCTGGGGGCCGCAGCATGAGCGACATCAAACTACTCCGCGGAGTGACCTCGCTGGACGTGGTTAGGCGACCCATCAGTCTCAAAACAATTCGCCCTGTGGGCCTGACGTTCTTGGAGCCACAAAGCTCGAGCGGTTCAGTTCGAGAATGCGGCCAAAGCCAAGACGTGAACGTGCCTTCCGAAAGCGCTGCTCCAAGAGGTCCGCAAATGGACCGCGGCCGCGCATTCGAACGCCAAACGAACTGTCGTAGTCCTTACCCCCATGCATTTGCTGCATCAAGCTGATCACGTGAGATGCCCGATCGGGGAAGTGCAAAGCGAGCCACTCGCGCCAGATCTCCTTGAGCTCGTTGGGCAGCCTGAGCAACACATATCCGGCGCTCTTGGCGCCCACCAAGCGAGCCGCTTCGAGGATGTGCTCAAGCTCGCTGTCCGTGATCATCGGAATCACCGGAGCGACGAGCACGCCCACGGGAACGCCGGCTTCCGTTAGCTTCGAGATGGTGTCCAGTCGCGCGTGAGGTGCCGTCGCGCGTGGTTCGAGCTTGGAGGAAAGTCGATTGTCGAGGGTGGTCACGGACAGGTACACGCTGACCAGATTTCGCTTGGCCATGTCCGAAAGGAGATCGATGTCCCGCAGGATCAGCGCTCCCTTTGTCACAAAGCTGACCGGGTGGTTGTACTCGGCGAGCACCTCCAAGATGCCGCGCGTGAGCTTGTACGTTCGCTCGATTGGCTGGTAGCTGTCAGTGTTGATCCCCAGGGCGATCGGAGCAACTTTGTAACTGGGCTTCGCGAGCTCGGCTCGCAGCAGCTCGGGCGCATTAGTCTTGGCGAACAGCTTCGTCTCGAAGTCCAAGCCCGGCGATAGGTTCAAGTAGGAGTGGCTGGGGCGCGCAAAGCAATAAACACATCCGTGCTCACAGCCCCTGAAGGGGTTGATCGATTGGGAGAAGCCGATGTCTGGTGACGAATTGCGCGTGATGATCGAGCGCGCCCGCTCTTCCTGCACCGAGGTGGCCAGCTTTGCTGGCGTGAAATCAGGGTCGTCTGGGGTGTCCCAACCGTCGTCTTCGTTCGTGACCGTCTGGACTTCGAATCGCCCACGGGTCTGGGATGCTGCGCCTCGTCCCTTGATGGCGGCCACCGGCTTGGGATGAGTCATGCTTACAGGCCCTCCCGCTGCCAACGCTGGATCTGGATATCGACCTCATCCCAAGGCAAGCGGCTACCGTCTTGACGCATTGCTTCATAGGCTGCAGTGGCGCGATCGACACTGACGGTGCCTGCGCGTAGCAGAGTATCCACGAGCCACAGCGTGCCGCGCACCTCGACGTTCTCGGCCTCGGCAGCGATCCTCAGCAAACGATCGCCCGACAGCAGCGGACACCCCAGTGATCGTGCCAACACGAGCGCAAAGAGGTCGTTGGTGCTCGGCCCGCGAAACCGCGCACGCAACTGCTCTACAGAGTCCACGTCTTCAGCCGGCTGCGTAATCACCTTCAACCCAAGTGCCGGCAACACGCCGTACTGATCCGCCAGTTCTTCGACATAGAGTGTGTCCGGGACGCAGAATTCGAAGTCGACCAGGCGAAACACTTCTTCCAGCAGACCGCCGGCCGCCAGGTCGATGATGATGTTCGCGTCAGTAACAACCAGTCGCATTGGGTGCGTCCATGCGGCGCCGTGCACGCAACTCCACCAAGGGTAGCGCCAAAAGCTCTGCAGCCTTGGACTCGCCAATCAAGTCTTCGGCGAGCGCGCGGTAGACAAGCTGCGCAAATCTGCGCGGACACTCCTTTGGATATGCCTCGCCCGGTTCCTTCTCTCGCCAAGACTCTCCACCTTCCTTCTGCTTGGCAAAGAAGTCCCAATGCCGCTTCGCGACCGCCTTGGAGAGGATGCCAATGTCTTGGGCGCGATAGACCCAGCCATTCATGCTGAGGCCCCACTCATGCTTGAGCATGTTCAGCTCTTGCGGCTCCAGCCACGATCGGGATGCGCCGAGTAGTCGGAGTGCCTCGTCCTTCGGGACGATGAAGGCGCTAGCAAATCGGTGGCAGGCACGTTCCTCGTCCAATGCAGGAGCGATGCGTGCATGGAGAACCAGGTGACCCAGTTCGTGCGCAAGTGTGAAGCGCTGACGATCGCCCGGCCAGTCTTGGCCGACTACGATCACCGTGTGGCCATTGGCTTTGGCCACGAGCCCGTCAAACTTCTTGCCGCCGTCGTGCGGAGTGAGGATGACTTTGATGCCTTCCTCTTCCATCTTGTCGATGAGGTTACCTATCGGCCCGGTACCGAGTTGCCAGGCGGCGCGCACCTGGTCAGCCACCGCCTCGACCGCATCGTAGGACTCGACCTTCGCCGGAAGTTTCTTCGGCAACGCAAAAGCTTTCGGCCAAGACGCCGGGACGATGGACTCCAAGTCGATCCATCGCTCCAGGCGTTCACGGACATCTTCCAAGGCTCGGGCCTCATCCTGAGGCGAGAGCTTCTCGTGCTTGCGGAAGTCGACTTCGGTCAGCTCCACCGCGGGCTGCCGGAAGAAGTACTCGGTGCGCACGCCGAAAGCCTTGGCGAGACGGAGCAAAGTCTCGGAAGACGGCTTGATCACGTCGCGCTCGTACTTGGAGATCGCCATGGCGCTGAGGCCCACGGCCTCGGCAACATCGCGAAGCGAAAGGCCGGCCGCCACTCTTCCCTGTTTGATTCGGGAACCCAACATGTTCACCTCCTGAGTTTACGCCAATACGGCCCTGTTGACACAGTGTAAACCAAAGGAGTATGGTTTACGTGAACCTCTTACCAGGAAGGAGATGTAAACCATGGCAACCAACCCTCCGAAGGGCGATGGGCAGCGGAAAGGCGCTGTCCGTGACCGAAGCCAGACCCTCAATCCTCAGAACGACCGATGGACGAAACGCGATACCGACACCGGTAAGTTCATCGACCAGAAGGCGGACCCGAAGCCTTTCAAGGGCGTTCGCAAGGAGCGGTAACAGCTCGTCGAGCTGGGCGCGTAGCTGGGTCCAGACTCCGCGACTTAACCCTTGGTATCACCCCGACAGGAAGGCCCCACATGCGTCGCATCATCGAGTTCATGGAAGTTGAGTTCGCCATCCTCGAAGCGGTGCTGAGCCGCAAAGTTCGCGGCTTGGTCCTGCTCTGCGCCGCGTTCGTCCTCCCGGCGATCTTCCTCATGGCAGCGATGAACATCATGAGGAACGTAGCCCTACCCGGCCTGGTCGATGGCATCCGACCTGTGCTGGGCCTCGTTGCTTTGGTGCTGATGTTCAAGCTGTTGGTTCTGGCGACCCAGGTCTATCTCAAGGATCGAGCGGCGCTGCTGAGAACCTGAGTGTGGAAGTGCGTATTCCTTGACTGCAGGACGGTGCAATTTTTCGACGGAGTGAGACATGGCTCGATTCAACGCGAACGAATTCAACCGCAAACTGCGTGAGGCTCAGCGCCGTGTTGTGCAACAGGTCAACCAGAAGATTGACCAGATCAACCGCGCCAACAAACAGGCGGTCGACAATCACAACCGCAAGGTCGACGCCCACAACCGCAAGGTAGTATCCGAGTTCAATTCGCAGGTGAGGGAGCTCGAACGGCGTGCCGAGATCCGTCGTCAACGGGCCATTGCTGACCTCAACTCGAGTATCAGCGACCACAATAGGCGGGTGCAGGTCCGTGATCGCCAGGCCATCGCAGAGCTGAATCGCCAGCTCCGCTCGGCAACGTCCACGGTACGGTACACCGAGCCCGAACGCCGCTTAGCAGACCGAGTACACGAGGCGGTCGCAGCGATCGATTCGCGAGACTACGACTCGTTCCTGAGTTACGCGCGTATCGACGGCCATGCAGTGGCCGCCGAGTTGCGAGAGAGTTTAGAAGAGCGCGGTGTCGCCGTGTGGTTCGATGAAGTGGCGATTGTTCCAGGCCGAAGTCAATCGCTGCAGATGGACGCGGGCTTGCGGAAAGCGCGCTCCGGCATTGCGCTCTTGACCCCAGCCTATCTGGCCGGTCGATTCTGGACAGAACGTGAGTTGGGGGCTCTTCTGAGCAAGAACACGCTGATTCCGGTCCTGCACAACGTCACGTTCGACGACGTCAAACAGTACAGCGGCATCCTGCCCGATCTGGCCGGATTTTCGACATCGACGGACAGCATCGCGGATATCGCACAGAAGATTGCGGCAGCCGTCTTGCCGGACTAGCTGACCGTTGTGTGTATTGAGAATCGGAGATCCTGATGGCGCGCATTGAGCTGTATGGCCCCAGCGGGGGTTACCACCACGGCAAAATCAAGAGTGGGGGAAAGATCGATATCTATGACCCGCAGGGCAACTACTGGCACGGCAACCTGAGGGGCTCCGGCAAGATTGACCTCTATGATCATCAAAGCCGGCACTACCACGGGCAGCTCAAGGCTGGTGGCAAGATAGAGCTATTCGACGAAAGTGGCCGTCACTATCACGGAAA
This sequence comes from Pseudomonadota bacterium, assembly GCA_022843465.1. Classification (GTDB taxonomy): domain Bacteria; phylum Pseudomonadota; class Gammaproteobacteria; order Xanthomonadales; family Ahniellaceae; genus 0-14-3-00-62-12. Next base: position 38,575 of record JALHNO010000015.1, on the reverse strand, counting down.
GCTGAAGAGCTGATCGAATGGGCTGCAAGGCCCAGAGCAACGTCCGATGCGAAAGTCGCCATCGGCGGTCGTTTCCCATTCGTCTTCTTCGGCGACAGTCGTGTGGACCTTGAACCGTCCGGGTGTGGTAGCGGCACGACGACCCTTGATTGCGACGACTGGTTTGCGAAAGACCATGACAGTTTGTGGAGCTAATTCGTCGGCAAGCCGAGCTTGTCGAAGAAGGCTCGATTTCGCTCGCGAGCAGAGTTAAGCAAGCGATCAAACGAAATCACTTCAACGTATGCTCGGTAATTGTCGTTGTAGCCGAAGTATCCCTGCCGATCGCTGGTGACTCGAAGACCAAGTAGCCTGCACCTCTTCTCGACTGAGGGTGTGATGTCGCAGATGGCGTAGCAGAATCCTGGAATCTCGTCCGAGCGCGGTATTGGCCGGCCCGACGAAGTCGTTGCTCCGCCGTTGCGAATGCGCTCTAGATAGCCAAGCGCCTGCTCAATGGGGTCTCTATCTTCGCCTGGGCCCGCGTCGTTGCGCATGGGGCGCTTGATCTCGACGACGACAATCGAGGCCAGTGGCAATCGCTGCCCATCCGAGACGAGGATGGGCTCGTCGAAGACATTCAGCGCAACGACGTCCGGCTCCTTCGTTTCGGCATTTCCGGTAATCGGCAAAGCAGAAAGGGGTTTGTCCGAAGCAAGAAAGTCATGGAACGCAAGGCGCTCATCCAGGAGCCACAAGTTGCAGGTCTCCATGCGGATTTCATTCGACGTCTTTCGCATGGGCATGATCAAACTGTGAATGACGTCCTCGCGCGAATAGGATCCATCCCCACCGCGCTGAATCGCCTTCTCAAGAATGTCGATGACCACCTTGCGGTGGAAGACATAGTTCGCAAGATCGGACTTCTTCAGGTCGTCAGCCTTGGCCAGGTAGTCTTCCAGGCGCGCACGGTACTGCTCTGGGGTTTCTCCCAGAGCAAACTGCATCACGCCGTGACCCTCGACGAGCAATGTCCCCTCGAATTCGGCCAGCTGCTTGTGGAGCAGAAGGTCCAACTCGCGATCCGAAATGTCTGGATCAACGCTGAGCCGATCATCCGAGATCCGGGACAAGATTGGCCGATAGCGGGGCGCTTTCGAGCTAACGAATCGTTCCACGCGCTCGCGCCCAGCGGAACGACTCTCACCGAGCTGGTTCTTAAGCAGACCGTTTGTGCACATAAGCACGGCATCGCGAATGTCCGTGAGCGTGATCTCCGAGTCTCCAAACAGACCATCGGCGAGTTCCGCGATATCGAAACCGATGCGCTCCGGTCGGACGTTCAGATCGAGAAACGGAGAAGTTACGTAGCACGCATAAACAAAGTCGCCGTCGTTATCTTTCAGCTTGCCGTGTAGTCCGGCAACCTTCCCGGAAATGCTCTCTTGTTGTACCTCACGACGCGCCGCACACCAAGCGATGTAGGGCTGCTTGGCGGAGCTGGTCTTGAGTTTGACGTGCGTGAGTTCGAACGGCTGGCCTTTTACCTCGATGGCTTCCTTGCTGGCCGACGAGAACATGTACTCGTCGTAGACGGTCTCGAGATCGATTGACTCAGTATCGTCACGAATCCATATTCGAGGCGCGCCTCCGTCGCGGACGAAGTACCAGAGGCAGTGCTCGAACAAGCTGTGGGCAATGGTCCGAGCCGACTTCGCCGCTCGATCGCGGTAGATCGACTTGAAACCGTCGAGGTGCACGGACGTTGTTAGAGGCACGCCCGTTGGGCTGTCGGAAACCGTCTTGTCGTCCACACCTTTGGCCGCGGTGAACGAAAACGAACGACGCTTCGGCATACTATCCGCATCGCTGAAGCCGCTGGTGACAAGCACCCGATCGAAGGCCTTCAGCCAAAGGAGTCGGCCCACGCCTCGTCCTCCCACCCTTGCCTTGTAGTCGCTATCCAAGGTTTCGAAAGACTTGAAGCTGGTGTCGTGGAAACCCGACCCGTTGTCAGTGATCTTGAATCCGATGATGTGTTCCATCGGCGGCGTTCCGCGCTTTGATGGGGACTCTGTTAGTTCTAACCGGGCCTGCGGCAATCGGATGACTTCGATCGTGATTTCGCCGTCGGCCGCTCTATCCGGCCCCAGCTCTTCGATCGCATGAATAGAGTTAACCACCGCCTCGAACAGCGGTAGCAGACCGTGGCTCTTCGGGAGGGGCGTGTTTCGCAGCCGTCCCTGAAGGTAGGTATCCATGCTCATGAGGCAGCTCCAACGGACATCTCGAATGCGAGCGATCGTAGCCGATTAGGGACAGCGGCTCGCCGGCGAGGTCACCGAACACCGTTCTCGCGCCGAGGTCGCGGGACGTACTGGTGACAGACTGGATTGGACTGCTTTCGTGTCGCATCGGATGAGACGTGGTGGCAGTCGCCCGGCTGGGCGTATTGGCGTCGACAAACGAGCCCATTTCGGCGATCCAGCAGCGTGTTCCGCGGCGATACTCATTCAGGTTGCCGCGGGACTGTGGCGCCCTGAACAGAAGTTGATGTCGTCATAAAGTGTTGCTGCATCTACTGTTATGCGCGACCGAGTCATGCCTATCTCAACCATTCGGCTGGAATGGATTTTGAAACCCAGCTGTACGCCAAGACCAATGCGGTGGACGTACTGCGGGCCGAATTGGGTCGCCGCGGCTATCAGCCCGCAACGATCAATCTGGGCGCCAATACCGACCCCTACCAACCGATCGAGCGGCAACAGCGGCTGACGCGCGGTTTGCTCGAGGTGCTGGTCGAGACCCGGCATCCATTCACCGTAATTACCAAGAACGCGATGGTCGAGCGTGATGTTGATCTGCTTGCCGAAGCGGCCGCGCTGGATCTGGTGCAGGTGTTCATTTCGGTGACCACACTGGACAACCGGCTGGCCAGCAGGCTCGAGCCGCGCGCCTCGGCGCCGCATCGACGGATCAAGGCGATCGCCGCGCTGCATCAGGCGGGTATCCCGGTTGGCGTGTTCGTTGCGCCATTGATTCCGATGCTTACCGACAAGGACCTTGAAGCGATTCTGGAGCTTTGCCATGGCGCTGGGGCCAGCACCGCGAGCTACACCCTGGTTCGGCTGCCGCACGAGGTGGCGCCGTTGTTCCGGGAATGGCTGCAACTGCATGTGCCGCAGCGTGCCCAGCACATCATGAGCCTGATCCAGCAGATGCGCGGCGGCAAGGACTACGATGCCAATTTTCGCACCCGCATGCGCGGCGAGGGTGTCTTCGCCGACCTGATCAGTCGGCGCTTCCGGCTCGCCTGCCAGCGGCTTGGCATCCTTCGTCGCAATGAGGAGGTCAGCCTGCGCAGCGACCTGTTCCGGCCGCCACGTTTGAACACGCAGCAGGGCGATCTGTTCTAGGGAACCTCTGAACAGGTCCGCAGCCGCGATAGCCCCCTGTGTCAGGGAGCGGCTTTCAACAGCGGAGCTGGTCAAACCCGCAGGTTTTTTGGGGTATGGCGGGCAATAAACTGGGTAGCGGAGACGTTCCAGTGACTTGTTCAGAGCGTCCCTGGTGTGGTGTTGAACACTAGATTCGGTAGCGCAGCTTGAGCACGATCTGGTCGGCATCGCGCAGTTGCAGCGCGCGATCGAACAGCTGGTTCAGATGCTGGTCGTCGTGATCGCTGAAACTGTCGCCACCACGACTGTAGACGGCGAAGAAGTCGCTCTGCGGAGCGATCTCGAAGCGGTAGCGGATCTGCAGGCCGAAACTGTTGATCGCGAACGGCGCGATCTTCTCGTTGCTGGCGAGCAGTCGGCCGTTCTCCTGCAACCGATAGGCTCGGGCGTCTTCCGAATGCAGCCCCAGCCATTGCATCTTGGCGCGCAATTCGTGGCGCGGCGCCGGAAACCAGTTCAACTGCGCCGTAGCCATCATCTGCTCGCGCGCCACACGTGCGAACAAGGTCTCGCCCTGCCATAGCAGGGAATCACGGGTGTGCTTGCGCGCCAGTCCTACCCGCAGATCGAGGGTGTCGGTGAAGAAGTGTGTGGCCGTCGCTTCCGTTTGCAGATGAGCATCCATGTCGATCTGTCCGCTGGTGTGCCAGATCGCGCCGCCAAAGCGCCAGTCCTTCCAGCGCCGGGTGTTGTAGTTGCTGAAGAAACTGCTGCCGGACTCACGGTAGACCAGCCCGTTGCCGCGTGAAATGAGGTTGTCGAAGCCCGGGGAATCGCGGATCCATTCGATGTACTGCGTGCCGCCATTGCGGTATTCGAGATCGGAGCCGATCAGGAACCGGCTCGGTATGTGCTCACCGTCAAGGGTCTTGCGCACCACCAGATCCGAGTGCAGCTGCACGGTACGCAAGGCGCTATTCTCGGAAAAGCCGCTGTAGGGATAGCGCACCGAGATCGCGCCGACGCGCAGGGCATTGCGCGGCATGAAGCCCATGTCGTTGAGATCGAGATTCTCGGAGAGGTAGGCGCCTGCGATCTCGCCAAACAGACCATTCGGGCCCGTCAACTGCAGCGCGGCGCGCACGCTTTCGCCGGTCTTGTCGATGCCTGCCTGCTGGACGTCGCTCTGGATGACGTGGGTGTTGACGCGCATCCAGGCCAGCGGGTTCCATTGCAGATCGACCATCTGCACGAAGGCGCTGCGATCCAGAAACGGACGGTCGCTATAGGTTCCGGCATAGCCCAGGGTGAAGCGTTCGCCCGGCTTCAGGAATCGGCTGGCGTAGAAGGCGCTGCCAAGATCATCGGCGTAGTCCGATTCAAGCACCGCGAAGCTGCCGTAGTTGATCCCGGCGAATGAGCCGCTCGCCTTGGCTGCGAGGTCGATATCGGCGACGCCCTGACCATCATCACTCGGCCCGCCGAGTCGGCGCGTATAGATCAGGCTGCCGCCCTGTGCCGTTGGCAGTTCGAAGATGGCCTGGTTCTCGGTGAAGAAGGGCCGCTTGTCGGAGAAGAAGGTTTCCAGGGCCGAGAAGTTCACCACCAGGTCGTCACTTTCGACCTGGCCGAAGTCGGGGTTCAGTGCGGCTGTCAGCTGAAACGTACCCGAGGGCTTCCACAGCACATCAACGCCGGCCTTGGTCTCAAGATCCTCATGCACCTGATCGGACAGCACGGTGACATAGGGATAGGCATCGAAGGTGGCCTGGCTGTACTGGCGGACCTCGACCGCGGTGAACGCGCTCAGGAAGCGTTGTTCGGTGAAGCGAATCGGTGGGCTTGCATAGCGTTCACCGTTGCTGCCAAGGACGCGGTCCACATAGACGCCGATGTTGCGCGTATCACCGGGTACCGCGCGCATCGTCGAGATGTTCCAGGGGATCAGAATCTCTGCCGTCCAGCCTTCCTCGGTTTCGTCGACGGCGTGCTGCCAGTCGCCATCCCAGTCGGGACGGAACTGGTTTTCGTTGGAGATCACCAGGTCGTCGATCGAGTCGGACAGCGAAACCATGAAGTTGTAGCCGAGCTTGCCATCGCCATCGAAGTCGATCATCACATTGACCCGATCGGACTCACCGCCGCGATCGCGCAGGGTGCGTGGTTTCACTCGCGCAACTTCGGCCGGCTGCCGATTGCGAAAGGCAAACGCGATCCCTTCGGGCGTGCTCAGCAACCGCACTTCGGTCTGGTACGCGGGTGGCACCAGGGTCAGTGGTTGCACCGTGACCAGGGGACCCAGCGTCGTCGCGTTCGCCCAGTCGGGTTCGTCGGCGCGGCCGTCGATGACCAGGGCCGCCTGCGCGCTGGGCGCTACGAGCAGGATCAGACACGGCATGTAATGCCGCAAGGATTGAACCAGCATGATGCCCCGCCCCGTGTCCGGTCTTTGAGGCAGGCATGAGAACCTACTGCAGCGCTTTTGGCGCGTGCATGAAGTCGCTAGTACATTGGTCATGCTGCGCGCCGCCACTTCTCGGCGCTTGTGCACCGCTGCCGGAGCGCGTAACGGCAGGCCGGTGGCCGTCGACGATCCGGGGCCTGATCAAGCCTGATCAGACGTCCAGATTGCTCACCCTCAGCGCATTGGTTTCGATGAACGCGCGGCGTGGCTCGACCACATCGCCCATCAGGGTCGCAAAGATCTGGTCGGCGGCGACCGCATCTTCGATACGAACCTGCAATAGTCGGCGGGTCTCCGGGTTGACCGTGGTCTCCCAGAGCTGCTCGGGATTCATTTCGCCCAGGCCCTTGAAGCGCTGGATGGTTCGGCCGCGCTTGGCTTCTTCCATCAGCCAGGCCTGGGCGTCACCGAAATTGCGTACTTCGGTGCTGCGGTTGCCCCGCGACACGCGCCCGCCATCTCCAACCAAACCATTGATTTGATTGGCTATTTCCCGGATTGCCGCGTAGTCGTTGCCGGCAAAGAAGGCCTGCGACAGCAGCGCCTCGCTGGACAGGCCATGGTGTTGCTTGCTGATCCGGAGCGCAGCGCCCTGCTCGCCTTCGGCAGCCACCGCGGTCAGCCGGTATTGGGCACGACCGAGACCGCGGTTGTTGATGCTGCCCGCAAGTTGATCCGCCCATGCCTGGAACGCCGCGACATCGCCAATCAGGGTCTCTTCGACGGCGGGCGCATCCATCATCGCATTGAGCAACATGGGGTCCACGCGGTTGCTGAGGCGCTGCACCTGGTCTTTCGCATGCTGATAGTCACGCAGCAGCTTTTCCAGGCCAGGGCCCTTGATGGCGGGCACGCCTTCGGCCGGTACCAGCTCGGCGTCGTCGACGGCGTTGTTGATCAGGTAGACGGCCAGGGCTTCATCGTCCTTCAGATACATCTCCTGCTTGCCCTGCTTGAGCTTGTACAGCGGCGGCAGGCCGATGAAGACATGGCCGCGCTCGATCAGGATCGGCATTTGCCGATAGAAAAAGGTCAGCAGCAGGGTGCGGATATGCGAGCCATCAACGTCGGCGTCGGTCATGATGATGATGCGGTGGTAACGCAGCTTGTTGACGTCGAACTCGTCCTTGCCGATGCCGCAGCCTAGCGCGGTGATCAGGGTGCCGACCTCGGCAGAGCCCAGCATCTTGTCGAAACGGGCGCGTTCGACATTGAGGATCTTGCCCTTGAGCGGCAGGATCGCCTGGGTCTTGCGGTTGCGGCCCTGCTTGGCCGAACCACCGGCGGAGTCGCCCTCGACCAGGAACAGTTCGGACAGCGCCGGATCCTTTTCCTGGCAATCGGCCAGCTTGCCGGGCAGACCGGCGATGTCCAGGGCGCCCTTGCGTCGGGTCAATTCGCGCGCCTTGCGGGCGGCTTCGCGGGCGCGGGCGGCGTCCACCACTTTCTCGCAGATGGCGCGGGCAACCAGCGGGTTTTCCTGCAGGAAATCGCCGAGCTTGTCGCCCATGACGACTTCGACGGCACCCTTGACCTCGGAGGAAACCAGCTTGTCCTTGGTCTGCGAGCTGAACTTGGGGTCGGGCACCTTGACCGAGAGCACGGCGATCATGCCCTCACGCATGTCATCGCCGGTCAGACTGACCTTGGCCTGCTTCTGCAGATTGGACGATTCGATGTAGTTGCCCAGGGTGCGCGTCAGGGCAGCGCGGAAGCCCGCCAGATGGGTGCCACCGTCCTTCTGTGGAATATTGTTGGTGAAGCAGTACATGCGCTCTTCATAGGCGTCAGTCCACTGCAGGGCAACGTCAACGGCAATGCCTTCGGGCGTGCTGCCAATGAAGCTGACGACCTGCGGGTGCAATGGCGTGCGCAATTGCGAGAGATGCTCGACGAAGCTGCGGATACCGCCCTCGTACTGGAACACGTCCTCCTTGCCGTCACCGCGCTCGTCGCGCAATTGGATGCGCACGCCGGAATTGAGAAAGGCCAGTTCGCGCAGGCGCTTGCTCAGAATGTCGTAATGGAATTCGACGTCGGAGAAAATTTCCTTGCTGGGCAGGAAGCGGACCTGGGTGCCGCGCTTCTGGCTGGCTTCCATCTGCTTGATCGGATAGACCGGGTCGCCGAGCTTGTATTCCTGACGGTAGTGGAAGCCCTCGCGCCAGATGTCCAGCCACAGCGTCTCGGACAGCGCGTTGACCACGGAAACGCCGACGCCGTGCAGTCCGCCGGAAACCTTGTAGCTGTTGTCGTCGAACTTGCCGCCGGCGTGCAGGACCGTCATCACGATTTCGGCGGTTGACCGACCTTCCTCATGCATGCCGACCGGGATGCCGCGTCCGTTGTCGAGTACCGATACCGAGCCCTCGGCGTGGATGGTGACCAGGACGGTATCGCAATGGCCAGCGAGTGCCTCGTCGATGGCATTGTCGACCACCTCGAACACCATATGGTGCAGGCCGGTGCCGTCATCGGTATCGCCGATGTACATGCCGGGCCGCTTGCGGACAGCGTCCAGGCCTTTGAGGACTTTGATACTGTCTGAGTCGTAGCTGTTGGTCATGCGCTTTCCGACATTGCCCGGCTAGCCGGGCGTGGGATTCTGGGGCTCTCTGGGGCGGCCGCCCTTGCGTCCAGCGACGCAGGTCGGGCCTACCCGGGGGTGTTCGCTACGGGATGCGGGTCAGCGTTCTGCTGCCCGTGCGTTGCGAGCGCCCCAACCGTCAAAGTATACCAGTGATGGGCTTGACTCGGCCTTGTTCCACGTGGAACAGACGCGCATCGCGGTCGCCCAGCGCCGGCGGCAACTCGACACCGGTGATCAGCACCTGGACCGGCCGCAGCTGCATCCAGTTCAGCACATGGGCCTGGTGTTCGGCGTCCAGTTCACTGCCCAGATCATCCAGCAGCAGCACGGGCCAATCCCGGCGCAGGCGCTGCAAGCATTCCAGTTGCGCCAGGATCACGGTCAGCGCGCACAACTTTTCCTGGCCACGCGACAAGTGCTCGCGGCGGGCAACCTGGTCGAACAGCAGTCCCCAGTCCGCACGATGAGGTCCGCGCCGGCTGTAACCTCGCTGGCGGTCCCTGCCCCGCTCGACCGCCAGCCGGTCCGCGGCAGCTCCTGGGTCCATCGGTGCATCGTCCTTCCAGCCACTCAGCAGCTGAAACTTCAGTCCGCTGAACTCGGGAAGAATCTCGCCAGCAGTGGCCACGACCGATTCCGCCAGTACCGCAGCATAGGCTTCCCGCATCCTGGTTACGACAATCCCCGACTCGGCCATCTCGCGCTCCCACGGCGCGAACCAATCATCAGGGGCCTGGTCGCGCAGCAAGGCATTGCGCTGGCGCAACGCCCGTTGATAACGACGCCAGAGCGCAAGGAAATCTGGTTCCACGTGGAACACACCCCAGTCGAGCAGGCTGCGACGCCCGTCAGACGCCCCGGAAATCAACTCGTGAGAGCCTGGCTCGAAACACGCCACGGCGCAGCGCAGAAACAACTCGTGCAGCTGACCAATATCGGCGTCATTGACGCGACCGCGCCAGGTCGCTCCGCTGCGCTCGATACCGAGCCGGGTCCGACTACCTTCCAGCCCGACCAGCTCAGCAAACACGCGAGCCGACTCGGCGCCGCGTCGAACCAGCACATCACGCCCGCCGGCACGAAAACTGCGGCCATAGCTCAGCAGGTGAACCGACTCCAGTACCGAGGTCTTGCCGGCGCCATTGGCGCCGAGAAAAAAGTTGATCCCCGGCCGCAACTGGAGGTCCGCCGTCGCCAGCACGCGCAGATCAGCAATCTGAAGTCGCTCAATGTGCATGAACCGCACTTCCCGCATAGCGGCCGCCACTGGCGCCCACGGCCAGAAAAAACAAGCCCCGGACAAGCCGGGGCCAGCAGACAGGCATAAAGCGCACCCTCCGGGTCACAAGCGCAGCGGCATGATCACATGTCGCGAACGGTCATTCTCGGCATCTCGGATCAGACAGCTCGAGTTGCTGTCGCGCAAACACAGCATCACCTGCAGACCGCGCAGCGCGCTCAGCGCATCCATCACATAATTCACATTGAAGCCCACCGAAAGACCGTCGACCACAGTATCGGCCTCTACCTCTTCGGTCGCCTCTTCCTGTTCCGGATTGTGGGCGACGATCAACAGACGATTGACCGACACGTCCAGCTTGACCCCACGATACTTCTCGTTCGAAAGGATGGCCGCGCGCGTCAGCGCCGCCTTCAGTTCATCACGTGAAAGCACCACGGTCTTGTCGGCGCCAATCGGGATCACCGCCTCGTAGTCAGGGAAACGGCCATCGATCAGCTTGGACGTAAACACGAAATCATTGCGGCGAACCCGCACATGGTTCTTGCCGAACTCGATTTCGACGGTGCCCTCACCGCTGTCGAGCAGTCGCTGCAGCTCGAGCACACCCTTGCGCGGAATGATGATCTGCTTTCGCGCCTTGACCGAAAGATCGATCGGCGTCTCGCAGAGCGCCAGGCGATGACCATCGGTGGCGACACAACGCAGCGCACCTTCGCGCAGGTCAAACAGCAAACCGTTCAGGTAATAGCGGACATCCTGGTGCGCCATCGCAAAACCGGTCCGGTCGATCAGCTCCTTCAGGGTCGCCTCGGACAGGGTCACCCGCTCAACCACGTCGATATCGTCAACGGTCGGAAACTCACTGGCCGGCAAGGTCGACAAGGTGAACTTGCTCTTGCCCGCCCTCAGGGTCACCCGATCCGCGCTCTGGACGACATCGATCCGACTGCCGTCGGGCAGAGCCCGGACGATATCGAACAGCTTGCGCGCCGGCAGGGTGATCTCACCATTGCCGGTTTCTTCAGCGGCGCAGCGCGCAAACATCTCGACCTCGAGATCGCTACCGGTCAGGCCGACACTGCCGTCTTCGACAACGACCAGCACATTGGCCAGTACCGGCAACGTCTGTCGACGCTCCACCACACCCACCACCTGGGTCAAGGGTCGCAGCAGGGCTTCTCGCTGGATGCTGAATTTCATATCGGCTCACTCTCGACTGGAGCCAGTGCAGTGTTCAGTCGCCGGCGGCGAAGGCACTGATCTGGCTTGCTGTGGCTGGGACGCTGCGCACCAAAACGGGGCGCTTCTCTTTTATTTAATATAGGATGTTGATGATGATGAAGGATGGGGATAACTTCAAGGATCAGTCGCTAAGCCTTGCTCCATCAGCGTTTCAAGCCATTGGAATGTTGTGGGGAAGCCAGCCTGGCAGCTGTGGAGCATTTGTGGATAACCCTGAGCACACAGATTGTCCACAGGCTGTCCCCAAACAGCACCTGACGGCCATCAGCCCGACAGCGAACGCATCAGCTTCTCCCAGTCTTCGCGCAGCTTGCCGTCGGTTTCCCGCAGCTCGGCGATCAGCCTGCAGCCGTGCAGGATGGTCGTATGGTCGCGACCGCCAAAACTGTCGCCGATCTCCGGCAGAGAGTGACTGGTCAACTCCTTGCACAGGGCCATCGCCATCTGGCGGGCGCGCGCCAGCTGCCGGGTACGCCGCTTCGACAGCAGGTCGGATACCCGCAGCTGGTAGTAGTCGGCCGCCACCTTCTGGATGTTCGGAATGCTCAGGGTACGCTCCTGGACCGTCAGCAGGTCGCGCAGTGCCTCCTGGGCAAACTCGATGGTGATCGCCCGCCCGGTGAAATGCGCGCGCGCCGCCAGCGTGTTGAGCGCACCCTCGAGATCACGCACATGCGAGCGCATCCGTTTGGCGAGCATGAAAGCGACTTCCTCGGGCAGCGCGAGACCCTTCAACTCGGCCTTGCGCAGCAGGATGGCGGCGCGGGTCTCGAAATCCGGGGGCTCGATCGCCACCGGAAGACCCCAGCCCAGGCGCGAGGTCAGTCGTGGTTCCATATTTTCGACCTCTTTCGGGTAGCGGTCGCAGGTCAGGATGATCTGCTGGTTGGACTCGAAGAGGGCGTTGAAGGTGTGGAAAAACTCTTCCTGGGTGCGATCCTTGCCGGCAAAAAACTGGATGTCATCGATCAACAGGGCATCGACCGAGCGATAGCGATTCTTGAAATCGTCCATGTTCTTGGCATTCAGTGCCTTGATCATGGCGCTGAAGAACTGCTCGGAACGCTGATACAGCACGCGAAAGCCCGGGATGTTCTGTTTCATCAAATTGCCGGCCGCATACATCAGATGGGTCTTGCCGAGCCCGGTACCGCCATAGAGCAGCAGCGGATTGGACTCCCGCCGACCGGGATTCATCGCAACCTGGAACGCCGCCGCGCGACCGAGCTGATTGGACTTCCCTTCGACAAAATTATGGAAGGTGTAGTGCGGATCGAGATTGCCATCGAATTCGAGGTCCACGGCGGTCACGGTGGGCGCCGGCAAGGGTCGCGGTTCGCGCGGTTCCGCGCTCTGGCGCGCCAGCGAGCCGACCTCAAAGCGGATTTCCAGCGGCGTACCCGCCAGATGAGCCGCCACCGCCTCGATTCGCTGCTGGAATCGCTCGCGAACGACATCAAGAACGAAGCCATTGGGCGCCAACAGACGCAACAGGCCGTCGGTCTCCTGCACCTGCAGCGGCCGCAACCAGGTCAGAATGTCCTGTTCGCTGAACTCGGACTCCAGGCGCGAAACACAGCGATCCCAAAGGCTTTGCATATTCGGAGGGGCTCGCATCAGCAGGGGTCGAGCAGTCTAGCAGGCTGTGGATAACCCGTCCTGATGCCGATCACCTGTGGACAAATAGCAGGCAGCTGCCCGAATATCTGCGCTAAGCGGCTGTTTTGACTTGACGACAGCGCATTCGCCCCGTATTCTCGCCGACCCTTTCATCCACGTGAGTAGAGGCTGCCGCCATGAAGCGCACCTTCCAACCCAGCAATCTCAAGCGCGCCCGTGACCACGGTTTCCGCGCCCGTATGGCCACCAAGAACGGACGCAAGATTCTCAACGCGCGCCGTGCCAAGGGCCGTGCCAACCTGATTCCATAGCGCTCGCCCTGCCGTGGGCGGAAATCGCTTTCCGCGTGCCGCACGGCTGTTGAACCGAGCAGCTTTCGATGAAGTCTTTCGAGCCGGCCAGAGTGCCGGCTCGAACTTTTTCAGAGTACTGGTCACGCCAGCCAAGGGCGATCAGGCCCGGCTCGGAATTACCGTCCCCAAGCGTGTCGTCAAATTCGCCCATGACCGCAACCGGATCAAACGCCTGCTGCGCGAGGCATTCCGGCTCTCGCGGGCGCAGTTCCCTGCCATCGACCTGGTCATTCTGGCCCGCGGCAGCATCGCCAGCGCCGACAATCCCTCGCTCCGACAGGACATCACGCGGATACTCAGTCGCGCCGCTGCATTGAAGCTGCAAGCTGACGCGGGCAAAATGCCGGATTCTCCCGCCGACGCCAGCAAGCCCTAAGGCGTCCGTTCACCCATCAGGTTGTCCAAACTCATGAATAACACGCGCTTGTTTCTGTGGATGGCGCTCTTCGCTGTCGGCTATCTGCTGTGGCAGGCCTGGCAGAACGACTACAACGCCCCGCAACCACGCCCCGCGCAATCCGCGCCCGCCAGCCTCGCGGACGGCTCCGAAGCCATCGACGACGATGTGCCGACCATGCCCAGCGACATGGAGCCGCTGCCACCGGAAGGGTCGTCTGCGGCAGTCGACACCAGCGTCGCAGCGCGCGCGCCGACTCCTATCATCGAGGTCGAGACCGATCTGCTGTCGTTGCGGATCGACACCCGCGGCGGTGATGTACTCAGCGCCGACCTCAAGCGCTATCCGCAGGAGGCGGGCTCGGACAAGCCGGTCGTGCGCCTGCTCGACAATGATCCGGCGCACTGGTTTGTCGCGCAGTCCGGCCTGGTGTCGGCCAAGGCCGCGGCACCAAGCCACCAGTCCGTTTTCACTGCCGAGCGCACGCGCTATGTGCTTGAGGCCGGCAGCGATCAACTCGAAGTGCCGCTGACCTGGACCGATCCCAGCGGCATCACGGTCGAGAAGGTATTCCTCTTCCACCGCGGCGACTATGTCATCCGCCAGCGCCAGACGGTCCGCAACGAAAGCGGCAGCCCCTGGAGCGGACGCCCGTACACCCAGATCCAGCGCGGACCGCCGCCGCCGAAGAAAGGCGGCTTCTCGATCACCGATCCACAGCAATTCAGTTTTGTTGGCGCTTCCTGGTACAGCCCGGAGGAGAAGTTCGAAAAACTCGCCTTCGACGATTTCAACGATGAGCCGCTGAAACGCAATATCCGCGGCGGCTGGGCGGCCATGTTGCAGCACTACTTCTTTGTCGCCTGGATCCCGGCAGCGCAGGGAGATGTCAGCTATTCGACAGCCGTGATGGGCAGCGAAACCAGCCCGCGCTACATGCTGCGTCTGCAGGATCCGGCCTTCAGTGTGCCGACCGGCCAGAGCGTCAGCACCGAGAGCCGGCTTTACATCGGACCCAAGCAGCAGGAACGACTCAACGACATCGCACCCGGCCTCGGCCTTGCGCTTGACTACGGACTGGTGCGCCTGTTTGCCGAACCGCTGTTCCGCTACGTGCTCAATCCCCTGCACAAGCTCACCGGCAACTGGGGCTGGGCGATCATCCTGACCACGATCCTGCTGAAGATTCTGCTGTATCCGCTGGCAGCCGCGCAGTACCGCTCGATGGCCAAGCTGCGCATGGTGCAGCCGCGCATGGAAGCGCTCAAGCAACGCTACGGCGACGACAAGCAGAAATACAACCAGGCAATGATGGAGCTGTACCAGAAAGAGAAGATCAATCCGGCCGGTGGCTGTCTGCCGCTGCTGCCACAGATGTTCCTCTTCATTGCCCTGTACTGGGTGCTGATCGAAAGCGTTGAAATGCGCCATGCGCCCTTCATGGGCTGGTTGACCAACCTGACCGCGCACGATCCCTACTTCGTGCTGCCGGTACTCAATGCCCTGACCATGTGGCTGACCCAGAAGATGACGCCTCCGCCAGCCGGCATGGACCCGATGCAGCAGAAGATCCTGCAGTACATGCCACTGGCGTTCTCGGTGATCATGATCTTCTTCCCGGCCGGCCTGGTGCTGTACTGGACGGTCAATGGTGCACTTGGCATTCTCCAGCAATGGTGGATCACGCGACAGGCGATGAACAAGGCCAAGCCGGTCA
The DNA here is from genome assembly GCA_022843465.1 of Pseudomonadota bacterium. Classification (GTDB taxonomy): domain Bacteria; phylum Pseudomonadota; class Gammaproteobacteria; order Xanthomonadales; family Ahniellaceae; genus 0-14-3-00-62-12. Next base: position 23,572 of record JALHNO010000015.1, on the reverse strand, counting down.
GCTGATGCCGAACCGCGGATCACCCATGCACGTGATCCGCGGGCGCGCAGCCCGCTGCAGACAGGGAGGCTGGCGATGAGCGAACGCAGCGACACCATTGTCGCGATTGCCACGCCGGCGGGCGCTGGCGGTATCGGCATCGTGCGCCTGTCGGGCCCGGCGGCCCGGCAGATCGGCTGGAAGCTCGGCCAGCGCAGGTTGCAGCCGCGCCTGGCCCAGTTCGTGCGCTTTCGCGATGGCTATGGCGAGGCCATCGACCATGGTGTCGCGCTGTATTTTCCGGCACCCAACTCCTTCACCGGCGAGGATATCGTCGAACTGCAGGCGCATGGCGCGATGATCGTGCTCAACCGCCTGCTGCGCCGCTGTATCGAGCTCGGCGCCCGCAGCGCGCGCGCCGGCGAATTCAGCGAGCGCGCCTTTCTCAATGGCAAGATCGATCTGGCCCAGGCCGAGGCCATTGCCGACCTGATCTCCAGCCAGTCCGAGGCGCAGGCGCGCGCCGCGCTGCGCTCTCTGGAAGGCGCATTCTCCGAGGAAGTGCAGGCCCTGCAGAAGCGTCTGGAAATGCTGCGCATGTACATCGAAGCCGCAATCGATTTTCCCGAAGAGGAAATCGACTTCCTGGCCGATCACCGGCTGATGTCCGACATCGCCAGCCTGCGCACGCATCTGGCCGAACTGCTGGCCGGGGCACGTCGTGGTCAGCGCCTGCGCGATGGCCTGCACACGGTACTGATCGGTCGGCCCAATGCCGGCAAGTCCAGTGTGCTCAATGCCCTCGCCCGCAGTGATCGCGCCATCGTCACCGCACAACCGGGCACCACCCGCGATCTGCTGCGCGAGCATATCGATGTCGATGGCGTCGCGCTCACCCTGGTCGACACCGCCGGCCTGCGCGACAGCGACGACAGCATCGAACAGGAAGGCGTGCGCCGTGCCCGTGCCGAACTCGAACGCGCCGATCTGGCCCTGATCGTGCTGGCACCCGAGGATGAGGACCAACTCGACGCTCTGCGTGCCGAGGCCCCGGCGCGCGCGCGCCGGCTGGTGCTGCACAACAAGAGCGATCTGCGGGGCGAACGAAGCCCGTCGCCAGACTTGCAGAAGCTGCGCGCAGACGCACCCGCCAGCGCTGAAATCCATCTCGATATTTCGGCACTGACCGGCGCCGGGCTGGCTAGTTTGCGGCATCAACTGCGCCAGCTTGCCGGTCATGGTGATGGCAGCGAGGGCGCCTATTCCGCGCGTACCCGCCACGTGCTCGCATTGCAGGAAGTCGCCGAGCACCTGCAACTGGCCGAGCAGCATCTGGTCCGAAACCGTGCCGGCGAACTTGCCGCGGAAGAACTCCGACTGGCACAGCAGCAACTCGCCACCCTCACCGGCGAATACCGCAACGACGATCTTCTTGGTGCCATCTTCAGTTCATTCTGCATCGGAAAGTGATCTCGGCTCCGCGGGCGTCCGTGAACGTCTTCAGACGACCGGGGCACCGACACCAGTGCGCTTGGACATCAACCCGCTGATCGATCAGATCATGATTGATCCGCATGCCACCGCCCTCGAGGCCAAGGCGGACAAGCACGAGCGCCCTCAACCGGGTTTGCAAACGAGGTGCTGCACGCGCAGCTGTTCGAATGATCGGCTCGCCTGCGACCCTACGCTATGCGACCTTACGTGCTCCTGCAAATCGAAGCCCTGGTTTGGCAATCGGACATTTTCCACACTCAGGGTGAGGATCTAGAGCATCCCGTAAACCGAGGGCTTGCATCAGGTTTGCCTTAGGACTAATTTGCTCACCATGAGTGAGCAAAAATGCTCAAAGCTAAACCAACTGCTGCGCGAGTTGGGCGACACCGATCTGGCTTCGGCGCGCTGGCTGCGTGCGCAGGGCTATTCGAGCAGCCTGCTCGCCCGCTACGTGCGCAGTGGCTGGCTCACCGCGCCGGCGCGAGGGGTCTACACGAACCCTCGGGCCCGCCTGCACTGGGCTGGCCTCATGCAGTCACTGCAGCAACGAGAGGGCCTGCGTCTGCACGTGGGAGGACGCTTCGCGCTGGCGTGGCGCGGGCACGAGCACTATCTCCAATTCGGCGCAGCTGGGGAGGTGACCCTCTATGGGCCGGATCGCCTGCCCGGCTGGGTCCCCAAGCTGACCATCCCCGAGCGTTTCGCGCACTGCGGTCGCGGACCCTTCCCGCCGACCTCGATGCGCTTCGCCAGCGAAGCCGACGACGAGCGCCTGTTCGAGCATGGCCTCGAACTCGAAGTCGACGCCAACACCCTGGGCGCCGGCGTTGTAATGGCCAGCAACGAGCGTGCGGCGCTCGAACTATGCGACGAGCCGCCTGGTACGGCTCAGATCCTCGAAGCCGACGCCGTGATCCAAGGCCTCAACGGACTACGGCCCGACCAGGTCAGCCGTTTGCTCTGCCGCTGCACCAGCGTCAAGGCCAAGCGTCTTTTTCTTGCGTTGGCGGAACGCCACAAGCACACCTGGCTCGCGCGCGTATCGCTCGACGGCGTCGATCTGGGTAGCGGCAAGCGCGTGCTCGCGCCCGGCGGGCGCCTGCATCCGAAGTACCAGATCACCCTCCCGGAGGCGCTCGATGAGCACCTGGGATAAGCGCTACCTGGATCGCGTCAGTCTGCTGGTGCAGATGCTGCCGCTGCTCGATACCGAGCCACGCTTCGCTCTCAAGGGTGGTACAGCGATCAACCTGTTCGAGCACGACATGCCACGGCTGTCCGTCGATATCGACCTCACGTGGTTGCCGGTGCAGGACTACCGAGTGGACGCTGCGCAGATCGGCGAGGCGATGGAGGCACTCTCTGCACGTCTCGCTGCGCCACCGCTGCGGCTGCAGGTACGTCCATCGGCAGGGGATGGTGCAGACACGGTCAATCGCCTGATCGCAAGCCGCGGCCGCACCCAGGTCAAGATCGAAACTACGCCAGTCATGCGCGGCACCGTGCATCCGGTGCGGCGCATGGATCTGCGACCCGAAGTGGAGCGCAAATTCGGTTCTGCCCAAGTGCAGGTGCTTCACTTCGCCGATCTCTACGCCGGCAAGCTCGCCGCCGCGCTGTCCCGTCAGCACCCCCGCGACTGGTTCGACGTCGGTCTGCTGCTCGATTGCGGCGGTCTCGACGAGACTCTGTGGCGCACGTTCCTGGTCTATCTGGCCGTCAGCCCGAAACTAGCCGCGGAGATGCTCGCACCAGGAGAGCCTGTCGATTTCGCCGAAGTGTTCGACCGGCAGTTTCGTGGGATGAGCGCCGAGCCGGTGACGGTCGAGGCCTTGCTGCAGTCACGATCACGCATGATCAAACGCATCCCCCAACTCATGGACGCGTCAGCCCGCGACTTCCTGCTGTCGCTTGAACGAGAAGCACCCGACTTCGCGTTGATCGGTCTGCCGCAGGCCAGCGAGCTGCCAGGCATTCGCCGCAAGCTTCAGAACATGGCGCGCCGCAACCACACGAAGCGCGACACCGACTACCGGCAGCTCGCCGACACGCTCGAGCGCATGGCCAGGCAAGGAACCGCATGAACCACAAGGTCACCCAGCGCATCAGCTGTCGCACCTCCGGAGTAACCACCGGCAAGCAGGCGCGAGCTGCCGCCTGTAGTTTGGTGGATCGCCGCCGCCCCAGCCTTTGCATCGGCAAGCAACACTGTTGCTTCCGCTCGCTCCTGCTGCCCGCGATGTGCACGAGACGCCCGATCAGGACTTGCCAAGGCAGCCGGCATAACCCGGCACATTCGCGCCCAGGCTGATGTCACGGAGCGCGCTCCAGCCGGCAGCGGCGGAACCCTGCGGATGTACGACACCGCTGCCCCCGCGCAACTGATGCGGACGCGCGCGATGGCTGGCCTCGAGATAGGGATCGTCGGCAAACAGCACATCCCCCAGATAATAGGTGCAGCGACCGGGTTCAATCACATGCATATGGATGTGCTGGGGCTCGCGACGAAACGGATAGCTGGCCGGGCGGATCGTGTCGAATGCGTAGCTGCCATCGGCGGCGCTGACCGCCCAGCCGCGCAGACGCCCATGAGCCGCAGAAGCACCCCTGCTGTTGCGATCCCGGGGATAGCGACCCTCGCGATCGGTCTGGTAGGCGTAGATCACTACGCCAGCGCGGGCAGCACCGGATCCATCGCGCACGATCCCGGACAACTGCAATGATTCGCCCGGCTCGTTCGCTGGTGCAATGCGCGCCCGCGTACGCAACGGCTGAGGCAATCCGTCGAACACCAGGGTGCAACCCTCGCAGGGCAGGCCGACCACGCGCTCTTGCCCGGTGACTGCGCCCGTGATTGTCGCGGCGGACACCTCGACATCCTGCGCGGTCACCTGGACATCTTGCCGATCGTCAGCTGTCAGCGTGTAGCGCGTCGTCAGCGCAGGCTGCAGGACCTGTTGCAGCTCAAGCAGGATCTGTTGACCGACAACCAGCCCATGAACCTCGACGCAACCCTCGGCGTCACTGCGCGCCCAATGCCGGCGCGCCGGCGCCTCCCGCAACTGCAAGGACACCAGTGCACCAGAACGGGGGCGCTTGCCAGCCGCATCAAAAAGGCAGACGCGCATCGCGGCACCTACGGCAATCTTGATGCGCGCGGAAAGTTGCGCCGGGGCCGCCCATAGCAGTCCCTTCGGCGTATCGGGTCCGCCAGCGCTCACAGCCACCGGATAGCTCGATTTCAGCAGAGCCATCGCATAGCCGCTGTGCGCGCGCAGCGCCGGCAGGTCTGAAGAGGAAATCGATTCGGGATCAAAGCGCCACAGCAGACGCCGCTGCGCGAACACCAGGGCATGGCTGCGCTGGTCCAGGGCCAGGGAAAAGTCACGCGCTGCCTGGGCACGTTCAGTGACAGGCAGGTGCGCGACGTGCCAACTGCTGCCGGAGCCGCGCAGGATACCCAGCAAATCAGCGGACGGATGCGCGCCAGTGACCAGCACGAAGGAGCGGAAGCGCGCGTCAGCGATTTCCGCGGTCATCACCTGCAACAGCGTGGACAATCGGCGCGCATCGGCCGGCGCAACATCGCTGCGCAGGAAGACCAGCATGCCGGCGTCATAGCCGTGCTGGCACATTGGGCAGATCCGCCTACCGGCATACGGCCCCACCAGGTGATCGGCATCGACCGCCGGCAGCCCATCCCAGATCGCCGGGCCATCGTCGGCGCGTCCGCAGCCCAGACCCAGCAGCAGGCAGAACAGAACAATCGTACGCATGGTCACTCCTCCCTCAGGTACAGGGGAAGAGCCGCGCTGGCGCAATACTGTTATCCGACCCTGCTGGCACCGTTGAACCCGTGCGGCCTCGCCAACACCCCGGCGTGCTCAGCGAGCGGCGCAACCAGCACGTCAGTGCAGACACTGCGATCATGCGAGCGCGGCGCTCCCGGTTAACACTTCTGGCTCCAGACCACTCCTGTGCGTACAGATCAGGAACCAACACCGTTGCAGACCCCAGTCGCATCGCGCGCCAACTTCGATGTCGCGGCGCATACGCGCGCAGCCCGCTGTGGCTCGCAGAGCGCGTATGCGGCCTTGCATCGGCGCTTCATTGCCCTGGTGCATGGCATCCTGCTGGGCCGCTTCCGCCCGGCGCTGGCCGATGAATTGAGCCAGGAGTGTTTTGCGCGCGCGTTCGCGCAACTCGGCCAACTGCAGGATCCGGCGAAATTCGGTCCCTGGATCGCCACCATGGCGCGCCGCATCCAGCCGAAGGAGGCGCAGCGGGAACAGCGCTGGGAAGACCCGATCGAGGTGATCAGTGCCGACACTTCGCCGGAAGACCAGAGCGATGCCGAACGCGTATTGCAGGCTTTGGCAAGCCTGCCAGAGGCCTACCGGGAGACCCTGACCCTGCGTCTGGTCGAAGGCCTGAGCGGGCCGGAAATCGCCGACTTGACCGGCCTCGGTGCCGATTCGGTACGGGTCAATCTGCACCGCGGCATGACCAAATTGCGCGCCCTTCTGGGTGTCGGCCAGGACGGCATGCGCGCTGGAGTACGCAATGAATGATCTCCCCGATCCGCTGTGGAATCCGCAGCAGCCAGGCGATGACGAACTGCAGCATCTGCAGAACCTGCTGGCCCCGTATTCGGCACGCGCGCGCGGCCTGAACGCGCCACCGCCGCTCGCGCATCCGGGCACGCAGCGCCGGCGCCGCTGGCAGCGCCTGCTGGTCGCCAGTGCTTCCGTCCTGATCGCGGGCGTCGCGTTCGCAGGCTACCTTGGCTGGCGCCTGGACTGGCGTGAGGGCCAGGCCTGGACCGTGCGCGCTGATGCTGCCGAGTCGACGCGGATTGCGCCCGGTCAATGGCTGCACACGGACAGCGGACAGCTGCTCGACATCGAGGTTGCCCGCATCGGTCGCCTCGCCGTGTCTCCGGATTCCAGCCTGCGCCTGCTGGAAACCCGTCGTGGCCATCATCGTCTGGCGCTTGAACATGGCCATCTGCGTGCGCGCATCTGGGCGCCGCCCGGCTGGTTCGGCATCAGCAGCGGCGAGGCCGAACTGATGGATCTTGGCTGTGACTTCGACATCTGGAAACAATCCGATGGCAGCGGTCGCGTCCTGGTACGCAGTGGCTGGGTCGCCTACGAGATCGGCGCCGAGGAGATCCTGGTGCCGGCTGGCTACCAGATGCGATTCGAGGCGGACCACGCCTACACGCCGCTGCGACCAGAAGCAGACCGCGAATTCCAAAGCACGATGATCGCCCTCGATCTGGCGCTGCGCGAGTCTGCTGCGATATCGGCCAAAGTTGAAAGGACTGCGGCCAAGCTTGCCGAACTCGGCGACGAGCGCGATGGCTTCAGCCTGCTCAGTCTGCTCACGCGCTATCCCGCGCTGGCGCGCACCGCACTGTATCCACGCCTGATGCAGAGCCAGCAGTTGGTGGCCAGCGAAGCCCACCGTCGCGCCTGGATCGCTGGTGATCTCGCGGCGATCAATCAGGGATGGTCGACACTACCGCGCCAGCCCAAGGCCTGGTGGTGGAACTGGGCCGACGGCTACTGAGCATACGAACGCTTCACACGAGGGCGCTAATCTTGTCGGGTGACCAGAATGCGCGCGTCGCGCACTGACGACTGCATACAGCGCGTTCACAGTACTGAGCCAACTCATGCAACAAGACCACTCCAACCCAGCGGCAGCCAACAGCCCCACCGGGCGAAGCCTGCGCGTGGTCCTGCTCGGGGCCAGCGGCATGTTCGGGCAACGTCTGGCTGCCCTGCTGGTCAGCATCGACGGCGTGCAGCTTGTGCTGGCCGGGCGCAGGCAGCGGGAACTGGAGGCGCTGGCGCGCAGACTGGGCGATGCCATCGCCATCGAAACCCTGCAGATCGATCTCGATCATGGCGATGCCGAGCGCATCCTGATCGCTGCCCGACCGGACGTGCTGATCGATACCTGCGGACCGTTCCAGCAGCGCGACTACGCGCTCGCGCGCCTCGCCATCGCCGAACGCTTCCACTACATCGATCTTGCCGATGCCGCCGACCATGTTGCCGGCATCGGCGTGCTGGATGCCGCGGCGCGCGCCGCTGGCGTATTGATCACCAGTGGCGCCAGCACCGTGCCGGCGCTGTCGGCGGCGGTCATCGATGCCCATCGCGAATCCTTCCGGCAACTGCTGCATGTCGATATCGGCATCACCCCCGGCAATCGCGCCGAGCGCGGTGCGGCGACGGTGCGCTCGGTGCTCTCCACGGTTGGCAAACCGCATATCCAGTTCATCGACGCTGCGCCTGCAGCGCGCGCCGGCTGGAGCAGTCTGCGCCGCCATCGCTACGCCAAACCGGTGGGCGCGCGTTGGCTCGCCTACTGCGCCGTGCCCGATCCCCTGTTGTTGCCGGCGCGCTATCCAGGCTTGCGCAGTCTGCAGATGCGCGCCGGGCTCGAGTTGCATCGCATGCATTTCGGCACCTGGCTCGGCGGCCTGCTGGTGCGCCTGCGCCTGCTGCGTTCGCTGACTCCGTATGCCGACTGGGCGCGTCGTCTGAGCGAGCGCTGGATCGATGCCGGCAGCGACTGCGGCGCGATGCATGTACAGATGCGCGGCATCGGCCGCAACGGCGCCCCGCTCAGCATCGAATGGCAACTGATCGCCGAGTACGGCGATGGACCCTATGTGCCCACCGCTGCAGCAGCATCCCTGGTACGCCTGTTGATCACCGGCCAGTTGCAGGTGCGCGGTGCGATGCCCTGCATCGGGCTGGTTCCCCTGCACGAGTTCGCGCACACTCTGGCGCAACGGAGCATCCGCTTCGCTACCGGTCCCGCCGCATGAACACGCCATCTGCGTCGCTGTATCAACAGGTACTCGGCCCCGCCTTCGATGCCCTGCCCGCCAGCCTGCGCGCTCTGCATGGCCTGAGCCAGAGCGCCGTATTCCGCGGCGAAGCCGAAGTCATTGCGGCACAGCATGTCATTGGCCGACTGATCGCCCGGCTCACCGGTTTTCCGACACGCAGCTATCGCTGTCCGGTCGAGGTGCGCATCGATGTCGATGCCGAGGGCGAAACCTGGCACCGCGATTTCGGTGGCCATCGCTTCAACAGTCGCATGCGCTGTCTTGAAGGCCAGCTGCATGAGCAACTCGGTCCGCATCGCATCCGCTTTGCCCTCGACACCAATAGCCACGGCCTCAGCATGCGACCGATCGCCTGGCGCACCTTCGGCATCCCCCTGCCACGCTGGCTCTGTCCCCAGCTCAGCGCCCGCGAGACCGAATCCGAAGGTCGCTTCCAGTTCGACGTCGCCACCGCCTTTCCCTTCATCGGAACGGTGATTCATTACCGAGGCTGGTTACAGCGGAGTGCAGTCGCCGTCGCGGACTGAGCCGCACCGGCGCCTGATCCTGATGGGTGCCAGATTCCGCGTATAGTGGGGAGGGATCAATCCACGAAACCCCCAACTCCTGCTAACGAGGTAAACGATGAACCTGGTCAAACAAGGCCTGGCAGCTGCGTTGTCTGCCATGCCACTCCTCGCCCATGCCCAATTCGCGGCTCCGGTCGGGCCGCAATCCACCTTGTGGGAAGCCAGCAATGATCAGGCAGCCCCCGCGGTCGCGCTGGCGGCCGGCCGAGACGCCTCCAGCCTCGCCGTGTGGCCGGATGAATGGTTCGGCATGCCGGTGCTGCGCGCGCAGCGGTTCGCCGCGAACGGCGACGCCATTGCCGCGCCGATCGACCTGACCGGTTTCGTTACCGCCGACACCGTGTTTGCCGAGGTCGTGGCAACCCTGGATGCCCAGGGCATCGCGTCGATTGCCTACCGCCAGCAGACCGACGAGGACGCTGGCGACATCCGGCTCGTACGCGTGGGTCTCGATGGTCAGTTGCTCGGGCCCGCGGTCACCGTGAACACGACAAGCGCGGGAATCCAGAGTCGACCCTCGATTGCCGCGGACTCGCTGAACCATGTGCTGGTGACCTGGAGCGGACCGGTGGCCGAAGGTGGCTTCGGTGTGTTTGGACAGTTGTTCAATGGCGGCGGTGGTTTCCAGTTCGGCGAGCATCGCGTCGATGCCGCCGCGCAGTCGGAACCGGTGTCGTCGGTCGCCATGCTCGGAGATTGCTGTGAAGTGTCCGTCGCTTGGCGGTCGTCGACAGCGCAGGACGACGAGATCCGCGCCCGCATATTCACCCTGGGTTGGCAGGCCTGGACCGAGGAAACCACGCTCGTCACGCTTCCTGCCAGCGTCGGCATCGACCAGTTCGATGCCGATGTCGATTTCGAGGGAAAGCTGCGCGTGGTCTGGCTGTCCAGCGCTGGCGCGATCTTCCATCAGCCGTTCGACGTGTCGCTGCAACCGATCGCCACGCTGCAGGGATTCCAGCCGTCGCATTCGCCCGATCAGCAGGCCCCGATCCGGCTCGGCCTGAGCCACGATGGTTCGTTTCTGCTGGGCTGGCAACACACGGAAGCCTACGGACGCACCCGCAACCAGTTGGCCCGCTTTGACGTCCTTGGCCAGCCACAGGACATGCAATTCGTGCTTGACGATCTGCTTCCGGACAATGCCGTGCTGCAGGCAATGGCAGTCGACATCGACGGTGATCCGCTGCTGGCCTGGCATACCGGGCAGGACTGGCTGCCCATGCGCTCGCTGCGGGTTGGCCGCTTCGGCGGTTCGCCAAACGTCATGTTCCAGCTGCTCGCTGACTACAATGTGGAAGTCGTCGCCCCGGGTGCCCTGTTCGACTATCAGCCGATCGCCTGGAACCTCTCTGCGACCGGCCCCAAGGCTGAGATCGGACTGGTCACCGGCGCGCGCGTCGAAATCGATCTGGATGATGCCCTGCTGGTGGAGCAGGTTGAAGCCCAGCCCGGCTGGACCTGCACTGCCGCTGCGACCGTGGTCTGCACCACGCCCGCGCTGGCCGCGGGTACCAGCCAGTTGCCGGTCCGCCTCGGTCTGCGGGCACCGGCGCAGTCGCCATTGACCTTGAGCAACCGACTGCTTGCCAGTCAGCTGGAGACCGCGCATTTCCCACAGGACCAGGTGTCGACGCAGGACATCATTGTCGGTGATGGCGAACCCGATCCGATCAGCTTCGCAACCCGGACCCAGGTGCCGCGGCACGTGCTGGTGACATCCGAGACGATCGCGGTCAGCGGATTCGATACGCCCGTCGGGCTCTACGTCTTCAATGGAGATATCAGCACCGACGGCGGGCTGAGCTGGGGCAGCAGTATCCTGCATCCGGGGCAGTCGCTGACCCTGCGCCACTACTCGGCGCCTGGATTTGCATCGCCTTCGACCTCGCAATTGCGCATCGGCAACCAGGACGTCAGCTTCACCTCGATCAGCGAAGCACGCGATGTCACGCCCGACAATTTTGACTTCGTCGACATCGACCAGGTCCCACGCAGCAGCGTGCAGATTTCCAATGCGATCACGGTTGCCGGTATCAACGACGCGAGCGCCGTTTCCGTGACCGGCGGTGAGTACCGCATCAACGGAGGCGCCTTCACCAGCAGCGCCGGCACGGTAACGAACGGGATGGTCGTCGAGCTGAGACACACCACAGCCGCCGCGTTTTCGACTGCGACCCACAGTACCCTGACCATAGGCGATGTGTCCGCCACCTTCAGCTCGATCACGGAGGTCACGGACACTGTGCCCGACGCTTTCAGCTTCGTCGGCCAGACCGGTCTGGCGACCAATGTCCTCAGTACATCCGCGCCCATGACGGTGTCGGGGACCAACGCGCCCGCGGCAATCAGCATCAGCGGCGGCAGCTACAGCGTCAATGGCGGACCGTTCATCACGGCCGCCGGCAGCGTCAACAGCGGCGACCAGGTCCGGGTACAGCGCGTCACCGCGTCGACGGCGAACTCTACCGTGCAGGCGACGCTGACGATCTCCGGAGTCTCCGGCACGTTCTCGGCAAGCACTGGAAGCAGCGACAGCACACCAGCAGGCTACAGCTTTGCCGACGTGATAAACGCCCGCCGCAGTCGCAGTACCATATCGAATACCGTCTCGGTAACCGGCATCAATGTGCCGGTCGCAATAACCGTCTCCGGTGCCGACCTCGTCTACTCGAAGAACGGCGCAAAGTTCACGTCCGCGCCCGGCACGGTGGTTGCAGGCGACCAGATCCGGCTGCGCATGACCTCATCGTCCCTGCCCAGTACGCGCGTCGACGGCAGCGTGCGCATCGGCGGTATTGACGACATCTGGAGCATCACCACGTCGCCTTGACAGCGCGAACAGGGCCCGCAGCCGTTGGCCCTGTCCACGCCCAATCGCTTCAACGGCGTCGGTGAAGTTCACGCAGGGGCCGAGGTGCAGCATCCGCCCTCCCCATCGCCATAGTGGAACCTCCTGCTGCACAGGCAGGAGGCAATGCTCCGAATCAGCACGGAAGTTACCACTATCATGCCGTCGGCAATCGCGAAGCCCTGACGCAGCCGAATGAGTCCACGGTGAGTTACCTCGACAATCGACGGAACCGGCTCAAAAACCTGACCCACCGCACGGCGGCGGGGGTGCTGATGCTGGGCCTCGCCTATGCCGTCGATGCCAGCAGCCTGCGCACGCAGATTGTCGCGAGCGCAGGATGCGCAGGAGCGGCCGATGCACAGGGATGTGCGAGTGTCGCGGGCGCAGGATGCGCAGGAGCGACCAAAGTGGGCAACCGCCTGACCCGCAACTGCGTCGGCCAGATCCGCACCTGCAATGGCGGTCTGACCACGTCGACCTCGCTCAGCACGGTCAATACCGCCAATACCTACGACAGCAACGACCGGCTGACCAGAGAGGTCTGGAGCACCGGCTACAACGCCACATTCGACTACGCCTACGATCCCGCCGGCAATCTGCTGACCAAGAAGCAAGGCACCACCACCCTCGCCGCCTACAGCTGGGATGTCGAGAACCGACTCGTACAAGCCGTGATGACGCCGACCGGAGCGGCGGGCAACCGGACCACGAGCCAGTACCAGTACGACGCCAGCGGCATCCGACGATCCAGCCAGGTCGTCGCCCAGATCGTCGGCACCGGTGCATCGATCACGAAGACAAGAACCAGCTTCCTGGTCGACCCGAATCAGGCCTATGCGCAGGTACTCGAAGACTGGACCGCCAAGGCAACGCAGCTCGGCAGCACCGAGCCGACCCTGCCCGAAGCCAGTCTGCAGAACAGCTATGTGTTCGGCGATGATCTGATTGCGGAAGCACGCTATGCACCTCTCCCTCCGGGAGCGGTCGGCGCAAACGCGCCGGGTGAGGGCGGCAACGACCCGACTGCAAGAATCGGAGCAAGCACCGGCACCAGCGCCTTCCACTACGACGGCCTCGGCAGCACAAGACTGCTCAGCGCCATCAACCTGGACGCCGCCGGCAATCCAGTAACCACCGGCACCGCCCAAAACCCCGCCAACGAAACCATCACCGACCACTACGCCTACAGCGCCTTCGGTGAAAGCGACCTCGCCTCAACCACCGGAAGCACCGAGAACAACTACCGCTACACCGGCGAACAGCTCGATCCCAACCTCGGGTTCTACTACCTGCGTGCCAGGTACATGAATCCGGGGCAGGGACGTTTTGTGGGGATGGATTCGTATTTTGGTAACTCATCTGATCCGCCGAGCTTGCACAAGTACATGTGGGCGAACAACAGCCCCACAATGTACGCAGACCCCTCTGGTCTATTCTCAATCGGTGAAGCAATGGCTACTGTCTATCTAGCCGCAGTAATAGTGGCAACAGCCGACGGAACATTTGGATTCAATCAGAACGCTACGCATCAACAGGGGTCGTATTACCATCATTACACTACCGACCAGATTACAATTTGTACGAAGCAAGAGGCGCCATGGTGCTCTGCTAACGAAGTGTGGCAGTGGATGCGGCGTATGCCTGCTCCGCGCTATTTGAGCGACGCATATCTTTCAACGCCGTTGAACAATGGTGACAACATGTGCTGCATTGGTGATGCTTTCCCTTTCTTCTTTGGCGGCCAAATCAAGCTTGAGGTTGGTAAATACTACGTGAATAATGTGACCACGAATTTGCATACACTCGCTTACGGCAGAGTTGACCGAGAGGTAATAGCAGCTGGTGACGCCGTAAAAATAAGAACAAATGGTCACGGAGAGAACAGGATGGCTTTTATCGCCTGGGCAAATGATCGCGTTGGACCAAGAGTATTTAATGCACACGATGCACACATTCGCAGAAACGTACTAACCGGTCCACTGGGAGAGCAGAAGAAATGATACGAGCTGCGCTCTGTTTCGCGGCGTTGGCCGCGATGATCGGCTGTACACCGCCGCTCGGCCCTAAGGCAGGAGGCTTGTGCTTGAATTCGCCATTTGCAATAGAAAAGGCGGACGCGATTCGGCAGTTCTTGCTTGACCAGTCAAACGAGCAAAACCTATTTGCCAGGGATTTTTCAGATCAATTCAGGAAACTTGAGAAAAACACGTCTTTGGTGTTTATGCGCTTTCGCAAAGGCAGGTTTTTTTCTCCATACGAAATTGAAGTGAACATTAATCCGACCAACGGCGGATCTCATCTAACTATTTATGGGTACGACAATCATTTGCCAGAAGGCATGCAAACGGTTCTAAGCAACCTTCAGCGTCACTTCGAGTTCACGACAACTAATCAAGACCAATATGGGAACTGCCCATAGCGTCGCTGCCTCACACGATCCAGGACAACTGCGCTTTTCAATATAGACAATGGTCGACTGGGTGTCCGGAAAAACCGTGGTGATAAGCCCATGAACTTCATTGTTGGTGATCCAACTTCGTCAATGCAGCTGCCCCCTGAGCTGATGACGCTCATCGACCAAGCAATCTGGCCAATATCAGGCGAGGCGACATCGAATAGCGCCACAAACCAGAGAGTTGATCGAAAGCAGTTGGCCAGATTGATTCCAGATGAGTCCGGTATCCATTTCTATTCACCACCATTCCTGACCATCTTGGAAGAAATCGCCAGAGGAAGCGCCTATTGGAAGATGCCAGAAACCGTAGTCGATCAAATCGCTCCTGAAAAAGCACTCATCCTGGGCGACTTCGGCCACGGCAGCGATACAGTTCTCGCGTTGGACTATCGAAGTAGTCTCACTGAACCGAGCGTCATGCGCCTACAATGGGCGTTGAGCAACCCCAAACAGAACAATCGGTGGGTGCTTGTGAGTCCTAGCTTTGGCGAGTTTTGCCGAACTATTGGTTTGCTTTAGTGTCACGTCCCAGCGTCCCACGACCACCGGGAGAAAGGGACGCGTCTCCCTGAAGCCAGTAAACAGTGTGGACAACCAAGCGGCAGGCAGAAAGCTGGGAAGTTTTTATAGCGACTGCGTGTTGCGCACCCAATTCCAACCGCACTGTTTGCCGAATTGTTTGTCATTCGATTTGAGGACGTTGGCGCTGTATTGCCGGATTGCGGTCGTACGCTTTGAATGCTGTGCCGAATTGTTGGCGTACGTTGGGTCGGATTGTTGTCGTAGCGTGGGTGGAAGGATGCTGTGCCTGGTTGCGCACGGTGTTGTTGAGGGGCGCAGACGCCGACGCCAGCGGCAAGGCCGCTGGCGTCGAGAGGTGATGGGAGACTGGTTTGGCGATGGATCAGAACGGAATCGGGTCGTCAAAGTCGGCTGATGGACAGAGGCTGTGGCGAGGAAAGGGGCAGGTCTATCTTCGTAGCATTCCGACCACGAACCCTAAGAGTATTGCGCCGCCTTGGCTGCCCGGCAGCGCGTGACGGTGCGGGAATCGCTTCATCGTTGGCTACCGCTATGATGCCGTCGGCATGATCAATGGCAACGGTTCCGTTGTGAGCTATCAATACGATCGCAGAAACCGCCTGAGCAATCTCGCACACAAGACCGCTGCCGGGGTGCTGATGCTCGGCATGGCCTACACGGTGGATGCCAGCGGCCTGCGCACCAGCATCGTCGAAACCCAGCAGAACAGTGCCACCACTACCCAGACGCGCAGCGCGGCTTATCAGTACGACGATGCACAGGGATGTGCGAGTGTCGCGGGCGCAGGATGCGCAGGAGCGACCGCCCTCAAGCGACTGTCCCACAGCACAGTCACTGGTGCGACCGCTGCGCAGAACCTGAGCGAGGTCTTCACCTACGACGATGCACAGGGATGTGCGAGTGTCGCGGGCGCAGGATGCGCGAGAGCGACCAAAGTGGGCAACCGCCTGAGCCGCAACTGCGTCGGACAGATCCGCACCTGCAATGGCGGTCTGACCACGTCGACCTCGCTCAGCACGGTCAATACCAGCAACACCTATGACAGCAACGACCGCCTGACCAGAGAAGTCTGGAGCACCGGCTACAACGCCACATTCGACTACGCCTACGATCCCGCCGGCAATCTGCTGACCAAGAAGCAAGGCACCACCACCCTCGCCGCCTACAGCTGGGATGTCGAGAACCGACTCGTACAAGCCGTGATGACGCCGACCGGAGCGGCGGGCAACCGGACCACGAGCCAGTACCAGTACGACGCCAGCGGCATCCGACGATCCAGCCAGGTCGTCGCCCAGATCGTCGGCACCGGTGCATCGATCACGAAGACAAGAACCAGCTTCCTGGTCGACCCGAATCAGGCCTATGCGCAGGTACTCGAAGACTGGACCGCCAAGGCAACGCAGCTCGGCAGCACCGAGCCGACCCTGCCCGAAGCCAGTCTGCAGAACAGCTATGTGTTCGGCGATGATCTGATTGCGGAAGCACGCTATGCACCTCTCCCTCCGGGAGCGGTCGGCGCAAACGCGCCGGGTGAGGGCGGCAACGACCCGACTGCAAGAATCGGAGCAAGCACCGGCACCAGCGCCTTCCACTACGACGGCCTCGGCAGCACAAGACTGCTCAGCGCCATCAACCTGGACGCCGCCGGCAATCCAGTAACCACCGGCACCGCCCAAAACCCCGCCAACGAAACCATCACCGACCACTACGCCTACAGCGCCTTCGGTGAAAGCGACCTCGCCTCAACCACCGGAACCACCGAGAACAACTACCGCTACACCGGCGAACAGCTCGATCCCAACCTGGGCTGGATCTATTTGAGAGCCCGATATCTGAATCCAGGCCAAGGGCGTTTCATAGGCATGGATAGCTGGAAGGGTGGCCCGTACGATCCGATCAGCTTGCACAAGTATCTATATGCTGATGCTAGCCCGGTCATGTACATAGATCCCAGCGGGCACATGACTATGACTTTGGCCATGGCCCCGCCGTCTCTCATGTCCACGCTCGCAACCATATCAATTGGATCGGCATCCAGATTGATAACAACCTTTGCAGTGCGTCTGCTTCTCGTGGTCGGCACAGCCGCAATTAGTGGGAGCAGCGCTATAATTAACAACGAAAACACTTTGAATCAGGCCCGCATAGAGCAGGAGCGGAGAATTTTGGCCATGGCGGCGGTCGCCGACGCTAGTCGGCTCGTATTCCACTACACAGATCCGGTGAGTGCAGGTGAGATTATGGCGTGTCGCTGCATTCGTGCCACCCGAGGATATAACGGCCAAGTCACCCATGGAGACGGCATCTATCGCCCATCAGGTGCTTATGCCACCCCGATTCCACCTTGGCTTGGTACGATGACGCAACGCGACCTTGCTGCCTTTCTTTGGTTGAGGCCGGGAAGCCGTTCTGTCGCGGCGGCAGTAGCAATTCGAAACAACGGCGATTGGTCGCCAGTGACGGGGATTGAATGGATCAAGCGCGCCGGAGCCGGCTATGAAGTTCCTGTTGACGCAGTGATACCGCTGCCTAATTTGATGCGACCATGAATCTAGAACCGACGGTGTCTTGGACCGAGTGGCTGCCTTCCGGCGGTGAGTCCGTTTCTGGCTCAATATGCGATTTCCTTCGCGCAACGTTGATGTTTCAACCAAAAAATAGATTGCCTCCGTTTTTGGCGATGTCGGATATTGTGAGTAGAGGCTCTCTGCGTGGTGGGATGGCAGGCGGACTGAAGTGGGACTCGATCACAGTTGACGAGCTGACCTATAAGTCGTTCAGAGCGACTCTACCGACCGATCAACTAGCGGACTCTTGCGATGCGACGCGACTGGAGGAATGGCAGGCCTGGTGTGCTGAACAAGATTCCGGGACTCCTTATGCTCGGCATCTCACTATGTTGGATCGACTTCGTGCCGCGGAAATCGAACGCGACAACGGTGGTGAAGAAGAGGCATTCGCCTATATCAACGCGATGACCGACTATTTTTCTTTCCTAGCAAGTCAAAAGAAACCTCTGTAGCAGGGTGTAGAGAAACTCGTTGTAGCTGTCCTGTGGTGCGTTTTGTCCGAGAATTCGGCATTGAGCGGCTACACAGTTCAATGAGTTACAAAACTGCCCGACGGTGAAAAATAATCTGTAGTGATGTAAGAGGACCTCCTCAACAGCCTGCTAGCGCGAACGGAGACCCCCGGCTCTGCCGGGGAGGCAGTAACAATTTGCCGTATACGGAGGTGCGAAAGGTCCTGTCCGCCGCAACTTCATTCTGCGCCGTCTCTGTTGATAGAGGCGGGGCTACTCGGTCGTAGAAGCCTGGAAGCTGTTGATCCTCGATCGTGTGACAAGGCCGCTTTGAGGGGGCTGCGATCGTTAAAGCCCCCAGCTTTACCGGGGGTACTTATTCACGAACACACTTCCTCACGCGCATCAGTATCTCGCCGAGAAGGTTATGGCCTCGCCAGTTTGATCGATCAAGAATGTGGGGATCGTCTTCGGCGAGGCCCACGCCCCAGACGGTGTCCTTGGGCGAGGCCTCGACCAGTATCCTTGATCCTGTGGCAACCATTTGCCGCCGAAGATCGTCGTTCTGGGTGAACTTGGCTAGGTTGCCGCTGAACACGATGCCTTCGCGGAACATTTGCCAAGTGCTCTCGTCGAAGCCGTGTACTTGTCGACCTAGCGCTTTTTGCTCGCGCGCAGATCGACTGGCTAGGATTCGGCTGGCAACGTCTTGGTCGCCGAACAGGAGTGCCTTGCAGAACATCATGTATTGCTCAGCACAAACGAACTCACGCCCGTTTAGTTGAAAACCGGCTCGATACCATTGACTGAACGGGCCATTCCAAAAAAAGACAAAGTCTTCGCGTATGATCATGAGGATGCTCCATGGCGAAATTTTGAGTCTACGCTGTTTCGTGTGGAAGGCCGGTTGACGTAGGGTAGTGGACGCGCGGGAAAGGGGTCACGCGCGGGAAAGGGGTCACCATTTAGCCGCCGGTGTCAAGCGAAGTCCAGGCCGTTGGCTTTGATGTCTATGGATTCGCCTGATCAACAAAGCGGTCAAGGGCGGCCGTAGGCCGGCGAAGCGGACCCTTGACGGCACGTAAGCGATTGACAATTAAAGCAGTCGAAGCCGACGCAGGAAGGCTTCGACGATGGTGTCGCCGTGATTGCCATGGTCATCGATACACATCGAACGCAAAGCGCATGTTGCTTGCCTTCGCGATTTCCAGACGAACAAATCCGTTCCGCATTTGGGTGCGGTTTCGTACTTTCATCGAGTTCTGTCGGGAGAAAGGGGTCAGGTCTATCTTCGTAGCATCCCAGCCACGAATCCCTAAGAGTATTGCGCCGCCTTGGCTGCCCGGCAGCGCGTGACGGTGCGGGAATCGCTTCATCGTTGGCTACCGCTATGATGCCGTCGGCATGATCAACGGCAACGGCAGCACCGTGCGCTACCAATACGATCGACGCAACCGCCTGAGCAATCTCGCGCACAAGACCGCTGCCGGCGTGCTGATGCTCGGCATGGCCTACACGGTGGATGCCAGCGGCCTGCGCACCAGCATCGTCGAAACCAAGCAGAACGGTGCCACCACCACCCAGACGCGCAGTGCGGCTTATCAGTACGACGATGCACAGGGATGTGCGAGTGTCGCGGGCGCAGGATGCGCAGGAGCGACTGCCCTCAAGCGACTGACCCACAGCACGGTCACTGGTGCGACCGCTGCGCAGAACCTGAGTGAGGTCTTCACCTACGATGCCGTGGGCAACCGCCTGACCCGCAACTGCGTCGGCCAGATCCGCACCTGCAATGGCGGTCTGACCACGTCGACCTCGCTCAGCACGGTCAATACCAGCAACACCTATGACAGCAACGACCGGCTGACCAGAGAAGTCTGGAGCACCGGCTACAACGCCACATTCGACTACGCCTACGATCCCGCCGGCAATCTGCTGACCAAGAAACAGGGCACCAGCACCCTCGCCGCCTACAGCTGGGATGTCGAGAACCGACTCGTACAAGCGGTGATGACGCCGACCGGAGCGGCGGGCAACCGGACCACGAGCCAGTACCAATACGACGCCAGCGGCATCCGACGATCCAGCCAGGTCGTCGCCCAGATCGTCGGCACCGGTGCATCGATCACGAAGACAAGAACCAGCTTCCTGGTCGACCCGAATCAGGCCTATGCGCAGGTACTCGAAGACTGGACCGCCAAGGCAACGCAGCTCGGCAGCACCGAGCCGACCCTGCCCGAAGCCAGTCTGCAGAACAGCTATGTGTTCGGCGATGATCTGATTGCGGAAGCACGCTATGCACCTCTCCCTCCGGGAGCGGTCGGCGCAAACGCGCCGGGTGAGGGCGGAAACGACCCGACTGCAAGAATCGGAGCAAGCAGCGGCACCAGCGCCTTCCACTACGACGGCCTCGGCAGCACAAGACTGCTCAGCGCCATCAACCTGGACGCCGCCGGCAATCCGATCAGCACCGGCACCGCCCAAAACCCCGCCAACGAAACCATCACCGACAACTACGCCTACAGCGCCTTCGGTGAAAGCGACCTCGCCTCAACCACCGGAACCACCGAGAACAACTACCGCTACACCGGCGAACAGCTCGATCCCAACCTAGGCTTCTACTACCTGCGTGCCCGATACATGAATCCCCAGCAAGGAAGGTTCTTGGGGATGGATTCGTATATGGGCAGCTCGGCAGATCCGATGAGTTTGCATAAGTACGCGTACGCCAACGTTGATCCAATAAGCTACATCGACCCTTCGGGGAACTTTAGCCTTGTTGAAATGGGGACCACGCTTTCAGTTGCTGGAATAGTAAACGCTGCAATCGGTGTCGGACTCAATGCACTGAATCCGTCATCTCAGAGCATTTGGGGCGATGTTGGTAGAGATTTTGTGATCGGTGCGGCGTTCGCGCCGGTCGGCGGTGTTATGGCTCGCGTCTTTGGGCCGGTACTTCGAGGACTCGCCGCCCCGGCGCTGCGTGCCGTGGCCCGCATTAAACCACTTGTCCTCACCGGTCGATCAGGTTGGGAGAGAGTGTTGATCAACATGAGTCGTGTGATGTTCCGCACCACAAGGGGCTACCCGCCAGTGCAAAGTACGCTCATCGGGCGAACATTGAAGCTCATCTTCCCAAAGTTGAAATGGGAGCAGCACCACATCTTTATTCAGCAAGCTTGGGCGCGCGCTGGAAGCAAGACTCAGGTCTACGAAGATGTGTTGGCGAACGAAGGATTGCGCCGTCTAGGTCATGGTGGTTGGAACCTAATGCCCATACCAAGAGCCCTTAATGGTTGGCTTGGTCAGCCAGGCAATGAGGTTGCCGCGCAAGCGTTTGCAACCTTTATGTATTCAATCGCAGTGTTCGGCCCAACCCAACTCTTTGAGGCTATCGAATCCGGTATTTCAGAGGATCCCAATCCATGAACTCCGTTAGATACGCTGACTCGGGTGAGCTGGTGTTGCTCGGTGACATCGTCACAACTCGGGTGTTTTTCTTCTTCAAACGAAAGGCTCGTGTCGTATACGTTCCGGGAATCTCGAAGAGGCGCTCCAGCCTTGAGTACAATGGTCTGACATGGGTTGGATTGCAGGAGCTGACCGGGCCATTTCTTTCTGCGTTGGTTGATCCAAAAGACAGTCGGCTCGATAAGAGTGTCAAGCTAATCGAGCGCGGGGAACCCGTGGTTCTTCCGGAAGATTCGGATCCCTTCATCGAGCCTGGCGAAGTGCTAGACGATGAACAGGATGAGCGTCGCAAGTAGTTTTGTCGCGGGTGTTGCGCACCTAATTCCAACCGCATCTAGAAAGGGGTCACCATTTAGCCGCCGGTGTCAAGCGAAGTCGAGGCCGTCGGCTTTGATGTGTAAGCGCCCAGCCAACCCACCTTCCGCCTCCCGCCGTGTCGGATCAGTCGTAAGCGCCCAGCCAACCCACCTACCACCTCACGCCGCACCCCTTCAATCTCCTCGGCTTTACCGAGGAGATTCACATGTCGAGATTGGCGAAGCAGGAGCTGTGGCGCAAGCGGGTGTTGGCGTTTGAGCGGAGCGGACTTTCGCGGCGGGCGTGGTGTGCTCGGGCGGGTGTCGCGGTGTCGACGTTGGACTACTGGCGGATTCGGTTAGGGGATTCGGCAGGGGGTTGTGTGCAGGCCCTGGTGCCGATCGTCGTCTCGGAAGAGCCGCCGGCAATGGGCCGAGGACGGAAAGGGGTCGCGTCTTGTATTGCGATATTTTGGTGAGAGCACCTCTGTCACCCAATCAACTGCGCAATGGTGTGCCGCAACGCGCGTTGATCGTCGTCGGTGAGTGCACCGAGTTGTTTTCGCACGAGCTTGGCCTCGATGGTGAAGATCATCGGCTTGATGACGCCGGGGACGATCAAACCGGCAGATTGAGAGTCGGTCACCGGGATATCACCGAACCGGGTCGAGCCCGGGTTCTGGCTGGTAATGGGCATCAGGATCAGATCGGGGCGCTCGCGCGTATAGCGCGCTGAGCTGATCACGACGGCGGGCCGTTGCTTGCTCGCCGACAGGTCGGTGAATGGAAACGGCACCAGCAGCACATCGCCGAAGCTAGAGCTGGTCATAGACGGCGTCAGCGTCGTTGTTCCAGAGCTTGGCAAGCGCCGATTTACTGGTGGCCTGGGTGGCACGCACGAGGCCGCGCTCGTGCTCGCGTTCGGCCAGGAAGTCAACAAAGTCGACGACCTCAGCGATACGTTCCGGTGGTAGGTGCGCGAGTTTCTCGGCGAGATGATCGATCGCGGTACTCATGGCGACTCCTTTAATCTCTGGCCTGCGCCAACATTGAATCAAGCACTTCGGCAATGACGCGCTGTCTGGCCTTGGGCAGTGCGTTCACGCGCTCCAACTGCTGCTGAATTTTTGGCGCCGGGCCACGTTTGCCGCTGGCCTTCTCGGCTTTTTGCGTTTCGCCGATGACTTCATCGATCGAAATCTTCAACGCCAATGAAAGCGGCGACAGCAGCGCCACGGCGACGCGCAATGTGCCGCCTTCGTAATGCGCCAGCGTCTGTTGCGCGATACCCAGGGTTTTTGCGAGTTCGACCTGGGTAATGCCGAGTGCCTTGCGGCGCTCGGCGACACGACGGCCGAGCTGTTGGTAAAAGGCCTTGTCAGTGACTGCCATCGTGGCATCCGGGGTGAGTAGTGATGGCGTCAGCATAAGCGCGGCGCTCGGTAGTCGGGTTGACAGTACCCCATTATGGGGTACTCTGTCATCGGGTTTTATTTTGACCCACCCCCTTGACAGGTTTTTTTTGGAGACTCCCGAAATGACCCGCAAGGTGAAGGGTCACCATTTAGCCGCCGGTGTCAAGCGAAGTCCAGGCCGTTGGCTTTGAAGTCTATGGGAATGCCTGGTCAGCAAAGCGGTCAAGGGCGGCCGTAGGCCGGCGAAGCGGACCCTTGACGGCACGTAAGCGATTGACAATCAAGACAGTTGAAGCCGACGCAGGAAGGCTTCGACGATGGTGTCGCCGTGACTGCCTTGATGTTCGATGCACATCGAACGTAAAGCGCATGTTGCTTGCCTTCGCGATTTCCAGACGAACAAATCCGTTCCGCGTTCGAGTGCGGTTCTACACGTTCATCGAGCCCTATCGCTGCCGCGCCGTGGTGATCAACTCGATGGGCCGAACAACGCCGCATCAGTCACCCTTCTGGCTTGAACCGCAGCACACGCTGCTACGGGCCTTGCTGGCATGTGCCAGCGCCAATCACTCATGGGTTGCCATCGTTCCGTCCAGGTGCGCG
>JALHNO010000014.1 GCA_022843465.1 Pseudomonadota bacterium | reverse complement strand
TGGTCGCAAGCCTGCGAAAGACCCGTGGCTCGCAACGTGTGCTACGTGGCTGCGTAGCGCAATCTGACCTGCCCCCTTTTTTGCGTTGAATGTTGCATTATTTATGAGACGGTCAGTAGTGTGGTGTTGCGCACCAGGCCCGACACCCGGCGCCAGATCGGCGACCGCAACAGGAACCCATGATGGACTTCAGCTACAGCGACGAACAACAGATGCTGGTCGACACCACCCGCCGCTTCATCGAGCAGCGCTGTGGTTTCGAAGCGCGCCAGAAGATCCGGCGCAATCCGCAAGGCTACTCGGCATCGGCCTGGCAGGAGCTGGCCGAACTCGGCCTGCTCGCATTGAATGTGCCCGAAGCCGAGGGTGGCATGGACGCCGGCGGCATCGAGAACATGCTGGTCGCCCAGGCCATGGGCGCGGGTCTGATGCTGGAGCCGTGGTTGTCGAGCGCGGTAATCGCCACCCGCGCGATTGCCACCATGGGCAGTGCCGACCAGCGCGCCGAATGGCTGCCGGCGCTGGCGTCCGCAGGCCTGATTGCGGTGCTGGCGCATGAGGAAGCCGGCGAAAGTGGCGATCCGGGCGCGCTGACGACTACGGCAGTGGCTGCGGAATCGGGCTGGCGCATCGACGGTCACAAGACCATGGTCTATCACGCGGCGATCGCCGATCTGATCCTGGTCAGCGCGCGGGTGCCGGCCGAATCAGCGACCGCGATTGGCCTGTTTGCGATCCCCATCAGCACACCCGGCCTGGGCCTGAGTCCCTTTGCCACCGTCGACAGCCAGCGCGCCGCGGAACTCCGGCTTGCGGGCGTGCAGTTGCCCGCACATGCGCGCCTCGGTGGCGATGTCCGCCAGCCGCTGCAGGCGACGCTTGATTTTGGCCTGGCCATGCTCTGCGCCGATGCCTTCGGTGCGCTCGATCGCGTGCTTGCAGCCACCATCGAGTACAGCCGCAGCCGCGTGCAGTTCGGCGTACCGATTGGCAGTTTCCAGGCCCTGCAGCACCGCATGGCGGACATGCTGATCCATCTCGAGCAGGCGCGTTCGATGTGCTTCCTGGCTGCGACGGCGGCGGGCGATAGCGACCGCGAGCGCCGGGGCAAAACCCTGTCGGCCGCCAAGACCCTGATCGGTCAGGCAGCCCGCTATATCGGCCAGCAGGCGGTGCAATTGCACGGTGGCATGGGCATGACCGACGAAATGCCGGTCAGTCATCATTTCCGCCGTCTGCTCGCATTCGAGTTGCGGATGGGCGACAGCGATCAGCATCTGGAGCGCTATCGCCAGCAACTTGGCGCGCCGTGATCCTCGCTGGACTGCCCACTGGCCTGCGGATCGCTTAGGCTAGACCGATCGCCACTCCTGCCCAGGTGGATCATGGTGTCCAAGCGTGTGATCGGATATTTGCGCAAGCTCAGCGCCCTTGGACTGCTGGTCAGCGCCGCGCTGCCGCTGAGGGCGGCCGAGACGGTGGAACTCAATGATTTCACCCTGATCGACGGCACCGGCGGCGCGCCCCGGCACGTCAAGCGCCTGATCGCGCGTGACGGCGTGATCGTTGCGATCGATCAACTCGGTGCCGTGCCCGTCGCGGAGCCCAATGCGCTCTGGTCGAAGCTCGATCTCGCCGGTGCTTGGGTGATGCCGGGCTTGATCGACACCCATGTCCATGTCGCGCGCTTTCCGGATACCCGCACGCGGGCCGCCGAGATCCTGCAACGCGCCGTCCGTGGCGGAGTCACTACCGTACGCGACCTGACCGGTGATGCACGCACCCTGGCCGAACTCGAACGTGCCATCGCCGCAGAGGAGATCATCGGACCCAACCTCGTTTACAGCGCGCTGTTTGGCGGCCCGGATATCTTCAAGGAAGGTCCGATGACCGCGATGGTCGGTCAGCGCAAGCCGGGCACGGCGCCGTGGTCGCGCAGCATCGATACCGGCAGCGATCTGCCCAGACTGGTGGCGGAAGCCAGCGGCACCGGGGCACGCAATGTGAAGGTCTACGGAGATCTTGGTCCAGCGCTGGCTACCGCGCTGATCCGGGAATCCACGCGGCAGGGACTGCTGACCACGGCACATGCCACGGTGTTTCCGGCCGGCCCCGGCGAACTGATTGAAGCCGGCGTCGGCTCGCTGTCGCATGCACCGTATCTGGTCTGGCAGGCGGTGGACGACATCCCTGGCGACTATCGCAAACGCATCGCGGGGCCGTGGAACGAAGTACCCGCCGATCATCCACGCCTGCTGGCCCTGTATCGGCGCATGGCCGAGCGCGGTGTCACCCTCGATGCCACCCTCTATGTCTACAAGACGATGAGCAGCTATCCCGGTGTCGGCGCCATGGACTGGACCGAGGCCGCATTCAACTGGGGCGCCGAGGCAACGCGGCATGCACAGGCCGCGGGTGTGATGGTCACCACTGGTACCGACTGGTTCGAGCCGCGCGATGATGCCGATCTACCACACACGCATGCCGAACTGGCGCTGCTGGTTGAGCATTCCGGCTTCACCCCGATGCAGGCGATTGTGGCGGCGACACGCAATGGCGCCATTGCGCTCGGACTCGGCGCGCGACTGGGCACCGTGGAGCCTGGCAAGCAGGCCGATCTGCTGGTGCTGGATGCCGATCCACTGCAAGACATCCAGCACACCACACGCATCCGCTACACGCTCCGTCGCGGCAGAATCATCAAGCCATTCTGAGCCATAGCGATGCGGCGCTAGAATGGTTCGAACAGGCCAGCGTGATGTGCGGTTGGCGACACCACGGGAGAATGATATGGGCAGCACCGCTTCCTCCGCCGCAGGCGAATTGCAATTGCGTGACCCCGATCTGCTGCGGATGCAGTGCCTGATCGACGGCCGCTGGCTCGATGCCGACAGCGGCGGCACCCGGGCCGTACTCAATCCGGCCACGGCAGCTGCGCTGGGCACGATCCCGGATATGGGCGCTGCCGAGACCCGCCGCGCCATCGAGGCCGCTTCGGCAGCACTTCCTGCCTGGGCCGCAAAGACCGCAAAAGAGCGCGCCCGCATTCTGCGCCGGCTGTATGATCTGATGATGGAGCATCAGGAAGATCTGGCGCGCCTGATGACCGCCGAACAGGGCAAGCCGCTGGCTGAATCGCGCGGCGAGGTGGCCTATTCCGCAAGTTTTCTGGAATGGTTCGGCGAGGAAGCCAAGCGTGTTTACGGCGATGTGATTCCCGCGCACGCCAGCGACAAGCGCATCATGGTGCTGCGCCAGCCAATTGGCGTGGTAGCGGCGATCACGCCGTGGAATTTTCCTTCGGCGATGCTCGGTCGAAAGCTGGCGCCGGCACTCGCCGCCGGCTGCACCATGGTCTGCAAACCGGCGACGCAAACACCGTATTCGGCCCTTGCGATCGGCGTACTGGCCGAGCGCGCCGGGCTTCCGGCCGGGGTGCTCAATATCGTCACCGGCGGCGATGCTGCGGCGATCGGCGGCGAGATGACCACGCATCCCAAGGTGCGCAAGCTCAGCTTCACCGGCTCCACCGGCATCGGCAAGAAGCTGATGGCGCAGTGCGCAGAAGGCATGAAGAAGATTTCGCTCGAACTCGGCGGCAATGCACCTTTCATCGTTTTCGCCGATGCCGATCTCGATGCCGCCGTCGAGGGCGCCATCGCCAGCAAGTATCGCAACACCGGCCAGACCTGCGTCTGCGCCAATCGCCTGTTTGTCGCGGACGCGGTCTACGATGCCTTCGCCGACAAGCTTGCCAGCGCGGTGGCCCGGCTGCGCGTTGGTGACGGCCTGCGTGGCGACACCGAGCAGGGACCGCTGATCGATGACAAGGCGCTGGCCAAGGTCGAGGAGCACGTCGCCGATGCCACCGCCAAGGGCGCCCGTGTCGCAGTGGGCGGACGCCGGCATGCGCTCGGCGGCAATTTCTACGAGCCGACCGTGCTGCTGGATGTCGATGCCAGCATGATGATCGCCAGCGAAGAAACCTTTGGCCCGGTGGCACCGTTGTTCCGTTTTCACGATGAGGCCGAGGCCATCGCGATGGCCAATGCCACCGAGTTCGGCCTCGCCGGATATTTCTACACCCGCGATCTGGCGCGCAGCTGGCGCGTCGCCGAAGCCCTGGAGTGCGGCATCGTCGGCATCAACACCGGCCTGATCTCGACCGAAGTCGCGCCTTTTGGCGGCATCAAGCAATCCGGCAACGGCCGCGAGGGATCGAAGTATGGCCTGCTCGATTACACCGAATTGAAGTATGTCTGCATCGGCGGTGTGTGAGTCCACGCGTCGAAACGATCGGCTGCGCGCTGTTCTGTAGGGGGCTCCCGCTTGATCCCCTCTCCCGCTTGCGGGAGAGGGTTAGGGTGAGGGAAATCTGCGTTCACGCCCGAACACGGTCCGACGTCGACGCTACCCCGCCACCCTCATCCGGCCTTCGGCCTGTCTCCCGCAAGCGGGAGAAGGGAACCCAGGGCCCACTGCATCGGCCCTGCTTGATCCCTGCTCCCGCTTGATCCCCTCTCCCGCTTGCGCGCGAAGGTTAGGGTGAGTGGAACCTGCGTTTTTATCGGGGATCTCTGTGAAATGCCGTCCCCACGTCACGGCAAAGCTACGGCCGGCATCTCAGAGAGATGCCCTACAGAAGCGCGCTGTAGTGGTGGGTCGTCCGAGATTCGAACTCGGGACCAGCGCGATTGAGTCCGTATGCGAGACCGACTCAAACTGTTGCGTGGGTGGTGGGTCGTCCGAGATTCGAACTCGGGACCAGCGGATTAAAAGTCCGATGCTCTACCGACTGAGCTAACGACCCCCTTGCAGCAGCCGCGCAGTTTAGGCGAGCGCGCCCGAGCACACAAGGATGGGCTTGATGACGGGACGCTACACTGAACGGATGTTCAGACGTATCGGGTCGGATCGGCCACGCCGGCTTCGTCGAATCCCTGCGCACGCAGACGGCAGGCATCGCAACGACGGCAGGCGCGGCCGGCATCGTCGGCCTGATAGCAGGACACCGTCATCGCAAAATCGACACCGAGTTCGAGACCACGACGCACGATATCGGCCTTGCTCATGCGCATCAGCGGCGCATGCACATGAAATCCGGCACCCTCTACCCCTGCCTTGGTAGCCAGCTGCGCCAGTCTTTCGAAGGCCTCGATGAATTCCGGTCGGCAATCCGGATAGCCCGAGTAATCCACCGCGTTGACGCCGCAATAGACATCGCGCGCACCCAGGACTTCCGCCCAACCCATCGCCACCGACAGCATGATCGTATTGCGCGCCGGCACATAGGTCACCGGAATGCCACTGGAAGGCGACTCGGGCACTTCGATGTCGGCGGTCAGGGCCGAACCGCCGAGCGCGCGCAGGTCGATGTGCACGGTCTTGTGGTCGATCGCCGCGAAGGCAGCGGCGACGCGCTGGGAGGCAGCAAGCTCGGAGTGATGGCGCTGGCCGTAATCGACACTCAGCGCATAGCAATCAAAGCCCTCGGCGCGTGCGGCGGCGATGGCGACGGCGGAATCCATGCCACCCGACACCAGCACCACCGCGCGCGGACGCGCGGCGCTTTCCTTCTCAGCCATGCGATGCACTCCCGGCCTGCCAGACCCGATGCAACACCAGTGTCCAGAGCACAATCAGCACCAGTGTGCTGGCGAAATAGACCAGGAATCGATGCATGACCCGGTTGTAGCCGATGTGGATCGCACTGTGCAGCGCGCGCAGACCGACATAGGCCAGAGCGAGCGGCGCAAACAGACCGATGCGCACATCGAGCAGCAGCACGATCAGGCTGAGCACATGGAACAGCATCGGCAGTTCAAGCAGATTGTGGAAATTGTCGGCGGCACGGGTCTGCTTCAGCAGGGCGCGCGTCTCGCTGCGTGATGCCAGCGCCTGTGGCCGGATCGCAGCGCGGCGCATCTCGCCGAGCCGCTCGACATACATCAGCAACCACACGATGAACGTCAGACCGATCAGCAGCAGGGCCGGCAGGACCACACTGAATTGATGCGCGCTGATGTTCATCGGCCCGGCTCCTCGCCCCAGATGTGTTTGTGCAATTGCGTCTGCAGGCGTACCGACAGGCGGTCCTCGAGTATCCAGTCGGCCAGGGTGCGCAGCGCGAGCTGGCCGTAGGACGGTGAGAACAGCACGTCACAGCGCGCTGACAGCTGATGTTCCTGCAGCCGGGCACGCGCCCATTCGTAGTCGGCGCGATCACAGATCACGAACTTGATCTGGTCGTGCGCGGTCAGCAGGGGCAGGTTCTCCCAGCGGTTGCGCTGCATTTCGCCCGAGGCCGGCGTCTTCAGATCGAGCACCCGCGAGACCCGGGCATCGACACCGGATATATCGATCGCACCGCTGGTCTCCAGCGAGACCTCGAAACCGGCATCGCAAAGGCGCTCCAGCAGGACCAGACAGCGCTTCTGCGCCAGCGGCTCGCCGCCGGTGACGCAGACATGGCGGGCCCCAAAGGCGCCGACCTGGGTGAGAATCTCGTCGATGCCCTGCCAGGCGCCACCGAAAAACGAGTAGGTCGTGTCGCAGTAGGTGCAGCGCAGCGGACAGCCGGTCAGGCGCACGAACACGGTCGGCCAGCCGACACTGCGCGCCTCACCCTGCAGCGAATGGAAGATCTCGGTAATGCGCAGGCGCTCTTCGGCGACGACCGGCGCAGGGGGGGACAGGGGCTCGGACACGATCATCGGACTCACTAAAGCGGCCAAGCATACTGCGGCTGGCGCCGAGCAAGGCTTCAGGACAGACACGGCCGGCGGCGATCAACTGCTTGCGATCAACCCGGACAGGCGGCGCGGTCGGCGTCCCGCTGCCCGCGCCATCGGTGGCTCAGCGTCTCCGGCTCGGCGACATTCCTCAGGGTGTGCGCCCTTCCAGCCGCAGTGCGCGCAGGCGACCCTGGGCCAGACGCGCGACCGTGGTATCGGGATAGCGCTGCACGACCTGGTTCAGTGCCGCCTCGGCCTGGCTCCATTCCTGCAGCTCGTAATGGCAATAGCCGAGCTTGAGCAGGGCATCAGGCGCCTTGGCGCTCTGCGGAAACCGGTCCAGCAGAGTACGGAAGGTATCCAGCGCGATCCGGTAGTTCTGCGTCACATAGTAGGACTCGCCGAGCCAGTAGGTCGCGTTGTCCGCCAGATCGCCATTGGGAAACTGCTGCAGGAAACCCGAAAAGCGCCGTGCCGATTCGGCGTAACGGCCCTCGCGCAGCGCCGCGAACGCGGTGTCGTAGCTGGCCTGTTCATCACCGGTCTGGCTGGGGAGACTGGTGGCCGGCACCGCGGGCGGTGGCAGCGGTGCACTGCTGGCATCGATCGCAGCGGGTTCCGGCGTGGTGGCGAGCGCCGTCGGCTCCAGCGTGTCCATCGGCGGAGTCGTCGAAGCCTGCGGCGCGGTGGAAGCATCGGGCTCCATCATCAATTGCCCGGGCTGAGCAGGCGCCGGCGCTGCTTGCGCAGGTGCTGTCTGCGCGGGCGCAGTGGGATAACCGGAGGGCGCCGCGGGTCGCATCGCGCCACCGCTCTCCAGGCGCGCCATCCGCGAATCCAGATCGACGTACTGGTCACGCGCACGCTTCTTCAGTTCCTCGATCTCGAATGCCTGGCTCTCGACCAGGCCACGCAGTGACTGCACCTCGGATTGCAACTGATTGACCCGATTGAGCAGGTCGACCATGGTGCCACCGCTCTGACCCTGGTTCTGCGCCTCGAGTTTGGCGATGCGCTCGGACAGACTGAGGCGACCGGACTGCGCACTGGCATCCGGTGCGAACGAAACAACCAGCACCGAGGCGAGCGCAAGGCTCAGAGCAGATCGGGCGAGCGTTTTCATGGCAGGTTCCTCGATGGAAAGTATTGCGAAGCAAGATCGCGGCTGCGCGCGCCTGCGTCAAGGGGAAAAGCGAACCGCGGCTGAGCGGAAGAACCTGCGGCTGGCCCCGAAGCCGCCGCCAAAACAACAAACCCCCGCAAGCGGGGGTCTGTGCAGTGCTCGTCTGCGCAGACCGCGAACCCGCAGGTTCGCGGCGCGCACTACGCAGGCTTACTGGGCCTGGGTGTAGACGATTTCGACGCGGCGGTTCTTGCCCCAGCAGGTCTCGTCGGACTCGGAGCAGGTCGGGCGCTCTTCACCGTAGGAGTTGACCGTGATCTGGGCGGACGAACCACCATTGGCCTGCAGGGCCGAGGAAACGGCATTGCCACGGCGCTCGCCGAGGCCCATGTTGTATTCGCGCGAACCGCGCTCATCAGCATGACCTTCGAGGGTCATCTTGGCGCCCGGCAGATCCTTCAGGTACTTGCCATGGCAGGCCACGATCTCAGCGGCTTCCGACTTGATGTCGGCCTGATCGAAATCGAAGTACACAACGCGCTGGCGCAGGCAGGAGTCGCTGTTGAGCGAGTCGGCGGTGTACTTGCCATCGTTGACCACGGGCGGGGTAACCGGCTGTTCACGGACGGGATCCGGAGCAGGCGGGTCGACCTTTTCTGGCTTCGACTTACAGGCGGCCATCGAAACGGCCAACACACCCATCAGGATCACGCGCATCGTCTTGTTCATCATTATTTCCTCGAGGTTGATATTTTCAAATCAAAACTGGCCGTGTACCCGACCAGCCAAAGCTAACGCTGCCTGAATGGCGACCACGCTGGTTCACGTACATCACCATCCGCCAGGACCAGGCGCTGTCGCACCCGCCCGTCGGCGGATACGGCGTACAACACGCCGCGCTGTCCTTCGCGTGCAGCATAGAGAACCATGCTTCCATTGGGCGCAAAACTGGGCGATTCATCCAGATTGCCGGGCGACAACATCGTGTAATCGGCGCCCCCCCGCGATCTGTCCAGAACCGCAATACGATACACATTTCCGGCACCCTGTGCCATAGCGATCTTCTTGCCGTCCCCTGAGATCGTGGGGCGCGCATTGTATTCACCTTTGGAGCTCAGCCGGGTTGGCTCGCCACCGGCCGCAGATACCTGATACAGCTGCGGTTTACCCGCGCGGTCCGAGGTGAAGATCAGGTTCTGGCCGTCCGGGGTCCAGATCGCCTCGGTATCGATCGAATAGTGCTTGGTGATCTGGGTCGTGCGCCGGGTCGCCAGATCCATGATGTAGATCTCGGGATTGCCGGTCTGCGACAGGGTCAGCGCAATCCGGGTGCCATCCGGGGAAAACGCCGGCGCGCCATTGATGCCGCGATACGAGGCCAGAATCTGCCGGCTGCCGGTGGTCAGCTCCTGCAAGTAGATCGACGAGCTGCCGCGTTCGAAGCTGACATAGGCCAGTTTCTTGCTGTCCGGTGACCAGGCCGGGCTCAGCAGGGGCTCGCCGGAGCGCACCACGACCTGCGGGTTGTAGCCGTCCGAGTCCGCCACCATCAGGGCGTACTGGGTGTTCTTGCCGAGTCCCGTCGAGGTGACATAGGCCATCCGGGTCCAGAAGGCGCCGCGGATGCCGGTGATTTTCTCGTAGACATAATCGGCAATCTGATGCGAAGCCGCACGCAGATCGGCGCGCCGCGCCGGCAGCGCCAGGCCAAACAGACGCTTGCGGGTGCCGACGTCATACAGTTCGAATTCGATGCGAACCGAGCCTTCGGTGCCGTCGAGCACGCGGCCGATCACGATGTAGTCCTGCTTGAGCATGCGCCAGGTATCGAAGCGCAGCTCGCTGGCGCGCACCGGATACTCGATGATGTTGTCGCGACCCAGGGCATTGAACTGGCCACTGCGATTGAGATCGCCGGTCACCACCGCCGCGATATCGGTTTCCAGCGGCAGCCCGGCACCCTCATAGGCAAACGGCACGATGGTGATCGGGCGCGCGGTCGGACTGCCGGATACCGGCGGCACCACCAGCCCCTGGGCAAACACCGGCATCGAACCCAGCAGCAGCAACAGCGACACGAACCAGGCGCGCATGTTCACACTTATTGTCTTTGGCATAGTTCCCTCGGAAAACAGAACGGAATTTGCAGATTTCGGCTGAACACCGATTCGAAGCCCCGGTAGGGTAGCGGCTCGCGCATGACCGCAGCCTCAACGCTGCGCAGGGTCTCTTCATCGCCCTGGCAACCGGATACATCGATGCCGATCACCTCGCCACCCGGAATCTGGGTGACTTTCGCCATGCAGCGGAAGCCCTGGGCCATGGTGTCGGGGCGTGACCAGTTGCGATCGACGTGGTTGGATATCGCCAGCAGATAGCGATCCTGCAAGGCATCGCTGATGCCCTCGTTGCCGGCCATCGCGGCTTCCTGCGCAGCCAGCTGCGCCATCCGCTGGGCTTCGATTGCGCGTTGGCGATCAATCTCGGCCTGCTTGTTCTGCACCTGCAATGCCGCCAGCGCCTTCTCTTCGATCTTGCGCTTCTCTTCCGCAGCTTCGCGTTGACGGCGGATGTCT
Organism: Pseudomonadota bacterium; assembly: GCA_022843465.1. Classification (GTDB taxonomy): domain Bacteria; phylum Pseudomonadota; class Gammaproteobacteria; order Xanthomonadales; family Ahniellaceae; genus 0-14-3-00-62-12. The sequence continues at coordinate 165,510 of JALHNO010000014.1, read as the reverse complement.
TCCAGCTGTTCCTGGCGCTCGCGCTCCTTGCGCGCGAGTTCGTCCTCGGGTGGCTCGGTCAGATCGACCTGCTCCTTGCGGATGCGTTCTTCCTGTTCCTTCTCGGCCCGCTCCAGCGCTTCGGCGCGCAGGCGAATCTCTTCCTGATCGATGCGATCTTCCGAGCGCGGCGGCGTGATCGGTCGCGGCGGCTCGGGCACCGGCTCTGGCGCTGGCGCTGGCGGCTTGGGCGGTGGCGGCTTGGGTTGCGCGGGTTTGGGCGGGGTTGGTCGCGGCTGTTTCTGCGGTGGCAGGGCCGCGGCGTTGAAATCGACCAGGGTGGCCTCGATCACCGGTCCGGTGACACTCAAGGGCTTTGCCGTCTGGGTCCAGAACAGTCCGAGCAGGACCACGGCGACGCAGGCCAGATGCACCAGCACGGCGTAGCCGATCGAGCGGAGGGTGACGGAACTGTCCTGCACTGAGCGCACTTCCTGAGGCCGACAACGGGACGAAACGGGACCCACTATTTCTGTTTTTGCGCGACCGGCTGGCTCATCAGGCTGACCTTGGGCACCCCAGCCTGCTGCAACTCGCCCATCACCCGGATCACCGTGCCGTAGTCGAGCTTGGCATCAGCGCCGACCACGACCGGCACTTTGGGATTCTGCCGGACGAAGGCTGAAACCTTCTTGACCAGGGTCTCGCTGTCGAGCGTCTCGCGACCATCCTTGCCGAGGGTCAGATACAGGGTGCCATCGGAGGCGATGGTGACCAGTACCGGATCGGCATCGGTGACCAGGGACTTGGCGCGTGACTCGGGGAGATCGATATCGACACCGAGATTGAGCAGGGGCGCAGTCACCATGAAGATGATCAGCAGCACCAGCATGACGTCGATGTAGGGCACGACATTGATCTCGGCCTTGAGCTTGCGGCGATTGCGATGACGGACAGCGGTGGCCATGCTTGCTCCAACGGGGCGCGGGCGATAACGGGGTTCAGCCGTTGTCTTCGATATGGGCCTGACGTTGCAGGATGGACGAGAACTCTTCCTGGAAGGCGTCGAACTTGGTGTTCAGCCGCTCCACCTTGGTCGAAAACCGGTTGTAGGCCCAGACCGCAGGAATGGCGGCAAACAGGCCCATCGCCGTCGCGATCAGGGCTTCGGAAATACCCGGAGCCACCGTGGCGATCGTGGCCTCGCGCATATTGGCCAGGCCCTGGAAGGAGATCATGATGCCCCAGACGGTGCCGAACAGGCCGACATAGGGACTGATCGAGCCGACATTGGCCAGAAACTCGAGATTGTGATCGAGGCGATCGAGTTCGCGTCCGGCCGAGGCGCGCATGGCACGCTGGGCGCCCTCGACCATGGTGCGCGAATCCATCTGGCGGCGGCTGCGCAGGCGCGCGAACTCGCGGAAGCCGGACTCGAAGATGCTTTCCATCCCGAAGCGCTCGCCCTGGCGATTGCTGATATCGCGGAAGATCGCCGCCATATCGGTGCCGGACCAGAAACGCTCCTCGAACTCGTTGGCTTCGCGGCTGGCCGCATCGAGCATGCGACTCTTGCCGAAGATGATGGTCCAGGACGCCAGCGAGGCCGCAATCAACAGGGCCATCACCAGCTTGACCGGGATACTGGCGTGCCAGATCAAGGCCAGCATGTCCAGGTTCTGGTTTACATCGAGGGTGACCGGATCCATGTACTTACTCCGCAAACAGACCCGACGGGATAGCCATCGGGCGAAAATTCTGGGCATTCACGCAGGCGGCCCGCACTTCGGCATCAAGCAGGGTTTCCCCGCTCGCAGGCCGGATCAGGACTTGCTTGAAATGGAGGCTGGCACCACCGCGCTTGCTGAGCAGACAGGTCGCCAGAAGTTCATCATCCAGGCGCGCGGGGCGCCGGAAGGATACCGAAACCGAGCTGACAACGAACACAATGCCCGATTCCATCTTCAGCCGCGATTGATCTATGCCGATGGATCGCAGCCACTCGGTGCGTGCGCGCTCGAGAAATCGAAGATAACTGCCGTGGTAGACCACGCCGCCGGCATCGGTGTCCTCCCAGTAGATCCGGATTGGCCAGCGAAACCCTTCCGCCGCTGCGGCAGCGGCTACCGCCCTGTCCGTGCTCATGTTTCGGGCTCGAAAAGATCGGGAATCAGCGCCTCGCTCTGGCGCGGTGGCTTCCAGCCGAAATGCCGGTAGGCCTTGGCGCTGGCCATGCGACCGCGCGCGGTGCGGATCAGAAAACCCTGCTGGATCAGGTAGGGCTCGATCACGTCTTCCAGGGTGCCGCGTTCCTCGCTCAGCGCCGCCGCCAGCGACTCGACACCAACCGGACCACCGTCAAAGCTTTCGATGATGGTCGTCAGCATGCGCCGATCCAGCGCATCGAAGCCCTCGCCGTCGACCTTGAGCATTTCCATTGCGAGCACGGCAATTGGTTGGGTGATCACGCCCGAACCCTTGACCTGGGCATAGTCACGCACCCGCCGCAGCAGGCGATTGGCAATACGCGGGGTGCCACGGGCGCGGCGCGCGATCTCGTCGGCGCCATCGATATCGCAGGCAATACCGAGGATGCGCGCCGAGCGCTGCACGATCAGACAGAGCTCCTCGCGTGAGTAGAACTCCAGGCGCTGGACAATGCCGAAGCGATCGCGCAGGGGTGAGGTCAGCAGGCCGGCGCGGGTGGTGGCGCCGATCAGGGTGAAGGGTGGCAAGTCGAGCTTGATCGAGCGGGCGCCGGGGCCCTCGCCGATCATGATGTCGATCTGGAAGTCCTCCATCGCCGGATACAAGACCTCCTCGACCACCGGCGACAGCCGATGAATCTCGTCGACAAAGAGCACATCATGGGGCTGCAGATTGGTCAGCAGGGCCGCCAGATCGCCGGCGCGCTCGAGCACCGGACCTGAGGTCTGGCGCAGATTGACGCCGAGTTCATTGGCAATGACATGGGCCAGCGTGGTCTTGCCGAGGCCGGGAGGGCCAAAAATCAGCACATGATCCAGATGCTCGGAACGCTGGCGCGCCGCCTGGATATAGATCGACAGCTGCTCGCGCACCGCGACCTGGCCGAGGTACTCGGCGAGGTTCTTGGGCCGGATACTGGCCTCGACGACGTCGTCTTCGCGGGTGGCCTGGGCCGAGCTGAGTCTGGTTTCGATCATGGGCTGCGACGCTGGCCAATCCGGGAAGATTGCCCATTGTAGGACCTGCACGTGAGGGCCGGGGCGGGCGTTTTGTGGGAGGCCCGAGGCGGGCCGGCCGTGGTGGCGATCGCGACACCCGGCACTACGGTCGGCCCGCTTCGGGCCTCCCACAAACCTGCTTCGGGCCTCCCACAAACCTGCTTCGGGGCTCCCACGATGGCGTACTGCGACCTGCCGCGGTAACGCCAAACCACTACACTCGGCGGATACCCACCAGAGCACACGCCCCTTCATGTCCGAATCCCTGCGCCGCACCAAGATCATTGCCACCCTCGGCCCGGCCTCGAATCAGGCCGATGTACTGGAAGAACTGCTGCGTGCCGGCGTCAATATCGTCCGGCTGAACTTTTCGCACGGAACCGCCGAGCAGCACGGCTCACTGGCCGAACTGGCGCGCAGTCTGGCGGCCAAGCTGGGCCGCGAAGTCGGCGTGCTGGCCGATCTGCAGGGCCCGAAGATCCGCATCGAGAAATTTGCCGAGGGCAAGGTGCAGCTCAGCGCCGGCCAGACCTTCGACCTGATCTGCAGCGAGAGCGCGCCGCCCGGTGATGTCAGCGCGGTTGGAGTCAGTTACCTGGGCCTGATCCTCGATGTCCATCCCGGCGACACCCTGCTGCTCGACGATGGCCTGATTGCACTGCGCGTCGATGCCCTCGAAGGCGACCGCATCCGTACCACCGTACTGACCGATGGTGCCCTGTCCAATCGCAAGGGCCTCAATCGCCTCGGCGGCGGACTTTCGCTCGGCGCGCTCACCGACAAGGATCGCGCCGACATCATCACCGCGGCGAAAATCGGCGCCGATTTTCTGGCGGTCTCGTTCTGCCGCAGCGCGCAGGACATCCACGACGCAAGGCAACTGGCGCGCGATGCCGGCTTCGATCCGGCCATGGTCGCCAAGATCGAGCGCGCCGAAGCCATCGAAGCCCTCGGCGAGATCATCGATGCCTCCGATGCGGTGATGGTGGCGCGCGGCGATCTCGGTGTGGAAATCGGCGATGCCGAACTGCCCGGCCTGCAGAAGAAGATCATCCGCGAGTCGCTGGAACGCAACAAGGTGGTGATCACCGCGACCCAGATGCTGCAGTCGATGGTCGACAATCCGATTCCGACCCGCGCCGAAGTGCTCGATGTCGCCAATGCCGTCATCGATGGCACCGATGCGGTGATGCTGTCCGCCGAAAGCGCCTCGGGCACCTACCCGATCAAGGCGGTCGAGTCGATGACGCGGATCTGCCTGGGTGCCGAACGCCAGTTCACCTTCGACACCGATTTCGAGGCGGCTCCGCGCAACCTCGAACGCGCCGACCAGGCCATCGCAATGGCCAGCATGTTTCTCGCCGAACACATCCGGGTACGCGCCATCATCGCGCTGACCGAGAGCGGCGGCACCGCGCGCTATCTGTCGCGCTTCCGCTCCTCGGTGCCGATCTACAGCCTGTCGCGCCACCAGTGGGCGCGGCGACGGATGGCGATGATGCGCGATGTGTTCCCGATCGCCTTCGACAGCCGTGGCCTGGCCCCGCGCGAAGCGGCGCGCGAAGCCGTCAAGCAACTCTATGCGCATGGCCTGCTGGCCCAGGGCGACAAGGTGCTGTTCACCAGCGGCGACTCGATGGAGCTGCGCGGCGCCACCAATACCCTGCGTCTGCTCGAGGTCGGTGTCGACGGCATTGCCCAGGGCGTCGGCGATCTCTAAGGAGCCGCTGAATAGGTCCGGAGTCGCGATGGCCCCTGAGTCAGGGCGCGAAAAACCGCAGGTTTTTGGAGGTTTGGCAAACACTGCGCCGGGTAGCGAGACGTAGCGATGATTTATTCAGAGGTTCCCCAATAGCGGCAGCACGCGGACGATCTGCCGGTTCCGCCCAGGGAATCGGATGATCGCAGCGGGCGGTCGACCTCAGCGCTGGCGGGCAAGGCAACGTCCCTGAACCCGGACGTGACCGCGCCCGCGCCCGGCTGGTTGCCCCACCCGGGCGCGATGCAGGGGGTTTTCCTGAAGTGAGCCAACGGCCCCGGTCCCGGCACAGACCGAAAACTCCCTATAATGCCGGGCCCAGGTCGCCAGTTCGGCGACGTCCAGCCTCCAGGAGCATCCATGAGCATCGATCTACTCGAAGAAACAGCATTGGCCATGGTGGCTGCCGGCAAGGGCATCATCGCCATCGATGAGTCCAACAGCACGATCAAGAAGCGCTTCGATGCCGTCGGCATCGAGTGCACCGAAGAGAACCGCCGCGCCTATCGCGAACTGCTGCTGGCGACGCCCAATCTATCCGATCACATCTCGGGCGCCATCCTGTTTGATGAGACGCTGCGCCAGTCCACCCGCGACGGCGTGCCATTCACCAAACTGATGCTCGACAACGGAATCCTGCCCGGCATCAAGGTCGACCGCGGCCCGCAGCCGCTGGCCGGTTTTCCCGGTGAAGTGGTCACCGAGGGTCTTGACGGACTGCGCGATCGCCTCGCCGAGTACGCCCGGCTCGGTGCCCGCTTCGCCAAGTGGCGCGCGGTGATCAATATCGGCGAGGACTACCCCACCAGCACCGGCATCGATGCCAATTCGCATGCCCTCGCCCGCTACGCCGCGTTGTGCCAGGAAGCCGGCATCGTGCCGATGGTCGAGCCGGAAGTGATCATGGATGGCAGCCACGATATCGACACCTGCTTCGATGTCACCGAGGCCACCCTGCGCTCGCTGTTCGATGCCATGTACAAGCACAATGTCATGCTCGAGGGCAGCATCCTGAAGGCCAGCATGGTGCTGTCGGGCAAGGACTGCGAAGACCAGGCCGGTGTCGACGAGGTCGCCGAGGCGACCCTGCGTTGCCTCAAGAGCACGGTGCCAGCCAGCCTGCCGGGCATCGTCTTCCTGTCCGGCGGCCAGTCCGACCGCGCCGCAACCGAGCATCTGAATGCGATGAATGTCATCGGCGGAAATCCCTGGCCGCTGTCGTTCTCGTATGGCCGCGCGATGCAGTCGGCGGCCTTGCAGCTTTGGTCGCAGGACATCCACGGCAATGTCGCCGCCGCCCAGAAGATCGTCGCCCAGCGCGCTCGCGAGAACGGCCTGGCCGCGCTCGGACGCTGGACTGCCGACCTCGCCGGCTGAACCCCGGCTGCGGCGGCGTTCGACCCTCAGCCCGATCCGGCGCTATGATCGGCCGGGTCCCCGATCGGGGACCCGGACCGCATACTGCCGGCTGCACTGAGGGGCTGCGATGAATACCCAGATCGATCGGATTCGCCCCACTGCCGTCGTGGTCGATGACGACGCCGACATGGCGATGATGCTGTCGGAATTCGTCCAGGCCAGTGGCTACGAAACCCGCAGCGCCCAGAACTTTTCCGATTTCATCCAGGCTATGTCGCCGCCGCCGCAGGTACTGGTGCTTGACCTGCTGATGCCGGAATCCTGTAGCGAACGCATCGTCGAGTGGCTGGTTTTTCAGGAGAAGGCGTTACCGGTAGTTCTGGTCAGCTCGCTACCGCTCGATCAGATCGAAAAACGCCGCGGCCAGATGGTTGAACTGGGACTGCCAGCGCCGGCCATCCTGCGCAAGCCGTTCTGGCTGCAGGATGTCGCCCGCGTCCTCAACCAGGCTGTGGCCAGCACCTGCCAAGGGTGACACTTGTGAGCTGACGCGGTCGTCACCACATCCCAGGATAATGCGCGCCTGCCGGCCTGCCCCTTACCCTGGAGTTCCTGATGAATGCAATCGCCACGGCCACCCCTCTGAAGCAGCTTGACCGTGCCCTCGGCGCACTGCGCGATCTTGGTCTGATCAAGTCGCAACCGGAGGAAGCGCCGGTGGTCGCCCTGATCGACCGGATCAGTCAGCTTGATCCCGACCGCACCCTGGCGATCGCGCGCACGCTGGCGCAGGGCACGCTGTTCAATGAGGTGGTGCGCGAACAGATCTCGGCGATGGCAATGGGCGAGCGCTATCGCGCGATCACCCAGGCCTTTGATTCGATCCGCGACGACGCCAAGTCGATGGTCAGCCAGATCGCGGACGGCAAGATCGATACCTTCGAGCGACTCGGCAATATCTGGATGAAGGTGACCCGCGGCGACATCCCGTCGCGCTTTGCGCGCATCAAGGAGGTCTATCTCGATGTTGCCCGCGACAGCAAGGACCAGATCCAGCGCGAACAGACGATCCTCGACGCCTACCGCGACTATCGCGGGGCCTTGAAGGAGTCCCAGGTGCTCGGCTTTCAGGTACTGAAGAAGGCCGAGCAGGTGCTCGCTGAAGTGCGCGCGGCACTGCAGGCCAGCGCGGATGCACTGGCCGCCAACAGCGACCCCGATCGCGAAGTGATTGCCCGGCTCGAAATGGACCGCGACCAGAAACTGCGTGCCCTGCAGGACGAGGACAAGCGCTACCAGATCGCCAAGGATCTGAGCGAAAACCTGTCGATTGCCTACAACACCACCGAGGTCATCATGGCGCGGCTGATGCAGCTGACCGATGCCAAGGAGCGCGTCTACTCGCAGGCAGTCACCTTCTTTGGCACCAACGAGACCGTGTTCACTGCGCTCTCGGCCTCGTTCACCGGCATGCATGGCCTGCATGAGAGCACCCGCACACTGGATGCGATGAAGGAAGGCATGAACAAGAGCATCGAGGCACTCGGCGAGGTCGGCGACAGGATTCTGGAGGAGGCTACCCGTGCCGGCTACGGACCCAGCCTGCGTGCCGAATCCGTGCAGAAGCTGGTCGATTCCGTGGTCGGCTTCCAGGAGCGCTCGGTACAGATCATCGATGAAATGCGCACACTGTCGGCCAGCAACGAGCGCGAGATCCAGCAGGCAGTGGAAGATGGCAAGCGTCGTCTGGTGGCGCTGTCGACCTCGGCGGCCAGCCTGCCGCGCGTTGCCTGATCGCGGCGGACACGGGGCGTGCGCGCGCTGCGGCGCTGCGCCGCTCCCTGGCGCGCCGCTCCCACGATTCGTTCTGCCCGGGACCCGAGACCTTGATTCCTGTCACCACTGCACCCCGTACTGCCGCGGATACCACGCCGCTTGACGAAGTGATGCTGGCGATGGATATCGTCGACACCCTGCGCCATGAGCGCAGCACCGTTGATCGCGAACTGGAGGCCGATCTGCGCGATGACGCCCTGGTCGCGCGCATCCGCCAGATCTATTCGGACCAGGGGATCGCGGTCACCGATGAACTGGTCCGCAAGGGCGTCGAGGCGCTCAAACAGGATCGCTTCACTTATCAGCCACCGAAGCCCTCGTTCGCCCTGCGTCTGGCGCATGTCTACATAGCGCGCTGGCAGTGGCTGCGGCGCCTGTTGCTGACCAGCTTGCTGCTCGGCGCGGGCTGGGTGCTCTGGCAGTTGCCGCAGCAGTGGCGTGATCACCGCGCCTACTCGGCATACAGCACGCGCGTGGATGCGCTGTCCGAACAGCTTGCCGATATCGATCGGCGAATCGAGCGCCTGGATCGCTGGCACGCCGCCCGCAGCGAACCGCTGGCGTTGATTCGCGAGCCGGTGGCAGGTCAACTCGATGCGATCAAGAGCGCAGTCAGCAGCCTGCGCCAGCGCCGCGCCGCGCTGCAGTCGCTCGACTCCGGCACCGCCGAGGCCTACCGTGACAACGCCGACGCGGCCGATCGCCGGCTCGGCGATGCCGAGGCGCTGCTGGCCGAGTCTGCCGTCCTGCTGGCCACCGCCGAAGCACGCCTGCATCCGGTCGAAACCCTGGACCAGCTGGCAGCACGATTCGAGAGCGCGGCGGCTGTGCTCGCCGCTGCCAGTTTGCAGGCCAACGAGCGCAGCGCCATCGATGCGGTGCTGGTCCAGGCCGAGTCGGCACTGCGCGCCGGAAATCTTGCGCTGGCGCAACCGGCCGTCGCTCGACTCGATCAGATTGGCACGCAGCTGGGTCTCGCCTACGAGCTGCGGATTGTGTCGGCCGATGGGGTGCGCAGTGGCGTATGGCGGCACCCGGTCGACAATCCCCAGGGTCGGAATTTCTATCTGGTGGTGGAAGCCATCGCCGAGGATGGCGGCCGGCTGACCTTGCCCATCCTCAACGAGGAGACGCAGCAGATCGAGTCAGTCAGCCGTTTTGCGGTACGTGTGCCGGAAGCCGTCTACGAGGAGGTCAAGGCCGACAAGCTCGACAACGGGCTGATCGACCAGGCTCTGGTCGGCCGCAAGCAACGTGGTGTCCTTGAAGTGCAGTTCGATCGTCCGGTCGCCGGTGGCTACATCACCCGCTGGGAGCAGTAGGCAATGAAGAGTGGCGCAGAAATCTACAAGGAACTCAATGCCGGCATCGAGGAGGCGCGCCAGCGCGCCAACGGCGAAGCGCGCGAACTCGAACGCCTCGGCGCTGAGCTGCAGGCCGCGCGCAATTCGGAAGCCGAGCAGACCCGGCAGCTGGCCTCGCTGCGGCTGGGCATGCTCGGCAGCGAGCAGATTGTTGCCGGGCTGGACGAAGCCGATCGCCGTGCGCTGACCCTGCTCGCTGAGCGCACCAGCAAGGCGCAGTCGCTCGGCAGCCAGATCGCCGCTTCGCTTGAACAGCAGCGCGCACTGAGCGATCGGCGCAGCGAACTGCTGGCCGAGCACGATCGCCTGCTGGCCGGGCTCGACGACAGCGTCCAGGCCTGTCGCGCGACACTCGCCGCGACAACGGTCTACCGCGACGCCCGCGCCGCCTTCGAGCAGGCGCAGAGCCGCGCCGAACATGCGGATCAGAAGGCCACTCAGACAGAACAGGATCGCAGCCAGAAACGCCTGCCCTACGAGGCGGATCGCCTGTTCATGTATCTGTGGCAGCGTCGTTATGCGTTCCCGGAATATCGCGCACTGGCCCCGATCCGGGCACTCGATGGCTGGGTGGCCGGCCTGGTCGGCTACGAGACCGCGCATCGCAACTACCGCATGCTGCTGGCCCTCGCCGATCGCATCCGCGAGCACGCGATCCGGCAGCAGGACGAAGCCGATGCCTGCGCCGAGCGACTGGCCGAACTCGACGAGCAGGCGCTGGCCGCGGCCGGCGTGCCTGCGCTCGCCGAAACCGTGGAACAGGCGAGAGACAGGGTAGCTGCAGCCGAACGCGAACTCGAAGCCGAGGAGCAGCGTCATCAACAGCAATTGGCCGAGCAGGCGGCGATCGCGGCGGGGAACGATGTCTACACCCTCGCCGCATTGCAGGCGCTGGAAGCACAACTGGTCAACGAATCGTTGGACACCCTGCGCCAGGACGCACGGGCGACCGCGAGCGCAGGCGACGATGCCGCGGTCGCCCGCCTGGCCAATTGCCGAGCGCAGACGTCCACCCTGCTCAATCGGGTCAACGAGCTCCAGGCGAGCCAGCAACACACCCTCAGCCGTCTGCGCGAGGCCGAGGAACTGCGTGTGCGGTTCCGCACCGCGACCTACGACGCGCGGGATTCCCAATTCGACGACGGCATCGCCATCGGCGCCCTGCTGGGGCAGGTACTGCAGGGCATTGCGGTAGCCGATGAAGTCTGGCGCACGCTCAGCGGCAAGCAAAAGTTCCGTATTCCGCGCGGAAGCTCCGGCGGCTGGAGTGGTGGATCGAGCCGCCCCAGCAGTTGGGGTGGCAGCTCAGGCAGCCGCAGCAGCGGTGGCTTCCGCACTGGAGGAAGCTTTGGTGGCGGCAAGTTCAAGACCGGCGGCGGCTTCTGAGGGCGCGCCCGTCGCGCCGGTGCGCGCACCATCGCCGGATCCGGGTGCGCGTTCTACAATGCGCGACGACGCTTCCCGGAATTCTCCATGAGCAATGATGATCCCTGGCGCAATGCGCGACGCGCTGGCGCCGACAAGGGCAAGAGCAAGAACACACCCACCGGCAACAGGCCGGCCGCAGCGCGGCCACCTCCGCCACGCCGCGAAGTGGCCGAGCGCAGTGCAGCTACGCCGCCCGCCCGCGACCCGCGCAGCGAACAGCGCGACCGCGAGATGCGCATCTTCGGCATCAATGCCTGCCTGGCTGTGCACCGGCATCGTCCGCAGGCAATCCGCAAGATCTATCTGACGCAGTCGCGGCTCGATCGCTTCAGTGGCGTGCTGACCTGGTGCGCCGGCGAGCGCATCGGCTACCGGCTGGTCGAGACCGCCGATCTCGACAAGCTGACCCAGAGCCAGCACCACGAAGGCGTCTGCTTCGAAATCATTCCAGCGCCCGCGCTCAGCCTGGACCAGTTGCTGGCCAAGGCCGGCACGAGCGAGCAGGCCTGGTTCACCTGGCTCGACGGCGTCGGCAATCCGCACAATCTCGGTGCCATCCTGCGCAGCGCCGCCCACTTCGGCTGCGCCGGCCTGATCCTGCATCGGGATGCCGCCGGCCTCTCGGGCGCCGCCTGCCGGGTCGCCGAAGGCGGCGCCGAGGTGGTGCCGATTGCACGCGTCGATGATGCCCATGACGCGATGAAAAAACTTCGCGCCCACGGCTACGAGGGCATCGCCACCGTCGTACGCGATGGCGACGACCTGTTTGCTGCCCAGCTCCCCGCGAAAGCGGTACTGGTGATGGGCGCAGAATCCGCTGGCATGTCGTCGAGTCTGATTGCCGCCTGCACGCAGCGACTGGGCATCCCCGGCAGTGGCAGCGTCGAGAGCCTCAATGTCAGCGCCGCGTTTGCGGTATTTGCTTCGGTGCTGGCAAGGCCGCGCTGAGGCAGAGGCCGCTGTGCCAGCGGCAGCCCAGGCTGAACGCCACGCCAGCGACAACGGAAATTTGCCAGCGTGCTCGCTATCCTGTGGCAGATACCATGTCCAGGCAATCTGATGAAATTGATACTCCCGGCCCTGCTGAGCGCGTTCCTGCTGTTGACGTTGTCCTCAGTTGCGCAGGCCGCGCCGACGGCCGCCGACCTGCGCTTCGACCTCGACTACACCGTCGAACTGCTGCCCAGGACTGACCAGGCGCGTGTGCATATCCTGCTCGGGCAGTCGGGCGAGCGCGTCAAGGAAATCAGTTTCGAGTTCGACGCGAAGCGCTTCAGCGGGTTCACGGCCAGCAAGGGCAAGCTCGAAAGAGTTGGCAAGCAGGTGCTCTGGCGACCCGCAGGCGCCGGCTCGCAGCTGAGCTATCTGGTGCGGATCTCGCGTGATCGCGGCGACGGTGCCTTCGATGCCCGGATGACGGCGGACTGGGCCATCTTTCGCGGCGACCGTGTCATCCCGTCCCTGCGCGTCCGAATGAGCAAGGGCGCCAGTTCGCGCGCGCGACTGCAGATCAAGATGCCGGCCGGTTGGACCAATGTCGATACCGGCTGGATGCGTGGCAGCGATGGTCGTTTCATCATCGACAATCCCGAGCGCAAGTTCGACCGGCCGATCGGCTGGATGGTGGCGGGGCAGATCGGCACCCGCCGCGATCGCCTGGGCACGACCGAGGTCGCGATTGCAGCGCCCAAAGGTGATCCGTTGGATCGCATGGACGCCCTGACCCTGATCAATTTCGTCTGGCCCGAGTTCGAAAGCGCCTTTGGCAAGACGCCACGCAAGATCCTGATCGTCGGTGCCGGCGATCCGATGTGGCGCGGCGGTCTGTCGGGTCCCAACTCGCTGTTCCTGCACTCCGAGCGGCCGCTGATCAGCGAGAACGCCACCAGCACCCTGGTGCACGAACTGGTCCATGTGGTGACACGCATCCGCGGCAAGGATCGCTCCGACTGGATCGCCGAGGGGCTCGCCGAGTTCTACTCGATCGAACTGATCTACCGCGCCGGTGGCATGACCGATGAGCGCCATGAGAAGGTCTATCAGTGGCTGGCCAACTGGGGCGGCAAGGTCAAGAGCCTGCGCGGCGAAAGCAGCAACGCCGAAACCACGGCGCGCGCCGCTGTCCTGCTGCGCGCACTCGATGTCGAGATCCGGCAACGCAGCAAGGGTGAACGGTCTCTGGACGATCTGGCGCGCGCACTGCGCAAGATGCGCGCGGTCTCCACGGCCGATCTGGTTGCGGCGTCTGAAAAGCTGCTGGGTGGAAAATCCACGGTACTGGCGACGCCGCTGTTGCGCTGAGCCTCGCCGTCGGGAAGCCGACCTCGCAGCAATGCGGTCCCTGTAGGGCATCCCTGTGAGATGCCCTACCAGAGCGATTCCCTGTAGGGCATCTCTGTGAGATGCCATTTCAAAACCGCGATAGCCCCACCATGGCATCTCGCAGAGATGCCCTACAGGAGCGATTCCCAGTAGGGCATCTCTGTGAGATGCCATTTCCAAACCGCCATAGCCCCACCATGGCATCTCGCAGAGATGCCCTGCAGGAGCATGCCAGGTGCGCTAGGGCGCAGGCGCTTTCAGCGCCGGCAAGACATCTGCAGCGAGCCAGGTGAAGGCCACGTAGGCCGCAACATTCTGGTCAAGCGCCAGCGGATCGATCTTGTCGAGGGTGTCGTCGGCGGTGTGGTGCAGATCGAAATAATCACTGCCGTCCTGGCGCAACTCGAACATCGGAACCCCGGACTTCAGCAGTCCACCGACATCCGGCCCACCGCGCGCCTCATTGCCGCCGGCTTCGATGCCCAGCGGAAACAGCACCTGCATGATCTGCCTGACCGCAGGCAAATGCGCTGGATCGACCCGGCTGTCAAAGCGATAGATCCGGCCGGCACCGAAATCCGACTCGGCGGCCGCAACATGACGCGCGGCATCAGCACGTCCGGCATAGGCGCGACCGCCAAAAATGCCCTGCTCCTCATTGGCGAATGCGACGACGCGAACACTGCGGCGCGGACGCTGCGGCGCCTTGGCGATCAGGGCGCCCGCTGCCATCGTGATGGCCACACCGGCGCCATCATCGATCGCGCCGGTGCCAAGATCCCAGGAATCCAGATGGCCGCCGATCACCACATACTCGTCGGGCAGTTCGCGGCCGGTGATTTCGCCGATCACGTTGTGGCTGGTGTACTCGGCGCCGATTCTGGCCTCGATCTTCAGGCGCACAACCAGCGGCTGGGCAAGCTTCAGCAGGCGCTCGACCTGATCGGCATCGGGCACGCTGAGGGCAGCGGCTGGCACCGCCGTCAGTGCCACGTAACTGCCGTCGCTGACCTCGATCGCACGCTTGAGCGCCGCCGGCTGGTTGGAGATCTGGCTGAAGCTGATGCCGCCACCGGTATGTGGCAGGCGATGCGAATCGGTGCCCACCGAACGGATCAGCACCGCCAATGCTCCCTTGCTGCCGGCGATCTCGGCGCCCGCGCTGCGGATCTCGACGGCCTTGCTGTAGCCGCCGCCATCGCGCCGACGTTGCATCGCATGCGTGAGGTAGACGATGCGGCCACGTACCTGCCCGGCATCAGCCGCCCGCAATGCCTCCAGATCGGGAAAGCCCACCACCTCGGCGGTAACGCCATCAGCGGGCGTCGCGCTCGACCAACCCAGTGCAGTGATCGCGAAAGACTGGGGCGCCGGTGAAACGACCTCGGCAGACTCGGCGCCGCGCACCCAGACCGGAAATCGCACCGGCTGCAGGATGACCCGATCAAAGCCCAGCGCGCGGAATTTGGCCTCGGCCCAGGCCACGGCGCGCGCATCTGCCGGACTGCCTGCCATGCGTTGACCGACTTCGGTGGTCAGCGATTCCACGATGGCATAGGCGCCGCTGCCGGCGCTGGCCTGATCGCGCAGGATGGTCGCAGCGGCAATCTGCTCGGCGCTGAACGGCTCGCTGGGCGCCGCATCAGCGGCCGCCAGCTGCCCGGCGAACACGGCCGAGACAAATACCGAAACGGCAAGGACGACGGTACGCATGGCGCGCTCCCATTCAAAACGCCATTGTGCCAGAGCCTGCGCTCGCAGGCCCAGCGAACCTTCGTAGCAATGCAATGCGGCTAGGCCTGCTGACGCTGCGCCAGCAGGTCGCGAATCTCGGTCAGCAGCTTCTCTTCCACGGTCGGAGCCGGCGGCTCGGCCGGCGCAGCGGCCTCCTGCGTGCGGAAGCGGTTGATGCCCTTGACCACCAGGAAAATCACAAACGCGACGATGGTGAAATCGAGGATCGATTGCAGAAAGGCCCCGTAACCGATCGCAATCGCCGGTATCGAAGTGCCGTCCGGCCCAAGCTTGCTGCCGACATTGAAGGCGAGGTCGGAAAAATTCTGTCCCGAGGTCATCCAGCCGATCACCGGCATGATGATCTTGTCGACAAGTGAAGACACGATCTTGCCGAATGCGGTGCCGATGACGACACCGATGGCAAGATCCATCACATTGCCGCGCATCGCAAATTGCTTGAACTCGGTAAGCATGCCCATCGTCTGCTCCTCGGCGGATGGAGCGCGCGCGTCGGTGACGTGGCTCCGGAATCCCGAGCGTAGCCCTAGACGATGCGTCCGACCAGATCGGGGATACCCGGGAAACCCGCGCGGAACTGATCGCCGCGCTGCAGTGCCGCGACTCCTGCAGGCGTCCCTGTGAAGATCAGATCGCCCGCGCGCAGTTCGAAGTAGTGCGACAGCGCGGCAATGATCTCGCCGACCTTCAGCAGCATGTCACCGATATCGACCTGCTGGCGGAGCTGGCCATTGACTTCGAGCGACAGGCAGCCAGCAACCGGATGGCCGAGTTCGGAAACCAGACGCAGTGCGGAAACCGGCGCCGAATGATCAAAGCCCTTGGCGGTATCCCAGGGAGTACCCTTGGCCTTGGCCTGCGCCTGCAGGTCGCGCCGGGTCAGATCGAGCCCGACCGCATAGGCAATCACCGCAGCGAGCCCCTGCTCGGCAGAAAGATCGCGGCCGCCGCAGCCCAGCGCGGCCACCAGTTCCACTTCGTGATGCAGATCGCTGGTCGCCGATGGGTACGGCACATCGGCACCGTCCTGCACGATGGCATCAGCCGGCTTGCAGAAAAAAACCGGCGCCTCCAGATTCACCGTCGCCTGCATTTCCCTGGCATGTGCCTCGTAGTTGCGGCCGATGCAATAGATGCGGTGGACGGGGAAGCGCTCTGTGCGGCCCATTACGGCAAGACTGCTCCGGGGCCAAGCACTGCAGATATAGGTGTTGATCATGGCTGCAGTACGCTCTTGGGGCCCGAGAGGGGATGCATCTGGTGACTCCTGGCACTAAATGTGATGGGGACAATGACGCAGTGTATGGCAGACTTACGAATAATCCAGACAGGATGCAGGCGTGGCCAACCAACCAGACCTACTCAACCAACTTCGCATAGAACGCAAGGCAGCGGCCAAGCGTCGGCTTCCCGCGTGGGCAATTCCCCTGGCTGTCGTCGCAGTCCTGATCGGCACGCTCATCGTGTTCAATGCTCGCAAGCCGTTGTCTGTCGAGACTTCCATCGCGCGATCGGCCGCGGAGTCCGGACCGGTCTCATTGCTTGATGCCTCCGGATTTGTGACCGCACGTCGCATCGCCACGGTGTCGTCCAAGGTCACCGGAAAGGTGCGCGAAGTACTGATTGAGGAAGGTCAGCGCGTCGCTGAGGGCGAGATCCTGGCAACGCTCGACGATACCGACGCCCTGGCAGCGATGAACCTGTCGATGGCACAGAAGCGCGCCGCCGAGGCAAACCTGTCCGAGATGCGGGTAAATCTTGGACAGGCCGAACGCGAGTTGGCGCGTCAGCAGGACCTCATAACGCGCAAATTGGTTAGCCAGCAGGCGCTCGACAACGCACGCACGGCGGTAGAGGGGTTGCGAGCGCGCATTGCATCGCAGCAGTCGCAAGTCGCAGTAGCTGCCAGCTCGATCGCGCTCACGCAACAACAACTTGACAACACCGTTGTCCGCGCGCCATTCGCCGGGGTGGTCACCGTCAAGGCGGCGCAGCCAGGCGAGATGATTTCGCCAATTTCGGCCGGTGGTGGTTCTATCCGCACCGGCATCGGAACCATTGTCGACATGGATTCTCTGGAGATCCAGGTTGATGTCAACGAGGCTTATATCGGCCGAGTGCAACCAAACATGCCGGTGGACGCCGTCCTCAATGCCTATCAGGAATGGAAAATTCCCGGCCGGGTACTGGCAATCATCCCAACTGCCGACCGCAGCAAGGCGACCGTCAAAGTACGTATCGCGCTTGAAGTCAAGGACAGCCGAATCGTACCCGACATGGGGGTCCGCGTCAGCTTTCTGGAAACACGTGACCCCAATGCGCCGAAGCCGACTGGCGCATGGATCCCCGCCAGCGCAGTGGTTACCGAAGCAGGCAAATCTTTTGTATTCATCGCTGGAGAAGGCAAGGCCCAGCGCGTTGAGGTCATTCTGGGCGACAAGCGTGATGCCGATCAGCTGGTCAAGAACGGGTTGAAGGGCGGGGAGGCCGTCATCATCACGCCGGCCAAGGGCTTTCGCGACGGACAGAACGTCACGGTCAAGACCAGGTGAACACGAGCGTGAGTGCCGAACAGCAGCCACTGGTCGAAATCCGGGCCCTGACTAAGGCCTACGTGCGTGGCAAACAGGTCGTGGAGGTCCTGCATGGCATCAACCTCGACATTCCCGACGGTGATTTTGTCGCACTGATGGGGCCTTCGGGTTCCGGCAAAACCACCCTGCTGAACCTGATCGGCGGCCTGGATTCACCCACAGGGGGCCTGCTCAAGGTCAATGGTCAGCGCATCGACGAGTTTGGCTCGGACCGACTGGCGGCATGGCGTGCCAGCACCGTCGGCTTTATTTTCCAGAGTTACAATCTTATGCCGGTGCTCAGCGCGCAAAAAAATGTCGAGCTGCCGCTCCTGCTGACCGATCTGAATGCCCGTGAGCGAGCCCGCCACGCCGATATCGCACTGCAACTAGTGGGACTTGCTGATCGCGCACGACACAAGCCCAATGAGCTCTCTGGCGGTCAGCAGCAGCGAGTTGCAATCGCGCGCGCGCTGGTGTCCGACCCCAAGCTGTTGATCTGCGACGAACCGACTGGCGATCTCGACCGGAAAATGGCCGACGAAGTGCTTACGCTCATGCAGCAACTCAATGGCGACTACGGCAAGACCATCATCATGGTCACACATGATCCGAAAGCCGCCGAATTTGCTCGCCGGGTCGTGCATCTGGACAAGGGCGTGCTGGTCGATGAGACCACCCGTTAGCCCATGAAATATTTTCAGCTCATCTGGACCGCACTCTTTCGCAAGAAGTTGCGCACGGTCTTCACCGTGTTGTCGCTTTCCGCAGCGTTTTTGCTGCTCGGCCTGCTCCAGGCGGTGAACTCGTTGTTCGCCGGCAGCGTCGAATTCCTTGGCGCCGATCGATTGATCGTGCAGGCGCGGACCAGTTTCACGCAACCATTGCCCATGCGGATGATGCCGCAAATCGAAACCATCCCGGGCGTTGCGCGCGTCAATCATTCACAGTTCTTCGGTGGTCAGTACCAGGATTCGCGTCAGCAGTTCCCTCAGTTCGCTGTCAATCCACAGCGCCTGTTCGATACCTATCCGGAGTGGGTAATCGACAAAGACCAACGAGCCAATTTCATTTCAACTCAGGATGGCGCCATCGTCGGGCGCGAGTTGGCCAACAGCTTCGGCTGGAAAGTCGGCGACATCGTGCCGTTGAACAGCTTCATCTGGGTCAAATCGGACGGCTCGCGTCTTTGGGAATGGCGCATCGTCGGAATCTTCGACGGTAAGAATCAGGAGTGGCAGGATCGCACGCAGCTGATGTATCTGAACTACGGTCAGTTCGATGAGGGACGTTCGCCCGGCGCCAGAGGGTTGGCCGGGGTCTTCGTCGCCCGCCTGAAGAGTCCAGAAGACTCGCAGCGTGTCGCCGCGTTGATCGACTCCAAGTTCGAAAACAGCGTCGACGAGACCAAGACACAGAACGAGCAGGAGTTCCAGCTCGGCTTCATAAAGCAGTTTGGAGACATCGGCTTCATGATGAATCTGATCTCGGGCGCGGTTATTTTCACAATCCTGATTCTCACCGGATACACCATGAGCCAGGCAGTACGCGAGCGCATACCCGAGCTTGCCGTGCTCAAGTGCCTGGGCTTCACCGACAATCGCGTGCTGTGGCTGGTTTTGGCCGAGTCGTTGCTGCTCTGCCTGATTGGTGCTGCGATCGGCATGGGCCTGTCGGCAATGCTGACCGGAGCGCTTCCGCCGAATTTCCCTCCGCTACGCACCGACCAGCGGGTCTGGCTGTTCGCTGGCTGCACGGTGCTGGGACTGGCGCTCGCCGTCGGCCTGCCGCCGGCGCTGCGCGCCAAGCGATTGAAAATCGTCGATGCACTGGCGGGGCGCTGAGTAGCCATGAGTACGTTTACTCAAGTCCGTGAGATCGTGCTGATGAATATGCGCTCGATTCCGCAACGCGCAGGCGCATCCACGGTGATCATCGTGGGTATCGCTGGTGTCGTTGCAGTATTCGTAGCAATGTTGTCCATGTCATCGGGACTCGATCGGACCTTGAGTGCGACGGGCTCCATGGACCGCGCGGTGGTGTTACGCGGTGGCTCCAATGGCGAATTGTCCAGTTTTTTTGACCGAGCCAGCACTACCCTGATCCGCCAGGATCCGTCGATTGCCCGCGATGAAAGCGGCATGCCGATTGCCTCAAGCGAGCTGATCGTTATTACGGAGGTGCCTCGCAAAGGTCAGAAGAACGGGACCAATGTCACGCTCCGCGGTGTCCAGCCGATGGGGTTTACGATGCGCGAGGAGTTGCGCATCGTCGAAGGGCGCAGACCGCGCCCTGGCATTCGCGAGATCGCCGTCGGCCGCAGTGCGCAGCAGCAGTTTGATGGCCTCCATCTCGGTGCGCGCCTTCAATTTCGTGGTTCAGAGTGGTTTATCGTCGGGGTGTTCTCGACAGATGGCGATGCACACGAGTCAGAACTGTGGGCGGACGCAGAAGCTGTGCAGAGCGCTTTCCAGCGCACCGGCTATTCCTCGGTGATTGCCAAGCTGACCAGCCGCAACGCGTTCGATTCGATGAAGGCTCGCCTGAAAGCTGATCCGACACTCACCGTAGACGTCGAGCGTGAACAAGACTACTTCAGCAAGCAGTCTCGGCAGCTGACTCTTCTCATTGGCTGGCTGGCTGGCATCATCACCGTAATCATGGGTTTTGGTGCCTTGTTCGGGGCGCTCAATACAATGTACTCCGCTGTATCGGCGCGGACCTCCGAAATTGGCACGCTTCGCGCACTGGGCTTCGGCGCGCTACCCGTGGTCGCTTCAGTCATGGCGGAAGCGTTGATCCTTGCCACCGCTGGCGGGTTGTTGGGCGCCGCCTTGGCGTACCTGCTGTTCAATGGCTACAGCGTCTCGACCCTTGGCTCCAACTTTACTCAGGTTGCCTTCGATTTTGCGGTGACGCCCGGCTTGGTTGCCAAGGGACTAGTCTCCGCGATGACTATTGGCTTCCTCGGTGGCCTCTTGCCGGCTGTGCGCGCGGCACGATTGCCGGTCACCGCTGCACTGCGCGGACTTTGAATATCGGCCACTCCGAAAGCAGCTCTCCAGTTGGCCCTGCTAAAGTAGCGTCCGCACATACTTCAATTCAGCCATGGAACTCTTCAAAGCCTTCACCCTCGAAGCCGCGCATCGCCTGCCGAACGTACCGGCCGGGCACAAGTGCAGCCGTGTGCATGGACATTCGTTCCGGGTTGAACTGCATGTTGCCGGGCCAGTCGATCCACACTTTGGCTGGGTGATTGATTTTGCCGAAATCAAGCGGGCGTTCGCGCCGCTCTATGATCAGCTCGATCATCACTATCTCAACGATGTGCCGGGACTCGAGAATCCGACCAGCGAAAATCTCGCGGTATGGATCTGGGATCGGCTGCGTCCGGCGCTGCCACTGCTCAGCGAAGTGGTGGTGCATGAGACCTGCACCTCGGGCTGTCGCTACCGCGGCTAGCCCGAACATTTCGTAGGGTCGCGATCAGTGATCTGATTTCCGGCTGGCGGTGCCGGAAGCGCCGACTGGATCGGGCTGACAGCATGTTCGCTGCGATTCCCGCACTGACGCGACCCCGCTTGTCGTTTACGCCGGACTCATCGTTGCGCGTCGTCGCAAGGTAATAGCGATTGCGCCTCCGCGCGTCTCGATTGCAGTGCCAAGGTCCGGTCTGGCGGCGCAAGGCCGCTGCTGCGCGCCGCATATCCGCGGATAGGTGCCGCAGCGGCAGAGATTGGTCAAGGCGGCGATATCGCGGTCGCTGGGATCCGGTATCCGCTTGAGCAGATCGACCGCCGCCATGATCTGGCCGGCCTGACAGTAGCCGCACTGCGGCACGTCTTCCTCGATCCAGGCACGCCGGACCGCGTGCAGGTCATCGCTCGGCGCCAGGCCTTCGATGATGGTCACCTGACGTTCCGCCAGTGCTGACAGCGGCAACAGACAGGAACGCACGACGGCGCCGTCCAATTGCACGCTGCAGGCGCCGCACTCGCCGATGCCGCAGCCGAACTTGGTTCCAGTCAGACCGGCGCGATCGCGCAGATACCAGAGCAGAGCGATTCAGGTGTCGCCGGCATGCTCGACAGCACGGCCATTCAGACGGAACTTGATCATCGTGCGCACCCCGCTTCAACGATGGCGTGACGCCAGGACATTCGCGCGCGCGGCGACGCGTGCCATAGGTCCCACCGCGCCAGGCCAGCGCCGCCAAGCATCCTGTTGCACGCCCGGTGACGCCGCATTGCAACGCACCAAATTGCCCCCAGATCAGTCCGTCCCCGATCTGAGGTATTGCCAGAACGTCCTGTACATCCAGCTGAAATGCCGGATGAACAAGCTCGGAAGATAAATGTTGCAACGCAACAAAAACGCAGATAGAGTAGCTCCCGTAACGTCGCCCATCGTGGGCACGTCGTCAGAGGACACTCCCATGTTTGAACAGATCAATTCGCAGATGCTCAACGCCAGCAAGCAGTTCGCCGATGCCGCCTTCAAGGCGCAGGGCATCGCGTTCGAAGGCTTCGAGAAGGCCGTCAATGTGCAGGTCAAGGCCGTCGAGAACCGCTGGAACGCCACCCTCGAGTTTCTCGGCGAAGCCGCCGAAGTGAACAACATCGAAGCCATCAAGGCGTTCCTGCCCAAGGGTGTTGCCCTGGTGCGCGAGACCGCCGAGAAGACCTATGCCACCTCGCAGGAGCTGGTGAATGTCGGCGTGAAGACCAACGAGGCGCTGACCGGTCTGGCCAAGGGCCAGCTTGAAGCCGCCAACGAAGCTTTCGTCAAGCCGGTCGCCGCAGCAGCCCGCAAGACCAAGTAAGACTCGATCCGGGCGCAGGGATGCGACCGGGTTCGAAGCAGGACAGACGCTGGCCGGCACTCCCTCCCCTTGAGCCCGCCAGCGTACTGAGACCAGTGGGCAACCACTGGTCTTTTTTTTTGCGTGCGAAAGCGCGAATCAGCGCACGAAGAACATCGCGACCCAGCAGACCACGGCGGCCAGCCAGGCGACACTGCGCAGGCTTGCCCGATCGGCAATGTAGAGCGCGCCGTAGATCAGCCGGAAGGCGATGAAGGCCATTGCCAGCTGATCAAGGGTCGCCTGGCTGCGACCGAGCTGATGCGCGATGATCACCGCCGCAGCAAATGGCGGAAATGCTTCGAACGAATTCAGATGCGCCCAGTGCGCCCGTTGCCGGAATCCCTCCAGGCGATCCTGGAATTTGCGCGGCGCGAAGTTGTTGAAACCCTTGCCGGAAAACTTGGCAACTCCGGTAAAAAGAATGGGCAGAAATGCGGCAATCAGTACACACCAGTAGGCAATGGTCATGACAGGAACCTCGGTTCGAGTGGGGTGAGTCAGGCCGGCGCAGCATAGCCCGCGCGCGCCGGCTGTGCTGCCAGGCCTTTGCCCCTGGGCATCCGCAGGCGGGATCAGGCCGGGTTCAGCCCGGAATCATCATTGTCAATCATGGGGTCCGGCCGGTGAATCCGCCCCCATGGTTGTGCGACACTGCGCACCGGGGTCCTGAAGTCCACACATGATTGATTTGATTGTCGAAGCTGGCCCGCAGTCCGGGCAACGATTTGTTGTCGACTCAGCCACCGTGCTGGGGCGCGGTCAGTTTGCCGATCTGATGATCAGCGATCTCGCCGTTTCGCGTCGTCATGCCCAGATCGACAATGAGGAAGGCCATTGGCGCCTGCGCGATCTCGAGAGCGCCAACGGCACCCGCCATAACGGCCGCCTGGTGATGGCACCCACCGATATCGAAGACGGCGACACCATTGAACTCGGCCAGACCCGGCTGCGCGTCCGTCGCCGTGACCTGGTGCGATCGGCGGAGTCGCCGGAAGCGACGATGATCGAGCCGGTGGAACTGCCGGTGCCGCGACCGGCTCCGCAACCGGCACCGCCGCGCCCGATTCAACCGATGGTGATTCCCGGATCGGAGCCGGTGATTCCACGGACCTCGGCCGCCAATGAGCTCTACCAGACCACGATCGCCCGACTCAAAGCGATGTCGCAGATCGGCGACATGCTCAGCGAGGCGGGTTCACTGGAAAGCCGACTGCGCGATTTCCTCAGCGCATTGAGCGAGGCGTTTCCGCGCTGCGAACGCTTTGCGGTAATGGTGCGCGAGGCCACGCATCGACCCTGGCGTCTGCTGGCACAGCGTTGCAACTCTCCCCTTGTGCTGGACGAGGAACTGGCTGCGGCCATCGGCGCAGCGGCCATCGCCGATGGCCAACCGATCATTTCGCCGCAGGCCGATACGCTCCGGTCACTGCTACCGGCCCATCTGATCGAGCGCCTGCCGGCGACGCTGGCGAGTGCGCCGATCCGTAGCGCCGGTCTGGTGCTGGGCGCGCTCTACCTCGATAGCCATGATGAGGCCATGGCACTGCGCGCCGCCGACCGCGAATTTCTCAGCGGGGTCGCCGGTCATCTCGGTGCCCTGCTGGCCTCGTATCGTCACGCCGAGAGCGAGCAGCTGATCCATCCCCAGGATATCGAGCTGTCCCGACGTATCCAGCAGCGGTTCCTGCCGAGCGCGACGCCGCGCATCGATGGCTACGAACTGGCCGACAGTTACACCGCGGCACGCATTGTCGGCGGCGACCTGTTTGATTTCCTGACTCTGGCGGACGGTCGCACGACCCTGCTGATCGGTGATGTTTCCGGCAAGGGTTTTCCGGCGGCGCTTTACATGGCGCGGCTCGGTGCCCAGGCGCGCGCGCTGGCGCCGCGCTGCAAGACCCCGGCCGATCTGATGTCCCAGCTCAATCAGTTGATGCGTGGTGAGCTGGAATCCGGCATGTTTGCCACCTGTCTGGTGGCTTCTCTCGATGCCAACAAGGGCGTGCTGCGCATCGCCAGCGCCGGGCATCCGCCACCGATCGTGCGCCGGGCCAGCGGCCAGCTCGAGTCGCTGCAGATCCCGGTATCCACCGCGCTCGGCGTCAACCACAACAACCAGTTTCACGAGGTGTCGGTAGAACTGGCCAAGGGCGATGGCGTGCTGCTGTTCACCGACGGACTCGATGAAGCCCTGTCAGCCAGCGGCGAGTCCTTCGGCCTGGAACGCGTACGCACCACCTTGCAGAATACCCGCTCGGCGGGACACGCCATCGAAGCCCTGATGACCGCAATCGGCAGCTTCCTCGGCGACATCACCCAGTACGATGACCTGACCCTGATCGCGCTCTGGCGTCGCTGATTGCGCCGATCCGGCGCCGATGCAGCCGCGGTTTCCCGACGCGCTGCCTGCCGGCGCATGCCGACACCCGCCGCGGGCTATCCCTTGCTGTCGGAGCGGGGCTTGTTGACAGCTGCTTCACCCGAGCCCGGGGTGCCCACACCGAGCAATCGGGCAGCCGCGGCGGCGGTCGACTGCTGGGATTCCGATGCTGCGCTTGCAGCGGGCGCACCGAGCAGACCGGCGGCGAGCTTTCCGATCGAATGACTGCCGCCCGCTGTCTCGCCCGCATGCGGATGCTTTTCCAGGGCCAGCCTGGCGCTGGCGCGGATATCGAACAGGGCGGTGAAGCCGGCAATATCGAACACCTGCTTGACCGAAGCATTCAGCGCAGACAGCCGCAAGCTGCCGACATTGCCGTCGAGCTTCTTGGCCAGCGCCAGCAGGACGCGCAGGCCCGCTGAACTGACGTAGCTGATCTTGGCCATGTCGAGCACGAAGTGGCGCCGGCCCGACTCGTAGGCATCGTGCAGCGCCAGTTCCAGTTCGCCGGCAGTCTCGGTATCGAGCCTGCCCTGCGGCCGCACCAGCAGCACCTGACCATGAGTTTCGCTGGCGATCTCCATGACCGGTTCAGCCGAGACGGAACACGAACCGGGCAGCGCCGATCTGGACCACGTCTTCGTTCTCCAGAATGCGTTCCTTGATGCGCTCCGCGTTGACCCGGGTGCCGTGACGCGAGCCATGATCGCGCAGCAGATAGCCCGCAGTGGAGGGTTCGATCACGGCGTGATGGGCGTCGACGCCGGGACCGCCGATACGTACCTCGTTGGCGCTATCGGACCCAATGCGGGTCGTGGTGACGCCGAGCACGGCGGTCTGTTTTCCGGCCTCCGGATTCTGCGGCACCAGCCGGGCCAGCTTCACCACGCCGGTCGGCAGTGCTTGCGCCGCGGTCTTGGGGACCTTCACAGCGGGCAAGACCATCGTGCCAGCGGCCGGCATCGGAGGAGGCCTGGTCGCCGGCGGCGCCACCGGAACGGCACCGAGCTGTCCGGTCGGGGCTTCCGGGATCAGCATCCGCCCGGTCACGAATTGACCGTCACCGGCTGGCGCTGGTGGTACCACCAGCTTGGGTACTTCCTGGGTCGTCAGCGGACCCGCCCCATCGCCTGCCGGGGCAAGCAGTTCGGACTCCTCGCTGACCGCGGCCAGAAAGCGTTCGCGCAATTTGCGCCCCTGCTCCAGCACGGCCGACTTGCTTGCGACCTTGTCGTCGATGACCTTGAGCCGACGCTTGCGTTCGGCGACGTCGAACTCGCCCAGCTGGTGACGGAATTCCACTTCCTGGCGGTCGAGGTCCATCGCCTCGTGTTCGGCCTCCAGACGCACCAGTTCGGCGCGCAGGGTGGCGTAAGCAGTACGCGCCGCCTGCTTGAGCGGTCCTGCACGCTCCTCGATATCGCGCATCCGCGTCTCGTAGTCGGCACGCACGCGCAGATAGACGGCGTTGGCCACAGAGGACTTCAGCTCATCCATCTGCGCCATCCGCGACTGCACTTCATCGGACTGCTTCTTCAGCGCCGCCAGCTCATCAGCCGAACTGGCATCAAAACTCTCGAATGGGTCCATCGTTGTTCCTCTCCCTCAGGCGGTACGCACTTCCAGTTCCACGGTGCCGAAACGCAACAGGTCTCCGACGCCAAATTCGATGGTTTCGCCCGGCTTGGCGCGTTGCGCGTTGACCCAGGTGCCGTTCAGGGTACCGACTTCTTCGCGCACGCTGTAGCTGTCGGCGCTGCGCAATACCTTGGCGTGCCGGCGCGACAGGGAGCGCTGCAGATCGAGCGGGCCGAGATTGATCTCGGGCATGGTGCCCGTCACCGGATCGGGGCGACCGACCAGGAACTCGATGCCGACCTGCAGGGGAAACCGCTGTCCCGATTGCGCGTGGACCAGCACCAGGGGCTGCGCCGGCGCTGGGGCGGGAGCGCGCGCCGGCGCACGCGCCGGCGGGACCGGCGTGGTAAGGCGTTCGGCCACTTGCGGGATCGCCGGCGGCGCATTCGGCTGCTGGGCGACCTTGCCCATCCGGGTCTCGACCGCAGGCACAGCCGCAACCGCCCGCTCCGGACCCTGGGCACGCCCCTGCTCCAACGCCGCCTGCGCCTCACTGGCACGCTGTTCGGCCCGACGCAGTCGCGCGGTCAGCTTGCGCATGATGCGGACGGCAATTTCGACATTGCTGGACAGCACACCGCTGAACGCCGCCCGGTCAATCTTGAGCAGACGCGTTGGCGCCGTGGCAATCGCGGTCGCGAAACGGGGCTGGTCTTCCAGAACGGCCATCTCACCGAAAAAATCACCGGCCTCCAGGGTAGCCAACGGCGTCTTGCCGCGGTCGATGCGGAGGATCTCGATGCATCCGCTCTCGATGATGTACATCTCGGTGCCGGGATCGCCTTCGCGAAACACGGTCTGCCCCGCTGCCACCTCGACAAACATGTCGCCCGACTGTGTCATGCCCGCTTCCATCTGGATTGGACTGGAGTCCGATTATGCGAAGCGCTGCCGAGCCCAGCAACTAGTCCTCGTCACACTCCCGCCGACTGCGCTGGCGTCCTTGCGGCGCCCTGCCTATGCTGCACGCATGAGCCCGACACGCCCACGCTCGATTCCACACTTCGGCTTGCGCCTGATCCGCCGCAGCCTGTGGCTGCTCGGCGCCTTCAGCGGTGCCAGCAGCGCTGCCGTGTGTCCTGCCAGCGCCGACCCCAGCCTGCCGATTGGAATGGATCGAACGCTGAATCTCGCCCTGCCCGGTCGTGAGAACGATCCGGTCTACGGCAACAAACTGGTGTTTCTTCACGTCCCGGCATCGTATCAGGTTGCTCAGCGGACGCCTCTGGTGCTCATCCTGCACGGTGCTGCGGGCAATCCGACGGCTGCGATCGGGCAGGCGAATGTCCTGCTCTCGCTCTGGCGGCGGGCGGCAGCGGAAGGCGGGTTCATCGTGGCCGCCGTGGTGGCGTCCGGTCCCAATGGCAGCTGGATCGCACCCGGCAGCGCGACCGACACGCCCACCGACTACGACGTGATCGATGCCGCCGTGCGCCGGGTCGAGGCCGAATACAGCATTGACGAAGGCCGTCGCTATCTCTGGGGATTCTCCGCCGGCGGCCATGTGGCGCTGGATATCGCCCTCAATGAGATCCATCCGCGTATCCACAGCGGGTATTTTGCCGGTTTTGGCGTCAACGCCGGTGTCAGCGCCGGACTCGCCTGCAGCGGCGCCGGAACCTCCGGCTGCCTGCAGGTCTTCTCCGCTGGACCGATGAAACGCCCGATCGATGTGCATATCGGCGGCTCCGACAATCTGATTGCGTTCGCTGTCGACGACCGCGCGCGCTTCCAGTCTCTGGGCTGGAGTCCCGGAGTGACTTTTTTCTGGCATGAATTCGAGGGTGGCCACTACGTGCTGGCCGAGCATCCCATCCAGGTATGGAACAACCTGTGCGGATTCAGCACACGCGCCCCCGGAATGCCCGCGCGCACCCGGATCGATGCGCCGCGGGTGGTCGATGCCCAGGGCCCTGCCCCGGCCAATTCAGACTTGCGGCTTGCGGGCAAAAAACGCTAGACTCTCGCGGCTTTGTTGTACCGCTTTCGTTGCACTCGACCGTACTGTTGAAAGTTCGTGCTTCAGACGAATCGCAGGCCTTCCGGCTGCGGACCAACGGATCTCTTCCCCGTGCAGAACTCCGTCGCCACCGGAAAAAACACCGCGCGCCGCACCGTGTTCGCACAGTGCCTGGCCGCTGGCATCGCCGCGCTGCTTGGCCTGATCGATGGCCTCGAATCTGCGCGCTCTGCCCTGGCAGGTGGCCTGATCGTCGCGAGCGGAACCGCAATATTCGCGTGGCGGCTGTTTGTCCATGGGGTCGCCCCCGCCCGAACCCAGCTCAACTCGGTCTACGCGGCCGAATTGCTGAAATGGGTCTGGATGGTGGGCATGCTCTACGCAGCGATCGCACACTGGGGCCTTGGGGCGCCAGCGCTGATCCTCGGGATGCTGGCCGCCCATGCAGGCTTTTATTTCGCATTGATCAAACCCTTTGTAATCCGCAGGTAATCCGATGTCGGCAGAACAGCACGCGCCCGAGAGCATGACGGGCTACATCAAGCATCACCTTGCGCATCTGCAGGTCAATCAGGATGCCGGTATCTTCTGGACCGTGCATCTGGACAGTGTGCTGTTCAAGCTCGCGCTGGCCCTGCTGTTCGTGTTTTTCTTCCTGCGCCTGTCGCGCCGGGCCACCTCGGGCGTGCCCGGCAAGCTGCAGTGCGCACTGGAAATGGTGGTCGAGTTTGTCGACGGCGTGGTCAAGGAAACCTTCCACGGCCACAGCAAGCTGATCGGCCCGCTCGCCATCAGCATCTTCGGTCTGGTCTTCCTGATGAATTTCATGGACATGATCCCGGTCGACTGGCTGCCGTGGGCGGCCCAGCATGCCGGTGTGCCTTATCTTCGCGTCGTCCCCACCGCCGATCCGAATACGACCTTCGGCATGGCGATCACGGTGTTCCTGTTGATCCAGTGGGTGGGCCTCACCCACAAGGGCGTCGGCAAGTTCTTCGGTGAGTTCCTGACCGCACCGTTCCATGCCGAGGGCGGCCTGATGAAGGTCGCGATGGCGCCATTCAACCTGTTGCTGCGTCTGATCGAAGAGGCGGTGCGGCCGCTTTCGCTGGCGCTGCGACTGTTCGGCAACATGTACGCGGGCGAGCTGATCTTCATCCTGATTGCCGTCATGACGCTGGGCGCCGGCCTCAACGAGTTGATGACCTGGATCATGGGTCCGGTGCAGTTCGTCTCCGGGTTCATCTGGACCGTCTTCCATATTCTGGTGATCACGCTGCAGGCCTTCATCTTCATGATGTTGACCATCGTCTATCTCAGCATGGCGGCCGAACATCACTGATCCCCCGCATTGCGCTGTTGCTCTATCTGGTTTCTTGTGCTGGTCTGTTCTTCTCTATCCATCCTCTAGTTTTTTGAAGGGAGCTGCAAAATGGAAAATATGACTCTGATTTCCGACGTCATGGGCCTGACCCTGATCGCCGTTGGCCTGCTGATCGGCCTGGGCGCGCTGGGTACCGCCATCGGATTCGCCCTGCTCGGCGGCAAGTTCCTTGAGGGTGCCTCGCGCCAGCCCGAACTCGCCCCGATGCTGCAGACCAAGATGTTCATCGTCGCCGGCCTGCTCGACGCCGTGCCGATCATCGGCGTTGCCATCGCCCTGCTGCTGATCTTCGCCAATCCGTTCCTGTCGCAGCTCAGCCAGTAAGTAGAAGCTGGGCTCCTGTAGAGCGGGGCTTGCCCCGCTGCACGGTAATGATCCCTCGGATTTTGACGACGGAATCAGGCGTGCGCTGCAGGATCCGAAGCGGCGAGCCCAGGCTCGTTCTACACAGCTTTAGGGAGTGAACCGATGAGTCTCAATATCACGCTCGTCATCCAGGGCCTGGCATTCTTTGCCGTGGTCTGGCTGGTGATGAAGTTCGGCTGGCCGCACATCATCGCGGCAATCGAAGAGCGTCAGAAGAAAATTGCCGAAGGTCTGGCTGCTGCCGACCGCGCCAAGGCTGAGCTCGCTGCTGCCGACAACAAGGCCGCAGAGGAAGTGAAGTCGGCGCGCGTGAAGGCTGCCGAGATCCTGGACAAGGCCCATCAACAGGCCAACCAGGCAATCGAAAAAGCCAAGGGCGATGCCATCACCGAAGGCAATCGTCAGCTCGCCGCTGCCCGTGCCGAGATCGAAAGCCTGTCACACCGTGCCAAGGAAGAACTGCGCAAGCAGGTCTCCCTGCTCGCGGTCGCCGGTGCCGAGAAGATCCTCAAGCGCGAAATCGACGCCAACGCCCACAAGGCGCTGCTCGATCAACTGGCCAGCGAGATCTGATATGGCCAGTGTGCATACGCTTGCCCGTCCCTACGCCCGCGCCGCATTCGAGCTGGCGCGCAGCGCCGGCGCGCTTGCCGAGTGGTCCAGCAAGCTCGCGTTCTCTGCCGGCATCAGCCAGGCAGCCGAAGTGCGGGCGCTGATCGGCAATCCGAAACTGGGCGCGGCCGAGCTGGCGCAGTTGGTCCTGCCCGAGGCCGAGCCTGCCGACAGTGCCTTTGCACGATTCGTCGGACAGCTTGCGGGCAATCGGCGTCTGCCCGCGCTTGCCGAGATCGCCGAGCAATTCGATCTCCTCAAGCGCGAGGAAGAACGCGTGCTCAAGGTCCAGGTTCGTACCGCGGTTCCCCTGGTCGGCGCCCAGTCCGATGCCCTCAAGGCGGCGCTCGCGAAGCGTTTCTCGCGTGCGATTGAACTGGACAACGTCATCGACGCGTCCGTCATTGGCGGCGCGGTGATCGATGCCGGCGGCCTGGTGATCGATGGCTCGGTGGCCGGCCGACTGAAAGCGCTTGAATCCGAACTGACGCATTGAACAGCCCGGGTCGGGCTTACCCCTGACCTACATTGTCATCTTTCCGATGCGTCTGCCGCATCACGAGGTCAACCATGCAAAGCACCCTCAACCCGTCTGAAATCAGCGAGCTGATCAAGAACCGGATCGCCGGATTCAAGGTCAGTTCCACCGCCCGCAATGAAGGCACCATCACCTCGGTGTCCGACGGCATCGTGCGCGTGCACGGTCTCGCCGACGCCATGCAGGGTGAAATGATCGAGATGCCCGGCAACACGTTTGCACTGGCACTCAACCTCGAGCGCGACTCGGTCGGCGCCGTGGTCCTCGGCGATTACGAGCACCTGCGCGAAGGCGATGCGGTCAAGACCACCGGACGCATTCTCGAAGTGCCGATCGGACCCGAACTGCTCGGCCGCGTGGTCGATGCCCTCGGCGCGCCGATCGATGGCAAGGGCCCGATCAATGCCAAGCAGACCGCGCCAGTGGAGCGCGTCGCCCCGGGCGTGATCTGGCGCAAGTCGGTCGACCAGCCGGTACAGACCGGTTACAAGTCGGTCGATGCGATGATCCCGATTGGCCGCGGCCAGCGCGAACTGGTCATCGGCGATCGCCAGACCGGCAAGACCGCGCTGTGCATCGACGCGATCATCAATCAGAAGGGCACCGGTATCAAATGCGTGTACGTTGCGATCGGCCAGAAGGCTTCTTCGGTCGCCAACGTGGTGCGCAAGCTCGAAGAGCACGGCGCGATGGCGCATACCATCGTGGTCGCTGCAACGGCTTCGGAGTCGGCTGCGATGCAGTACATCAGCGCCTACTCCGGCTGCACCATGGGCGAGTACTTCCTCGACCGCGGCGAAGACGCTCTGATCGTCTATGACGACCTGTCCAAGCAAGCCGTCGCCTATCGCCAGATCTCGCTGCTGCTGAAGCGTCCGCCCGGTCGCGAAGCCTATCCGGGCGACGTTTTCTATCTGCATTCACGTCTGCTAGAGCGCGCCGCACGCGTCTCCGAAGAGTACGTCGAGAAGTTCACCGAGGGCGCCGTCAAGGGCAAGACCGGCTCGCTGACCGCGCTGCCGATCATCGAAACCCAGGCCGGCGACGTCTCCGCGTTCGTGCCGACCAATGTCATCTCGATTACCGACGGCCAGATCTTCCTCGAGACCGATCTGTTCAATGCCGGTATCCGTCCTGCGGTGAACCCGGGTATCTCGGTGTCCCGCGTCGGTGGCGCAGCACAGACCAAGATCGTCAAGAAGCTCTCCGGCGGCGTCAAGCTGGCGCTCGCTCAGTATCGCGAACTGGCCGCGTTCGCACAGTTTGCTTCCGATCTCGACGAAACCACCCGCAAGCAGCTCGAGCGCGGTCAGCGCGTCACCGAACTGATGAAGCAGAAGCAGTACGCGCCGCTGTCGATCGCCAATATGGCGCTGTCGATCTACGCCGCCAACGAGGGTTACCTCGATGAAGTGCCGCTCAACAAGATCCTCTCTTTCGAGGCCGGTCTGCACGCCTTCATGGCGCAGAACCACCAGAGCCTGATGGACGAGATCGTGCAGACCGGCAAGTGGGATGACAAGGTCGAAGCGGTGTTCAAGGCATCGATCATCGAGTTCCAGAAGACCGGCAGCTGGTAACACCTAGCAGACACGCCGGGCGTTGCCCGGCCTGAATCACCCGGTGGGCTCCGGCCCACCCGATGATCACGAACTTCAAGGCGCGATATGGCAGGCACCAAAGAAATCCGCACCAAGATCAAGAGCGTGCAGAACACCCGCAAGGTGACGCGCGCGCTCGAAATGGTCTCGGCCAGCAAGATCCGCAAGGCCCAGGACAAGATGAAGGCCTCGCGGCCCTATTCCCGGCTGATGCGTCAGGTGATCGGTCACGTGGCCAAGGCCAATACCGAGTACAAGCATCCGTTCCTGATCGAGCGGCCGGAAGTGCGTCGCGTTGGCTTTGTCGTGATCTCGACCGACCGCGGACTCTGCGGCGGCCTGAACTCGACCCTGTTCCGCAAGTTGCTCGGAGAGATCCGCGAATGGCAGGCCAAGGGTGCCGAAGTCGACATCGTGGCGGTCGGCCAGAAGGCAGCTGCGTTCTTCAAGCGCCTGAAGGTCAACCTGGTCGGCAGCGTGACCCATCTCGGCGAGAAGCCGCAGGTCGCGCAACTGATCGGCGTGATGAAGGTCATGCTCGATGCCTACAGTGAGGGCCGCGTCGATCGCGTCTTCCTCTGCTACAACGATTTCATCAACACCATGACGCAGAAGGTGCGCACGGATCAATTGCTGCCGCTGCCGCCTTCGGACGAGTTGGAGAGCAGTCACGACTGGGATTATCTCTATGAGCCCAATCCGCAGGTGGTGCTGGATGACGTGTTGACCCGCTATGTCGAGTCGCTGGTCTATCAGGGCGTGCTCGAGAATCTGGCGTCGGAGCATGCAGCACGCATGGTCGCCATGAAGTCGGCTTCCGACAATGCAACCAAGCTGATCGGCAACCTGCAGCTCGTCTACAACAAGGCGCGTCAGGCGGCGATCACCCAGGAGATTTCGGAAATCGTCGGCGGAGCTGCCGCGGTCTGAGCATGAGGCTCGGTGTATTGCAGTAGGCAGGTCCAGAGCACGACAGGTTTCAGCAGAATTTGTAGATCGGAGCGTGACAGCACGCTCCTCACCAACAAAAGTTTCGCATTCGGAGTAGACAAATGAGCCAGGGCAAACTCGTACAGATCATCGGTGCCGTCGTCGACGTGGAGTTTCCGCGTGGCGAGGTTCCCGCCATTTATGACGCGCTGAAGGTCGAAGGCACCAGCATCACGCTGGAAGTGCAGCAGCAGCTCGGCGACGGCATCGTGCGCACCATCGCGCTCGGCTCCACCGACGGCCTGCGCCGCAACCTGATCGCCGTCAACACCGGCAAGGCGATTTCAGTGCCGGTCGGCATCAAGACCCTTGGTCGCATCATGGACGTACTCGGCAACCCGATCGATGAGGCCGGCCCGATCGGCGAGCAGGAGCGCTGGGAAATCCACCGCGCCGCGCCCGCCTATGAAGAACAGGCAGCAGCCAACGAACTGCTTGAAACCGGCATCAAGGTCATCGACCTGATGTGCCCGTTCGCCAAGGGCGGCAAGGTCGGCCTGTTCGGCGGCGCCGGCGTCGGCAAGACCGTCAACATGATGGAGCTGATCAACAACATCGCCAAGGCGCATAGCGGCCTGTCGGTGTTCGCAGGCGTCGGTGAGCGTACCCGTGAAGGCAACGACTTCTATCACGAGATGAAAGATTCCAACGTGCTCGACAAGGTCGCGATGGTCTACGGCCAGATGAACGAGCCGCCGGGCAACCGTCTGCGCGTGGCGCTGACCGGACTGACCATGGCCGAGTACTTCCGCGAAGAAAAAGACGCCAGCGGCAAGGGCAAGGACGTGCTGCTGTTCATCGACAACATTTACCGCTACACCCTGGCCGGTACCGAAGTATCGGCCCTGCTCGGACGCATGCCCTCAGCCGTGGGCTATCAGCCGACCCTGGCCGAGGAAATGGGCACCCTGCAGGAGCGCATCACCTCGACCAAGACCGGCTCGATCACCTCGATCCAGGCGGTCTACGTGCCGGCCGACGATCTGACCGATCCGTCGCCGGCTACGACCTTCGCGCATCTCGATGCTACCGTCGTGCTGAGCCGCAACATCGCCTCCCTGGGTATCTACCCGGCGGTCGACCCGCTCGACTCGACCTCGCGTCAGCTCGATCCCCTGGTCGTCGGCAATGAGCACTACGACACAGCGCGCAAGGTGCAGGCTACCCTGCAGCGCTACAAGGAACTCAAGGACATCATCGCCATTCTGGGCATGGACGAGCTGTCCGAAGAAGACAAGCAGATGGTCTCGCGCGCACGCAAGGTCGAGAAGTTCTTCTCGCAGCCGTTCCATGTCGCCGAGGTGTTCACCGGCTCGAAGGGCAAGTACGTCACCCTGAAGGAAACCATCCGTGGTTTCCGGATGATTGTCGAAGGCGAGTGCGACCATCTGCCCGAGCAGGCTTTCTATATGGCCGGCGGCATCGAGGAAGTCATCGAGAAGGCCAAGGCGATGGGCGCCAAGGCGGCAGCCTGAGACTTTCCTTAGGCGACCAAGATCCTGGCCGCAGGAAACTGAGCTTGCTTCCCCAGTACTACTGCCCTCCCCGAACATCAGGGAGGGCGCCAAAGCCGAATACCGACGGTGTTTCGCTTAACGAATACCACAGTGTCACGCTCGTCAACGAGCATCAGAAACTGGAATCGCCATGACATCCACCATTCGCTGTGACATCGTCAGTGCCGAGGAAGAAATCTTCCATGGCAAGGTCAAACTGGTCGTCGCGACCGGAGAAATGGGTGAGCTCGGCATCGCGCCGCGGCATGCGCCGCTGATCACCCGGCTCAAGCCAGGCCAGGTCCGCGTCATCCTGGAAAATGGCGAGGAGCAATTCTTCTATGTCTCCGGCGGCATTCTGGAAGTTCAGCCCCAGGTCGTGACCGTGCTCACCGACACCGCCATCCGCGCCAAGGATCTCGACGAGGCCGCCGCCCGTCAGGCCAAGGATGAAGCCGAGAAGCTGCTGCTGAACCGCACCGACGCCATCGAGATCGCCGAGGCCCAGGCCCAGCTCGCGCAGGCCCTGGCGCAGTTGCAGGCGCTGGAACGGCTGCGCAAGAACCTCAAGCACTGATTGCAGCTGGTCAAAGCCACTAAAAGAAAAACGGCCCGCATTGCGGGCCGTTTTTTTTACTCCCTCCAGGCAAGTCCGGAGCCGCGATAGCCCCTGGATCAGGGCGCAGAAAGACCGCAGGTTACGGGGCCTTGGCAAACACCCGTCCGGGTGGCAAAGACGTTCCGGTGACGGCTATAGAGGCTCCCTGGAGCCATTCGAAAACAAACTGGCGCGACAGCGGCTGAAGCGAGGTCGGAAAGGCCGGGGTGGATTCCGAGAGCCAGTGCCCGCTGCCGCGCCAAAACCTTAGGCAGCTTCGCGTACCGCTTCCTGTTCCAGCCCGCCCCAGAGCACCATCTCGGCGGCGTCGTCCATCGGGATCTTCAGTGCCACGGTGCGCACGTTGCCGATCTGGATCGCCGGTCCAAAGCGCTCGGTTTTCAGACCCAGATTGCGAATCAGCCGCTCGACGCCGACGCTGGTCACGGTGACGATCTCATGGACCCCGTTGCGCCGCACAAAACGCAGCATCTCGCGGATCATCGCAATCGGCGTCTCGTTGAGACCGTAGGCCGCGGCGTCCTCATGGCGGGCCACCGCAAACCGGCTGGCTTCCCAGACGCCCGGGTCCTGCGGGGCCGCCTGGCCATGCAGCAACTCCGGAAACACATCCTTGAGCATGTACGGCCCGGTCGTGGGCAGCAACCGCCAGCTGCCGGTCGCCTGGCCCGGCGCTTCGCCGCGCCGCGCGACCACATAGGTAGGCTCCAGGCGATCGAACCAGTCCTTCTCGCGACCGTTGCGGGTTTCGACATCCCACTGCAGGCGCTCACTGAACATCTCGTGGCGCAGCCCGTACATACTGTCCAGCAGAGGCGCAGAAATATTCCGCCAGCTGGGTCGACCGATGATGATCTCGTGCATTTGATGGCTCCTACGTTCCCCATGAACGTGGATGCAATCAAACGCCATACCTGTAAGATTTTGCAGCTGTCGAATCTTACAGCTAGACAGCGCCTCAATTTTCGAGCAGGCCCAGTACCAGCGCCTTGGCGACGGCCTGCTGACGGTTCATCACGCCAAGTTTCTGACAGGCATTCATCAGGTGAAAAACCGTTGTTCGCTCAGAGATTTTCAGCACGTGGGCGATCTCCCAGCCACTTTTTCCCTCGGCCGCCCACTTCAGGCATTCGCGCTCACGTGGGGTCAGTGGCTTGATCTTCTCGCTGGCGCCGCGGTTGATCAGCAGGGAGGCAGCCTGGTGTACGTACGTCGCCAGCAGCACGGCCTCGGCATGGACGGTCGACTCGACGATGGGATGCTTGGGGTCGCTGGCGGCATAGGACATGATGCCGAACAGGCAGCCCAGCCCATGCAGGGGCACGCTGAGCCCCTTGGCCAGTCCGAACGAGCGCGCCTCGGTGAAGATCAGCTTGGCATGGTCACTGTTGACGCCGCGATGACTGCGCGAGGCCAGATCGTCCCAGAGCGAGGGAATCACATGGCCGCGGGCATAGTTCACCGTGGGGTCGGCCATCGTATAGCCGCTTTCCAGATAGTGGCGGCGCCATTCGTCCGGATAGCCATTGATCACGAATTCCTCGGCCCGGGTCGGCGTGACCGGCATCAGCGCGCCATAGATCCAGTGCTCGAAGCCGAGCCGACGGGTCGCCAGCTGGACCTGGTCGGTCAGCGACTCGATGGTGTCACAGGCCATCAGCCGACCCAGCAGGTCGGCGTCTATATGCGGCTTGCGCATCGAATCGCGGGCAGGGCTCATGATGAAACCATCCTAGCGTGAAGAAATTAACATTTCAGCCTGTATCGGGTGAGTGCTTGCCAAATGCTCCCATTTTGTCCCCAATATGATTCTGGACACGCGGCCGGATTTGCGAACCGACGGCAACCGGCTGCCATCACCTGGAGAAACCTCTCGCTGGCAGAGCCCCGGGCTGACGTTTTGCCGCTTGCTGATTACTATCGGTGCGCGCATCCTGCACTTGCATCCCTGCCGAGCTCTCCATGTCATCAACCGCCCCATTGCATGCCGTCATCCTTGCCGCTGGTGAGGGCAAACGGATGCAATCCAGCCTGCCCAAGGTCCTTCACCGCATCGCGGGCAAACCCATGCTGGAGCATGTGGTCGTCACTCTGCGCCAGCTGCGACCAGCGGCAATTCACGTGGTCTATGGCCACGGCGGAGATCTCGTGCGTGCGGCCATGCGCGAAGACAGCGAACTGCAGTGGAGCCTGCAGGCCGAACAACTCGGCACTGGCCACGCCGTGCGCCAGGCGATGGCCATGATCCCCAACGATGCCAGGGTACTGGTGCTCTACGGAGACGTGCCCCTGGTACGCGCGGAGACCCTGCAGACGATGCTCAGCGGCTTCCAGGACGAATCCGTGCGCCTGGCCGTGCTGACCGCCCAGTTCGACAATCCGACCGGCTACGGTCGCATCCTGGCCGATGCCCAGGGCCGCGTCTCGGCCATCGTCGAAGAGAAAGACGCCAGCCCGGCCCAGCGCACCCTGCAGGTGATCAATACCGGAATGATCGCGGCCCAGGCCGCTTCGCTGCGGCGCTGGCTGGAGCGACTGGAGAATCGCAATGCCCAGGGCGAGTTCTATCTGACCGATATTTTTGCGATGGCGGCGGCCGAACGAGCACCGGCACTCGCCATTCCGGTCCAGGACATCTCCGAGGCCCTGGGTGTCAACGATGCCTGGCAACTGGCCGACCTGGAACGACGCTACCAGCACGCCCAGGCGCGGACGCTGTGCCAGCGCGGCGTACGCATCGCTGACCCGGCCCGGATCGATGTCCGCGGCAGCCTGGACGCCGGCCGTGACGTCGAGATCGACATCGATGTGATCATCGAAGGCGAGGTACGCCTCGGCGATGGTGTGCGCATCGGTCCCTTCTGTCGGCTCCGCAACAGCACGCTCGCAGCCGGCACCGTGGTGCACGCGCACAGTGATCTGGATGGTGCCCGAGCCGGCAGCGCCTGCGTGATCGGGCCTTACGCCCGCCTGCGCCCTGGCACTGAACTCGACGACGGCGTCCACATCGGCAATTTTGTCGAGACCAAGAAACTGCGGATGGGCCGTGGATCCAAGGCCAATCACCTGAGCTACCTCGGTGATGCCCAGATCGGCAGCGCGGTGAACATCGGCGCCGGCACCATCACCTGCAATTACGACGGCGTGAACAAGCATCTGACCGAGATCGGCGACGGTGCCTTCATCGGATCAAATACCGCCCTGGTTGCACCCGTGCAGGTCGGAGCGCAGGCGACCATTGGTGCCGGCAGCGTGATCACCCACCCGGCGCCGGCAGGCGAACTGACGGTTTCGCGCGTCCGTCAGGTCACCTTGCCCGGCTGGAAACGACCCGCGCGCAAGCCCAAGGACGAATAGCTGCTGCCAACTCCGCACCACGTTGCACGGACGCAGCGGGATGGTGGCGACACCCGGAACATCCCCGACGCGCAGGGGCTCAAGCCGAGCCAACCGGCGGTAGTGGTCTAGTTTGATTTCTCGGTTGCTTGAGCGTTCAAGCACGGGTTGCTAGGCTTGTTG
Organism: Pseudomonadota bacterium; assembly: GCA_022843465.1. Classification (GTDB taxonomy): domain Bacteria; phylum Pseudomonadota; class Gammaproteobacteria; order Xanthomonadales; family Ahniellaceae; genus 0-14-3-00-62-12. Next base: position 125,962 of record JALHNO010000014.1, on the reverse strand, counting down.
CATGGCCACAAAACCGAAAAGACCGCGCGACACAAACCAGCTTGCGCACCTGATCGCAGGCATCGCCGCTGGCGAGATCGAGGATATCAAGACCGACGAGGGCAAGAATGCCGCTGCGGTTTCCCTGGGGCGCAAGGGCGGTCTCAAGGGCGGGAAAGCGCGCGCAGAGTCTCTGACCGCCAAGCAGCGGTCAGAGATTGCGAAGAAGGCGGCGTCGAAGCGATGGTCTAAACAACCCGAAGCCGGACACGGTTCGGACGCGGGGCGTAGTCGTAAAGCTCGCTTAGTTCTTCCGGAAGATGCATGACCATATCGGCGAAAACCTCATCAGAGAACTTCGCGGTCTCCCGAAAATACCCAAGAATCCCTTCGAAAACTGACGCTCGTTCCCGAGCCAATGGTGCGGGCTCAGAGATCCGAATTCCCTGCTTGTTCATTAGCGCATAGATCCATTTTTTCTGATTCGGCGTGATCTTTCTTAGCGCCTCTGCCTTCATCACAAGCGCAGCAATCGATACGTTCCATATCTCTTTAAGAACGACGAGCTTTTCGAGGCCCAATCGTTCACCAAAGGCAAGCATTGGAGCGATGTCCTCAGAGGGCATCAGGAATTCCGAAGCGAACTCATCAGCCTCTTCCTCCATCGCCGGATGCGGAGCACTATGCATCACGATGTGAGCAAGTTCGTGGGCCAGCGTGAATCTCCACCGGTCGCCAGGAACGTTTTTGTTCATGAAGATGCAGGGTGGCATGTCGGCCGTAACAATGCTCGTCGCGTCGATAGGGCTGGTTCCAAAATCGCACTCAACAACGATCACGCCGGCCGCTTCAAGAAGTTTTGTCACATTCTTCACTGGTCCGCTTGGTATTCCCCAAGCTGAGCGAACAGCAAGTGCGACGGTGCCAGCACTTCCGTATTCGGCAACGGACATTCTGGGTAGTTGCCGCGTGGCCCCAATCTCTACGAAGTCGAGCATCTTTTTTAACTGCAGACGCAGGACGTTGACCACGCCAGATATGCGCTTCTTCTCGGAAGCCACCATCTGGCGGGTTCTCGTGTACATCTCGCTCGTGCCAAAGCCGACGCGATCACCTGATTGGTAGAAAAATTTTACTGGCATACGCAGCACTTGCGCGATCTTGGACATCTCTTCTTCAGAGATTTCTGCGCCATGGCCGATTTCGAGCTTTGCGATACGCGGCTGCTTCAAACCGACCCGCTCAGCCAGATCGGTTTGAGACACCCCGCGAAGCTCACGCGCCAGGATCAGCATCTCCGGGTTCGGATTCTGGCTTTTCGATGTCGTACTTTCCACGGACTTTGGTCTCTTGAGGTTCTGGTGCATCAGGGAAGAGCGGAACCACAACAGGTTTCTGTTCGCCGCCAACTATCTTTGAGACCCATGCGTTAGCTTTCGCTGACGAAGGGCACACAAGAAGGACTCTATCCAACTGCCCAATTTCCGAGAGGCCGTAACCAATCTCCAAGTGATAGAAGGTTCCAAGTCCTTCTATGTCTTGCTGCCCTCGAAAGTCACGAACCTGCGCAGTGAGCTGGTTCCTCGGTAAGTCGTCTTCGTCAACCAGTTTGAACCTGAAAACATAACGTTCGTCGAGAACCAGTAAGCGCATCTGGTTTTGGACGTGAACGCGAGCATCTGCCCGGTTCTCGCAAAACCTCACCGCCTCGCCAAAGAAGAAATCGTGAATCGATGAAGCTTTTGTTCTTTGGGTGAACAGGAGCTTCACGCCAGCGGGAAGGCTTTCGTAGAGACGGACTGCGGAGCTAACCATCGAATGGATCGTGTCGACATGTGGATCGAGATCGACAAGAGCTTGTTGCTGGTTGACGAGCATCTGGATGATCCGTCGCTGCGGGGGATTGAACTTTATCATGTAGACTTCTTTAGTCAACAAAAATATTCCTATTCTATTCCTATCTCTTGACATTGCATGACCGCTCAAGCATACTGTTCAGCATGAATCAGATGCCGATCACCAAGCGCGCCCAAATCCTCGGCCTTCTCGTTAAAGGCATGAGCATCAATGCAACCTGCCGAGTGTCCGGAGCCGCAAAGGCTACGGTACTCAAGCTTTTGTCTGACGTTGGCGCAGCCTGTGCTGAGTACCAAGACAAGGCATTGCGTAACCTGACCTGCAAGCGCTTGCAGCTCGATGAAATCTGGTCGTTCGTGAACGCCAAGCAGCGCAACGTGCCGGAAGAAAAGCGCGGCGTGTTTGGCTTCGGCGATGTCTGGACGTGGACCGCGATTGATGCGGATACCAAGCTGATCGCAGCTTGGATGGTCGGCCGTCGCAATGCTGACGCAGCACACGACTTTATCGGCGATCTGGCCGGCCGTCTGAGCAACCGCGTTCAGATCACTACGGACGGTCTCAAGGTCTACGTGAACGCCATAGAAAGCGCGTTCGGCAGCGATGTGGACTATGCGACCCTGGTTAAGGTGTTCGGCGAAGCCCCGGAAGGACAGCGCCGCTACAGCCCACCCCAGATCATCGGCGAAGAGCGAACGGTGATTGAGGGCACCCCGGACATGAAGCACGTTTCCACGAGCTACTTAGAGCTCCAGAACCTGACCAAGCGCATGGGCATGCGCCGCTTTACCCGCCCGACCAATGGCTTCTCAAAGAAGGTTGAGAACCACGTTCACGCCATCGCGCTGCACTTCATGCACTACAACTTCGGCCGCATCCATAAGACTCTGCGCGTTACGCCAGCCATGGAAGCAGGCATCTCGGATCACGTCTGGTCACTGAAAGAGATCGCGGCGCTTGTGCCGGAGCCGGAAGTCAAGAAGCGCGGTACCTACAAGAAAAAACAGGCTGCCTATCAGTCTAGCGATTCACCGTGATGCGCTTGACATATGCCGACTCGACTACGAGTCGTCGCTTTCGTGTTCGGCCGGAGCAGAATCGGGCCTTCGCTTTCCAACCGCGTAACCACCAAGAAAGCCAGTCCCCAAGAACGCAGCCATCTTCACGCACTCTGCCGCCAAAGCATCTTTGCCAAGCCCGGCAAGAACGCAAACCGAAGCAATCGCCAAGAAAATAATCACCCCGCCAAAAATGTAGCGGTTTCTTTGAATGCAGCGATCGTGATTTCTGCTATCAGCTCGGTCTTCTTTTTCTGCGGCAATTGAATGCAAAGCAAGATCGCGATTGTGCGCCAAGCTTTCCTTCTGAACAGCGAGCTGCTGGCTGCGAAGTTGAAGCTCCGCCGCTTGATTCGCAATCATCTGACTGACGGTCTCTTCCGAAAGCTCCGGAATCTTGGTCAGTCCGTTGTTTTGCTTAGCCATGCTTTATGGCTTTATCGTCTATGCGGACAGCCCAAACCCCATCAGAGCTTTCGACTTCGAACTGCCCAAGACTAGAGCATCCTCTACGCGGGAGTACGAATCGAATGGACTTGATTGATCCAGCCTTGTGCGGATCATCTATCAGACGCACGAGACCCTTTGCGGAGACCCTAATTTTTCGGACCTCGGTTGCATCGAAAGTCTTCATTGGCTTCACCTGATCGTCCCCGCCTTAGCTTACATCGAGAATTCCATACCGCAAGAACTAAAACATTTGTAAAAACAATGTCTTGCGTAATACAACATTGGGATGAAGGCACATAGCTCAAGTCTGCGCCCCCCACTGGCGTTAAGCGTCTGTTGCCTAGCCCTCACTTGACTAAGACGCCTCGCGGGGCAGATTGGTTCATGCCGCAACCAATTTTCAAACTAGACCACTACCCAACCGGCAGCAGCAGACTGACCTGCAAGCCACCGTCGGTACGATTGTTGAGACTGATGCTGCCGCCATGCGCCTCGATGATCTCGCGCGCCAGGGCCAGCCCCAGGCCGGTGCCGGCACGCTTGGTCGAATAGAACGGCACCAGGGCGTTGGCGAGCACGGTCGCGGTCATGCCCGGACCACGATCCAGGATCAACAGTCGGAAGCTGTTGCGCAGCAGTTCGACCCGCAGACGCACCTCACCGGCAGGCGAACCAGATTCGTGGGCATTGCGCAGCAGGTTGATCAGGGCCTGCTCCAGCTGCCCGGCATCGAAGCGCGCCGGAACATCCGGAAGTTCGCCATCGAGCACAAAGCCCACCTGTGCCGCCAGACGCTTGATGAAATCGCTCCAGGTAACCGATTCCAGTCGCGGGGTCGGCAGTTTTGCGAAGCGCGCGTAGCCCTGGATGAAGGACTCCAGATGGCGGGCGCGCTCCTCGATGGTCTCGAAAATTTCATCCAGTTGCTCCGCCCTGCCCCGCCGCAGCAGCTCACGACCGGAATGCGCCAGCGACGCCACTGGCGCCAGCGAATTGTTCAACTCATGGCTGATCACGCGGATCACTTTCTTCCAGGTCTGTACCTCCTGACGGCGCAGCTCCTGGGTAAACCGGCGCAGCATCAGCAACTCGTGCTGGCGTCCGTTCAGCAGGAAGGCACGCCGCGCCAGGTGATAGATTTCCTCCTGCTCCTGCTCGCCGATGGAGAACAGGCCATCGCCACCCCGGTCAACCGCTTCGCGCAACGCACCGTCATTGCCGTCGAGAATCTCGCCCAGACGCAGGCCGTTCAACGGGCGACCCTTGTTGAGCAACTGGCGCGCGGTCAGATTGCCATAGACCACGACGCCGCCCTTGGCCAGCAGCAGCATCGCCACTGGCGTGTTCTGTACCATCGTATCGAGCAGCAACTCGCGCTGCACCAGGCCGAGCCGCTGCGCACGCAGCACTTGGCCGAGTTCATTGTGCGCCGACACCAGCTCCGCCAACTCGTCGTCACGTTGCCAGCGCAGGGCAAAACTGAAATCGCCGTCGCGAAAGCTGTTCACCGTTCCGGCCAGCGCGCGGAACATCGAGAGATGATCACGCAGCAGACGTCTACCCCACCACAGCGACAGCAACAGCGCGCCAGCCAGACTCAGCACGGCCACCGCCGCCTGACTCTCCAGCCATCGTGGCAACAGGATCATCAGCAATACGCTGAGGACCGCGACAAGAAATGCCAGCCCGGCAACCCGGCCCGACAGCGATCTGCGCTGCCAATGGGATAGCGTCATGGTGCCCGGCCGATGCCAAGCCGGTCCATGCGCCGATAGAGCGCCTGCCGGCTCAATCCCAGTTCGGCTGCAGCCTGTGCGATGACGCCGCTGTGGCGGGCGATGGCAGTCTCGATCGCCTCGCGGTCTGGCTCCAGATCATCCCGCGGCACACTGGCGACCACCGGCTCGCGCGCAGGCAGATGCAGATCTTCGGCGGTGATGGTGATATCTCGCGCCAGCAATGAGGCGCGGGTGATCGCGTTCTTCAACTCACGCACATTGCCCGGCCATGGGTATTGCCGCAGCGCCTGTTCGGCCGACTCGCTGAGCACCTGATCGGCGCGTAGAAAGTGGCGGGCCAGTGGCAGGATATCGCGAGGCCGCTCGCACAACGCCGGCAGTTGGATCTCGATGAGGTTCAGCCGGTAGTAAAGGTCTTCGCGAAACTGTCCGCGCTTGATCATTGCCGGAAGGTCGGCATTGGTGGCACTGATCACACGCACGCGCACCTGGCGCTCACGGTTGGAACCCAATCGCTCGAAGCGACCGGTTTCCAGCACGCGCAGCAATTTCATCTGACCGGCCAGGGGCAGATTGCCGATTTCATCGAGAAAAAGCGTGCCACCGTCGGCCGCCTCGAATTTGCCTTCGCGCGCCTTGCTGGCGCCGGTATAGGCCCCCGCATCGGCGCCAAACAATTCGGCCTCGATCAGCTCAGCCGGCAGCGCACCACAGTTGAGCGTGATCATCGGGCCGGTCTTGACCGCCGAATTGGCCTGGATGATCGCGGCTATCCCTTCCTTGCCGGCACCATTGGGGCCACGGATCAGCACCGGCACATCGGCTCGAGCCACCTGGCAGGCCAGATTCAGCACACGCTCGGTGAGCGGATCGGCCCAGACATAGCCACGCAGATCGAACTGCCGCTCCAAGGCACGTCGCTGGGCCTGGTCCGCTTGCACGCGCTGTGTCAGTTCGCGCTGCACCTGGCCGAGTTCCAGCAGATTCTGCACACTCGCCGTCAGCCGGCGATCATCCCAGGGCTTGGACAGATAATCGGCGGCACCTGCCTTCACCAGTTGCACGGCAGCATCGAGATGGGTCCAAGCGGTCAGCAGGATGACCGGCAGATCGGGATGGCGCGCCCGGATCGAGCGGAACAGAGCTTCGCCTTCCGCGCCCGACGTGGTGTCAGCGGCGAAATTCATGTCCTGGATCACCAGGTCGACTTCGTCATTCGCAAGCTTCGCCAGCCCCGCCTCGGGATCTTCTGCCGTCAACACCCGATAATCCTGCAGCGAGAACAGGATCGACAGCGCTTTCAGCACGCTCGGGTTGTCATCGATCAGAAGCAGAGTGGGCATGGCGGAATTGTACGGGGCTGTGGCGAAGATGCATCAGGCGCCAGCGCGGATGGCATCCACGCCGAGGGGCAGTCGGCCGCGGTGCCATCAGACGCTGCGCGTCGCGATCGCCGGCGAAACCTGGGCGGCACGCCAGGCCGGCCCGGAGACCGCCAGCAGCCCCAGCAACCACATCACGAGGGCGCCAAGACCCAGATAGATCAGCGGCAGCCGTGGCAGCTCGATGGCGCCGACCAGAACGTGATTCAGCGCCAACGCGAGACTCAGGCCGACCAGAACACCAGCCGTCGTGATGATTGCGTTCTCGGTGACGAAGTAGCGCAGGATGTCGACGCGGCGGCCACCCAGCGCGCGGCGGACACCGATCTGCTTGCGCCGTTGATTGACCCAGAGACTGGCGATACCGACGATACCGCTGGCCGTGATCAGCAGCAGAAAGCCGGTCACTGCAATCAGCAAGCCGGCCATGATGCGTTCTCCCGAATAACGCCGCGCGCGCAATTCATCGAATCCGCCCTTGCCGAGCAGGACGCGATCATTGCTCAGCGCCAGCAAGGCTTTCTCAGCTTCCGCCATCACGCGCTCGCGCTGGCCTGGCTCGGCGCGCACGGCATAGCGCGTATAGCCATCAAGATAGGTGATCGGCGCAATCATGCTCAGCTCGGCACGGGCACCTGCGGGTGCGCTGGGGCTCTGCAGGCGCTCGACGACACCGACGATGCGGACCGGCTTGGCATCGTCGCTGCCACCCAGATAGAAGGACTTGCCGACGACCGAGGCCGCACCGGGAAAAAGCAGCTCGGCCAGCGCCCGCGTGATGATCATCACCTGTGGCTCCGCGCGCTCCTTGCGCGGATCACTTTCGACCACCTCGGACGACTGGAAGTCGCGCCCCTCGATCAGCCTGAGTCCGAAGGTATCGATCAGCGAGCCACCGCTGAAATAATAGGTCGCCTGGATGTTGCTGTCGCGCTTGCCCGGCTCGGTAGTGAGCCCGCCGATGTTCCAGCTTGATTGCCCGAGCGGAATCTGATTTACCCAGGCGACTGAACGCACACCCGGAATCGCCCGCAACGCCTCCAGATCGCGGATCTGCATGCCGCGGATATCGGCAATCGGGCGATGCGGATAGAAGCGGATCTCGAACAGATTCGTCTCATCGGCACCGGTCGGACGCGCCGCTGTACTCAGGCGGTCGCGGATGATGTAGAGCGCATTGCAGATGATCGCCAGAGTCAGGGCAACCTGGGCGGCAATCAGCAGGGGCGCGGTCTTGTTGCGCAGCATGGCAGACAGAATCGGTCGAACTTCCATGGGATATCCCGTTGGCTGGATTGGATGGCAATGGGGCGTAAACGAGCGCGCCCGTTGTGCGTTTCCTACTGGCTCTTGAGTTGCAACGCCGGTACCACCTGGCAGGCCCGCCAGGTCGGCAGCAGTCCGGCCAGCAGGCTGGCTGCGATCGAGACTGCTACCGCAGTCACCAGCATGGTGCCGTCCAGACGGGTGACCAGGGCGAGGCTGGCATCGAGACTCCGGATGTAGGCGAGTGCGCTCCAGGTCAGCACCAGGCCGATCAAGGCGCCCACCACACCGATGACCGCCGCCTCGGTCAGGTACTGGCGGAACACATCCGCGCGCGTCGCCCCGAGCGCGCGGCGCACGCCGATCTCACCCGGTCGAGCGCTGAATTTGGCCAGCAGCAGGCCCACGGTATTGACCAGGCAGACCAGCAGGAAAGCGAACGAAAGCCAGGTCGAAGTCCGCGTGTCGTCATCGACCACGCCGCGCGAATCCAGCCATTCGCCGACGTTGTACAGCCGGTTGTTGGGCGGCCTGACAAACCGGCCGAGCGCCTTCTGCTCGTTGACATAGGCGAGCAGATAGTCGGCATAGCGGGAACGCGACGACGCGGCGTCCAACTCGGCCCAGTACTGCACCCAGTTGCACTCGGACTGCAGGTAACCCTGAAAACCGGGCGCTGGCGGCTCGCTGCTGCAGTCCATGCTGCCATTGCGGTCGAACTCGAGCGCAACCGCGGTACGGATGGGCACAAACACATCTTCGCTGGTGTCGAAGCGTTCGCTGCCGATCAGGCGATAGACCTTGGGCACCGGGTTCCAGCTGTCGAGCACTCCGACGATGGAGAAATCGTTGTCGCTGATGCGAACCGTCTTGCCGACCGGATTGCTGCCGCTGTCGAAGAGCCGATCGGCAAGGCTTCGGCTGATCACCGCCACCTTGGCCGCGCGTGCATCCTCTTCGGCCGACCACGCGTCACCGTACAGGAACGGGGCTTCGAACATGGCGAAGAAGTCACGGCCAATGGCAACGCCCTCGGTAAAAAAGGGCGGCAGGTCGGCGCGACCGGAGTCGATTGCCGGCGACAGCCCATACAGCGGAGTCTGCCTGGATGCTGCCTTCTGCTCCCACAGCTTCATGGCATCCATGAAGGTCAGCTGTTCGGGCGGCTCACCATCGTCGTTGCCGTTGTCGGCCGGAAGATTGTCCAGCAGGGGCACCAGCAGCTGTTCGTTCTTGTGCGGCAGCGGATTGCCCGACATCGCGTGCAGAATGGTCAGCGTGGTGATGCTGGCGGCAACGCCCACCGACAGCGTCAGTACCATCAGCGCGGTAAGCACGGGATTGCGGCGCAGGCTGCGAAATCCGAGACTCAGGTAGTAGCGGAACATGCTGAACTCCTCAGACGGCTTCCGGCGTGGTCGACAACGAAGCCAGTGCACGGCGCGTCTCGTGCTCCAGATCGGACACCTGGCCATCGATGATGTGCACGTTGCGCTGTGCGCGCGCCGCAAGCTCGGGATCGTGGGTCACCATCAAAATGGTGGTGCCTGCTGCATTGATCTCTTCCAGCAGCTCCATCACGCCGCGCGCCATATTGGAGTCGAGATTTCCGGTTGGCTCATCGGCAAGCAGCAGCTTGGGCGAGCCGGCCAGCGCACGCGCGATGGCAACACGCTGTTGCTGGCCGCCCGAGAGTTCGGCCGGGTAGTGGCGCTGTCTCGAAGCAAGCCCGACCTGGGTCAGCGACTGTTCGATCCGGCGTCTGCGCTCGGCACTGTCGAAGCCGCGGTAGCGCAGGGGTACGTCGACGTTGTCGAACAGGTTCAGATCCGGAATCAGATTGAAGCCCTGAAAGATGAAGCCGATCTTTTCGTTGCGCAGCCGCGAACGGGCATTGTCGTCGAGACCCGCCACATTCACGCCATCGATCAGATACTCGCCCGAGGAAAACTCCTCCAGCAATCCGGCAATGTTGAGAAACGTCGTCTTGCCAGAGCCAGACGGCCCGGTGACCGCCACGAACTCGCCCTCACGCACATGGATGTCAAAGCCGCGCAGGGCCTGGGTTTCAATCATGTGCGTTCGATAGACCTTGCTGAGGTTCTGCATCTTGAGCATGAGGCTCTCCGTTGATGGGATGTGTTCGTTGCAAAGCGATCTGACTTGCCATCACTCGCTGACCCTTGCCAGCTGAAACTCAATTGATCTGGACCCGTGTGGCCTCGCCAAAAAGATCCGCGCCGGCGATCACTACCTGATCGCCTACGACGAGTCCTTCCAGAATTTCCACGGCCGCGACACTGGTGGAGCCGATCCGGATATCGCGCTGCTCGGCAATGCCGCCCTTGATGACCCAGGCCTTGCGGCCACCACCCGCCTCCAGGAAGGGACCACGCGCCAGCATCAGCACATCGGGCTTCTCTTCGATCAGCACGCGCGCGGTGACCCGCTGGTTCTGCCTCAGGCCGTCCGGCTGCGCGTTGCTGAAGCGGGCACGACCGAGCACCTGGTTGGCCACCACTTCAGGGGAAATTGCCGAGAGGCTGGCCACGTGCAGTTGGCCGGCGATGGTGACTTCCACCGTCATGCCGATCCCGAGATCATCGGCGTAGCTCTCGGGCACTTCGATTTCAACCTCGAGGCGGGAAAGGTCAACCACGGTCATCAGCGCTGCGCCGGTGGTCACCACAGCGCGATCGGCAACCGCCAGCGTACCCACCACACCGTCCACTGGCGAGCGAACCTGCAGCTCTTCGACGCGTCGTCTGGCGTCTTCGAAAACCAGGCGCTGGCGCGCCAGCTGCTGCTGTCGCGAACGCAGGTCGAGCACGACATCGCGGCCTTCCAACTCGGCCGCAGCGGCAGCATGACGGGCACGAATTTCGGCACTCTTGAGCGCATCCTGGGCGCGCAGATAGTCGACCTCGGCGATGGCACCACGCTTGAATCCGGCAGCACTGCGCTGCAATTCGCGCTCGGCGCCGAGTCGCGTCACTTCGGCCTCGTCAGCATCGCGACGCGCCAGCAGTTTCTGCTTGTCGGTGAGGATCGCGGCACGGTCGACCTGGGCCTGCAGCTCATCCAGTGCCGCGCGTTCGCGCTGCATCTGGTTGCTCAGCTCCTTGGAATCGAGCACAGCCAGCAGATCGCCCTTGTTCACCGCATCGCCGGCACTGATGCGCAGACTCACCGTCGCCGGCGCTGGTGCCGCAAGGGTCGGGCTGACCGCGGCCACGATGCGGCCATTCACCGAAGCATCGCGAATGAGCGTGCCCCGGCTGACTTCGGCAATGCGCAATCGTTCGGCACTGATCGAGCGCTCGCTCGACATCCAGCCGATCAGCAGAAACACCGGTATCGCCAACACGGCCAGCAACACGAGCCAGCGGGCATAGCGGCGCACGGACTGACCAGCGACAGCTGGCAGTTCCATGCTGCGGTCCTGCCCCGAGGTGTCGCGGATCACAGCAGACTCCCGACCACGACCATCGCCAGGGAGAACAGAAGAGCGCCGCCGATCTTGAACAGCAGGCGCCGCGCGCTGCCCCGGGGTGCGTCGTTGTATTCGACTGAAGTAGCAACTGTGTTCATGGCATCACCTGCTGGATGCCTCAGCACCGCAGCATTCATGCCAACATATAAACCATTGTTTTTTAATGATTTACCGGATTTCGGACAGTGTCCGTAGCGGTCTGCTGTCCGCTCCGGACAGTGCGCCTGGGCGGGCGCTTGCAACGGCCGTTGATGCGACCACCCCAGCCGGGATGGTCGCGATCAGGCGATCAGGCGAAGGCCCGCATCATCTGGTCTACTGAACACCGCACTCGCAATGCGCCTGCACCGACACCGGCAGGCCCGGGTGCGGGTTCTGCAGCAGGGCCTTCAGCTGGGCCAGTTCGGCATCGGGCCGATCGCTAAGTGTCGAGATCGGACTGAGCCAGCCGCGCGCGCCCAGGAAGGCACCCAGATGTGACTGCGACATGCCGGCCATGAAGGCTTCGAACGGCGTCGGCTCCTTCTCGATATAGCGCGTCTCATAGTCGTCAAGCTTGGCGCGCTTGGCGGCGCTGCGGATCGCATCATCGAACGAGCCCAGCCGATCCACCAGTCCGCGCTCCATCGCCTGCGCTCCGCTCCAGACCCGGCCACGGGCAATCTTGTCGATGGCGTCGACGTCCTGCTCGCGGGCTTCGGCGACACGACCGATGAAGTTGGCATAGCCGTTGTTGATGACCTGCTGGATCATCGCGCCGATACGCGGATCAAGTTCACGGGTGGGATCGAAGGCACCGGCCAGCCAGGTGGTGGCAACGCCATCGGTGTTCAGACCGACCTTGCCCATCGCCTCGGGAACATTCATGAACAGACCGAAGATTCCGATCGAGCCGGTGATCGTGCTGGGGTCGGCAACGATCTCGTCGGCATTCATGCTGATCCAGTAACCGCCGGAAGCAGCGAGATCGCCCATCGAGACCACCACCGGCTTGCCGGCAGCCTGGATCAATTCGACTTCGCGGCGAATCAGTTCCGACGGAAACACACCGCCACCGGGTGAGTCGACGCGCAGCACGACGGCCTTGACATCCTCATCCTCGCGGGCATTGCGCAGCAGACGACTGGTCGAGTCGCCGCCCACGGTGCCCGGGGACTGGTCGCCATCCACGATCGAACCTTCGGCGATGACGATAGCCACCTGGTTGCTGCCGGGAAACTTCGGCAGCGCATTCTGCCGTGCCACGTAGTTGGTGAAGCCGATCTGGCGGAAGGTATGCTCGTCCTCGTCCTCGATACCTTCCTTGATCATCATGTCGCGCAGTTGTTGCCGCGTCAGCAGCCCATCGACCAGCTTCTGGTCGAGTGCAAGCTTGCCCAGATCACCGCCGACGGCACTGATCGAATCGACGTAGCCGTCGATCATCGCGGCCAGGGCCTCCGGCGTGGTACCGCGCGCCGTCGCAATATCGGTCAGCATGCGCTGCCAGATGTCGCCCATCCAGAACAGATCGGCTTCCTTGGCTTCCGGCGAGGCATCGCTGCGGATATAGGGCTCACCGGCGGACTTGAATTCGCCTACACGGAACAGATGCGGCTCGATACCGAACTTGTCGAACGCGCCCTTGAAGTAGGTCCGGTAACGCGCCATGCCTTCCAGCAGAACCGCACCTTCCGGATCCATGAACACCTTGTCCGCCTGTGCCGCCAGCAGATAGGTCTGCTGGGAGTAGGCGTCGGCCATCGCGTACAGCGGCTTCTTGCTCTCCTTGAAGCGCGCAAGGGCAGCAGCAAACTCGCGCCCGGTTGCCGGACCCATCCCGGTGATGTTGTGCGGAATCAACAGCACCCGATCGATGTTGGGATCTTCGGCAGCAGATTCCAGCGCCTTGATGATGTCGCGCAGTTGGGTCTCCGGCTGCTCCTCTCCGGTCGCCGAGGCAATGGCGCGATCGATCGGGCTGGACGAGAACTGCTCGACGATCATTCCCGAGGGATTGAGCACCAATGCGGTCTTCGGCAGGATTTTTTTCTGGCCACCGCTGAAGATCGCGATCAGCAAGAACACCACGATGAACAGGAACAGCAGATTCAGCGCCAGATTGCGCGAGAACTCCAGCGCCTGCCAGGAGCCGGTAAGAAATCGCCAGAAGGCGGTTGGACGACGTGCGGGGGTAGTGGTGGCGGTCATGGGCGCTCGTTCAGTCAGGAGGGTGAGTTCGAAATCGGAATCCGGGCGCGCTGCGGGCAGCCGCCAGGACTTCACATCGAGGGGCAGATCCGGTGCGTGGGTGGCGCGAACGGATCGCGAGAAGCTGTCGGCGGCTAGAATACTGGCTAAGCATGCTCCTGTCCGCTGCCAAAGGTAGGGGTAGGCGCCGGTTCCGGGTTCGGCTGACGAAGTCGCCAGCTGAGCCGCAGCAGCAGGAACAGGGCGGCTGCCGACAGACCCGCAGCCAGGCCCCACCACATGCCATGCACGCCCAGGCCGCGGCCAAACGCCAGCCAGTAGCCGGTACTCATGCCGACGCCCCAGTACGCCAGCAAGGTCAGCAGGGCCGGCACGCGCACGTCCTGAAGCCCGCGCAAGGCCGAAGCCGCGACCGCCTGCAGGCCATCGGAAAACTGGAAGATCGCACAGATGATCAACAGTTGCGCCGCCAGTGCAGCGAGCGCCGCATCGCGGGTATAAAGCTGCGCCAGCGGTTCGGCGAACAGCGCCATCGAGAACGCCAGCAACAACTGGCTGAGCAGGGCCAGCAGCAGACCGGCACTGGCCGCGGCGCGCAGCCGCAGCGGATCGGCCGAACCCAGTGCGTTGCCCACGCGCACGGTGGTCGCGGCGCCGATGCCCAGAGGGATCATGAAGGCGACGCTACCGAGATTGATGGCGATCTGGTGACCGGCCACGGCTTGGGTGCCGAGGCTGGCGATCATCAGTGCCGCCACCACGAACAGCGAGCCCTCCATCAGTACCATGAACCCGATCGGCAGCCCGAGCGCGAGCAGCTGCCGCATCTCGCTCCAGCGCGGCCGCTCGAAGCGAGCGACCAGATCAATGTCCCGGTAGACCGGATGGCGCAGCACGAAAACGGCAAACGCAATGACCTGCAACCAGAGGCTGGTCGCCATCGCGATGGCGCAGCCGCGCGCGCCCATTTCGGGGAACCCCAGGCGACCGAACACCAGAACGTTGCCAATGGGCAGGAACAGCGCAATCCCGAGCACCGAGAAATACAGCGCCGCGCGCGTATAGCCGATGCCCTCGCTGAAATAGCGCAGCGCAAAGAACAGCGCGAGCGCGGGCGCACCGATCGAAAGAATGCGCAAAAAAGCGACGACATCGGGCACCAGCAGCGGGTCGACTTCCATCAACCGCAGCAGCGGCTCGGCCGAACGGACGCCGAAAAACAGCAGGGCCCCGAGCAGCAGCGCCAGCCAAAGTGCCTGACTGACCACCGCGGCAATCCTTTCGCGACGGCCGGCGCCATCGAGTTCGGCCACCAGGGGCGGCACGGCGAACAGAAAGCCGAGCACAACGATGATCACAAGCGACCAGACCGCACTGCCCACCGCGACAACGCCGAGCGTGTGCGCCGAATGCCGACCGGCCAGCATGGTGTCGGCGACGTTCATGCCCATCGCAAACAGCTGGCCAAGCACGACCGGCCAGGCGAGGCGCACCAGTACTGGAAACTCGCGCCTGAGCGCGCCTTGAAACAGGGTACTCATTGTGAAATCCGTTCAGGGCCGCGTATCTTAGCGATGTCCCCGCCGTACCGACTGCCCATGAATGCTCCAGCCCAGACCACCGAGGCACCGCAAGCGCCCGTCGCGGCCGCCGCTCCGGCGCGCTGTCCCAATTGTCGCGAGCCATTGCTGGGCGAGTTCTGCTATGCCTGCGGTCAGCCGAGAAAGGGCTTTATCCGGCATCTGTCGGGCATCGTCGCCGACTTCCTCGACACCATCTTCAATATCGATTCGCGTACGTTTCAGACGCTGTTTCCGCTGTTCTTCCGGCCCGGATTTCTCAGCATCGAGTATTTTGAGGGTCGCCGCGTGCGCTATGTGACGCCGCTGCGGCTGTATTTCTTCATCAGCGTCCTCGCCTTTCTTGCAGTTTCCTGGGTCACCCATATCGGCACCGATGCCGGGGCGAGCGGCGGCGCCAGCGGCACAGTGGCGGACGAAGTGCGCGACCCCGACAGTATCGAGCAGCAGCGACGCGAGGCATTGGATGGGCTGGAACTTGCCAGGGCGCACATGGGAGAAGCCGGCTTTCTGAGCGCACAGAGCGCGATCAATCAGCGCTTTGACCGTGCCCTGGTGGCCGCGAACGAACGTGCGACCAGGCGCGCAGACCCGTCCGCGAAGCCGCCGAAGGCTGACCCCAGGGCAGCGACCACGACTCCAGCCAGTGACGGCATGCCCAGCCCATCGTCAGCGCCAGCCGCGCCCGGCAGCGTGCCCGACAGCAAGGTGAGTCGCAGCGACAACGATGATCTGGACGGCCTGAAAATCACCATTGCCGGCGAAGAGCCCTGGGACCCGAGCAAGGACAACGCCAGTATCAGCTGGCTCAATCAGGCCGGCAACGAGTGGGTGACCCGGCAGGCACGACAGATGGTGCGCAATGCCAAACGGGCGAAGGAAGACCCCGGCCGGTTCTTTGCGCAGGCCTTCAGCCTGGCGCCGCAGACCCTGTTTTTCCTGCTGCCGATATTTGCCATCCTGCTGAAGCTGGTCTACCTGTTCAAGCGCAGGTTGTACATGGAACACCTGATCGTGGCGCTGCACAGCCATAGCTTCCTGTGCCTGTCCATCCTGCTGCTGGCCGGTCTGAGTGCGCTGCGCGACAGCCTGGATGCAGGCTCGTTCTGGCAACCCGTGCTGGGCACGGTGAAGGTTCTGCTGCTGTGCTGGATACCGCTTTACCTGCTGCTGGCGCAGAAACGGATCTACCGGCAAGGCTGGTTTTTCACCCTGTTCAACTACCTGCTGATTGGCACCGCATACAGCGTGCTGATCTCCTTGGGCATGGCCATCAACATGATGCTGAGCCTGGCCTGGCTATGATCCTCTACGAAGTCCGCATCACCATTGACCAGTCGCTCACCGACGAATACCGCGTCTGGCTGGACGCCCACATGCACGAGATCGTCGCCCTGCCCGGCTTTGAATTTGCCGAGATGCTGCGCGAGCCGGCCGACGCTGGCCGCGCGGTCTTCGTCTGCCATTACTGGCTGGAGGGACGTGACGCACTCGAGCATTATCTGCGCGAGCATGCGCCGCGCCTGCGTGCCGACGGCATCGCCCGGTTCGGCGACCGCTTCAGCGCCGAACGGCGTGTGCTGGAACTGGAACGGCGCATCGGGGGTCGTTGAAGCATGCGCCTGAACAAGTTCATCAGCGAGACCGGCATGTGCTCGCGACGCGAAGCCGACAGCTGGATCGAGCAGGGCCTGGTAAGTGTCAACGGCATGCCTGCCGGCCTGGGCAGCCAGGTCTGCGACAGCGACGAGGTACGTGTGCGTGGCGTGGTGGTGGGTGCGAAGAAGAAGGACACCTATATCGCCTTCAACAAGCCGGTGGGCATCACCTGCACCACCGAACGTCACATCCAGGGCAACATCATCGACTACATCGGTCATCCGCAGCGGATCTTTCCGATCGGCCGTCTCGACAAGGACTCCGATGGACTGATCCTGCTGACCAACAACGGCGATATCGTCAACGAGATCCTGCGCTCGGAGAACAATCACGAGAAGGAATACCTGGTAACGGTGGATCGACCGGTCAGTGAGGAGTTCCTGCAGGGAATGTCAGCGGGTGTTGCCATACTCGACACCATCACCAAGCCCTGCATAGTGTCGCGGCTGGGACGCAATCAGTTCCGCATCGTGCTGACCCAGGGCCTGAACCGGCAGATCCGGCGGATGTGCGAGGTGTTCGGCTATCGGGTGCGCCGCCTGCAACGCATCCGCATCGTCAATATCCGGCTCGGTGCGCTGAAGCCCGGACGCTGGCGTGATCTGGGCATCGAGGAATTACGCGGTCTGCTGCCGCAACGATTTGCCACGGGGCCAGCGGCTATCGGCTGACCAGGGCGCAATTGAAACAGCCAGCGGACTCAGCGTGCGGCGAAGCGCAGTTGCTCCCATCGCTGCAATGCACTGCCCACTGGCGTGAACCAGAGCGCTGCGCCACCGAGGACGCCGGCAGTGTTCGCGAGAACGTCCCGCCAGTCGGCGGAGCGCGTATCAGTGAGGCTTTGCAGACCCTCCATCGCCAACCCCAGCAGTAGGCAGAACACGACACGGATCTGCAGGCTGCGTCGGCTCGCGCAGAGCTGGGCATACCAGGCACTGAGCACGAAGTAGGCGATGAAATGACCGAGCTTGTCGTTCCAGCTGGGTGCGCCCAGCGATTCCAGCTGCAGCGGCGGCATCAGCGAGAGCACGACAATGCCGGCAACGATCAACCAGCCGATCGACCGCCACAGCAGCGGCCGTCTGAACGGACGCAGACTCATAGCCGGCGGCTCTGATCGTAGGCGGTGAAGGCCGGCGGCACCGCGTCGATGCCGCGGGCAAAACACATGACCTTGAAGCGCTCGCCCATCTCGCCCGGCAACGTCAGTCGCTTCACTTCCTGGGCCAGAGCATAGCGACCGATGTCATCAAGACTGAGTTGCTCGACCTGGACCAGATCGAGCAGCCCGGTCGCGAGCAGAAACTGCGCCTGCGACGTGAAACCCGCCAGTGGCCAGCGCGCATGGGTGCCGGCCTCGGCGAGCGCCGTGAAATCGACCCAGGCGGTGATGTCCTGCAATCCCGGCCAGAGCAGGGCATCATCGTGGGCACGATGATGGTAATGGCAGCTCAATGTGCCGTCGCGACGATCCGGATGGTAGTACTCGTGACGCGGGTAGCCGTAGTCGACGAAGACGACGAGCCCGGCCTCGACGGTGCCGCAGATGGCATCGATCCAGTACGGCAATTGCGGCAGGATCTCCGAGCGATAGCCGTCGGCGATGGCGGCATCGAGATCGCCGGCGACATGGCGGGTGGCGGCGATCAGCATGGTATCGGCCTCGCGCTCGACCAGACAGAAGCGATCCTGATCGTCGAGCGCCACGTGGATTTCGCGCACCTCGCCGTCCCGCATCACGAAGCGGTGCGCCGGCAGCGCATCAATCACTTCATTGGCAAACAGCACACCACGCCAGCCCTGTTCGGGCGGTGTATCCAGCCACTGCACGCGATGCAGCAGATGCGGCACCCGTGCCGCGATGCTGGCGCGCTGGCGCTCGCGCAATTCGGCGCTGCGATCAAGAATGCGATACTGGCGTGGCAGACAGCCGAGCTGTTCCCACTCGGCCAACGCGGCGGCGGCAAACTTTCCGCTGCCACCGCCGACTTCGAGAAACGACGAGTCGGTGGCTGCCCGCAGCACATTGCTGACCGCCCGCGCCATCGAACGGGCGTACAGATCGCCGAGTTCGGGCGCCGTGACAAAATCGCCACTGGCGCCAAACTTGGTCTTGCCGGCGCTGTAGTAGCCGAGGCCAGGGGCATACAGCGCCAGCTCCATGTAATGCCAGAACGGTATCGAACCATGCGCCCGGATGTCGGCGCAGATCAGCGCACGCAGACGCTCGCTATGGGCGAGTTCCTCGGCACTGGGTGCCGGCAGCGCTGGCCTGGCGTGGTGGAAATCAGAGCTGATCATGTGCGGTTCCTGCAATTCCATCACATGTTATCGGCGACAATGGCGCGACTTCGGTAATTTTTGAGGCATCGCAATGAACGCAGTGGCGCCCGTGGCCCTGATAACCGGCGGTGCGCGGCGTATAGGCGCCGCAATCGCGCGCGCCCTGCATGCCGGCGGCTATGACATTGCGCTGCACTACCGGAACACCGCGGGTGAAGCCCAGGCACTGGTCGCGGAATTGCTCAGGCAGCGTAGCGACAGTGCCTTCAGTGTGCAGGCCGAGTTGGCGGATATGGATGCGCTGCCTGCGCTGGTGGAATCGGTGATCGCGCGATTCGGTCGCCTCGACGCCGTGATCAACAATGCCTCCAGCTTCTATCCCACGGCAGTGGGCGCCACCACGCCCGCACACTGGGATGAGCTGTTTGCCAGCAATGCCAAGGGGCCCTATTTCCTGTCGCAGGCGGCGGCCCCGCATCTGCGCAGGCAGCGCGGCACGATCCTCAACCTGGTCGATCTATATGCGAGCTCGCCGCTGGCCGGACATCCGGTCTACTGCATGGCCAAGGCCGCGCTGGCGATGATGACGCGTTCGCTGGCCCTGGAGCTGGCGCCGGAAGTCCGGGTGAATGCGATCGCCCCCGGCGCCATCCTGTGGCCGGAGCGTGGCAAGTCCGCCACGGCCAGGCAGGCGTTGATCGATGCCACCCCGCTGGCGCGCGCAGGCAACGCCGGGGACATTGCACAGGCCGCTGTTTTCCTGCTGCGCGACGCGCCCTTCGTCACCGGCCAGATCCTCGCCATTGATGGCGGTCGATCGATATGACTGCCATGCCGAATTGGCGGTCGCCCTACGCCGTCAGGTAGCGCGCGTCCGCGTTCCAGCGCGCTGCATCGACTTCCGGATGCCGGCGCCACAGGTCGCCGAGGCTGCTTTCGATGCCGGGGACGATGCGTTCCGGTTCCAGGTCGAACAAGGGCTTGAGTACAAAGGCATGCTGCAGTTCGGGTCGCGGGATCTGCAGATTGCCGCCGGCCCGCAGTTGCAGATCGTCGAACAGCACGATATCGATATCGAGCGTCCGCGCGGAAAACCGCGGCTGATCGCGACGCCGGCCGTGATCATCTTCGAGCGCATGCAGCCAGTCGTTCAATGGCTCCGGCTCGAGGTCGGATTCGATGGCTACCGCAAGATTGAGGAAATCATCACCGGCGAAGCCGATCGCAGGCGTCTGGTAGACCGGCGAAACGCGCAGTCCGGCAAAACGGGCGCCCAGATGGCGCAGCGCCGAACGCAGGTTGGCCTCGGCGTCGATGTTGCTGCCGAGGCTCAGCAAAACGCGGTGCCGGTCAATCGTCACGCCTGCCACGCTCGATCTGCACGCCCACCGACTGTGCCCCGCGCACCGCACCCGGCTTGGCGATGCGCAGCCGCAACCAGGTTACCGCGAACTCCTTCATCACGATTTCGGCGCAACGCTCGGCCAAGGTCTCGACCAGGGCAAAATCACTGGCACCGACAAAACCGATCAGCCGCTTGCTGACCGCCTTGTAGTCGAGCGTCGACTCGATGCGATCAGTAGCCGCCGGCACGCGGTTGTCGAAGGCCATCTCCAGATCAAGAACCACGGGTTGACGCGCTCGGCGCTCCCAGTCGTAGATGCCGATCAGTGCGTCTATGCGCAATGCTTCGATGAAGACGATATCCATGCACAGTATCCTGTTCAGAGCCCATCATTTTAGGTACGAGGCAACTTGTCCGTGCGACTGGCGCGCGCACGGACTCCTGCCGGTCAGCTTGTTGTGCGCACTGCGGCCACCGCCACCAATTCTTCCAGCGGCCAGCGCGGGCGCACATCGATACTGGCGCCATCGTGCAATCCCGCCTGCAGGCGCTTGGCGCCGGCGAAGGCAATCATGGCGCCATTGTCGGTACAGAACTCCGGTCGCGGAAACGCCAGCTTGAAGCCATCGCGTCGGGCTGCTTCACCCAGTCGGGCGCGCAATTGTCGATTGGCACCGACTCCGCCCGCGACGATCAGACTGCGCAGTCCGGTCTGCTGCAGCGCGCGCAGACACTTGATCGCCAGCGTCTCGGTCACCGCGTCTTCAAATGCGAGCGCAATATCGGCGCGTGCCTGTTCGCTGTGATCCGATGCCTTCCAGGCCAACATCACCTGGGTCTTCAGGCCGCTGAAGCTGAAGTCGAGACCGGGACGATCACACATCGGCCGCGAGAAACGATGCTGTCCGGGCCGACCGGCAGCGGCCACGCGCGCAAGTTCAGGTCCGCCGGGATAGGGCAGGCCCATCAGCTTTGCACTCTTGTCAAACGCCTCGCCGGCGGCGTCGTCGAGCGTATCGCCGAGCATGCGGTAGGCGCCGATCGCCGCCACTTCAATCAACTGGCTGTGACCGCCAGAAACCAGCAAGGCGACAAAGGGCGGCGCAGGCGCGTCGTTTTCCAGCAGAGGTGCCAGCAGATGGCCCTCCATGTGATGGACGCCGATCGATGGCACATCCAGCGACCAGGCCAGCGCACGCGCGGTGGCAGCACCCACCAGCAGGGCGCCGATCAGCCCAGGGCCCGCGGTGTAGGCGATCCCGTCGATGTCGGCAATTCCGAGTCCTGCGCGCGCCAGCGTTTGCCGGATCAGCGGTAGCAAGCGATGCACGTGATCGCGCGAAGCCAGCTCGGGCACCACGCCGCCGTACGCCTGATGGAGGTCGATCTGGCTGAACAGGGCGTGCGCGCGCAGACCCGAGGCGGTGTCATACAGCGCCAGCCCGGTTTCGTCACAAGAACTTTCGATTCCCAGTACGCGCACTTCAAGCCTTTGAAAATAGGGACTATTTTAGAACAACATGGGCCCGGCCAGGAATATCCAGAGGGATTTCCGGGCAGCGACCTTAACGCGATCTTTGCAAACTCGATCAAGGCTTGGCAGAATGCGCGGCTCGCTCCCCTGGCAGGGGAAGCAATTTAAGCACGGAGAGATCATGCCCAACGTAAAAGTCCGCGAGAACGAACCATTCGAGTTTGCTCTGCGCCGTTTCAAGCGTACCTGTGAGAAGGCCGGCATCCTGGCCGAAACCCGCAAGCGCGAGTTCTACGAAAAGCCGACCATGGAGCGCAAGCGCAAAGCCGCTGCAGCCGTGAAGCGCAACCACCGTCGCACCATGCGCGACGTTACCAAGCGTCAGCGTCTGTATTGATCCGGCGGCCGCAAGGCCCGCCTGCACTGCACTCTCTCCGAAAGCCGGCCTTGCCTCGCAGCGCCGGCTTTTTGTGTTCTGCCCGCTTTCTGCCCGATTCCCTAGTGTGGAGTTCCCGATGAGTACCCTCAAGACCCGCCTGACCGAGGACATGAAAGCCGCGATGAAGAGCGGCGAGAAGGACAAACTCGGTGTCATCCGATTGATCAATGCCGCGATCAAGCAGCGCGAGGTCGATGAGCGGATCGTGCTGAACGACGACCAGGTGCTCGCCGCACTCGAGAAGATGCTCAAGCAGCGCAAGGACTCGATCACCCAGTACGAAGCGGCCGGTCGTGCCGATCTGGCCGATGTCGAGAAGTTCGAGGTCGGTGTGATCCAGACCTACCTGCCGGCGCAGCTCGCGGACAGCGAGATCGCCGCGATCATCGATGCCGCCATTGCACAGTCAGGCGCCGCAAGTGCCCGCGACATGGGCAAGGTGATTGCCCTGGTCAAACCCCAGGTTGCCGGCAAGGCCGATATGGGCAAACTCTCCGAGACCATCAAGCAGAAGCTTGCCGCGCTGGGCTGAGTGCGGAACACATCGCCTGAGCCGCGCGTGCCGGCTTCGCGCTTCCGCTTCAGGAATCCAGCGATTCGATGGTCACGCTGTGGTTGGTGTAGATGCAGATATCGCCCGCGATCTTCAGCGCCCGCCGGACAATCTCTTCTGCGCTCAGTTCGGTGCTTTCCAACAGGGCCTTGGCCGCTGCCTGCGCGAACGGACCGCCGGAGCCAATCGCGATCAGGCCGTTTTCCGGTTCGAGTACATCGCCGGTGCCGCTGATCAGCAGCGAGGTCGAACGATCGGCCACAGCCAGCAAGGCCTCAAGTCGTCCATAGCGACGCTCGGTGCGCCATTCCTTGGCCATTTCCACCGCGGCGCGGGTGAGTTGGCCGCCATGCTTCTCCAGCTTGGCCTCGAACAACTCGAACAGGGTAAAGGCATCGGCGGTGGCACCGGCAAAACCGGCCAGCACATCGCCCTTGCCCAGTCGGCGCACCTTGCGCGCGTTGGATTTCATCACGGTATTGCCGAGGGTCACCTGGCCGTCGCCGCCGACCACGACCTTGCCGTCCTTCCGCACCGACAGGATGGTGGTTGCGTACATGGTGTCCGGGCGATGCGTCGACATGGGGTTTCTCCAGTGGAGCAGGCTATCTGGGGTTCCATCATGGCGAATACAAGCACCCGAGCCGGGTTTCTCAGGACTTGCTGCGACTCTTGGCACGCGGATGCGCGCCGTCATAGACCCGCGCCAGATGCTGATAGTCCAGATGCGTATAGATCTGGGTCGTGGCGATATCGGAGTGCCCCAGCATTTCCTGGACACCGCGCAGATCGCCACTGGACTCAAGCAGGTGGCTGGCACAGGAATGCCGCAGCAGATGCGGATGCATGCGCTTCCAGACGCCCTGACGCTGTGCCCAGTGCTTGAGCCGTGCCTGGACGCTGCGCGGCGATATGCAGGCACCAGCGCGTCCTGGGAACACCGGGTCGTTGGGACCGCCGCCGCTCTCTGCCTGCCAGTCCGCCAGCGCATCTGCCGCCTTGGAGCCAACCGGCACCACCCGCGTGCGCGCGCCCTTGCCAAGTACCCGCAGCAGTCCATCCGTGCGGTCATACGCTTGCCAGCGCAGGGCGCACAGTTCCGACAGCCGCAATGCCGAGGAATAGAACAACTCGAACATGGCCTTGTCACGCCGGCTCAGCGGCGCATCCTCGGGAAAATCGAGGAAGGCGTGCATCTCGTCGGCATCCAGCACATTGGGCAGCTTGCGTGGCGACTTCGGGGCACGCACGCCATCGGCAGGATTGAAAGTCGCGCGACCTTCACGTATCAGATGGCGGTAGAAGCTGCGGATGGCCGACAGGCGACGCGCGATCGACTTGCCGGCCAAGCCTTGTCGATGCGCTGCCGCAACGTAGGCACGCACCGACGCCACGCCCAATTCGGACCACGCAATCGCCGGCATGGTGTCAAGCAACCAGCGGTCGAGCGCCTCCAGGTCTTCGCGATAGGCGCGCGCGGTGTAGGCCGACAGTCCACGCACTGCCGTCAGTTGCTGCAGAAAGGCCTCGATCTGCGCGCTTCGCGGGTCCGACATTTAACGGCGATCTCCTTTGCCGCTGAGGCGCGAAACCTGATCGGCGCCGGCTGCGCAAACACTACGGCAGCGGCTCCCCCAAGTCCAATGGCAACCCGCAACGAAACTGCGCCTGCCGGTCGATGAAGTTGACGCTGTTGCGTTGGCCAAAGCGACTCGATGACAGGCTAGGCAGTCGCATCGAGCACCTTGGCCTGCTCCCGGATGTTGACGATCTCACCAGAGTGCAGTCGCGCGAGGTAGGACTCCAGTTCGCGCTTGACCAGGGGCGCCAGCAGATAGATGGCGATCACATTGGGCACCGCCATGATGAAGATCAGGGCATCGGCAAGATCGGTGACGGCCGCGAGCTGCATGGTGCAACCGACCACGGTCAGCAGAAGATAGACCAGCTTGTAGCCGACATCCACCCAGCGATTCTCGCCAAACAGATAGGTCGCTGCCTTCAGCCCGTAGTAGCTCCACGAGACCATTGTGGAAAACGCAAACAGGAATACCGCGATCGCCAGCAGGATGGGGAACCAGCTGTAAACCGAGGCATAGGCCTTGGAGGCCAGCTGGACGCCGCTCAAGCCAGCGGGATCATGCGCAAATCCGGTAATGATGATGACCAGGGCCGTCATGGTGCAGATCACCACGGTGTCGATGAAGGGCTCCCAGAGCGCCACCAGGCCCTCCGTGACAGGCTCGCGCGTGCGCACGGCAGCATGCGCGATCGCGGACGAACCAACGCCCGCCTCGTTGGAGAATGTGGCGCGACGGAAGCCGGCAATCATGACCCCGAGGAATCCACCCTGCACGCCGCTCGGCGAAAAGGCGCCATCCCAGATGGCCAGAAACGCATCGTCGATCCGGTCGAAATTCGTGAACAGGATGGTCAGGCTGACGCCAACGTAAAACGCCGCCATCAGGGGCACCAGCTTGTTGGTGACGCGCGCGATCGAGCGGATACCACCGATGATGACCGCACCCACCATCACCGCCATGGCCAGACCGACCAGCCAGGCCTTGTCGGCGAACCAGCTCGATTCGCCGCCGGTGACGTTCACCAGTTGGGCGAAGGTCTGGTTGGCCTGGAACATGTTGCCACCGCCCGCGGCCCCGGCAATGCAGCAGACCGCGAAGACGGCCGCGAGCACCTTGGCGAAGCCTGCAAGCGCGGGAAATCGCAGCGGGATTGCCTGGCTTATGTAGTACATCGGACCACCGGAGATGCTGCCATCCGGGTTTTCGCGGCGATACATCACGCCGAGCGTGCATTCACAGAACTTGGAGGACATTCCGAGCAGGCCGGCAAGAATCATCCAGAAGGTCGCGCCCGGCCCACCGATCGACACCGCGATGGCTACACCGGCAATATTGCCCAGGCCAACGGTACCCGAGATCGCGGTCGTCAAGGCCTGGAAATGGGTAACCTGGCCGGCAGCCTGTGGATCGGAATAGTCGCCGCGCAGAATGCGAAAGCCCTGCACGAAACCACGCAGATTGATGAAGCGGAAATAGAAGGTGCAGAATATCGCTGCCGCCATCAGCCAGAGCACGATCAAGGGGAGTTCGGCGTCGCCGATGCGCAGGGGGTAGAACACCAGCTGCGAAACCCGCGCCGTAACCGGCGCAACCAGGGCCTCGATGGTCTGGTCGATCCCGGCTGCGGCTGCGGCCATGGGTGTCGCCAGCGCGATCATCGCCATGCGTCGAATCCAGACTCCACGTTCCCCGGGTGCATGCATCTACGGCTCCTGTCAAAGGCGCCAGTGTAGTGGGGTTCGCAGGGCTGATCGCGAATCCGACGGTGCCTTGCACGGTGGCCACCTGCGTGCACCTGCGCCCGGGCTCCGCGCACGCGCTATCGCGAGCTGCCGCTGAGGTCAAGCTTGCGGAATCGAGCGGGATCGAATCGCGGCCGCTATCCGGATGTCTGCTCCAGCGGATGATTGGCGAGCATTTCGCTGAACGTCTGCGGACGCCCGATCAGGTAACCCTGTGCATATTTGCATTTCATTGCCGCCAGGGCGTCCAGTTGCGCCCTCGTCTCGACGCCTTCTGCGACGAGATCTGCTTCGAGCGCGTGCACCATGGCGACGATCGCGCGCACCACCGCGTGACAGCGCGGCGCTTCCAGCATCTGACGGACAAAGCCCTGGTCCAGCTTGATGGTGTTGAAGCGCAACTTGTGCAGATGGCCGAGATTCGAGTGACCGGTACCAAAATCATCGAGCGCTACCATCATGCCCTCGGCCTCGGCGCGGCGGATCAACTCGCCGACGCGTTCGACATCGAGGGTCAGACTCTCGGTGACCTCGATCTTGATCAGGCGCGGGTCGATGCCATTGCGCTGGGAGGATTCCCGGATGGCCGAAAGCATGTCGAGTTCACCCAATTGCCGTCCCGACATATTGACCGCAACAAAGGGGAGTGGCCGCACGCCCAGCCGCTGCAACTCGGCCAGCCCCTCGGCCACGCGGTCCAATACGTACTGGCCGACCGGCAGGATCAGTGAAGTTTCCTCGGCCAATGAGATGAACTCTGCCGGCGAGATCGGTCCGCGCACGGGATGGGTCCAGCGGACCAGTGCTTCGTACCCGGCAATGCGCTCTGCCGCGATGTCATAGATGGGCTGAAAGCGCACTTCCAGGGTGCCCGTGCTCAGCGCATCGCGGAGCTGGGTTTCCAGGCGGATCTTGGCGACTGCACCATCATCATAGCC
The DNA here is from genome assembly GCA_022843465.1 of Pseudomonadota bacterium. Lineage (GTDB taxonomy): Bacteria > Pseudomonadota > Gammaproteobacteria > Xanthomonadales > Ahniellaceae > 0-14-3-00-62-12. The sequence goes on along the minus strand of JALHNO010000014.1, from coordinate 98,952 downwards.
ATCGCCATCAACAAAGCGCTTGCCCTTGCCGCTGAGCTCCAGAGCGCCCGGATGGCCGGCGCGCAGGCTCAGCAGAGCCTGGCGGTAGCGCGTCAGCTGGCCCTTCAACAGGGCGCGCACAATCGGATCGCTGCTCTCGATGCGCTCGGAAAGCTGCTTGCCATCGACGGGAATCAGCACGGAATCCGTCAGCGCGCGTGCAGTTGCGGTGCGCGGGGCGGCGTCAATGATGGCCATCTCGCCCAGTAGATCACCCTCGCCCAGCACACTGAGCACAAGCGGCGCGCCATCCTGCAGCGTCACGATCTCGATGTGGCCGGACTCGATCAGGTACGCGCAAGTTGGCGGGTCGCCCTCGCTGAATACCCGTTCGCCCGCTCTCAACTCAAGTCGCGAATCAGCCATCGTCGCCCACCGGTCGCCGTCTTCAGGTTCCGATGCTAACAGCGTCCAGCCTGACGTTCACCGAAAACGAAGGGGGCCCGCAGGCCCCCTCGTTTACTTGCCTGACAGCGGGCCTGCTCAGGGCGTGAAGGTCACCGAGCAGTTGGTGGTGCTTCCCGCCAAGCCCATCACGATGGTGGCGGACTGGGCATTGCCGAAGCCTGCGCAGTCGCCACCCCAGGTGATGGTCGGATTGGCTGCGTTGGGCGTCAGGGTAATGAACACCGGCGTATTCGGCGCGAATACGGCGGAGCAGGCACCTACCGTCGGGCCTGTGCAGTTGAGGCCGGACGGGTTGCTGACAGCGTTACCGATACCAACCGGGATGCTCAGGAACAGGTTGGCAGCCGGACAGCCGGCGGGCACCTGCGGACTGAACAGTGTGCAGCGATCGTCACTGGACCAGTTGATCGTCGCCATCGGACCACCCGTGCCTGCGGTGGTGAACGTGCAGGTGCCGGTCGGCCCCATTCCGCCGATCGGGCTGAAGCCGGTTGCCGTCACGATGGCGATGGTCTGGCCGAACTGGTTGGTCGGTCCCGGCTGCGTGGTCACGTTCAAGGTGCCGCCGGTGCCAGTGACCGTGCAGGTGCCGGTGATGATCGCACCCTGGATCGGCACGCCGTCAGCACCCGTCAGCGTCAACTGCACTTGGCGTCCGCCATCACCGGTGAAGGTATTGGGCGCTGCCGACAACAGGGCCTGGCCGGTCACGATCTCGACCTCAGCGGTGCTGCTGCCTGCGGAGAACACCACCATGGCCTCGCCACCGGTGGACACCATGCCCTGAGTGTTCACATCGAGGTCGACGCAACCATCCGCGCCGGTGGGTTCATCGACGGTACCCGAAGTCAGGATGCTGTTGACCCGACCGGTACCACCACCGAGTTCGACAAACTGGAAGTTGAGCAGGGTGCCGGCGATCGGAGCCAGCAAGGCATCACGATGACAGACTTCGACGACAACCGTGCGGTTGCCCGGGATGCTCGAGGGGGACGCAACCAGTGCGCCACCGGACACGCCGGGGAAGCGCAGTGTCTCGACGTCCGTCACCAGTTCCGGCGTACCCGCCACCAGATCGCCATTGCCCTGCGCATAGACCGCAGCGAGCTTGCCGAGCTTGGATACCGGATAGTTCAGGCGGGTGCGGGCGACGCCATTGGCGTCGGTGAAGGCAACCGCGGTGATGTTGCCATCAACCGAACGGCCGATCACATACGGCAGTACCGGGCCGTTGTTGACACTGGTGCCGGTGTCATCGTTGAAGTTGAACCGGCGATCCACGCGCAGTGATGAGGCGCTGTTGACAGCCGCCACCGTGCGGGCGCTTTCGAGATCACGGTTGCCAATCAGGTCTTCGCCGAAGACCAGCAGGGTGTCGCCGGGACCAACGCCACCGCCGAGGGTGGTGAATGCCCCATCGACATCCGTGAAGCCGGTGCCGCCTTCCTGCGGGTCGCCGTCGTCATCGGCAATGATGAACTGATTGTTCAAAAGCGGCGCATCAATCGAGCCGAAGCGGATTTCGGTACCCGGCACCACCGGGTTGCCACCACGATCGGTCGCGATCGCAGAGATCGTCAGGCTGTAGGTGCCATCGGGATTGGGCGGCACGCCAGAATCCGGGAAATCGTCTTCCTGATCGCCCAGTACGTTGAGGTAGGCCTCGTCGGCAACCGGGTTGACCAGCAGGGCGCGGAAGTTCGGTGAGGTCAGATCCAGGTCGAACAGGCGGCCATCACTGACTGTCAGGGTCAGCGTTGCCGTGACCGGGTCGGAAATGCCGTTGTCGACATTGTTGTCGGCACGGTCAGCGCTGATCCGGATCTGCGCCAGACGCGTCTGGTTGCCACTCTCGTAGGTGAATGCCGAGATGCCGTTGATGCTGCGGAAGCGGATATCCGGACCTGACTCGGTACCACCCTGGGCATTGGCTGCGCGCAGGCGATCACCGCCCAGCGAACCGCCGACCAGTTCGGCGCGGACATTGTTGTAGGCGAACGAGCCCGAAATCGGATCTGGCACCGGACCGCTGGCACCATCGAGCACTTCGACCGTGACCTGCTCGGCGGTATTGCCGCCGGAGCCCTGGATATACAGCGCGCGTCCGGTGCGCGAGGGCACCAGTGTGGCGGGCAGACGCGGAGAACCATTGACCACGTTGAAGGTAAAGGAGGCTTCGACCGTCTCGTCGGTATCCGGATCCTGCGCCGTCACCGTCATCACCGAGGTTGTCGGAATATCCAGCGAGCGGAAGAAGATGGTCGCCTTGCCGGCGACGGTGGGCACCGGTGCCTGCGCAAGGCGCAGCAGGAACTCGTTGATGTCCGTGGTAGCGGGGTCATCCGGCAGGCAGAAGCCACCGGTATTGAGCACCGGGCTGACACTGACGTTTACGTTGTTGTCGCGTCCCTGCGGGAATACGGTGACCAGCTCACCATTCAGCCGGCGCCAGGTAACCGTGGCTTCAGAGAGATACGGAGAACCGAGAAACGGCCCGACGTTGAACGTGTTGGCCGGCAAGGTCGCCGTGGTAGCGACGATGCGCAGGCGGGGATCCGAGGCCGGACCGGCAACCACCGAGATATTCGCAGTTGCGGTGACAACCCTTGCTGGCGCATTGGGATCATTCATCGACACCGTAAGGACTGCTGTACCCACGCTGCGGCTGTGAAAGCGGAGGTTGGCTGTACCGCCGACAACCGTCGCGTTTACTCGATCACCGATCACGATGGGTCCGCCCTGGGACCCGGTCGTACCGCCGTCCGAGATGAAGGAGACCACGCCCACGCTGGGCGGACTCACCTGAACGGTAAGCGTGCTGCCATTGGGCAACGGAGCGCCATTGGAATTGCGCGCACTGACCATGACATCCACCAGCGAACGTGGTGTCGTCTGTGTCTGTCCGGTCGTCATGGTGACGATCAGGCTGGGGGGCTGGAATCCGCCATCCGAGCCACCACCGCCACCGCCACCACATCCCACCAAGAGCGCCGCCAACATCGCAGCGGCCGACATCTTGAACTTGATACCCATTGGAAACCTCCGAAAACTGTTGCCTGAAATCGCGACCAAAACCGGCTGAGCCGACTGGTTAGTGCTTATGACTTGCCTCTCTGCCGCAGGATCTTCGGTGTCACGAAAATCAGCAATTCAGCCTTTTCATTGCTTCGCGACTTTCTCTTGAACAGATTGCCCAAACCGGGGATGTCGGCCAGGAAGGGCACCTTGGTCAGGTCCTCCCGGCTCTTGAATTCGTAAACGCCGCCAAGCACCACGGTCTGACCATTCTCGACCAGGACAGCAGTATTCAGCTCTCGTGTGTCAATCAAGGGCACGTCGCTCAGTCCAACCGAGACGAATCCGGCCAGTTCGTCCTTTTTCACGTTCAAGGTCAGGAAGATCCGGTCATCCTGAGTGATCGTCGGGGTCGCCTTGAGCTCCATCACGATCGGCTTGAACGCCACGGTGGTGGTGCTACCCGTGGTGGTGGCGGTGATGGTGGTGTAGCCGACTTCGCTGCCCTGACGAATCACCGCCTCGCGCTGGTTGGCGGTAATCACGCGCGGATTGGCGACGACTTCGCCGCGCCCCTCGCTTTCCAGTGCCGAGAGTTCGAGATCCAGAATGTAGTTGGCACCGAGCACCGCCCAGCCGATGGAGCCAGCGGCGCCGGTCACGGGAAGATTGACATTCAGCCGATCATTGAGCGAAGGCACCAGCACGCCGAGGCCGTCCTCAGGGATGCTCGGCACGCCGATCGGGAAGCCCGTGCCGCGACCCGACAGGCGATTGGCAAGCGCCTGGTTGATGATGCGATCCGAACCCTGGGCGCTACCGGAAACGCCGGTCACGTTGCCATCGGAATCAGAGTAGGCCCCGCTGACCCCGAAGCGGGCGCCGAGATCGCGGGCGAACGATTCGGTGGCAATGACAATCCGCGATTCGATCAGCACCTGGTCGACCGGCCGGTCAAGCAGGGCAATCAGCTCCTTGATCTCGTCAATCTTGGGCCGGATATCGTTGATCAAGAGCGTATTGGTGCGCGTATCGAAGGTCACGCTGCCGCGCTGCGAGAGGAAGCCACCCGACTGCTCGGCACCCTTTGACGCGCCACCGGCGGAGGCTGCCGCTGCTCCACCGCCCTTGGATTTCTTCGCGTCGTCGGTCAGCAGCGCCGCGATGTCCTTGGCATTGCCGTAATTGATGGCAATGTATTCGGACACCAGGGGCTGGCGGTCCTCGATGGCAATGCGGGCGTCTTCGAGCGCCTGTTCACGCGCAGCGATTTCCTCGGTGGGCGCGACCCAGATCACACCACCCTGGCGGCGCTTGTCCAGGCCCTTGGCCTGCAGCACGATATCGAGCGCCTGATCCCAGGGAACGTTCACCAGACGGGTGGTGACACTACCCTGGACACTGTCGGCAACCACAATATTGAGTTCGGACACATCGGCGATCAACTGCAGCACCGAGCGCACCGGAATGTCCTGGAAGTTGAAGGTCAGCGGCGTACCGACGTACTCGACGGGCTGACCCAGCTTGCGGCGCTCTTCTTCCAGCGGCTTGACCTCGGTCACTTCCACCACATAGTCGGTGCCAGTCTGGTACGCCATGTGATCCACAGCGCCAGTGGTGACGATCTCCATGCGGACACCGCCGGCGCGTTCGATCGTCTCGATCGCATTGACTGAAGTCGCAAAGTCGGTGACATCAAGCCGCTTTGGCAGCGTTTCGGCCACCGTCACATCAAAGATGTCGACGACGATCTTGTTGCCCTCCTTGCGCAGATCGGTACCGATATTGTCCTTGTTGAAGGACACCAGTACGCGCCCTTCGCCATTGGGACCGCGGCGAAAATCGACATTGGTGACCGTTGCCGAGGCATGGCTCAACGCGCTCTGACCGGTGGTCGGCGCCATCGACTGCGCACCCACTCGGCTCTCGTCCGCGATGGCCACGTAAAACTTGTTGCCCTCGGTCCGGGTCGTGTAGGCGGCCCTGCGGTAGAGCTCCACCACAACGCGTGTCTTGCCGCCGGCTTCCACCGCGGAAACAGCCGCCGTGGAACCCGCGCCGACACTGATCCGGCGTTCGCTCAGCTCGTTGCGGGTCTCCGGGAAATCCAGCGCGATCCGCGGCGGAGATTCCGTCGCAAACGCGGCCGGCGTGCCGGGTGCCGCATCAAAGGTGAGGACGATCTCGGTGGTGCCGTTATGGGCAGTCGAGTAGTCGATGCTCTGGATGGCATTGGCGGCGTACAACGCCGTACTGCCCAGGGAGAGCACCAACAGGGAGAGCAACTTCGCAATTCGATTGGTCATGATGAATCCCGCTTTCGTGGCGCAGATCTCGATGGATGAAACTTGGTTGGTAGTCATACAAGCCACCCTCTGAGTTAACCTTCGTCCAGGGCAATGGAGGCCGGACGCTCCATCCATCCGCCGGTGCCGTTCGGGATCAGCTCAACCAGATCGATGCGGTCTTCGTAGATCGCCGTGATCCTGCCTTCGCTCTGCCCCATGTAGTTGTCGACGTTCACCCGGTGCACCACACCATCGGGGTCCTTTATCAGCGCCACCATGCTTTCATCCGTGCCCATGGTGCCCACCATGTCGAGCGCGTCCAGCGGAAATGCCTCGAGTGCGTCCTTCACTCGATCCGGCTCGGGCGACAGGCCCTCGGCATTGCTGCCGTCATCGCCGGCGAAAGGTGCGAACGGGTCGCGCATGCTGTACGCGGTGTAGGGGTATGGCTCGTAGTCCTTCATGGCCGGAAGCGGATCTACCGGCGCGCCCTTCTGCGCCTTGACGCGTGCCACTTCCTGCTCCAGATCGCGCGTGCCCTTGACGCAGGCACTCGCAAATACGACCGTCAGCACTACAGCTGAGCGCCAGATCAGGCGATTCGACTTTGCCGAGTATGAATTCATCGTCGCTCGCTCCTCATTTGCCGCCAGGTGGCTTGGCAGCCGCCGGACCCTGGCCCGATGGTGCCGGCGCTGCTGCAGCCGCTTCGGCAGCAATTTCTTCTTCGTCCAGGGCGCGATAGGTCTTGACCGTGCCCTCGAGGACCAGCTGTCCAGTCGGCACCGCCGACTTGCCCTTGCCGGCAGCCCCGGCGACCGGTTTGAGCGAAACATCATGCATGGTCAGGATGACGACGCGTGGCAAGGCCGCCACTCCGCCGACAAAAGCACCAAACTGGTGATAGGTACCGATCATGCGCAGGGTGATGGGTCGTTCTGCGTAGAACTGCTGCGGGACTTCCGGACCTGGTTCAAAAAGATCGTTGTCGATACCCGCGGAAAGCGCAGTCTGCGAGACGTCGACCAGCAGATCCGGCATCTCGGTCTTGGTGGGCAACTGGCGCACCATCTGCTTGAGCAGGTCTTCGACGTCGGCCAGTTGCTGTTTGTATTCCTCGAGATTGACGACGCGCCCCTGCTTCTCGACGAAGTCACGCATCAACTGCTGTTCCTTGGCCTCGTCCTTGGTCAGCTGCTCGGACTTCGGCTTGATCATGAACCACCAGCCTACGCCAAGGACAACCACCAGGAGCAGGAAGGCAGCCGCCATCTTGACCGGCATCGGCCAGCTGCCGTAGTTGTTGCGGTCAAGTTTCGATAGATCGAACGAAGCCATCTCAGCCTCCCTTTGCCGGTGGCGGCGTTGTTCCGCTGGTATCCAGGCTGGATCCTGCGGCTTCGGCGGCCTCGATCTCTTCCTTGGACTTGCGCAGCGTCACCATCATGCTGAACTTGTAGCGGGCGGTCTTGTCCGGGCCGGATGCCTCGCTCTTCTGCAGATCCGGCTTGGAGAGCCAGCGCGACGTCTCCAGGTTGCGCATGTAACTGGAAATCCGCGCCTGCGACTGCGCCAGACCCTCGAGGATCAGGGTCTCACCGTTCTGCTTGATATTGGTAAGGCGCACACCGTCGGGAATGGTCCGCACCAGGTCATCGAGCATTCGTACGGTCGCAGATCCGCTGGCCCGCAGGGTCTCGATCACTTCCTTGCGCTGCAGCAGCTTGTCGCGCTTTTCCTTCAGATCCTCGATCTCCTTGATCTTGATTTCGAGCGCGGCAATCTCGCGACCGAGCAGATCGTTGCGCGACTTCTGCCCCTCCAGGCGCTGGTTCATGTACCAGACGCCGGCGAACACGAGCAGGCCGCCCAAGATGAGTGCGGCGCCCATGATGGCGCCAAACTCGCGTTCCCTCTGCTTGCGGCGCTCGGCGCGCCAGGGCAATAGATTGATCTTGGCCATTAGTCAAAGCTCCTCAGCGCCAAGCCGCAGGCAATCAACAGCGAGGGCGCGTCCTGCGCCAGCGTCTGGGCCTGCACGCGATTGGAGAGCGACATGCCGGCAAGCGGGTTGGCAATGATCGTGGGCACACCGATCTGCTCTTCCACCATCTCGGCCACACCGCCGATCGAGGCACAGCCACCGGCAAGCACCACCTGATCGACCTTGCTGAACTCGGTACCGGCAAAGAAGAACTGCAGCAGTCGGCTGATCTGCTGGACCATGGCTTCCTTGAAAGGCTCAAGGACCTCGATCTCATAACTCTCGGGCAGGCCGCCCTGGCGCTTGGCCATGCCGGCTTCCTCGTAGGACAGGCCGTAGCGCCGCATGACCTCGTCGGTCAGTTGCTTGCCGCCAAACACCTGTTCCCGGGTGTAGATGGTGCGCTGGTTCTTGATGACGATGAGGGTGGTCATCGTGGCGCCAATGTCGAGCACGGCGACGGTGGCATCCTTCGGCACGCTCAGCTGATCGGCGACCAGCTTGAAGGCGTTTTCGATAGCGAAGGCTTCGACGTCGACCACACGGGCCGTCAGGCCGCCAATGTCCAGCGCCGCTACCCGCACGTCGACGTTTTCGGTTCGGGAGGCCGCCAGCAGGACACTCATCATCTCGGGATTGTCGCGAACCGGCCCCAGAATCTCGAAGTCCAGACTCACTTCCTCGAGCGGATAGGGAATGTACTGCTGGGCCTCGGCCTGGATCTGACCGTCGAGGTCGTCTTCCGAGAGGTCGGCCTGCATCGGGATGACCTTGGTGATCACCGCCGAGCCGGAAACCGCCGCGGAGGCGAACTTGGTGCGGGCGCCGGAACGCTGCAGGGCGCGCTTGATTGCCTCGCCCACCGCTTCGACTTCGACGATATTCTTCTCCACCACCGCATTGGGCGGCAGCGGTTCGACGGCGTAGTGTTCGACGCGATAGCGCCCGCCCGACATGCCGAGCTGGAGGAGCTTCACCGCGGTGGAGCTGATGTCTACACCGACTAGCGGTGGTGATTTCGTGCTGAAGAGTGCCACACTTTTTCCCCTTCCCACGGGCCCTTACGAGCGATATGTGCGTTGCCACATTAAATATCAAACTTAAGTGCAGTTCAACACCCGCGTTTTCTGCCTCGGATCGCCTCCCCTGCGGGGGCACCCGAGGCCCGGGTCAAACCACCTAATTGGTCTTGCGGGCCCCTATACTCCACGGCTCCCAACAGCTTGCCCGGTCACGATGGCTGCATCCTGGAAACGAAGACTCTTGCGCTGGACGCTCTTTCTGGGGCTGGGTACGGGCCTGCTGGGCGTGCTGGCCGTCGCCGTAGCGTACTGGTTGCTGGCTCCGAGTCTGCCGGACACGTCGCAGATTCGGGACATCCGACTGCAGGTTCCGCTGCGTGTCTACAGCGCCGACGGCAAGCTCATCGCACTATTTGGTGAGACGAAACGCATCCCGGTGCGCATCGAGGAGATCCCGCTGCAGCTGCGCCAGGCGGTCATGGCGATCGAAGATGCGCGCTTCGAGGACCATCATGGCATCGATTTCCGGGGCATCGGACGCGCAGTCTGGCTGATGACCACCACGGATCGTGATCGCGTCCCGGGCGGCAGCACGATCACTCAGCAGGTTGCCAGAAACTTCTTCCTGAGCAACGAATACTCCCTGTCCCGCAAGGCCTCCGAGATGTTTCTTGCGCTGAGGATGGAGCGTGATCTGAGCAAGGACGAAATCCTCAGCCTCTACCTCAACAAGATATTTTTCGGGTACCGCTGCTACGGCGTCGGCGCCGCCGCCGAGTTCTACTACGGCAAGACGCTGGACCAGCTGACCCTGGCCGAAAGCGCCATGCTGGCGTCGATCCCGAAGTTTCCGTCGACCAGCAATCCGCTGGCCAATCCGGAACGTGCCAAGATCCGTCGCGACTACACCCTGCAACGGATGTTCGAGCTGGGCTGGATCAGCGAGCAGGCCATGCGGGCCGCGCAGAACGAACCCGATCACTCCCACCCGCATGAACCCGCCATCGAACTGGATGCCCCCTACGTTGCCGAGATGGTCCGTGTGGAGGCGATCGAACGGCTGGGTGCCGACGCGCTGAACAACGGCTACCAGGCCTATACATCGATCGATTCGAGACTGCAGGAAGCCGCCAATTCGGCGGTGCGCGCGCAACTCATGAGCTTTGATCAGCGCCATGGCTACCGTGGCCCCGAGACACGCGTCGAAGCTGAACTGGCGGTCGACCCGGAGCGGGCACGGCAGACCCTGGCCACGATCAATGTGGTCGCCGGACTGATCCCCGCCCTCGTCACCGAAACCAGTGCGACAGCGGCCACCGCCATCCTTGCGGATGGGCAAAACATCAATCTGGACCTCGCGGCCGTAGCCTGGGCCAGGCCCCGCGTCGGTGAAAGCGGCGTCGGCGCCAAGCCCAGCAAAGTCGACCAGGTACTGAAACCGGGTGACGTCATCCGGGTCGTCCGCACCGACGAGGGCGGCTGGCAACTCAGTCAGATTCCGGCCGCGCAGGCAGCGCTTACGGCGCTCGATCCCGAGGACGGCGCCATCCGTGCCCTGGTCGGCGGATTCAATTTTTCCCTGTCCAAGTTCAATCGCGCGACCCAGAGCAATCGCCAGCCTGGCTCGAGCTTCAAGCCTTTCGTCTACTCGGCTGCATTCGAACGCGGGTTTACGCCAGCCTCGATCGTCAATGATGCACCGCTGTCGTTTCCCGATCCGAGCGCACCGGGCGGCGTCTGGAAGCCACAGAACGACAATGAGGACTTCAATGGGCCCATGCGCCTGCGTGAAGCCATGGTCAGTTCGCGCAATCTGATTTCGGTACGCCTGCTCGACGCCATCGGTGTGCGCTTCGCCCGCGAGTACATCCAGCGTTTTGGATTCGCGGAGGAATCACTGCCGCCCAATCTGTCGATGGCACTGGGGAGCAGTTCGGTGTCGCCACTGACGCTGGCACGCGGCTATGCCGTATTCGCCAATGGCGGTTATCAGGTCACGCCGTACCTGGTTGCCCGCATCGATGATGATCGCGGTCAGCCGCTGTACCAGCATCAGGCGCAGCGCGCCTGCCGGCGCTGCCCGGAACGGCTGTCATCCGAGTCGCGCCCCGGTGATGCCTCCGCCCAGGATCTTTCCGCCCTGCTCGCTGACGGCGCCAGTCCCACCGCTATGCCGGCAGTGACCACGGCCGGCATGCCGGCAGCGGCGGGCACCGAACCCGCCAGCGGGCCCTTGCTGGCCCCCCGCAAGGTCGATGAACGCAATGCCTTTCTGATCACCAGCTTGTTGCGTGACGTGGTCTTGCGCGGCACCGGGCGCACCGCGATGGCACTGGAACGCCAGGATCTGGGCGGCAAGACCGGCACGACCAATGGCTATCGGGACGCCTGGTTTTCCGGTTTCAATGATCGCGTCGTCACCACGGTGTGGATGGGTCACGATGATTTCACGCCACTTGGCGCGGGTGAATTTGCCTGGCGCACTGCCCTTCCGATCTGGATCGACTTCATGCGCGTGGCCCTCGAAAACGTGCCGGAAACCCCGCTGGAGATACCACCGGGAATCAGCAAGGCGCGGATCACGGCCGGTGGCCAGTTGCTGCAAGGCGAGCAGGAAGGCGGGCTGGTCGAATACTTCAAGAGTGAAGATCTGCTCAAGCTGTCGGCGAGCGAGCAGGAACAGCGCGCCGGCCAGAATGCCGAGCAGCAGGCCCTTGACCTCTTCTGACCGACGCCGCACCACCTCGTCGGCGCGCCGGCAGACTGGCCTGCGCCAGCAGTTGGCTGTGGAGGCGGCACGGATCATCAGCGAACAGGGTATACGCGATTTCGGACTGGCCAAACGCAAGGCGGCCGAGCGACTGGGCATCCAGGATGATTTCGCGCTGCCTTCCAATCGCGAAATCGATAGCGCACTGCGTCAGCACCAGTCGCTCTTCCAGAGTCTCGAACAACCGCGCTGGCTGCGCGAGCGTCGCCTCGCAGCCGTCGAGGCCATGCGCTTCTTCGCCGCGTTCGAACCGCGCCTGGTGGGCGCCGTGCTCGATGGTTCCGCCGATCAGCACTCGGCCGTGTGTCTGCACCTGTTCTGCCGCCATCGCAGTGACGTCGAAAACTGGCTGCTGGACCGGCGCATCCCGTTCGAAGCCGATGAACGCCGAATCCGGCTCGATGCCGAACGCGACGCCAGCGTGCCAGTGCTCAGGCTGGTCGCCGACGACATCGCCTTCGATGTGAGCCTGTTCGATCTCGACGCGGTCCGGCAGGCGCCGCTCGACCGGATCACCGAGAAACCGATGCAGCGCGCGGGGCTCGAGCATGTTTTACGACTGCTGGCGGAGGACGCGGCGCATGAGTCTTGAAGGACCCTTGACTTGATGAACCTTCGCGTGCCGCATCCGGTTGGATGCAGGCACGCGCCAGCATGCTGTTTCAGCGCCCGCTGATGGGGCGGTAGTCGCGACTCGGCGCACCGGTGTAGATCTGCCGCGGGCGACCGATCTTGGCGTCTGGCGTGGTGTTCTGTTCGAGCCAGTGCGCGACCCAACCGGACGTCCGCGCGATCGCAAACATCACGGTGAACATTTCGGTAGGAATCTTCAACGCCTTGTAGATCAGGCCAGAGTAGAAATCCACATTCGGGTAGAGCTTGCGTTCGATGAAATATGGATCCTTGAGCGCAGCTTCCTCAAGTTTCATCGCGACATCCAGCAGCGGGTCCTGGACGCCAAGTGCATTGAGCACCTTGTGGCACATCTCCCGGATGATGGTCGCGCGCGGATCGAAGTTCTTGTAGACGCGGTGCCCGAAGCCCATCAGCCGGAAACCGGAATTCTTGTCCTTGGCACGCTCGATGGCCTTGCCGACCTGATCCGGCGTGCCGATTTCGGCCAGCATCTTCAGCACCGCCTCGTTGGCGCCGCCATGCGCCGGCCCCCACAGCGCGGCAATGCCGGCCGCCACGCAGGCGTAGGGATTGGCACCCGTCGAACCGACCATGCGTACCGTCGAGGTCGATGCATTCTGCTCATGGTCGGCATGCAGGATGAACAGCAGGTCGAGCGCCTTTGCCGCCACCTCGGGCAGATCAAGCGGCTCCGACGGGACTTCGAACATCATGTGCAGGAAGCGTGTGCAGTACTCGAGGTTGTTGCGCGGATAGCGGATCGGCCAGCCGATGGTGTAGCGATAGCAGGCGGCTGCGATGGTCGGGATCTTGGCGATCAGACGGATCGCCGCCAGCTTGCGCTGTGCCGGATCTTCGATATCCAGCGTGTCGTGATAGAACGCCGCCAGCGAACCAATCGTGCCGCAAAGCATGGCCATCGGATGCGCGTCGTAATGGAAGCCATGCAGAAAGGTTTTCAGCGACTCATGCATCATCGAGTGATGGGTAACATCGTGTTCGAAGCTGCGAAACTCGTCCGTCGTCGGCAACTCGCCGTTGATCAGCAGGTACGAGGTCTCCAGAAAGCTGGAATGCTTGGCGAGCTGCTCGATCGGGTAACCGCGGTACAGCAATACGCCCGCATCGCCATCAATATAGGTGATCGCGCTGCGGCAACTTGCGGTCGACATGAAGCCGGGATCGTAGGTAAACATTCCCGTTTCTTTATGCAGCTTGCCGATATCGATGGCCGACGGCCCGACCGAACCGGAAAGCACCGGCAAGGTCGCGGTCTTGTCACTATCGCTGCTGGTCAGAATCACGTTCGAGGACACTGGCCTTCTCCTGATTGGGGCATTCGGACCAGACTTGGCCCCGGTCGCCTGCGCTGAGTGGGCGGCCCTACCGGCTCCTTGCCGGTGCGGTGCACTGCACAATTATCGCATGGGGCAGGCGCTGCGGTTCATCCTGCGGCCCATCAAATTGCAGGAGACCGCCGCCGCCACCTTGTTTCACAGCTGCGGAGCTCGACAGCGGAAACGAAAAACGCCGCCCCTTCTTGCTCGGGAGCGGCGCTGTTCTATGCCGGCCACCGCAAGGCAGCCGGAACGGCGGAGTGATTACTTGGCGTAGCGCTTGCGGAACTTGTCGACGCGACCGCCAACGTCCATGACCTTGTGCTTGCCGGTGAAGAACGGGTGCGACTGGCTCGAGGTTTCCACCTTGATTACCGGGTATTCCTTGCCGTCTTCCCACTTGACCGTTTCCTTGCTGGTCATCGTCGAGCGCGTCAGGAACTTGAAATCACAGGAGATGTCGTGGAACACCACGTCATGGTTCTTCGGATGAATATTGGTCTTCATGGCGAGGGTCCGGCCGATAAAAGGGCGGCATTTTAGCCATACCTTGGCCGCGCTGGCAAGTCCGACCGGCTAGCCGCTGGCGTCCCGGGGCAGACCGAGCCCGGATTTGATCAGGTCGGCAAAGCGCGCCGGATCGAAGCGCATCATGATCCGCGCCTGTGCCGGCGCGCCACTGCGCTGCCACCAGTCCACCACGGTCGTCCCACGGGTCAGCGCGCCATCCAGCTCGATCGAAAGCGGTCGTTCTGCCCATTCCTGCACCGCGTCGGGCGCCAGCACCGCAGCCATCGCCAACGCATCGGCTGCCGCCCAGCGGTCGGCGTCGCGGGTACGCCGCATCCAGTCCCGGGTCTTGCGCGAAATCGCCCGATAGAAATGCGCAGCGACGCTATCGAACTGCATCCAGGGGTCGGAATCAGCGACCGGGATCGAATGCGCCAGGGTCGCCTCCCAGTCGACCAGATCGAATTGTGGCCAGCGCGACATGACGATGTGGGCAGCCTCGGGGTCAAAGCCGGTGTTGAACTCGACGGGAATGCGGGCGACGTTGCCGCGCCCGGTCACTGCGCCACCCATGATCACCAGGCGCCTTACCCGCTCGGGCAGACTGGGATCAAGACTGAGCGCGATGGCCAGGTTGGTCAGCGGGCCGAGCATCACGAAAACGACTTCGCCGGCATGCTGATGGCTCAGACGGATCATCGCCGATGCCGCGTGCTCGGGCTCGACGCTGCGCGTCGGCTCCAGATAGCCGATATCGCCAAAGCCGTCCTGGCCATGGACGAAGGCCGCGTCGTCGGCAGGCCGCACCAGCGGCACCGCTGCGCCAGCGAACACCGGCGTGTCGGCGCCAATGACTTCGAGCAACTTGAGCGCATTGCGGACGGTATGACGAAGCCCGACATTGCCCGCCGCAATCGTCAACGCGAGTACGCGAACATTGGGCTGGGCATGCGCCATCAGGATCGCAAGTGCATCGTCGACACCGGGATCGGTATCGATCAGCAGGGGCAGGACTTTGCTCATGTTCGGGCGCTCGGTCGAATCGGCAACAATAACCGCTGCGGCAAAACCCCGCCAAGTCTTGACCCGAGCGACCTACGCGATCAGGCCTCGGCAAAGCGGACCCCAGCGCCGATCCAGCGCGCGATCAGCACATCCGCTGCCGTCGGGGCATGTTCGAGCAGCCATTCCGCGGCATCGCGTACCGCTGGCAGTTCGTGGCCATGACGGGCGAGGTCGGCAACCCGGAATCCGATCAGACCGGTCTGGCGGGTGCCGAGCATTTCGCCGGGACCGCGCAATTCGAGGTCCTTCTCGGCAATGCGGAAGCCGTCATTGGTTTCGCGCATCACCCGGATGCGTTCGCGCGCCAGATCCGACATCGACTGATACAGCAGTACACAGCTGGACTGGGCACTGCCGCGACCGACGCGGCCACGCAACTGATGCAGCTGGGCGAGGCCCATGCGTTCGGCATTCTCGATCACCATCAGGCTGGCATTCGGAACATCGACACCGACCTCGATGACCGTGGTGGCGACCAGCAGATCGAGCGCACCGTTCTTGAATTCATCCATCACGCGTTGCTTGTCTTTCGGACGCAGACGACCGTGGATCAGACCGACTCGGATGCCGCCCAGCACGGCGCGCAAGTGATCGAAGGTCGCCTCGGCGGCCTGCGCCTCCAACTGGTCGGATTCCTCGATCAGCGGACACACCCAATAGGCCTGACGCCCCTCGCTGCAGGCGATCCGGATACGCTCGATCACCTCATCGCGTCGCGATGCGCGCAGCGCCACCGTCTGCACCGGCTGGCGCCCTGGCGGCAGTTCGTCGATCAGCGAGGTATCCAGATCGGCGTAGGCCGCCATCGCCAGCGTGCGCGGAATGGGTGTGGCGGTCATCACCAGCTGGTGCGGCACCGTGCTGCCATCGATGCCTTTTTCGCGCAGCGCCAGACGCTGATGCACGCCAAAGCGGTGCTGCTCGTCGATCACGACCAGGCTCAGCCGACGAAAATTGACCCCGTCCTGCATCAGCGCATGGGTGCCGACAACGACCTCGGCATCTCCGGCGATTTCCTGCAGCGCCGTATTGCGTGCCTTGCCCTGCACCTTGCCCGCCAGCCAGACCACACGCACGCCCAGCGGTGCCAGCCACTGGCTGAAAATTCTCAGATGCTGCTCGGCGAGAATCTCCGTGGGTGCCATCACCGCGGCCTGGCAACCGGCGTCGACGGCGGACAGGGCCGCCAATACCGCCACGATGGTCTTGCCCGAACCGACATCCCCCTGGACCAGGCGCAGCATTGGCACGCCACTGACCAGGTCCTGATCGATTTCGCCGAGCACACGAGATTGCGCGCCGGTCAGCGCGAACGGCAGGGACTGCAGCAGACGATCCCGGCGCGAACTCGCGCCCGTCAACACCGCTGCCGGTTGGCCTCGCAGCGTACGCCGCACGCGCCGCATGCTGAGTTGATGCGCCAGCAATTCGTCCACCGCCAGCCTGCGTTGCGCGGGATGGCTACCGGCGAGCAGGGCCGCGACGTCGTCATCGGCGGCAGGCGCATGCACCTTCCACAACGCGGAACGCAGATCGCCCAGTTGCAGACGCCTGCGCAGGGATTCCGGCAACACGTCGAAGGCCTCGCTCGCGGGCATCATGCGCAGGGCATCGCGGACCAGACGCAGCAGGGATTTCTGACCGAGCCCCTCGGTCAGCGGATAGACCGGAGTCAGGGCGGCATCGAGCGGCGCGTCGAAGGCCAGTCGCTTGTACTCGGGGTGGATGATTTCCAGACCCTGGGCACCATGACGCACTTCGCCAAAGACACGGAAGCGCGCACCCGGTTCGAACGCGTCGACCTGCTGGGACCTGAAATGAAAGAACCGCAGGGTGAGCGTGGCGCCCGACTCGTCGTCGATCGCAACACGCAACAATGGCCGGAATCGGAAACTGCGCTCCACACCACTGACGATGCCTTCGACCAGGGCGTCGCGACCCGGCTCGAGATCGCGGATGCGGGTGATCCGGGTGCGATCTTCGTAGCGCAGCGGCAGATGAAACCAGAGGTCCTGCAGCACCCGGATACCGAGCCGGGCGAGCGCCTCGACGTTGGCCGGACCGACTCCGCGCAACACATCGACGGGCTGCGTACCGACGTCAACCGCAGCCGTTGCGACCGCAGACTCGGGAACCGGAGGAAGCCTGCGCGACCCGCTCATGAGCTGCCCTCGGAACCGCTGCGCAGCGCCTGCGCGGCGGACGGCATCTGGGCATTGACCGGATGCCCTTCAGCCCGGCCACTGTCAGCAACGATCAGGCTCAGTCGAGCACCATCACCGCATCCATCTCGACTACGGCAGCACGCGGCAAGGCCGCTACGCCGACGGCAGCACGGGCCGGATAGGGCTCCCGGAAGTACTCGACCATGATCCGGTTGACCTCGGCAAACTGGCCGAGATCAAGCAGATAGATATTGAGCTTGGCGATATCACGCAGATCGCCACCCGCCGCCTGGCAGACCGCGCGCAGATTGTCGAATACGCGCTTTACCTGCACGTCGAAGGCGCCCTCAACCAGCTTTCCGGTGACCGGATCGAGCGGAATCTGACCGGACAGATAAACAGTGGCGCCGCAGCGCACGGCCTGCGAGTAGGGACCGATGGCGGCTGGGGCCAGGGTGGTATGAATGACCGTTCGCGACATGGCAGGATCCATTCCGAAGTGGCTGAGTCCGCATTGTGCTGCCAGCGTGCCCCGGCGACAAGACCGCTCACCCGATGAAGCGATTCACTCCGTGGACCACCGGCGCGCGCCGTACACGGCGCACGACATCGGCCAGATGCTTGCGGTTCTTGACCTCGATGACGAACAGCATCGCCGCAGTATTGATGTCGCGCTCCTGGTACTCGACGGTATCGATGTTGGAGTCGCGCTCGGCAATCGCAGCCGCGACGGTTGCCAGCACCCCGGGCTTGTTGTCGACGACCACCTTCAGCGCAACCTTGAAGTCACCCTTGATATGCCGGTCCCAGGCGATCTGGATGCAGCGTTCCGGAGACTTTCGCAGCTCCGGTACATTGGGACACTCCTGCTGGTGGACGACAATTCCCTTGCCCGCCGACAGAAAGCCGAAGATATCGTCGCCGGGCACTGGATGGCAGCAATTGGCAAAGGTGATCACCCCGCGCTCGGCACCCGATACGAGGATCTTTTCCTGCGGCCGTCGCGATGCGTCGGACTCCGGGCGCGACTGGTCGTGCAAGAGCACCCGCGCAACCTGCTCGGGCATGCGATTGCCGAGCGCGATCTCGGCCAGCAATTCCTCAAGCCGACGCAGACGCTGCTCGCTCAGAAAGGCATCGAGCGCGCCGGCCGGCAGATTGTCCAGCGAGGCGCCCATCGATTCGAGCGCGCGGTCGAGCAGGCGGTGCCCGATCTCGACGGCATCCTCATGCTGCATCTGCTTGAGCGAATGCCGGATGGCCGTGCGGGCGCGACTGGATACGACGAAATCGAGCCAACCAATCTGCGGCTGGGCACTCGCTGCCGTGATGATCTCCACCGTCTGGCCACTGAGCAGCCGGGTCCGCAACGGCACCAGCCGGCGATCGACACGCGCCGCGACCGCATGATCACCGACGTGGGTATGCACGGCGTAGGCGAAATCGAGCGCGGTGGCGTTGCGCGGCAGCGACAGGATGTCGCCCTTGGGCGAAAACAGGTAGACCTCATCCGGAAACAGGTCGACCTTGACGCTCTCGACGAACTCCAGCGGCGAGCCGCTATGCCCGCTGGCATCGACCAGACCACTGACCCAGGCGCGTGCGCGCGACTGCGCCGCGTTGCCGGAAGTTGCATCCGATTTGTAGGCCCAGTGCGCGGCAATACCGCGCTCTGCGAGCAGGTCCATGTCCTCGGTGCGGATCTGCACCTCGACCGGCGTACTGGACGGCCCGAACAGTACGGTATGCAGGCTTTGGTAGCCGTTGTTCTTGGGGATCGCAATGTAATCGCGGAAGCGCCCATCGTGTGGCTTGTACAGGCTGTGCACCAGGCCAAGGGCCATGTAGCACTGCATGGTTTCCTTCACCACCACGCGGACACCGAATACATCCATTACCTGGGCCAGGGTCTTGTGCTCGCTGCGCATCTTGCCGTAGATGCTGTAGGGCGACTTGATCCGGCTGACGATGCGGCAACTGATCGATTCCTGCTCGAGTTTGGCAATGATCTGCTGGTGCAGGCGATTGACGCTCTCCTGCCGGCTTCCGTAGTTGGCTGCGACGCGCTTGGCGAGGACGCGGTGGCGCATCGGATGCAGGGCGGCGAACCCGAGATCCTGCAGTTCCGCCTTGATCCGGTTCATGCCCAGGCGCTGGGCGATCGGGGCATAGATGTCGAGGGTCTCGAGCGCAATCCGGCGCCGCGAATCGGCCGACATCGAGTCGATCGTGCGCATATTGTGCAGGCGGTCGGCCAGCTTGATCAGGATCACCCGCAGGTCGCGCGACATCGCCATGACCATCTTGCGGAAGCTTTCCGCATTGGCTTCCTGGCGGGTCTGGAACTGGACCTTGTCGAGCTTGGTGACGCCATCGACCAGATCGGCCACTACCGGACTGAACAACGACTCCAACTGGTCGCGGGTGACCTGGGTGTCCTCGAGGGTATCGTGCAGGATGGCCGCACAGATGCCCTCGCCGTCAAGGCGCAACTCGGCCAGGATGCCGGCGACCGACAACGGATGGGTAATGTAGGCCTCGCCACTGCGGCGGGTCTGGCCGTGGTGGGCTTGATCGCCCAACTCGAAGGCACGAAAAACCATCTGCCGCGCTTCCAGCGGCAGATACTCGGAGAGTTTCAGATCAAGCGCATGCCACTCTGCCGGATATCCGGATGCGGGTAACGCGACAGAGGTCGCCACCGCTTCCATCTTCGGCTCCGGATCAGGCGATACCGGAACCACAGGCACAGGAGCGGCAGGCGCGGCACATCAGAGATCGTCGCCCTTGGACAGGTCGTCGTCGGCGACTTCCTGGGCTGCCCACTCGAGTGCCTCGCGTTCGGCGCGCTCGCGCTCCTGGCGATCAATCTGCGACAGCAGTTCCTGGGTGATCTGACCGCTGCCGATCTCGCGCAAGGCGGTCACGGTCGGCTTGTCGTTCTCGGAATCGACCAGGGAAGGCGCGCCCTTGGAGAGCTGACGTGCGCGCTTGGTCGCCATCAACACCAGTTCAAATCGGTTCTCGACCACCTTGAGGCAGTCTTCTACGGTAATGCGCGCCATGGGAGTTCCTGAATCTTGTGGAAAATCAGCAGATTAGCTGGTCGTGCAGGATAGCAGACGCGCGCCCTTGGACGCAATTTTGCTTTGAATCAAGGACTTGCAGCTGGTTGCTGAGATCCGACCTGCCCCGCCGGCAGTTCACGCGAGCAGGCGGTCGACCAGGGATTTCAGCTTTTCGGTCTGGACGCGCTGACGCAGGCGCGAGGCATGCACGATCATGGTCAGATCGTCGAGCGCGCGATCAAAATTTTCGTTGACCAGGATGTAGTCGAACTCATGCGCGTGGCTGATCTCGGCGCGCGAACCGGCCAGACGCCGCTGGATCACCTCTTCGCTGTCCTGCGCGCGACTGCGCAGCCGACGCTCAAGCTCCTCGCGCGATGGCGGCAGGATGAACACACTGATCGCTTCGGGCATCAGGTGCCGCACCAGCCGGGCGCCCTGGTAATCGATTTCAAGCAATACGTCCATGCCACGCGCCAACTCCTGCTCCACCGCCGAACGCGCGGTGCCCTTGAGATCACCATGGACGATGGCGTACTCGAAGAACTCGCCGCGCTCGACCATTTCCATGAAGGTGTCGCTGCTGACGAAGTGGTAATGGACGCCGTCCTGCTCGCCCGGTCGCGGCCCGCGCGAGGTGTAGGACACCGACAACCGGATGCCGCTCTCGCGCTTCAACAGGGCGTTGACCAGGGTCGACTTCCCCGCACCCGAGGGCGC
Source organism: Pseudomonadota bacterium (assembly GCA_022843465.1). Classification (GTDB taxonomy): domain Bacteria; phylum Pseudomonadota; class Gammaproteobacteria; order Xanthomonadales; family Ahniellaceae; genus 0-14-3-00-62-12. The sequence goes on along the minus strand of JALHNO010000014.1, from coordinate 77,925 downwards.
TGCAACGATGTATAGACTCCCCGACACGGCGCCCCTCCTATTCGATGTTCTGGACCTGCTCACGCAGTTGCTCGATCAATACCTTCAGCTCGACCGCCGCCTGGGTGGTGCGGGTATCGACCGACTTTGAACCCAGGGTGTTGGACTCGCGATTGAATTCCTGCATCAGGAAGTCCAGTCGGCGACCCACGGCCTCGGACGACTTGAGACGTTGCCGCGCCTCGGCGATATGCGAGCCCAGACGCTCGATCTCCTCATCGACATCGAGCTTCTGCAGGTACAGCAGCAGCTCCTGCTCGAGCCTTCCCGGATCCAGCGGCTGCTTGAGATCAGCCAGTTTGGTTTCAAGCCGCGTGCGCAGGGCCTGGCGAATATCCGGCAGCCATTCGCGCACCTGCACGACCACGGCTGCAATGGCATCAAGGCGATCGAGCATGACGGCACGCAGGCGCTCGCCTTCGCGGCTGCGGGTCTGGATGAAATCTTCCAGTGCCACATCGAACAACGCCAGCGCGGACTCGAACATGCTGGCCTGATCAATGTCCGACTCCACCACCAGACCCGGATAGGCCAATACCTCAAAGCGGGAGGCCGGTGTCGCTGTCGGCAGCGCGACCGCGACCTCCTGCTCCAGCTGACGCAGGGACTCCAGCAGGCCGGCATCGAGCATCAACTTGCCCGATACCGGCGTGCCGCGATAACGCAGGTTCACATCGAGCTTGCCGCGCGACACGCGCTTCTCGATCAGTTCGCGCAATTTGCCTTCGAGCGCGCGAAACTCCTCGGGCATCCGGAACGACAGTTCCAGATAGCGATGGTTGACCGAACGCAGTTCCCAGACCAGGCGACCACGCGCTGTCTGACCTTCCGCACTGGCATAGGCAGTCATGCTGCGGATCATCGGGCAGTATCCTTCGCGGGAGGGTCGGCAATGGTACGCTCTCGCGCCCTGCTTTCCCAAGATTTCCGATGAACTCCATTCTACGACCCAGCGGCCGACTGCCCGACCAGCTCCGCGCCGTGCGCATTGAACGTCACTACACCCGCCATGCCGAAGGCTCGGTCCTGGTCAGTTTCGGCGATACCCGCGTGCTCTGCACCGCGAGTGTCGAAGAAAAGGTACCCGGATTTCTCCGCGGCAAGGGCGAGGGCTGGGTGACTGCGGAATATGGCATGTTGCCGCGCGCCACTCATACCCGATCGCATCGCGAGGCGGCATCCGGCAAGCAAGGCGGCCGTACCCTGGAAATCCAGCGACTGATTGGCCGTGCGCTGCGCGCCGTGGTCGATCGCGCCGCGCTCGGCGAGCGCAGCATCACGCTCGACTGCGATGTCCTGCAGGCCGATGGCGGCACCCGCACGGCGGCAATCACCGGCGCCTACGTCGCCCTGGTCGATGCCGTACGCGCCCTGATGAAGCGCGGTGCGATCAAGCGCGATCCGATCCACGGCCAGGTCGCTGCCGTCTCGGTGGGCATCTGGCAGAACCTGCCGGTGCTGGACCTCGACTACGCTGAGGACTCGGCCTGCGAGACCGACATGAACGTGGTGATGAATGATGGGCTCGGCTTCATTGAACTGCAGGGCACGGCCGAGGGCCACGCATTCCGTCGTGGCGAGCTCGATGCCATGCTGGGCCTGGCCGAGACCGGTGTGCAGCAATTGCTGGGTCTGCAACTGGAAGCGCTTGCGCGCTGAAATGGTTGCCCGGAGTCCGTAATGAAACGCTGTGTCGTCGCCAGTTCAAACCGGGGCAAGCTTGCCGAGATTGCGGCCGTCCTCGGCGCCACCGGCATCGACTGGGTCAACCAGTCCGAACTGGGGATCGCAGACGCAGAGGAGACCGGCAAGACCTTTGTCGAGAACGCGTTGATCAAGGCCCGGAACGCGAGTGCCGTCTCCGGTTTGCCGGCACTCGCGGATGATTCCGGTCTGCTGGTCGACGCCCTTGCCGGCGCGCCGGGCCTGATCAGCGCGCACTACGCCGGCGTGCACGGCGACAGCAAGGGCAATATCGATCGCCTGCTGGGCGAACTGGCAGACGTGCCGGATTCCGCCCGCGGCGCCTGCTTCTATTCGGTCATCGTGCTGCTGCGACATGCCGACGATCCGCAGCCGCTGATCGCCGAAGGTCGCTGGCATGGACGCATCCTGCGCGCCCGCCAGGGCGATGGCGGCTTCGGCTATGACCCGGTTTTCTTTGATAGTGACCTCGGCTGCAGTGCCGCCCAGATGGATAGCGCCATGAAGAACCGCATCAGCCACCGCGGCCAGGCGCTGGCGCGTCTGAAGACCCTGCTTGCGGATGCCCGGCTGGCGATCGATCCGACCCACGGTCCGGTTGCGCCACCGCCGCTGCCGGGCGTTTGATCAGGCCCACGTCATGTCCCTGCTGCAGCCGCCACCGACCTCCCTCTATGTGCACATACCGTGGTGCGTAAAGAAGTGTCCGTACTGCGATTTCAATTCGCATGAGCAACGCGGCGCGCTGCAGGAAGCCGAGTATGTCGAGTCCCTGCTCGCCGACCTGGATGCCGATCTGGTTGATCAGCCCTGGCTCGCCGATCGCCGCATCAACAGCGTGTTCTTCGGTGGCGGCACCCCCAGCCTGTTTGCGCCCGACGCGATCGAACGGATACTGGATGGCGCACGACGACGCCTGAGCTTGGCCCTCGGCGCCGAGGTCACGCTGGAAACCAACCCCGGCACGGTTGAACACGGCCGCTTCGACGGCTATCTGCGCGCCGGTGTCAACCGCATCAGTTTCGGTGTGCAGAGCTTCAACGATGCCGCCCTCAAGCGCCTCGGCCGCATTCATGACGCCGATGAGGCCAGCCGCGCCGTGTGCGAGGCGCAGGACGCCGGCATCGGCGAGATCAACATCGACCTGATGTACGCCCTGCCCGGGCAGGATCTGGCGCAGGCCTTGTTCGACATCGAACGCGCGGTTGCACTCGCGCCCACCCACCTGTCGCATTACCAGTTGACGCTGGAGCCGAACACCGTGTTTGCCGCCAGGCCACCGCGCCAGCTACCCGATGAGGACCAGGCCTGGGACATGCAGGAACGGGCGCAGGAACAACTGGCGGCAGCGGGATTTCTGCAGTACGAAGTCTCCGCCTACGCACAGCCTGGCCACGCGTGCCAGCACAACCTCAACTACTGGCGCTTTGGCGACTACATCGGGATCGGCGCCGGCGCCCATGGCAAGCTCAGCGATATCGCCAACCAGCGCATCCTCAGAACTGCGAAACTCAAGCATCCGCGCGGCTATCAGGAGCATGCCGGCAGCGCGCGACGACTGGCCAGTCTTGAGGCGATTGCCGAAGATGCATTGCCTTTCGAGTTCATGCTCAATGCGCTGCGGCTGAACGCGGGCGTGCCGGCTGCGCTGTTTCAGGCACACACCGGTCTCGATCTGGACACCATTGTTGCACCACTGCGCCGCGGCATTGACGTCGGCTGGCTGGAACCCGAGATCGCTGAGCGCTTGCAGGCCACCGCCCTGGGCAGCCGCTATCTCAATGATCTGATCGAACTGTTCCTGCCCTGAAGCAGCGGCGGGCATCACGTCGGGCAGGTGAATGGCGCAGGAATGCCAGCTGAATACGGCACTCGACCAAGCCGGCAGCGCGTAGCGTGGATTGCGCAAAGTTAACCAGGGCATCGATAGAGTCCTGCGCATCGTGCAAGGAGACTCCTGCGAATGCGTTTCGGAATGCTGCTGTTGCTGCTGATTTTTGCCGCGGACAGCTCCGCCTACCAACTCCAGCTCGATGGCAGGACCTATGGCATTGCGATTGAGGCAACGACACATGATTTCATCCCCGGCGACGGACCGTTCAATCTGGTCGACGCCCATCTGTTCAACTGCCAGCGCGCGCGCGACGGCGCCAGCCCCTCGCTGAACGGCGCCACCCGCATTCGTTACGGGCTGCTGGGCGAGGAAATCAGCACTGATGTCGACATCACCATTGAACTGGTGCCATTCCGTTACCTGATCACCACCGTTGACGGCGACATCGTGTGCGCGCCCTACCTGCCCGATCTCGTGTTCGCACAGGGTTTCGAGTAAGCCGCGCCAGCTGACCAGCAAGCGGCGCGACCGCCTGGCTCTGCTACACTGCCCAGATCAGGTGCCCGCGCAGCGGGTGAAACGGGAAGCTGGTGAAAAACCAGCGCTGCCCCCGCAACGGTAAGACCGGAAGTATCCCTCGTACACCACTGCTATTCGCGGGAAGGTGAGGGAGCGACAGTCAGGGCAACCAGCCCGCGCTGTCCAGGTCGAGCCCGGAGACCGGCCTGATGAAACCTTGAAGCATCGCGGTGGGCGATGGTGGGGTCGCCCTGCTGCGCGTCCTGCGTTGCCATGCGTCTTCATCGCCTGCCCGAAGCTTCTTCCGTCAGCGGGTGAGCTTTGGAGTACAGCATGAATACGATACGAACTTCCCTTCTCGGTACCTTGATCGCAGCCGCACTTCCGGTGGCCGCGAGCGAGCCGCCGTCCGCCGAACAGATCCTGGTGACCGCGCGGCGCAGTGCCGAAACCGTGGATGACACCCTGGCTACGGTCAGCGTCATCAGCCGCGAGGACATCGAACGCAGCCAGGCCCCTGATCTGCTGGAACTGCTGAAGATGCAGCCCGGCATCGATATCGCCCGCACTGGCGGCAGCGGCCAGAGCACGGCCCTGTTCCTGCGCGGGACCAACTCGAACCACACCCTGGTACTGATCGATGGCGTGCGGGTATCACCGCTGCTGTCGGGTGCCTACGACTATGCGCATCTGCCGATCGCTCAGATCGAGCGCATCGAGATCGTGCGCGGACCCCAGGCCGCGTACTGGGGCTCGGAGGCGATTGGCGGCGTTATCCAGATCTTCACCCGTCAGCCCGAGCACTGGTCACTGCGTGTAGCAGCCGGAAATCACGGCGCGATCAGCAGCAATGCCAGCGCGGCCTGGCGCGGCGAGCGCGGCATGCTCGCGATCACTGCGGGCCAGGTCCGGACCGACGGCATTTCGGCCCAGAATGAAGCCGGCTTCTCGTTTGATCCCGACCGCGATGCCTATCGCAATGAACACGCAAGCCTGCGTGCTGAAGCCGAACTGGGTAGTCAGTTGCTGGCGCTGAGCGCGCTCGGCAGCGCCGCCGAGGTGGAATTCGACGAGGGCGTCAGCGACATCGACGATAGCGCCATCGGCCTGAATCTCAGCGGCGCGATCAATTCGATCTGGTCGCATCGACTCGCCTTCGGCAGCATGTCCGATCGACTGGAAACGCCGGCCTACTTCAGCATCTTCGATTCACGCCGGCGCACCCTGGACTGGCAGAACCAGATTGCGCTCTCGGAGCAGTCCCTGCTGCACGCCGGCTTCAATCACGTCCAGGAGCACGGCCGCGACCTGGCCACCTTCGATGGCAGTGCCAACATCGACGAGCGCCGCCGCAACAATGCCCTGCACCTGGGCTATCGCCACGACTTCGGTCGTCAGCAGGCCGAAGTGGCGGTCCGCCATGATCGCAACAGCGAGTTCGGCAGTGACACCAGTGCCCAGGCCAGCTGGGGCTGGAGCATCACCGAATCGGCGCGCCTGCTCGCCAACTATGGCGAAGGCTTCCGTGCGCCCAACCTCAACGAGCAGTTCTCGCCGGGCTTCAGTGGCCTGTTTTCCGGCAATCCCGAGCTCGAGCCGGAGCGCTCGCGCAGTTTCGAACTCGGCGTCGTGATGCAGCTGTCGCCGACTCAGCAGATCCAGGTGCAGCTGTATTCCTCGCGCATCCGCGATCTGATCTCGTTCAGTGGCGGAGCGAACTTTCGCGCCGAGAACATCGCCCGCGCCGAGATCCAGGGCCTGGAACTGAGCCATCGACTGGACCTCGGCAGCTGGCAGTGGCGCAACGCGGTCACCCTGCAGGACGCCAGAAACGCGAGCACGGACAGCGAACTGCTGCGCCGTCCCGACCGCAAAGCCAGCAGCAGCATCGACTATCGGTTCGACAGCGGCTTCGGCCTCGGCGGCGACCTTCTGCTGGTTTCCGAGCGCGCCGATTTCGGCGCCCGTCTGCCCGGTTATGGCGTGGTGAATCTGCGCGCGGTGTATGAAATCAATCCGCGCTGGCGGCTGGAAGCGCGACTCGACAATGTCTTCGACAAGTTCTACGAACTGGCCCGTGGCTACAACACGCCAGACCGTTCGGCGACGATTGCCGTGGTCGCCGGAGACTGATCGAGGCGCCGGGACGGGGCGCCGCGGCCGCGCCCCGTCCAGCGCCGGCTGGCGGAGCGGTCGGCCGGCCCAGATGTAAATAAAAGCGGCCGTCGCGGTCGGGGCTTGCCTCCATGGGAATGATGCGGGCTAGAATCGGCGCAATAGTCCAGGGGAAGTCATGGAAGTACTGGGATCCGGCCCGCCTTACCGAGCTGCCGCCAGAGACGCCCCACCGTCTCTGAAGGACCGCGCGTTCGCGCCACGGCCACGGGCAGTGCTTGAAGGCGTCTTCGCCTACCTCGCCGGTGAGCTTGAGCGCTCGCTTCGGCATACGCTGAACGAGTACGAGCAGGCACTCTTCCGGATGGCGGAACAGTCGCGCAGCAATGAGGAACAGCAGCGCTGCTTCGAGTCACTGCGTGAAATCCGGCGCACCCGATCCGATGTAGCACCGCAGTTTCTGGTTTTTCTCGAAGCCGCCATTGCCAACTGCGCCGAGTCGCGCGCCGCACCCGAGTTCAGCAAGGCGCGCAGCCCCAAGCGCGAGTCGCTGAGTCTGGTCAATACCAACGAATTCGAGGAGACCCTGGTCCTTCTGGAAGCGGCCAGTCGCTGCGAGATCAAGCTCAGCCAGAAGCTGTTCGCGCTCGGTCAGCGCTTTGGGGTGCTGGTGGCGATGCCGGCATTCGAACCGGAAGAGCTGCCGATCGGGCCGCAGCACCTGTGCGAGTGCCTGCGCCTGTCGATCGACGGCTTTGAATTGCCGGTGGAACATCGCCACCTGCTGTTCAAGGTCTTTGACCGCCATGTGATGCACGAGATCGAGGGCGTCTACGACGGCGTCAACAATTATCTGATCGAGGGCCGGATTCTGCCCAACCTGGTGATGAGCGCACCACGGCTGCGCCGCGGTGACCATCCCGCGGCGACCACACCGGGTGCTGCCCAGAAGGCTGCGGGCGAAGAGCCCAAACCGCCAGCGACGCCCGAGAAACCCGCAGGAGCGGAAGCGCCTGCGCACGCTCCACCCGGTGCCGGACCCCGCCAGACTCAGCCGCATGGCATGCCGGCCGCGCCGGGCGTGCCCGGCATGCAGGCCGGTGCCGGCGCAAGCCCCAGCGCCCACGCTGCAGCGGACGGCCGCGCCGCCAACGAGATGCCGACGGCAACACCGTTGCGCGGCGCTGGACAGGGTCCGGGTCCTGGCCCCGGCGCGCGCGGCGGCGCGCACCCCGGTCACGACAACGCGATGACCTCGGCACCCACGCAGTCATTTGGCATCAGCAGTGCAGGCTCGGGCGGCGCCCACGACGAGGAGTTCCTGGTCGGTGGTTTTGGCCGTCCGATGACCGGCTGGCCGGGCGTGCCCCAAGCCGGCGGACAGCCCGCAGAACCAGCCGCAAACGATGTCCAGGACCGGCAGATGTTCAGCACGCTCAGGGAGCTGCTGGCTGGCCGACGCACCGCTCTGGGCATGACGGCGGCGACTCCCGCCGGCGATGCCCATGTCGTGCAGAGTGACGATATCCAGTCCGTGCTCGGCATGCTGCAGACCCAGCCTGGCACCACGTTGGCGGCCGGCGGCAAGCTGATCCCGCGCACGGCGACCCACATCAAGCAGGACATGCTCAATCAGCTCCGCCAGATCACGCCGCTGGGCAAGTTGCCGCGTCTGCCGGAAGAAGACGCCGACACCATCGACCTGGTCGGCATGCTGTTCGACAATCTGGCCAAGGAAGGCGGTACCCAGGCCCCGGTGCAGCAGTTGATGAGCAAGCTGCAGGTGCCGGTGATGCGGGTGGCGCTGCGCGACAAGAGCTTCTTCTCGCGGCGCTCGCATCCGGCCCGCCAGCTGCTCAACGCCCTGGCCGAGGGCAGCTTCTATTACATGGGTGAGGAAGAGCAGGACCGCGGCCTGGTCGAGAAGATGCAGGTCGTCGTCGATCGTGTCAGCAATGAGTTCGACAATGATGTCGGCGTCTTCGAGGATCTGCTCAGCGATTTCGCACGGCACCTGCACACCCTGGTGCGCAAATCGGAAGTCGCCGAGAAGCGCAATGTGGAAGCGGTCAAGGGCCGCGAGAAGCTTGAACTGGCGCGCAAGACCGCAGCCGCCGCGATCGCCGAGAAGTTGAAGGGTCATAAGCCGCGGGCACTGATCCGGACCTTGCTGGAGCAGGCCTGGGCCGATGTGCTGGCGCTGACGATCCTGCGTTCGGGGGAGCACTCCGAGGCCTACCAGCGCCGCCTGGTGATCGTCGACCGCCTGCTGCAATCGGATCTTGGTCGCCAGGTCGAGGGCGATCTGCCGCGACCACCCGAAGCGCCCCAGTTGCGCGGCGAAGTGGAATCCGGCCTGTCCCAGGTCGGCTTCCATCTGGAAGACGTGCAGTCGGTCATCGGCAAACTGTTCGATGACGAGCACGCCGCGCAGAATGACGACCCGGCCACGCTGACCGAGGTCGCCGCCAAGCTGCGCGCCAAGGCCCGATTCGGCGAGGAGACCGGCGAGACCAAGGATCGCCAGGTGCCGATGCGCGCCGAACCCAGCGAGCCGCTGCCAGCAGATGCGATGAAGATCGTCGAGCGCCTCAAGGGCATTCCCTACGGCACCTGGTTCGAGATGCTTTCTTCGGGCGGAGTCTGGCAACCCCGCAAGCTCAGCTGGTTCAGTCCGCTCAGTGGCCGCTGCCTGTTCGTCAACCAGCGCGGTGCGCGCGCCGAAGAGATGTCGCTGGAATCCTTGGCGCTGGAAATGCACGAACGCCGGGCGCGGGTGCTCGAAGACAAGCGCGAGAGCATCATTGATCGTGCCTGGGGCGCGATCGTACGTACCCTCAAGCACATCTCGGCACCCGAGGCCGATACCGCCCCCGGAGCTGCAAGACCATGAGCGAAACCCGCCGCAACAAGCGCCGCAAGGCCGAAGATGCGCTACCGGTAGTCGATACCATGACCGGTCAGCAGATCGGGCGCGTTGGCGATCTTTCGGTGGATGGCATGATGCTGATCGCCGAAAACCGGATGCGTGACAATGCGCTCTATCAGCTCAGTTTCCACTTGCCCGACACCCGTGGCCTGCCGGTGCCGATCGAGATTGGCGTGCACGAACAATGGACCGCACCTTCCTCGTTGCCGGGTCAGTTCTGGACCGGCTTTCGCATCATCGACATTGCGCCGCGCGATCTCGATGTGATCGATGGCTGGCTCGAACGCGAAGCCCGCGACTGATCCGCACGCGGGTCGGTACCAGCACCCGATGGTGGCGCCGCTGCCCGTCTGCACCATTCTGAGCGAGACAGGTTGCGGTCCACTGCGGAACCGGTAAACCCCGATACAATGGCAGCTTCTGCATGGGAGCACGCTGATGACCAGTGAACTGGCCGATCTGTATCCGAGTCATTTGCGCACGGTGATGCAACGCGCGGACGCCGCCCTCCTCGCCGGCGGCTACGATCATCTGGTCATCGGATCCGGGCGCGCGGTCTATCGCTTTCTCGACGATATGCCGAGCCCCTACTTCGTCAGCCCGCAGTTCAAGGCCTGGCTGCCCCTGCTGCGCCATCCTGACTGCTGGATCATCCATACGCCCGGCAGCAAGCCCATCCTCGCCTACTACCAGCCCGACGACTACTGGCACGAAACCCCGGCCGCGCCGGCCGGCTACTGGGTCGAACATTTCGACATCCGCGTGATCAGCGAGCCAGCGCAGGCGGTGAAACTGCTGCCGGCGACCGGCCGCTGCGCGGTAATCGCTGAAGCATCCGCTGCGCTCGACGGCCTGGTGCCGAACAATCCCGAGGCGGTGCTCAATGCGCTGCACTTCGCGCGCAGTGCCAAGACCGGTTACGAGCTGGCCAATATGCGACTGGCTTCTCGGCGCGCGACACGCGCCCACGTTGCCGCAGCGGCGGCGTTTCGCGCGGGCGCCTCCGAGCTGGATATCCATCGCGCCTACTGTGCTGCCGCCGGACATGTCGAAAACGAACTGCCCTACGGCAATATCGTGGCATTGAACGAACATGCCGCGATTCTGCACTACCAGTACCAGCGCGACGACAAGCCGGATGCGCATCGATCCTTCCTGATCGATGCCGGTGCCCAGGTCAATGGTTACGCTGCCGACATTACCCGCACCTATTGCAACGACAATGAAGAATTCCAGTCGTTGATCGATGCGATGGAAGCGGATCAGTTGCAACTCTGCGCCCAGGTGCGGGCCGGCAAGCCCTATCCCGAAATCCATCTCGATACCCATGCCCGCATCGCGACCATCCTGCGCAATCACGACATCGTGCGGATGGAGCCAGCGTCGCTGGTCGAGACCGGGGTCACCAGCACCTTCATGCCACACGGGGTCGGCCATCCCATCGGGCTGCAGGTGCACGACGTGGCCGGCTTCATGGAGAGCGCTGCCGGCGGCTTCATTGCCCGCCCGGCCGGTCACCCCTATCTGCGGATGACACGCACGCTGGAGCCGGACTTCGTGGTGACCATCGAGCCTGGGCTGTATTTCATTGATTCCCTGCTGGCCACGCTGCGCAGCGGACCGCATGCCGGTTCGGTCAACTGGGAAAAGATCGAACGTCTGCGTCCCTATGGCGGCATCCGCATCGAGGACAATGTGCGGGCCACTACGGGCGACCCCGAAAATCTGACCCGCGACGCCTTCGCCCTCACGTAGGATGTGGTGAGCGCCAGCGAACCGCATCATTGACGTCCGATGCCATCGGCGCCGAGCGCACTCAGATTGCACATTGATGCGGTTCACTGCGTTCACCGCATCCTACGATCCTATGGCGGCATCCGCATCGAGGACAATGTGCGGGCGACCGCGGGCGACCCGGAGAACCTCACGCGAGACGCCTTCGCCCTCACGTAGGATGTGGTGAGCGCCAGCGAACCGCATCATGGGTGGCCACCCGGACTCGGCGCAGAACGCGTCCCGGTTGCAGATCGATGCGGTTCACTGCGTTCACCGCATCCTACGATCACGCTCACCCGCCTGCCTGCCGTAGGACGTGGTGAGCGCCAGCGAACCGCATCAGCGATCGCCGCGTAGTTCGCATGATCGAGCCTCAGAGCGTATCGAGCGCCTGCGCCAGATCGGCGATCAGATCATCGACATCTTCCAGACCAATCGACAGGCGCAGCAGATTGTCGGCCGTCACCGGCTGTGCGCCCTCGACCGAGGCACGATGCTCGACCAGGGACTCGACGCCACCAAGTGAGGTGGCATTGGTGAACAGGTCGAGTGCGTCGGCCACTCTCAATGCCGCCGCGCGACCGCCCTTGAGTTGAAACGACAGCATGCCGCCGAAGGCACGCATCTGGCGGGCAGCCACGGCATGGTTCGGATGGCTTGCCAATCCCGGGTAGTTCACCCGCTCGATCTCGCTGCGGGTGGCCAGATACTCGGCCACGCCCAGGGCATTGCGGGTATGCCGATCCATGCGTACCGACAGGGTACGCAGACCGCGCAGGGTCAGCCAGGCGCTGAACGGCGGCAGCAGGGCACCATGCAGGTGGCGATAGTGGGCAACGCGCTCGAACAGTCTGTCGTTGCGGGCGAACACAAGCGCACCACCCATCACATCGCTGTGACCGCCAAGATACTTTGTGGTCGAATGCATCACCACATCGGCGCCCAGTCGCAGGGGATTCTGCAGAGCCGGCGACGCGAAGGTGTTGTCGACGGCCAGTAGCGCCGAGTGCGCCTTGCAGATCAGGGCGGTGCGTGCAATGTCGCCCACCGACAGCAACGGATTGGAGGGCGTCTCCAGCCAGACCAGCCGGGTCAGCGGGCCGATCGCACGTTCGAAGGCATCGCTGTCGGCGTGGTCGACCTCGCGCACATTGAATCCGGCGGGCTGCAGGAATTCGCGCGCCAGGGTGCGTGTACCCTGATAGACATCGGTGCCGATCAACACCTCGCCGTTGCCGTCCAGGCCATGCATCAGCGCCGAGATCGCCGCCATGCCAGAGGCGAAGCACAGCGATTCGGCGCCACCCTCGACACTGCAGAGCGCGCGCTCCAGCGCCAGCGCATTGGGGTGTGCCTCGCGCTGATACTCAAGGCCAGCGGGAGCACGCTTGCCGTCCGCCGCATGCACGAAGGTGGTCGACAGGTGGATGCTGTCGGCGACCGCAGCGGTGTGCGGCTGCGGCTCGGCACCTGCGTGCACCACCAGGGTGGAGAACTTCATCGATTCACTTGCCATGTCGATTCCTTGATGCATCAGTGCCGTTCGATTATGCCCGCGCGACGCAGCGCGCATGCCGCTGTCTGCCAAGGGCTACAAGCCCGCAAACACTTCGCGCGCCGCCTCGATCGTGGTGTCGATCAGGGCATCGCTGTGGGCAGCCGAGATAAACCCTGCCTCATAGGCCGAGGGCGCGAAATAGATGCCGCGCTCCAGCATGCCGTGGAAGAAGCGGTTGAAGCGGGCGCCGTCCGAACGCATCGCGGCGGCATAGCTGTGCACCGGCTCATCACTGAAGAACAGGCCGAACATGCCGCAGACCGCGTTGCAGCTGAAGGCGACACCAGCCGCGTCGGCCGCCGCCTGCAGACCATCGCAGAGTCGTGTCGTACTGGCTTGCAGTCGCGAGTAGAAGTCGGGTGCGCGCAATTGCGCGAGCGTGGCAAGCCCGGCCGCCATCGCAACCGGATTCCCGCTCAGGGTACCGGCCTGATAGATCGGTCCCGAGGGCGCGATCTGTTCCATCAGGTCGCGGCGACCGCCATAGGCGCCGACCGGCATGCCACCGCCGATGATCTTGCCGAAGGTGCTCAGATCCGGCTCGATCCCGTAGAGCTGCTGGGCGCCCGCGGGAGCGACCCGAAAACCGGTCATCACCTCATCGAAGATCAGCAGGACGCCGTGTTGGCTGCATAGCGCCCGCAGATGCGCGAGAAAGCCGGGGCTTGGCAGGATCAGGTTGGCATTGCCGATGATCGGTTCCAGGATCAGCGCGGCGATCTCGCTGCCCTGCGCCGCAAACAGCGCGTCGGCGGCATCGAAGTCGTTGAACGGCAGGGTCAGTGTCAGGTCGGCGAGTCCCGCCGGAACGCCCGGCGATGTCGGCACGCCCAGTGTCAGCATGCCGGAGCCCGCCTTCACCAGGAAGGTATCGCCATGACCGTGATAGCAGCCCTCGAACTTCACCACGCGACTGCGCCCGGTATGCCCGCGCGCCAGGCGGATCGCCGACATCGTGGCCTCGGTACCGGAGTTGACCATGCGGATCATCTCGAGCGCCGGCACCAGGTCGATCAGCACCTCGGCCATTTCCACTTCCAGCGGGTTGGGCGTGCCAAAGCTGAGCCCGTCGCGCGCAGTCTTGAGCACCGCCTCGATCACGGCCGGATGCGCGTGGCCGAGGATCATCGGACCCCAGGATCCGACATAGTCGATATAGCGCCTGCCCTCGGCATCCCACAGAAAGGCACCCTCGGCGCGCACGCTGAAGAATGGCTCACCACCAACCGATTTGAAGGCGCGCACCGGTGAGTTGACGCCTCCGGGCATCAGCTTGCGGGCACGGCTGAAGAGTTCCTGGTTGCTGCTCATCTCAAGGATCCTGTTCATTGAAGAGTTGTTTGATGCGGGCGGCCGCGGCGGCGCTGTCCTCAGCATCCCAGACCGCCGCCAGCACGGCGAGCGCATCGGCGCCAGCCCGAACAAGCACGCGACCATTGTCGGCGTTGATGCCGCCGATTGCGACCAGCGGAACCCCCAGAGAGCGCGCCTCGCACAGCAGTTGCGGCGCGGCAGTGACGGCGCCAGGCTTGGTAGCAGAGCTGAAGAAGGCGCCAAAGGCGACGTAATCGGCGCCGGCGCCTGCGGCTGCCGTGGCGAGCTCGAGCCGGTTGTAGCAGGAGACACCGATGATCCGCTCGGGTCCGAGCACGGCACGTGCCTCGGCCACACTGCCGTCGTCGGCGCCCAGATGCACGCCGTCGGCATCGACCGCTGCGGCCAGCGCGACATCATCGTTGACGATCAGCAGGCATTCCTGCTCGCGGCAGAGCGCGCGCAATGCCTGCGCCTGTTGCATCCGGCGCCGCGGGTCGCCGGACTTGTCGCGATACTGGATCAGCCGCGCGCCGCCACTGATCGCGGCGCCGACGACACGCAACAGTGCGGCAGTGTCCGCGCTTTCACGCGTGATCAGGTAGAGACCGGCAATCCTGCTGGAAGGTGAACTGGACATATGTTGCGAGGCTTGGTGTCTGGCGGCCAGCCTGCAAGAATACGCCCCTGCTTCCCTTTTTCCGAGTCATCCCCCATGTCCAGCTCCAGCACGGCGCCCTCAGCGCCCTTCCGTCAGTATGTCTGCGTGGTTTGCGGCTTTGTCTACGACGAGGCCAAGGGTCTGCCCGAGGATGGTTTTCCACCGGGCACCCGTTTCGAGGACATTCCGGCCGACTGGATGTGCCCGGACTGCGGCGTTGGCAAGGAAGACTTCGAACTCGCCTGATCCGCTCCGCATCCGGGAAGTCGCGGCTGTGCAGATCAGTTCAGCCGCTGCCGCTCGCTGCCCAGTTCGATCAACCATTGCCGCACCTGATCGGCATCCTCGGCCTGCACCGCTTCGGCAAGGTAATGACTGAAGTCGGCGCGCGCCGCCTGGACATGACCGACGCGCCAGTACAGCTTGCCGCGTTCGCGCAATTCGTCGCGATCACGGTCATCCAGCAGCAGCAGGCGATCGGCACAACGCAGCGCGCGGGCAAAATCCTCGCGCTCGATATAGAGCTGCTTGAGATTGCGCAGCATGCGCATCAGGATCACCCGTCGCGGCGCCGGCTCGAGCATGCGGCCCAATTGCTCATCGCCGATCCGGCGGCCGGGCAGATGTGGGCTGGCACGGCTGCGCAGCTCATCGAGATCGAGTGAGCGTCCACGATGGTAAGGGTCGAGAATCAGCAGACCATCGTCGACCGGGAACCGCAGCAGGAAGTGTCCCGGAAATGAAACGCCTTCCATCGGCAGACCGAGCTGATGGGCAATCTCCAGCTGCACGATGGCCAGCGAGATCGGATTGCCCAGCCGACGGCTGAGCACTTCGTTGAGGTAGCTGTTGCGGGGATCGTAATAATCGTCGTTGTTGCCGGCGAAGCCCTGTTCATCAAAGACGAATCGATTCAGGGCATGCACCGCCTGCACCGGATGGGCAATCCCGGCGAGACTGGGCCGCAGACGATCGCACCAGTCCTTGACCGGCGCCAGCGCGGCGCCGAGATCGAGCTCGGCGTATTCGTCGCGCGCAATCAGCAGAGATGCCCAGAGCAGAGGGATATCCTCATCGCGCGCCACCTTCAGGTAGCGCCAACCCTGCTCCACATCGAGTGGCAGTGCATTGATCGAGCTGTCCATGCCTGATTGATAAGGCCTGGACGCCGAAAGATCAAGTAGCAGAAGGGCAGGCGCTGAGCGCTGGTTCAGCGCACCGGTCCGATCTGGCTCGGCAATTCGATGCGGTCGCCGGGACTCAGATTCAGCGCGGCACCGACGCCGGCATTGAGTTCGAGCACATAAAGAGCCGGACCCTCGCTCGGATAACTGGGACAGCGATCGCCGGCGCTGCAGGCGGGGGTGCGGTAGGCGGCACTGACAAAGGCGCGGTCGCGATTGAAGTACATGATATCGAGCGGAATCCGCGTGTTCTTCATCCAGAACGCCTGCCGGGCTTCATAGGGAAACACAAACAGCATCCCGTGCCGCTCCGGCATGCTGTCGCGGTGCATCAGGCCCTTGGTCCGCGTTTCAGGATCGAGGGCGAGTTCAACCAGAAAGCGGTGGCCCTTGAGCTCGACCACCTTGGCACCATCGAAGGCACAGGCCGGCAGCAGAGCCGTCAACAGCAGAAGCAGGCAGCATCTTGAAACACGATCGAGCATGGGCAGACTCCAAGGGCAGGCCACCAGCATAATGGATGCGACCGCGACGGCTATCGCGTTGCCGGCGTTACCGTCACACTTGCCACGTCACAGCCGAGATCGAGCCCGCAAGGAATGTCAGGTGCCGACCGCCAAATCCCCAGCGCCACTGCCGCCGAGTCGCTGGCCAACGCCGAGACCACGCCGACCGGACCGCAGCAGGACACCCGCGTACAGGAGCCGGTCAGCGGCTATGGGCCCGATCAACCCGGCGCCGTGATTGGCAGCTATCGGCTGCTGCGCCTGCTCGGTCGCGGTGGCATGGGCACGGTCTGGCTGGCCGAGCGTCACGATGGCCAGTTCCGCAAGCAGGTCGCCTTGAAGCTGGTCAATGCCGGCGCCGAACAGGCCGATCTGCGCGCCCGATTCCTGCAGGAGCGCCAGATTCTGGCCAATCTGCAGCATCCCAATATCGCGGCACTGTTTGATGGTGGCGTGGTCGGCGATGGCCGACCCTTCTTTGCGCTCGAGTTCGTCGATGGTCGGCCGATCAACGAATACTGCGACGAGGAGAAGCTCGGCGTCCGCGAACGTGTGCGGCTTTTTCTGCAAGTGTTGCGGGCGGTCGCGCATGCCCATCAGCGGCTGATCGTGCATCGCGATCTGAAACCCTCGAATGTCCTGGTCACCCGCGAACGCGTGGTCAAGCTGCTGGACTTCGGCATCGCCAAATTGCTGCAGCATCCTTCCGAGGCGGCCGCGATGACCCAGGTCGGCGATCGCGCGATGACACCGCGCTACGCCGCCCCCGAGCAGATCCGCGGCGATCCGATCACGGTGGCCACCGACGTCTACGCGCTCGGCGTGGCGCTGTTCGAGCTGCTGACCGGACGTACGCCCTATCCGTTGCGATCCTGGCGCCCGCGCGATGTCGAAGAAGCGATCCTGCATACCGAGCCGCAAAAGCCCGCGCTTTCGCTGAATCAGGCGAGCACCGAACTGGACCTTGCGCCTGCCCGCGAACGCTTCGAGCGCGGCATCGACCTCGCGCGGCTGCGACGCGAACTGGCGGGCGATCTCGAACTGATCCTGCTCAAGGCGATGCGCAAGGATCCGCAACATCGCTACGCTTCGGTCGAGGCATTTGCTGCCGATCTGGAGCGCTTTCTCGATGGTCGACCGGTCGACGCGCGGCCGCCCTCGGTGGCCTACCGCCTGCGCATGTGGTTGCGTCGACACGCGCTCGCGGCGGGCGTCGGCGGCCTGGTTCTGGTAGTCCTGATTGCGGCACTGCTGGTCGTGCTGACGGAACGCAACCGGGCGCAGGATGCCGCTGAGCGCGCCGAGGCGACCCAGGATTTCCTGATCGGTCTGTTCGAGGAAGCCGGACCCGATCACGGCGGCAGCGCCGACCTCAGCGTACGCGACATCCTCGCCCGCGGCGCGGCGCGGGTCGAGCGTGACCTTGGTACAAGCCAGGTGCTGCAGAACCGGCTGCATGGCTTGATTGGTCGGTTGATGACCGACGTCGGCGACTACACCCGCGCCGAACCCGTGCTCAGACAGGCCATGCAGGGCTATCAGACGGCAGCCGAATCGGATCCCGCGAAACTGCAGATCCGGCTTGATCTTGCCGCCGCGCTGTTGGGTGCCAATCGCTTTGACGAGGCCGAGCAGGAACTCGCCCTGGTCATTCGGCACGCACCCGCCGACAGCGTCCTGGCCGCGCAGGCGCATCTGGGCCTCGGCAATGCCCTGGGCCAGACTTCACGATACCCGGAAGCCATTGCCGAGTATCAGCAGGGTGTGCAGGCCCTGCGCGCACTCGGCCTCGGCCAGCAACGCGCCCTGGCCTCGGCCCTGATCGGGCAGGCCTTCGTGCTCGACAGCAGCGATCAGGCCGAAGCCGCCATTGCGACGCTCAACGAATCGATCACCATCCTGCGCGTGCTCAATCCGCCCCTGCCTGCCGTGCTCGGACGTGCGCTCTACCAACTCGGCATGAGCGAGCTGACCCTCGGTGACCGCCGTGCCGCGCACGATCACCTGCAGGAATCCGTTGCCCTGCTCGGCAAATCGCTCGGTGCCGATCACCGCACCACCCTGGTCGCGCGTCGTCTGCTTGCCGACGTAGTTGAAGAACTCGGCGACCCGGCGGCCGCCCGCGTTCTGCTCGAGCAGGTGCGCGCCGATGCCCGTGCCCGCTACGGTGCCGATGACCTGCTCACCGCCGAGATCACCAATTCACTGGCCACGCTCGATCTGCGTGACGGCGACTATGCCGGCGCCGAAGGCGGCTTCCGCGCGGCCCTGCGCACATTCGAGCAGACCTACGGTCCGCAGCACGCCGACACTGCGGTCGCCATCGCCAATCTGGCCAATGCGCTGTTCGAGCAGGGACGCTTTGACGAGGCCATCGCCAGTCAGCAGCGATCGCTGGAGGTCAGCGCCGCCAGCGTCGGCACGGCAAGTTCCGATTATGCCCTGTCCTTGTTTGCACTCGGGCGCTTCCATCGCTATGCCGGTGATGACCGCTCCGCTGCGACGGCATTCGAGCGTGCCGAAGAAATTTTCGCCAGCGTCTACGATGAATCGCACCCGCAGTTGCTGCGGGTACGCCAGGCCCGTGCCGGTCTCCAGCTAGATGGCGGCGGCGATCCGGCCGCCGTCCTCGCCACCGTGGCCAATCTGTTGCGGCGGATCAATCTGGACGCCCGCCAGGGACGCCGCTTGCGTGCCGAGCTGCTGAGCCTGCAGGCGCGGGCATTGGCGCAGCAGGGCGATCTGAAGGCCGCCGCAGCGGCCCTCGCCGAAGCGCTTGAGATCGGCAGCAGCGAGTATCCCGAGGGTCATCGCCTGGTCGCCGAGATCGCCATCGAGCTTGCTGAAATACAACGGCTGAGCGGGCAAACTTCAGCGGCGCGCGCCAGCCTTGCCCGCGCCGAATCATTCAATCCACACCGACAGCCACTGTCACCGCGTGCGCGAACCCTCAGCGCACGTCTGCAGTCGTTGTGAGGCACGCGATCTCCGCAGCAACTGGGCAAGCGTTCGCGGCGCAGTGCTTCGCGCCCGTGGTCGCGGGCAAGCCCCGCATCCTGATCCTCGGCAGCATGCCCGGCCAGGCCTCGCTGCGTGCCCAGCAATACTATGCACACCCGCGCAATGCGTTCTGGCCGATCATGGCACACGTGTTCGCGATCGCGCCCGACCTGCCGTATCCGGCTCGACTGCAGATCCTGCAAGGGCACGGCATCGCGCTCTGGGATGTGCTGGCAAGCTGTGAACGTCGCGGCAGCCTGGATGCCGATATCGAAGCTGACTCGGTCGTGGTCAACGACTTCGCCGGGCTGTTCGCGGGCTGTCCCGGGCTGGCGCGCGTGCTGTTCAACGGGGCCACCGCCGAGCACTGCTTTCGCCGTCACGTCGACAGCCAGACTCAGGCCAGCATCGCGCACTACCAGCGCCTGCCTTCGACCAGCCCGGCCCATGCCGGCATGCCGTTCGCTGAAAAGCTGCGCCAGTGGCAGGTGGCGCTGAGCGGATAGGCCGGCCCCGGGCATATGAAATATCTTTCTATGCGGATAGAAAGATTGACGGATCGGCCAATCCGGCGCACACTCGGTTCCGAAATCCCATCATGACCGGCAGAGGGACAGGCCCTTTGAAGCCGGGGCAACCTGCGACAGAACACGTCGCCTGGTGCCAAATCCTGCGGTGGCAGCTTGCTGCTTACCGGAAGATGGGTCGTGATCGCAGCGCCTGCGTCCCACGACATCGCATCGGCCGGACCGCGGATTCAAGGTGGGCAGACACTGTCCCGGAGCCCGCCATGAGTCTGCAGCACTGTCCTACCCCGACCGAAACCAGTTTCGCCCCCTGTTCGCCCGCGCCCGAGTTCCAGAACGCACCCCTGCCCTACCGCACTGCGATCGGCCAGACCGGTGCCGCCCGCGGAACCTGCACGACGCGCCTGCAATTGCGGCATGCCGGAGTGCGGACACTGAAGATTCGCTGGGAGTCGATCGGGCCGGTCGATGCACCGGTGATCCTGGTCCAGGGCGGCATCTCGGCCAATCGGCATATCTGCGCCAGCACCCAGTTTCCGGAGTCCGGCTGGTGGCAGGCCCAGGCCGGTGATGGCGGACCACTGGATACACGCCGCTATCGGCTGCTGGCGATCGATTGGCTGGCTGCCGATGGTCATCTGGATGTCTGCATCGATCCGGCCGATCAGGCCGATGCCATCGCCGCGGTGCTGGACCAGTTGCAGATTGATTGCGCTGCGGCCTTTGTCGGTGCTTCCTACGGCGCCATGGTCGGCCTGCAGTTCGCCGCACGACATCCGCGGCGGCTGCGACGACTGATCGCCATCAGCGGCGCCCATCGCACGCACGCGCAGACCACGGCACTGCGGGTGATCCAGCGCCGCATCGTCAAGCTCGGCGTCGATCATTCGGCGGCCAATGAGGCACTGGCACTGGCGCGCGCGCTCGCCGTCATCGGCTATCGCAGCCCGAGCGAATTCCAGCAGCGCTTCGCGGCGCCGGCGAGCATCCAGGACAACACACCACGCTTCCCGGTCGAGGACTATCTGGACGCAGTCGGTTCCCGCTTCGTTACCCGCTTTTCGACCACGGCCTACCTGCGGCTTTCGGAGTCGATCGATTTCCAGCAGGTAGCGCCGGAGTCGATCAGCGTGCCGACCGATGTGGTGGCGATTGATCAGGACCAGATCGTTCCACTGGCCGATCTTGAGGAACTCACGGCACGTCTCGCCGGCCCGCGCCTGCTGCACCGGATCTCCTCGCTGTACGGCCATGATGCCTTCCTGAAGGAAGTGGACGCAATCGCCGCAATCCTGCACCGCGTACTGGATCGACCCTTGAATGCGCTGCCCGTGCCGGAGGCACTGGTATGAACGGCAACCGCGGATTCATCCACACCGCCGAAGCGGTTCGCGCGCAGCGCCAGAGCGCCACCGCCGCGGTACGCGCTGGCATCGACTGCGACTCGGCGCATGGCGCGGTGGTGCCGCCGATCGTGCTGTCGAGCAACTTCAGCTTCGATGGCTACGGTGGCAAGCGTCGTTACGACTACACCCGCAGCGGCAACCCGACCCGCGATCTGCTCGGCGAAGCGCTGTCCGATCTCGAAGGCGGCGAAGGCGGCATCGTGGTCGCCACCGGCATGGCGGCGATCACCCTGGTGCTGGCCCTGCTCGAGCCGGGCGATCGCCTGGTAGTGCCGCACGACTGTTATGGCGGCAGTTGGCGCCTGTTCAACGCGCTGGCACGCAAGGGCCACTTCACCCTCGACACCATCGACTTCACCGATCCGCGGGCACTGGCGGCAGCGCTGGCGAAGTCGCCGCGACTGGTGTGGATCGAGACGCCGTCCAATCCCCTGCTGCGCATCACCGACATCCGCTTCGCAGCCGAAGCCGCGCACAAGGTCGGTGCCCTGGTCGTGGCCGACAATACCTTCCTGTCACCGGCCCTGCAGACGCCGATCGCGCTGGGCGCCGATATCGTGGTGCACTCGACCACCAAGTACATCAATGGCCATAGCGATGTCGTCGGCGGCGCCGTGGTCTGCCGCGAGCGCGCCCTGCATGAGCAACTGACCTGGTGGGCCAATGCACTCGGACTGACCGGCTCGCCGTTCGACAGCTTTCTGACCCTGCGCGGCCTGCGCACCCTCGATGCCCGCCTGCGTGTGCACCAGGAGAATGCTTCTGCGCTGGCGCCCCTGCTCGCTGCCCATCCGGCGGTTTCCGCCGTGTACTTTCCGGGTCTTCCCGACCATCCAGGTCATGCCCTGGCAGCACGCCAGCAGCGCGGCTTCGGCGCCATGATCAGCTTTGAACTTGAAGGTGGCGAGACAGCAGTGCGCGGCTTCATCGACGGCCTGCAGCACTTCACCCTGGCCGAGTCGCTTGGCGGTGTCGAAAGCCTGATTGCGCATCCGGCCTCGATGACGCATGCCGCGATGAGTGTCGAGGCGCGCGTCGCTGCCGGCATCGGCGACGGACTATTGCGCCTGTCGGTCGGCATTGAAGGGCTTGATGATCTCGCCGCCGATCTGTCACGTGCACTGGAGCGGGCTGCTCTGGCGGAGCCGATCGTGGGTGATGTCGCGCGGGCCTGATCGGGCGCTACCTGGCGCCATCTTGCGGATGGTCGCACCGGATGGTCCCGGTGCGACCCCGTCGAATCAGAAGATGATCGCGGTGGCGACCCGCAAGACCAGCGCCGCGATCACCAGCACGCCAGCGACCAGATACGCAGCAAGACCCTCGGCAATTCCCGAGATTCTCGTCAGCGAAGTGAAGATCACCAGCACCGCCAGCGTCAGCGCCACCAGGGTCAGCAGCATTTGCACCTGATAGCCAAGCAGACCGCCGATCAGCGCGGCAAATCCGACCATCAGCAGGGCGGAGCCGGCGACGAAGATATCCAGCGCAAGGGCACCGGTGCCGCGCGCCACCGTGCGTGCCAGAAACAGGCCGAGGGTGAGACCAAGCGGAATACACAGCATCACCAGCATGCCGCGCACCTTGTAGCCAAATGACATCTGGTTGATCGAGATCGGCAGCCCCAGGCCGCCAATGCCGAGACTCGCGCCGACC
Organism: Pseudomonadota bacterium; assembly: GCA_022843465.1. GTDB lineage: Bacteria > Pseudomonadota > Gammaproteobacteria > Xanthomonadales > Ahniellaceae > 0-14-3-00-62-12. Next base: position 55,197 of record JALHNO010000014.1, on the reverse strand, counting down.
AGCGAGCACAGCAGCCAGACCACCATGAAGACCACGCCCACCGCCAGCGCCTGCTGGCCAGGCAAGGCCTGATAGGCACCCGGCAAGGCACCCACCGGGTTGTAGATCAGGCTCATGAAGGTGGTCAGCGCATCCCGCGATGCCGCCTTCACTTTTTCCATTGGATCATTCGCGTCAACGGGACGGCCAGGATCTTCAGACATGAGCTATTCCTTATGGATACGCGTCACTGCGGCGACCGCGGCAGACGTTGAGTGGACCGATTCAGGCACGCTTGATCAGGCTGATCACGAACAGCAGGAAGATCGCGCCGATCATCGCATTGAGGATCGCGCCGATGATGCCTCCACCGATCACCACGCCGAACAGACCGAGCAGCCAGCTGCCGACGAAGGCGCCGAGTATGCCGACAACAATATTGCCGAGTATGCCAAAACCGCGACCCTTCATGATCAGACCGGCGAGCCAGCCGGCGATACCGCCAATCAGCAGAACAATGATCAGGGATTCCAGTGACATGGACATGGCCGACTCCTCCGGTTGAAGTCTTGAGGCTAGCACAGGCCAGCCGCCGTCGATCTCTGGGCACAGCAGCTCCCGCAATTGCTGACGCCGACGTAGAATGGAAAGTCTGACCCGATTCCTCGATACCAGCGAACGAGCACCATGGAACCACTGCGCTACATTCTCGCGCCGTACGTAGCGACGCCGGCTGACGTGGTCGACCGCATGCTGCGTCTGGCAGGAGTGGGGGCGCAGGATACCGTGCTGGATCTGGGCTGCGGCGATGGTCGGGTCGCGATTGCCGCGGCCCGCGACTACGCTGCGCGCGGCCTCGGCGTCGACATCGAATCCTGGTGGATCGATCAGGCGCAACAAGCGGCACTTGCCGCGGGTGTTTCCGATCGCGTGCGTTTCGAGCTTGGCGATGCCCTGCATTTCGATCTTTCCGGGGCAAGCGTCGTTTTCATCTATCTGGTCGACTGGTCGGTGCAGATGGTTGCGGCGCGACTGCGCAGCCAGCTCGCTCCCGGCGCGCGCATCGTATCCCTGAGCTTCCCGATCAAGGACTGGGCTCCGGCCCGGACCGAGCGCTTCGTCGACAGCGAATCGGTTCCGCGCGTGCTCTATCTATGGCAGTGTTGAGCGCGAATCGTCGACTCGCCGGGCACCCTCGGCAAGAGTGGGGCTTGCCCCCGCGGTCCTCGGCGTTGAACTCGACTTCGCGGCTGCCGTCGCGTTTGTAGCGGGGCTTGCCCCGCTGCGCTTGGCGCTTCGAACCGCATTGAAAAAATCAAACACAGCGGAGCAAGCCCCGCTCTACAACGGCAAGAGCAACGTCAACCACAGCGGGGCGAGCCCCGCACCATGAAATCCCCGTGGGGACAACGACGACAGCAACGCGATCGCGAGCGCGTCGGCTGGAGAAGAAGTGCGGAGCCGGCCGATAAGCCGGGTTCTGTTCTGGCCCGAAGACCAGCGACGATCATTCCTCTGGGCAATACGTCGCCGTACGCCTCAAGCAATCTACCCGGGAACACGACGGGCCGCCGTATCGTCCCCCTATTTGATCTTGCTCCGAGTGGGGTTTGCCGTGCCATGCGGCGTTAGCCCCGCATGCGGTGCGCTCTTACCGCACCGTTTCACCCTTGCCACGCGCATCTTGCGATGCCGTTCGGCGGTCTGTTCTCTGTTGCACTTTCCGTCGACTCGCGCCGCCCAGACGTTATCTGGCACTCTGCCCTATGGAGCCCGGACTTTCCTCGATGCACTCGCGCACACCGCGATCGCCTGGCCGACTCCGCCCGCCATTGTAGTCACGCCGCGGGCTCATTCCCAATTCTTATATACGGATAGGCGATTCGTGCTTGACCTGGGTTCAGCTGGGCCGTTAAATCGAGACATGAATCTGTTCGGCAGCCGCTCGCTCACCACGTCCTCCATGCCCATTACCATGTGCATGCGAACGCGCGTGGATCGAGGTCTTGCCTGAACTGAGTGAATCCAGTCAAACCCCGAAACCCGCGACGGCAGCACCGGAGCGGGTTTTTTGTTTCGGTGTGACAGCAAAGCGGATCGGGACTCATACACCAAGGAGCCCCGCATGAAGATCCAGCCGCCCGCAATGGCACCGAATGCAGAATTTGCCGCGCGATGTGGCCAGGAGCGACGGCAATGAACGCCGCTCTGCGCAGCATCGTCACCCTCGCCGACGAGGCCCGGCCGCCGCCGGCAACGCGGATCGAACGCAATCGCGTCAGCCTGGTAATTGCCGGCGCCCGCGGCCGGGTTGCCTCGGCGCTGCGTGCCCAGCTCGCGCGCGAACAGCCGACACTGGAAGACCGCTGCGGCATTCGGCTGGTGCTGGCGGGCGCCTTTGATCGTCATGGCAGCTGCTTCGACGCCGCCGGCATGGCACCGCTCGCAGCGCCAACCCGTATGGCGCAGGCGACGCTGACGCACAGCGATCCGCTGCAGCAGCTGCACGATCTTGCCGGTCCCTGCATCCTGGTCGACGCCTCCGGCAGCCAGCAATGGGCGGATGCCTATGTTCCACTGTTGAACGCAGGCATCGGCATCGTGACCGCCAACAAGCGCGCGCATTCGGCGCGCTATTCCGACTGGCTGGCATTGCGCGCCGCCGCCGGCAAGGCACCACTGCACTACGAAACCACGGTCGGCGCGGCACTTCCGGTGATCAGTACCCTGCACAGTCTGGCGGCGCGCGGCGAACGTGTCCTTGGCATCGAAGGCGTGCTGTCGGGATCGCTGTCATTCATCCTGACGCGGGTGCAACAGGGCACACCCCTGTCAGCCGCCGTCGCCGAGGCGATCCGGCTCGGCTACACCGAACCCGATCCGCTGGAAGATATCGGCTTCAGCGATCTTCGGCGCAAGCTGCTGATCCTCGCACGCGAAGCTGGACAGCGGCTGGAGCCCGAGCAGATTCGCGTCGACGCCTTGTTGCCCGATGACGTCTCGCTCGACGCACTGTTGGCCGGGACGCTGGATGCCGAATGGTCGGAGCGGGCCGCGCGCGCGCTGGCCCATCGGCAAAAGCTGGTCGCGGTCGCCAGCTGGCAACTGGCCGGGCAGGCGCGAATCTCGGTGCGCGCCGAGCCACTTGATTCGGTATTGGCCAGTCTGGCCGGCGGCGAGAACATCGTGCGCATCCAGAGCGAGTACCACGACGCCCTGCCCCTTTGTATCCGCGGCCCTGGCGCCGGCCCGGCGGTGACAGCAGCCGGCATGTTCAGCGATATGATCTCGGCGGCGCGGGCCTGGCTGCCGACGCTGGCCAGCGATTGAATGGCGCACTGGCAGCACCCAGGCACGCGACGATCAGCCGTCGACGAGTTTGTACAGGGCGTTCTTCGGAGCGCCCGAAATCTCAGCCGCCAGCCGCACCGCGCGGCTGGCGGGCAGCTCGGCCAGCAGCAGCTTGAGGATGCGGGCACCCTCGTCAAGCCGGGCCTGCTCGTGATCGACACTGGCGATGCCCGCGAGCATCACCACGAACTCGCCGAGTTGCTGCTCGGGATTGGACTCGATGCTTCGCAGTACCTCGCCGAGGGTTCCGCGCAGCACGGTCTCGAAGGTCTTGGTCAACTCGCGGGCGACAACGACCGCACGCTCGGCGCCCAGTTCGTCGCGCATATCGCGCAGCGACTCCACGATGCGATGGCGCGCCTCGTAAAACACCAGGGTCCGTGCATCACTGCGCAGACCACGCAACAATTCCCGGCGTGCGCCAGACCGGTTCGGCAGAAAACCCTCGAAACTGAAGCGATCGGTCGGCAGCCCCGCTACCGAGAGCGCCGCAATCAGCGCACTCGGTCCCGGGATCGGCACCACCCGCACACCGGCTGCGGCGGCGGCGCGGACGAGTCGGAATCCGGGATCACTGACCAGTGGTGTGCCAGCATCCGAAATCAGCGCCACCCGGGTTCCGGCCAGCATCTGGGCAATCAGTCCGTGGCTGGCAGCATCCTCATTGTGATCATGCAGCGCCAGGCGCTTGCCGTCGGCGCCAATGCCATTGAGCAGCACCGCGCTGTGACGGGTATCCTCGCAGGCGATCACGTCGACCGCGCGCAAGGTGGCGATCGCGCGCTGGCTCAGATCATCGCGGTGGCCGATCGGGGTGGCGACCACGTACAGACAGCCGGCCGCAGTCGGGTTGCCGCCTGCAGCCACGCCGGTCGAGTCCGGCTCCGGCGACGGCGTATCGGAGCGCAGTGGCAGCCCGCTTGCGCTTGCGCTGACGACTTGTGAAGGCGACTGCGGAGCCCGCTTGGTGCGGCCTGTGATCGGTTTGCGAGGTTTGGACATGGCTTTCGCTATCATCGCGGTCATTGCGGCGAAATGCGAGTTGCTGATGCGAAATATCGTAGGCCCGTTCCTGGTCCCGCTGCTGGCGGCCCTGACCCTTGCCGGTTGCGTCAGCGCACCGAAGCAGACGAAGCCGGAACCGGCCACCCAAGCCGAGGCGGCGATTGCCTCGGGCAATCTGGTGTTCGCCGCGCAGGAGTACGAGCGACTTGCCAAGAGCAAGCGCAGCCAGCGCGCGCACTATCTATTGCTGGCCGCCGAGGCCTGGCGCGACGAAGGCGAGTTCGGTGAAGTACGCCGGGTGCTCGACAGCATCAAGCGCAAGGATCTCGATCCCGCGCAGAATCTGCAGATCGATCTGCTGCTCGCCGAAGCCCTGCTGGTGCAGGGGCAGTTTGCCGAAGCCGATGCCCTGCTTACCCTGCCGGATGAGCAGATTCCGGATTCCGAGCGCAGCCGGGTACTGGAACTGCGCGCCAAGGCACTCGCCGGCAATGGCCGCCCGATCGAGGCAATGAACGAACGCGCAAGACTGCATGCCCTGCTCGATGCCCGGGAGCGCAGCGATAACGAGGCGGCAGTCATCGAATTGCTCAAGCCGCTGAACGTCGAGCTTTTGAGCGAAACCCTGCGTGCTGTCAATGCATCCGATCTGCGCCGTCCCTGGCTTGAGCGTTCACTGCGTGAACACGGTGCCTTCCCGGCCCGTGCCGAACTGCGCGCAAGCAACCCGGTCGGCGCGTGGCTGACCGGTGCCGACGGCGTGGCGACGGCCGAGGGCTACCAGGACCCCGGCCGCATTGGGCTGCTGCTGCCGCTCAGTGGCGACTTTGCAGCGGCGGGCGCGGCGGTGCGCGATGGCTTCATGGCGGGATGGTTTGCCGCCGACGCCGGCAGCCGCAGCGAGTTGCGCATCTACGACACCGGTGCCGATCTGGCGACCCTGCAGCAAGCGGTCGCGAGTGCGGTGGCAGAGGGCGCCAATACCCTGGTCGGTCCGTTGGAGCGCAGTCAGGTTGAAGCCGTTTTTGCGGCGGTCCCGAAAGCGGTGACGGTACTGGCGCTGAATCAGTCGGAAGCCAGTGTGATACCGCCCGCGGGACAGTTCCAGTTTGGCCTGGCGCCCGAAGAGGAAGCCGCACTGGCGGCTGAGCGTCTGTTCGAGTCCGGCATCCAGCGCGCCGCCGTCATCATCTCGCAGGAAGACTGGGCGGAACGCGCCGGCCGCGCCTTCTCGGCCCAGTTCCGCGCACTCGGCGGGACTATGCTGGGCGAACGCCGGGTCGCACCGGGCACCGTGAAATTCAATGAGGAACTCGACGCCCTGGTCGGCGAACCCCGTTTCGAGGCCGAACCGGTCTCGCCAACCGTTGCACTCGACGAGATTGGCAATCCGCTGCCGGCGCCCAAGCCACGCCTGATTCCGGTGCTCAGGCCGGATGGTCCGCAGGCCCTGTTCGTCGCGCTGCGTGGCGCCCAGGGTCGCATGCTGATGCCGCAGTTGCGCGTACGCGGACAGGATGGCCTGATCGTGCTGGCGACCTCGCATATCGGCTCGGGTAGCAGCACGATCACCGCCGACCGCGACCTCGATGGACTGAGCTTTCTTGACGCACCCTTTCTCTTTGACAGCAGCACTGCCATCGGCGTGAGTCGCGAACAACTGAGCGCGGCCCTGCCAAGCGCCACCAGCAGCTCACGCCTGTTTGCCTTTGGCATGGACGCCTGTCGCCTGCTGCCCTATCTGGCACATCTGCGCGGGCAGCCCGGCAGCTATCTGGCCGGCGCCAGCGGGCAGTTGCTGATCGACGGCTTTGGTCGCGTGCGTCGCCTGCCCAGTGGCTATCGTTTCCACAATGGTCTGCCGATCCTGTCGGAGTCCCTGCTGTCTGCTTCGGGCGTGCGGCTGGAACCTGTCATCGCAGCGCCCGGCAATTGAGATGGCCGCCACCGGTGCCCGTGGCCTCGCCTTCGAATCGCTTGCCGAGTCGCATGCGCTGGCCCATGGCCTGCGACTGGTCGAACGCAATATGCGCTGCCGCCATGGCGAGATCGACCTGATACTGCGCGACGCCGATGTCCTGGTGTTCGCCGAAGTGCGCTTTCGCAACAGCCGGAACTACGGCGGCGCCATCGCCTCGGTCGATCCGCGCAAGCAGGCGCGTCTGGTCGCCGCTGCCCAGTTTTTTCTGCAGGCCCAGCCAGCAATGGCGCGACTGCCCTGCCGCTTCGATGTCTTTGCGGTCGGCGGCTCACTCGACAAACCCGAGGTCGAGTGGATCCGCGATGCCTTCCGGTTGTCCTGATGAGCGAGCAGACGCCCCTGCCGGTGGAATTGCAGCGCGCACTGGAGAGGCAGCTTGCGCCACAGGGCTTCAGCACCGCGCAGGCAGATCGACTGAGCTATGCCTACGACAACTCGCGTATTGAAGCCCTGCCGCAGGCGGTGGCCTGGGCCCACAACCAGGATGACGTAATCGCGATCGTCGCCGCCTGCCGCGCGCATCGGGTGCCACTGGTCGCCCGTGGCCAGGGAACCAATACAACGGGTGCCACCGTGCCACTGGCCGGCGGCATCGTGCTCAGTCTCGAACGCATGCGACGGATCATCGAGATCGATCCCGACAACCGCGCCGCCGTGGTCGAGCCGGGCGTGCTCAATGGCGATCTGCAGGCCGCGCTGCGCCCGCATGGTCTGTTCTGGCCACCCGATCCCACCAGCGCCGCGTACTCATCGATCGGCGGCAATCTCGCCTGCAATGCCGGCGGACCGCGCGCGGTCAAGTACGGTGCCTGCCGCGACAATGTGCTGGCCCTCGATGCCGTGGCCGGTACCGGCGCGCTGCTGCGCTGTGGCACGCGCACGACCAAGGGCGCAACCGGTTATGACCTGACCCGCTTCCTGGTCGGCTCCGAAGGCACACTGGCGATCATCACCCAGGCGACACTGAAACTGACGCCACTGCCCGAGACCGTGCGCACGCTGCGCGCGCTCTACCGCGACGTCGCCAGCGCCGCCGCTGCGGTGGCACGCATCATGCGCCAGCCGGCAACGCCGTGCGCGCTCGAGTTCATGGACGGCGAAGCCGTGCGTCTGGCTCGCGAAATCGGCGGTGCCGACATTCCAGCTGCCGGTGCCCTGTTGATGATCGAGGTTGATGGCAGCCACGCCGCCATCCAGGCCAGCGTCGACGCGGTATCCAGAGCCGCGCACGGCGATGGTCTGATCAGCCTGGACAGCGCCGGCAACGAGGACGAGGTGCGCCAGCTGTGGGCCGCCCGCAAGGCGCTGTCGCCAGCGCTGCGCAGCATCGCGCCGGAGAAGATCAACGAAGATGTGGTGGTGCCGGTTTCACGCGTGCCCGATCTGGTTGCCACGGTCGGCGCGATCTCCCGACGCAGCGGCATTCCCATCGTCTGCTTTGGTCATGCCGGCAATGGCAATCTGCACGTGAACCTGATGTTCGATCCCGCGAATTCGGCGCAGGCAGGCAATGCGCCGAGCGCGCTCGCCGAGGTCTTCGATCAGGTGATCGCCCTCGGTGGCACGCTCAGTGGCGAACACGGCATCGGCATCGCCAAGCGCCCGTTCATGAGCAAGGCAATCGACCCGGCTACGCTGGCCATGATGCAGGCGATCAAGGGCCAGTTCGATCCCGATGGCATCCTGAACCCGGGCAAGTTGCTGCCTTGAGGGCGGGTTTGAGCAATGCTAGCATTGCTTGCATCCAGTTGGAGATCCGCGCCATGGCCACTCTGCATATCCGAGATCTTGACGACGACGTGGCGCAAGGCCTGCGCGAACGTGCCGCGCGCAATGCCCGCAGCATGGAGGCCGAGGTACGCGCCTTGCTGGCTGCTGCGATTGCCAAGCCACGGCGACGCAGCTTTGCCGAAGTACTGGCTTCGATGCCAGATGTGGGTAAGGAGGACGACTTCGCGCGCGCCCAAAGCAGCGGGCGAACCGCCTGAGCACGGTCACCCGTGTATTTGGTCGACACCAATGTGATCAGCGAATCCCGCAAGGGTGAGCGCTGCAACCCCGGTGTGCGCAGATTTTTTGCCGAGGCGCGCAAAACCGACGCCCAGCTTTACCTTGCTGCGATCTGCCTCGGTGAACTGTGGCGAGGGGTAGATTGCTTGTCGGCCCGAGGCGACGAGTTGCAGGCTGGTCGGTTGCGTCTCTGGCTGAGCAAACAGCTCATTGCGCAATTTGAAGATCGCATCCTGGCGTTCAGCGGGCACACCGCGCGCATCTGGGCGCGTCTGATGGCGCCTGATGGCACCAATGCCATCGACAAGCAGATCGCCGCCTCCGCGCTGGAATATGACCTGACCCTGGTCACCCGCAACACCCTGCACATGCACCCCACCGGCGCCCGCCTGCTCAATCCATTCGATTGATTCATAAGCACTTAGGCGGGCATCGACGGCGAAATCACTTGACATTCCCGCCCCCACTAACAAGAATGCCGGCCCCCTCGTGGCTATGTAGCTCAGCCGGTTAGAGCACGGCACTCATAATGCCGGGGTCGGTGGTTCGAGCCCACCCATAGCCACCATTCGATCGTCCGTCCGGACACAGCAGCCAACAGCGAGTAGGTCGGGTCCCGCGCAGCGGTACCCGACATCGGCATGTCCGCTGCCCCGATCGCAGCAACATCACGCTATGCACCTCCGATGCGCGAACGCTGCGTCGTCGCGACCACACGGCGGATGACGTCCCCCGCAGAGCGAGTAGGTCGGGCCCCGCGCAGCGGTACCCGACATCGGCATGTCCGCTGCCCCGATCGCAGCACCATCTCGCTATGCACCTCCCATGCGCGAACGCTGCGTCGTCGCGACCACAGGGCGGATGACTTGCTCCGCAGTTGAAAGCCCGCCACACAGTATTTGCCCTACCTGGGCGTGACCGTGCGCGCCGGATATTGCAGCGCGTAGGTCGGGTCCCGCGCAGCGGTACCCGACATCGGCATGTCCGCTGCCCCGATCGCAGCAACATCACGCTATGCACCTCCCATGCGCGAACGCTGCGTCGTCGCGACCACACGGTGGATGACGCGCTCAGCAGTTGAAAGCCCGCCACACAGTATTTGCCCTACCTGGGCGTGACCGTGCGCGCCGGATATTGCAGGACGCGCGGATTCCGGCAATTGGCGCCAGCTTTGCCAGACCGTGCAAGCCAGAGGACGAAGGCGGCGCCTGGTAGACAAGGCCTCGTCAGCCTCCGAGCCTCGGCAACAGCTGCGCGATGTGTTTGTGCATTTTGATCCAATCGGCCACAGCCGCCGACGCTTCCGTCTCGGCGGGTACAGGTGCGACACACTCGATTCTGCGACCCGCTGACCGTCTGCCCACGGATTCAATAATAGTCGTCTTCGCGCTGATGCCGAACTGCCAGCACGGTGACGGTCTTGGCGTCTTCGATTTCAAACAGTGCCACATAGCCGGCAGCGCCGGACGGGATGATGAGTTCGCGCAGAAAGCTGTTTGCGGATGTCGCTTTGCGGCAATTGAACGGCGAGGATTCCAGCAAGGCGATTCCATTGCGGATGGCGTCGAGCGCATGTTCGGCGATGGTCCAGTCACCATCATCACGCTGCAGCAGAAAGTCGTAGAGCCGGACCAGGTCATCTTCCGCCTCGGGTGTGAAGCGGACGCGGAATCTCATGCCGGCTTTTTCTTGGCTTTGGCAAGACGCGATTCGAGTTTCTTCAGCACCGTGGCTGATGACAGATAGACACCTTCGCGCTGTGCCGAGCCGCGCGCGGCCAGCCCGCGCGCAATGAACGCGTCCTGGCTACGGCGCCGCTCGACCAGGGCGCGCACCGACTGTTCGACGAAACTGGAAAGACTTTCGCCGGCATGCAGCACTTCCTCGGCGGCCTTGCGCAAGGCCGGGTCGACGCGTAACGAGGGAATCGTGGCCGTTTTCATGGCGATCCAATGCATTGCAATTGCGATGCATCATCGCGCAATGGACACAACGGCGCAACATCGGCGCCAACGCCAACCGGGACCACCCTCATCCGGCCCTGCGGTCCTGTCTCCCGCATGCGGGAGATGAAAAGCAAGATCAAGGCGACTCGAAACCGTTCACGAAGAAGCTGTCTCCGGCCTCCCAGACCGGACGTTCGCTGGTGACGCTGATGCCTTGCACATTGACGCGCAGGGGCTCCGCGGAACCGCCGTTGATGGCGATGGTGCCACCGCTGCTGCTCATGCCCTTGTTGAGGATCAGGCTGGCACTCTGACCGGGGGCGCTGAGTTGCAGGGTCCAGCTGCTGCCGTTGTCGGTGAGCACTGCGGCGAGCGCGGCGGCGCCGTTGTCGCGGCCATGGATGACTTGCAGGAAATAGCTTTCCGCGGTCCCGATCGAATCAAGCTCAAGCCGATACTGGCCGGCCTGCTCGTCACCGGGTCGGTCCTCATTTATCACGCGGTACGTCGGTGCGGCAGGTACGAGGGTGATCAGCTCGGTGGTCTGGTTGCCGTTCACAGCTTGAACGCGCGGGCCGGCAACTACGGGCAGGGTCTCGAAGTGCATCGCGAAGGTGCGGCGTACCTGCTCGGCAGCCAGATGCGGACCCGGAATCACCCAGCTGCCGGTCTGATAGAACGGCAGCAGGGAATCACTGCTGGCGCGCATGCGATCAAGCACCACCAGGGCCTGCAACGAGCGCAGGAAGATGAACTCGCGCACCACCCGATCGGCATAGGGCCAGTCGACGCGTGGACCATCGGTATTGCGATAGGCATCGGAGTAGTCGACCGCGACGTAGGCGAACTCCGGATGATGCTGCAGACGGGTGACTTCGGGCAGGCCATCGGGATTGTCGTCGCGACCCTGGCCCGGCGGAATCACCCGCGGTCCGCTGCCGATCCAGAGCCCGGTGGTCTTGCCTTCGAACATCAACGTATTGTGTGCCAATGCCGACTCGGTCGTGGTCTCGCCCATGCCGGCGAGGCCCACCAGCATGTCGGAATAGCCAACGCTCTCGCGACTGAGCCAGCGGCCCTTGCGCCAGATCTGGAAGCTGCCGCCATCGTAGTGACGATGTTCGATGCCACCCGGAGTGTTGAGTTGCAGATGCACCTGCATGGCATTGGCATCATGCGCGCTGCGCATGTCGAACACACCGGCACCGGGCGCAAAATAATCGAGCGGAAGATCGGCTTGCCCGGTATTCGCCGTCGAGCGGATTGCATCAAACATCCAGCGTCGGCCGGCATTGGTACTGGCAAGCCAGGTGCGCATATGGCGGGCATTGCCACTGCTCGGATCGCGCTGACCGAAGAAGGCAGCGAAGTCGCCGAGGTAATCGCGCGCATTGATCACGCCGCCCTCGAAGAAGTGTTCGTCGTCGTTGAACGGAATCACCATCGGGACCCCACTGCTGCCGCCCGTCGTGGTGGTCGGGCCGGGTGTGGTGCCGTAAATCAACGCGTAGATCGCTTCGCGAAAAAACGGCGTCTGTGCGAAGGCGTCGTGACCGAAGTCGGCTGCGCTTGCGAACGCAATCAGCGGATAGGCGAGCATGGTGACGCCGTAGTCGGTGCCTTCAGCAAACACACCGCCGCGACCAAAATCCTGATACCAGCCGGCGAACCACTGATCCATGCGCACATCAAGCGCCTGATCGATGAAGTATTGCGCGCGCGCATTGTCGTTGAAACTGGCGATGCCCCAGAGCAGGCTGTTGCGCGTGCGGCCCCACCAGTAGTTGTTGGCCTCGGCGCCGTGATTGGCAAAGTCATCGGCAAACTCGACATCGAGATAACCGTTCCAGCGCGTGACCAGGGTGCTGATCTGGCCGGCAGACAAGCGGTGATGGCACCAGTCGTAGATCAGCAGTACATCCTCGCCCTGCTGGCGCAGCGCATCGCGCACACCACTGCCCTGGGCCGAAGCCTCCCAGCCAACCAGATAGGCGACGGCCTGATCGCAGTCGCTATTGCTGCCGGTCAACAGGCCGCGCAATGCGCGCTCCATCATCGCGGTACTGGAGGTGCCGACCGGATTGAGCGGATGGCCGGTCAGCCAGGACTGGGTCTGGGTCAGCCTTGCGCTGTTGGCATAGAACAGCCGCGGGTGGCTGGCCGGAATCTGCAGCTGTGCCGCGAACGCCGTCACAGGCAACAGCAGGGCGAGCAGCAACAGCAGGTGCAGGCAGAACCTGGGACCCGGCGCTGGTGTGTCGTTGCACACCGGGGTGTGACGGGTGGCGCGGCGATCGAATGGACTGGGCATGCAGGCAGGTTCCCCGAAATTGCGAGTAGCCAGTATGCAGGCGAGATTTGGCACAGGTTTGCGACACGGGCCACGCTGGCGCATTCCTGCGCCCGGCCGGTCGCCGCCGGCGCGGATGCAATCAGCGCGCGTACTTGCGAATAAAGGCGCGCACTTCCGGGTAGACCTTCTCGCGCCAGCGCCGGCCCGAGAACACTCCGTAATGGCCAGCACCTGCCGCAACGTAATGCTGTCGGCGTGCCGCGGCGATGCCGGTGCAGAGCGTGTGGGCAGCTTCGGTCTGGCCGCTGCCGGAGATGTCGTCGAGCTCACCTTCGATGGTCAGCAGGGCGGTGCCGCGGATGTCCTGCGGCCGAACCAGTTCACCATCGACCTGCCAGGTGCCGAGCGGCAGCTGGAATTCCTGGAAGACGGTACGGATCGTGTCGAGATAGAAATCGGCGTCCATATCGAGCACGGCGTTGTACTCATCGTAAAACGCCACGTGTGCGGCGGCGTCCTCCTTGTCGCCGCGGACCAGATCCAGAAAGTAGTCCCAGTGCGCCTTGAAGTGGCGACTCGGATTCATCGCGACGAAGCCGCTGTGCTGCAGGAAGCCGGGATAGACGCGACGTCCGGCACCGGGATAGTTGCTCGGCACCGAGTAGATCAGACTATGCTCGAACCACTCATGCGGCCGCTGGGTGGCCAGTGAGTTGACCGAGGTCGGGCTGAGTCGGGCGTCGATCGGGCCACCCATCATCGTCATCGTCGCCGGCGTCGCCTCCTTGCGCGAGGCCAGCAACGAGATGGCCGCAAGCACCGGCACAGTGGGCTGGCAAACCGAGATCACATGCAGGTTGCCGGCGCCGAGATGGCGGATGAATTCCTGGATGTAGTGGACGTAGTCATCGAGGCCAAAACCGCCCTGATCGGCCGGCACCATGCGGGCGTCGATCCAGTCGGTCAGATAGATTCTGTGATCGGGCAGCAGGGTACGCACGGTATCGCGCAACAGGGTGGAATGATGTCCCGACAGCGGCGCACAGAGGAGCACGACCGGGTCCCTGCCCATGCGTTCGATGGTCGCGGCGTCATCGGAATAGCGGTCGAAGCGGATCAGCCGGCAGAACGGCTTCTGAATCTCGATGCGCTCAAGCACCGGAATCTCACGACCGCCGGCCTGCACCGAGGTGATATTGAACTCCGGCTTCTCGTAGTGTTTGCCGAGGCGGTAGGCCAGCTCGAGGCCAGCGGCCATACGCGCGGCGCCCGGCCAGAGCGCAAGCGGGCTGGCGGGGTTGGCAAAGGCCTTGGCGAAGCTGCCTGCCGCCGCGGTCATCGGCGCTGCCATCGCGCGCTGCCATTCGACCATCTGATAGAGCATGCCTGCACCTCCGAGTCTGCGGTCACCGCCGGACGACGACGACCCAGCGCCCGATTCTGTGCCTATTCGTCGACTGCTGCAATGCACCATGGTGCAATCGACCAGGGCAGACCGAGTACATGGACGGGCTTTGCCGTGCGCAGACGTCAACCGGCTTGTCTGTGAACTATTCTTACGCGGCGCGCACCAGCTGCCTTTGCAGCCCGATCGCAGCGGCTTTTTGGGCTTCGCCAGACCTGCTGTCGGAGCAGGATTGCGCCGCGACATGCTGTGATCTCGGCAACCTGATCGCTCAGGCCAAAGTATCCGGACTGCTGCCGCGGGCTGGAAAACGGCCACAATCTGCGCCATGCCAATACTGCGGCCATGACTTGCGTTGGCGCTACCTGGTGGCATGGCCTGTCGCCAGCTGGGGAAGCACGGTGTTCCCGCGGCCGATCTGCCTGTCCAGAACGTCTGTTGCGTTGCGCCATGACATGCAGCGCGCTTGCTCTACGATCCGCGCACCTTCAACGCCGGTCAGGCCACCGTGCGGGAAGATTTCGCCGGGAGCGCCACATCGTTCGGGGAAGCGCATCCGGTTCTTGCCACTCTGCCTTCAGGGGAAAACAGATGTCCATCGTCAGACAGGCGCCACTGGTGGCGCTGTTGCTCGTTGCTGTGTGTTCGGGGAACGCTCACGCCAATGGCGCCGACTCCAAGCCGGAGTCCGACAACGCCAACGAGCGACGCAAGGGCATCAGTGAGTGGTGGTACGAATCCAAACCGGAAAAGGGCTTTGCCCGCGCGATGAATGAAGCCGCGGAGCGGGAACGCTCCCGCTACGCACAGCTGATGCCGGGCGGCAACGTCGGCAAGATGAGCGAACTGCTCGACCTCAATGCCAAGCTGGCAGCGGTCGGCAGCAACTGGCTCAATCTCGGTCCCAACAATGCCACCGTCATCAAGAATGGCTCGGTGGTACTCAACAACCTCACCGACGCCGGGCGGCCCAACGCCATCGTCACCACGCCCGGGAATGCCAATCAGATCTTCATCGCAATGGCCGGCGGCGGCGTCTGGAAAACCACCGATGGCGGCTTGAGCTGGTCGCCCAAGACTGAAACGCTGGGCTCGCTGTCCGCGGGCGCACTGACGATGGATCCGAACAACGTCAACACCTTGTATCTGGGAATGGGCGACGCCTTCGATGGCACCGGCCTCGGGCTCTACAAGTCGACCAATGCCGGCGAGAACTGGAGCGGCCCGGTCTATCTGGGCAGTTCGACGTCCATTCGCGACCTGTATGTCGCGCCTGGCGACAGCACGATCGTGCTCGCGGCAACGGATATCGGGCTGTTTAGATCAACCGACAGCGGCGCCAGTTTTGCACCGGTCACGCTCGCTACCGGCTTTGCCGATGCTCCTGCGACCTGGGATATCGAGTTCACCGGGGGCAGCGGCTTTGCGCTTTCACTCGAAGCCACGCCCACGGTCACCACCGGCACCACCAATGGCCAGGTGTTCTACTCGTCAAACAATGGCCAGACCTGGACCAAGGCCAGCGGCCCCACCAAGACCACCGGCGTCGGCCGCATTTCGCTGGCTTCGGCACCGAGTCTGCGTACGACGATCTACGCGATGGCGGCGATCCCCAACAATGGCACCGCCAATGATCTTGCGGACCTGTTCAAGTCCAGCAACGGCGGCAGCACCTGGACCGCGCTCAGCGCCACCGCCAATTCCAGGAAATACTCCAATCAGAACACCGAATGCACCGCTCCCAAATGCGTGTTGAACGGCCAGGGTTGGTACAACCATGCGCTGATCGTCAATCCCGGCAATGCCAACCAGTTCTTCTTCGGCGGCGCCTTGCACCTGGCCTCGGCCACGCTGTCCGGCAGCACCTGGACTTACACGATGAAGAGCAACTGGCTCGCGCAGTACGGTCTGCCCTACATCCATGCCGACTTCCACGCGGCCGCATTTGATTCGCTCGGCAATTTCTACGTCGGCACCGACGGCGGCATCTTCAAGTCGAGCAATACCGGAACCAGCTGGACCGATGATTTGAACGTTGGTCTGATCTCGCACCTGCTGTACTCGGTGGGCTCTTCTACCAACAACCGCAGCGCGGTAGTCGGCGGCTTCCAGGACAATGGCACTCGGGTGCGCGTGGGCACGACGGGCACCTTCAATCAGTCACTCGGCGGCGATGGCTTCGGTTCCAACATCAATCGCAGCAATGCCAACCTGATGCTCGGCTCCCTGTACTACGCCCGCATCTACAAGAGCACCAACGCGGGCTCGACTTTTGCAACAGCCTCTTCGGGCATTACCGAGTCGAACAATTCGGCGAGCGCGCCCTTCATCACGCATATCGAGGCCTGGGACGGCGATACCACCGGCAACACGGTGTTTACCCACGTCAACGCCAAGGTATACAAGTCGACCAACTACGCTGGCAGCTGGACGGCACTGGGTGTCAGCGGGCTTCCCACCACCAGCTTCGCGATTCGCCAGGTTGGCGTCGCCCAGAGCAGCTCCAGCACGATCGGTGTCGCAGCCAGCGGTGGCCGGGTCTTCCTGACCAGCAATGGGGGTACTTCCTGGACCCAGTCCGGCGCCTTGCCGAACAATGGACTGTCGATCAGTGATGTGCACTTTGACCGGATCAACCCGAGCATTGTCTACGTGGCTTCGGTCGCACCGGACGCCAGCAAGTCGCACCTGTGGAAATCGACCAATGGCGGCACCAGCTTCGTCGCCATCGATGGCGCCGGATTCCCGACCGGGGTGCCGGTGAATACCGTGACGACCGACCCGGGGGACGCCGCTGTGGTGTATGCCGGCACCCACCTGGGTGTCTACAAGTCGACCAACGGCGGCTCGACCTGGACCCGATTCGGCGCCGGCATGCCCCTGGTCAATGTCATGGACATGTACATCGCCGCCGACTCCAGCCTGGTCCGCGTGGCCACCTACGGTCGCGGCTTCTGGGAGCTGGCGCCGTAGGCAGTTACTTTCAGTCGCCTGCACACAGGGGGCTTCGGCCCCCTGGTTTCTTCAAGCACTGGACCGCGGCATGTCGTCGCGGGTTGCGGGTTCTGTGTGGATCAACGCGCAGCCCACACCAGCGGCCAACGTGAGCGGGTTGGCTCAGCTGCAGAAATCCTTGAGCGCGCGCGCCTCATCGGCCAGCACACAGGCGTCGATCGTCACCTGATCGGCCACCAGCTTCTTGGCGACATTGAATTCGGCAACCCGGTTGACCGCGACCACGGCGATCAGGCGCCCAGCGCGCAGATAAAACACCATGAAGGAACGCGCGGCGAGATCGCCGCGCACCACCTCCTGGTCGTCCGCACCCGAGATGCCGACCATCTGCAACTTGAGGTCGTACTGGTCCGACCAGAACCACGGTGGTGCCGATGCGGGCGCCGGCTTGCCGGCGATCAACTGGGCGACATGGCGTGCCTGTTCGATCGCATTGGGCACCGATTCCAGGCGCAGATGTTGTTCCGCATAGGGTCGCCAGCTGCATGCGCAATCACCGATGGCATAGATGTCCGGATCGCCGGTACGACAATCCGCATCGGTGCGTACGCCATGCTCGACTTCGAGCCCGGCGGCGGCGGCCAGCTCGTCGGCAATGCGGGCGCCGACACCAATCAGCACCAGATCGGCGGCGATCTGTTCGCCGGCGCATTCGACCGCTGTCAACTGGCCGGCAGCACCGACGAAGCCGCGCACTTCAGCGCCAAGTTCGATACGCACGCCGGCATCGCGATGCACATCGACATAGAATCCGGACAGCAGGGGCGTGACCACTCGCGCCAGCAGCCGCGGTGCTGCCTCGAGAACGGTGACCTGCAGACCATGCTGACGCGCGAGCGCGGCCACCTCGAGGCCGACGAAGCCACCGCCCACAATCACCAGACGTTGCTCGGAGCGGAAATGCCGGCGCAGAGCCAGGGCGTCGTCGATGCTGCGCAGCACATGCACGCCAGCCAGGTCGCTTCCCGGCAGCGGCAATCGCCGCGCTTCGGCACCGGTCGCGAGAATCAGCGTGCGGTAACGCAGGCGCCGGCCATCGGCGAACACGACCTCATGCCGAGCGCGATCAATGCTGCTGACGCCATCGCCGGTGTGCAGTGTGATGTCGGCCTTGTGATACGCCGCCGCCGGTTTGATCAGCAGTTGCTCGGGCGCGCCATCGCCGGCAATGAACTGCTTGGACAGCGGCGGCCGCCGATACGGTGGCCAGGTCTCGCGGCCGATCAGGTCGATCGCACCGGTGTAGCCGGCGCTGCGCAGCGCAAAACCCGCCTCGGCACCGGCCTGACCGGCACCGACGATCACCACACCGGGTTCGCGCGCTCCATCCGTGTTCATCCGCAATCACCACTACCAGGAAAGCGGGCATTGTAGCGGTCGCCGGGCATGCATCGCGGGACGGGCAGTTCGCGCACGCCGCAGCGCCGGCGAGGCAAGCGCCGGCACTGGGTTTCGTGGACAGCCTGCGCGCGCTCAGTGCTCCATGCTGATCTGCGGACCCGGCTCGGGGGTGCTGAGTGCTGCGGTCCGCTCGACCAGGGAGACAAATCCGCGCCGGTAGCCGCGGGCATCATCGGCGAGCCCACGGCGGGCCAGACGGATCACATCGGAATAGTCGAATTCGGCCGAATGGCTGCCACCACGCAGCAGGTCGGCATAGGCCGCCACCGCAGCGGCAAACGCCAGTCGATTGCTCGGCTCGGCCTTGATCTGACTGCGCTGGATCGGCTTGTCGATCAGGGTGCTGACCGTGGACGTCGGCTGCTTGTAGCGCAGTTTCAGCCAGGCCAGTTCGCCGCTCCTGTCCACCGGCACCGCGACTGCCTTGCCATAGCGCAGCGGGTCGCTGGCCTCGGCACCGCTGCCGACCAGGGTCAGTTCATAGATCGCGGTGACATCATGGCCGGCCCCGATCTCACCGGCATCGATGCGATCATTGTTGAAGTCTTCACGGCGCAGCATGCGATTCTCGTAGCCGATCAATCGATACTCGCTCACCTGCGCCGGATTGAACTCGACCTGGATCTTGACGTCCTTGGCAATGGTCATCAGGGTCGAACCCACTTCCTCGACCAGCACCTTGCGCGCCTCCTGCAGGGAGTCGATATAGGCGTGGTTGCCATTGCCGACATCGGCCAGTTGCTCGGCGGTGACGTCCTGGTAGTTGCCCTGACCAAATCCGAGCGTGGTCAGCGCGATGCCCGACTTGCGCTTGTCGGCGACCAGGGTCTTGAGCGCATCGATACTGACAGTGCCGACATTGAAATCGCCATCCGTGGCCAGGATCACGCGGTTGATGCCGCCGTCCATGTAGTTCTGCTGCGCCATCTGGTACGCCAGTTCAATGCCCGCCGCACCATTGGTCGAGCCACCGGCAGCGAGCTGATCGAGTGCTTCGGCAATCCGCTCGCGCTCATCACCCGGCGTCGGCGCCAATACCAGGCCGGCCGAGCCAGCATAGACAACGATCGAAACCCGATCGCGCGCGCGCAACCCAGGCAACATTTCCTTGAACGCCGCCTTCAGCAATTCGATCTTGTCGGCCGACTGCATCGAGCCCGAGGTATCGATCAGGAACACCAGATTGGCCGGCGGTGTCTGCGCCTTCGGCACTTCAAAGCCCTTGATGCCGATCTGCATCAGCACGCGCGCCGGATTCCATGGCGCTGGAGCGAGCTCGGTCGTCACGCTGAACGGGGTCTCGATGGCGGCCGGCGGCTGGTAGCCGTAGTCGAAGTAATTGATCATTTCCTCGGCACGCACGGCATTGGCCGGCGGCAACTGGCCCTGCTCGATCATCCGCCGCACATTGCTGTAGCTGCCGGTGTCAACGTCGATCGAGAACGTGGAGACCGCGTTGTCGGCAACGCGGATGACCTGGTTGTCGACCAAGGCGGCGTAGCCTTCGCGATTGGCCTCTTCCATCGGCGGCGGCGGCGGTGGCGGTGGCAAGGCACTCTCGAAAACGATTGCGGTCGCATCCTGCCGAGCATGCGGTACCGGCTTCGACTCCGGCGCGGCCATCGGCTGTTGTGCCAATGCACCTGCCGCGCCACGGACATCGGCCCGGCGCGCTTCCTTGGGCGCGCTGATCCGCGATCCGGTGACATCGACAGATTCGAGCTCACGCTTCTGTTCGGGCGCGGGTTCCATCAGCACGATCGGGATGTCTTCGGATCGGCCGAGTTCATCCTCCTTTTCCGCGAGAACCACGCGGTCGGCGGCGACTTCATCGAGGTCGCGCAATTGCGACTGTTGGCGCGCATCGCGTGTCGCGTCGGGTGCGGTGCTGCAGGCGGTCAGGCTCAATGCGAGGGCGATGGCGGAACTCAGGACCAGGCGTTTCATGTCGGCACTCCTTCGTGGGGGTGAGCAATGAAACGTGCAAGATCGAATTCGGGGTTAGCGACGACCTGATTCGTTGCAATCCTCATCACGTCTCGGTTCCCTCCCTGTCTGAGCGAGTGCTCGGGTCGTGCTGTTGCTGACGCAGGGAGTGCCACGCTCCATGGGTTCTCGCGGATGGCCTGTCGGCAGCCCGCAGGCGTCGCAGTCGCGACGCCCTCCATTCGCAGCGGCTGATGTCGAAGGTCCAGCGACTGATGAGGATTGTTGCGAATCGGGAGGGTGCATGGGACGGAGGGCCGCGCTCCTGCGCGGCCGCTCGGGCTTCTTTTGCGGCGCCGCCCTGATCTCTCGCTGCTGATGAAACCCCGATGGATTCTCGCGGATGGCCTGTCGGTAGCCCGCAGGCATCGCAGGAGCGACGCCCTCCATTCGTCGTGTCCGGTGTCGCAAGCAGGCGTCGCAGGAGCGACGCCCTCCATTCGCAGCGGCTGATGTCGAAGGTCCAGCAACTGATGAGGATTGTTGCGAATCGGGAGGGCGCATGGGACGGAGGGCCGCGCTCCTGCGCGGCCGCTCGGGCTTCTTTTGCGGCGCAGCCCTGATCTCTCGCTGCTGATGAAACCCCGATGGATTCTCGCGGATGGCCTGTCGGTAGCCCGCAGGCATCGCAGGAGCGACGTCCTCCACTCGTCGTGTCCGGTGTCGCAAGCAGGCGTCGCAGGAGCGACGCCCTCCATTCACAGCGGCTGATGTCGAAGGTTCAGCGACTGATGAGGATTGTTGCGAATCGGGAGGGCGCATGGGACGGAGGGCCGCGCTCCTGCGCGGCCGCTCGGGCTTCTTTTGCGGCGCCGCCCTGATCTCTCGCTGCTGATGAAACCCCGATGGATTCTCGCGGATGGCCTGGCGGTAGCCCGCAGGCATCGCAGGAGCGACGTCCTCCACTCGTCGTGTCCGGTGTCGCAAGCAGGCGTCGCAGGAGCGACGCCCTCCATTCGTCATGTCCGGTGTCGCAAGTCCAGCGGCTGCTGAGGATTGGTGCCATTCAGGAGTGGCAGTGACGATCATGCCGATGACAGAGACTCATTGCCGGCAGAGTCCGCGCTGCCGCCAGCTTGCGAGAGACAGTGTCCGTCCCCTGCAGGGCAGCAGGCGAGATCATCGCGCCGGCGGGCGCTCGGCGATCAGCGTCCACCCCATCAGATGCTGCTGATAGTGCAGCGGCTGCGCGCGCACCGAAGCGAAGCCCAGGCTGGCGAGCAAGTGCAGCACCGCCTGCATGCGCTCCTGATCGAGCGCGTGCGCGATCAGCTCGCGTGCCCGCAGTTGCTGGTCCGCCTGCCGCTGGGCAAGCGCCTGCAGTGCGGCTTCGGCTGACGCACGACCGCGGGTCTGCGCCAGCGCCAGCACCTGCTGCACGTCATCACGGAGTTCCACGACGGCCTCGCTCTCGGCGGTCGCACCTGCGATCAAGCCATCGATCGCCTGCTGGCAGACATTGAAGCGTGTACGGTCGGCCTGTGCCTGGGCATTGCCGGCCAACTTGCTGCGGCCCTCGGCGCTCGCTGCCAATGCGATCCAGGGCAGCATGCGGTGCGCGCAGGCGAGCAGATCGGCATCGCCGCGCAATTGCGCAAGAATTTCCAGCTCGGCTTCGGCCTTCTGCACCGGCAGCGACTGGCGATGATGCATGAGCAGACACAGGCTGCCCTGCACGCCCAGTACACGCGCCGCCTCGACCAGGGCACGATCCAGATCGGCGTACTCGATGCCGTACTGGCTGATCACCAGATTGAATTGACCATCGGCGAACGGGAGTGCCTCGGCATCGGTGCCCGGATGAAAATGCAGGCGACTGCGTTGTGCCGGGCGCAGGCGGCCCAGCCAGTCCGGGGCCATTCGGGCCAGATCAATGGCGTCGATCTCGCCGTCGAAGTCGTTGCCGCCGTCCACCCCGAACAGCAGGCGCGGCAACGCGCCATTGCCGGTGGCGATATCCAGCACGCGTTGACCAGGCCCAAGCCGCGCAAACGATTGTGCCCAGAATTGGGCAATGGCGCCGTCGTAATTGCCGGCGAACGAGCCCGGGCAGGAATGCAGCAGGCCAGAGGCCCAGTACTGCGACCAGCTGCTGCGGCGCGCTTCCATGCCGGTTGCACCGGATGGCGGTCGCTTTGTCTGTGGATCGGAATTCATCCGCACATCATATAGTGTGCCCCGCCGGCAGGCTTGCGCAGCGCTACCGCAAGACCGCGGCCTCGATGCAGCTCACTACCTTGGAATCAATGCCCTTTGTGAACGCGGGCAGCTTGTTGCGGCAGCGCAACATCGTTAATTTTGCGCTATTCCCTTGTTAAAGAGTTGTTGCTATTCTGGTTTTACGCTCACCGCGTAGGCGTGCGCCTGCGCCGTAGGCCCTTCCTAGGACATGGAAGACGGATGTCCCGAACTGTGTTTAGACACACTGAATGTTGGAGATAAGTGAATGAAGATCAAACGTAATTTGCTCAGTAACGCCGTTCGTCTCGGCCTCGCGGCCGGTACCGTGGGCCTGCTGGGACTCGTTTCCGCCCCTGCATTCGCGCAGGATGAGGAAGAGGGCTCCGACACCACGATGGAGCGCATCGAAGTCACCGGCTCACGCATCAAGCGCGCCGATGTCGAAGGTTCGCTGCCGATCACCGTGATCGATCGTCAGGACATCGACGCTTCGGGTGACACCAACGTTGCCGATTTCCTCCGCAACACCACCTTCAACTCGTTCGGCTCGTTCCGTCCGCAGTCGGGTTCTTCGGCGCAGTCGTTTGCCGAAGTCAGCCTGCGTGGTCTGGGCGGCAGCCGTACCCTGATCCTGATCGACGGCCGCCGTGCACCGGTTTCGCCGAATACCGGTTCGGGCCAGGATCTGAACTCGATTCCGCTCGCAGCTGTTGAGCGCATCGAAATCCTCTCCGACGGCGCATCGGCCATTTACGGTTCCGACGCCATCGGCGGCGTCATCAACATCATTACCCGCAAGGATTTCGAAGGCGCGGAAATGACCATCGGTGCTGGCAACCCGCGTGCAGCGGGCGGCGAGACCGAAGAAGGTTCGGTGATCTTCGGCGCGTCCGGCGAGCGCGGCAGCCTGCTGGCTGGCGCTTCGTACAACAGCCGCGGCATCATCTTCCAGCGCGAGCGTGACTATTCGACGGGCGGTGCTTCGACGTTCTCGAACAACCTGTTCAATGCCACGCCGGCTCCGGGCACCCTGTACGGCTTCGTGCCGGGCGGTTTCCACAACAACCCGACCTTCGGCTCCAAGCTGCCGGGCTTCAACTGCGACGCCAACAACTTCTTCTCGACCGCCACCCGCTGCTTCTACGACTTCTCGTCGGCAGCAGCTGACGAAGCCGAGATTCATGGCCAGTCGCTGTTCACCCGTGGTAGCTACCAGATCAATGACGACTGGTCGACCTACTTCGCCGGTAACGTTGCCCGCTCCAAGAGCTTCGGCCGTTACGCGCCGGTGCCGTCCTCGCCGTGGCCGGGTGGCCTGCCGTTCATTCCGGTCGGCTCGCCCAACCATCCGGCGGTTCGCTTCCCGAGCGCTGGCTACAACCCGAACGTTCCGTACTTCCTGCGTCACCGCTTTGCCGCACTCGGCCCGCGTGACACCGAAACGGATCAGAACAGCTACAACCTGAACGTCGGCTTCGAAGGCACCATCGGCGATTTCTTCGTCGACTTCGGTCTGCGTCACAGCGAGCAGCAGTACTACGATCTCGGCCGCAACTATGTGGTCGGTGGTCTGGCCCAGGCAGCGATCGCCAACGGCCGCTATAACATCTACGATCCGTTCTCGGTTCCGCGCAGCGTTCTCGACGGCCTGGTCGCCACGATCAACCGTGACTCGGCTACGCAGATCCAGGAGCTGTACGCCAACGCCAGTGTCGACCTGTTCGAGATGGGCGGCGGTTCCGCAGCCATCGCATTCGGTGCCGAGTACCGCGAAGAGACCTACTCCGACATCTACGACACCCTGCAGTCCTCGGGTCAGATCGTCGGTTCGGCAGGCAACTCCGCAGGTGGTGGCCGTGACGTTACGGCAGCCTTCTTCGAATTCCTGATGCCCGTCATGGACAACCTTGAAGTGTCCGTCGCTGGCCGCTTCGATGACTACTCCGACTACGGCAATGACTTCTCGCCCAAGGTCTCGGTCCGCTTCCAGCCGATCGACCAGCTGACGCTGCGCGCTTCCTACGGTCAGGGCTTCCGCGCTCCGACCCTGGACATCGTCACCGCCCAGCCGGCGTTCTCGGCCGATACGGTTACCGATCCGGCAACCTGCCTGGCCTTCGGCCTGGCCCCGACCTGCAGCACGCAGATCACGGCCTACTCGATCGCCAACCCGAACCTCGCCTCGGAGCAGTCCGACCAGTGGAGCGCGGGCCTGGCATGGGACGCCACCGACTGGCTGAGCCTGACGGTCGACTACTACGATATCGAAATCGATGATCGTGTTGCCGCCATCTCGACCGGCCTGATGATCAGCTGCTTGTCCGGTGCACAGCCGTGCCCCCCGGGCGTCAGCGTTCTGCCGGGCAACGTGTCGCCGCCGCAGCCGTCGCTCGGCCTCGGTATCGCACGTGGTCCGCAGGGTGAAATCCTGTACGTCCAGCGTGGCTTCGCCAACCGCGGTACCCTCGAGACCGACGGTATCGACGTCAATCTGCGTACCAACTTCGACGTCGGTAGCTGGGGTGCGATCAGCAACCAGTTGCAGATCAGCCGCGTTGGCAACTACAGCTTCGACGGCGCCCGCAACCTGGTCGACGATCCGTCGGTTCCGGAACTCCGTGCCAACCTCGGCACGGTCTGGACCATCGGTGACTTCAGCTTCGCCTGGAACATCAACCACATCGACGGCACGCTGTCGACGGCCGGTGTTCAGGCAGCTGCTGGCAACAACGACTACGGCTACTCCCACCGTCTGCCGTCGTGGACCACCCACGACCTGCAGGCCACGTGGAATACCCCGTGGGACGGCAAGCTCTCGCTCGGCGTGACCAACCTGACCGACAAGGGCCCGGTTCTCGATCCGTTTGCCCCGACCGGTCGTCCGTTTGACTACAACCTGTACGACGGCTACGGCCGCGTGCCGTACGCGCGTTACACCCAGAGCTTCTAATCCAGGCACTGCGGTAATTTCAGAAGGGCCCTTCGGGGCCCTTCTTTTTTGCCTTGGGAAAAATATTCCGTTCGTTGGCAACGCTTGATGCCGCGAGCAGGCGGATCGACGCCTGTTGATATTGCCCGTGCGCCAGCAGCAACCGATCCACAGCATCCCGCGCGACGAAGTCCGCGCCCCGATAAACTGCGGCCTCTTGCTCTTCGCTGGCGTTCAATGATTTCCGCACCTCCAGACCAGAACCCACTGCATGCCGCCGATGCCTGCTTCCGCCGTGGCGACGACCAGGGCGCGGTCGGCATCCTGCTGCGCGCGCTGCCCGATGCCGCAAGCGCCCTGCGTCTGCGTGAGTGGGCGATCACCGAGCGCCGTCTCGATATCGCCGGTCAGGCCCTGCAAGCCCTCGCACACGGGTCCAGCGTTGAGGCCGAAGTAGGCCGGGCCATCGATCTGCAGTTGCGCCAGCAGGCCGACGCGGCGCTGACGATCCTGCAAGCCGTTGTGCATACGCATCCGAAACTCGCAACCGCCCACCATCATGCCGGCCGCGCCCTGCAGAATCTCGGCAGGGGCGATGAGGCACGGCGCGCGCTTCAGCACGCTCTGCGACTGCAGCCCGACTATGCCGAGGCCTGGTACAGCCTTGCCCATATCGAACGCGCCAGCGGTCGCCTTGATGAAGCGGTGATTGCCTACCGCGCGGCCCTGCGCCTGATGCCCGGCCTGCGTGTTGCCCTGCTCAATCTTGGGATCACGCTGAGCGCACTCGAGCAGGCCGATGCAGCGCTCGCCCCGTTCGAACAACTGCTGCAACTCGATCCCGAACATGTCGATGCCTGGATCAACAAGGGGCTCTGCCTGCACATTCTCGGCAGGATGCAGGACTCGCAACAGGCCTACGAACGCGCGCTCCAAGCCGCGCCTGGTCATCCGCTCGCGCATTTCTATCTCGGCTGTCTGCTCAACGAACAGATGGCAACGGCGCCGGCGCGCAAACACCTGGAAGCCGCGGTGGCCGGCAATCCCGATGATGCCGATGCGCTGACCGAACTCGCCGGCCTGCTCGAACAGACCAATGATCTGGAAACCGCAGCCGTACACATCGAGCGTGGTCTGACTCGATCACCGCGACATCCTGGTCTCAACCTCGAAGCCGCGCGACTGGCGCGTCGTCAGGGGCGCCTGGCCGAAGCCGATGAGCGACTCGCCCAGATTGCCGTCGAAGCACTGCCCAGTCGACTGGCCCAGCAGTACTGGTTCGAGTGTGGCCAGTTGCAGGATCGCGCAGGGAACTTCTCGGCGGCGATGACGGCGTTCGAGCGCGGCAATCAGTTGGCGGCACAGAGCCCAAGGCGCCGCCAGATCGATCGTGCTGCGTTCCCGCGCCACTGCGATGCCATCGCCCAGTGGCTTGCGCAAGGGGCCGCGGGCGCGCAGGCACAGATCAGCGATCCGCCGGCAGCGCTGGGCTTCCGGCCAGCGTTTCTGGTCGGCTTTCCGCGCTCGGGTACCACCCTGCTCGACACCATGCTGGACGCGCATCCCCAGGTCAGCTCGATCGAAGAACGCGCCACCATCGAGGTCGCTGTTGACGCCCTCGGCGCCTATCCGCAGTTCATGTCGATGCTGAACCCCGAGAGCCTCGCGCGTGCGCAGGACCATTACCGCGCCGCCACCGCACCCTATCTCGCCGAGGGTTTCCCAGGTCTGGTACTCGACAAACTGCCGCTGCGCATGCTGCGCGTGCCGCTGATCCGGCGCCTGTTCCCTGCCGCCCCGATCATCTTTGCGGTGCGCCATCCCTGCGATGTGGTACTCAGCAACTTCATGCAGCAGTACGCCCCGAACGAAGCCTTCGTGCACTTCGACACTCTGGCCGACTCGGCCCGCATGTACGACCGCATCATGCGGCTTTGGCGGCAGATGCTCGAACAACTTTCCATTGATGCGCACTGGGTACGCTATGAATCCCTGGTCGCCGATCCGGAAGCCGAGCTCACCGCCGTCTGCGCCGCGCTCGACCTCGATGTGCGCGCCGAGATGCTGGATTCGGCGCAGCGACTCAAGGGCCGCAGCCGTATCCAGACCAACAGCTATCAGCAGGTGGCCGAACCGATCTACCGGCGTGCGGCCGGCCGCTGGCGCAACTACCTGCCATGGCTCGAGCCGGTGCTGCCCCTGTTGCGTCCTCATATCGAGTGGCTGGGATACAGCGAATAGCGTGCCAGTGTGCGCGCAGAAATAGCGCGCGCACTGATTCGATCATGCACAGGCATGCGCGGCTCCGCCTTGCGGATACGCAGTAGCGCTCTGCTCCGAATCCCTCATCGCTCGACGCTTGCAGCATTGGCGCGGCGAAATGAATTCTGCGTAAACGGGGAACGGCGCACAACAAGGTTCGCCGGCTATCGCATGATAGAGAAGTCGCACCTGGGTTCCATCGCTTTTATCAAGTGCGCAGGCGGACTGCATCTGCAGGTGCCTGCTGAGCGCATGGGGCGCAAGTTCGGGAGTAAGCAGCTGGTCGCACCTGCTGTACCCGCCCGCCGCGGACTGGAAGGGCGACATCAAGGCAGCAAGGCAGCAAGGCAGCAAGGAAGATACCGATTGAACTCGCGGAGTGAGGTACGACGATGGTGCATGTACTTCAGTTGCGGCACGTTTCGACAAGTTCATGGGGGTTCCGACACTACGTCCAAGCAACAACAACAAGGTGGGCATCAAGAATGAAAACAACACGCAAGGGACTCAGCAAGGTCATCGCGATGGGCCTGCTTGGCAGCACGCTGGCTGGCATCGGTGTTGCCGCAATGGCGGCGCCATCCGATGCAGATGATGTCGCCAAGCCCAAGGCCGCAGTCAGCGGGCGCACCGGGACAAGAATCGCCGATCCTGCAACCCAGCCGGTTGCCACCGTTATCGTTTTCGATCGGGACGAGTTGGACGCTTCCGGAGCCACCACGCTCGGCGATTTCCTGCGACGCACCAGCCTGAATAGCTTTGGCGCCATCCGCCCACAATCAGCCAGCACCTTGCAGCCGCTCTCCGCAGCGAACCTGCGCGGCCTGGTCAGGATCGCACCCTTGTCCTCGTCGATGGCCGCCGCCTCGCGGTATCCCCGATCGTCGGACCCGTGCAGGGTCAGGACCTCAACGCGATCCCGTTCGCGGCAATCGAGCGCATCGAGGTACTGCCGCACGGCGCATCGGCACTATATGGCGCCGATGCCGTGGGCGGCGTGATCAATATCATCACCCGCAAGCAGTTCGAAGGTGCGCAACTCTCCATCGGCGCCGGCAGCCCGCGTCGCGATGGCGGCGAGACCGAGGAAGGCTCGGTGATCTTTGGCAGCAGCGGTGAGCGCGGCAGCCTGGTCGCCGGTGCTTCGTATACGACACGTGGCATCGTCTATCAGCGCGAGCGTGATTACTCATCCGGCGGCGCGTCGACGTTTTCGAACAATCTGCTGAGCGCATTCCCGAACCCTGGCACCGGCACTGGCTTCGTTGCCGGTGGCCTGCTGTCGAATCCGACCTACGGTTCGATCCTGCCGGGCTTCGATTGCAACCGCAACGGGTTCTTCAGCACCGGTGCGGGCCCAAACCAGCGCTGCTTCTATGACTTCACTACGCTCGCTGCCGACGAGGCCGAGCTGCATGGACGCGCCCTGTTTGCGCGCGGAAATTTCCAGATCAATGACGACTGGTCGACCCATCTCGACGCCGACGTCAGCCGCACGACAAGTTTCGGGGTGATGCCGCCGGCGCTCAGTTTTCCCTGGCCGGGCGGCGCGCCGATCATTCCAGTCGGCTCGCCCAATCATCCCGCGGTGCGTTTTCCCAACGCCGGATACCGCGCCGACCTGCCCTATTTTCTGCGTCATCGTTTCGCCGCGGTCGGACCGCGCACCGATTCGACGGAACAGAACAACTACAGCCTGAACATCGGCATTGAAGGACAGATCGGCAATTTCAGCGTCGATGCGGGCGTGCGCCACAACGAACAGCAGTTCTACAGCCTCGGCCGCAACGCGATCGTGACCGGACTGGCCCAGCAGCTCATCACGGATGGCAGCTATGACCTCTACGATCCGTACAGCACGCCGCGTTCGGTCCTCGACGCGATGACCGCCACGGTCAATCGCGACGCCGACAGCCAGCTGCAGGAAATCTACGCCAATGCGACGACCGATCTGTTTGATATGGGCGGCGGCGCTGCCCAATTCGCCTTCGGCGCCGAGTACCGCAGCGAGTCGTACGCGGATATTTTCGACACCCTGCAGTCTTCCGGACAGGTTGTCGGTTCGGCCGGCACCAGTTCGCGGGGCGAGCGTGATGTACGCGCGCTCCACGTCGAGGCACTGCTGCCGATCAGCGAGGCGCTGGATGTCGCAGTTGCAATTCGCTACGACGATTACAGCGATTACGGCAGCGAGTTCTCGCCGCTGGTCTCTGTGCGTTTCCAGGCACTGCCTGCGCTGACTGTGCGCGCGCACATCGGCGAGAGCTTCCAGGCGCCGGCTATGGGATCGCTTGACCTGAGCCCGGTGCGCTCCAGCGACTTTGTCTTCGATACCACGTATTGCCTGATCGCTGGCCTGCCGATCTGCGAGGCGTCCTTTGTCGATGTCTATACCATTGCCAATCCGCAACTGCAGGCGGAGCAGTCCCGGCATTGGGGCCTGGGTCTTGACTGGCAGGCAAGCTCCTGGCTGTCACTGGGAATCGACTACTACGATATCTCGATCCATGATCTGATCACTTCCTTGTCGCTGACCCAGCTTGTGAGCTGCGCGGCGAACGAACTCGGCTGCCCGCCTGGCGTGCAGGCGTTTCCCGTCAATGCCGTGCCCGGCGATCCGAATCTGGGCCTGGGCGTCGCCCGCAGTGCCAGCACCGGAGAGATCCTGTTCATCCACCGCGGCCTGGTCAACTTTGGAGACCAGGACAGCGACGGAATCGATCTGAACCTGCGCACCGAATTTGAACTGGGCAACTGGGGAGCGCTCAGCAATCGCCTCCAGCTCAGCCGCGTCGGAACCTTCAGTCACCTGGGCTTTGACGACATCGTCGACCGACCCGGCTATCCGGAGTATCGCGCCTACCTGGCGACGCAATGGCACCTCGGCGACTTCAGCGTTGACTGGATCGTCAACCACATCGACGGCACGCTTTCGGCAAGTGGCGCGCTGATAGAGGATGGAGGCGAGGACAATGGCAATCCGCGGCGCCTGCCCTCCTGGACCACGCACGATCTGCAGGCGGCCTGGAGTACGCCGTGGAACGGCAAGCTTGCGCTGGGCGTGACCAATGTCGCCGACAAGGGCCCGCCCGTCGATCCACAATCCGCAGCCGGTGGCTTGCCGTTCGACTACGCGCTGTACGATGGCTACGGACGGGTGCCCTACATTCGTTTCACGCAGCGGTTCTGATCGAGCGGCGGAGCGGGGCGCGGCGCGCAGTCGGCGCCTCGCGCATTGACCGGGCTTCAGTTGAACCGGGCTGCGCGCTGGCGCAGCTGTCGCGATCAGTGGTCTGGGCTGGGCGCGACGAAAAAATATCTGAAGCGACGCCCACCGATTTCCAGCTCGCGCTGCACACTGGCGCCAGCGCTCAGCTCAGGAAAGCAGGCCGAGTCGCTGGCACAGACAATCACCGCGCCGTCGCGCCTGAGGTCTTCGGGCCTCAGCCATAACGAAATCGCAAAGTCCCCCTGGATCAGCATCGCCGGACGGCTTGGCGCGTAGGCCGAGACAATGGCGCTGAGGATGTGATCGCCGATCACGATGCGCAGCGGGCCGGGCATGGTCTGCTGCCAGTCGTCGGCGATCGCGGCCGCCAGTGCCGCGCCGTCGAACCGGGTCTTGGAACGCTCGCTCTGAGTCTTGTAGACCAGATGAATACCGGCGACGAACAGCGCCACCGCCGCCAGTCCCCAGCTGAAGCGCCTGAATCGCAGCGTGTCGATACGCGTAGGAACCAGCAGCAAGGCGGCGACGCCGGCGAGATTGAAAAAGCCGAACGCCCAGGTGGATTTCAAGCGGCTGCCGCTGACAATGCCATAGCAGGTCGAAATCAGCAGCGGTCCCAGGCAGAGGGCCAGAATCAACCAGGCCTCGCGGCGTGGGCGCACGAGTTGCGCGCGACGGTCAATCAACAGCAGCAACAGCAGGGCACTGAACAACAGGCCAAGCAGGGCACCGATGGCGAAGCGCAGTGGCTCCAGCACATGCGGATAGGCGATGGCGGCGGCGCCACGATCAAACCCGCGCAGATACGACCAGGGTAATCGCCAGTGATCGCTCAGCCAGGCCAGATGCGGCGCCAGCAACAGCAGAGCCAGCAAGCCGGCGAGATAGGGCCCGCGGGTGCGCAGACTGGCCCGGCCCACTGGACTTGCCACCAGGATCAGCGCACAGCTGGCAATCAGCAGCAGCCCGGAGTACTTGGTGTACAGGCAGAGCGCGACGAAGACACCCCAGGCCCACCAGTGACCGAGATCGCCACGCAATGCACGCACGAAGTGATAGCTGAGCCCCGCCCACACAGGCAACTGCAAAGTGTTCATGTTGAAGTTCGGCGTCAGCCAGGTGTACCAGTACGCGCCCTCGAGCAGGGCAGTGGCGATCACGGCAGCATGCGGATCGAGAAACAGACGCGCGGTTTTCCAGACATAGAACAGCGTCACCAGCACGCACAGCTGCGCCAGTACATACAGGCCAGCGAGGTGGCCGGCGGACAATTGCAGGGTCAGTTCACCCAGCCAGGCACCGAGCGGTGGATGCTTGTAATAGCCCAGCTGCCAGTGCTGGCCCCAGCCCAGCAGTTCGAGCGTATCCAGCGGCAGCATCCGATACGTCAGCGCCGGTGCCAGCACCCAGAACAGCAGATGCCAGGCGGCGAGCAGATACAGCAGCCGCTCGGGTTGCGCGTACAGATCCGGCCAGCCCGATGCGCGCCCGGCCTCACGCATGCTGACGCGGTACCCCGTGCCTGGGTCAGCCGACATGGCGGAACACCCACTGGCCTGCACACGGTTGCTTGTGGGTTGCGTTCGAGCCTGGCCCGCCCAAGCCTGGGTGCGGACCTCTGAAAATGCCGGCGCTCGCGTCGGCGCAGCCGCTCCCTGGGTACGCCGACATCCGCCCGAGTCGTTTGCCCCGCTGCTGTTGTGGATTGCGGCAAACTGTGCGAAAACTTGCCTTTTCCTGCAGGAAACTTCCCTGATGTTTCAGATAGTGCCGGCCTTCTCGGTTCCGATGGTATTCGCCAGCCTCGCCGACAGTGAGGCGCTCAACTCCGAATTGCGCGAACTTTTTCTCGCCCGCGCCAGTGACGACCGCTACCGCAACCCGGATCCTTACACGCATCGCAACGCGGCGCTGTTTGAAAGCAATTTCCGCCTGTTCGACTGGCCCCAGCCCTGCGTGCAACGCCTGCGCGATTTCTGTTACGCCAGCCTGTACAAGGCCATCGGCGAACTCTCCGGCTATGACGTGCCGATGCTGCGCCGTCTGCACGCGGCTTCGGAAGCCTGGTTTCATGTCACCCGCAAGGGTGGCTATTTCGGACCGCATAACCATCCCATGCATTCCTGGTCGGGTGTCTACTGCGTCAGTCATACCGGCGATGATCCGGCCAGCGACAGTGGCAAGTTGACCATGATCAATCCGCATTCGATGAACACGATGTTCATCGACATGGCGAATTCCAGCATGAAGATGCCCTTCCACATGAGCAACCGGATGCTGCGGCTCAAGGCCGGGGATCTGGTGCTGTTTCCCTCCTGGCTGCTGCATGAGGTCTTGCCCTACGAGGGAGACGATGTGCGCATCACGGTGGCCTTCAACGTGCGCTTCCGGCTCGATGGTGCGCAACCGGCGGATGTACCGATCGGATAGCTGCACGCGCCAGAATGAAGCGGCGATCCCGAGCACCTGCCGGCCGCCGTCAACCTGTCACCGCCGACAGGCCGGCAATCATCGGCTGCAACTGGACTTCGTATGCAGCCCAGACCCGACCACGATCGCGGCGGATGCCGTCGCGCATCATCACACTGCTGGCGGTCGCCACGGCATCGCTGCGCGACTCGATCCGGACCATGCCTGGCTCATAATCGAGTCCGCAGAACTGCGCCATGCGGGTCGCCGTCTGCTCGGGTGCGTTGACCAGATCGTCGTAGGCGACATCGAGAATGCGATCGCCGAACTGCGTGCGCCAATGCGCCATCAGGCGCTGGTAATTGCGGTAGTGCGCAACATACTCCTGCTGATCATAGGAATACGGGCAGGCGGCACTGAACAGGGTCCGGAGGCACGATAGGCCGACATCGATCGGGTCGCGATCCAGGCAGATGAAGCGCGCCGCCGGCAAGGCCTGCGCTATGAAGCCCACATTGAAGTAATTCGAAGGCAGCTTGTCGGTCACCATGGCGGCACCGCGCGCCCGCCAAGCCATACCCTGCAGATAGCCCGCACCAATGGCACGGTAATCCAGCCGATCGCGCATCTGAACAACCCGCGGATCGATCTCACCGGGAAAGTGCAGCCCGCTCGCGCGCCGCAATTGCGCGCGCACATCATAGGTTTCGCCCCCTGCGGTCACCGCAGAATGGCCGCTGAGGATACGCTCGGCCAGGGTGGTGCCGGAGCGATGCAGCCCGATCACGAAGATGGGCGTCAGCTGCGGATCGACATGGCCACCGGTTGCCGTCAACGCAATCTTCCACTGGCAGAGGGCGTCGACCAGAGCCGTAGCTTCGGCAGTGCTGTAACTCAAGGTACTGCGCTTGGCGCGACAGGCACGCTCAAGCGCGGCCCAGGCACGCGGGTATTCGCGCAGATCATGCAGCTCATTGTGCAGGGCGTAGGCGAGCCAGGCCTCGGGCTCACCCGTCGGTACCCGCGTCAGCGCCGCTTCGATGCGCGCGACGCGCTGCTCGGCACCCGGCAGCCGGGTGCGCGAAAGCAGCCAGTGTGAACTTGGATCCTCCGGCACGATATCGAGGCAACGCTGCGCATGCGCGGCAGCCGCGGCTAGATCGCCGTAGAACACATCGAGCGTTGCGCACATGTAGAGACTGGGCGGGTGATTCGGATCGCGCGCCAGCGCGGCCTGGGCAAACTGACGGGCCAACTCGTGGGCGCCGATCAGGGTGAGTTCCTGCGCAACTTCGGCCAGCGACTTGGCCGAGTCCCACATCGGCGGCGGCAATTGCTGGGCCATCTGCACCATCATGGCGGATTCACTCAGCGTATTGAGCACACGCAGCAACTGCAGCGCAGTGCGCGGACTGTCGATGTGGCCGCGGGTCGCGGCCAAGGTCGCCTCGCGGGCTGCCGTGTGACGACCTTCAGCGAGCTGCAGCTCGGCCAATTGCAGCAGGCTGGGAACATGATCAGGCTGCAACTGCAGCGCCTCCTGCAGACTGTTGATCGCCGCCGCGCGCTCACCCATGGCGGAATAGCTTTCCGCGCGTTGCAGAAGCCGACGCAGGCGCGCCGAACCGGAGCCGTCAGCAGAGACTGAAGGTGATGGATACTGAGGAGTGTGCATCCGAAAAGTATACTTCAGCGCCGGTAATCCTCCGCACAATGCGGCAATCCCCGGAGGCGTCATCGCAAAGACTTCGCTGCCCCGCCTGGTGTGTGCCAAGCCCTGTGCAACAGCGGAGCTGGTCAAGGGCAGCGGGGCAAGCCCCATAGGCGTCAGCCTGTTTTTCCTGGCGAATGATTGCCCTGTCCAACGCGCAACTGTCCATCATCCGGCATTGGTTCGCGCTCGCCCCGAAGGGGCGCGAGTCATGGTGTGCCGTGCCAAAATTCAGGAACCAGCCAAACAGGTTAAGGCCTATGGGGCTTGCCCTGAGCTACACGAGCGGAATCTGCCGCCGCGGAGCGCTGCGTGGCCCGCCGCGCAGTCGGACTAATCGCCCCACTTCGCGATGTACTGGTAATAGCGCGCGGTCCAGGCATCCGAGCCGAATGCACCCTCGCTCTGATGGGTGATGCACAGCCGCCAGGTACCCAGTCGAAGCTGGCGCTGACGCGCGCTCCGGCAGAAATCGAGATCGTAGAAGTGGAAATCGAAAACCGGATCGAAAGCCACCGACTGCGCGCGCAACCTGGACTTGCGTGCTGCCAGCAGCACGCCGTCCAGCAGTTCGCATTCCGCCGGCACATCGCCGAAGTAGCCGATCCGACCGAACGGATGCTTGCCATGGGCCACACGACCGCTCAGGGTGGTCGGGTCGGACTGCACCATGCGTTCATCGGCGAAGCACCAGGACGGCTGACCAGGAACCCGGTTGCGACAGCCGCCGACACCCACCACGTCAAAGCGTTCCAGCGCGTCGATCAGGTGATCGGCAAAGAAATAGTCATCGATCCAGACATCGTCATGGATGAAGACGGCGATATCGCCACCCCCTTCCTCGGCGATACGTGCGTTATAGACCTCGGGCAGGCCGCGGCGATTCTCGAAGCTGATGTGGTGACGCAGGCGTTTGTCGCCGGCGAGTCTGCGCAGGGACATGCCGAGAGCGGAGCGCGCCCAGAACTCGGCCTCGGCGAGCCGGGTGGCACTGACGATCTCAATCATGGAATCTTCACTGGAGCCAACGGGCGCAGACCACCATTGTGCGGATCAAGTCGTGTCCGCACAAGCCGCACCCGAGCTGCCCTGAACGCGCGTGGCCGCACGCCAGTGCTCATCCAGCCGCGCGCAGATCTCTGCGAGCAGCGGCACCGGAAGATCATGACCCATGCCGGCGATGACGTGCAGGGCTGCCCCGGGAATTGCGCGCACCGTGGCCCGGCAGTGGGCGATCGGCAGCAAGGGGTCGGCATCGCCGTGGATGACCAGGGTGGGCGCGGTGATCCTGCCGAGCGCACGGCTGCGATCACCTGATGCCACGATCGCCAGCAACTGGCGGGCGGTTCCTGCGGGGTGATAGTTGCGCCGCAAACTGAGTACCACGCGTTCGCGCAGCACCGACTCCTCGACGGGATACGCCGGGCTGCCGATCCGGCGGTACAGGCGCACGAAATGCGCGACGACGCGCTCGAATTCGACGCCGTTCGGTGGTCTCGCGAGCAGCAGTCGCAAGACCGAAAGACTGGGCCTGGGCAGGGATGGGGCACCAGTCGTGGACATGATCGACCCCAGACTCAGACAACGCGCCGGGTGCAATGCTGCGATCTGCTGCGCAATCATGCCGCCCATGGAAACGCCGACCACATGCGCGGCAGGTATCTGCAGTGCATCGAGCAGGCCGATGCTGTCGGCCGCCATGTCATCGAGGCAATATGGTGCATGCACCGGCAGGCGCAGCCAGTAGCGCATCGCCGCCAGCGCCAGATTGGGCGGACGTGCCTGGTCGATCTTGCTGGACAACCCGATATCGCGATTGTCGAATCGCAGCACCCGGTAACCGGCAGCGAGGAGGCGGCTACAGAATTCCTCGGGCCAGGCGATCATCTGCATGCCGAGCCCCATGATCAGAAGCACCACGGGTGCGTCCGCCCTGCCCTCCAGGGTGTACTCAAGCTCGATGCCATCCGCTGTGGTGAGCCGCATCAGCGGGCGCCGCCGCGACCCGGAGCTGCCATCGCGTCTTCGAAACCGTCGCCGAATCCGGTCGCCGGCAAACCCGCCAGGGTCGCCAGCATCGCGGCATTGGTTTTCAGGATCGCGCCACCCATGGCCTGCGCATTGGGCCCGATATTGGCCGGGGTGTCGGTGCTCCTGTGGTAGTGCGGATAGAGAGCCCAGTCGGCTTCGATCGCGAGCAGACCGCGGACACCGGCATTGAGATAGGGCATGTGATCGGAGCCGAACGGATTGGTACTGATCTGCACATCGAGGGCCGGCACATAGGTCGCCGCAGCAGCAGCAAACTGGTTGAGGTAGGCCGAGTGAGTGGCATAGCTCTCGAACAGAACCTGCAGATTGGCGTCTGCGCTGTAGCCGATCATGTCCATGATGATGGCGGCGCTGATCCGGCCGATGTCGCCGGAGGCATTGAGCGCCTGCACATGCGCGGCGCTGCCGCGCAGCCCCTGCTCCTCGCCGGCGTAACACATGAAGAGAATGCTGCGCTCGGGATTGTGCGGGAGCACCGCGCGCGCCAGTTCGATGACGCCGGCGCAGCCGGTGGCATTGTCCTCGGCACCCGGTGTTGGCGACGTGCTGCTGCCACTGTTGTTGCGCGAATCGTAATGGCCACCGACCACGATCCACTCGTCGGGAAGCCGGCTTCCGGTCCAGACGCCGAGGACGTTCTGCCGCGTGATTGTGCCCGCGCCACCACTGCCCGGCATGGTGAAATTCGGATAGCTGGTGCTCAGTCCGAGTCCACTGAATTGCGTGCCAATCCAGTCGCGCGCCGCACTGAGCGAAGTCGTGGCATAACTGGAACGATCCCAGGCCGCGAGCGTCTGCACATCGGCAAACCAGCGTGTTGGGGTGATCGCATCGACCACCTGCTGGATCTGCGGATCGGCGGCCGCCGCGACCCCGGCATCAAGGCGATACTGTCTGGCGATGACAGTGTCGGGCTGGACGGCGCGCCAGCCGCCGTGCTGATCATCGATCAGTCCGGCGGGCCCCGCTTCCCCTTCGGCCAGCAATCGCAGCTCCCAACGCCCGCCGCGACTGATCAGTGCGCCCAGCTCGGGGCCGTGCTCGCTGCAGCCACGCGCACGTAGCCACAAGCGCTCCGGATCGATGCCCTGCCGCTGCGACAAAAGTGGCGCCGCCGCGTCCTCGGCGATGGCAGCATTGTTCGGCGTCACCAGCACCAGACGATCGCCGAGTTCGAGCCACCATCCTTCGGTTTGCTTGAGGGTATCGACCGCAGCCGGCTCGGCGCGGCCGATGTCCACGACGACAACGCTCTGATCAGGTGCTGCGAACGGCACAGTCAGCAGGAGCAGTGAGGCAGCGAGCATGCGACTTCCGATCGGGGGATGGGCAGTCCCAAGTCTAGCCCGGAAGCCGGCGCGATGGGCGTGAACCCGTCGCGCGCGGCGCCGGCAAATCCGAAGCAGTCTTCCGGGAACTGCGCGGCCAGCGAGACCCGGCCGCGACGAAGGATTCGTCCGCGTTATTGCCGGGGATCGGGCCTTACGGTCGGCGCGATCGGAAGCCTGCGCGCGATCGTCTCCAGCGCATCCGCACCGCGCTGGTGGGCTCGTACGAACCGGGCCAGCAGTACCAGCACATACACGCTGATTCCAAGGACAATCACGAAGTAGAACAGCGTGAACACGACAGCGATTCCTGAATTCATCGGAGTCAACCCTTCAGCAGGGGTGTGCAATCAAGGTGTAGCGGCGCCTCGGCCTTCAACACGCTGCGGTGTGGCTTTCGGGATCGCCAGCAAGGCAACCAGGGTGATCCCCGATGCAATGCTCAGGTACCAGCCGACGGCGCCGAGTCCGTAGAGCCCGGCCAGTTTGGTCGCGATGAACGGGGCCAGCGAGGCGCCGAAGATGCCGGCCATGTTGAACGTCAGCGAGGCGCCGGTGTAGCGCACCGCGGTTGGAAAAAGTTCGGCGAGCGCAGCACCCAGCGGTCCGTAGGTCAGACCCATCAGGACCATGCCGAGGCTGAGAAATACCAGCACGGCGCTGTTGCTGCCGGATCCGAACAGCGGTTGAAAACCCAGCCCGAACAGCATGATCAGGGCGGTCACCACAATCAGGGTGACGCGGCGACCATAGCGGTCGGCCAGCGCCGCCGAGATCGGAATCGTGAGCGCAAATCCGATTACCGACAGCATCTGCAACAGCAGAAACTGTTCGCGGGCATAGCCCAGCTTCGAGGTCGCCCAGCTCAGCGTGAACACGGTCATCAGATAGAACAGAACGAAGGTCGCCATGGCACCAAAGGTGCCGGCAATCAGGGCCCGCGGGTGGTGCATGATCACTACGGCCATCGGCAAGCGCACGCGCTCGTTGTTGGCGAGCGCCTTGCGGAAATCGGGCGTCTCCTCGATCCGCAGGCGCACCCAGAGCCCGATGAAGACCAGCACCGCGCTGGCCAGAAACGGAATGCGCCAGCCCCACTGCATGAACTCCGCTTCGCTGAGCACGCGGGTCAGCACCAGGAATACACCGGTCGAGCAGACGAATCCGATCGGCGCACCCAGCTGTGGAAACATGCCGTACCAGGCGCGCTTGCCCGGCGGTGCGTTTTCGGTCGCGAGCAAGACCGCGCCGCCCCATTCTCCGCCCAGGCCCAGGCCTTGCCCGAACCGGCACAGTGCCAGCAGGGCCGGCGCTGCGACGCCGATCGTGGCATAGGTCGGCAACATGCCGATCAGCACCGTCGACAGGCCCATCGTCAACAACGCGGCGACCAGGGTCGCCTTGCGGCCGATGCGATCACCGTAGTGACCAAACAATGCCGAACCCACCGGCCGTGCAAAAAACGCCAGGGCGAACGTAGCCAGGGACTGCAGGGTTGCCGTCATCGCATCGCCAGCGGGGAAAAACAGCTTCGGAAAAACCAGCACTGCCGCGGTGGCGTAGATGTAGAAATCGAAGAACTCGATCGTGGTGCCGATCAGACTCGCAAACAGCACGCGGCCGGGCGGATTGGTGGGGACTGCGCTGGAGGTCATCGGCATCTCGCTGCAAGAGCGCGCGATTCTGGCAGTGTGCGGCGCATGCGGGAAGCGCCCCGGCCGGCGCAGATGACGCACATCGAACCACTCGCGCGGCGCCGACAGCAGCCGCGCGCTGGCTGGACCAGGGAATCAGGCTGCGCGCGCCAGTGGCTCAGCGGTGACCGCAACCGCATGCAGTACGGCGGCGATGCGGACAGCACTCTGGATGGTCTGGGCTGCAACCTCGTGCTTGCGCAGGGTCCGCTCATGCGACTCCATGCACATGCCGCAGCCATTGATGGCGGACACCGCAATCGAGGCCAGCTCGAAATCGATCTTCGCGCATCCCGGGTTGGCCAGTACATTCATCCGCAATCCGGCGCGCAGATTCTGGTACTCGCCATCGCCAACCAGATGGGTGAAACGGTAGTAGATGTTGTTCATCGCCATGATCGCCGCGGCAGCATGCGCGGCGGCCAGTTCGGCTTCAGAGAGTTGGCCAGAAAACTGCGCCGTGATGGCGCGCTGCAGCGGTTCGAAGCGGCTGGCATCGGCGCTGGCGATCGCGATGATCGCGATCTGTTTCGCCGTCAGACCCGGTGCGCCGGACTCGCTCAATACCGAATCCAGATTCAGGCGCAGATCCTTGGCATAGTCGGGCAGCAGGGACTTGATGTCATTGATGTTCATTGGGTACTCCGGGTGGATCAGCAGCCGCACGCGCAGCAGAGTTCGCCGCGGCGCACCGCTCCGGGTCACGATGGCCCGCGGTCGCGGCCGCAACAACAGGTCGATCCGGAGGGATGCTGCGCACTAGGGCCAGCAGCATCCTCGTCCGGCGGCTTGCAGGCAGGATCAGGCGGCGAGCTTGATCGTGGCGTCGCCCTGGCTCCAGTTGCAGGGGCAGAGCTCGTCGGTCTGCAGCGCATCGAGCACGCGCAGCACTTCCTGCGGATTGCGGCCGACACTGCCATCGGTGATGTAGGCGAAACGGATCACGCCATTCGGATCGACCAGGAAGGTCGCGCGCTTGGCGACACCTTCTTCGGCGTCGAGGATGCCCAGATCGCTGCTGAGCCGGCGGTTGGTATCGGCGAGCATCGGAAACGGCAGACCGCGCAGGTCCTTGTGGTCCTTGCGCCAGGCCAGGTGGACGAACTCGCTGTCGGTGCTGGCGGCCAGAACCTGACAATCGCGATCGGCGAACTGGGTGTTCAGATCACCAAAGCCCTTGATCTCGGTGGGGCAGACAAAGGTGAAGTCCTTCGGGTAGAAAAACACCAGCAGCCACTTGCCGGCGTAGGTGTTGTTGTCGATATTGGCGAACGCCTTGTCGAGACTTTCGATCGACACGGTGGCCTTGACATTGAACTGGGGGAATTTGTCTCCGACGGTCAACATGGGAAGCTCCTTGAGGTTGCAGGGGTGGGGACTGACGATGCCGTGGCATCGAACCCGGGCATTTTATGCCGCACTGCACAATATTTCCAATCGATTGTTGTCATCAGGTCGATAGATGTGATCAATGGATGAAACCGCCGTGCTGGCAGCGTATGGTTCAGGCTGGCGTCGCCAGCGCGCAGGCGCTGACGAATTCGCGCATCCTGCCGCAATAAGGATCGCGAAAGCGCAGTGCTCGTGCGACCAGGGCCAGGGGCCGGCTGAAATCAGCGACATCGCGCTGCCGCAGCTCCGGGTACAGCTCGTCGTTGACGATGGCGGCGCCGAGCGCGGCCATCTGCACCCGCAGTTGATGCTTGCGACCGGTGATCGGTCGCAGTCGGTAGTGCCAGTACTGCGGGCCGCGGGCGATCAGTTCGATCTCGGTCCAGGCATTGGGCGTCCCCGCGACCGCCTGCATGCGGAAAAACGGCGTGCCCGGCTGCAGCCGGATTTCTGCGCGGCAAGGGAATGACAGCGCCGGCAGCGCCCCGGCCCAGGCCTCGTACTCCTTCTCGATCAGGCGCTTGCGAAACAGGTCCTGAAAGGGGCGGCGACTCTCCAGCCGGGTCGAGAACATCACCAGACCGGCAGTTGCGCGATCGATTCTGTGCAGCGGAACAAGCTCACGATTGCCGGTCTCCCTGATGAGGCGCGTCAGCAGCGTCTCCTCGACATGCCGGCCGGCCGGAACCACGGGCAGGAAATGCGGCTTGTCTGCGATCAGGATGTCGTCGTCGCAGTGGAGGATTCGCGCCTGGAACGGCACCGGTTCTTCAGCGGAAACCTCGCGGAAATAGCGGATCCGTGCGCCCTCGCGATAGGGCGCGTCTGCTGCCAGCGGCGCGCCGTGCTCGTCGTGGACGCGACCGCGGGCGAACCGCGAGCGCCAGACCGCTTCGTCGATCTGCGGGAAGTGCGCACACAGCGCCTGCAACAAGGTCATCCAGGACCCCGCGGGCAGATGCAGTGTGCTCGCGGAAACGCCGTTCGCGTCAGTCATGCCACCGCGGGCCGAGTGTGGCGCTGCACGCGCCATCAGGCTTCCCGCGCGGTCAGATCGATTCGACCCAATGGATATCGCTGGACTTGTTGTTGGCATTGGGCCCCTGCATCAGTCGCAGCGAGCGCAGCACGGCACGGTGCAGGCTCTGCACCTCGCCGTACGGAGAAGTCTTGGTAATGCGATAGGCGGCGACCAACCAGCGCCGCACGGCACCGGCCTGGACCGCCACATGCGGCGACTTGGCACGCTCGCTGGCCGCATTGATTTCCTCTTCCCAGTTGGTGCCATCCACCGCGCCAGGCTTGGCCGCCGCCGCATTGGCCTGGGTCATTTCGGTCAGCGCGACCAGGGCGATCTTGCGGCGCTCATCCTGGCTGAGGCCCGAGATCACCTTGTTGATGTTCTGGAACTGGCGCAGCAGCACCAGATAGCGACCAAATTCGGTGGTCCGCTGCACGGCACGGCGCGTCATCGATACGGCAGCTTCCATCTTCGCGTACATAGCGCTTTCCCCGGTGCGTGCATCTTATTCAAGGAACAAAGTGTTCCTTCGGACGGCCCGGAGAATTGCGCACTGAGTCACATTTTGTCAATTAGGGACGATTCAGGGCAAAGTTCGACCGGGCGCTCGCCACCGGCACCGTCCAATGTGACGCAATGCGTCACAGCGCGCACCGCAGCGCGCCCGACCCCGGCTCGTTCAGACGCTCGGGCCGCCATGGCGCTCGCCGAGCCGGGCCAGGACGTGGGTCGCCATCCCCTCGACAAGTTGCTGTTCGGCAACGAAAACCTTGCCGGCATTCTCGTGGCGCAGGAGGGCGGCCTCTTCTTCACTGCGACCGCGCACGATGCTGTCAATGCCCGG
Source organism: Pseudomonadota bacterium (assembly GCA_022843465.1). Taxonomy (GTDB): domain Bacteria; phylum Pseudomonadota; class Gammaproteobacteria; order Xanthomonadales; family Ahniellaceae; genus 0-14-3-00-62-12. The sequence continues at coordinate 11,773 of JALHNO010000014.1, read as the reverse complement.
ATTGAGCGCGCGCGCCGTCTCCAGCATCTGGCGGGCACGGAAAGTGTCCGGCGTGGTGATGATCACGGATGCCGCGCGCGCGATATGCGCCTGGATCAGTACCGCCGGTTCAGCGGCATCACCGACCACGGCGTGAATGCCCTGCTCGCGCAGGGACTCGACCAGTTCGCGATTCTGATCGGCCACGACCAGACGAACACTGCTGGCGCGCAGCGCTGCAACAATCCGGCGGCCGACCCGGCCATAGCCCACCACCACGACATGACCGGTCAGCTGGCTGGACTCCACCGACATCGGCAACTCGGAAAGCGGGTCATCGCGGCGCTCGAGATCGCGCGCCAGTTTCGAGTGTTTGCGCGCCCATTGCTGCAGGGGTTCGATCGCCTGGAACACCAGCGGATTGAGCGCGATCGAGATGATCGCACCGGCGAGAATGAGGTTCTGGCCCTCGACCGGCAGCACCCCCAGGGCTACGCCAAGTCCGGCAAGGATGAAGGAGAACTCACCGATCTGGGCCAGACTGGCCGACACCGTCAGCGCGGTATTGAGCGGATAGCGGAACAGCAGCACCAGAATGAAAGCGGCGATCGACTTGCCGAGCACGATCACCATCACCACCGCGAGCACATGCAGAGGCTGCTGCAACAGCACGCGCGGATCGAACAGCATGCCGACCGAGACGAAAAACAATACCGAAAAGGCATCACGCAGCGGTAGCGATTCCTCGGCTGCGCGATAGCTGAGCGCCGATTCGCGCAACACCATGCCGGCGAAAAACGCGCCCAGCGCGAACGAGACACCGAACAGGGCGGCAGATCCGCAGGCGATGCCGACCGCAGCAGCGACCACGCACAGCGTGAACAGTTCGCGCGAGCCGGTCCGCGCGACCTGCCAGAGCAGCCATGGGAATACGCGCTTGCCAACCACCAGCATCAGCACGACAAACACCAGCACCTGGCCCAGGGTCTGGGAGAGACTGACCCAGAGCGGCTCCCGCTCGCCCAGTTGGGTACCCTGATCGATCACCGCAAACGCCGGCAGCATGACCAGCACCAGGACCATCACCAGGTCTTCGACGACCAGCCAGCCAATCGCAATCCGGCCGTTCACCGACTCGATCACACCCTTGGCCTCGAGGGCGCGCAGCAGAACCACGGTGCTGGCGACCGAGAGCGAGAGGCCGAACACAATCCCAGCACCCAACGACCAGCCCCAGAAATAGGCCAGCGCCGCACCCATCGCGGTCGCCACCAGGATCTGGACGAGGGCGCCCGGCAGAGCAATGCGGCGCACCGCAAGCAGGTCCTTTACCGAGAAATGCAGACCCACCCCGAACATCAGCAGCATCACGCCGATCTCGGCGAGTTGGCTGGCAATGCCGACATCGGCATCGAAACCCGGGGTTGCCGGACCCAGCAGCACGCCAGCGATCAGATAGCCCACCAGGGCCGGCAGCCGAACCCGCACCGCAAGAAAGCCAAACAGCAGGGCCAGTCCCAGCGCTGCCGCCAATGTGGTGATCAGGCTGATGTCATGCGGCATGCTGGACTCCTGGGTTGGCGATACCGGGTACTCCTCAAAGTGCGTTGATCGAGGTCACGCAGTGGGCGGAAGCGACTTTCAAGGAGCGCGATTGCTGCAATCGCAGCTGCCCGCAGCGTTCAAGCAGAGCCGGCGCAGAGTGCATGCCGCGCTCGTTGAGTCGCCGGCTCATTCTACCGCCTGCGACCTTCCGCAGCGGGGCAGATTCAGGGCGGCGTTGCCAGTTTCAGTCCGACCACACCCAGCAGGATCAATCCGACGCTGGCCATGCGCAAGGCATTGATCGGCTCATTCCACAGCAGAATGCCACAGGCGACCGTGCCGACGGCGCCAATGCCCACCCAGACCGTGTAGGCGGTTCCGACCGGCAGACTGCGCATGGCCGCCGCCAGCAAAACCATACTGGCGATCATCGCCAGCAGGGTGGCAATACTCGGCCACAGCCGGGTAAACCCATCGGAATACTTGAGCCCGACCGCCCATCCGATCTCCAGCAAGCCGGCCAGAAACAGCAGCACCCAGGCCATGAGGCTCCCTTGGCAACGACATTGCGCAAGCACCGGCTTGCGCCCATGCTCCGAGTCTAACAAGGCATCGATCACTTGCTGCCCTCCGGGCGCCCGCTGATTCCGACAAAATTCCGACATTGCCGTCGGCTGCGGACGCCAGCCGGACGCGGCAACCAGCCGGGCGTCATGCGCCGCGTTTACAATGCGCCATTCACACTGACCGTAGCCCATGGCACAGCCGCAGTTTCGATGGAACGAGCGCCAGCTTCTCTGGCTGATGCTGGCGGCACTCGCCGTGATTGGCGCCGGCATCGGTCTGCGCGAACCCTGGCCCGCTGACGAGCCACGCTTCGCCCTGATCGCCCGCACCATGGTGGAGACCGGCCAGTATCTGTTCCCACACCGCGGTGCCGAGCTTTATCCCGACAAGCCGCCGCTGTTCATGTGGTTGCAGGTGCTTTCCTATCGACTGACAGGAAACTGGAATATCGCCTTCCTGCTGCCGTCCCTGCTCGCGGCGCTCGCTACCATCGCGCTGACCTACGACCTCAGCCGGCGGCTCTGGGGTCGCCGCGCCGCTGCAGTCGCCGGCTGGATGCTGCTGTTCACTGTGCAGTTCACCTATCAGGCCAAGCGTGCCCAGATCGATCCAGTACTGGTATTCCTGGTGACGCTGTCCTGCTACTCCCTGCTCCGGCATATGCTGCTGGGACCGGACTGGCGCTGGTATGCGCTGGGCTGCTTCGCCGCCGGTGTCGGCATCATCACCAAGGGTGTTGGCGTCATCGCGCTGCTGATGCTGATCCCGTTTTTCATCGCCCGCTCGCGCAAGGTTTCGCGACTGGCGGTCATCGGGCCGGCGCCTGGGCGCTGGTGGCTGGGCGTACTCTGGATGCTGCTGGCGATCGCGCTGTGGCTGGTGCCCATGCTGACGGCCGTGCTACGCAGCGATGATCCACTGCTGCACGACTACGCCCGCAATATCCTGCTCGGCCAGACCGCTGGCCGCTATGCCAATCCCAGTCATCATTTCCAGCCCTGGTGGTACTTCATCCAGGTCATTGCGACCAGCTGGCTGCCCCTGGTCCTGGCCCTGCCCTGGGCGCTCGGCGCGGTCACCCGCCATTCATGGCGAAAGGCCGACGCCCGCATTCTGCTGCCGATCGGCTGGGCCCTGCTGGTGCTGCTGTTCTTTTCGCTGTCGCCGGGCAAGCGCGACATGTACATCCTGCCGGCCCTGCCCATGCTCTGCGTCGGGATTGCGCCAGCGATCCTGGTTGCCCTGGCGCAGCCGAACTGTCGCCGTCTGCTGTTCGGCTTCAGCCTGTTGCTGGGCCTCGCGATGACGCTGGCCGGCGTGCTCGCGCTGACCGGCGAGCCGCGCTTCGAACTTCGCCAGGAGCTGGCACGCGGGCTCAATACTGGCGGCGATGCCCACTGGTGGCTGGTGCTCTGTCTGGGCATCGTCGCGTTGAGCAGCGCGCTGATCTTCAGAGTCCGGCGCGCCTGGATCGGGGTCCGGGCAAGTCTTGCCGGTATCTGGATCATCGGCTTCGGCTTCTGGGGTTTCCCCTTGCTCGACGCCAGCAACTCGGCGCGCGATGTCATGCATGAGGCCGGTCGCATCATCGGGCCGGATGCCGAGCTTGGCCTGGTCGCCTGGCGCGAGCAGAATCTGCTGCAGGCCGACCGCAAGGTGGCCGAGTTCGGATTCCGCCGCGCACCCGAGGATCAGTTGCGCGACGGGATCAGCTGGCTGAACGCGGCCCCGCAACGGCGTTGGCTGTTCGCCCAATCAGGGCACATCAGGCACTGTACCCGTGCCGATGCACTACGGCGGATCGGCACCGCCAATCGACGCCAGTGGGTGATTTTCCAGATCGATGCCGTACTACCGGAGTGCCGTCCATGAGTTCCCGCCCCGTACTGGTCACTGGCGCCGCCGGTTTCATTGGCGCCTATGTCTGTCAGGCCCTGCAGGCGCGCGGCACGGCCGTCATCGGACTCGACAACTTCAATGCCTACTACGATCCGCAACTCAAGCACGACCGGGTGCAGGCGCTGTGTCCGGGCGTGCCGATCGAGACGCTGGATATTGCCGACGCCGCCGCACTGGATGCACTGTTCGTGCGCGCGCGCCCGCAGTCGGTGATCCATCTCGCGGCACAGGCCGGTGTGCGCTATTCGCTGGAATCGCCATCGACCTATATCCAGAGCAACCTGGTCGGCTTCGGCAACATGCTCGAAGCCTGTCGCCAGCATCAGATCGGCGCGATGGTCTACGCCTCATCGAGTTCGGTATACGGTGGCTCCGCCACGCCGCCGTTCGACGAGCAGCAGCGTGTCGATCAACCGCTGTCGCTGTACGCCGCCACCAAGGCATCCAATGAGTTGATGGCGCATGCCTATGCGCATCTGTTCGGACTCGCATTGACCGGTCTGCGCTTCTTTACCGTCTACGGTCCCTGGGGCCGGCCCGACATGGCACCGATCCTGTTCAGTCGCGCTGCGCTCGCGGGACGTCCGATCGATGTGTTCAACCATGGCCAGATGCAGCGCGATTTCACCTGGATCGGCGATATCGTGGCCGGCGTTGTCGCCGCCCATGATCGGCCCGCGCAAGCGGTTGACGGCACGCCCGCGCATCGCGTGTACAACCTCGGCAATCACCGACCCGAGTCGCTGATGCACTTCATCGACGTGATCGAGCAGGCAGCCGGTCGGCCGATCGAGCGTCGCCTGCAGCCGATGCAGGCCGGTGACATGGTCGCCACCATGGCGGATACCGCAATGGCCGAACGCGATCTCGGATTCAACCCGGATACCCGCATCGAGCAAGGCCTGGAGGCCCTGGTGCGCTGGTGCCGTGACTACTATGGAGACGCTGCCTGATGGACGCCAGTACACAGTCCGCCATTGCGCTGTCGGTCGTGGTACCGGTGCACAACGAACGTGACAATGTTGCGCCCCTGATTGCCGAAATCGTCGCGGCGCTGGACCAGCGGATTGTCTACGAGATCGTCTATGTCGACGATTGCAGCCAGGACGATACGCTGGCACAACTGCGCGCCGCGCAAAGCCGCACACCGCAGTTGCGGGTGATCCGTCATCTCAGCCAGAGCGGGCAGAGCACAGCCGTCCGCAATGGCGTGAAGGCGGCACGCGGCAGCTGGATCGCCACCCTCGATGGCGATGGCCAGAACGACCCGGCCGATATTCCCGGCCTGCTCGATGAACGTGCGCGTGCCGCCGCCGACGTCAAGCTGTTTGCCGGCTGGCGCGTGACCCGCAGGGACGATGCCCTCAAGCGGCTGTCTTCGCGGATCGCCAATGGCGTGCGCTCGCGCCTGCTGCGCGACGCCACACCCGATACCGGTTGTGGCATCAAACTGTTCGAGCGTACGGCGTTTCTTGAACTGCCCTACTTCGACCATATGCACCGCTATCTGCCGGCCCTGATGCAGCGCGCCGGCTACCGCACGCTCAGCGTACCGGTGCGCCATCGCGCGCGCTCGGCGGGCGTGTCGAAGTACGGCATGTGGAACCGGCTGTGGGTGGGCATCAGCGATCTGCGCGGCGTTGCCTGGCTGATCCGTCGTTCACGCCGAACCCTGACTGAGGAAATTACCGGTGACTGAGTTCTTCGATTCATGGGCGCACAATTTCAACTTCTGGCTGGCGATCGGCTTTCTCGGCCAGGCGGTATTTGCCTCGCGCTTCATCGTCCAGTGGCTCTACAGCGAACGCGCCAAACGCGTGGTGGTGCCGACGATCTTCTGGTGGATCAGCCTGTTCGGTGGCCTGATCCTGACCGCCTATGCAATCCACAAGCGCGATCTGGTATTTACCCTCGGCCAGTTTTCCGGCCTGTTCGTGTACAGCAGAAACCTCTGGATGTTGCACACTGCCAAGCGGCGCGAGGTCGTCACCGACTGATCCGCGGCAGTTGATCGGGCCAGCTGACGACACCCCGCATATCAAGGTTGCACTGTCTGCACCACTGATCCCACACTATGCACATGGCCAAGGACTTGATTGTTGCAGCGGTGGGCGTGTCGGACGAACAGGTGGCGCATCTGCGCCTTCTGATGCGCAAGGTCGCCAAGGACGTGCCCGAGACCTGGCGCTGGGGCAATGAGCTCAAGGCCGATCTGGTGGTGGTCGACCCGAACAATTTCGCCGGACACATGGCGCGCACCCGCGCCCAGTCGAGCGGTGTTCGCTGCGCGATCCTCTGCGACAACGAATATCCGGAACAGGATGGCCTGATCCTGCGTGAGCCGCTGCGTGCCGAGAATGTCATCGACGTGCTCAAGCAGGCCAGCGCGCCGACCTTCAAGGCCGCCGAGGTCAATGCCGCCAGCGAGGACTTCTATTTTCGCGATCTCGCCGATTTCAAGAGCGACAGCAAACCCGCTGCCGCGGACGTCTGGGGCAAGCCCACCGGCTCGGGCCCGGTCGCCATGGGTCTGGACGAGATGCTCAAGGCCAAGGCGGCCAAACCCGCCGGCAATCCGGTCGCCGAAGGGCTGGAAGCCCTGATCAAGGCCGAACAGCAGAAGGCCGAGTCGCCTCCGATCAAGCGTCTGCAGATTTCGGCCGATACCAGCATCGCCGCCACCTCGGCGCCGAGCGCACGCGCACAGAGCCGGATCAATGACAGCGTAGGCGCCCTCGCCCGCAAGGGTGATCTGACCGCCGAGAACCCGAATATCCGCCGGATCCTGGACGCCGACAACAGCGAGCACTCGATTCGCGATTATCTCGACGGCGAGCGCGCCATCGTCACGCCCTCGCAGATTCTCGCCAGCGAGGCGCCCGCACTGACGCTGGACCCCAAGAACCAGGTCTTCCATGCTGCGGGTGGACTCTCGCGGCTGATTCCGTATTGCAGCCGGGTGCTGCCAGCGAAGGACTGGAAGATGGTGACGACCCGCGAACTGACGCAACTGCGCACGAGCGAGCCGGCACGCCCCTATGCCGAACTGATCTGGTTGCAGAGCATGCTCAAGGGTACCGGTCGACTGGCCGGACATCTGGACCCCGGCGGCACCTACCGGCTCAAGGGGACGGTCTCGGCCGAGGCCGAATTCCGCGATCACGGTGCCATCGTGCCGTTCATGCAGAAGCCGGCCCGGCTCAATGAAATAGCCGCCGACGCCGGCACCAGCATGGATGCCGTGTTCAATCTGGTGAACGCCTACGACGCGATCGGCCTGATCGAATGGTCGCCGCGACAGCGACGCCACGATCCATCGCCGGCCGAGGAAGATCGCAAATCCGGATTGCTCGGCAAGCTCGGCTGGCCGTTCGGCAAGAAGTCCTGAATCCAGTCGGCCGCGCTGGATGCTCGCTTCCGGCTGGCGCAGCTGCGGTACCTCGTGCGCCTGCCAGCCGCTTGATCGTAGTGCGACTTCCCCGCAGTGACGCGTCTGGCATGATCGTCATCCGATGAATTCACCTGGGTTCCGTCGATGTCCACGTTGCGTCAAGCCAAACTGCAGGGCATCGCCTACATGCTGCTCGCGGTCGGCACCTTCTCCCTGATGGATGCCGCGCTCAAGTCCCTGACGCCGCACTATCCGCCGATGCAGGTCGCGGCTTTGCGTGGCCTCACCGCACTGCCGCTGGTCTTCATCTGGGTGGGCTTCTCCGGCGGCTACGCGCCCCTGTTCCGCGTGCGCTGGGGACTGCACCTGTGGCGTGGCCTGCTGTCGATCCTGATGCTGGCGAGCTTTGCCTATGCGCTGAAGGCCATGCCCCTGGCGGAAGCCTATGCGGTGTTCTTTGTGGCGCCGATAATGATCACGATGCTGTCGGTGCCCCTGCTCGGCGAGCGCGTCAGTCGCGCCCACTGGATCGCCATTGCGGTGGGGTTTGCCGGTGTCCTGGTGGTCCTGCGGCCGACCGCCAGCGGCATGCTGACGACCTCGGGCCTGATGGTGCTGGCAGCGGCCGGCTGCTATGCGCTGTCGGCAATTTCGGTGCGCATCCTTGCGCGTACCGATTCCACCGCCAGCATGATGTTCTGGATGGTGGCAATGCTGAGCGTGGGTGCCAGTCTGCTGGCCTGGCCGGTCTGGCAACCCCTGCATGCCGAACACTGGAAGATCCTGCTCGCCCTTGCGGTTACCGGTTCGATTGGCCAGTACGCGATCACGGAAGCCTTTCGGCGCACTCAGGCCGCGGTTGTGGCGCCGCTGGAGTACACCGCCCTGGCCTGGGGTGTCGCGCTCGACTGGTGGCTGTGGCAGACCTTTCCCGATTACTGGGTGTTTGTAGGCGCCGCCATCATCGTCGCCAGCGGCATCTACCTGCTGCGCCACGAGACTCAGCAGGCTGAGCCCGAACCGCCCTGATCCGCGGTCTGCTGCGCTGCCTGTATTGCCGCTCGTCGTGCCGCGCGGACCGCCTCGCCGATCGACTCGCCTTGCAGGCCCTGGGCCACGAAAGCCTTGGCGGAAACCGTCATCGCGGCGGCGTGCAACGCGGGCAGACGCTGGCCGGGTGCATAGTCGTCCATCGCCACGGCGGCGCGTCCGCGCTTGTCGGCCGCGCAGGCTAGAACCAGTGCGCGCACCCGCTCGGGCTTGCGAAAGCCATCGATGCGTTCGAGCAGGGCCAGCACCGTGGCTGCACGCAGCTCACCCAGCCGGTGCACATTGAGGTGTTCGCGACAGACGTGCTCGGCGAGTTGGGCGTATTCGGTCGGCACCCGCAGTCGCTGCGCCAGCGCGGTCACCAGCGGCACACCGGCTGCCTCATGACCGACGTGGCGCGGCAGCGCGGACCGTTCGGTCAGGCCCTTGCCGAGATCGTGGCAGAGCACACACCAGCCGATCAGTTCATCGCCGGGCGCCAGTGCGGCGGCCGCATTCAAGGCCAGCTCCTGATGCACCCCGGTATCGAATTCGGGATGAAACTCGATGCGTTGCGGCACCCCGTAGAGCCGATCGAGCTCGGGGAAGATGACCTGCAATGCCCCGCAGTCGCGCAGGGTGCGCAGGAAGGCAGCGGGACGCGGTTCCGCCAGCGCCTTGCGGGTTTCTGCCCAGACCCGCTCGGCAACCAGATGGGCCACCTCGCCGTTGCGCACCATGCTGCGCATCAGATCGCGGGTTTCGTTGGCGACACGAAAACCGAGCGGCGCATAGCGCGCGGCAAATCGCGCCACGCGCAGCACGCGCACTGGATCCTCGGCAAATGCCGGCGAGACATGGCGCAACCAGCGCGCCTCAAGATCGGCAGCACCGCCATAGGGATCGATCAGGCGACCCTCGGCATCTTCGGCCATCGCATTGATGGTCAGATCGCGTCGCGCCAGATCCTGCTCCAGGGTCACGGAGCGATCCGCGATGAACGCGAATCCCTGGTAACCCGGCGCGGTCTTGCGCTCGACCCGCGCCAGCGCGTACTCCTCCTGACTGCTTGGATGCAGGAACACCGGGAAGTCCTTGCCGACCGAGCGAAAGCCCTGGGCCAGCAATTCGGCAGGATCAGCGCCGACCAGCACATAGTCACGGTCATGCACCGCACGCCCGAGCAGGCGATCACGCACCGCGCCACCGACCAGATAGCATTGACCCGAGGTCATTGTGAATTTCACATCAATCACCACTCAAATTTCACGTTTTCAATACGATTCAGCGCACACTATGCCCGCCATCTTTGGCGGAATCGTGCAATGAATCGTAATCCACTCGCCCGCGCGACTGCAGCCGCCATTATGGCGCTTGCTGCCGCACCTGCGGTCCAGGCCGCCGACGAGGGGCGCCTGCTGGCGACCGGTGGCGTAATGACGGCCGAAGGCAGCGCTGGTGGCGGCATCGTGCCGACGGCCATGCTCGCCGGCCTGAGCACCGACCCTGGCTGGGACTGGATCGTCGGCGCATCGCACACGAGCGTGGATGATTATCGTCTGAGCAGCATCGGCGTCGCCGCTTCGTTCAATGACCGTGTTGAATTCTCGCTGGCCGAGCAACGGTTCGGTATCGACTTCGACCTGAGCCCGGGCGTGCCCCGCAATATCCGCCAGACCATCGCCGGCGCCAAGTTCAAGCTCGGCGGCGATCTGATCTTCGGCTCGGTGCCGCAGATGAGTGCCGGCCTGCAGTGGAAGAAGAACCACGACTTCATCCTGGCCAATACCCTCGGCGCCGAAGACGATTCCGATTTCGAAGCCTACTTCAGCGTCTCCCGCCTCGTGCTCAACGGCCCGTTCCATCGCAACTGGTTGTTCAATGGCAACCTGCGCGCCAGCCGCGCCAACGAAACCGGATTGCTCGGATTCGGCGGCGGCCGCAATGACGACTACCGTCTGCTCGGCGAATTCTCGACCGCGATGTTCTTCAATCCGCACTGGGCGCTGGGGCTCGAGTACCGCATGAAGCCGGAGAACCTGAGCGGCGTGAAGGAAAGCGACTGGAAAGATGTCTTCGTCGGCTGGTTCCCCAATCCACGAATGAACCTGGTGCTGGCCTACGCCGATCTCGGCAGCATCGCGAATCGACCGCACCAGAACGGCGTGTATTTGTCCCTGACAGGAAACTTCTGATGCTGCTCCGCCTGCTCGCCCCGATGCTCGCTCTCGTCCTCGGCGCCTGCGCGTCGACGCCACCCGATTCCCTCTACCAGTCACTCGGCGGCGAACCCGGCGTGCGCCGCCTGGTCGACGAAGTCGTCCATGAATTGCACACCGACCCGCGCATCAATGCCCTGTTCAAGGACACCGATGACGCCTACTTCAAGGAACGCCTGTTCGAACAGATCTGCGAACTCAGCGGCGGTGGCTGCAGCTACACCGGCCTCGACATGGAAGAAGCCCACTCCGGCATGCAACTGACCGAAACCGACTTCAACTTTTTCGTCGACGACCTCCGCACCGGCATGACCCGCGCCGGTGTATCCATCGGCGCGCAGAATCGCCTGCTGGCGCTGTTCCGGCCGATGCATGGGGATGTGTTGCATAAGTAGTGCCTGATCACCGGGCGGCATGGCATGGGAGTACCGCTCCGCCGATGCTGCCGACTACGAAGTGGATCACTCGTGGCGCAAGAACGAGACCTGCCCCGCTGCCGCGGCCGCGGCCGCTGCCGTTGCCTTTGCCGTTGTCCCCGAGGGGATTGCATAGAGCGGGGCTTGCCCCATAGGCGTTAACCTAATGGCTGGTTCCTAAATTTTGGCGCGGCACACCAGGACTTACGCCCCGAAGGGGCACATCAATTCAGCCCAGGGCAACGCCCTGGGTATGATCGCGCGTCACTCGAAAAGCCCTGAAAGGGCGAGTCAAATCGATGTCTCAATCGCTGGCGCGTTCGCAAGTGCATTTGGCATTCAGCACGAAGAACCGTGTGCCTTGGTTGCAGGAAGAGCTACGTGAACCGATGAACGCGCATCTCGCCGCGGTATTGAAAGACATCTGTTGTCCGGCAGTGCTGATCAACTCGGTGGCCGATCACGTTCATATCCCCTTGCGCTCGAGCGCACCGTGGCACTGAGCACCGTGGTGGGGGGCTTGCCCCGCTCTACAAATGCGCGGCGCCGGATACCGCCAGCGCGGCATTCGACCTGCATTCTGATCGTCGTCTGCGAAATTCACCGAGTGAAAACATGGGTCAGAGTCTGAGGTTTCCCCACAAATTTACACTGATGACACGGCATTTGCGACGCTCTTGATGATCGATTTCGCTGCGCGGGGTTTTGGCTTCCAACGATCGTGTTGC
>JALHNO010000013.1:36137-183322 GCA_022843465.1 Pseudomonadota bacterium | reverse complement strand
TCAGCGACCAGGCCCAGACGCACGCTGGGTGTACGCGTGGCGCCAAGCTCGGCGCGGGTCGCTGACCACTCGATCACATCCGAACCGCTGACGCCGATGTTCAAGCCGACCGGATAACCACCACCGACCGAGGTCGCCGCACCGAAACCGGGATCGACACAGCTGGCAACCGTCACATTGGTGACATTGGTGCCGATGATCTGGGCGGTCAGCCGGCGCTCAGCGCCTGCAACCGTGCCACCCGGGTACACCACATCGCAGCCTGTCGCCGGATTGGAGTCGGCATCGACATAGGCGTGGTAGCTGTAATCCTGCGCCGACAGCGGCGAAATCACGCTGAACAACGCCCACAGAAGCCACGGTGCGAAGCGCTTGATCATATCGACGTCCCCGTTTGCCGATACCCGATAGCATAACAGTGTCTGCGGCGCGACCTGCGTTGAATTGCCTGTCGAAAGGGGTCGATCGCCCGTCCGAGATGCCGAGTCGGGCGCCATCCACCAGGGAAGTTTGGCAAAGCGCGGCGACAGGGGAACCCTGTGTGGGGTGACCTTCTTTTGGGTTACTTTTTCCTTATCGGCGGTTGCAGGCGCTCAACGCAACAAGCTGCTGCAACTTCTGGGCCGGTACAAGAAGGCCAAACGCCTTTCCCGGTCGCTCGATCAGTTCGCTGCACTCACCACATCCCATTTTGGAGGCACTACGATGCCCGCCAAAAATCATGGCCAACCCGTGCGATCAAACCGCACACCACAACCAGAAACACCCAGCGGATGAATTTGCTGCCCTTGAGGATGGCCAGGCGGCTGCCGCAGTAGCTGCCGAGCATGTTGCCGATGACCAGAGGCAACACCACCGCCCACATCACGTAGCCACCAATCATCAGCACCATCCAGGAACTGAGGTCGGAGGCGATATTGGAAACCTTGGCGGCGGCCGATGCGCGCAGAAAGTCGAGGCCCATCACGCTGACGAAACCGAACACCATCAGGGTGCCGGTGCCCGGACCGATCAGTCCGTTGTAGAAGCCTGTCGTTGCCCCGACCACGACCGCCAGCCTGACCAGATGCGGTCCATCCGCCTGCGGCTTGAGATGTTGACCGAGGTCCTTGCGCACGAAGGTGTAGATGGCGAGCGTAACGCAGAGGACGAGCACGATGAGCTTGAGCAGGCCGTCATCGACCCGCTTGGCGAAGCTCACGCCGATCAATGAAAAGATCGCGGCGGACAGAGGAGCGGCGATGAGAATGCGGCGATCGACGCGCACCGAACGCAGATAGTTCCACGCGGAAACCGTGGTGCCGGCGATCGAACTGGTGCGCTGGGTCGCGATCAGACTCAGGATCGGCACGCCAGGGAACAGGTTCAGCATCGCCGGCGTCAGGATCAGCCCGCCACCGCCGACGATGCTGTCGAGCATTCCGGCAGCGAACCCAGCTAGGCCGGCGAGGATTAGGATTTCGGGAGACATGTTTGTTGTTTGGACCGGCGTGAGCCGCGACTCCCAGGACCACTGCACCATCAACAATCGCGGCGTACGCCGCTCCTACGAACAGGCGAGACTGGGGTCGCGAACCATCCCCTGGTGTCGGGCCTCCGGCCCGGCATTCATGCCCGAGCTTGCGGGTCGGCCGACGATGCCTGAAGGCAGCGTCGACACCGCCTCAACGCAACCCGCCCGGACCCATGCCTGGGCCCATGCCACCGCCCATGCCGCCGGGACCCATCATGCCCTTCATCTGTCGCATCAGCCCCTTGATGCCGCCGCCAGAAAGCTTCGACATCATCTTGGCCATTTGCTGATACTGCTTGAGCACACGATTGACATCGGCCGGCTGCATGCCCGAGCCACGCGCCACGCGCAGTTTGCGCGAACCGTTGAGCAGATCCGGATGCCGGCGCTCCTTCTTGGTCATCGAGTTGATGATCGCAATCATCCGATCGATTTCCTTGTTGTTGACCTTGTCCTTGACGCCGCTGGGCAAGGACGCCATGCCGGGCAACTTGTCCATCAGTCCGCTGAGGCCGCCCATGTTCTGCATCTGACTGAGCTGGTCGCGCATGTCGGTCAGGTCAAAGCGCTTGCCCTTCATCACCTTTTCGGCAAGCTTTTGCGCCTTCTCCTGGTCGACCGAACGCTCGACTTCTTCGACCAGGGACAGCACATCGCCCATGTCGAGAATGCGCGAAGCCGCGCGATCAGGGTGAAACGGTTCGAGCGCGTCGGGCTTTTCGCCTGAACCGACGAACTTGATCGGACGTCCGGTGATGTAGCGCACCGACAGTGCCGCTCCGCCGCGGGCATCACCATCGGTCTTGGTCAGGATCACCCCGGTCAGCGGCAATGCGGCGCTGAACGCCTTTGCCGTATTGGCGGCGTCCTGACCTGTCATCGAATCGACCACAAACAGGGTTTCGATCGGCTGCAACGCCTGATGCAGGGAGGCGATCTCCTCCATCATCGCTGGGTCGACCGCAAGCCGGCCGGCGGTATCCACGATCAGCACATCGGCAAAACTCTTGCGCGCATCATCGAGGGCACGCTCGGCAATGGTGACCGGCGCCTGACCCTGCTCGCTGGCATGGAACAGCACACCGACCTGATCGGCCAGAGTGCGCAGTTGCTGGATGGCGGCTGGACGGTAGACGTCGACCGAAACCACCATGACTTTTTTCTTGCGACGCTCCTTCAGATGTTTCGCCAGCTTGGCGACCGTCGTCGTCTTGCCGGCGCCCTGCAGACCCGCCATCAGGATCACCGCCGGTGCCGGGCAGTTCAGATTGATCTCGGCGTTGGCGGTACCCATTACCGCGGTCAATTCCTGCTGCACCACCTTGACCAGGGCCTGTCCGGGCGACAGGCTGCGCAGCACATCCTGGCCGACCGCGCGCACCTTGATGCGCTCGATCAGGGCGCTGACTACCGGAAGTGCGACGTCGGCTTCGAGCAGGGCGACACGCACTTCGCGGGTGGCCTCGCGGATATTCTCCTCGGTCAGGCGGGCGCGCCCGCGCAGTCGCTGGATCGTGGTGGACAGACGCGTACTGAGTGACTCGAACATGACAGGAAACCGTGGTGCAGGGCCGCGCAGTATAGCGGAGCGGTCCCGGCACCTGCTGGCCCCAGCGGCGCCTGCCGCCAACCCGGGATGCCTGAATACTGCCGGACATGCGAAACTTCCCGGATGCGAATTCTGCCCTTCGTGATTGCGACCGTGATCTATCTGGCCCTGGCCCTGCGCATGCTGCGCGGCCCGGCACTGGACACCCGTGGTCGTCATGTCTTTCTCGCCGTTGGCGGCGCCGCGCTCGCGGCCCATCTGATCGGCCAGTTTGTCGATGCCCGCGCCGCTGGCGGTATTCACCTGCACTTCTATGCCGCGCTGAGCTGGGTCGGCGCCGGCATGGCCGCGGTCCTGCTGGTCGCCAGCAGTTTTCGCTCGATTGAACGGCTGGCGACTGTGGTATTTCCGATTGCCGCAGCGACCTGCCTGCTTGCCGGGCTCTGGGGCGCGCCCAGCGCTGCCCACGAAGGCCTGCAGGACTGGCGCATCGCCCTGCACGCAGTGCTTGCCCTGGTGGCCTTTGCGACGCTCGCGGTTGCCGCCCTGGTGGCGGTCATGCTCGGCATCCAGGATCGTGCCCTGCGCGCGCGCCGGTTCGCACCCTGGTTGCAGGGTGCGCCGCCACTGACCCAGGTCGAAGCGCTGCTGTTTCAGCTGATCGGCGGCGGATTTGCCGTGCTCAGCCTGGCGCTGATCAGTGGCGTGATGTTTGTTCACGACCTGTTTGCGCAACATCTGGTGCACAAGACCGCGCTGGCAATCGCCGCCTGGCTGGTCTTTGGTGGCCTGCTGATCGGCCGTTGGCGCTTCGGCTGGCGTGGCCAGCGTGCGATCCGGCTGGTGCTGATCGGCGCTACGCTGCTGGTTCTGGCCTACCTGGGCAGCAAATTCGTACTGGAAATCGTGCTGGGACGAACCGGCTGAAGGCCGTGCCCTGCCCTGGCGTGGCAAGAATGTGACGACCGCGACCGCCACACACCTGATCGGCACAGCGCCACCCTGGATCGCTGACAGGCTGTTGTGGCGACGCCTGACTCGCTACAGTCCAGCCTTCCCAGCGCCGAGCCTCCTTCATGGCCGAAGATCTCTCGACACGTCGATTCACCCGCGTAGAATTCGAAGCCGAGGTAAAACTCTATTCTGCTGGAGCCATGTGGGAAACCTCGCTGATCGATATTTCGCTCAAGGGTTGTCTGTGCCGGCGTCCCGAGGGCTGGGATGGCAGGATGGACAAGCGCTACCGGCTGGAGCTTCGGCTGCCGGGTGGATCGCGCATCAGCATGAATGCAAGCGCAGCCAATTCCGATGGTGATGCGATCGGATTCGAATGGAGCAAGATCGATTTCGACAGCTTCTCGAATCTCAAGCGTCTGATCGAACTCAATATCGGCGACCCCGAATTGATGAACAGGGAAATCTCCGCGCTGGGTTGAACCGCGGCCAGGTGTTCGCTCAGGCATCCCGGCAGGCGTCGATCGCCTCGACCAGCCGCTCGACCGCGATGACTTCAACTCCCGCAGGTGGCTTCCGTGGTGCATTGGCCTTTGGCATGATGATGCGCTTGAAACCATGATGGATCGCTTCGCGCAGTCGCTCCTCACCATTGGGTACGGGTCGGATCTCCCCGCCAAGACCCACTTCACCAAAGGCGACCGTGCGCAGCGGCAACGGTCGATTGCGGAAACTCGACAGCACCGCCAGCAGCACCGGCAGGTCGGCGGCCGTCTCCTGCACGCGGATGCCACCGACCACATTGACGAAAACATCCTGGTCGTAGAGCGCGATGCCACCGTGCTTGTGCAGGACCGCCAGCAGCATGGCCAGACGATTCTGTTCCAGCCCCAGGGTGACCCGCCGAGGATTGGCCAGCGGTGACTGATCGACCAGTGCCTGTACCTCGACCAGCAGCGGGCGCGTGCCTTCTCGGGTCACCATCACGATGCTGCCGGGCGTCGGATTCTCATTGCCACTCAGGAAAATCGCCGATGGGTTGGGCACTTCCTTCAGGCCACGATCACCCATCGCGAACACGCCAAGTTCGTTGACGGCGCCAAAGCGGTTCTTGAAGGCGCGCAGCACCCGAAAACGGCTGCCGGATTCACCCTCGAAATAGAGCACCGCATCAACCATGTGCTCGAGCACCCGTGGCCCGGCAATGCCACCTTCCTTGGTGACGTGACCGACCAGAAAGACGGCGCAACCGGATTCCTTGGCATAGCGCACCAGACGCGCGGCGGATTCGCGCACCTGGGTGACCGATCCCGGTGCCGACTCCAGATCCTGCGCATACATGGTCTGGATCGAATCGATGACCAGTACATCCGGTCGCGATTCCAGGCTCGTTTCAAGGATCCGTCCGATGCCGGTATCCGCCAGCGCCTGCATCGCATTGAGCGGCAGTCCCAGTCGCCGCGCCCGCGAGGCAACCTGGCCGAGGCTCTCTTCGCCGGTCACATAGAGCGTGCGCATCCGATCGGAAACAGCCGCCAGCGCCTGGATCAGCAGGGTGGACTTGCCGATGCCCGGATCGCCGCCGACCAGCACCACCGAGCCGCGCACCAGGCCACCGCCGAGCACGCGGTCGAGTTCACCGATGCCGATCTGGGTACGTAGTTCCTCGGCCTCGGAGACCGCAGCCAGCGCGGTGACGACCGCATCGGACGAGCCCTTGCCGGCAAAGCCGCTGCGTTCCGCCGACTTGCCCGCCTTCGACGCCAGGCGGACCTCGCTCAGCGTGCTCCAGGCCTGGCACTGCGTGCACTGGCCCTGCCACTTGCTGTACTCGGCGCCACAGTCGCCGCAAACATATGCTGTCCTTGCCTTGGCCACGACGCCTCCGTCTCGCGAAAGGCGTACTGTATCGCCATGGGCACCGACCTGGCTTCATTCGCCGCCGCAGGCGACCTCGAAGCCATCGACGTACATCCGGATCGGGTCAGTATCGGTCGACAGATTGTCGGACAGTACGGTCTCCTGGTCACCGGCTGGTCGCGTGACGCTGGCGCTGTTGCTGATCGGCACTTCCGGCCCCAGTGCGACGCTCGCAGTCAGTTCAAACTGCAGACCGCTGCCGGCCGCGATGTCGACCAGTTGATCGATGTCTCCGCTACCGCTGCCGACACAGCCGGAACCGGGCTGTGGCGTGCACACCCAGGTGGCGGACGCAAGCTCGGCGGGCAGCAGATCCTGGACAGCGGCTGCGCTCACATCGCTGGGTCCGGCATTGGCTACATCGATGGTATAGGTCGTCGTTGATCCGCCAGGAATGTAGTCGCAGCCATTGATCTTGATGATCGACAATGCCACCACGCGCTGCACCACGTCCGTGTCGGTGGCGCTGCGATTGCCAGGCGATGGGTCAGGCGCAGCAGAAGAAACCGTTGCCGCCAGTGCAACGCTGCCTTGCGCCGACGCAGCCAAGGTGGCGTTCAACACATAGGCAATGCTGCCACCCGATGGCAGGTCGACGCTCGCGTTGATCGAACCGTTCCCGGCCGAACTCGAACCGGCCGGTAGACCGGACACACAACTCG
The DNA here is from genome assembly GCA_022843465.1 of Pseudomonadota bacterium. Classification (GTDB taxonomy): domain Bacteria; phylum Pseudomonadota; class Gammaproteobacteria; order Xanthomonadales; family Ahniellaceae; genus 0-14-3-00-62-12. Next base: position 176,724 of record JALHNO010000013.1, on the reverse strand, counting down.
CACCGCCTGCTGCGATGCAGCTCCAGCCAGCGTCGATGAGGTTCGCCGGCAGTTGCGTGCTGACACCAGCCGCCATCGCTGCATCCGGCCCCAGATTGGAGAAGCCGATCTGGTACTGGGTGGTCAGACCGGCAGTCAGCGCAGCCACGCCGTTGTCGACCGTTGCAACGAGATCGGCACCGGCCTGCACCGCATGCGTTTCCGTTGCGGAAGTCGACTCAACGAAATTGGAATCTCCGGCGAAGGTCGCTGTCAAGGTCTCGTCAGCGACACTGGCGAGTACCAGCACGCAACCGCCGCTGCCGGCGGCAATCGTCGCAGCACAGTTGGCGCCGCTGGGCACGGCGGCCACCAGCACGGAAGCATTGATCAGGCCGCTGCCAGGCGCGAGCACCGACAACGACACCTGCACGTCGACCGACTGGCCCGGCAGCGACGGATCGGGCGTATCAGAGACGATTGCCGTCTGCGTCGCCGCCCGCGCTACTTCATGCGCAACGCCAGCCGAGGTGCTCGGATTGAAGGTGGTGTCGCCGGCATAGCTGGCGATCAGTGTTTTCATGCCTGCGCTGGTCGAGGTCAATGAACAGTTGCCGCTGCCGCCGACAAGGGTCACGATGCAGTCTGCGCTGCCATCACTGACCGTGACCGCTCCGCCCGGCGTCCCACCGCTGCCGCTCACCGTCACCTCGACCTGATAAGGCTGGCCGACGACGCTGGCCGCTGGATCGTGCGCGGTGATCGTGGTGGAGGTGTCGGCCGATACCAATCCGAAAAAGTACGCCGATCCGGCGTCGCCGCCGCCCGCTGCAGAATCGCGTCCGAAGGCGCCGATCACTGCCGTGTTGCCACTCACAGCCAACGCCTGTCCGAGTTGATCGCCGGGCAGCGCATCGCTGGCGAATTCCTGCGTTGACTGGGTCCATACGCCGGCGCTCGCATTGAACTCGAAAAACGAGCCAGCGTTGCTGCCGGCGGCGGTGTCATCCAGACTGTCTCCTATCAGCAATCGAGAGCCCGCCAGCGCGACCGCACGACCGAAACCATCGCTGGCGGCGGCTCCGAGCGCGGTCAGCTGCTGCAGCTCGGTCCAGCTCGCACCTGCCCCCTGGAAGACGTACACGGAGCCCGCATCGACCGGACCGGCAACGTGATCGTCGCGATGCGCGCCGATCACCGCGAGATCGCCGCTCAGGGCAACGCTGATTCCGAACTCGTCGCCCGCGGCCAGTCCGGCCGCAAGCAGGGTCGCCTGCTCGGTCCAGCTGCCGGCGACCTCCGTGAACACGAAGGCGGCACCGGCGTTGGCACCCGCAGCGCCATCATGCAGTTGAGCGCCAACCATTGCCGTATCCCCTTCGATCGCCACGGCAACGCCAAACTGCTCGGCGGCTTCACCGCTCGCCGGTTGCAGTCGTGCCTGTTGCACCAGCACGCCGCTCTGCGCATCCAGGATGAAGGCACAACCGCCGACCTGTCCGCTGACCTCGTTGAAGCAGGTCGGAGCACCGACGATGGCGTGCTGGCCATCGAAATCAATGCTGCTGCCGAAACCCATGATCGAGGGTCCTGTCGGTTCGAATCGCTGCGCATGGATCCATGCATCCGCATCGCGGGTGAAGCGATGAATGGTACCGAGGCCAAAAGAGCCGTCGTTGGGTGCACCCACCAGAATCTGATCCCCGGCCACAGCCACGCTGCTGCCGAAGAACGCATCGTTCTTCATCGGCGCGGCACGCAGTGTGGAGGCAAGTTGCCATTGTCCTGCACTTCGGCGGTAGACGAAGGCAGCTCCGCAGCCGTAGCAGGTGTCAGATCCCAGATAGCGCGCACCAACCACCGCAGTGTCGGCGTCGACGGCGACCGAGATGCCGAATTGGACATTGCTGCCGATATTGCCCGAGGTGATGCGTTGGCGCTCGCCCCAGGTTCCGCCGATGTCGTCGAAATGGCTCAATGTTCCAGCTCCGATGCCCGCATCGGTCTGATCCACCGGTGCCCCCACGGTGGCGCCGAAGACAGACAGCGCCACCGCGCTGCCACCCTGATCGCCATTCTGGTCGTACCAGGTTGCGCCGTACAGCAACGCAGTCTGCGACCAGATGCCAGCGTTGCGGTCAAACACATAGCCGGCTCCCGAATTCACCGCGACCGGCGTGTCATCGTTGGCGGCACCGACCAGCACGCGATCACCAACAACATCCACCGCCGTGCCAAACAGATCGCCAGTCTGTGGGACGGCAGGTTGCAACGATCCCTGCAGACTCCACGCTCCTGCACTGCGCACGAACACATACGCCGAACCGGCGTCGGTGGTAGCTCCGTAGTCGTCGAACGGAGCGCCGGCCACGGCGGTGTCACCGTCGATCGCCACCGACCAGCCGAAGGCGTCGTTGAGGGCACCGGCAGGCGCCGACAGCCTGGCCTGTTCCGACCACACCCCGGCGGACCGCACATGCACATACGCTGCGCCAGAACTTGCGCCGCCGACTACAGCGCGGCGCGCGCCAACCAGGATGGTGTCGTCGTCGATATCCACCGAGTAGCCATACCAACTGCTGGTCGTCACCGTCGCCCCGATCAGCTTGGCCTGCTGCGACCAGGTGGCACCGCTGCCGGTAAAGACATAGACCGCGCCAGCATCGCTTCCCTGCGCATTGTCATCGCGTTGCGATCCAACCACGATGGTGCCGGTACTCTGGTCCACCGCAACGGCCGAACCGAAGCGATCAACGTTGGCTGGATCACCAGCAAGCAGAATCGCACGCTGCGTCCAGACGGTACCCGAGCGGGTATAGACCACGGCGCGGCCGGGACCCGATGTGCTCGAGAACATGTCTTCAGGTGCGCCAACGACCGCGGTGTCGCCGTCGATGGCCACGGCGTAGCCCAGCCAATGATTGTTGCCGATGGGAACCGGGCCGGGAGCCAGTTTGGCCTGGAACACCCAGGCGTCGCCGATGCGCACATAGACATAGGCCGACCCGACATTGGTCTGGCCATCGCGATCATCGCGGGGCGCACCGATGATCGCGGTGTCCCCCTGTATCGCCAGAGCCGAACCGAAGGCGTCCTGTGCTGCACCGTCCCCGCTGATGGGTGGATCGATTCGCTGGACCTGAGTGAAATCCTTGCGCCAGGCGGCCAGTACCTGGTCGCGCTCGCTGCCCGTCGCGGATGCCGGGCTCGTATCGAAAACCAGCGCAACCAGACCCAGAAAGATCGCCGGCAAGATCCCGTGCGCCGGATGCAACGAGCTGCTCGCTATCAGATTGCGCGTACTCATGGCCGCTCCTGATCGTCCAGTTGCAGATACGGACGACAGATGGCACGCAAAAGGCTCAACCATCCTTGCGGGATTCGCGATGCCGGGCTGACTGCGACGGATGGCTGCCCAGGAATGCGCGGATCCCTGGCCTGCACCCAACCGGGATCAAGCGCCAATTGAAATCCGGGCCCGGTTCGCAGCCGAACTTGGGAAATTCAGCGGTCGGCCGCCAGCGAATGCGGATTTCCCTGGCGAAAGGGCGCGTAGACGGCGACGGTCCAACTCAGGGGCTGGCCAGTTCCTGCTGCAATCGCGCCAGCCGGGCGGCCAGCGCAGGCCTCGGCAGCGTGCTTGCCGACAATCCTGGTGCTGCTGCCGCCGCTGCGGCCCGTGCTGCGGCGGGTTCGCGCTGACGCCATTTCAGCAAAGCCAGTCCCAACTCGGCTTCCGCCCTCAGCGGATCGCGTTCGGGCAGATTCGCGCGCAGTCGATGACCGTGCTCGATGGGTTCGCGCGCAGCATCGATCTGGTCCAGGTCGAGCCGGGCCAGGCCGAGCCCGAGCAGACTGTAGGCGTGGTGCGGATGCTCGGCAGGCAGCAGCCGTGCGCGCAAGTTGACCGCACGCTCGAAACGCGGCAAGGCCAGATCGGCGCGGCCGCGATCGAGCAGCAAATTGCCGAGATTGGTTTCGCCGCTCGCAATCAGCGGATGCGCATCACCAAGCGCCTGCTCCAGCGCCCGCAACGATGCAAGCAACAGCGCCTCGGCCTCGTCCCAGGCCGAGCGCGAATGCAGCAGCATGGCCAGGTTGTTCTCCGCCTGTGCCACCAGCGGGTGCGCCGGATTGTTGAACGCCCGACGGCGGATCTGCATGGCCTCGCGCAGTTCGCGCTCGGCGGCATCCAGATCGCCGCCCGATTGCCGAAGCAGTCCCAGATTGCTGAGGGTCTGCGCGAGCTCCGGATGCAGCGGCGGCAGCAGCGCGCGCCGCATGGCCAGGGCTTCCTCGAACAGCGGCTGCGCCGACTCGGCATCGCCCAGCTGCATGTGCGCGAGCGCCAGATTGTTCAACGCCGTGGCCAGGTCGACGCTACCGATTGCGCGCTCGTCGTTCGCCAGCAGTGCGCGGCGCAGACCCACCACTTCGGCCAGCATGCTGCGTGCCGCGTCGAATCGGCCTGCAGCAAAGTCGACGGACGCGCGATCGTTCAAGCGCTCGCTGACGCGTCGCAGATCATCGCCCTCGGACTGCCGGGTCGCCGCCAGGGCGCGGTCAAGCAGATCGCGCGCCTCATCGATTTTTCCACGTACGACCAGGGTGCGACCGAGCTTGGACTGTGCCAGCGCGAGCTCCCCGCCAACCTGATCAGACTGCGCCGCCATCAGCCGCAGCGCTTCGCGTAGATCGGTCTCGGCGGAATCGAGCTTGCCGGTCAGCCGGCCAAGATCTCCGCGATACATGAGCAGGCGCGCGCGTCGCTGGGTGGCGCCCGCAGCCACACCAGGCACCAGGGTCAGCGCTTCATCCAGCAAGGTACTGGCCGTGGCAAACTCGCCCAAGCCCATGTAGGTACGCGCCAGCGCGCCCAGCAGGTCGGCTTGCGCCTCGGCATCGTGGCTGAGCTGGCTGCGCACCTTGGGCACGCCGCGATCGAGCAACTCGCGGGCACCGACATCGCGTCCAACCGATTGCGCCGGATCGCTGGCGGTGAACACATCGACCAGCAGCTCGACCACGCGCTCGGCGCGATCGCGTTCGGCCTGGATCCGGCGTGACTGGGCATCGCTGTACCAGGAAAACGCGAGCGTCGACAGCAGCGCGACCAGGCTGACCGCGCTGACCCACGGATGCCTTCGCATCCACAGCCGCGCGCGATAACCCGCGGCATCGGGGCGTGCGCTTACCGGCTCGTGGGCGAGGAACCGGCGCAGATCGTCGGCGAGTTGCGCAACGCCTGCATAGCGCTGGCCGGCGTCGAATTGCATGGCCTTGGCGACTACCGCATCCAGATCAGCGGAGACCGTCGGCGCGACGTCTGCCAATCGGGGCATGCGTCGACGCGCTTCGTCCTGATGCAGCCACTCGCCATCGGGACGGACACCGGCGCAGAGTTCGAACGACATCACGCCCAGCGCAAACACATCGGTCGCGGTTCCGACCGGTCCGCCACGGAACTGCTCGGGAGCCGCGTAGCCCGGTGTCAGGGCTGGCACCTGGGTTGTGCTGCGATCGGAGCCGTTGCGCAACTGACGGCCGATTCCGAAGTCGAGCAGGCACGGTGCTGCGTCTGCCGTCACCAGCACATTGGACGGCTTCAGGTCGCGGTGCACGATCAGGTGCCGGTGTGCGTGCTGTACCGCATCACACAGCCGTAGCATCAACTGCAGTCGTTGCCGCAGGTCCGGCTGGACGCGCGCGATCCACAGGTCCAGCCGCTCGCCCTCGACATATTCCATCACCAGGTAGGGTCGCCCTTCGGGCGCGATCCCGGCATCGAGCAGACGCGCGATTCCAGGATGATCGAGCGCACCGAGCAGGCGCTGTTCCGACTCAAAGCGCAGCCGCTGCGCCGCATCGTCAGCGTCCCAGTTGAGCAGCTTGACCGCAACCTGGCGTTCGAAGCGGCCGTCAGCGCGTTCGGCGAGAAACACACTGCCCATCCCACCGGAGCCAAGACGACGCAGCAGTCGGTAATTGCCCAATACCCTGCCCTCGGCCCAGTGCCGACCCAACTCGGCGGCCCGGACAGGCTGCAGCTGCGCTTCGATCGTGCCAAAGAAACTCTCGGCGGGCGCCGCAAACGCGAGCAGAGACTGCAACTCGGCATGCAGTGACGGATCGACAGTCGCAATCTGCAGCATGCGCTGCGCGCGCTCGGGCTCGGCCAGGGCCATCAGCTCGGCGAGCAGATCAGCCAACTGATCGAACGCCGTCGGAGGAATCAAGGCGGTACTCCATCACCACCAAGGGCGCGGTACAACCAGGTGCGCGCCAGAACCCAGCTGCGCTTTACGGTCGCCTCGGAACACCCGAGCGCCAGCGCCGTTTCCTCGATTTCCAGACCTCCGAAGAATCTGCACACCACGATATCGTGACCGCGCTGGTCGTGCCGCTGCAACGCCGTCAGGGCATCGTCCAGCTGCAGGAGTTCCTCCCCGTGGGTCGTCGAGAGCAGGTCGGGATCCAGTTCGTGCCGGGTATCCTGGCCACCACGCTTGATGCGCAGCGCATGGCGGGCATTGTCGATCAGGATGCTGCGCATCACCTTTGCCGCCAGGAAAAAGAACTGCGCGCGGTTCTGGATCGACAGCAACCGTTGTCGCGACAGCTTGAGGTAGGCCTCGTGGACCAGACTTGTGGTTCCAGCATTATCGACACCGGGAAGTGCGCCTCGGTGTCGGCGTGCAAGCAGGCGCAACTCCTCATAGACCAGGGGCAGCAGTTCGTCGATCGATGACGTCGTGACCGCAATGTCGGGCTGGCCCGATGGCGCCTCGGACGTCATCTCGGATCCACCCCGAACTTGGTGGCGATTCGCGGACGCATCGACTCGACAGCCTCGCGTAAGCAGCCTTGGTGGGACGCATTATTGCGCGCGTCGGCCTCGCTGGCACCCTTCTATGCTGAAAACCCGGCGTCAGCTTCCAGAAACATCACCCTGCGGGTGACGCCGCAGGTAAGTTCATAGCTGATGGTGCCCGCCGCAGCGGCAAGCCGTTCCACTGGCAGATCAGGCCCCCAGAGCAGAACGCGATCATTGATCCGGGCATCCGGGTGACCACGCAGGTCGATGGTCATCAGGTCCATTGAAACGCGACCCACGACCGCCGCCGTGCGGCCGTTGAGCAGCACCTCGGTGCCGCTGGGGGCATGCCTGGGATAGCCATCGCCATAGCCCATCGCGACGACACCGATGTTCATGTCCTCCGGGCATTGCCAGGATTCTCCATAGCCGACGAACTCGCCGCGGCCAATGCGGTTGATCGCAATCAATTTGCTGGAAAGGCTCATGGCGGCGCGAAAACCGAACTCTGCGGCAGCTTTTCCGGCGACAACCGACAGCCCATACAGCAGGCCACCTGCGCGCACCCACTGCAGTCTCGATTCGGGGTAACCGACGATGGCAGCCGAGTTGGCGATGGAACGCGGCAATGCCGACTGTGTTGCCGCCATCTCTTCGAAGCGCGCCAATTGCAGCGGCGTCTTTGCGGCACCGTATTCGTCGGAACTGGAGAGATGGCTCATCAGCACGATTTCGGCATCGACCTGCGGCAATGCGCGCAACTGGCTCAGCACGCTGGCACATTCTGCGGACGGCAAACCCAATCTGTGCATGCCGGTGTCGAGCTTGAGCCAGACCCGCAGCGGACGCCGGTCGCGATCACCCGCGAGCATCTCTACCTGGGCCCGATGATGCACCACGATATCAAGGCCGAGCCGACGCACCTCGGCCAGATCGCCTTGCTCGTCGATGCCCGCCAGTACCACGATACGATGCGCAATTCCGGCCGCGCGCAAACGCTGACCGTCGGCAATCGAGGCGACGCCGAATGCATCTGCGGCGGCAAAGGCACGGGCAACACGTTCCAGGCCATGACCATAGCCATCGGCCTTGACCACCGCCATCAGCCGACTGCCCGACGCCAGTGCGCGGATCCTCTGCAGATTGTGGCGCAAGGCATCCAGGTGGATGGTCGCAATCGCGGTACGGCTCATCCAAAGCTGCCCGCGTAATTCTGGGTAGCGTGATTCTCGAACTTGGTGTACTGGCCGAGAAAGGTCAGCTTGACCGATCCGGTAGGGCCGTTGCGCTGCTTGCCGATGATGATCTCGGCGACCCCTTTCTCGGTGGATTCCTTGTTGTAGTAGTCATCGCGGTAGATGAAGACGATGACATCGGCATCCTGCTCGATAGCGCCGGACTCGCGCAGATCGGACATCATCGGGCGCTTGTCGGCACGCTGCTCGAGCGAACGGTTGAGCTGGGACAGTGCAATCACCGGCACGTTGAGTTCCTTGGCCAGGGCCTTCAGCCCGCGCGAAATCTCCGAAATCTCGGTGGCACGGTTTTCCTGATTGCCCGGCACCGCCATCAGCTGCAGATAGTCGATCACGATCAGGCCGAGGTCATGCTCACGCTTGAGTCGGCGTGCGCGCGAGCGCAGCTCGACTGGCGACAGCGCCGGCGTGTCATCGATGAAGATCTTTGCCTCTGACAGCAGGGTAATTGCCGAGGTGACGCGTGGCCACTCCTCGTCCTGCAGATCGCCGGTGCGCAGATGCTGCTGGTTGATGCGGCCGAGCGAGGAAATCAGACGGAACGCCAACTGGGATGACGACATTTCCATCGAGAACACGGCCACCGCCTTCTTGGTCTTCAAGGCCGCGTATTCCGCCATATTCAACGCCAGCGCGGTCTTGCCCATGGAAGGTCGCGCCGCCAGGATGATCAGGTCGGAAGGTTGCAGACCTGCCGTCATCTCGTCGAAATCGGTGAATCCAGTCGGCAGGCCGGTGATCGAACCGCGCGTTTCATAGCGCTGCTGCAGTTGCTGAAAGGCCTCCTTGACCGCCGAACGCATCGGCACAAAGCCCTGACGGCCGCGCGCGCCTGCCTCGGCAATCCGGAACACGCTCTGCTCGGCCTTCTCGAGAATCTCCTGGGTAGAACGACCTTCCGGCTGGAAGGCATCGCCGGTGATCTCACTGCCGGCATCGATCAGCTGCCGCAGCACCGATTTCTCGCGCACGATATCGGCGTAGGCGGTGATATTGGCCGCGCTCGGCGTGGTATTGGCCAACTCGAGGATATAGCGTGAGCCACCGACCAGCTCGGCAATGCCCTGCGCTTCAAACCATTCGCCCAGAGTCACCGCATCGGGCGGCATGCTCTTGTCCTGGAGTTCGCCGATCGCACGAAAAATCATCTGGTGATCGCGCCGGTAGAAATCGCGCTCGACCAGGCGATCAGCGACCCGATCCCAGCTTTCCGGCACCAGCAGCAGTCCGCCCAGCACCGCCTGCTCTGCTTCGGTGGAGTTGGGCGGAACCCGCAGGCTGTCAATCTTTCGCTGGCTGGCGGAAATCGGATTGACGGCGGCCATGGTGTTACCTCGTTGCGGATCGCGCATGTTAGCGGCGCAGGCAGACAGAGCGCTGCGCACAAGTCTGTGGATAAGCCGTGGGCATCTCATCGGCTGCGACACGGTGGCCAGCAGGATGCCGGCGTCGCAGGTCAAACCACGGGCCGCTGCGGGCCCGGCTGTGACCAACTGTAGCTTTGGCGTGATGCAATGAGTCGGCGGCCTGCCTGTGGGCGTGAGCTGGCCGTGAAGCCCGCGCGCGATTGCCCGAGCGCGCTGCGCAGCGCACAATGCATGACCCACCGGATGGAGGCACCGCATGAAAAGACTGATCGCCGCGACTTCACTGGCCTTTCTTGGCCTGTTGACGAGCCCGCATGCAGAGGCCCAGTCGGCCGCGAAGCAGACGACTTATGCCATCGTGGTCTGCGAATCCCTGGGCAATCAGCAGAGTTTCTGCAAGGCGGACGCCTACCTCGGCGCGCGGTTGGCGCGGGAAATTTCCCACAATCGCTGCTACGAGGGGCGCACCTACGGATTCGAACGCGGTGGCATCTGGATCAATGGCGGTTGCCGCGGTGAATTTGAAATCGGCCGCGGTGTGGCCGGGCCAGGGCCAGGGCCAGGACCCGCTCCCGGTCCAGGACCCGGCTATCACGGCGAACTGCTGCTCTGCGAGTCGATCAATGACCGCCGCGCCTACTGCCCCGCCGATGCGCGCGGCGGCGTGCAACTGGTACGCCAGCTCAGCCGCGACAACTGCTACGAAGGTCAGACCTGGGGCTACGATCAACGCGGGGTCTGGGTCGATCACGGCTGTCGCGCCGAGTTTCGTATCGCGCGCGGCGACCACGGCGGCTACCCGCCGGGCTCTGGCGGCGACGGCTATCAGATATCGGTCATCTGCCGCTCAGTCGGCGGCAATCAGCAGATCTGTCCACTGGATGTCGGCCGCCATCGCGTGGAACTGGTGCGCAGGATCAGCAAGGCCGCCTGTGTCCAGGGCCAGTCCTGGGGCTACGACCGCCGCAATGTCTGGGTCAGCAATGGCTGTCGCGGCGAGTTTGCGGTCGTGCGTGCGCGCGAGCCGCAATTCATGACCTGTGAATCGTTGCAGGATCGCCGTCAGTACTGTCCGGCCAACACGGTGTATGGCGTCGAGTTGAGTCGCCAGCTCAGCCGCAGCCCCTGCAGCGAAGGCTACACCTGGGGATACGACCGCAACGCAATCTGGGTCGATCAGGGCTGCCGCGCCGAGTTCATTGTGCATTGATTCCGGAGAACCTCGGAGCCCGTCCGGAGCCGCGATAGCCCCCTGGATCAGGGGGCGAAGGGTCGCAGATTTTTCCGGCTGGCAAGCAATGAACTGTGTGACGAAGGCGCATCCGTGACTGGCTCAGACCTTCGCAGCGAGCGGGCCCAGCGACCGGCCCACGCGGCCGGCGCGCGCTGGCGGTATGCAATCAGCCACCGCAGCCATCATCAAGGCAGCCGGTAGCGCTGCGCCTCAGCGGTCTGAGAACTTGCGCAGGCGCTGCAGGGCATCGACCTCGATCTGGCGCACGCGCTCGCGCGAGACGCCCAGCACTTCGGCAACTTCGGCGAGTGACTGGGCACCGTGGTCGTTCAGACCGAAGCGCCGCTCCAGCACTTCGCGCTGGCGCGGATTGAGGGTCGCCAGCCACTCCTCCAGCCGATGCTCGACCGGTGCCGATTCGACATGCTGGGCGGGATCATTGGTCTCGGCCGCGATCAATTCTCCGAGCAGGCGATCATCGTCTTCGGAGCGACTGGCATCCAGCGACTCGACCCGCTCGTTCAACCGATAGAGGCGGGCGACCTGATCGACAGGCTTGCCGACATGGCGTGCCAATTGTTCAAGGCTGGCCGGGCGTCCCTGTTCGCTGAGCTCCCGGCTGGCGCGCAGCAGGGCGGCCAGTTCACGCAGCACGTGCACGGGTACGCGCACGGCACGGGTCCGCATCAGGGCGAACTCGATCGCCTGTCGGATCCACCACATGGCATAGGTCGAGAAGCGGAAACCACGTTCTGGATCAAACTTCTCCACGGCACGGATCAATCCCAGATTGCCCTCCGCAATCAACTCGAGCAGGGGCAGGCCGCGACCTCCATAGTGGCGGGCGGCACTGACCACCAGCCGCAGATTGGCCTCGATCAGTCTTTGCCGCGCGACCGCGTCGCCGGCACGCACCGCACGGCCGGTGCTGAGCTCTTCAGCCGCAGTCAGCAGGGGAATCAGGCCGATCTCGTTGAGATACGCAGTCGTGGAATCACGCTGGTCGCGATCCGACTCGCGCGCCACATCACCCAGCAGCAGGGCCAGGTCATCGGCGGGCAGTTCGGGCGTCGGCTGGTCGGGCATGCGCAGATCAACGCGGAAGGTAGCTGAGCGGATCGACCGGCTTGCCGCGCAATCGGATCTCGAAATGCAGCATCACGGTACTGCCGCGCTGGCCCATCTCGGCAATGCGCTGACCGCTGCGGACCTTGCTGCCCTCCTCCACCAGCCGGCGCTGATTATGGCCATAGGCGCTGAGGTAGTCGGGAGAATGCTGCACGATGATCATCTCTCCGTAGCCGAGCAGGCCATTGCCGCTGTATACGACCTCGCCGTCGCCGACCGCAAGCACCGGCTGACCGAGCTTGCCGGCGATATCGATTCCACGCTGGGTGGGATCGCCGGCAACGAAGCGACCAATCACCTGACCCGCCGTGGGCCAGCGCCAGGATAGACCCTGATGGTTCGCGGTGGCGCCCGAGCTGTCGATAATGACTGCAGACGGCGCTGCGCTGACCACCGTGGATGCCGCAACGGCAGCTGCGGTCGGCGTCGGCGTCGGCGTCGGCGGCACAATCGCCGCTGCTGCTTCCGGCTTGAAGCCGGGAGACGGCGGCAGGTCTGACGCGGCGGACTTCGGAGGCTCGCTGATGGCGGCGATCAACGAGCCCGGTTGTCCTGCGGCCGGACGGCTGCCAGCGGCAAGCGGAGGCGGCGTGGTCTCGGCAAGCGGTTGCGCAGGCGGCGGACTCGGCGCGTCGACAATTGCGCGTGGTCCGAGTGCACCATCGTCGGTGGCCGGCACAGCGACGGTTGCCGTGGTAGCTGGAGGCGGCGTGACCGCTGCCGGCGCCTGGTCAGGCTGCGGGTTGCTCGCTACGGCAGCGCCACCCGTCGGACCCAGCTGCAGCGCCTGACCCGGGAATATCGTGTACGGCGGCGCGATCCGGTTCCAGCTGATCAGGTCGCGCACGTCCAGCCCATTGCGGAATGCGATGGCGTAGAGGGTGTCGCCACGGACCACGACATGGCGAGTGCGTTCAGGCTCTGAACGTTGTGTCACCGACGGGCGGGCTCCCTGCGCCGCTGTCGCCCCGGAGTCAGCTACCGGATCGACGCGGACCCGTGGCGACACACCGCAGCCGGCAAGTACCACGAACAGCAGGATGGCGAGCACACGCAGAATCATGGGATTGAAATAGTCCTGGTATCGGGTTGCGGACGGTGGGGCACAGCGGGTACAGCTGGAGCGGGCACGGACCGGTCGCGCCGACCGCCATCGCGGTAGCCGGCCTGGGCAGTTCGCGCCGCCCTGCCCAGGGACTGCAGACAATATCTTGTACGACGCATGCCCGGCTGCATCCAGCTAGCCTCGCGGCCAGAACTTGAAGACGGCGACGACCACCAGCAAGAGCACCAGCATGAGATAGCCCAGCCGCTCGACATTGCGGCGCAGCCAGGCCTCGGCGCGCGGTCCGCCAAGCCGGATCACCCCGGTCACCAGATAGACGCGCTTGCCGCGACCAATAAGGGCACCTGCAATGAACGGCAGCAGGGGCATCGATACTGCACCGGAAGCAAGCGTCAGAAGTTTGAACGGAATCGGTGTAAAGCCACCGATCAGCAGGAACCAGAAGCCGTCGTCGCGGGCGACCTGCTTGACCTGTTCGAAGCGCTCGCCATAACCGAGTTCGATCAGCCAGGGTGTGATCAGATCGATCGCCCAGAGCCCAAGCGCATAACCGACCAGGGCACCAAGCAGGGACCAGAACAGGCTGATGCTGGCAAACCAGAACCAGCGCGACGGTTGTGCCAGGGTCATCGGTGCCAGCATCACTTCGGGCATGATCGGAAAGAAGATCGCCTCGCAGAAGCTCAGTCCACCCAGATAGCGTGGTGCATGCCGGTGCGCCGACCAGCGCATGGCACGCTCATAAAGCGGTGCGAACAGCGCCATCAGAGCGTGCCCCGGAGCAAGGGCACAAAGCTCACCGGACCCAATTCGCTGCGCTCGAAACCCGTGGCAGTCCGTCGCACGCGCACCAGTTGCTGCGCACTGGCGTCGCCAATCGGTGCCACCAGCACTCCGCCGACCGCGAGTTGATCCAGCAGCGCAGGCGCGATCGCGTCGCTCGCAGCGGTCGCCATGATCGCGTCAAACGGCGCTTCCTCGGCCCAGCCAAGATGACCGTCCTGATGCCGTGTGCGGATGTTCTCGAGTTTCTGCGCGCGGAAACGCTTGCGCGCCACCCGCAGCAGCGACTCGATGCGCTCGACGCTGTAGACCTGCTCGACCAGATGCGCCAGCACAGCGGCCTGGTAACCGGAACCGGTGCCAATCTCGAGCACCCGCCGCGGCGCCGCCTCGAGCACCAGTTCGGTCATCCGCGCCACGATCCAGGGCTGCGAAATGGTCTGGCCGAGTCCGATCGGCAACGGAGAATCCTCGTATGCGCGCGATTCCAGGCCCTCATCGACGAACAGGTGACGCGGCAGATTGCGCATGACTTCCAGCACGCGGCGGTCGCCAATCCCCTCGCCACGCAGACGATCGATCAGACGATCGCGTGCACGTTGCGAGGTCATGCCGAGGCCACTGGGATCGCGCCGGATCATGATCATTCAGCCGGCGTCGAGGTCAACAGACTGCTCAGCCCGGATACCCAGTGCGAGACCTTTTCCAATGCCGAGTAGCGCGTCAGATCCACCTGGATCGGCGTGATCGAAATGCAGTGGCGGCGCACCGCGTCGAAATCGGTACCCGGCCCGGCGTCTTCCGCGGCACCCGCGGGGCCAATCCACCAGATCGGGCGACCACGCGGGTCGATCTGGCGGATGCAGGCTTCGGCGCGGTGACGGCGTCCCAGCCGGGTCACCTCGAAACCGCGGACGTCCTGCCAGGGAACATCCGGAACATTGACATTCAGGATGGTGTCCGCCGGCAGCGGATCGCTGACCAGCCGACGCACGATCGCCACCGCGGCGCGGGCAGCGGTCGCATAGTTCAGCGGATTGTGGTCCTGACTGGCCAGCGAGACAGCCACCGCAGGATGCCCGAGATAGCGGCCCTCCATCGCTGCAGCCACCGTGCCGGAGTACATGACGTCGTCGCCGAGATTGGACGAATTGTTGATGCCGGAAACCACGATATCGGGATCGCTGTCGAGCAAGCCGAGCAAGGCGATATGCACACAGTCGGTCGGCGTACCGGCAACCCGATAGCGACCATCGCCCAGCGGCAGAACCCGGATCGGCTGATCGAGCGTCAGGGAATTGCTGGCACCGCTGCGGTCACGATCAGGCGCCACCACGGTGACCTGGCCGAGTTCGGCAAGCGCCGCAGCGAGTGCAGCAATCCCGGGCGCGTCGACGCCATCATCGTTGGAGACCAGTAGATGCATGAAGACGGATTCCCAAAACCGGGATTCTAGCGGACTGCACCGCGCAACTGCAGCCGAACTCAGCCGAAATCCATTCGATCCTGGCCATCCTCGACTACGCGTCAACGGCGATTCAGCGAAGCTGCGAGGCGCTGGTACATTGCAGTCATGGCACGAGCCCCCCGAATCTCCGACAGCGACCGCAGCCTGTTTCATGACGCCATCGGCGAGGTGCGCCGCATCGAGTCCGATCTGGCGGACGTGCGCCGGAAACCGCCACGCCCGGATCCGGCACAGACACGGCGCGACAACGAGCGGGTGACCGAGGAATTGATGCACCCCCTGCCCGACTCGCTTGACCCGGATGCCGCCGAGCCGCTGCGCTATCTGAAGGACGGGCTCGACCCGCGCCTGCTGCAGAAGCTCGGGCGCGGCCAGTTCAGCGTGCGCGACGAGTTCGATCTGCATCAGATGACCGCGGAAGTCGCCAAGCGTGCCATTCACGACTTTCTCAATGAATGCCTCGACCATGATCGGCTCTGCGTCAAGATCATCACCGGCAAGGGCATGCGCTCGGACGCCCGCGGCCCGGTGCTGAAGGGATTGACCGATCGCATCCTGCGCCAGCGCATCGATGTGCTGGCATTTCGCTCGGCGCGCTACAACGACGGGGGCAGTGGTGCGGTGATCGTCCTGCTGCGCGGTCGCCGTTGACAGGAAGCTGCGCTATCTGATTTCCGGGAAATTTGCAAGGGCGCATGCAGCTTGCCAACATACGGCACCGTACGCACACTCCGCGCCGCAACGGTTCCCCTGGGAGGGGGCGCAACAGCGCCGTTGTGCAGGACCAACACCCAGTCGCGTGAGCAACCTGGGGTCCGATAGCAACCAATGGGGAGTCACCGTGAGCAAGTACCACCGTTCCTTCAAATGGGCGCCCGCCCTGCTGCTGTCCGCGCCGATGATCTGCAGCGCACAGTCAGCCAACATTGCGGCCAAGCAACTGGCGGGCGGACCGGAAGAGTTCGCCGCAATGGCTGCGGTCGATCCGATCCAGGCAGCCACGCATTCCAAGAGCGCCCTGCTCGCGGTCGATCTGCAGAAATCAGCTGGCGGCCATTACCGCTGGCAGACCGATCTGCCGGTCGAAGGCGCCAAGCTGCGCTTCCTGGCATTCAGCGGCGACCAGTCCTGGAACCTCAGCCTGCAGGACCCGGTTTCCAAGCGGGTGCAGCCGATTGAGCAGCTGGCGCTTTCGAAACAGCGCGGCAACTTCGGCCTCTCTGATCAGGGCGTGCCCGCAGATGCCTACAGCTTCGAAAACCTTCCGCACGGTACCTGGAAGCTCGCGGTGGAATCGCGCACCGCCGGTCGCGGCTTCGTGCTCGTCGAGGGTGAAGGCAATGAGCGCCTGATGTCGCAGCAGGTGGCATTGAACCAGCAGGTTGGACAGCGCATCGGCATGCTCGCCAGCGTCTACGATCTGGACAAGGGCACCGAGTTGCTGAGCGCCGGCGCGCTGCGCCAGGTTTCACTCAAGCTCACCCGACCCGACGGTTCGGTCAGCAGTCAGCCGATGTTCGATGATGGCCTGCATCAGGATGGCAAGGCCGCAGACGGCGTGTTCGGAGCCGACTTTCTTGCCGATCAGGCCGGTGATTTCAATGCCCAGGTCTTCGTGCGTGGCAGCAACAGCAAGGGTCTGGAGTTCATCCGCACCAGCGAACACCTGATCCCGGTGATCTCCGACCAGCTCAGCCTGCACAGCCAGGCAGCAATGGCGAAGCTGATCAGCAGCAACCGCGTGGGCCTGCGTCTGGGCGTCACCGCCTCGAAGGCGAGCGGTCACTACCGCAGCTACGCCGAGGTCTGGGGTACTTCCAGCCGTGATGCCAAGACCAGGATACCGGTGGCCTGGATCGGCGGCATGACCGAACTCGATCAGGGTGGTCTGGAACTCGGACTGGACACCCGCTGGATCGCCAAGTCAGGCGCCGTCGGTCCCTTCGAACTGCGCAATGTCCGCATCGAAGATCCCGATCATTTCATCACCGTGGCACGCGCCGACAAGATGGCGCTGGCGCTGCCGGCCTTGCCCAAGTCCGCGCGTACGCCAGTGCGCGAAGTGAACGATGAGATGCGCATGGGGCCGCGACCGGCTTCGGCACAGGCGAAGGGCGTGGGATCACGTCTGCTGCTGGTGCACGGCTATTGTTCCGGCAATGTCTGGGGTGGTGTGGCCGGCCAGTTCAGCTCGGCTTCGATCTTCCAGGATCTGAACCAGAACCGCTCACATGATGCCTTTGCCCGCCTGATCCAGAGCTATGGCAACACCTGGAACTCGTACGGCATCGTCGCCCACAGTCAGGGCGGCGCTGCATCCCTGCATCTGTACAACTACTACTGGAGCGGTCTCGACAATGCGACCGGCAGCCGTCTGATCCAGTCGGTCGGTACGCCCTATCGCGGCACCGCACTCGCCGGCAACGCAGCGGCGCTCGGCAACGTATTCGGTGTCGGCTGCGGTACCAATTCCAACATGACCTACAGCGGCGCGTCCTCGTGGCTGGCCGGCATCTCGACCGCATCCCGCGCCAAGGCCAACTTCTACACCACCTCGTTCACCGATCGTGCCTGGGTCTGGGACTACTGCAATGTCGTCACCGATGTCCTGCTAAGCGATCCCGAGGATGGCACCACCGAACAGACCTATGGTCAGTTGCCGAGCGGTGTGAACCGCGGCCACAAGACCGGCTGGTGCCACACCAGCGGCATGCGCGATCCGGCCCAGACCACCGACAGCAGCCGCAATTCGACGATGAACAGCAACGCCGCACGCTGATCAGTCTCACCCGCTGGACGCAAAGGCCGGGCAAGTCCCGGCCTTTGCTTTTGCGGGGCGCCTACAGCGCCGAGCCCTGATCGGCCTTGGCCACCAGCGGCGCGCTGTCGGCTCTGGCGACCGCGCCACGGGCATAGACGATGCGGCGGGTACCGCCATCGCAGGATCCGACCACACGACCGCTGGCGACGTCTTCGGGGGCGACGATCTGCAGCGAATAGGAAGTGACGCCCTTGGCGTCGATGCGGGTGGCAATCTCTTCGCGCAGTTCTTCGCAGGGCTTGCGGGCAGCCTCAACCGGCGTGGCCAGCAGACCTGCAGCAGCAGACAGAATCAACAACAGCATCGAACGTTTCACGGCAGCCTCGGAGAATTGCAGGCCGGATCATTCCGGCGACTGCACTGTGGCCGCCGGCTGCGCCCGAACGCTGGCCAATCGCGGCCGAACTGCGGGCAGCAGCGGCGCAGTTGCGGGCAGCAGTGTCAGCGTCACCGCACTGCGTCGAGAAATTCGGCAATCTGTCCGGGTTGGTGAATCGGCGTGGAGCAGGTACGCGCGGTGCAGACGAAGGCGGCGGCGCGGCGCAACTGTGGATATTCGATGTTATGGTTGAGCAGCGGACCTTCGGCACTGTCCCACCACTCGACGCGGCGGAAGCCGGCGGGGATCCTCAGCGCTGCCTGATGCAGAGACTGCGCCAGCGGATCGGCCTTGGCGCCGAGGACGGTCAGGTGCAGTGGCTCGGACGCTGTCTCGGCAGCGAGCAGCAGGATGCCGGATTCGGTACTGCGCGATAGCGCCAAGGCATCGGCCGACAGCCACTGCAGGCCGTGCCGGGCGGCCGCAAGATGGGCTTCGTCACCGCTGTAGCGGGCCAGGACATTGAGGAATCGCGCGACCGCCAGCACCTCGTCAATACCCGAATCGCTGACAATCGACGAAGAGCCGCGCAGCGCACTGCGGAAGCCCGGCTGCGAGCGGAAATTGCTGACGATAAAGCTGCCGGCGGCTGCGGCACGATGCAGCCAGTCACGCTCTCCGGTCGCGCGGTACAAGGCCAGCATGCCGCGTCCCATCGCCATCGAATCGGCCAGGAACGGCCCGGCAACATCCTCCGGCCCATGACGGAAGCCGCCAGCGGGCAGGCCGCGCGTCTGCAGCATCTGCTCGCCGGTGCGGCGTGCGCGAACAAGGTACGCCGGCTCCGAAGTCGCCTCGTACAGGGCGACCAGTGCCTCGATCATCAGGCCATTCTCGGCAGCGTAGACGCTGCGATCAACCCGAGGGATACCGAGGCGACGGCGGCCGGCATCATCCAGCGCAAAATAGCCGGCGCTGTGCTTGCCGGGCTCAAGGTCGGCATCCTGGCTGGTCATGTAACCCCGCGCCGGGTCCAGCAGAAAAAGCTGCGTATAGCGTTCGATCGATTGCGCATGGGCGCAATATCCCGGTGCCTTCAATTGCAGGCAGGCCAGCGCATAGACCCGGATGTACTCCGCCTGCAATCGCGTCAGCTTTTCGAAATGTGGGTGCTTCCAGTCGCCATGGGTCGAGTACTGGTAGACGCCGCCCCAGACCGGATCGAGCAAGGCGCGCGCCGCATCCAGGGTCTTGCGCGCACGCGCCTCCTCGTCGGCATCGCCGCCTTCGGCCAGGTACAGGGCGTATTCGATCTGGTCGCGATCCAGGTATTTCTGCGCCGACCGCAAGGCGCCTTGCGCGGGATCGTAGGTCTCGCGATGGCGTCGTTGCAGGCGTTGCCGGGTCGCCTCGCTCAGTTCGGCAGCCGTTTTGACCGCAGGCGCCGGCCGCGCGCCGGCCGGTTCGGGCGTGGGATCGGCAAGCACGCCACTCAGCAGTGCGAGAAACTCATCCCGCGGGACATAGCCCTGACGCTTGCGCAGCTCGCTGCCATCGGCACCCAGGATGATCGTCGCCGGCCAGCCGTAGTCACGATAGCGGTTGGCCAGATCGGGCCGCAGATCCTGGTCGATGCGCAGCGCAATGAAGTGCTGCTCGATCAGCGCGCGTACCTCGGGGTCACCGTAGGTCGATGCATCCATCACGTGGCACCAGTGGCACCAGACGGCCTCCAGATAGAGAATCACCGGGCGCTGCTGCGACCGCGCCTCGGTCATCGCCAGATGATCCGAGCGCAGCCAGTTCAACCCCGGCGCGGTAGACGCTGTCGCCGGCTGGACAGCGCTGAATGCCAGCAGGAGAGCAAGCAGGCGACGGATCATGGGCGCGACACCAGAGAACGGGACTGGCAGGATCGCGCAGACAACATCAGCAGGCGATGAAGGGCTTGTGAGACTCGACTTCACCGTTCACGGCCGGGTGCCGATCAGGCTTTTCGATCCACGATCATGTAGTGCTTGCGCATAGGCTCGATGACCTCGAATGTGCCGCTGAATCCGGCGGGAATCACCAGCGATTCGCCGGCCGCGCATTCCCAAGCGCGGCCGTCATCCGCCAGCAATCGGCAACGCCCCTCGATAACGAAGAAGAACTCGTCCTCGCGCGCCCCCATCTCGACCCGCCAACTGCCCGGCTCGCAGGCCCAGACGCCGGAATACACTTCGCCGCTGTCGTTGCTGTAGTGACTCCAGGTGGTGCGCTGGGGAATGCCGCGAATTCTGCGCTCCGGGCGCGGCGTGTCGAACTCGGGCTCGCTGTGCTGATCCTTGAACAGAATGATGGCCGGCAACATGACTACTCCTGAAGAATTCGCGAGGGCGCGCGGCTACCAGCGTGCCTTCCAGCTTGCAGCGAAGCATACCCATTCGCCATCGACCCGCTTCCAGGAACTCTCGATATCGAACATCTGCCCGGTCTGCGGCATCCAGCTGCCGCCGGTGGCAAGAACTTCGACCGCCACCGTCGCGCGATCACCGAACAGCTTGACCGCGACCGGCCCCAGGGTCACGCCGAGCTTTTCATGGCGCATGCTCAAGGCGAGCAGGGTCGTGCGCAACTGGCGGCTATCCATCCCGTCCTGGCCCGCGAAATCGCTGCTGAGCCGATCGATGAAGTCACCACTGTTGCCGGATTCGATCGCCTCCTCCATTTCGGACAGCACCCGCCGCAGCGCAGCCTCATCCGGTTCGGCGCTGCAGCCGCCCAATGCGAGCAGGCAGATCAGGACAAGCAGGAACCCGCTGCGCATTATCGTCATGTCTTGCATCCTCATGGGAGTCTCAGCGGGCAACTCTATCTGGTTCCTGGATTGCCACGCCTTCTGTGCGATCGATCCGTGGTCGCGATCCCGCAGCCTGGCTACGGATGCACCCGCACTGCCGGCGCCAGCGGCCTGAACCCGCACCGAGCCATCGGCAATCAGCATATTGCCCCTGAAAGCGCAGCCAGGTTGCACCGGCCAGCCCTAGAATCCAGCACCTCAATGACCAGCATTCCACCCCGCAATTCCCGCACAGCTTCATCTTCCCTGTTGCGTGCGGCCCTGCTGATGACCGCCAGTGCGGTGCTGTTCGGTTTCATGGCAGTGACCATCCGACTCGCCTCCAGCCAGTTGCACCCTTTCGAGATCGCATTCTTCCGCAATCTGTTCGGACTGATGTTCGCGCTACCCATCCTGTTGCGCCACGGCCGTTCCATCCTGCGTACCGACCGCATCGGTTTCTATCTGATCCGCTGCACGATCGGGATGGTCTCGATGCTCGCCGGCTTCTGGGCTCTGGTCAATCTGCCGCTGGCGCAGGCGGTGGCGATCTCGTATTCGACACCCCTGTTCGTCACCATCGGCGCCGTGCTGGTGCTGGGTGAGGTCGTGCGTCGACGTCGCTGGACCGCCGTCGCGCTCGGCTTCCTGGGAGTCCTCGTGGTTCTGCAACCAGGTGCCGACACCTTCAGCGCTGGCAGCCTGATCGCCCTGCTGGCGGCAGCGCTGAGTGGTACGGTCGCCATCACCATCAAGTTCCTGACCCGCAGCGAACGTCCGGACACCATCGTGTTCTACACGACCTTGATCTGGGTGCCGCTCAGTCTGCTGCCGGCGCTCTGGGTCTGGCAGAACCCGGTGGGCATTACCTGGCTGTGGATCGTCGCGGCCGGATTCTTCGGCACGGCCGCGCACATGCTGTGGACGCGTGCGCTCGAACTCGGCGATGCCTCGGCGATCACGCCGATCAGCTTCGCCCAGTTGCCGGTGGTGTCGATTGCGGCCTATCTGCTGTTCGATGAGGCTTTGACGCGCTGGACGATCATCGGCTCGCTGATCATCCTGGCTTCCAACATCTACATCGCCCGTCGCGAAATCCAGCTGGCACGCCGCGCCATCACCGATCCGGAAATTGCAGCCGCGCAGAAGGACACCTGATCCGGCGACCGCGCGGCCCGGTCATTCGCTGGCAAGCGCTTCCGACCTCGGCTCTTCCGCGGAAACAGAGCGACGGCGCGCGTAGTTGCGCTCGACATAGTCATCAATGATGGCGATGAATTCAGCGGCGATGCCCTCGCCGCGCAGGGTCATCGCCTTGACGCCATCGATAAAGACTGGCGCCGCCGGCGTCTCGCCGGTGCCGGGCAGCGAGATGCCGATGTTGGCCTGCTTGCTTTCGCCTGGCCCGTTGACGATGCAGCCCATCACGGCGAGGCTGAGATTCTCGACGCCATCGTGACTGAGCCGCCATTCCGGCATGCGTTCGCGCACGTGGTTCTGCACCGACTGCGCCAGTTCCTGGAAAAAGGTGCTGGTGGTGCGGCCGCAACCCGGACACGCGGTCACCAGCGGGGTGAACGCGCGCAGGCCCATGGTCTGCAGCAGCTCCTGGGCGACGATCACCTCGCGTGTCCGCGACTCATTGGGTTCGGGCGTCAGCGAAATCCGGATAGTGTCGCCGATCCCTTCCTGCAGCAGCACGGACAGCGCCGCCGTCGACGCCACGATGCCCTTGCTGCCCATTCCGGCCTCGGTAAGCCCCAGATGCAGGGCATAATCGCAGCGCGCGGCCAGATTCCGGTAGACACTGATCAGATCCTGTACGCCGCTGACCTTGCACGAGAGCACGATGCGATCGCGCGCGAGACCGATTTCCTCAGCCCGGCGCGCAGAGTCCAGCGCCGAACGGATCAGCGCTTCGCGCATCACGGTCGCTGCGTCCCAGGGCTCGGCGCGGGCGTGATTCTCATCCATCATCTGCGCCAGCACGGCCTGATCGAGACTGCCCCAGTTCACCCCGATACGGACCGGCTTGGCATAGCGCGCGGCCATCTCGACGATCGCCGAGAACTGGCTGTCACGCTTGCGACCGAAGCCGACATTGCCGGGATTGATACGGTACTTGGCCAGTGCCTCGGCACAGGCAGGTTCCTGCTCGAGCAACTGGTGTCCGTTGTAGTGGAAGTCGCCGACCAGGGGCACATTGGCGTTCATCCGCTGCAGTTTCTCGACAATCCGCGGCACCGCGGCCGCCGACTCGGCGTTGTTCACGGTAATGCGCACCAGTTCCGATCCGGCCCGCCACAGCTGGGCCACCTGCTTGACGGTGGCGGCGATGTCCGCGGTGTCGGTATTGGTCATCGACTGCACCACAACCGGCGCGTCGCCACCCAGCACGACCTTGTCGACGCGCACGGGCACTGCGCGCCGCCGCAGCGGCGCCGGCAACACGGCGATGGTGGTCATGCTGCCGCCGCCGCGAAATCGGCGTCATAGCCTGGCTTGGCGACCAGACGGATATAGGCGCCGGTGTTCTCGATGACATCAAGATCGCTGAGCACACGGACGCTGGCATCGCGACTGGCACTCCACATGTCGGCGGCGCGCGAGACTTCGATCTGCGACATGCCGCGATCGACCACACTTGGGGTCAGGATGCTCAACTGGCTGGAACTGTTGTTACGCATGGGCTGCAACTCGATCGCCCGCACCGGGGCACGAAAGTGCCCGCCGGTATCCGCAGCGCGCACGGCGGCAGCATAAGCCTCGCGCGCCAATAATTCGATACCCGCCTGTACCCTTCCGTCATTGTTGAAGCGCAGCCAGCGGATGACCCCGATCATCCATTCACGCTCGTCGTCCTGGTCATCACCCACCGCGGCCAGACCAACCAGCTCACCGATCCGGGCCTTGGCACCGCTTTCCAGACCCCATTCCAGACGATAGCCGCCCAGACTCTGGTCGAGAACCAGCGAACGCAGCGCGGCCGGCTTTACCGCATCAACCAGGGTCGTGTTCATCCACGAGGCGCTCTTGTCACGCTCGGTCATGCTGATACCGGGCCCACGCACATCGCGGACAAACTGCTCGAAGTCGGTGCCGCCGGCCAGATGATAGTGGATGCCATGCAGCCCGATCAGGGTATCGAGATAGTGACCGGCAGGCAGGCGCGCATGGTTGCGGTCCGGGGAAGGTTTCCAGCTCGTCGACAGCCGCAGCACGAAGTCGGGGCTGACATTGACCGGATTGCCGCCCTTCAGTCGGAAGCTGATGTTTCCCTGCGCCGGCCCGGTGACCGCGAGGTCACGCTCAATCGAACGCAGTACATCATTGGTATCAAAGCTGAGCGTGGGCGGAATTCCAGCATCACGTTCCTCAGGTACGTAGCCAGGACCCTGGTCCTGCTCGAGCGAGATCCCGATATCGGCGCCGCTGGCCTCGTTGCCGACCTTGAACATCGGTGACCAGATCCGGGTGAGTTCAAAACCATCGATCATCTCGCGCTGCGACAGCCGGTAGGGATTGCTCAGTGCGAACAGTACAACATGGGCGTAGGCCTCTTTCGGCGAGAATGCCAGCTTGCCCAGCAAGGGCTCGTCGATCGATTTCTCGTGGACACCGACCATATCGGCAAAGCGGTAGAGATCGTGCAAGTGTTGCCAGACACCAGGCTGCGGTGCGGCATAGAGCAGGTATCCCCGCAACAACTGCTCGCCATGATGGCTGATGGCGCGCTGCAGCGCGGTGGCGACCTGCTTGCCTTTCAGAAACGGAATCCTGCCCTCAGGCAGGCAGAGCTCGAATGCCGCCATGCGGTAGCCGAGCGCCATCGCCTCATGAAAATCCCGCGACTGGATGCCGAGCTGCTGTTTCGATTGCGGCAGCGGAAAACTCGAACCCACCACCTGCCGATCCGCCTGCGCGACCATCTGGGCCACCGGTGAACGCAGTGCTTCCAGTCCGGCCAGTCGCTGCTGACCGTCAATCTTGACCGCGTTCATTTCGCGGACCGCCTGCAGCAACATGCGCGCCGCGGACAGGCCATTGGCGAGGGGCAGTCCCTGCACCCAGTCGATCAGGCCCTTGGGTTCGGAATGGATCGAGCCACGCGCCGGCGCGTGACGTTCCGGAAAGCCCTCGGCGAGTCTCTGATAGACCGAACTCATGCGCCACCCCGTCCCTACAGGCGGTTAGTGTAAGCCGACGGCGCTACAATTCCCACGGGCAGCTTGTTAAAAAACATGCCGGTTCAGCGACTTGCGTCGCATTCCTTGACATTGGTCAAGCTGTGGTGAAAACGCTTGCTGGGCCTTGATCGGGGCTATCATCGCAGCCTCAAACGGGAGTCAATGCGTGACGGAACGCGTCAGGATTGCCATCGTGGGCTCAGGCCCGGCCGGAAAGAGCGCTGCCGCGCATGCGGCGGAATTGAGCATCCCGCACGTGCTGCTGGAGGCCGAGGCGCAGCTGTCCAACACCATTTACCGGTATCAAAAGGGCAAGCATGTGATGGACGAGCCCGGCATCCTGCCGCTGCGCTCGCCCCTGCCCTTCAAGGCCGGCACCCGTGAAGCCATCCTCGATGCCTGGAACGCAGGCATCAGCCGGCTTGGCACCCAGATCAAGTTTCGCCACGAGGTCACCCGGATCCAGAAACACGGCGACCATTTCAGCCTGGACTGCAGCAACGGTGCGCGCTTCGAGGCGGACAGCGTGGTGCTCGCCATCGGCCTGCAGGGCAATCTGCGCAAGGTCGGCGTGCCCGGCGAGGATCTCCCGTTCGTGCAATACCAGCTCGACGATCCCGATGCCTATTCCGGCGAAACCATTGTGGTAATCGGCGCCGGCGACGCCGCAATCGAAAATGCCATCGCGCTGGCGCGCCAGAACCAGGTCATCATCGTCAACCGGCGCGACGAGTTTGCCCGCGCCAAGGAAGGCAACCTGCGCAACATCCTCAAGGCGATCGAGGATGAGCAGATCGAGTGTTACTACAACACCGGCCCCGAGAGCATCGAGACGCTGTCCGTCGGCCGCAAGCGCGGCCGCATCAATCTGCAGACGCCGAGCGGACGCGCCCAGATCCTCTGCGATCGGGTGATCGCCCGACTCGGCGCCAGCGCCCCGCGCGGCTTCGTCGAAGCCTGCGGCGTCACCTTCCCGAACAAGGACCCGGCCGCGGTCCCGGCGATCTCGCCACGCTACGAATCCAACGTACCCGGTCTCTACATCGTCGGCGCACTCGCCGGCTACCCGCTGATCAAGCAGGCGATGAACCAGGGTTTCGAAGTAGTCGAGTACATCCTCGGCCGCAATGTCGAACCTGCGGACGAACCCCTGCTGCGAAAGAAATTCCAGTCGATGCCGGGATTTCGCAATGTCAATGAAGCCATTGCCCGCGTGCAGCAACAGGTACCCCTGCTCGCCCAGATCACGCCGCTGCAGTTGCGCGAATTTCTGCTCGATTCCGAGATCCTGACGCCACGCAATGGCGAAACGATATTCGCCCGCAACGACTACACCAACACCTTCTTCTCCATCGTCGACGGTGAAGTACGCGTCATCGTCGATGAGGCCGCCAACAAGCAGATCGGTCTCGGCCGCGGCGAATTTTTCGGCGAGATGGGGTTGATATCGGGACGCCGCCGATCCGCCACGGTGATCGCTGGCCCCGGCTGCGTACTGATCGAGACGCCACGGCGCTCGATGAACCGACTGATCCAGTCGGTCGAGGCGGTCAAGCGCGAGATCGACAAGGTCTTCATCGCGCGTGCGATCCAGTCGCGATTCACTCCTGAATCGGGCATGGAAAAGCTGCGCGATGTGGTCGACAGCGCGCGCGTCGAGCGTTTCAAGGCCGGCGATGTGGTGTTCAACGAAGGAGAGATCGGGGATTGCCTGCACATGATCCGGCGCGGCTCGCTGACCATCTCGCGCAATATCGGCGGCAAGGAAGTCGTGCTGTCCTATGTCGCAGCCGGAAACTACGTGGGCGAGATGGCCCTGCTCGGCGACAGCCGGCGCTCGGCTACCGCGCGCGCAGCGATCGCCACCGAAACCATTCGGCTGGATGGCACGGCGTTCAAGCAGTTGATCAAGCGCGATCCGATGCTGCGCCTGCGTCTGCAATCGGAATATTCGCAGCGCACCGCCGCCAATCTGTCCATGCAGCAGATGCAGGCCGGTGGCGACATCATTTCGTTCCTGATCTCGCAGGGTGCCGGCGAGGCCACTGACATTCTGTTGATCGACGAGTCCCTGTGCGTCCGTTGCGACAATTGCGAAAAGGCCTGCGCCGAAACCCACGGCGGCACCTCGCGGCTCGATCGCGAGGCGGGGCCAACCTTTGCCAACGTGCACGTGCCGACTTCGTGCCGGCATTGCGAGCATCCGCACTGCATGAAGGATTGTCCGCCCGATGCGATTCACCGCGCGCCAAACGGCGAAGTCTTCATCGCCGACAACTGCATTGGCTGCGGCAATTGCGAGCGCAACTGTCCGTATGGCGTCATCCATATGGCCGCCAAGCCGCCAAAGAAGCCGGGACTGCTGTCCTGGCTTCTGCTCGGCGCCGGCAGTGGTCCAGGCGAGGCCCCCAAGGACCCGGGCAAGCCCAAGTCCAGCGAAGCGAAAAAGGCAGTGAAGTGCGATATGTGCAAGGACCTCAGTGGCGGCCCTGCGTGCGTGCGCTCCTGCCCGACCGGTGCCGCGATCCGAATCGGTCCCGAGGAATTTCCGTCCTACGCCAAGGCACGGAGCTGAGCCATGTCGATGCACGAAACCATTTTCAGCCACGGTCGCCAGCGCTACCTTTGGATCTCTCTGCTACTGATTGCGCTCTCGGTGGCCGCCTATGTCTGGCACGACCCGATCGGCGTCGCCAATGGCGGCACCTGGCTGGGCTATACGCTCGGCAGCATCGCCGCCGCCCTGATTCTCTGGCTGATGCTGCTGGGCATACGCAAGCGGCGCTATTCCAGCCGCATGGGCACGCTGCGCGGCTGGCTGTCAGCGCATGTGTATCTCGGAACTTCCCTGCTGCTGATCGCCCTGCTGCACAGCGGATTCCAGCTCGGCTGGAATATCCATACGCTGACTCTGGTGCTGATGTTCGTGGTGATCTTCAGCGGATTTTTCGGGGTCTACGCCTATGTGCGTTATCCGAGCCTGATGACACGCAATCGCGACAGCGCTTCGCGGCAGGCGATCATCGACGAGATCCACGAGATCGACCAGAACAGTCTGCAGTTCGCCGATGCGGTGGATCCCAAGATCCACGCCACCATCCTGCGCTCGATCGAGCGCACCCGTCTGGGCGGCGGCGTGCGCGCCCTGCTGTTTCCACGCGACGACTCCGATTCAGCGCTGGACCAGGTGCGCGCCTACCTCGACAAGCGCGATGCCGAACGCCGCGGCGGCCAGGCAACCCGCGAGATGCCGACCATGTTTGCGATGGTCGATTTTCTGGCAGCAAGTGCCGGCGCCGACAACAAGAACGAACACCTGCGCAAGCTGATGGATCTGCTGGCACGCAAGAAGTCACTCAGTGGACGACTCAGTCGTGACCTGCAATTGCAGGCCTTGATGGAAATCTGGCTGTACCTTCATGTACCGCTGTCATTCGCGCTGCTGGCGGCGCTGATCGCGCACGTCTTCTCCGTGTTCTTCTACTGGTAGGCGGGGAGTTCCGATGCGCTGGCTGATCCGCAAAATCACCCGACAGGCCCGCTCTGGCGCCGCGTTCGACGAGGATATCCACTACGGCGATGTACTGACGCTGGGACGTGGTGCCGACCAGGCCATCTTCCTGCCCGATCTGCGCGCCGCGCTGGCGCATGCACGGGTGACCGCGCTCGGCCCAGGCCAGTACCGGATCGAATCCCTGATCACCGCCGGCGTCCGCGTCAATGGCAGCATAGTCAGCAGCACCACGGCCGGGCCGGGCAGCCAGATCGATATCGGCACCACCCGCGTGCAACTGCTCGAGCCGCCGCGTGACTTCGAGGCCGCGGTCGAAGTCAGTCAGATCGACAAGGCAGAAATCGATGCCCAGGACCGCGCGCGGGCGCCGACGCTGACCCTGACCGAAGCCGGTCTGCGCAAGCGTGCGGCATCATGGTCACTGTTCATCCTGGTGCTCGTGCTGGCGCTCGGCGTACCCCTGGCCGCACACTATGTGCCGAGCGCGCGCCCACTGACCGACAATCTGCCGATCGCTTCGCGCATGCAATGGGAGACCGGCAGCCTGGCTGCCTCGCACCATTTCTTCGGCAAGGAATGCACCAGCTGTCACCTGGGCGGCTTTGTTTCGGTGCAGGATGCCAGTTGCCGCAGCTGTCATCAGAACACCCCCGGGCATGCCGACCCGGCGAAGTTCGACCTTGCCCTGCTCGGTGATGGTCGCTGTGCCTTCTGCCATCGCGATCACAACGGCGTCGATGCTCTGGTACGCGCCGATCAGGAGCTATGCAGCGACTGTCATCAGAACCTTTCCAGTCGTGGCGATGGCATACCGGCACAGCTCGATGTGTCCGATTTCGGCAAGGATCATCCCGGCTTCGTGGTCACCCTGCCAGCATGGAACAGCAGCGGTGCGTATGCGCCGGTACGCGCCGCACTGTCGACCCCCGGCATCAGGGAAGGCTCGGGCCTGAAATTTCCGCACGACACCCACCTGGCTGCAACCGGCATCCGAGGTCCGGATGGCGACGAGACTCTGGTCTGCGCTTCCTGTCACCGCCCGGAAGCAGGCGGTGCGCGCCTGCAGCCAATCCAGTTCGAAAGCGATTGCCAACGCTGCCACCAGCTGACGTTCTCGGTACGCGGTGCTGATCGCCAGGTCCAGCACGGCAAGGTCGCCGAAATCGGTTTTGCCGTGCAGGAGTTCTTCGCGCGCGAGGCACTGGAGGGCGGATTCGATCAGGTCGATGCGCCGACCATCGTGCGCGCGCGGCGTCGGCCGGGTCAGTCGATCACGCCGCAGGAGCGCGCCGAAGCGCTGACCTGGGCACGCGACCAGGCGACAACAGCTCTGGACCGGCTGTTCGATGGCCGCGCCTGCAGCGAGTGCCACACCAGCTTCCGCGATGAAGCCGGTGCCTGGAACGTCAAGCCGGTTCGAGTCGCCGGCAGCTGGTTCCCGCGCTCCGATTTCAGCCATCGCAAACACGACACCATGAACTGCGCCAGCTGCCACCAGGCCGAAACTTCAAGCGACAGCAGTGACCTGCTGCTGCCGGACATCGACAACTGCCGGGAATGCCATGGCGGCGAGCACGCCAGGGGCAAGGTGCCGAGCACCTGCATTTCCTGTCATGGCTTCCACACCGGCGACGCCCGCTGAGCGCGCCGCGTGCGGCGCAGCGGGTGGCTCAGCGCTGATCGGTCTGGACAGGACCGACCGCTGATGCCGGAATCCAGCCGGCGCGGCGCAGGCCGATGCCGAGCAATCGACCGTCCCGGCCCAGACGGTTCTGAATCGGACGATAGGCATTGGCGACATCGATCTGCAGTTCCACACAGGAGCGCCCGCGCACCAGGGACGCAGGAACTGCCAGGTAATGGCGCGCATCCTGGCGCTGCAAGCCAACGACCCAGTCCACTGGCTCGGCACCAACCAGCCCGAGCCGCAGATGCATCTCCGGGAACTTGTGATTGACCGGCGCCAGCAGATCGAGCACCAGCCAGAGATCCTCATCGGTCGCAGGTGGCGCCGGCAGAGCGAGCCGGGCACGCCGCGCTATGGTCCAGACGCCCCAGTCCTCGGGAGCGCCCCAGCCGGCGAGCAGCATGTTGCGATCGACGCCAGACTGACTGAAACTGATGAAGTCTGCTGAGCGCGCATCGTCCCGCTCAGCGGAACAGAGTTCCTGCATGCGCGCTGCCGCGACGAAATCCCGGCTGTCCGCGACCAGATGCGCAAACCAGGCGATGTAGCCAAGACCCCAGATCATCAGCAGCACAAACAGTGCCCAGCGGCGCAGCGCGGCAGCGCTCATATGGTGACCTTCAACTGCAGCGCCCAGGCATGCATGACGAAGCCGCCGACCAGACCGATGGCCGCGAACAGCGCCATCCGCATCGACTCGCGCGATTCCAGCAGTCGCGCCAGCGCGATCCAGGCGGGGAACAACACCATGCTGTAGCGCCACAGCGAATTGGGCACCGTGCCGCCCCAGATCAGGAAGAAGACCACCAGGCAGAAGGCAAATTCGGCGTACCAGCGATAGCGCAGCATGAGCAGGCTGCACAGGCCGGTGAACATGCTGCCGAGCAACCAGAACCGCGCATCGGTGCCGGTTTTCCAGAACAATGAGAAATTGCCCAGCGGCCACTCCCAGCTCCAGCCCCAGCCATGACGGACGGTGGTCGCCATCGCAAACGCATCGCCGGTTTGGTAATACGCGTAGGTCCAGTAGGCAAACGCACCCAGGGGCGCCATCAGCAGGGCAACAAAGGGATACGGATTGCGCCAGGGCCTGAGGAACGCTGCGCTTCCCAACTGCAGCCAGAGCTGGATCAGGATGAACACGATGATGAAGATGCCGTTGGAACGCGTTGCTGACAGCAGGGCGGCACAGAGCCCCGCCAGCAAATAGTGCTGCAGCCGCAGCGACAGCATGGTGCCGACAAGCAGGAACAGGAACAGACTCTCGGTATACAGCGACGAGAACACGATGCCATGCGGAAGAAAGGCAACGATCAGCACGCTGGTCGCGGCAACGCGCTCGCTGTTGCCCAGTTCGCGGGCATAACGGTGGATCATCGCAAGGGCCAGCACCAGCAACCCGGTCGACAGGCCACTGGCGAGCAGGCGCAGGTCAGCACCGACGAATACCGCCTTGAGGCCGGCGACGAGCAGAGGCATCAAGGGATAGAACGCCCAATTGGTAGCGCCCGGTTGTTCCGTCGAGGCGACGCCATAGCCGTTCTCGACAATGCCGCTATACCAGCCGCAGTCCCAGCGACAACTCAGATCCGTCCAGGTCGCCCAGTCCAGATGCGCCTCGACGCCGTGGCTGTAGAGCGTGAACAGGCCAACGAAAAAAAGCAGCAGGCGCGAGGCCAGCACCACCGCGATGATCTTCAGCCAGGGCGTGCGGAATGCGCCGACAGCGGCGACCGGGGCAGAAGCAGCGGGCTCGTTCAACTGCCGTCCGCCATGATCAGCAACAGCCCGCCGAATACCAGGGCGGTACCGACACCGGCGCGCCAGCCAGCGCGCTCGCCGAAGATCAAGACCGCTCCCAGCAGCACCAGAACGAAGGTCAGCGCGGTGTACGGATACACCACGCGCAGGGGCAGTTTGGACAGACAGTACAGCCAGAGCAGGGTACTCAGACCATAGCCGGTCAGTCCTGCGATCACTTGCCAGTTGACGAACTCCTGCCAATGCTGGCGGCCCTCGGCGCCCGCCTTCAACAGCATTTGCCCGCCGGCGGCACTGAGGCTGGCGCAGACCAGCAGGGCATGCAGCACTTTCATGGGCCCGGGTCCGCAGGCGCGGCGACCACGACCTCACGCACGATCGCCAGCGGTCGGTCCTTGGCCTGCATGAACATGCGACCGATGTACTCGCCGAGGATTCCCAGGCAGAGCAACTGTGCCGAAGCGAACAGGGCGGTGACGCCGACGATACTCGCCCAGCCGCGCACGGTGTCGTGCAGCAGCCAGGAGCCGACTGCATAGGCACCCACCACCATTGCCAGCAGGAATCCGGCGATCGACAGCCACAGGGCAGCGCGCAAGGGCACGGTCGAGAATCCCGTGATGGCATCGATCGCCAGCCGCAGCATGCGCTTGAGCGGATACTTGGTCTCGCCAGCAAATCGCTCCTGACGCACATACGGCAGAGCCACCTGACGGAAGCCGAGCCAGGCAAACAGACCGCGGACGAAGCGATGACTCTCCGGAAGCTGGCGCAAAGCGTCCAGCACGGGCCGTGTCACCAGGCGGAAGTCGCCGGTATCCTGCGGGATATCGACATCGGTCAGGCGATCGAGGACCCGGTAGAACGCGGCGGCGGTGCCGCGCTTGAACGCGGTCTCACCCAGGCGTTCGGTGCGCTGTCCGTAGACCAGATCGGCGCCGGCATCGATGCGCGCCATCATCTCGCCCAGCAGTTCCGGCGGGTCCTGCAGGTCGGCATCGATCATCAGGATGCGCTCGCCGCGGCAGAGCTCTAGGCCGGCACTGAGCGCGAGCTGATGACCGAAATTGCGTGACAGCGCGACCGCCACGACCCGCGGATCCTGGGCACTGATCTGCTGCAGCATCGACCAGGTGCGGTCGCGCGATCCATCGTCGACATAGACGATTTCAAAGCTGTCCGCGACCACGTCGCGGCAGGCCGCCACAAGCCGGCGATGGGTTTCGGCGAGCACGGCCTCTTCATTGAATACCGGCACCACGACACTCAGACGCGGCACTGGCCGCAGGTTCACGCCTTCGGGCAGGCGCGGCAGAACGATATGCATAGCAGGAATCCAACGAAGGCCAGCAGAGCGCGCGGAGCGGTCAGCGCAGGGCGCGCATCTTATCTCATCGTCACCCTGCGAGCGCCTCGTTCCGACGCGCAGCGCGCCGCCGCCAGGGCACGCCCGTAGTGCGCCTATTCGAAGGAATCGGCAAATATCGGGGCGGTTGCTGTCACCGTGACCAGGGTATCGTCCTGAACCGGAACCGCGAGCGCCAGTCCGGACAGGTCAAGGATACTGGCGCCACTGGGTATGCGTAGGCGCAGGTTGCCCGCGCTGGTCGGGGTAACGGCCACCACCAGCACGCCGGGGCTCGGTTCGCTGATCGCGCCGATCGTCACCGCTGCGCTTCCGGCATTGTCGAAATCGGCCGCCGAGACCGAGGCCGCATCGATATCTTCGGTGAAGACCACGGTATAGCTCATCGGCAAGCCCGCCTCGACCAGGTCATCGGCATCGCCATCGTCGAACGACACCAGGGCTGGCGGTGCATTCAAGACGATGTTGATCGTCTTGCTGGCGACAGTCGACCAGCCGCCATCGCCATCAGCGAGCTGCGCCTCGAGCGTGCGCGGCAAGGTGCCGACCACGACACCGGCATTGCGGTAGCGGACATTCCTCAGCACCGCCTGGGCCGCGGCAGCTGTCGCATTGGCATTGAAGCTCACCACCAGCGGATCAACGCCCTGGCCGCCACCGAGGCTGCCGACAGCGGTGCCACCGAAGCTCACGGCTGCGCCGGACACGCCGACCTGGCCAGGCGCCATGCCCTGGTGACGAACGTCCAGCCGGTCATTGTCCTCGCCGTTGTTGACTAGCGTGAGACTCAGGACACCGCCGGCAAGATCGCCGGAGTCCGGGTCCACCGCGGTTGCGGTGGCATCGACGATGACGGCTGGACCATTGCTGGTGTAGCTCACCGCACCGCCAGGCAAGCTGATGGCGGGCGCCACATTACCGCCGGTCACCGCAAGATCGGCATTGTTGATATCGAAGAAGACGTTGTCGCTGCAGCGCAGGCGCAGCCGTCCGGCCGCTGTGGCCTGCGCCGGCACTGTGATCGTTTCGCTGCCGTCATTGGCCGTCGCGCTGCTGAGCATGATCGGGAAACTGCGGCCACCATCGCCGGACCAGTGGATGTCCACACTGGCACAGTTGATGCCATTGGCCGTGGTGCCGGCAACCTCCCAGGCGACAGTTTGGGTACTGCCCGCGGGCCATGATTCCGCGGTGTTCGGCGCGGTAATGGCGAAGCCCATACCGGTATTCACTACGGTCAAGGCGATTGAATTCCAGTCGACGCCACCGCCGCCGCTGCGATTGTCGCGCGCGGTTACCCGGAACGTCAGGTTGCGATTGCTGGTCGGCATCACTTCGCCAATCGTCTGGGTGTTGGACAGGATGTTCTGCAACCGTGGAAACACGCGGGTCGGCGAAGTCGTGGCCTCGAACGAACGGAACAGTGGACGCAATCCATTGTCCTGATTCACCGTGACCGAGGTCGAACCGGTCGGATCGAGATTGAACTGTTCCCACAGATAGGTGACCGCATCGCCGTTGGGGTCGCTGGCGCTCGCAGTCAGTGCGAACGGGGTCATCGCAGGTATCGTGCGGGCCACGTGGGCGGCGAGTACCGGCGCGTTGTTGCCGGTAGCTGCGGTCGTGCCACAGGTCGAGCCGGTACCCGACTGGGTGTAATTGTGGATCGTGTTGAGGCTGGCGACATGGAAGTACGGATCGGAGTTCGGCTGCAGATTCTCGGCGCCGCAGATTCCGGCATAGGCCATGATGGTGGAACCGCTTCCCACTTCGTAGGCGGCGCTGGCCGACCGGTTGCCACTGCAACTGCCCGTGGTGCCATTGAAAGTATGTGGCGCATTGAGCTGGTGCCCCATCTCATGCGCCACATAATCGATCCAGAACGGGTCATTCACCGGCGCACCGCGGCCGGTCACGCCACGTGCCTTGGAGCCGGAATTGCACACCGAGTTGAGCGAGGCGACTCCGCCACCACCGGTCGAGAAGACATGGCCGAAATCGTAGTTCGCGCTGCCGATGACCGCGTTCAGGTTGGTCTGGTTCTGACCGAGCATCGTCGAGCCATTGCTGTTGGTATAGGGGTCGCTGTTGGCATCGGTGTAGACAATCAGGTGATTGTTGGGGACCAGCACCAGCCGGATCGCCAACTCGGTTTCATAGACCTGATTGACACGATTCACTGCCGACACGATGCCGCCCATACCGAGCGCGACCGTGCCGCCAAAGGTCGCCGTGTACTCTCCGGTAGCCGCAATCGCGGTGCGGTAGGTGCGCAGAGTGGGACCGGTCGCCAGCGGTTCCGGCGTGGCCAGACCGGCTGCAAAATCCTCGATGCCGAGGGGTTCGCCGGCGTCGATCACGCCGCACTGGAAGGGCTCGCCGCTTGCTGCGGTACCGCGTCGATAGCTGAGGTACTCATCGTCCGCGGCAGCCGGTTCGATCAGGCTGACCCCGGCGCGATCGAACATCATGGCGGCGAAGCCGCGCTCGCTCAGTTCAAAGCGGACGCGGGCAGCGCTGCCGTCGCGCGCGACACCCTGAAAGGTCTGCAGCAGTGGAAATCGCGCCGCCAGGCCGGGCGACATGACCAGGCTGCGCGTCACCTCGAACGGACGCAATCTGCCCTCGGCATCGGGCAGGTTCAAGAGCAGACTACCGGCGCTGTCCGCTGCCGGCAGTGCCTCAAGGTACTGGCGCAAGGCGGGCTGGTCCAGGCGCAGGCGCGCCGGACTCGCCGTATCGGGATGGCCACTTTCGGATCGCGCATCTGCCGCGGTCCAGAAGCGATCATCGTGCGCTGGAGCGCTGGCGGACGCCAGCAGCACTGGGCTGGACAGCCCCAGCAACAAGGCAATTCCTGCGCGTGACAGTGTGGGGGTCAGGGTCATCGCAGTCTCCGAAGTCAGCGAAATCGGTCGTCGCGCAGGCAACCCGGCAAGACCAAACGGCTGATGTACCACGATGCTGCGCACCCGCGCATCCGCCATCGGTCAGAACTGCCTGCCAGCTCACTGAACCCGGTCGGCGCGGCCGCTGGCTGGTTCAACGAAAGTCCCACCGCCCTCGGTAGCCACTGCCGCGGCGCCGACCTGTCGGCCCGAGCCGGCAAGCCAAGGGCCGGCGCGCTGCCCGGAATGGTAGACCGCGGATCGCATCCCGCTTCAAAGCCTGCGATATTTAGCCGGCAACGATGCCAACCCGGAATGACGGAGTCGGACCATGAGCACGCCCTGCCCCACATGCGCCAAGAGCGAGTTGCTGCCCATCGACCTGCAGGATCAGCTGCCAGCACTGCAGTGCACTGACTGCCGCGGAACCTTGCTCTCGCTGATCGCCTACCGCGACTGGCGCGCGACCCGGGAGGCACCCAGCCAGTCGCGCATCGACGTCGGTGAAGCCAGCAGCGTCGCAGACAGCACAAGGCTGCTGCGCTGCCCGCACTGCAAGGGCTTCATGGCCAAGTTCCGATTCTCCGCGGACGCCCGGAACCAGATCGACCTCTGCGATGAGTGTGACGTGGTATGGCTCGACAGCGGCGAGTGGAGTCTGGTCGAGCATCTCGCGCGCCGGGGTCAGCTTGCCAAGGTCTTTGACGATGGCTGGCAGAAGCGATTGCGCGAGGAACAGGCCCGCCGTCGCGCCGAGGAACGCTGGTCGAGCGTGCTGGGGGAGGACTACGAACGGGCCCGTGAACTACGGACCTGGCTCGCCCTGCATCCCAAGGGCAAGGAACTGGTCGCCTATCTTTATCTGTCACAGACCGAGGGCATTTAGCAAGCCCCGAAGTAGGTAGGCGACCGCGAAAGCCTGCTCAGTCAGCAGGGGCAAACCGCAGGTTTGGATCAGTTCCGCACTGGCAAAGCGAGGTCGGGCCTGCAATGAAGCCGGCGGCCGAGCCCCCCCAATGACTTGTTCAGTCCTGGGTCCTGGCAATATTGCCGGAGATTACCTGCACCCTCTTGCGCAGCCATGAGATAAACTCCGCTACCAAGATATGCTTTGAACAAGTCTGGAGCGGTGCCAGCCGCCCCGGTCCGGAAGCGAGAGAACTCTGACTTATTGTGACTGGCAGCCCCCGAGCGGGGTAGCGGGGACGTGGCGGCGAATTGTCGGGATTTTTCCAAGCGAGATTGTCTGGGGAGAAAGGGATGGTGTTCCTCCGTGTTGCAGTTTCGGGGCTGGCAATGTGCATCGCGCTGGCTGGCTGCAGCGGCAGCGGCAATTCGGGTGATCCCACCGGCACCGCTCCGCCTCCGGCGAGTTCTGGCGATAGCGGTTGCAGCGGGCAGTGCGCCAATGCCAGTACCCTGCTCAGCGCAGACGATGTGCGGCAGATCATCGCCCAGGCCGTGAACGAAGCGGCCGGCCTGAATCAGCCGGCAACCATTGCGGTTGTCGATCATGTCGGCAACGTACTCGCGGTCTACCGGATGACTGGCGCGCGTACCAGCGTCACGATCTCATCCGAGCGCGGCGTCACCGGTGGCCTCGAGGGACTCGCGATCGTACCGAGCGAACTGGCGGCCATTTCCAAAGCGGTCACCGGCACCTTCCTGTCTTCGGAAGGCAATGCCTTCTCCACCCGCACGGCCAGTCAGATCGTGCAGGAGCATTTCAATCCGGGCGAGTTCAATGCGCCCAGCGGCCCGCTGTTCGGTGTGCAGTTTTCACAGTTGCTGTGCTCGGACCTGATCCAGCTGCCAGCGCCGGTACTCGCCAGCGTACTGCCAGCGGGCAGCGCCACTACGGTTGGACCGAAGGCATCGCCACTGGGCCTGTCAGCTGATCCCGGTGGCTTTCCGCTCTACAAGGCCGGTACCGTCGTCGGCGGCATTGGCATTGCCGCCGATCCGCTCTATGGGCTGGATCCGGTGATCAGCGATCGCGATCGCAATGCCGACGAAATGATCGCGATGGCGGGCAGCTTCGGCTTCGCGGCACCACTGGATCGCCGTGGCGATCGCATCACCGCCGATGGCAAGACATTCCGTTTCTCGGACGTGGATTTTGCCGAACTGACGCGGGCGCCAGCATCGGCACCTGGCTTCGCCACCCTGCCGGCGAGCACCGGCCAATTGCTGAGCCTGTTTGCGTTCAGCAATGGCACCGTGCAGGCAGGGACAGCGTTCACCACACCTGCCTCGGGGATCCGCGCCGATGCTGGTGACTATCCGGGCAGCGACGCGTTCGTTCTGGTGGACGCAGCCAACGCGCCGCGATTTGCACCGCGCGCCGGCACCGATGGCCTGGCTGCACTCAGCGCCACCGAGGCACGCCGCATCGTCCAGGAAGGATTGGCGGTAGCCAACCGCGCCCGTGCCCAGATCAGACGGCCGACCGGATCGCAGGCGCGGGTGACGGTCAGCGTAGTCGACAGCAATGGAGTGGTACTGGCCCTGGCGCGCACACGTGATGCGCCCATCTTTGGCAGCGATGTATCCCTGCAGAAGGCGCGCAGCGCCAGCTTCTTCAGTGGCAGCTTTGCGGCGGCCGAGCTCTCGGCCTTGCCCAATGCACGCTACCTTGCAAGCAACGGCACCGCTTCGGGTGTCGAAATCGACTTTGGCAACTATGTCAATGCGACTACCGGATTCCTCGGCGCGAACACCTTGAGCGGCGCAACCGCCTTTACCCCGCGCGCGATTGGTCTGATCGCACGTCCGTATTTTCCGGACGGGATTGTCGGTTCAGCGAATGGGCCATTGAGCAAACCCTTCGCGCAGTGGAGTCCCTTCAGCGATGGTGCGCAGCTGGATCTGGCCTTCAACCAGATCGCGGAGATTCTGGTTGCCTACCTGAGCGCGGATGCAGCGCCCATTCTCGCCCTGCGTCCCGAGGGCGGCAATCTGGGCTGCACGCGCAATCCGCGTTTGCGCAATGGCTTGCAGATCTTTCCCGGTGCCGCTCCGATCTATCGCGGCAATACCTTGATCGGTGCCGTTGGCGTCTCCGGGGATGGTGTCGATCAGGATGACATGATCGCGTTCCTGGGCCTGTACAACGCCGGCGCTGCGCTCAACACCGGCTTCGGGCATGCGCCCACTGGTATCCGCGCCGATCAACTGGTGCCACTGAATTCCCGCCTGCGCTATGTCCAGTGCCCGCAGGCGCCGTTCATCGATTCGAACGAACAGAACGTCTGCGAGGGTAAGTGAATGGCGCGCCGTCTCCTGCTTGCACTCAGCATCAGTGGCCTGCTCGCAGGCAGCGCTGGCGCCACGCCGATTGATGCCGAACTTGCCGGCTGGCAGAACCTGCCCAGCCTGCTGTACGGCGGCAATTACGATCCCTGGGAATCGGCCATTCCGCGCCGCCGTCCCGGCCATCCGGCTCCGACAAGGCCGGACTTTCCCGATCGCAATCCCGGCGCCATCGAACCCGCCCCGGCGGATGTGATCGGCGAATTTGTTCCGGTGCCGGATCGCTGGCGCATCATGGAAACCCTGGGATTCAAGTATCCCTGGTACGACCCGTACAACCAGAACGTCTTCAAGGGCGACAAGCCCATCCATGGCGAGGACTGGTTTCTCAGTCTGGTCGGCATCTCCGATACGGTGACCGAACCGCGCTCGATCCCGGCGCCGACCGGCATCACCTCAAGCGAAGATCCCAACCAGAACGACATCTTTTCCGGCATCGATCAGACGATCTTCGCGCAGACCTTTCTGGCTGGCCTGATCTACACCAAGGGCGATACCACCTTCCGACCACCCGACCACGAGTACCGGCTGACCCTGGCCTTCAACTACAACCGCGTCGATGTCGATGATGTCCGCATCCTGCAGATCGACCCGCGGCTGGGCAATACCCGTGACGATGGCTTCGTCGCGGTGCAGGAACTGTTCTACGACCGCCATCTGCGCAATATCGGCGACCGCTACGACTTCGACGCGATCCGTTTCGGCATCCAGCCGTTTTCCAGCGATTTCCGTGGCTTCCTGTTCCAGGACCTGCAGCTGGGCGTGCGCCTGTTCGGCAATCGCGACAACAACCGCTGGCAATACAATCTCGCCTGGTTCCGCCGGCTGGAAAAGGACACCAACTCCGGACTCAACGATGTCGGCGCCGGGCTGCGCGATGACGATGTCATCATCGCCAACCTCTATCGCCAGGACTGGCCACGCCTCGGGTTTACTTCGCAGGCCACCATCGTCCACAACCGCAACCGCGACACCGATTTCTTCTTTGACGAAAACGGCTTCATCGCGCGCCCGGCCTCGCTCGGCACCGAGTCACCGCGCGAGTACGATGCCACCTATGTCGGCTACAACGGCGACGGTCACTTCGGTCGTTTCAACCTCACCGCCAGCGCCTACTATCTGTTCGGCAACAACACCGGCACCTTTACCGGCGAAGA
Source organism: Pseudomonadota bacterium (assembly GCA_022843465.1). Taxonomy (GTDB): domain Bacteria; phylum Pseudomonadota; class Gammaproteobacteria; order Xanthomonadales; family Ahniellaceae; genus 0-14-3-00-62-12. Next base: position 135,796 of record JALHNO010000013.1, on the reverse strand, counting down.
CTCCGACCTCTCCGCCGGCTTCGTCGCCGCCGAGGGCTCGATCGATTTCGACTGGGTGCGCACGCGACTGTCGGTTGCCTATGCCAGTGGCGACAAGGATCCGTTCGATGACAAGTCGCAGGGCTACGACGCCATCTTCGAGAACCCGATCTTTGCCGGTGCCGATACCAGCTACTGGATTCGCCAGAATGTCCCGCTGATCGGCGGTGGCGGCGTTGCCCTGGCGGGCCGCAACTCGATGCTGCCGTCGCTGCGTTCTTCGCGTGAACTCGGCCAATCCAATTTCGAGAACCCCGGTCTGCGCCTGATCGGCATCGGTGCCGACTTCGACATCACGCCGGAGTCGCGCATCTCGGCCAATATCAACGAGCTCTGGTTCGATCAGACCGAGGTGCTGGAAGTCGCCCGCAACCAGGGCCGGATCGATCGCCATATCGGCACCGATGCCTCGGTTGCCTGGATCTGGCGCCCGTTCGCAACCCAGAATGCGGTGCTGCGCCTGTCTGGCGCGGTACTGCTTCCCGGGGAAGGCATGAAGAATCTCTACGGCGATGACGACAACTACTACAGCGTGCTCGGTAATTTCATTTTCACCTACTGATGGCTGACCGCGGCCGGCCTGGTGCCGAACCGGTTGATTGTGTTGCGGGTATGGGCTCAGCCCAGCCCGATTCGATCCGGAATGGATCGTGCTGGCCCGCTCGTGCTTCCTGGAGTGTTGCGATGATTCGATCGACCCTGTTGCTGCTGGTGCTGTGCAGTCTTCCGCTCAGCCTGGCGGGCGAAGAAGCAAAACCCGTCGCGCGCACCTACACCACCGCGCCGCCGGCGCCGGCATCGCAATCGCAGGCCGAGGCCGATGCCAAGAGCAGCGGCTGCATCAGTTGCCACACGCCGACCGACAACCACACCATGCACGCCTCGCGCGCGGTGGTATTGGGCTGCACCGACTGCCATGGCGGCAATGCCAGCGTGATGCGCCCTGGGGGTGCAAAGGTCCACGCCCGCACTGCGGTCCAATACGCCAGTGATGCGCATGGTGAGGAGCACCACGGTGAGGACCACGATGGGCATGCTGCTGATCCGATTTTCTCGGCGATGGAGCAGGCCCACGTGCTGCCGCGCTATCCGACCAACTGGAATTATCCGCAGAGCCGCAATCCCGAGGGCAGCTTTGCCGATCTGAACAAGGAAGCGCCGGAATTCGTACGCTTCATCAATCCCGGCGATCTCAGGATTGCCCGCGAGTCTTGCGGCAGCTGCCATCTTGAGATCATCCAGGCCAGCGAACGCAGCCTGATGGCGACCAGCGCCATGCTCTGGGGCGGTGCCAGTTACAACAACGGTATCCTGCCCTACAAGCGCTACAACCTCGGTGAAAGCTACACTCGCGAATCCGAGCCGAATGCGGTCAAGGCGCTGATCGCGGTGACACCGGAAATGCAGAAGTACGGCATCCTGCCCGAGCTGTTCCCGCTACCTGCATGGGAAACCATCCCGCCGGCCGATGTGTTCCGCGTGTTTGAACGCGGTGGCCGCAATATCAACAGCAGCTTCCCGGAAACCGGGTTGCCCAATTCCCTGGGCCTGATCCAGCGCCTCGAAGAGCCCGGCCGCCCCGACCTCAAGCAGTCCAATCGTGGTCCCGGCACCGGACAGCGCGTCGCCATCCCGGCGCTCAATATTCACAAGACGCGGCTGAACGATCCGCACCTCTGGTTCCTCGGCACCAATGACAATCCCGGCGACTACCGCTCCTCGGGATGCACCTCCTGCCATGTCGTCTATGCCAATGACCGCGATCCGCGCCATTCGGCTGGCTATGCCGCCTTCGGCAATACGGGCACGTCGCAGCAGTCCGACCCGACCATCCCCAGGGGCGAACCCGGGCATCCGCTCAAGCACGAGTTCACCCGCGCTATCCCGACCAGCCAGTGCATGGTCTGCCATATGCATCAACCCAACATGTTCATCAATACGATGCTGGGCTACACGATGTGGGACTACGAAACCGCGGCGCCGCAGATGTGGCCCGAGCAGCAGAAATATCCCAGCGACTCGGAAATCCACCGCATCAACAAGCACAATCCGGAAGAGGCCGCGATCCGCGGCAACTGGGGCGACCGCAAGTTCCTGAAGGATGTCGCCCTGCTCAACGAGGACATCAAGGACACCCAGTTTGCCGACTACCACGGTCATGGCTGGAATTTCCGCGCCGTGTTCAAGCGCGACCGCAAGGGCAATCTGCTGGACGCCGAGGGCGCCCAGGTTTCCGATGAAGATCCGAAGAAATTCGAGAAGGCCGTGCATCTCAGCTCGATCCATGTCGACCTTGGCATGCAGTGCGTCGACTGCCATTTCGCGCAGGACGCGCATGGCAACGGCCACATCGTCGGCGAGGTGATGGCAGGCGTTGAAATCCAATGCCAGGACTGTCATGGCACCGCCAGCGAGTACCCGACCCTTTCGACCAGTGGACCGGCTGCCTCGACCAAGGGCAAGCAACTGGCCTTGCTGCGCAATCCCGATGGCAAGAAGCGCTTTGAATGGATGGGCGGCGATCTGATCCAGCGTTCGGTGGGCACGCCGGGGCTCGAGTGGAAGCTCTCCCTGCTCAAGGACGTCGCCAACCCCGTCGCGCCTGCCTACAACGCCAAGGCGACACGCGCGCACACGATGAGTCGCAACACCGAGACCCTGGAGTTCGGCAGTGGTATCGCCAGGGACCAGCTGGCGCACGGTGAGGACACCATGACCTGCTACACCTGCCACACCTCGTGGACCACGAGCTGCGGCGGTTGCCATCTGCCCATCCAGGCCAACTGGAAGACCGAGCGCAACCACTATGAGGGTGGCGAAACGCGCAACTTTGCGACCTACAATCCGCAGGTCGCGCGCGACGACATGTTCCAGCTCGGCATACACGGTGAGATCAAGGGCAACAAGTACGCGCCGGTTCGCTCGAGTTCGGCCCTGGTGCTGTCATCGACCAACAGCAGCCGGGAGCGCATCTACATCCAGCAACCGCCGATCTCGGCGGCCGGCTTCAGCTCGCAGGCATTTGCCCCCCACTACCCGCACACCGAACGCCGCGGCGAGACCAAGACCTGCACCGACTGCCACCTCGCCAAGAGCAAGGACAACAACGCCATCATGGCGCAGTTGCTGTTGCAGGGCACGCGCTACGCGGATTTCCTCGGCTTCAATGCCTGGATAGGCGGCGATGGCGAAATAAGCGGCGTGGTCGTTACCGAGTGGGACGAACCACAGTCGGTGATCGGCAGCTATCTGCAGCGCTACGCCTACCCGGACCGCTACAAGAAGCATGTCGATGCCGAGCGCCGCCTGGCAGAGGGCTATGCACATCGCAGTGGCACCACGGAATGCCTGCAGCATCGCGGCGAATACCTCTATACCGCCGAGGGCGCCAAAGGCATGCGCGTCTATGACATCGCCTCGATCGCCAACAAGGGCTTCGGCCAACGCATCATCAGCGGACCCGCCTCTGAACTCGGCCAGGACACCCACATCGAATCGAAGAATGCGACCTGCGTGGTGCTGCCAACCACCCAGCCAATCCATCCGGATCGCAACCAGGGTGAGCTGATCCGCGACATCAATCAGGAGCAGCCATTCGCCAGCATCTACAACTACGCCTTCATCACCGATGCCGAAGAGGGACTGATTCTGGTTGATGTGAACACACTGTCCGACGGCGACCCGCGCAACAATCACCTGGAGCGCGCGCTGACCTGGAACGAGAACGGGGTCCTCGACGGAGTCCGCCATCTCGCCATCGCCGGCAACACCTTCTATGCGAGTACGCCGCAAGCGGTCGTGGTGCTGGACATGAGCGAAGCGCTCAAACCGCGCCTGGTTGCCAAGCTGGCACTCGATGATCCGCGCGCTGTGCAGGTGCAGTTCCGCTACGCCTTCGTCACCACTGCCAGGGGACTTGAGGTCATCGATGTCACCGATCGCAACGCCCCGCGCATGGTCGCCGATGCGCTGATTCCGATTGCCACGGCCTACAAGCTCCACGTCGCCCGTACCTATGCCTATGTCGCCGCCGGTGCAGAAGGAATCGTGATCATCGACATCACCAATCCGGAAGCACCGAGCCTGTATCAGCGATTCAATGCCGGCGGAACCCTCGATGATGCGCGCGACATCATGCTGGCCTCGACCAATGCCTCGCTGTTTGCCTATGTCGCCGACGGCGCCAATGGACTCAAGGTGCTGCAACTGACTTCGCCGGATTCACAGCCGAAGTTCTATGGCTACAGCCCGGACCCGAAGCCGGAACTGATCGCCAGCTATCCGACCCGCAAGCCGGCGCTCGCGCTGTCGCGGGCACTCGAACGCGACCGTGCCGTCGACGAAACTGGTGGCCAGATCGCCGTGCTCGGTCGGCTCGGATCGCGCCCGATGAACGAGTCCGAGATGCGCCGGCTGTACCTCGACAAGGACGGCAAGCCGTGGTTCGTCGATGATCATGTCGATGGTTCGCGGGGGATCACGACGCCGGTACTGCCCTACAAGGCAAACCGGATCGCGCCGCAGGATTGAGCCCCACTCCGCGCTGCGCTGCCCTGCGCGGCAGCCTGCAGCGCAACGCCCCTCGACAGGATGACGCCATGACCGAGTCTGATCACGCCGTGCTGGAATCGTTCTACCAGGCGTTCCAGCGGCGCGATGGCGACGCCATGGCCGCCTGCTATCACCCCGAGGCCGAGTTCCGCGATGAGGTGTTCGAACTGCGCGGCAGTGAACCCGGCGACATGTGGCGCATGCTCTGCGCGCGCGCCAAGGATCTGCGCGTCGAGTATCGCAACCTGCAGGCCGACGCCGGTCGCGGCCGGGCGCATTGGGAGGCCTGGTATACGTTTTCCACCACCGGTCGCAAGGTGCACAACATCATCGATGCCGAGTTCGAGTTCAAGGATGGCCGGATCTATCGCCACCGCGACCGCTTCGACTTCTGGCGCTGGAGCCGCCAGGCCCTGGGGCCCGTCGGGGTGATTCTGGGATGGACGCCGCTGCTGCGCACCAAGGTGCGGGCGCAGGCGCGCAAGGGGCTGGATGCATTCCGCGCCGGCTGAATTGCCAGTGCCGGAACTGCGCGACGCCCGCAGAATCCGCATCCACAGGCCGGGCGACTATCCGGCGCTGAAACTCGAAGGCTTTGATCCCGGCGAACCCGGGGACGGACAAGTCCTGATCGAGGTGCAGGCGATCGGCGTGAACTATGCCGACGGCATCATCCGGATGGGTCTCTACGAATCCGCGCGCGTGCTGCACGGCTATCCGATCACGCCGGGATTTGAAGTCAGCGGGCGTGTCCTGCGCGTCGGCGCTGGTGTCACCCGCTTTGGCGAGGGCGACGCCGTGATCGGCCTGACCCTGTTCGACGGCTACAGCAGCCACCTGGTGATCGCTGCCGACCGTGTCTTCGCGCGGCCCAGTGGTCTGAGCGCAGAACAGGGCGCAGCCATTCCCACGGTGTTTCTGACCGCCTGGTTCATGGTCCACGAACTCGCTCAGGCACGTGCTGGCGAGCGCTGGCTGGTGCATTCGGCAGCGGGCGGTGTCGGCTCGGCGCTTGCCCAGCTTGGACGACTGGCCGGTTGTCAGGTGACCGGTGTGGTCGGCAATCCCGACAAGATACCGACAGCACTGGAGATGGGCTGCAATCAGGTGATTGACCGGCAATCCGAAAATCTCTGGCAGCGCGCAGAGCAGATCGCGCCCGCCGGCTTTGATGCGATTTTCGACGCCAATGGCGTCAGCACCCTGGGCGCGAGCTATCGCCATCTCGCCGCCAGTGGTCGGCTCTGCGTATACGGGTTCGCCTCGATGTTGAGCCGCGGCCGTGGCGTACCCAACTGGCCCAAGCTGGCCTGGGATTGGCTGCGCACGCCGCGGTTCAATCCGCTGGACATGACGCGGCACAACCGCATCGTGATCGGCTGCAATCTGAGTTTTCTGTCGGCACAGCAGCCGCGGCTGATCCGTGGCATGACCTGGTTGCTGCAGCAGTTCGAGGCAGGCAACTTGCAGGCACCGCCAATTCGCGCCTTCCCACTTGAGCAGGCGGCCGAGGCACAGCGTCTGATCGAATCGGGCTTGAGTGTGGGCAAGTTGATCCTGCGTCCCTGAGCCCTGCGGGCGTCTGCTCGGCTGACAAGCCAGACGCTGGATGTCGCATTTCCGCACGACAACACGCCTCTGTAGTGTCCGCGCACTTCGCGCCGGACTCAGCGAGGAGAACACCATGCAGTCAATCAGAACGCTCGTCACCCCACTGGTCATCGCCGTCGTGCTTGGACTGGGCGTTGGCATGGGTTACGCCGGCAATGCAGCGGCCGCCAACAACGCCTGCACCCGAGCCTGTGCGGCCGAGTTTCAGGCATGCCTTGCAGAAGGCAGCTTCCCCGGCTTCCATCGTTGCCGTTCGTATTTCAGCGCCTGCCTGCGCGCCTGCGGTTGAGCCAATCCGGTGAGCGGGACCGTGCCGGGTCCCGCTCGCCCATCGGGAGAGAGTCCATGCGTAGAATTCTGCTGGTACTGCTGGCGCTGATCGGCCTTTTTGCAGCAGGTGCGTTTGCCGGCTATGGCGGCAGCATGCTGGTGGCGCATCTGAATGCGCCCCAGCCCGTGCTCAAGGCCGATCATCGCGCCCTGCTCGCCCAGGCCGATGCCGACATCCTGCTGTTCAGTCTGTCCACCTGCCCGTACTGCAAGCAAGCCAGGGAGTGGCTGCAGTCGAAGCAGTTGCCCTACAAGGAACTGGTCATCGACCAGTCTGACGAGGCCAAGCGCATCTTCGATCAACTCGACGAACCCGCCCTACCGGTGCTGGTGACCGGGGATCGGCTCGTCCGCGGATTTTCTGCAGCGGCCTACGAACAGGCCGCAGCGAACTTTCGTGCCGAAGCCAGCGTGGTTGAGCGCTGAGTCCAGCCGCAACCCGAGATCCGCTGGCGTCTTCCAGGTGGGGCACCACCGATCCTGGTGCGCGACTGATCGCACAACTCACCCACAGCTGAAGTAGCGCGGAGCACTGCTGTCGGCATAGCGACGGCTGCTGGCATAGCCACTACTGGCGCCGTAACCGGTACCTGCCTCGCGCGGCCGATAGCGATCACCGAAGGCCAGCTTTTGCGTCGGCACTTCAAGCACGCCACCGTCGGAAGCCGCCGGTGCCGGGTTCGACATCAGGTTGGCCGTGTTCTGGATGATGATCATGATCGCGCTCCGTGAGTTAGTGTGCTGGTAATGTACAACACTAACCACGAATCGCCATAGGCCATTGGTAAGGGGCCGTCATGAAGGCAGCCGGCTCAGCGACATCGAACCGGATCACAAGGGAAAGACCCGCAATTAACACTTGATAATCAATGTATTGAACAACTTTCCTCGATACGCATACCAGAGTGACCGACAGCGCGGGACCCTGGATCAAGACCCATTCCGGGCCAGTCGCACGGGCTCGGATCAGGGCCGCGAATCGGATCAGGGCCGGGCTGCGGCTGCCAGTTCCGAGTCGATATGGCGCGCAATCTGCGCCTCCAGCACCGGCAGGGGTACCGAACCCAGCGCCAGCACCGCATCGTGGAAGCGTCGCAGGTCGAATCGATCACCCAGACGGGTTTCGGCCAACTGTCGCAACGAACGAATTTTCAGTTCGCCGAGCTTGTAGCTCAGCGCCTGGCCCGGCCAGCTGATGTAGCGATCAACCTCGGTAGCGATCTCGTGCTCGCTGAGGGCGGTGTTCTCGCGGAGCAAGCTGAGCGCCTCCTCACGGGTCCAGCCCTTGGCATGCATGCCGGTATCCACCACCAGGCGGGCGGCACGCCACATTTCATAGGTGAGTCTTCCGAACTGGTCATAGGGCGTTTCGTACACCCCCATCTCGACGCCAAGATGCTCGGCGTACAGCGCCCAGCCTTCACCAAATGCCGAGATGTAGCCATAGCGCCGAAACGCCGGCTGCGCGGCCTGTTCGCTGGCCAGCGCAGTCTGCAGGTGATGGCCCGGCACCGCCTCATGCAGGGTCAGTGCGGCGAGCGCGTACAGGGGCCGCGCTTCTAGCTTCCACGTGTTCACCCAGTAAAAGCCCGCACCGTTGCCACCCTCGGGCGCCGGGTTGTAACGACCCGTTGTGTAATACGGCGCAATCGCGGCCGGAACCGGCGCGACCCCATAGGGCTGACGCGGCAACTGCGAAAAATACTTCGGCAACAGCCCGTCGATGCGCTTGGCCCAGTAGCTGGCGTGCATCAGCAGTTCGCGCGGCGTACGCGCATAGAACTGTGGATCGTTGCGCAGGAAGTCGAGGAAGGCAGCGAAGTCGCCCTCGAAGCCGGCATCGTGGATGACCTGGTCCATCTCGGCACGAATGCGCGCGACCTCTCCCAGACCGATCTGGTGAATGGCCTCGGGATCCAGATCGAGCGTGGTGTACTCGCGAATCTGCTGGCGATAATACGCTGCACCACCAGGCAGGTCGTACGCGGCGATGGTCCTGCGCGCGCCTGGCTGGTAGGTCGAAACAAAATACCGAAGCAGGCGGCCGTAGGCAGGAACAAGCTTGTTGCGAATCAGCTCGCGCGCCTCGGCACGCAATTCGTTGGCGCGCGTTTCCGGAATAGTGGAAGGCATCGATTGAAACGGTGTGTAGAACGCCAGCGACTCGATGTCGGTCGCCTCGGCGACGGCGCGTATCGGCGCCTCGCGTCCCTGCAGAACCACAGCGGGCAAGGTCATGCCGCGCGCCAGCCCCTGCCTGAGCAGATCGGTATGCTCGTCCAGGTAGCGCGGAACCGCGCGCAAGCGGGCAAGATAATTGCGATAGTCACGCTCGTTGTTGCGGGGATGGACATCGGGAAGCATCGCCAGGTCGGCATAGAAACTGGAGTCCGATGTCATCGGCATCAGATGGGCGTCGAGTTCCAGCGCAGCAATGGCGTTGTCGAGCTGGGCCGCAAAGACGGCGTGGTTGATGCGCTGTGGTGGACTGAGCCCAGCCACGTCCAGCTGCCCAAGCTCCTTCCTGAATTTGACGAGTTGGCGCAATCGTGCGCGCTGGCTGCGCAGATCGAAACTGCCGAGGCGGTCATCGTAATCATGCACGCCCACCGCCGTTGCCAACTGCGGGTACTCGCGCAGGCGCCATTGCCATTCGCGCTCGTAGAGTTCGATGAACGGGCGATCCGCTTCCGACGGCGTGACCGGCACGGCGGCCGAGTCCACCTGTTCGACTGCACCCAGGGTCAGGCAGAGTGACAGCAACCATCGAAACATGAGCGCCTCCGTGGTCAAAGTACCGAGGGTAGCATCGCCAACCGCGCCCCACTGGCAGCGCCGCCGCCCTAGAATGCGCGGGGCCGGCGGTCTTGATCAGCCTGCGGCGACAGCTGCCGGGACAGCCGCCAGGCACGGGATCAAGCGGGCATCCACGCCATGCCCCCGCGCCCTCGTTATCCGGCCACAAGGACTGGGATGGACAGCTCGCTTCATCGCTACGCCGTATTCTATTTCTGCTACTACGCTGCCCTCGGCGCCTACACGCCCTATATCGGGCGCTGGGTCGATGCGCTTGGCCACAGCGGCTATGTGGTCGGCGCGATGCTGGGGCTCTGGTACGGCAGTCGCGTGCTCGGCCCCCCGGCATGGGCGCATCTGGTCGGCAACAGCCACCGGCCGGGAAACTGGTTCGTGCTCGGATCGGTACTCACGGCGGCCTGCTTCGCCCTGTTCCTGCTGACTGAGAGCGCAATTGCCCTGCTGATCGTGATGGCGATTTTCGGCCTGTTCTACAACGCGGTGATGCCACAGTTCGAGGCCATGACCCTGTCGGCACTGGGACCGCGCAGCGAACAGTACGGCCGCATCAGACTCTGGGGTTCGGTCGGCTTTCTGATCGTGGCATCCAGCTATGGCTGGTTGCTGGATCGGCTTGGCAGCACCTCGTTTCCGCTGATCAGCCTGCCGCTGTTTCTGTTGATGGTGCTCGCCGCCTGGCCGCATCGCGGCGATCAACCGGCACATCACGTAGAAGAACTCGGCGACGCCGGCCACCTCTGGCGGCGCCCGGGCGTGCGCCGGTTCCTGCTGGTGGCCCTGCTGATGCAGGTCGGCTTCGGCGCCTTCTATGTCTTCTACACTCTGCATCTGCAGACACGTGGCCACTCCGGCGCCGCGATCGGCATGCTCTGGGGTCTGGGGGTCGCGATCGAGATCGCGATGTTCTGGCAGGTACCGCAACTGATTGCCCGCTATGGTGCACCTCGCCTGATCTCCGTGTGCATCGCGCTCACCGTATTGCGCTGGCTCCTGACAGCAATACTCGCCGATTCGCTGGCGGTGATGGCGCTGGCGCAATTGCTGCATGCCTTCGGATTTGCCGTATTCCACGCCTGCTGCATGCGTCAGATGACCGAGTTCTTTCCGGGCCGACGCGCCGCCGCAGGACAGAGCCTGTTGTACGGATTCTCGTCCGGAGTAGGCGGTGTGATCGGCGCCCTGCTGTCGGCAGCGATGTGGGACCTCGGCGGCGGCCGCGCTGCCTTTCTGTCCAGTGCTATGGTCGCAGCACTGGCCTGGCTGATCTATGCGATGCGCAGGCAGACGCCACTGTCCGTTGCCGTGTCACCGCCTGCCGCCAGCTGAGCGCGCGCCTGCTATTGCCCTGGCGACAGCGGATTCACATCACTGCGAAACGGTGAGTGCTGCATCAACAGATCGCGGTAGTGTTCCTGATGGCGGGCCTCGATCTCGAGATGCTGCGCCAGCGCAGCGCGAAAGCCGGCATCGCGGACATAGTGACGCGAGTACACGCGAACCGGCAGAAAGCCGCGGGCGATCTTGTGTTCGCCCTGGGCACCGGGCTCGAATACCTGCAATCCCTGGCCGATGCAGTGTTCGACGCCCTGGTAGTAGCAGCACTCGAAATGCAGCCCGGCGACTTCTTCACTGCAACCCCAATAGCGCCCATACAGGGTCCGCTCGCCCTGCAGACAGAACGCCGCCGCAATGCGCTCACCGTCTCGACTGGCGACGACAGCCAGCACCGACTCGGGCATGGTGGACAGCAGCATGCCGAAGAAGTCGCGGGTCAGCGCCGGCACATTGCCCTTGGCCATGAAGGTGGCGGCGTAGAAGCGATAGATATCCTCCAGCAATCCGGCATCGATGTCGTTGCCGGCGTGACGCTTGATCTGCCAGCCATCGCCACGAAATCGCGCGCGCTCCTGACGTATGTTCTTGCGCTTCTTCGAACTCAGCGCGGACAGAAATCCGTCGAAATCGGCATAGCCCTGATTGTGCCAATGGTATTGCCAGTCGAAACGTGACAGCCAGCCACTGTCCAGACTGCTCGCGCATTCGGCCTCGTCGGTAAGGCAGAAGTTCAGATGCGCGCTCGACCAGGCGTGCGCGTCGCAATGGCCACGGATCGCGTCAAGCAGTTGCCGCTGGATCAGGCAACGATCGACACCCGTGCCCACCAGCAGCCGCGGCCCGCTGACCGGTGAGTAAGGCACCGCGCACAGCAGCTTCGGATAGTAGCGACCACCGGCTCGCTCGTAGGCCTCCGCCCAGTTCCAGTCAAAAACGAACTCGCCATGTGAATTCGCCTTCAGATAGCATGGCGCCGCACCGATCAGGGACTCGCCCTGCCACAGCAACAGATGCTGGGCACGCCAACCCAGATCGCGGCGCAGGCTGCCGGACTGCTCCAGGGCATGCAGGAATTCATGGCGCACGAATGGATTGGCCTCGGGCAGCAATCGATTCCAGCGCTCGGCGGAGACCGCCGCAATTGCATCCAGCCATTCGATTCTGAGCGTCATCGCGCAGGCGTCCATTGCACAAGCGGCGATGATGGCATTGTTGCCAATCTTCCGCAGGCTGTGCAGACTGCAGGCTTGCCCGCACCGGAATATCAAGGAGCCCATCATGAAAGTTCGCGCTGCCGTTGCCCATCGCGCAGGCGCTCCGTTGAGCATCGAGACCGTTGACCTGGAGGGCCCGCGTCAAGGCGAAGTGATGGTGGAACTCAAGGCCACCGGCATCTGCCATACCGATGCCTATACGCTGTCGGGCGACGATCCCGAAGGCCTGTTCCCCGCCATTCTGGGACACGAAGGCGCCGGCGTTGTGGTCGAGGTCGGTCCAGGTGTGAAATCCCTGCGCAAGGGCGATCACGTCATCCCGCTCTACACACCGGAGTGTCGCGAGTGCGACTACTGCCTGAATCCCAAGACCAATCTCTGTCAGGCGATCCGATCGACCCAGGGCCAGGGTCTGATGCCGGATGGCAGCAGCCGGTTCTCACTCGGCGGTGAAAAACTGCACCACTACATGGGGACATCGACGTTCGCACAGTTCACCGTGCTTCCGGAAATCGCCCTGGCGAAAATTCGCGAGGACGCGCCTTTCGACAAGGTCTGCTACATCGGCTGCGGCGTCACCACCGGTATCGGCGCGGTGATCTATACCGCCAAGGTCGAACCCGGCAGCAGTGTCGTCGTGTTTGGTCTCGGCGGCATCGGCCTGAACGTGATCCAGGGTGCGCGCATGGCCGGGGCCGGGATGATCGTCGGCGTCGACCTCAATCCCGGCAAGCGTGCGCTGGCAGAAAAATTCGGCATGACCCACTTCGTCAACCCGAAGGAAGTCGAGGACGATCTCGTGCCCTATCTGGTTGCGCTGACACGCGGCGGCGCCGACTACTCGTTCGAGTGCGTCGGCAACACAAGGCTGATGCGCCAGGCACTGGAGTGCTGCCACAAGGGTTGGGGCACCAGCATCATCATTGGCGTGGCCGGCGCCGGCCAGGAGATCAGCACCCGGCCGTTCCAGCTGGTGACCGGCCGCAACTGGCGCGGCAGCGCATTCGGCGGAGCGCGCGGTCGCACCGACGTTCCCAAGATCGTCGACTGGTACATGGAGGGCCGTATCAATATCGATGATCTGATCACCCACACCTTGCCGCTGGAACGGATCAATGAGGGCTTCGATCTGATGCACCGCGGCGAATCGATCCGCTCGGTCGTCGTGTATTGATGGCCATGGATATCGAAGTGCTTTCGGAGCAGCGCTGCTTCGGCGGCATCCAGGGGGTCTATCGGCACCAGTCCCCGAACTGTGGTTCCATGCAGTTCAGTGTCTTCATGCCGCCGCAGGCGGCGACTGCCAACGTGCCGGCCCTGTACTTTCTTGCCGGCCTTACCTGCAACGAAGAAACCTTCATGATCAAGGCAGGCGCGCAACGCATCGCGGCGAACCTTGGCATGGCCCTGGTGGCAACGGACACCAGCCCGCGCGTGACCGGCATTGCCGAGGCGACCGGCGACTGGGAGTTTGGCGAGGGCGCCGGCTTCTATCTCGATGCCACCGAGGCGCCCTATGCCGAGCGCTTCCGCATGTACGACTACGTCGTCAATGAATTGCCTACCCTGGTCGCCCAGGGGTTTGCAATCGATGAGGCGCGCACCGGCATCTGCGGACATTCCATGGGCGGGCATGGCGCGCTGATGATCGCGCTGCGCAATCCACAGAGATACCGCTCGGTGTCGGCATTTGCACCCATCGTCGCGCCCTCCGAGGTTCCTTGGGGTATCAAGGCATTTACCCGTTACCTGGGTCCGGATGTTGCGCACTGGGCGGCATACGACGCCAGCCGCCTGGTTGCGGAGCAGGCGTTTTCGGGAGAGATACTGATCGATCAGGGTCTGGCTGATCGCTTTCTCGAACTGCAACTGCAACCGGAGCGCTTCGAGGCCGCCTGCGCCCGTTCAGGGCAGCGGCTGAAGCTGCGCCGGCACGCCGGTTATGATCACAGTTACTGGTTCATCCAGAGCTTCATCGAGGATCATCTGCGTCATCATCATCAGGCCTGCCAGCACTGAATTCGCCACAGAGCGGCAACTGAACTCAGGTGTTCGCTAGCCCAGACGAATCTCGCTGGCGACCATTTCCCGAGCCCAGCTGCCGACGGCATCGCCGAGCACGTAATGGACATTGTCCTTGAACAACTCGCCGAGGGCCGCAGCTTCATCAACATGATCGACCACGACGATCTTGCCGTGCCGCAGCGACTCATGTACCAGCTTGCGGCGCAACTCTGGCCAACCTTCAGCAGCAGCCGCTGATGGCGCCTTCATCGAAATGATATTGGCATAGGTGCTCGGCAGCCGGCACAGGCGCAGCTGGTCGTTGCCGGCCTCGGTGAATCCGCCGATACAGATGCGGGCCCCGGTCGATTGCAGTTGATCGATCAGCCGGCTGTAGCGGGCGACTTCCCCAGACATGGCCTCGGCATTCAGCACGATGGCAATCGAGTCCGCGTCGATCTGCAGGCTGTTCATTTCCGCCATCAACCAGTCGCAGAATGCCGGCTCGGCCAGACTGTCCAGCGACAATGGCATCAGCACGCGGGTATCGCCATGACGAGCGCCGTGCTGGGCGGCGGCCTGGCCGGCGCTGTGCAGCACCCAGCGGTCGAGGCTCTTCAGCACATTCAGTTCGCGTGCCACTGCAATGAAGTGATCTGCCTCGATCAGCGTTTCGCTGCCAGAGCGCGGCGCCACCAGTGTCAATCGGATCAGGAACTGGTTGGAATGCTGACCCCGCATCGGCACCAGGCTGCGATAGGAGAGTCGCGCTGTTTCCGGCATCAGTGGCCGCTTCAGAATGGCGCGCGAGATCTTCTCCTCGACCGACTCCTGGCGCCGCTCAGCCAATTCGAAGTCCAGCTGCTGTAGTCGCGCACCGCCCTGCTCCTGCAGCGAATGCAAGACTGCAGCGAGCTGGGTCACGACCTCGTCAATCGAATTGGTTCCTTCGTCGATTCGGGCCAGGGTGACCGTGAAACTGACTCGAACCGGTGCCTCGGCCGACAACCAGCCACGCCCCTGCAGGCGCGCACGCACGTTCTCTGCCGCTACCCGCAGAGCCCCTGCCGAGGTTACCGGGAGCAAGGCCAGGAACGAGAACTCGCCAATCGGGCAGATGCCGGCCTTGAACGCAGGCTCCAGCGCCAGCACCGACATGATCTGCTGGGCCAGGTCACCGGTACGCACAAATCCGAGCCGGCGCGCGAGTGAAGGCTGATCGTCGACCGCCAGCAGCAGCAGTCCCACACAATCGCCGAGCTCGCCGCGACGCGAACGCTCCACTTCGTGCACCAGGGTGGCGCGATCCATTCTGCCGGAGCGCGTCGGCGTACGTCCCGCGGCGGCGGTCTGGCCCGACGCCATCAGCCGCGCCCGACTGACCCGCGAGCTTACCGACGCGATCAGATGCCGGGGCTTGACCGGCTTCTCGAGAAAGTCATCGCCGCCCATGCGGATGGCGTCGAAACGCTTGTCCAGACTTTCCTCGCCCGACATGAAGATGATTGGCACCAGGGCCATATCGGGGCGCTCGCGGATCAGCTGCGCCACCTCGATGCCATTCATGTCCGGCATGTAGAGATCCAGCAGCACCAGATCCGGCTTGAACTCCTGCAGGGCATCGAGCGCTGCACGCGCATTGTGGGTGACCTTGGTCGTCATGCCCTTGTAGCCGAGCACGGTCTCGCAGAACATCGCCATGTCGCGATCGTCATCGACGATGAGGATACGCGCGTCCTCGCGACGCTGGGCAACGAACAGTTCGGTCAACCGCTGCACGACACGCTCGGCATCGCTGCCTTCAAGCACGGCATCCGCACCGGCGCGCTGCGCAAACAGGCGCTGACGAACATCGCCTTCGTTGTTGAGCACGATCGACAGCGGTCGGCGCCGCTCGGATCCCGTTGCACGTTCGGCAACATCCAGCAGATTGCCGAGCAGGCTCACCATCGAGATATCGAGAATCAAGGCATCCGGTGGTGTGGTCTTGACCTCGGCCAGGGCCCGATTGGCCTCGCTGATGCTGCGCACGGCGTAGCGCTCGTGCCCAAGCTGCTGAGCCAGTCCGGGCAGTTCGTGGCCCTCCGGAAACAGATACAGTATGACCCGGTGCTTGCGCTCGGCGCGGGCCAAGGGCGGACTCGCTGGCGATTCCGGCGTACCCGCGCTGCTGCCGCTGCTGCTGGCGAGCATCTGCGCCAGTTCGATCGCCTGTTCCCGCTGCGCCGGGGTGGCCTGACTGCCAGCTTCGACCAGGGAACTGAGGTAAACCGTGAGCTCGATGGCTGCATCCGAAATCGACTGATCGCCAACACGATCGGCCATGCTGGCCAGTCCGTCGATCTCCTCGTAGATCTGCGCCATCGTCAGCACCGACCAGGTCGGGATGGCGCGCAGTGCGCGGGCAGCAATGTCGGCCGCGCGGGCGGCGACTTCGGCCGCGGTGGGGGCAGGAGGGGGCATGCCACAAGTGCAGCGCGATGTCGCGCCAAGGTCAAGCGGTTTGTTGCATGGATGCCGTGACGATGGGCAACATGATCAGGCTCATGACGGCAAGGCAAGCCTGCGCTATCTTGAGCGGCCCGTTCCGTACCCCACGATGATTCCGAACGAGCCCACTCTCTCGCAACGCCAGGTGCTGTCCCCAACCGCCCTGGTAGCAGCCGCGCGCGACCTGCTCGAGCGCGGCCTCCCTTTGCTGTGGCTGGAGGCGGAAGTCTCCAATTTCATGCGCGCCAAATCGGGGCACCTGTACTTCACCCTGAAAGACACCGGCGCCCAGGTGCGCTGTGCCATGTTCCGGCAGCGCGCCATGCACCTGCGATTTTCACCTGCCGATGGCCAGCAGGTGCTGGTGCGTGCGCGGGTAACTCTGTACGAGCCGCGCGGCGAGTTTCAGCTGCAGATCGAACATATGGAGGAAGCCGGGCTGGGCGTCCTGCAACGGCAGTTCGATGAACTCCGACTCAAACTCGAGAACGAAGGGCTGTTCGCTGCCGATCACAAGCAGTCGCTGCCGCTTCTTCCACGCCGACTGGCCGTGATCACCTCGGCAACGGGCGCTGCGATCCGCGACGTGCTCGCCGTATTGCGGCGTCGCTTTCCCCTGGTCGAGGTCGATCTGTTTCCAAGCCTCGTGCAGGGCAATGAAGCTCCTGCCGGTCTGCGCCGGACGCTCGCAGCGGCCGAGCGCGCGGCCTGCTACGACGTCATCCTGCTGACGCGCGGCGGCGGATCGATCGAGGATCTCTGGGCCTTCAATGACGAAGCGCTGGCCCGGATGATCCATGACTGCCGAACACCGGTGGTTTCCGCGGTCGGCCATGAGGTGGATTTCACCATCGCCGACTTTGTCGCCGATCTGCGCGCGGCCACACCTTCGGCAGCCGCCGAACTGATCGTTCCCGAGGCCCGCCAACTCGAGCGGCGACTGGCCGAAGCCGCACGCGCCATCGAGGTATCACACAGCCGCTTGATGGATCGCCACGCGCAGCGTCTGGACTCGGCGCATGCCCGCCTGCGCGCCTGGCACCCACTGAGCCGACTGGCACAGATGGCCGAACGACTGCGCAATCTGCGCACCCGGCTGAACGCGGCAGTCACGATCAGGCTGACTGCCCGCCGCTCGGATCTTCGACTCGGCGCAACCCGACTTCAGCATCAGCATCCACGCCTGCGCCTGCTGCCGCTGCGTGGCCAGCACGAACGCGCGCGTGATCGGATGCACGCAAGCATGGCGCTGACTTTGCAGCGGCGCGCCGAACGTCTGCGTACCCTGGCGCGCACACTCAATGCACTCAACCCGATGGCGACGCTCGAACGCGGCTATGCGATCGTCTTTGACGCCGAGGGCGCGGTTCTGCGCTCGAGTCATGGCCTGTCGGCAGGGGCGCAGATACGCGTGCGCCTGGCCGATGGCGAGTTCAGCGCCCGGCTGCTTGATCGCAATCGCCTCAGCGACAATTGAACAGGCACAGTCGGCCGGCAAAGCCGAAGCGGCACCGCCTTTCAAAGCGCACCATGAAATATCCGCGCTAGCTTTCTCGCTGGCGGACGCTGCGGCCACTGAGGACGGTGACGGCGGGCATCTCCTGCGTCTGTGAAACGCGGGGTTTCCCGGCGTCGGGCAGATCCTGCAGGTCGGGCAGCTCATCGATTTCCAGCAGCACGTCCGGACCACCTCGGCCGAACTGGATGCGGTCACCGGTCTTGAGCTCCTGTCCCTCGCTTGCCAGCGGTACGCTGTTGAGCAAGGTGCCATTGCTGGAGAGCAGATCAATCAGCACGAAGCGAGTCATCGCCTCATCGCTCGGGCGCCATTCGATCAGGGCGTGATGGCGACTGACCACCGAATCGATCTCGGGATGAAAGCGCAAGTCCGATCCCGGATCGCGTCCGATCGTCAAGCTCTGGAATCGCGAGGCCGGATAGACCTCAATAGTCCCGCGCCTCGAACCGCTGAGGTGGCGGAAGATCAGCCGCAGCATCGTGATGGGCCCCTGAAAACAACAGTCTAGCCAGCCCTGTCCGGGCCTCAAATACCGCCGATCCGGACCATCCCGCAATTGATCGGCGGCGCAGTTCCTATTCGACAGGAGCAACCGATACCCGGATGCGCAGGCGCTGACCGGGATCGTAGTTCAATCGCGACATGAACACTTCGCCCCGGTAGCGATACTCGACGTCATAGCCGGCAACCTCACGCACCTGGCGCTCGACCTCGACGACGCGGCATTCCTGGCGGGTGCCCCGATACTCGCGACCAGGCTGCGAGCCATTGTTCTTGTCGATGTCATGGCCGATCGCGCCACCGATGACCGCGCCAGCAGCGGTTGCGGCGCGACGCCCGTCGCCGCGGCCGACCTTGTTGCCGATCACGCCACCGATGATCGCACCCAGCACGGTGCCGCCGGTAGCGTCGCCGCCGGAGCGCTCACGATAGGTGGTCGGCTCCTCGAAACACTCTTCGCGTGGCTCGCGCACGATCGTGGTCTGGTAGATCGGATCAACCCGGAGGACATCGGCGTAGCCATAGGAAACATTCTCCAGTGGCGCGTCGCGCGGATACTCGCCCTGGGCGAGGACGGCGCAGGGAAGGGTCAGAGCCGCCAGCAGGACAGTACGGATCATGTGATTACTCCCATCGGGTATGCAATGGCAGCATTACACCATGCGGGCAATGAACAGAGTCTGTGGAAAACACCCGCCGGGCGCCCCCTCATGGGCTGGCCCACGCCGGGCGATATGAGCAATCGGCAGATGCAGCCGGGACAACAGGTCCTGCCCGCAGATCAGGCCGGGTAGAATCACAGGCTGAACTGGAACCTGACCATGCAACTCAAGCTCTACAACAATCTGACCCGCCAGATCGAAGTCTTCCAGCCCGCCGACCCCGGGCGCGTGACGATGTACGTCTGTGGTCCGACCGTCTACAACTACGTGCACATCGGCAATGCCCGTCCGCCCGTGGTCTTTGGCGTCCTGTCCCGTTTGCTGCGGCGGCTGTTTGGACGGGTCATTTATGCCCGCAACATCACCGATGTCGACGACAAGATCAATGCGGCCGCGATCGAGCAAGGCGTGCCCATCCACGTCATCACCGACAAGTTCAGCGCGGCCTATGCCAGCGACATGGCGGCGCTGGGTGCCAATCCGCCGGATCTGGTGCCGCACGCGACCCACCACATCGCCGATATCGTCAGCATGTGCGAACGTCTGATTGCCAGTGGCCACGCCTATGCCGCCGAGGGCCATGTGCTGTTCGCGGTGGATTCCTATGCCGACTATGGCAAGCTCTCGCGCCGCAGTACCGACGAGATGATCGCCGGCGCCCGGGTCGAGGTCGCCCCCTACAAGCGCCAGCCCGGCGATTTCGTGCTGTGGAAGCCGTCGACACCGGAGCTGCCCGGCTGGGATTCGCCCTGGGGTCGTGGCCGGCCGGGCTGGCACATCGAGTGCTCGGCGATGTGCGAGGCCCACTTCGGCGAGACCATCGACATTCATGCGGGCGGCGTCGATCTGCAATTTCCGCACCACGAGAACGAAATGGCGCAGAGCACCTGTGCCCATGGCGGCAGGATCTTCGCGCGCTTCTGGCTGCACAATGGCATGCTGAACATGGACGGGCGCAAGATGTCGAAGTCGCTCGGCAATGTGTTCCGCGTCCACGACCTGATTGCCGAACATCCACCCGAGGCGCTGCGCTACGCCCTGCTCTCGGCGCACTACAGCCAACCGCTGGACTGGTCAGATGGCCTGATCGAACAGAGCGTGCGCACGCTCGACCGGCTCTACGGTACCTTGCGCGAGCTCGCCGACGTCGAACTTGACGCGAGCGCCGTCGTGGTCCCCGAAGCCTTCGAGGCTGCGCTTTGCGATGACCTCAATACGCCACAGGCACTGGCCATTCTGGCGCAGCTGGCAGCTGATGCGCGCCGCGCGGAGTCGGCCGACGAGCGCCGCATGCGCAAGGCAGAGCTGCTTGGCGCTGCCGGTCTGATCGGCCTGCTGCAACTGCCACCCGAAGCCTGGTTCAATCGCGCCGCCAGCCGTTGCGCGCTCAGCAGTGAGCAGATCGAAGCCCTGGTGGCCGAGCGCCAGAGCGCGAAGAGGGCGCGCGCCTTCGATCGCGCCGATGCCATTCGCAAGGAGCTTGCCGATGTCGGCGTCGAGATCGAGGACACGCCCAGCGGTCCGCGCTGGAACATCCGCTCATGAACGATGCACCGGTAGAAACCAGCGAGGAAGCACAAGCGGCGATCGCCGAGGAATTCGGTTTCTTCGGCGACTGGAGCGAACGCTATCAGTACCTGATCGACCTCGGCCGCAAACTCCCGGCGTTTCCCGAAGAATGGAAGACGCAGCAGAACCTGCTGCAGGGCTGCCAGTCCCTGGTCTGGGTCGTCGCCGAAGGCGATGCCAATGCCCTGCACTTTCACGCAGCGAGCGATTCGGCGATCGTTTCCGGGCTGGTCGCCCTGATGCTGCGCGTTTACTCGGGACGAAGTGCAGCCGAAATCCTGGCCACCGAACCCAGCTTCATCGCTGCCATCGGATTGAAATCGCATCTGTCCATCACCCGCAGCAATGGCCTGGCGGCCCTGCATGCACGGATCCGTTCGGAAGCGCAGCAGCGCCTGGTTGCGCCCGGTTGATTGATGGGCCGGTCGGTTGATTGATTCACTGCGTGGTCGCATGCGTGGTGGAGTCCCAGGCGGGCTGACCGCGCTCCTGTTGGGCTGCACGGTCGCGCCGCTTCGGCGCTCCCACCGACGCCCGAGGCATGCCCAGGACTTTCCGTTCTCCCGCACAGCGGGCGACAGACCGAAAGCCGGATGAGGGTGGTGGACTGGACTGCGCGACCGCCTGACGATGCCGCCGGCATCACGCACGGAGAGGCAACGGGGAACCGTCACTGGTGGACCTGCCCGGCCCGGCACCCGGCAATTGCTCCTGCATTGCGCAGCACATGGATGTGCAAGTGTCGCGGGCGCAGGAGGCGCAAGAGCGACCTCTACCTCGGGCATCCATGCCCTCGCCATGCCGGGCGTTCGTTCGCCTGACGATGCTTACCGCATCACCCGCGGCCAAGCGCTCTTCCCTTCTCCCGCTATGCGGGAGAAGGTGGCCGAAGGCCGGATGAGGGTGGTGGACTAGACTGCGCTACCGCCTGACGATGCCGCCGGCATCACGCACGGAGAGGCAACGGGGAACCGTCCCTGGTGGACCTGCCCGGCCCGGCATCCGGCAATTGCTCCTGCATTGCTCTACCTCGGGCATCCATGCCCTCGCCATGCCGGGCGTTCGTTCGCCTGACGATGCCGCCGGCATCACGCACGGAGAGGCAACGGGGAACCGTCCCTGGTGGACCTGCCCGGCCCGGCATCCATGCCGGGCGTTCGTTCGCCTGACGATGCCTGGGGGCATCGTCAAAGCGGCTCACTCACCCATCTGTTTTTGTCGGTGTTCCCAGCGTTCCTGGGCGTCGACGGTGCGTTCGGCGGTGGGGCGGGCTTCGAGACGGTCGAGGCCGATTTCATCGCCAGTATCGATGCAGTAGCCGTAACTGCTGTCGTCAATGCGACGCAATGACTCGTCGATCTTCGAGATCAGTTTGCGATAGCGATCACGAGTACGCAGTTCAAGCGAATTCTCGGTCTCGCGCGTTGCACGTTCGGCCTCATCGCCGACATCACGTACTTCATCGCGCAGATTGTCGATGGTCTGCTTGGATTCCTCGACCAGCTCATTGCGCCAGTCGCTGAGCTTCTGGCGGAAGTACGCCAGCTGACGGGAATTCATGTACGGCTCTTTGGCCGATGGCTTGTAACCTTTGGGAAGATCAACCCGCACTGAGATAGGCTCCTTCTTGCGCATCGGAACCAGGGCCGGCTTCTTGCTGGCCTTGGGTGGCAACGCAACCGCTTTGGCCACTGCCGTTGCGGTTGCCTTGGCAACCGGGGTGGTTTTGGCGACTGGCGCAGCCTTGGGCTCCGCTGACTTGGTGATGGGGGTTGCAGGCTTCTGGCCTGCAGTCGCCGCCGGCTTGCTCGCCGGTGACTTGGCTACCGGCTTGGCGACCGGCTTGGCCGACGCCTTGGGCTCGGACTTGACCGGACGTTTGGCAACCGGCTTGGCAGCAGCTTTCGCCGCCGCTTTCTTCGCGGGCTTTGCAGCAGGCTTGCTGGCAGATTTGGAAGCCGCCTTCGCCGCCGGCTTGCTGGCACCGACCGCCTTCTTTCCGGCACCGATCACAGCACGCACCAGCTTGCCAACCACGCCTGTCTTCTTTGCGACGGGCTTGGCAGGCGCTTTTTTCGCGGCCGGCTTGGCCTTTGCGGCGGGCTTGCCGGGCTTCTTGGCCGCAGCAGCAGATTTCTTGATGGGCTTGGCCATGCACTTACCTCGTGACTTCGGGTACCGAGTGCTTCCGACCCAGTCGGCAACACTCAAAGGGCGCGTGTTATAGCGTATGCCCCCCAATGCGGCAAGTTGCAGGCGCCGGGGGTTCGGAGTTTGCGTCACTTCCCAGGCGCCACAGTCAGCCGCTGCCGGGGCAGCATGAGCTCGGAATCACCCCAGCAGGAACCGGGCTGGCAGCGACTTCTGCGACAATGACACAATAACCTGTCAGGCGTCTGCGTGCATTGAATGAGTAGGTTTTTACTGGGTTTGATCCGGATATACCAGCGCTGGTTGAGTCCGCTGCTGGGAACCCGTTGCCGCTACCACCCGACCTGCTCGCGCTACTGCGCCGAGGCGATCGGCCGTTTTGGTGCAACCCGCGGCGCCCTGATGGGCGCTGCGCGTGTCTTGCGCTGCCATCCCTTTGTCGCCGGTGGCTTCGATGCCGTTCCCGAACAGTTCCCGGCCGCCTTCTGGCGACGCAATCCTGTTCGCGAACCGCCGATCGCGACCGCTCCCTTGGTTGATCCAGAGCCGGATCCAGGCCAGATCTGTAACAGGAGAGACTGAAGAATGTCCCGCAACTGGTTGATACAAAACGCGCTCATGGTCAACGAAGGACGCAGGTTCGAGGGCGATCTTAGGATTCGTGCGGGGCGCATCGACCTGATTGGCGCCGGATTGAATGCACGGCCCGACGAGCACGTGATCGAAGCCCGCGGGCGTTGGCTGCTCCCCGGCATGATCGATGACCAGGTCCACTTCCGCGAACCGGGCCTCACCCACAAGGGCGATATCGGCAGCGAGTCGCGGGCGGCCATTGCCGGTGGCATTACCAGTTTCATGGAAATGCCCAATACCCGACCGCCGGCCCTCAGCATCGAGTCGCTCGAGTCAAAATTCGCCATTGCAGCCCAGACCAGCGCCGCCAACTACTCGTTTTATCTGGGTGCCAGCAACGACAATCTTGAGGAAATCCGTCGTTTCGACCCCAGCCGCGCCTGTGGAATCAAGATATTCATGGGCGCCTCGACCGGAAATATGCTGGTCGACAATCCGCAGACCCTGGATGCCATTTTTCGCGATGCGCCCGGCATCGTCGTCACCCATTGCGAGGATACGCCGACCATCGACGCCAATCAGCGGCTGTTCAAGCAGGAGTTCGGAGACGAGGTCACCGCGATCCATCATCCATTGATCCGCAGTCGCGAGGCCTGCATCAAATCGACCCGACTCGCGCTCGAGCTGGCCCGTCGTCATGGCACGCGCCTGCACGTGCTGCACATCACTACGGCTGAGGAAGCCGAACTGTTCGCGCCGGGACCGATCGAGGGCAAGCGCATCACTGCCGAAACCTGCGTGCACTACCTGCATTTCGATGCCGACGACTATCCGCGACTGGGCAACTTCATCAAGTGCAATCCGGCCATCAAGCAGTCCGCCGATCGTCTGGCCTTGATCGCGGCGCTGCGCGAAGGCCGTCTCGACATCCTGGCGACTGATCACGCACCGCATACGCTGCAGGAAAAGACCCAGCCCTATCTTGACGCACCCGGCGGCCTGCCGCTGGTTCAGCACGCGTTGCAGTGCGCACTCGAACGCGTATTCGACGAGCAGATCAGCCTCGAGTGCCTGGTCGATCGTTGTGCGCATGGCCCGGCACGCCTGTTCGGCATACAGGACCGTGGATTTCTGCGCGAAGGCTACTGGGCCGATCTCGTGCTGGTCGATCCGGCACGCCCGCAGCAGATCACCCGTGCCGGCGTGCTGGCACGCTGCGCCTGGTCACCGTTCGAAGGCGAAACCTTTCGCGCCAGCATCGCCAGTACCTTCGTCAATGGCGTGCGCGCCTGGCATGACGGTGGATTCGATCAGGTGGAGTCCGGCATGCGCCTGGGCTTCGATCGCCGCCCATGAACCTGCGACCGCGCTTCCGGTTTCATCTGGCCCTGATGCTCGCGGCAGCGGCAACATCGCTGTCCGCCTCCGGCAACATCGCTCCGGACCTGCCCAAGGAGGTACCCCAGGGCGCCCTCGTGCTCGGTCGCGTGGCTCCGGGCAGCAGCGTGCTGCTGGGTCAACGCAGGCTTCGTGTGGCTGGCGATGGCAGCTTCCTGTTCGGCGTCGGTCGCGATGAGCGCGGCAACGTCAAGGTCTCGGTGACAGCCAGGGACGGCACCTACAGCACCGCCGAGGTCAGGATCGTCGAGCGCCAGTTCGCCATCGAGCGCGTTGACGGCGTGCCGGAGTCAACCGTCAACCCACCGACTGCGATCGCCGAGCGCATCCGCCGGGAACAGGCCGAGGTCGCACGGGCGCGCGAGCGCGACGATCCGCGCCAGGACTACCGTTTCGGCTTCATCTGGCCCGCACATGGGCGCATCAGCGGCGTCTACGGCAGTCAGCGCATTCTCAATGGCACCCCGAAGAATCCGCATTACGGCGTCGATGTGGCGGCCGCTACCGGCACGCCGATCCGTGCACCCGCAGGCGGCATCGTCAGCTTTGCCAAACCGGACCTTTACCTGACCGGCGGCACCGTGCTGCTGGACCACGGCCACGGGTTGTCCAGTGTCTTCGTCCACCTGAGTCGTGTCGATGTGGAGGTCGGCAGGCGCATCGAGCAGGGCGAGGTGCTCGGCCTGGTCGGCGCCACCGGCCGCGCCACCGGACCGCATCTGCACTGGGGCATCAACTGGTTCGACGTCAGGCTCGATCCACAGCTGCTTGCAGGCCCGATGCCGAACTGAGCCCACAGCAGCCCTGGCATGGCGGACGGAGCGCCCGGACGCGCCCCGCTCTGCTCTGCTCTGCCCCGCTCCGCCCGGCCCCGCTTGTTACGGCGTCGGCAACGGTAGCTCCGCGCGCCTGCCGCGTCCGATGGCGCGTGCGATGAAGCGTGCACTGGCGCTGCGCCAGTCGTCGAAGATCGCATAGAAGGCAGGCAGCACTGCCAGGGTGATGATGGTCGAGAAAATCAGTCCACCGACAATCGCCCGTGCCATCGGGAAATACGGCGGACCGTCGCCGCCGATCTGGGTATTGCCCATGCACAGCGGCAGCATGCCAAAGATCGTGGTGGCCATCGTCATCAGCACCGGACGCAGGCGATCGCGACTGCCCTGCACGAGCGCGTCGTGACGACTGAGCCCTTCCTGCCGCAGCTGGTTGATGTGCTCCACCATCACGATGCCGTTGTTGACCACCACTCCCATCAGGATCAGTACCCCGATCCAGGCCATCAGTGAGAAATAGGTACCGGTGATCGCAAACAGCCAGTAGATCCCGAACACCGAGAAGATGATCGAGGTCAGGATCGCCAGCGGGTAAAGCAGGGACTCGAACACTGCGGCCATCACGATATAGATCAGCAGCAGGGCGATGAAGGTATTGAACAGCATCTGCCCGATCGCCTCGTTGTCCTGATCGAAGCCGCGGCCAAAACTCCAGCGATACCCGGCAGGAAAGCTCAGCGCATTCATCGCCGCCTCGATCCGCTTGCGGACGTCTTCGGTGGTGACATCCTTGCCAAGATTGAGACTCAATTCGAGGCCGGTCTGGCGATTGGTCCGACGGATTCCGGTCGGGGTTTCGCCAACGCTGACCTCGACCAGGGACATCAGCGGGATCAACTCACCACTGGGCGATTGAATGCGCAGCCCCTGCAGATCGGCCACACCCTGCGACTCGGAACCCTCGAACCGCAGCCACACCGGAATCTCCTGGCCATTGTGACGGTACTCGCGCAGGGGCGCGCCGCGCATGGCCACCGAGATGAACTGGGCAACCTGGGAAGCGCTGAACCCATAGGAAAGCGCGCGCTCACGATCGACACGGACCTGGATTTCGCGATCACCACGCGCCTGCGCCGCCTTGACATCGCGCACCCCCTCAACCCGCGACAGCACCTCCTGCACGCTGGGCGCCAACTCGTTGAGCAAGGTGTTGGACTCCCCAATGATCGATACCGTAAGGCCTTCGCTGGTATTGCCTCGGCGACCCTGACCAAAATTGACGTCCCCAACCGCCAGCTTGGGCAATCCCTTGCGTACTTCTTCCATGATGACTTCACTGGATTGCCTGGCGTCATCTGCGTCGGTCAGCACCATGCGCGTGAACGCGTTGCCGCGCTCATTGAAGTAGCTGTAGACCATCGTGATCTCGAACTTCTCGCGGTTGGCCAGCAGGAAGGACTCGACCTGATTGACAGCCTTCTCCATCTCCTCGAGTTGATAGACGCCGTTGAGTTCGTACTGCAGATCCAGATCGCGTGACTCGCCGGCAGGAAACATGTCCATCTTGGTCATCGTGATCGGAATGATGCTGACGCCCATCAAGCCGAACATCATCAGCATGGTCTTGACGCGATGGCGCAACGTCCAGTCGATCATAGCGGCGTAGCGCACGCGCAGGCGCATGATCCAGTCCTGGTGGACGCCCATCTCAGGCGCCTTCATGCGCGCCGAGACCATCGGAACCAGACTGACCGCGACCAGCCAGGAAGCCAGCAGCGACATGCTGATGGTGATGGCGATATGCATCAGATTGAGGCTTATGAAGTTCTTCTCGCCAAAGATATTTGGCAGGAACACCACGCAGTGACAGAGTGTGCCGGCACTGATGGCGAGCGTCACGTTGCGCACACCCACCACCGCGCACTTGGCGGGATTGTCCGGCCATTTCTCGCGCTGC
This sequence comes from Pseudomonadota bacterium, assembly GCA_022843465.1. Taxonomy (GTDB): domain Bacteria; phylum Pseudomonadota; class Gammaproteobacteria; order Xanthomonadales; family Ahniellaceae; genus 0-14-3-00-62-12. The sequence continues at coordinate 108,299 of JALHNO010000013.1, read as the reverse complement.
TGATAGATGCTTTCGACCGCCACTACCGCGTTGTCGACCACCATGCCGACGCCGAGCAACAAGCCCATCATCGAAAGGATGTTGAGCGACAGCCCGAAGAAATACATCGCACCCAGGGTCATTGCGAAGCAGATCGGAATCGCCAACGACACCAGGAAGGTCGATGCCCAATGACGCAGAAACGCGAACAGCACGATCACCGACAGCACCAGCCCGATCAGACCGGCCTCGGCGAGTTCGAGCAGGGAACTGGTCACACCTTCGGCCTGATCCCCCATGAAGAAGATCTCGATCCCCTCCATCTCGGGATCCTTGCCAATACGCTGGACCTCGGCCAGCGCTGCGCGCCCGACCGCGACGAGATTGGCACCGCGCTCCTTGAAAATCTCGACCGCGATCGCCGGCCGCATGTCCAGATGACGGGCGTAATCCATCCGTGCCGGCCGCAGTTGGACATTGGCGATGTCGCCCAGGCGCAGGCCGCTGTCGTTGACGACAAGCGCGCGAATCTGCTCCAGGCTTTGCAATTCGCCGATCGGCTGCACGCGAAACCTGGCCTCGCCCTCGTTGACCAGCCCGGCCGACGCCGAAAACGTGGAATCACGCAGACGCTGGTTCAACTCGGCAAGGTCGACACCGTGGGCGGTGACCCGGTCGGCCAGCAATTCGATCTGGACCTCGGGCTTTTCAACGCCATCGAGTTCGACCCGGGCAACGCCCGGCAGCCGTTCGAGCGCCCGCTTCAGCTTGCGCTCCAGCAGGTCGTAGGAGTTGGTCAGATCGCGACCCGAGGAAATGCGCAGACTCAGAACCGCCTGGTCAGCACTGGAGAACTTGAAGACGAAGATGCGCTGCAGATCGCTCGGCAGATCCTTGCGGATCGCCTCGACCCGTTCGCGCGCCTCGATGGCCGCCAAGCCGACCTGGGTGCTCCAGTCGAACTCGATGAAGATCTCGGCTGCATCGGCGCGCGAGTTGGAGTTGATCTGCTTGAGCCCGGGCAGTGTCGCCAGGGCCTCTTCAGCAGGTCGGGTGATGGTGCGCTCGACTTCTTCTGGCGTCGATCCCGCATAGGGAATCGACACGAACAGAAACGGCGCATCGAACTCCGGCAGAAATTCCAGCGGCAGCCGGATGGCCGCCAGCAGGCCGACGACGACCAGGGAAACGAACACCATCACCGTGGTGACGGGGCGCTTGAGACTCAGCTCGACCAGGCTCATGATTCTGCCTCACTCACTGGCCAGCGCCGCACGTCGCGCCATCTCGACGTAGTGCTGATCAGGCTTGCGATCCATCAGGGCATACATCACCGGAATCACCAGCAAGGTAAGCAGGGTACTGATGCTCAGGCCGGCGAGCACGGTCACCGCCATCGGCTGGCGGATTTCGGCGCCATCGCCGAGACCCAGGGCGAGCGGCAGAAAGCCGACCAGGGTGGTGATCGTCGTCATCAGAATTGGTCGCAGTCGCGAGCGCCCCGCCTGAACGATGGCCTGGGATTTCTCCACACCCTCAGCCCGCAACTGGTTGATCCGGTCGATCAGCACAATGGCATTGTTCACCACGATGCCGGCCAGCATGATGATGCCGATGCCGGCGATCACACTCAACGGCATGCCGAGCAGCTTGAGCCCCATCACCGATCCGACAATCGCCAGCGGAATCGAGAACAGGATCACGAAGGGGTGCAACAGGGATTCGAACTGCGATGCCATCACCAGGTAGACCAGAAATACGGCCAGCAGCAGGGCAAACACCAGCGAGTCCACCGAGGCATCAAGTTCCTCGCTCTGGCCGCTGACGCGAACACCAACGCCTGCCGGCAGGTCTGCCTTGGCGAGCATGCCTTCCACGACCGTCACTGCGCTGCCCAGATCGCCATAGCGCAGATTGGCCGAAATCACCGCGACCCGCTCCTGATCGGAACGGCGGATTTCGCCAGGTCCTTCGGTCGCCAGAATATCGGCAACCGCAGCGAGCGTGACCGGCTTGTCGCTCTCGGGATTGACGATCAGATTGCGGATGTCCTCGACGGAAGCGCGATCCTGTTCGAGCGCACGCACCAGCACGTCGATCTTGCGATCGCGGAAGCTGTAGCGCGTGGCCACTTCGCCGCGTACCTTGCGGACCACCTGATCGGCGATCTGACGGGTGCTCAGACCGAGCGCAGCCGCGCGTTCCTGATCAAAGCGGATCTGGATCTCGGGCTGGCCGCTCTCCACCGTCGACTTGACGTCGGCGAAGCGATCCGAGCCGCGCAGCGCCTCGGTGACCACGCGACCGGCCTGCTGCAGGCGATCGAGTTCGTAGCCACTGATTTCGATTTCCAGCGGCGTCGCATAATTGAGCAGGGCCGGACGCGAGAAAGTCGAATCGGCCACGCCCAATTCGGCGGCGGTCTTGCGGATCGCCGTCATCGTCTCGGCCTCGGCATCGCGATCGGTGCCGGACTTCAGCGATACCAGAAGCCGCGCAATGTTCTCACCGGATTCGGTGGGGTTGGCGTCCAGACGGGTACCGGCGCCACTGACACCAAAGATCGACTCGATGTACTGGTCGTCGCGATGACGGTCCTGCAGGGCGCGCGCAATGGCATCGGTGCGCGCCAGCGGCGTTCCCGGCGGCAGTTTGATGGTGGCTTCGAACTGGCCCTGCGCGAGCTGGGGTACCAGATCCAGCCCCAGGCTGGGCAACACCAGCAGACTGCCGGCGAATGCCAGCAAGGCGACCGAGAGGACCTTGGCGGGATGCTGGAGAATCCACGGAATCAGGTTGGCATAGCGGGTCTCCAGCGCATCCTGGCGGCGACCGACCCAGAGCGCAGCAGGCCGCAGAAACTTGCCCAGCACCAGGGCCAGCAGGCCGATGAAGCGCGCAATCACGCGTACCAGGTAGAAAGCGATCCAGCGCAATACCCAACCGAGGGTGCGCAGTGGCAGCAACAGCCAATCGCGCAACCGTCGCGTCGGCAGCAACGGCTTGTCGTGGAATGGTTCCTGCTGACGACCAAATCCGGTCCACTCGATCGATGACAGCATCGGAATCATCGTCAGCGACACCAGCAGGGATACCAGCAGGGCAATCGTCACCGTCAGTGCCTGATCACGGAACAGCTGTCCGGCAACACCTTCGACGAATACCAGGGGGAAGAATACGGCGACCGAGGTCAGCACCGACGCCGTGACTGCCATGGCCACACCCTGGGTGCCCTTGATCACCGATTCGACCAGGGGCATGCCCTCGGCACGCGTCTTGGCAATATTGTCGAGCACCACGATGGCGGCATCGACCACCATGCCGGTTGCCAGTGCCAGCCCGCCCAGGGACATGATGTTGAGACTGAGTCCGAGCTGGTCCATGAAGAAGAACGTGGCGATGATCGACACGGGCAGGGAAAGCCCGATGACAAAGGTCGAGCGCGCATCCGCCAGGAACAGATACACCGCCAGAATCGCGAGCAAGCCACCGAACAGGGCGGCACTCTTCACCTCATCAAGGGCACCGCGGATGAACTTGCTCTGGTCATCGATGATCGGCAGCTTGGCCCCGGCCGGCAGCATCTTCGATTCTTCCAGCGCGCTGAGCACCGCGCGCGCCTCTTCGGCGACCTTGACGGTGTTGGCATCGCCCTCCTTGTAGATCGCGATCTCGACGGCTTCGCGACCATCGACACGGATGATCGATTCGCGCTCCTTGTAGCCCTGACGCACCACCGCCACATCGCGCAGGCGCAGGGTCACATCGCCGCTCGGCCGCAGCAGCATGTTGCCGATCTCTTCCACGGTGGCGAACTGGTTGATCGTGCGCACGAGATAGCGCTCGGCGCCTTCATCAAGGCGACCACCGGATACATTCACGTTCTCGCTGCGCAAGCGATCGATCACCGTGCCGACACTGATATTGAGCTGCTTGAGCTTCTGCTGGTCGATCTCGACCTGGACCTCGTCCTGCAGACCGCCGCCGACCTTGACAGCGGCAACGCCCGCCACCGGCTCAACGCGGCGCTTGATCTCCTCATCCGCGAAGCGGCGCAACTGCTTGAGTTCGGCCTCATTGAGCACCGCGCCATCACTCGATCCCATCAGCGCCAGACGCAGGATCGGTTGGGTCGAGGGATCGAAGCGCAGCAGCTGCGGCCGCGAAACCTCCAATGGCAGGTTAAGCACCTCCAGTTTTTCGCGGACTTCAAGCCCTGCCATGTCCATATTGGTACCCCAGACAAATTCCAGGGTCACGTCGGACTGACCGGCGCGCGAAACCGACTTCACCCGTCGCACATTCTTCACAACCCCGAGCGCTTCCTCGACCGGCTCGCTGACCAGGTTCTCGATCTCCGCCGGTGCTGCGCCGACGTACTCGGTGCGCACGGTAAGCGTCGGGTAGGAAAGGTCGGGCAACAGATTGACCTTCAGATCACTGAGGCCGATGGCACCGAACAACAGAACGGTCACCGTCGCCATGCCGATGGTCACGCGGCGACGGGTGGAGACTTCGATCATGCTCATGGCGTGTTGGCTCCGACGATCTGCAACAGGGCGCCTTCACGCAGGGCATTCTTGCCGATGGTGACCACCTGATCACCTTCCTTGAGCCCCTCCAGGATCTCGGCATCGGGACCCGAGAGATAACCCAGCTTGACTGCCACGCGACGCGCATACCAGGCCTCGCCGGGCTTGCTCTTGGCAACCACGGGCGCGTCCTTCTTGCCCGCAAGCAGTCGCGCAAGCCAGCCCTTTTCCTCGGGCTTTTCAGCAGGCTTGTCGCTGGTCTCGGTTGCGGGCGGCTCGCGATCGAGCAGATAGACCGCTGCCTCGGTTTCCGACTCGAGCAGCGCTTCGCGCGGAATCACCAGGGCATCGGCGCGTTGGTCGTAAATGATATTGACGCGACCGAACATCCCGGATTTGAGCAGATTGGCCGGGTCATGGAACTCGGTAGTCGCGCGGAACGTACCGGTACCCGCTTCGACCACGGGACTGACGCGCGCAACTGTTCCTTCGAAGCTGCGGCCGGGCATGGCATCCACGTGCATCGAGACCGGCAGGCCGGCGCGGATGGTGGCCAACTCGCGCTCGGGCACGTTCAGCACTGCCAGCAGCGGCTCGAAATCATCAATGCGAAACAGCGGCTGCTGCAACTGGATCAGATTGCCCGCCTTGACCATGCGTTCGCTGATCACGCCGGAAATCGGCGCAACGATTCGTGTGTACTCGAGGTCCAGTCGGGTCAGATCGAACGCCGCCTTCTGCGTCTCCAGATCAAAACGGGCACGATCATGGGCTTCCGAGCTGATCAGCTTGCGCGCGTAGAGATCATTGGCCCGGCTGTATTCGTTCTCGAGTCGCTTCAGATTGGCCTGGGCACGCGCCAGTTCCAGACGCGGCTTCTCGGGGTCGAGCCGAGCCAGCAGTTGGCCGGTCGTCACCTCATCGCCTTCCTCGACCAGAAGCTCGAGCAGCACGCCGGTCGCCTTCGCCACCACCTGGGCCTGATTCTCCGGCTCCAGCGCTGCGGTGCCGCTGTAACTCGCCGCAATCGGCTTGCGCGCAGCGGTAGCCACTTCGACCGGCGTTGCGGGCGCATCGTCGGCTTCCTTCTGCCCGGACCGGTCACCCGGTCGGCCACAGGCTGCCAGCGCCAGTGCAAGGACGAGCAGCACGGTATTGCGGGAGAGTCGTCTCATGGTTTTCTTCATATCGGGTGGATTCAAACGGGAATGAGCGGAGATGGTGTTGTACCTTAATACAACACCAAACCAGACACATAGGCCAGAAGTCGGGGCAGCGGCAAGATCGCGTGCGCGCCCACCCGCTTGCGCGGCGCGGCGGCGCCTCCCTGCGGCGATCGCGGACGCTCATGCAGATGCAGCGAGTGCGGCGCCGGTTGCAACGGCTATCCACTCCAAACCTGGCTGGCTATACTTCGGGACTGACCTGTACGACCTCTTGCCGTTCTCATCTCAAGGAAATCAGCCTCATGCGTAGTGTGTTCATCCCACTGCTGGCGATCGGCCTCGCCGTCGCCTCCGGCCCCAGTTCGGCTGCCGGCGATGCCGAGCAGGGCAAGAAAAAGTTCTATACCTGCACCGGATGCCATGGCATTGCGGGCTACAAAAACGCCTACCCGAACTATTCCGTGCCCAAGGTGGGCGGTCAAAACGAGGCCTATCTGGTGGCCTCGCTGAACGCCTACAAGACCGGCGAGCGCAAGCATCCAACCATGCGTGCACAGGCGCAAAGCCTCACCGATCAGGATATTGCCGATATCTCGGCATTCCTCGCCGCCGCCAAGTGAACCAAGGAATCCGTCCCATGCGTCCTGTATTTATTGTTGTTCTGCTGGCTGGTCTGCTCGGCGCCGAAGTAGCCACTGCCGCCGGTGAGTCCCCGGCTGGCAAGGAGCCGCCGGCGGTCTGCGCGACCTGTCATGGGGCTGATGGCAACAAGACCCTCGATGGCAGCTATCCCAAGCTCGCGGGTCAGTACGCCGACTACACCGTCAAGGTGCTGCAAGACTATCGTTCGGGCGCCCGCGCCAACGTGGTGATGCAGGCGCAGGCCGCCAATCTCAAGGACGAGGAGATCCGCAATATCGCAGCCTGGTACGCATCCAAGAGCAGCGACCTGAAGGATCTGCGCGAGTTCAAGTAGGGCCCGGACGCTGGCATTGAGGCCAGCATCCGATCAGCGACTCAGCCCACCCAGCCGCGCTTCCACGCCATCACGGCGGCCTGGGTGCGATCACTCAGATCGAGCTTGGCCAGCATGCTGCTGACGTGCGACTTGACCGTTTTGTCGCCGATGCCGAGGCGCTCGGCAATCTGCGCATTGCTCAGACCCTCGGCAACCAGCTCCAGCACCTCGCGCTCACGCTGACTGAGCGCGTGGATGCCGGCGCCTTCGCTGCTGCGCAGGCGCAGCGACTGCATCAACACCGAAGCCGCCCGCGGATGCAGCACCGCTTCATTGCGCTGCGCCTTGCGGATCGTCTCCGCGAGTTCAGCGGCGGCTACGTCCTTCAGCACGTAGGAGAGCACGCCGACCTCGAGCGCGGCACGGATCTCCTGCTCGCGATCGAATGAAGTCAGTATCACCATGCGCGTGCCTGGTGAGCGCAGCGCAATCTGGCGCGCCGCTTCGACGCCGCCACCAGCCGGCATGACCATGTCGAGCAAGGCCACATCCGGCAGCACCTGGGCGCAGACAGCAGCAGCGGCCTCGGCATCGCCAGCCTCACCGACGATATCGATGTCCGGCTGGGTCTGCAGAAAAGCCCGTATCCCCTGGCGGACCAGATCATGGTCATCCGCCACCACCACTCTGATTTTCGATGAAGCCTGCATGGAATTCCTTCTACCCATTGGCGTTACGGGCCTTGTTTCGCCACTGCCACCGTAGCCGAGGGGATAGCGACGAGCGCGGCTCGGTCCTCTGCTGATGGATTTGCTGTCGCAATTGTAGAGCGACGCTCGTCCCACTGCTCGTGGTCTCTCCGGTCTCCCCTGCTCGCGAGGACTTTGCGGAGCACCACTTGCCCCGCCGCCCTCGCTCTTGATCCTGTAGGGCGCGGGCTTGCCCCGCTGCATTTGATCTTGCTTCCTTTTGGGAAGAATCAACGGCAGCGCGGCAAGCCACGCTCTATGGCTCTCAACAGCGGAGCTGGTCAATCCCCTTCAGGGGACAGAATCACAAGCCAACAGTCTCGGAGACAAATCCCCACGCCGACCTTGCATCCACGTCGCTGCCGAATCAGTCGCCGCCCGCTTCGCGCCAGCTCACCACGATCCGCACCCCATCGCGGCCATCAACCGAGAACTGACCGTCGGGAAATTCGGCGGCGCGGCTGCGCATATTGCCGAGCCCCATTCCTTCGCGGCGTCCCTGGGGCAGTCCACGACCGTTGTCGGCGATGTCGAGGAAGATGCGATCCGCGCACGCCTCCAGCAGGACCCGTGCCTGGGTGGCGCCGCTGTGTCGCAGCACATTGGCAAGCGCCTCGTCGAGCAGGCGCACCAGGCTGGCGCGCTGACTCAGTGCTACCCGTTCGGCCGCTTCAAGGTTTACCTCCACAGCCACGTTGCTACGCCGGGACCAGGCCAGGATGCGGATATTCAGCTCCTCACGGAAGCGGACCGACATCTCCTCTTCGCGCAGTTCATCCAGGATCACCAGCAGTTCGCGCTGGATTTCCTCGGCAAGTTTGCTGCTCTCCTCAAGCGCCGGCAGTGCGTCGCCGGCCTGCGCGGGCATTCTCGCCCGCGCTGTCGCGATCTGCAGACTGAGCGCGAAGGCCTTCTGCTTGACCGTGTCGTGCAGATCGCGCGCCAGTCGCGCGCGCTCGTTCAACATCGCGACCTCGGCACGGGCGTGGACCAGTTCGCGCAGATCGTTCGCCATGCGATCCAGCCGGTGCGAAAGCAGTCCCAGCTCATCAGCCGCCTTGTCAGCGATCGAGACCGTGAAATCGCCATGGCGCCAGGCATCGGCGGCCGCGGCAATGCGATTGAGTCGCCCACTGACCCAGCGATTGAAAAACAGGAAGGTACCGATCGAGAACACCAGCAGGTAGGCGATCAACAGGGGCCATTCATAGCTGACCTTGAACAGCAGCTTGCGCCAGGGCTGCGGCAGACGTACTTCCAGCACCAGCCAGCCATCGAGTGCGCCGGACGGGGTGCGCAGCGGCGCGGCGTAGCGGCGCATCCATTGCGGACTACTGGCCCGGGCAATTTCGCGCGCGCGTTCAATTGCGCCGGTCATCTCGTCAGCGACAGCCGCATCTATGCGCCAATGCTCGGCATTGCGATTGTGCGCCAGGATCCGGCCATCAAGCCCCTGCACGATGGCGGCGAAGGGCTGATCGCTCAGCTCAAGAACCACGTAGGTCTGCGACTCGCCGCCCGGCCGTGGACGCTCCATACCAAGAATCCAGGAGTCCAGTTCACGCGCCAGCACCTGGCCGCTCGACTTCAGCCCGTGCGCGCGCAGATCCTGCAGGCGCATGACTTCCGCATCGAGACTGCGCAACAGGCTGCCCTGGTCTGCGGAACGCGAAAACTCGCGGAACTCCATGGTCAGCACGATCGCCTCGACGATCAGCAGGGTTGGCAATGAGATCAGCAGATAGAAGCCGGCAAGACGAAGCAGCAGACCATGGCGTTGCAACCAACCGGCGAACCCCTGTGCCACAGCGGAATCGTCTGCGGCAGGCATGCCGGTTCAGCGCTTGATGTAGGGCGCACTGCCACTGGCGTGGTCGGTGGCGTCACGCACCGCGCTGACTTCAGGAACCCGCTCACGCAAGGTCTTTTCGATACCGTCCCTGAGGGTGACATCAACCATCCCACAGCCATGGCAGCCGCCACCAAAGCGCAGCGTGACCACACCATCGGCATCGACCTCCTGCAGCGCGACCTTGCCGCCGTGCGCAGCCAGCATGGGCGCAATCTCCGAGTCCAGCACATGACGGACACGATCGACCACACTGGCGTCGGCACCGGGCACCTTGCCCTTCAGATTCGGAGCCTTGATGGTGAGCTGGGCGGCGCCGGCCTGACCAACAAAGTCGAGTTCGGCCGCGTCCAGCCAGGCGGTACTGTCGGCGGCGACGTAGAGCGAGAACCCCTCGCACTCGAGCATCCACTCATCGCCATTGAGGTCATCGGGCTCGCAGAACTCCAGTCGGCAGTCAGCCTTGAGCGTGCCGGGATGCACGGCAGACAGACGTATCCCGAGATCAGCGATGCCCTGCTGCTCAAGAATGCGACGGAAATGCGATTGCGCGTTGCTGCTGATGGTAAGCATATTGAGCCGTACAGTTGATCGCCACCATTGTAGCGCCAGCGGCCTGCGACACGGCGCACGTCCTGAGCGCTGCGCGCTGGTCATTGTGCGGCGCGACGGGCAGAATTACGGTCTGCAACGGACGTGCGGTCCGCGATCAGGCGATACCGGGCTGACCAGCACCGCCTCACCTTTCTGGAGCTCACCATGCGATCGATCATCCTGTCCTGCTCCCTTCTCCTGCTGGCAGCTGCGCCTGAGGCGCAATCGGCCGAGGCCGACTGCAAGATGAGCTTCCAGCTGAAGGGCTGGTCGGCGTTCTACAAGACCGCCAAGGGCAGCGGTACGGTTCGCTGCAACAACGGCCAGACGATGCGGGTCACCCTGGTCGCCAAGGGAGGCGGCATCACCTTCGGCAAATCCTCAATCACCGACGGTCGCGGCGAATTCTCCGGAATCGACAATATCAGCGAGATCCTCGGCACCTATGTCGCCAGCGAAGCGCATGCCGGAGCGGCAAAATCGGCCAAAGCCTCGGCGATGACCAAGGGCAATGTCAGCCTGGCCCTTGCCGGAAAAGGCAAGGGCTGGGATCTCGGTGTCGCCTTCGGCAAGTTTGTCATCACGCGCGAGTGAAGCCAGCTGGGGAATGCTGTCAATGGGGAGCCGGGGCACGAGAACTGGCGGGCGTTGCCGACGTGGCGCTTGCAACATCGCGCCAGCTTGCTTAAGTTGCCGGGGAACCGACGGGGGTCGGAGACCAAGGAAGCGTCATGAACAGCATCGAACAACTCGCGCGGCAGCGCTGCCGCGCGCGCCGGGGACCCGAGCACGCGCTGAGCCGCGTCGAGTCCGAGGGCCTGATCGCCCTGTTTCCGGGCTGGGCACTGTCGGACAACGCCGACCGCATCAGCAAGGATTTCATCTTCAAGGATTTCCACCGGACCATGGCCTTCGTCAATGCAGTGGCCTGGATAGCGCATGCCGAGGATCACCATCCCGATATGGAAATCGGCTACGGACACTGCCTGATCCGCTACAACACGCATGATGTTGGCGGGCTTTCGGAAAACGACTTCATCTGCGCTGCCAAGATCGAGGCACTGGCGCCGGATTGACCGTTTCCGGTGCGCCAGGCGCCAGGCGCAGGAATCAGAAGCGCAGTTCGAAGCGTGCGCCACCCATCGTCGACGAACGCTCGACCTTCAACTCGCCACGGTAGCCGCGCACGATGTCCTGCACGATCGACATGCCAATGCCGTGGCCCTCGACCCGTTCGTCACCGCGCACGCCGCGCTGCAGCAGGACGGCAACCTGCTCCGGCGGAATTCCGGGGCCGTCATCCTCCACCACGATACTGAGCGTGGGCCGCCGGCCGGCGACGCCGGCACTGCTGGATACGGTCAGCAGCACCCGCGAGCGTGCCCACTTGAAGGCGTTCTCCAGCAGATTGCCCAGCAGCTCGAGCAGATCACCCTTCTCACCATAGAAGCGCGCGCCCGGCGCGATGTCGAATTCGCACAGCACGCCGCGATCGGCGTAGACCTTTTCCAGCCCGACGACGATCGACTCGGCATGCGGCTCAATGGCGATCGGCGCCGAGAACGTCGCGTGACCCGAGGCTGCGGCCCGCGCCAGCTGGTAGGCCACGATATCGTCCATCCGGCGTACCTGCTCGACCAGAACGCGCTTCGCCGAAGCCGGATCGGTCGCCGACTCGAGCTCGCTGCGCATCACCGCCAGTGGCGTCTTCAGACTGTGGGCCAGATCGCCCAGCGTGTGGCGATAACGCGTCCGCTGCTCGCGCTCATTGTCGATGACATCGTTGATGCTCAGCGTCAGCGGGCTCAGCTCGCGCACATAGTGGTCGGGTAGCCGCTCGCGCTCGCCCTGCTCAACCCGCGCCAGATCGCGCGCCACCGTGCGCAGCGGGCCGAGACTCCAGCGCAGCATCAGCAACTGGACCAGGAACAGCAGAAACGCTGCTGCGCCGAGCTGGGTCAGCAGGGTGCGACGGAACACCGCGACCTGGCGATTGAACGAGGCATCGTTTTCGGCGACGTGGAAGGTCAGCTTGACGTCGCCGCCATTGGGTACCTCCCAGGTCACCGCGCGCGAGTAGCGATAGACACCGCCGACGTTGGTCGGGCTGGGCGTGTCCTTCCAGTAGGTCCGCCCCGGCTCCAGGGATTGATCAAAGGGCAGTTCGCGGCCGAGCGCCGAGGCCGAACGCCAGTTGATCTGCTCGCCGACGATACCGGCGTAGAGACCCGACTGCGGGCGGTCGAACCGCGGGTCAGGCGGCAATTCCGGCAGGATCAACGCGCCATCCTTGCTGATATCGGTGCCCGACAGATAGGTGAACACATAGCTTTCAAGGCGATCGCGCATTGCCTGCAATGCGCTCTTGCGGAACGCCTGTTCCAGCGTATAGCCGGTCACGCCCAGAAACGCGGCCAAGGCCAGGCTGGCCGCCCAGAGCAGCCGCGTTTGCAGTGATATCGGACGGCGACGTGCCATGAGAGGAGGGCCGCCCGCCCGCTCAGGCGGTGCGGCAGCACTTCATCGCGTCAAACGGTACGCGGAATGGCGAAACGGTAGCCACGGCCACGCACCGTCTCGATCGGCTTGAGACTGCCGTCGGGATCGAGCTTGCGACGAAGGCGCCCGATGAACACTTCCAGCACGTTCGAATCGCGATCGAAATCCTGCTGGTAGATGTGCTCGGTCAAGTCCGCCTTGGACACCAGTTCGCCAGCGTGCAACATCAGATACTCAAGGACCTTGTACTCATAGGTGGTCAGTTCCACCATCTGGCCATTGACGCTGATGGTCTGCGCGGTGGTGTCCAGTATCACCGGACCGCACTCGAGCTGGGGACGTGTCCAGCCGCTGGCCCGGCGCATCAGGGCATTGATGCGGGCGAGCAGTTCCTCGACATGGAAGGGCTTGACCAGATAATCGTCGGCTCCGGATTTGAGTCCCTCGACCTTGTCCTGCCAGCTTGAGCGTGCGGTCAACACCAGCACCGGGTATTTGGCACCCTGGGCGCGCAGCTTCTGGATCAATTCCATGCCACTCATATTGGGTAGGCCGAGATCGATGATTGCGACGTCGAATGGCACTTCCTTGCCCTGAAACAGGCCTTCCTCGCCATCAGCCGCGACATCGACCGCATAGCCTTCGCGCTTCAATCTGGCCGCCAGGGTTTCGCGCAGCGGCGCCTCGTCTTCCACCAGCAATATGCGCATTATTCGTCTCCCTTCCGTTGGTTTTCGGTCTCACCTGCGGGTGCCGGAGCTTCGGACAACTGCACCACACGCACCCGGCCTCCGGGTGTCAGCAACTTGACTCGATAGGTATCCTGACCCCGATAGCGGATGCGGTCCGCGCTCAACACCTTGCCGCCATGCTCGGCCTGCGCACGCTCGATGGCGCGCTGCATGTCCTGTGGCACATAGCCACGACGCAGATCCTGCGGCTGGATCCGGGTCTGGTAGTCGCCCATGCGCGGATCGCGCGGATCGCGCGGATCGACCGGCGCCGGCCGCAACTGATTGGAATTGATGTCGCGGCCATTGAGCAGACGATTGCGCGACCCGGAGTTTTCCGGAAAGCGTTCCGCCCGCGGCTGGAAGTTTTCCGCATGCGGCGCAAAATTCGAGGCCGGCGCGCCACGCTGCAACTCTTCGCGCTGAGCGCGCATTACCTCGCGATTGCTTGGCTGCATCACCCGCTGCTCGCTGCGTTCCGGCGGCGCATGTTCCTGAGCCCACGCTCCGCCCGCAGTCAGGAGACCGCCGATCAGGACAAGGCTGGGAATTGCGATACGCATGCTCGGATCATAAACCTTTAGGACGGGCAACAGCACAGATGAGGTGCAGGTTGCACCCCTGGGCTTGAATCCGGCCTTAATCCCCTCGCAACAAGCTGTCACCAAGTACAGCGGAATCGGCCGCAAGGGCAATCGCCTGGGCCGGACGATCCAGCCAATGACGCATGCCCGGCGGGACGGCGATGGTCTCGCCGATCAGGGGTTCGACTACCGATTCGAACTTCGCCGGGTGCGCGGTCGCCACGATGCACCAGTCGCGCAGGTCACCAGCACGGCGCAGATCGGCCAGAACCTCGGCGGCTACTGCGGTATGCGGGCAGATCACCCTGCCCTGCTCCCGCTTGAAACTCTGGATGCGCGCGCGGATCCGGGTGTCATCCACCGAGCGCGCCGAAACCTCGGCACGCAGTGCTGAATGCTCGGGAAACAGCGCGCGCAGCCGCTCAAGATTGCTCGGTGCCCCGACGTCCATAGCATTGGCCAAAGTTGCCAGGCTCGCCCTGGGCTCATAGCGCCCACTGTCCAGAAAATCCGGCAGCACCCGATTGGCATTCGTGGCCAGCACGATTTCACCCACTGGCAGGCCCATCATCCGCGCATAGAGCGCGGCCAGACCATTGCCAAGATTCCCGGTCGGGATGACGAAATTGAGAGCCGTGCCATGTGTGCGCCAGTGCGTCAGAGCGCTGTGCGCGTAATACGCGGACTGCGGCAGCAGCCTACCCAGGCTGATGCTGTTGGCGGAGGTCAGCGGACAGTGGGCCTGCAATTCGGCATTGGCAAAAGCCGCCTTGACCATGGCCTGGCAGGCATCGAAATTGCCCTGTACCGCGTAGCTGGCGATATTGTCGCCAAAGCAGCTGAGCAGATGCGCCTGCCGCGGCGAGACACGCCCATCGGGAAACAGGATGGCCGCGCGGAATCCCGGGCGACCATGGAACGCCGCCGCTACCGCACTCCCGGTATCGCCGGAAGTCGCGGCCAGAACGGTCACATCCGCCGCCATCGGATCCCGCAGCCGCGACAGGCACTCGGCGAGAAAGCGCGCACCGATATCCTTGAATGCGGCGGTAGGGCCGTGGAAGAGTTCGAGCAGATACGAACCCGGCTCGGGCAGCGCGCACAGCGGCGTCGGAAAATTCAAGGCCTCGGAGCAGATCGCACCGACCTGGTCAGACAGCGGCGTATCCTCGAAGAACGGCTGCAACAACCGGGTCGCGACCGCTGGCAGTTCCGAAGCGCCTTCAAAATCGCTGATCTGGAAATGCGGCACGCGCTCGGGAAGGTAGAGCCCGCCATCGAGCGCCAGACCGCGTTGCAACGCAAGGGTGATCGGCGCGCTGTCGCCACCACGGGTACTCAGGCAGTGCATTGTTCGATCCTCGCTCCGGCGGCGGCGACGGGTGATACCAGGCCGCGTGCCGCAAGACCGGCAGCAGCGAAAGCGGCTACGGCGTCGGCCATCGCCGCAGCCGCCTGCGTGGCCGACTCGAACCACGCAAAAACACTGGGACCTGCGCCCGAAATGCTGGCGCCGACGGCGCCGTGGTCAAGCATCGACTGCTTGACCTGGTTGAATCCTGGAATCAGCTCGGCCCGTCGCGGCTCCACCAGCACATCGCGTAGCCCGGCCCGGATCAGGGCGATGTCACCACGGTGCAGACCACACAGAAACAGCGCCAGGGCCTCGCTCTGAACCACGAATTCCGACAATGGATAGGGTGCGCTCAGGCGCGCCCGTGCCAGCCGGGTTTCGACCACCAGATCGGGATGCACGAGCAGACAGCTCATGCCCTCGGGCACCGCAAGCTGCAAGCATCCGGCATGGGTCGCCAGCACCAGACCACCCAGCAGGCTGGGCGCGACATTGTCGCCATGACGGCCCCCGCTGGCGGCATACTCGCCCTCGAGCGCGTATGGATAGAGCGCTTCGAGCGCCAGCGGATCTGCAAACAGGCCGTTGGCCGCAACCAGCGCAGCAACCGCCGACGCCGCGGAGCCGCCCATGCCTGAGCCCAGCGGGATGCCTTTCTCGAGTTCGAGTTCAACCCCGAACGAAGCACCACGCGCCTGCAACAGTGCATGCACGGCGCGCGCGGCCGTGTTGCGCAGATGATCGCTGGGCAGGTCCATCGGAGTACCGCTGGTGCGCACTACACGCACCTCGCCAGACTGGGTTCGCCGCGCCAGTACGCGATCACCGGCGCCATCCAGGGCATGACCGAGCAGATCAAACCCGACTGCGACATTGCCGACGCTGGCTGGAGCGTAGGCGAGCACCTCGCGCGGCGGGCTCAAACCTTGGCTCCGAGATGCGCGGAGACGCGCAGCAGATCGGCAAACAGTCCGGCGGCGGTCACCTCCGGTCCGGCACCCGGCCCCTGCACCACCAGCGGATTGCTGGCGTAGCGGCGGGTACTGAACTGCACCACATTGTCGGTCAAGCGCGCATTGGCAAAGGCGTGATCACGCGGCAAGGCGACCAATCCAACACTGGTGTGGCCTTCGCGGGTGAGCCGGGCAACGAAGCGCAGCACCTTGTTCTCGGCCTTGGCGGCATCGAGCAGGGCCTGCATCGGTGCGTCCATTGCGTCGAGTCGATCCATGAACCGCGCGCTGTCGCCGTCGCGGATCGATTCCGGCACCAGACTGGCGACCTCGACATCGGCAAGCTCGATCGCCAGCCCCTGCTCGCGGGCGAGGATGACCAGTTTGCGGGCGACATCGCGACCATCAAGATCGTCGCGCGGATCGGGCTCGGTATAGCCAAGTTGGCGCGCCTCGCGGACCAGGGCCGAGAACGGCTGACTGCCATCGAAGCGGTTGAACAGAAAGGCCAGCGTGCCCGAGAACATGCCCTCGATCGAGTGGATCTCATCACCGGTGTCGATCAGATCGCGCAGCGTCGAGATCACCGGCAAGCCGGCACCCACTGTGGCCTCATAGCGGAAGCGTGCGATGCCGGCGCGGGTGGCCGCCTGGATCGCGCGATAGCGCGCCAGCGGGCCGCTGCCCGCGCTCTTGTTGGGGGTAATGATGTGGATGCCCTGGGCCAGCCACTCGGGGTACTTTTCGGCGACACCCTGCGAGGCACTGCAGTCGATGATCAGCGCATGCGGCAGATGGTCGGCATGGACATGGGCGGCAAAGGCATCGAGATCGGTCGGGCCGGACTCGGCGAGTTCAGCGTACTCGGTCTTCCAGTTGGACAGATCGAGCCGACGCGGTGCGCGCAGCCACTTGCGGCTGCCGGCAATCGCGCGCACGCGCAGATCCAGGCCGATTTCGCGCTTGAGCCGCTCCTCGACGGCGGCGATCTGGTTGATCAGGGCAGCACCGACATTGCCGGGACCGATCACGCCGATCGAAATGGTCTGCGCCGAAAGATAGAAGCCGGCATGGACGACACGCAGGGCCTTGGAGGCATCGCGGGTATCGATGGCCACCGAGATGTTGCGCTCGGACGCGCCCTGGGCGATGGCGCGCACATTGACCCGGCCACGGCCCAGATGATCGAACAGCCGCGCTGCGATACCGGGCATGCCGGCCATGCCGTCGCCGACGACGGCGAGCACACTGATGCCGGTCTGCACGGCGATGTCCTGCAGGAAGCCGCGCTGCAACTCCAGCGCGAATACCTCGTTTAGCGCTGCGCTGGCGCGTTCGGCATCCTGCTCGCGGACAACGCAGCAGATCGAGTGTTCCGACGAACCCTGCGAAATCATCACGACCGAAATGCCGTTTTCACGAAGGGCACCAAACAGGCGCTCGGCGGTTCCGGGCACACCGATCATGCCGGCGCCTTCGACATTGACCAGGGCCATGCCATCAGCGGCGCTGACGCCCTTGACGGGCGGTTCCAGTGACAGTTCCGGACCGATCCGCGATCCGCTGAGTTCCGGTCGGAAGGTATTGCGGATATAGATCGGGATATTGCGCTCGATCGCCGGTGCCATCGTCTGCGGATGAATCACCTTGGCGCCGAAATAGGCCAGTTCGCAGGCCTCGTGATAGCTCAGGTCGGTGACCAGCACAGCCTCGGGCACCAGACGCGGATCAGCGCTGAGCACACCATCGACGTCGGTCCAGATATGGATCTCCTGGGCGCCCGAGAGCGCGCCAAAGATCGCGCCCGAGTAGTCGCTGCCGTTGCGGCCCAGGGTGGTGGCGCGCTGATGCAGGTCGCGCGCGACGAAGCCGGTGACCACCAGCCGACGCAGATCCTTGCCGGCAATCCAGGCATCGAAGGCCTGCTGCGAACGCGCCCAGTCGACCATCACACCGAGTTCCTCGGCACGGACGACCAGCACATCGCGTGCATCCAGCCAGGCACCGGCCTCGTTGCGTGCCGAGAGATGCTCGGCAAGCAGCCGCGACGACCAGACTTCACCGAGTCCCTGCACCAGATCCAGCGCTTCTCGCGACGAGGTCCCCATCAGGGCCAGGGCATGCAAGACGTCGGCGAGATCGGCGAATTCCTTGTGCAGCCAGGCGATGGCCGGCGCCGAATCGGTGCCCAGCAATTGCCGGGCCGCCTCGATATGACGCTGGAGCATCTGGTCGAGTGCCTCGCGCCAACCGGGTTCCCGCGCCGCCGCCTGGCGCACCAGTGCGATCAGCGCATCGGTCATGCCCTGCATGGCAGAGACCACCACGATCTGGCGTTCGCCAGTTCTGGCCAGCAGGATGTCGGCGACACTGCGGATGCGTTCGGCATCGCGCATGCTGGAACCACCGAACTTGTGCGCGATCAGGGGAAGACTGGAATTCACTGGCGGATCCGGGTTCGGGGGCGAACCCCGAGTGATGCCCTAATTCACTGGAATGTTCAAGTGGGCGGGCATCATGGCCAGAACAAAGTCATCGATCCGGATAGCAGGAGGCCACGCCGATGGGCGTGGCCTCGTCCAATCCGGGCGCGGAATTACCGCCGCGCCTGCCGACTTCAGCGGCTTATTTCAACTCGACCGAGTACTCGACTTCGATGCCGCGGGTGGTCGCAAACACCGCCACGTCCACCCGCTTGAACAGGTTGGCATACATGTCGCGCATCGAACTCATCATCTCGAAGGCCATCCGCGCGTCGGCCTGCTTCTTGGTGCGTGCCGCTGCGGCTTCCGCTGCAGCCCCGTCTTCGCCATCAGAGTCTTCAGGCGCAGCGATCTCCTGCATGGCCTCACTGGCGGCCAGGTCGGTTTCGGCCTGCTTGATCATCAGATCGAAGAATCGCGCCATGCCGGTACCATCGACGCCATAGTGCAGCAGTGGCGATGGCTTGCTGGGCATATCATTGATGAACGCCTGCAGCGATTTTTCTTCGCTTGCACCAACGGCGACGCCAATGGACTTGTCGCTGATCGCTATGAAGGCGGGCGGCAGTCCGGGCGGCATGCCGTCCAGCGGCAACGCCACCGGAGCCTGATTGGGCTGCAGGGACAGGGCCGCCAGTGGCGGCACGAAATTGCCGACCATCGACAGCAACGACTGCGGGTTATCCGAAGCGATCACCAGCTTGCCCTCGATCTCGGGCTTGCTGGCATCGGCAACATCCAGCTTGCTCAGTGAGACATACATGCCCTTGTAGGCGGCCGCCACCATGAACACGCCCGGGTTGTTGACATTGGTGCGCGCCTTGGCAAACGCTTCGTTGAGCGGCTGCAGGGACGCGCACTGATACGGAGCCGACGCCACCGCACCTGCCTTGGCATTGACGAACTTCACCAGGGCATTGAGATCCAGACCGAAACCAAAATCAAACAGACCCTCGCCGTGACCATCCAGTCCAGGCACCTTGACGGCCAGTGCGGAAAGCTCGCTGCCCACGGCCGGTGAGGTCTCGATGGCATAGCGCAAGACCATGTTCTTGCCCGCAAGCGTGGTGTAGCCGAAACCGACCCGCGGCATCTGGCTGGCAATCGCGCGGTACTCGGCCTTGCACTGCTCGGATACATCAGCGAGCGGATTCTTCTCGCCCCAGGCATCAAGGAAAGCCTGCTCGACCGCGGTGCGTTCTGCAAACAGCAACTCGACCAGCTTGGAAGTATCGAAGTATCCGCTGCCATACGGGAGATAGCTGCGCTCGGCATTGAACTTGGCGAGTGTCTTGGCTTCGAGCACGGACGTTTTCGGCATATCGACACCGAGCAGCGTCTTCAGCACGGCTGCGTCGGCCGGTCGCGGTGCCAGTGTCAGCACCAGATGGGTATTCTGGATGGCGGCAATCAACTGCAGCTTGTCCTCGCCACCGCTGGCTGACCAGTACTCCTGATCGCCGACCTTGGCCACATCGAGCTTCTGGCCCGACTTGGTTTCCAGCCTGCCGATGAAGGCACGAAAGGCTTCGGCATCACCCAGCTCAAGGCGCATCACCGGAATCAGGCCGATGCCGTAGAGTGCCGAACGGGCGGACATCGAAAGACCAAGGCTTTCCATGCCGGCACGATTGAACTTGCCCTTCATTTCGTCGCGCAGGGCAATCAGCACTTTCGTGCCAAGGTCATCGGAGCCGGCGCTTTGCATATCGGCGATGGTCTTGTCGAACACCTGCTCGTACATCGGCATCATCTGCTCGGCATTCTTGAGCCACATGTCGCTGGCAACCTGCGGCGGCGGCTCAAGATTGCCGGCCAGAAATGCGGTGTTTTCCGGTACGTAGGCGAGTGGATCGGAGGATTTGTCCTTGCCACAGGCGGATAGCGCAGATACTGCGACGAGCAGTCCTGCCGCCTTCAAATGATTGAAAAACATGGAAACTCCAAAGGAAAGTGCCGCGTAAGGGCGATGTCAGCCATGATCGGCAGGGCGGGACTGGTCATGCTAATACGAAATCGCATGAATTTCCTCCGCGCCTGATCCGCCTGCCGCAGCCCACTACTTCCGCTCAGGATCGAGGGGAACCAGCAAGGCCACTTCCTCAGGGCTCAGCCTGCGTACTGCACCCTTTGCCAGGCTGCCCAGCACCAGCGATCCGATGGCGACGCGAATCAGCCGCAGCACCCGGATATCGAGCGCCTCCAGCATGCGGCGGATCTGACGATTGCGGCCCTCGTCGAGCACGATTTCCAGCCAGGCGGTCTTGCCACCGCTGCGCAGCAGGCGGGCCGACTGTGCGCGCCACCGCGGCCCGCCGGAATCGACCACCACACCTTCTGCCAGCAGGGTGAGCTGGTCGCCGGACGGAACCGGCGCGACCTGGACATGGTAGGTCTTGTCCAGCCGGGAATCCGGCGAGGTGATCCGCGCCGCCCATTCCGGATCGTTGCTGAGCAGCAGCAGGCCTTCGCTGGCCTGATCCAGGCGACCCACGGGCGCCACCCAGGGCAGCTTCAGCGGCCGCAGACAGTCATAGATCGTCGGCCTGCCGCGCTCGTCTTCCGCGGTGGTGATCAGCCCACGCGGTTTGTTGAGCGCAAGGTAGATCGGGGTCGCGCGCTGCGTCGCAGCGCCGTCCATTTCAATGTGCGCATCGGCAGCGGTGGGATGTTCGGGATCGCGGATCAGGCGGCCGTCGATGCGCACACGACCGGCAAGGATCCAGCGTGCCGCCTCGCTGCGCGAGAGCAGACCGCGCTTGGACAGCACGCGCGCCAAACCGTGGCGGCTGCCCCTTTCGGCCATCAGCCGGCTGCAATGACCGCTGGCTCGACCGCAGCGATTTCGTCCTCGTCCTGGCTGCCGGGCTCGGGCAGCAGCACCAGGGCATCGGCGAAGACCGATTGCACGGCAAGCGCCGTCTCGCGATCCACCAGCAAATAGCGCCCCTCGATCTGCACCACACCCAGCGCACCGGCATTGAGCGCCGCCAGTTGCGATTCGTTGACGTGGACACGCTTGATCTTGTCGCGATGCGGGAAATGGCGGAGCAATTCGGCCGCGGGATCGTTCACCGTCTTGCCGGCAACCAGCGCCTGCAATCGCAGCCTGCGCTCGCGGCGTTCGCGTGCCTTGAGTTCGGCCTCACGTCGGGCCGCCTCTTTCTCTTCGCGCTCCTGCCGATCACGCAGGGCATAGGCGCGGGCCAGATCGATTTCTTCCTGACTGCGCGGCACGGCGGATTTGGCTTGCTGCGCTGGCTTGCCCTGCCCCGGCCGCTGCGGGCGGTCCTGCGGACGTTGCGGATTGCGGTTCTGTGGGTTGCCACCCGGCCGCTGCGGCTGGCCCGCCGCGGCAGCAGGTTTGCCGGGCGGTGGCCGCTGCCCCGTGCGCGCAGGCACGGCGGGGCGGGCTGGCGGCTCAGGCTTCTTGAAGCCCAGTTTCAGCAATTGGTCGCGGAGACTATCGGTCATGGCAGCACTCAGAAATGCGGAGGTGGCGCTTCCAGCCCACCGTCGTGGCTGAGTGCGACCCGAAGCGCGGCAAGTTCCTGCCGCAGCGCGAGCAGTTGCTGCTCGACGTTGGCAATGCGCTTTTCCTGTCCGGCAATATGCGGATTCAGGCTGGCGATCGCTTCGTCCTGAAACGCGAAACGCGATTCAAGATCGTCCAGCCGATCGCTGATCTGTTTGGACATCGGATTCATTGCAGCGCATTCGTGTGAGTAGGATAGCCCGACTGTGCGCAATGTCGGCGTGCGATCACGCCCAATTCCGCCTCGGCGCACACCCAGGGCAGCGCATGATAGCGGCTCGCCAGCCGAAGCAGCAGATAGGGATCGCGGCGGTCGAAACGTGCCAGCAGAGCACGGCCTTGCGGCTGCTTGAGCGTTCCCAGGCGTTCCGGATAGCGCAGGACGATGCCGAGCAATTGTCGCTGCACCCGCAATTCATGGGGCGCCCTTTGCAGCGCTGCATCAAACGCCTTGCTGAATTCGCCATCGAAGCTGCCCATCTGGGCCTTGACCGCGGCCAATGCCGACCAGGCAAACGCGGCCTCCGGGCGGCGCGCGACCGCCGCCCGCAGTTCATCACGTGCCCGCCGCAGCAGTTCGCGGCGCTCGCCTGCAGTGGCCACCCGCTCTGACCACAGCAACCACCAGCGCGCCCGCAGTTCCATCCGGACCGCACTGTTGGCGGCCACGCCCGGTGCCGGCACCTGGGCGCCCTCCGTCAGCAGCACTTCTGGCAGACGCTGGCGATTGCTGACCTCGAGCGCCAGCACACTCTGTTCGAACAGCAAGGTGAGACTCTGCTGCCAGGCCTGATAGCCGCCGCCGCAGGCCAGTGCAACCAGCAACACCGCGCCAGACCCGCGCAGCAGGCGGTGCCGGTTCGAGCTCACGCCTTGCTGCGTCCGAGCAGGTGTGGGGCGGCAATCTGCGCCGGCCGCTTCCAGACCAGATCCCAGGCGGCGGATTCTCCGATGATCGCTGCCGCTGCCTCGCGGCCCACTTCGAGCAGGGCGCCGGCAGCATCTCCGGCATGGGCATTGCTGCTCATGACCGTGGCCCAGCCGCGCTCCAGCAATTCGCGCGAACGCCGCTGCGCATACGGCCCACGACGACCGGCAAGCGTGCCGGCATTGACCTCCAGCAGGGCGCCTGCGGCGACCACTGGTTCCAGCACCTGGAGATCACGCAGCACATCACGGTGCTGCTCGGGACAGGCGATCAGCGGACAGATCCTCTGGGTAGCCATCCACTCGATGACACTGACGATATTGCGCGGGATGCGCGCCTCCGGCAGTTGGGTCACCAGCACGCGGCGGCCCTCGTGCAGTCCCAGCGCTGGCGTCTGGTCCATCACGATGGCGCGGGCCAGCCTCTGCCCGAGTCGGTACTCGCCGGAAACCTGGATATCGATCAGAGAACCACGCACCCGCAAGCGACTGACCAGGGCGGCACAGGTGCTGACCGCCTGCTGTACCTGCGGGCGGAAATCGCTCTCGAGAAAGTGCGGGGTTGCGACGATTGCCGCCACACCACGTGATGACGCGCTGAGCACCAGTTGCAGCGCCGCCTCCATATCCACCGGACCGCCCGGGAAACCCGGCAGGATGTGGCAATGCAGATCCAGCATCCGCCGCGGTTCGGTGTCGCGACGCTCAGGTTTTCTTGCGCTTTGCGTAGCCGTAGTCCGAGTAGTAGCCGTCGCCATGGTAGTAGTATTTGCCATAGCCGTATCCTCCCTTGCGTGGGACGACCTGGTTGACCACGGCACCGATGATCGGCGCATCGATTCGTGTAAGTCGTTTTACCCCGGTTCGTGCCACCTGCCATTGCGTCGCATCGCTGCGCACCACATAGACCACACCATGCACGAGGCGCGACAGCACGAGCGCATCGCTGACCGCGCAAGCTGGCGCGCAGTCGATCAGGATGTGGTCAAAAGCCTTGCCAAGATTGTCCAGCGCCTCGGCAAACTTGCGCGAGCTCAGGATCTCCAGCGGATTGGGCGGTGCCACGCCAGCCGGCATCACGTATACGCTGGAGTTCGGCAACAGCCGCAGACAGTCCGATACCTTGGCTTCGCCGGTGATGTACTCGCTCAGACCCGGCGTCTGACGCTGGTCCGGCAGACCGCGGTGCAGGGCCGGCCGCCGCATATCGGCATCGATCAGCAGGACTTTCTTCATCTGTCCGAGCGAGAACGCCAGATTCATCGACAAGGTGGTCTTGCCTTCGCTGGGAACCGAGGAGGTGATCAGCAGACGCTTGTGGTCCTGATCGACCGCCGACAACAGCACGCCGGTACGGATGGTGCGGATGGCTTCGGCAAACGATGACTGCGGATGCGCTGCAAAATAGTTGATCGGCGCCTCGCCGGCGTCCGTGTTTTCTGCCAGTCGCGGCACCAGACCGAGTACCGGCAGACCGAGACGACGCTCGACATCGTCGGCGCCCTTGAGCGTGTTGTCGAGGTGATCGAGGATCAGCGCAAGCGCAATGCCGAGGGCCAGACCGATCAGCAAGCCGACCATCGCCGAGCGGTTCTTGTTCGGGTAAACCGGCGCCAGATTCGGCATCGCCGCCTCGATCAGGCGCGCGTTGGCGTTCTGCACACCACCTGAGGCCGCCGTCTCCTTGTAACGGGTCTGGAACACTTCATAGAGCTGGCGATTGCTGTCGACTTCGCGCTGCAGCGCCTGCAACTCGTACTGCTTGCGGTTGAGGTCACGCACCTCGCCCTTGGCGCTGCCCATCTCGCCGCTCAGCTGGTTCTCGCGCAGCCGCGCCGCCTGAAAATCGCGCTCGATACCCGAGGCAACCAGTTCAAGCTGCTGCTTGAGCGCGTTGCGGGCTGCCACCAGCGTGGCCTCCGCTTCCAGCATGCGGGGATGCTTGGGGCCGTAACGTCCGGTCAGCTCTCCGAGTGCCCGCTCTGCGTTCACAGCCGTCTGTTTCAGATCGGTCACCAGGGGTGAGGCCAGCAACAGCGGCAGCTGGTCCAGGCGATCCTGACGACGCGCATCTTCAACCTGGCGATAGGCGGCTTCCTTGTCGGCGCGCTCACGACGCGCCTCGGCAAGACGTTCGCTGGCCAGACTGAGTTCGCTGGCCGCCAGGCCATCGACGCCGCCAACATCGATCAGACGTTCGCGATCGCGAAACTCCTGCAAGGCGCGCTCGGATTGCTCCAGCTTCTCACGCAATCCGGATGTGCGTTCATTCAACCAGGTCGACGCGGTCTGCGACATCTGCACGCGACCCTCGAGGGTTTCCTCGATGTAGGCCTGGGCATGCGCATTGGCGAGGGTGGCGGCAAAGGCAGGATCGGAGTGACGGAACTGGATGCGGACCAGCTGGCTGTTGCGCACCGGCACGATCGAGACACTGCCCTGGACCAGCCCGACTGCCCAGGCCCGCTCGACGGGTGCGGCTTCAGCCGGAGCGGCGCTGGCCTTGCTCGCACCCGGAATGAGGTTGCGCCAGCTGAAACCCTTGTGGGCATCGGCACGTGGCGCGAATGCAGGCAGCCCCAGCTTGTCGACGACACGCTCAGCCAGCGGCCTGGAACGCAGGATCTCGTACTGGGTCTGATAGTACTCGCCGAAATCATAGCCCTGATTGGCCCGATAGACCTCTTCGATCGAGACAAAGCGTGCCGCCTGGCGCTCGATCAGCATCAGCGCCGAAGCCTGATAGATCGGCGTCTCGGAATGCGCGCGCAACACCGCAATCAGACCGCTCGCCAGCATCAGGGCGAGTACGCCCCACTTGAAACGAAAAAGAATCCGCAGGTAGTCCTGCAGATTGGGCAACTCGCGACCTTCCTCGGCAGAAGCGGGCTCGCGCGGATCGATTGGCAGCACTGCATTCATCAACCGCGACTCCGCATCAGAAGAAACTCTCATCTACCGTAATGATGTCACCGGGCGCAACCCGATCTTCCATGCTCACCGGCCTGCCCTTGCTGCGCCCCTTGAGCTTGTCATTCTCGGAAATGATGCTGACACGCTTTTCGGAAGCCCGCTCGGTGAGCCCACCGGCGAGCGAAAGCGCCTTGCGCACCGTCAGACCAGGCTGAAACGGAAAGCTGCCGGGACTCTTGACCTGGCCGTTGACGAAGAATGGCCGATACTCGGTAATCGTCACCGAGACCCGCGGGTCGACCAGAAAATCGCCGCGCAGACCATCGGCAATTCGCTTTTCCAATTCATTGGTGGTCAGGCCAACGACATTGAGTTCGCCGAGGAAGGGGAAATTCATCCGGCCATTGACGGCAATCTTGAAACGCTGGGACAGGTCCGGCTCGCCAAATACCTGGATGTTGACCTCATCCCCGGGCCCGAGGACATAGCTCGAACGCTGCGGTGCTGGAACAGTTTCCTGAGCCATCACGGCAAATGACGCGAGAATCCAGGCAAGCAGCACCAGCAGCAGACCCGATCGGCTCCGGCGATGGCTTCGGCTTGGCGCAGGCTCGAGCCCTGTCTGTGACCCGAACTTCAAGGTGGAGAGAACACTCACTGCTGCTTCCTTCCCCGCGACTGGAACTGCGCACACTGTAATCGCTACAGCGACGCTTCCAGCGAAAGCAGCAATTGTTTTCTGTCGTAGTTCAGCTCGGATATATCCGAATCACGATCGGAGGCGCGGAAACCAGCGCCCAGACTCAACCATGGGGTAACCCGATACTGGCCGGAAACCCCATAAAAGCTACTGCGATCCGTACGCGGGCTGGGCCGATGCTCATCGCGTGCCACACCGACATCGATCTGACTGGTCAATCGCGGCGACCACTGGTGGTTCCAGCCCAGGGTCAGGTCCCGACGAAGAATGAAATCGCCGAAACCATTGGTTTCATCGGCGTCGCGGCTGGTCGACAGGTCGAATACCGAGTAGCTGCGCAACTTGTAGCTGACGCCTGCGCGCCAGCTGGTCCCGGAAAAATCCTGCCGGCCGGGATCGTCAAAATCCTTTTCAGCGCGACCGACCAGAACGGTACCCGTGGTGCGCGCGGTGGCATCCAGCTCGACACCGATGTAGTAATGGCGCTCGGTACTGTCCAGCGTCGATAGGTCGTAATTGGACTCGACCTGATCGACGCGCACCAGCGCCGAGGTCTTGGGCGCAACCCGCCAGTAGAATCCGCCGCCTATATTGTCATCGGTGCGGTCACGGAACACGGTCAGGTCGCGATTGTTGCGGTAGCTGAAATCCGTGGTGCCGATCTCCAGTTCGAGTCGACCGCGCGCACCCGGCGCGCCGAAGCGGTAGCGGGCGTCCAGCGAGCGCTGATCGAATTCGTCGGGCTCCAGCGGCAATAGCGCAAGCTGACCTTCGCGACCTGCGGTTCCGCGCTCGTCGTGGTGTCTGGCCCAGCCGACATCGACGCTGAAGGCATGGCGGATGAGCGGACTCCACAGCCATTGCAGGGCCAGAGAATGATCGCTGTAGTTGTCGGTGGTCGAACTTTCGTAGCGGCCGTACTCGCCCTGGTAGGTCGCCGTCAGCCGGTTGGTTTCGGAGCCACTCTCGACCCGGATACCGGGCGAAAAACGCGTGACGAAGGAATCGATCTCGTTGTTCGAGCTCAGGACCACATTGCTGTCGTGACCGTAGGAAAGGCCGGCCGTGGGAGAAACACGGAGTGGCCCGAGCTTGAACCCATTCCCGGCGGCGGCGGCTGCGAGCAACGGGGTCACCAGTCCGCTCGCAAGCAGCACCAGCCTCAGAATTGAGGTCCTTCCGATCATGAAACCCCCGGCAAACGGAACTATTGACTAGTTTCAACGATTTAGCACACAACTTTCAAGCGAAACTGCATATTTTTTGTCGATCCCCGTGTATGTTCACGGGTTTTTCACAGGATCAATCTGGTCGCAGTGCAAGCTCTGACGCCATGCCGTCGCCTGGGCCAGCCCAGAATTCCCAGCCTTTTCAAGCAGGTTCTGTGCCTGAAGGCAGTCGGCAGGACTGCCCGCCGCGAGCACGCGCGCCGCATTCACCATCGCCGCGGGCAGCCCCTGTTCCGCGGCCCGCCGATACCACCCAAGAGCCTCGCGCAAATCCCCCGAGCCTGCAAGCTGACGTTCAAGCAATTCGCCATAGTTGTTCTGCGCCAGCGCATCGCCCGCTTCTGCCGCGCGCCGCAACCAGAATGGACCATCGCCGGACTCGGGCAGCTCGGGTCCAGTGAGGTGCCAGCCTATCGCTGCGGCCGCGCCGATACGACCCGCCTGCGCGGCACGGCACAATGGTTCAAGTTTGCAGTCAGCCTGCAGCCGGCCCGAAATGCAAAGCCGGCCGACGGTTTCCATTGCCGCAGGGTGGCCAAGGGCAGCGGCCTTCTGCATGTCCTGCAGGGCCGCAGCCGCAGCTGTCGTGCACAGCGCGAGCCGGTAATAGGACTCGGCACCTCCGAGCACAGCCCCCCTTGCGGCCAAGGTGCAGATGGCCTCGGACTCGGCGTTGGCGTCCGCACGCAACCAGGCGATTCGTGCCTCGATGGCGCCCAGATCGCCGAGCTCAGCCTGATGCTGGATGCGCCAGGAGGTATCCGGCAGTTGCGCGATCACGAACCGGCGCAGCTTCGCGGCCTCGGCTTCCAGTCCCACCGCGTCCAGGCGATTCACCCTTTGCAGCAGGTTGATGGCGTAGTCGGCCATCGACTGCCGGATCTGCGGGTCGCGGGAGTCACGCTTGAGTTGCTCACGCCAGCTCGCAATCGCGCGTTCGGCCTGCGCAAACAACTCTGGCGCAGCGAGATCGTTGACGCGATAGGCGCAACTCACTGGCTCGGCACTCGCCGGCGGCAACGCGTTCGCGCTTGCCGTGATCAGTCCCGCAGTGATCAGCAGCCAGAGCATGGCCGACCGGCCCTTCACTGCGCGACCTGCCCTTCCGGATCGGCCGTCGTCCCTGTGCGCAGCGGCAGAACGTGGGCGACCGCGCCAAACAGCAGGCAGATCTGGAACCAGAACAGGTTGGCGGCAATCTGCAGATTGAAATCGACCAGGGAGTGTACGCCGAAGGCGACTGCGGCGGCGATCGTCGCGAGCGCGAGTCCACGCGAGAGACTGTCGCTACGCCGACGCAGCGCCTGCACCGCAGCAAGCATCAGCAGACCCACTGCTGCCAGATACAGCAGCAAACCCACGACACCGCGCTCCACCAGAGTCTGCAGATAATCATTGTGCGCGTGCTCGTAAAAAAGCCCCACCGACTCGGGCTTCACCGCCGGAAACACCAGACGGAATGAGCCGGCGCCGTGACCGAGCAGGGGCCGCTCGCGCCATGCCAGCACGGCGGCACGGGCGACGGTCCAGCGCTCGGCATCGCTTGGCTCTACGGGAACCGGCACCGCGGCCAGGTCGACGGAGACGGCGACGTCATCCGACTCGGCCGCGGCGGCCACCAGGCGTGTTGACGTCACCCGCTCGGCCAGCTTGTCGACACCGACCCATGCCCCCAGCACCAGCACATCGATCGCGACGATCGAGAGCAGCAGCCAGATCAGAATTCGTGGCAGCGGCCGCCACCATGCGAGGGCGGCGAGACCAGCGGCAGTCAGCCCGAGGAACAGGCCGGCATTTCCCATCCGCGAGCGGCTCATGACCAGGGCCACCACAATCACCGCAAGTCCTGCGCGCACCGCGAAGCGGGAACCCAGCAGGGCATGCCCGATCCGGCGCAGCCACTCGCGCCAGTTCGCGGCACGCTCGCTGGTATGCAGGCC
This sequence comes from Pseudomonadota bacterium, assembly GCA_022843465.1. Taxonomy (GTDB): domain Bacteria; phylum Pseudomonadota; class Gammaproteobacteria; order Xanthomonadales; family Ahniellaceae; genus 0-14-3-00-62-12. Next base: position 78,624 of record JALHNO010000013.1, on the reverse strand, counting down.
GCTGGCGAGCAGTCCAAATCCTGCGGCTCCAGCAAGCTCCAGCATGCCGGCGAAGTGATTGCGGTTGAGAAACGTTCCGGTGGCGTAGTCGGCGGTACCCAGGCGGTGACCGAGCCAGGGCAGTTGCAGATGCCCCAGTGAAAGCGCCAGTGCAAACAGCGCACCCAGAAAGCCGGAAACAAACACACTGGCCAGCAGCCAACGGGCGCGCCGCCGCGAACCGACCAGCAGGATGGCGAGCAAGGCAAGCGCCCACAAGGTGCTGCCCTTGAATGCACCGAGCAGGGCCGCATCGGGATCGGCCGCCCAGGGCGCAGCAGTTGGCCACAGGTTGGCGCCGATGGCCCGGGCAAAATCGATCAGATTGATCGCCACCAGGCAGATCAATGCGGCGCGCAAGGCGCCATGCGCTTCGCGCCAGCGTGCCAGCGGATGGCCGCACCAGACGGTCGCCGCGGTCAGCATCAGCAATGCCGCACTGAACCAGGGCCAGATCCAGTCACGATTGGCGCCCAGAGGCCACGGCAGCAAGACGATCCAGACCAGCCACAGGTAGAACAGCAGCCGGGAGCGATCCGCGGAGTCCCGCACTGCCATCAAGCGCGCCCCGCAGCCCGTCGCCGGGCCGCAGCGGCGCCGACATCAGCCGCCAGCGGCAGTGACAACCAGGAGCCGCTGCGATCAGCGCGCCACATCACGAAGTGGTGACTGAATGCCAACAGCAGAAACAGCAGGGCCAGCATCGGCTCCGACCAATTGAACCGCGTCGCACAGACCGCAACCACGACGCCGCCCAGTCCGAGCAGCATCATCACCATCCAGCTCAGCCGTACCGACAGTCCGGCGCGCAGCAGCACATGATGCAGATGGCGCTGGTCCGGCTGGAACGGCGATCGCCGCTCGGCCATGCGCCGCCACATCACCGACACCGTGTCGATCAGGGGCAGTGCGTACAGCCAGAGCGCAGTCACCGGTGCGAAGACGCGCTCCGGTCCCTGACTGAAACCGACGAGCACCCAGGCCAGCAGACTGCCGAGCAGCAGGCTTCCGCCATCGCCCAGATAGGCCCGCGCCGAACGCAGCAGCGGCAGATTCCAGACGAGGAAACCCAGCACTGCCGCGAGCGTCACACTGACAATGGCAAGATCAGCCGGAACCGCCTGGCTGCCCGCGAGGATCATCGCGCCGGCAAGCGCGAGCGCAACCAGGCCGCCCGCCGCACCATCGATGCCATCGCTCATATTGCAGGCGTTGATGACACCGACCACCGAGAACACGGTCATCGGCCAGGCGAACCAGCCCAACTGCACGATCTGGCTGCCATCGAACAACGCACCCAGATCAATCAGTCTGGCATCGGCAAACTGCGCCAGCAGCAGGGCCACCAGTGCCTGCACCAGCAGTCGCGTGCGCGGCGCCAGGGAAATCCGGTCGTCGATCGTGCCAGTCACCAGCATCGCGGCCGCGGCGATCAGCGCCGCAATCTGAGCCGGCGCCATCAGCGTGGTGAATGGCAACAGCATGATCAGCAGGGTGCCCGCGATCGCCAGGCCGCCGACCATCGCAACCGGCGTCTCATGGTGCTTGTGGCCACCGGGCTGATCGACCATGCCGAGCACAACGGCGGAACGCGACAGCAGCCAGGTCAGTGCGGCACAGAGCGTCGCAGCAAGCAGCAACATCTCCGGGCGCATCAGCGCGGCCTCCACTCGGAGCCGCGCTGGCAGTGCGCAGTCAACCAGGCTGGGCGGCAAACCACTTGTAGACCTCCTTGATACCCTGATCCAGACCGATCCGCGCACGCCAGCCGAGCGCACTCAGGCGCCCGACATCCAGCAGTTTGCGCGGCGTCCCGTCCGGTCGCGTCGGATCGGTGCGGATGCGTCCTTCAAAGCCGACGGCACCGGCAATCTTCTGCGCCAGCTCGCTGATGCTGATATCCAGACCTACACCAACATTGATCGGCTCGGCCTGGTCATAGCGATCCATCAGGAACACCACGGCATCGGCGAGATCATCGACATGCAGAAACTCGCGACGCGGCGTGCCGGTGCCCCAGATCGTGACCTCACTGTCACCGCGGATCTTCGCCTCGTGGAAGCGCCGGATCATCGCCGGCAGTACATGCGATGTGCTCGGATCGAAGTTGTCGCCGGGGCCGTAGAGATTGGTCGGCATCAGGCTGATCGCATTGAAACTGTACTGGCGACGATAGGCCTGGCACATCTTGATGCCGGCGATCTTGGCGATCGCGTACCACTCATTGGTCGGCTCGAGCGCACCGGTCAGCAGACTGTCCTCGCGCATCGGCTGCGCAGCCAGGCGCGGATAGATGCACGATGAACCCAGGAAACACAGCTTGCGTACACCGTTCTGGCAGGCGGCATGAATGACATGCGTCTGGATCTCCAGATTCTCGCGCAGAAATTCGGCCGGCATGCTGTCATTGGCGAGGATGCCGCCCACCTTGGCAGCAGCCAGGATCACATAATCCGGCCGCTCTTCGGCAAAGAACTTGCGCACGGCGGCCTGATTGCAGAGGTCGAGCTCATTGCGGCTGCGCACCAGCAGGCGGCGCGCGCCATCGGCCTGCAGCCGGCGCACGATGGCCGAACCGACCAGGCCACGATGACCGGCAACGAAGATGCGCGCGTTGCGATCGAAACCGGTGTCACTCATGACGATCAGGCACCCGATAGCCGGCGTCATGGACGAGGGCGTCACGACGCGCGATCTCAAGATCGGCTGCCATCATTTCGGCGACCAGTTCGGCGAACGAGGTCTGCGGCGACCAGCCCAGCTTCGCCTTCGCCTTGGCGGGATCGCCGAGCAGGGTGTCGACTTCTGCGGGACGGAAATAGCGCGGATCGATCGCGACCAGGCGCTGCCCGGGCTTCATCGCGGACTCCGCTGGCGCAGCGGCAACCACCCCGATCTCCTCGGCGCCCTCGCCTTTCCATTCAATTCGTACGCCAAGCTCGCCGGCAGAGCGACTGACGAAATCGCGCACCGAATGCTGCTCGCCGGTCGCGATCACGAAATCCTCGGCCACATCTTGTTGCAGCATGCGCCACATCGCATCGACATAGTCGCGGGCATGGCCCCAGTCGCGCAGCGCTCCCAGATTGCCCAGGTACAGGCAATCCTGAAGACCCAGATGCATGCGCGCCATGGCGCGGGTGATCTTGCGGGTGACAAAGGTTTCACCGCGCAGTGGCGACTCATGATTGAAAAGAATGCCATTGCAGGCGAACAGCCCATGCGCCTCGCGATAGTTCACCGAAATCCAGTAAGCATAAAGTTTGGCTACGCCATAGGGCGAACGCGGATAGAACGGTGTCGTCTCGCGCTGCGGAGTTTCCTGCACCTTGCCGTACATCTCGGAGGTGGAGGCCTGATAGAAGCGCGTCCTGTCCTGCAAACCCAGAATCCGGATCGCCTCGAGCAGACGCAGCGTACCGATCGCATCCGAATTGGCCGTGTATTCCGGGGTATCGAATGACACCTGGACATGACTCTGCGCGCCCAGATTGTAAATCTCGTCGGGCTGCACCTGTTGCAGGATACGAATCAGATTGGTCGAGTCGGTCAGGTCGCCGTAGTGGAGCAGCAGTCGACGGCCATCGACGTGCGGGTCCTGGTACAGGTGATCGATTCGATCGGTATTGAACGACGAGGCACGGCGCTTGATGCCATGCACCTCGTACCCTTTCGCCAACAGCAATTCAGCCAGATAAGCGCCATCCTGGCCAGTGATTCCGGTGATCAGTGCACGTTTCAAATTGTTCCCCGTTGATCCTTCAAGTTCCAGACTGAATGCAACAAGCTTGCCAGCAGCATCCCGACAGTCATCATTCTAGTCGTCCAGACACGCCAGTCAGCGCCGAAAATCGGCAACGCCACAAAGCTTGACCCGCCAACCCCAGGTGCGTCGGCATGGTGGCAGGCCCGAGTCGGGCCGACCGCAGTCCCGCCACTCACCTCAACCGCCACCCCCAATCCACGCTCCCCCGTAGGAGGCCCGAGTCGGGCCGACCGTAGTCTCGCCACCCACCTCAACCGCCACCCCCAATCCACGCTCCCCTGTAGGAGGCCCGAGTCGGGCCGACCGCAGTCTCGCCACTCACCTCAACCGCCACGCCCCATCCACGCTCCCCTGTAGGAGGCCCGAGTCGGGCCGACCGCAGTCTCGCCACTCACCTCAACCGCCACGCCCCATCCACGCTCCCCTGTAGGAGGCCCGAGTCGGGCCGACCGCAGTCTCCCAACTCACCTCTACCGCCACGCCCAATCCACGCTCCCCTGTAGGAGGCCCGAGTCGGGCCGACCGATGTCTCGCCACTCACCTCAACGGTCGCGCCCACTCGGCGCTCCTACAACTGGAGCAGGCGCTCAAGCGCAACACACACCCCCTCGGCATCACCCACTTCCACCCGCTGGTAACGACCGCTCGCGACGCCGAGCGTGCACAAGGTATGCACATCCGAAAACGCGCTGCCGACAAACAGCACCGGCCGCCCCGACTCGATGCAGGCATAGACCTTGGACGGCAACACATAGCCGACAAAGGCATCCGCCAAGGTAATCAGGTGCACATCGGCCGCCAGCAACAAAGGCGCAAGCGCTTCAAGCGGACACGGCGGCGTCCGATGCACCCGCACACCCACCGCGCGCAAGGCAGTCTCCGCCTGATCAGCACGGCCGCCGGTCGCATTCAACCAGACCGCGGCAACCGCGGGATGCTTCTGCTCAAACAGCGCCATGCCGACCGCGAAGGTTTCATGATCATGCGCCACACCCCAATTGCCGGAGTAGAGAATCAGCTTGCGACCCTGCAGCGGCTCCGGCAGAGCCAGCGGCTTCAAGTCAAGGTCGAAGCGGACCGGCGAGCGATCGCGGCGCAGTTCAATCCGATTGCGGGAAATCCCGCCGGATACCAGGCGATCACGCTGATCCTCCGCAATCACCTCCAGCACATCCACACGTCGCCGCCAATGCCAGGTCAATTTTTCGATCAGGCGCAGCCACAGCGGCACCTTTGGCATCGAGGCAATCAGACACTCCGGGTGAAAATCCGCGATTCGATAGCGCAGTATGCCGCGCAGAAACGGACTCAGCGGTGCAATGAAATGCAACAGATACGGCGGCGATCCGGTAAAGCAGATCTCGTCGGCCGCGCGCAGATCGACGCGCGCGGCCCACAGCAGGCGGATGTTGGCGCGCAGGGTCCAGATCGCACGCTTGCCCAGGGCGCCACGATCATAGGTCGGCATCAGCAGACGACGCTCGGTCAGCGCACCATCGCCATACGACACCACCGTGGTGGACGACTTCTGTGAGGAGAAACCGATCAGACAGACATCATGGCCCTGCTCGGCCAGGCTCTGCGCATGCTGCAGGGCATACTGGCCGATCGCGCCGAAATCCGGCGGCAACCAGTCGCAGAGGAGCAGAATCTTCATGGACCGCCGCGCCGGATCAGATGATCGCCCAACACCAGCAGATCCATCTTCGTCCGCAGGAAGCAGTCGAGTGCCTCGGCCGGCGTACAGACCACCGGCTCATTCTCGTTGAACGAGGTATTCAGCACCATCGGCACCGCGGTCAGCGCGGCAAACGCCTCGATCAGCCGGTAGTAGCGTGGATTGCTGTGACGATAGACCGTCTGCAGGCGCCCCGAGCCATCGACATGACAGACCGCAGGAATGCGCGCGCGTTGCGCCGCGCGGATCTGATAGACCTGCATCATGAAGGGCACTTCGCCATCGAGCTCAAACCAGTCCGGCACCGCCTCGCGCAGCACCGATGGCGCAAACGGCCGGAACGATTCGCGCCGCTTGATCTTCAGATTGAGGATGTCCTTGATATCGGCGCGGCGTGGATCGCAGACGATCGAGCGATTGCCGAGCGCGCGCGGACCCCACTCCATGCGGCCCTGGAACCATCCAATCACCTGGCCGTCTGCCACCGCGGCGGCGGTCCGCGCGCACAGCTCGGCCTCATCGCTGATCAGCTCGACAGTGCAGCCGGCCTCGGCAATCTCTGCGGCACGCTGCTCGAGCAAGGCGCTCACTTCGGCCTCATCGCAGCCGGGCCCCAGATAGGCATGATCCATCACCGGCCCGCGAGCGCCCCCGAGTTCATGCCACACCGAATACGCCGCGCCAATCGCACCACCGGCATCGCCTGCCGCCGACTGCACATAGACCTGCTTGAACGGAGTGCGCAGGGTCACCTTGCCATTGGCCACCGAGTTCATGCCGCAGCCACCGGAGATGCAGAGCGCATCCAGCTGATGACGCGCATGCAGCCTGTTGAGCAGATGGAAGAAGGCTTTCTCGTACATCGCCTGCACCGAGCGCGCCAGATCCTTGTGCTGCTGTTCCAGCGGCGCATCCGCTGCTCTGGCCGGGCCCAGCAGGGTTTCCAGCGCCGGTGCGAACAAGGTACCGACCGAAGGTGAACCATTTTCCCACTCGTACTCGATCTTCTCGCGGCCGTGGCGAAAATAGTCGAGCTCCAGCTTGAAACTTCCATCGTCCTGCAGCAGGACGATCTTGCGCAGCAGATCGAGCTGGGTCGGCTGCCCGTAGGGCGCCAGGCCCATCACCTTGTACTCGTCGCCATAGTGCGGAAAGCCGAGGTACTGGGTCAGCGCCTGATAGAAAATACCCAGCGAGTGCGGAAAGTAGACCTTGTCCTCGACGTCGATTTCGGTACCGCGCCCAACACCCCAGGCGGCACTGGCAAAATCGCCGAAGCCATCGACCGACACCACGGTGGCCTCCGCATACGGCGACACATGAAATGCCGAAGACAGATGCGCCAGATGATGCTCGACCGCATGCACCTTGCCGGCGAACACCTGGTCCGGAAATGCGCGCGCCAGATGCACCTCGACGCCGGCGCGCTCACGCTTGTTGCGCAGGCGATCGAGCACCAGACTGAGGTCCGGCCGCTTCAGCATCGTGTACATCAGCTTGCGACCGAGATTGGCCCTGGCATCCTGATTCACCGCCACATGCTCGATCGCCGAAAGCGCCACCCCTGCCTCGCGCAGACAATAGGCAATCGCCTCACTCGGAAACCCCGCCCAGTGCTTGATCCGCCGGAAGCGCTCTTCCTCCGCCGCGGCGACGATCACGCCGTCGCGGATCAGGCAGGCGGAAGAGTCTCCGTGGAAAGCGTTCAAACCCAGAATCAGTGTCATCAGTTCGTACCACTCCCGGAGTTTTCTGCCCGCATGCCGAGCCCTTTGGTCACAGTGAGATCACGCATCGTGCGTACCAGTCGATTTCGCCGCGCGCCGCAAATCGTACTTGCGGATCTGCACCATGCGTTGATAGAGCGCTTTCATCAGACAGAACTGCAGGCCATCGCGGCCATCGAGAAATCCGCAGCGCAGCACATAGCTGTAAATGAAGTAGAGCAAGGGCCGAGCCGGCGCGCGCGCGGCCAGACGCTTCAGCAGCGCCCGACGTTCCAGCGCGCCGCCGAACAGACCACGACGCCAGGGCAGCGCGGAACGTTCCGCGGCAAGCTCGTAGGCAGCGTCCTTGGCGGCATAGCGGTTCTGCCGATCAAACCAGTCATCCAGCCCCTTGAGATTCTCATCGATGAGATCGTTGGCCAGATCGGCAATCCTGCCCTGCACTTCCTGGGTCTCGGCATGGCCGCGATTGATGTAGCGCACACGGTCGCGGTGCACCAGACGAACCACCCAGGTCGGATACAGACTGGAATGGCGCAGCCAGCGGCCCCAGAGATGAAAGCGCCGGCGAATCCGGAACGCGCCGATGTCCGCCCCCACTGACGGAATCAATGCCCGCAACTCGCTCACCAGTTCGGGCGTGACGCGCTCGTCTGCATCCAGGATCAGCACCCAGTCGTGCCGCGGCGACGCATGCTGCAACGCCCAGTTGCGCTGGTCACCGAAACCCGTAAACGTGTTCTGCGCAAAGCGCACACCAGCGGAGCGACAGATCGACTCCGTGGCATCACTGCTGTAGGAATCCACGATGATCACATCATCACACCAGGCCAGGCTGGCCAGGCAACTGGGCAGATGGATTTCCTCGTTGAGCGTGAACACCATCACCGACACCGGAACCGCGGCCGCGCTCTTCGTCGTATCCATGGAGCGACTCATGCGGCGCGCCCGCGGGCAACCAGGCCGGCGTAAAGAACTGACATCCGGCCGGCAATGGCAGGCCAACCGGCTTCATTGCGCACCCAGTCGGCGGCGCGTTGACCAGCAGCCCTGGCCGCCTCAGGCTGCGCGATGAGTTCCTGCAACTGGGCACTCAGTGCCTCGATACGATCGTCAACCACCCAGCCGCCTGCCGCCGCACGCACGGCATCGGCCGCACCGACCTGCGGGACCACGATGGCAGGCGTGCCCAGGGCCATGGCTTCCAGCACCACATTGCCGTAGTTCTCGGTCAGGGAAACCATCATCAGGGCACGCGCACCGCGCAACAACGCGAGCTTGCGCGCGCCCTCGACATGACCCGCAAACTCGACGCGCGCACCGACCCCGTGATCGGCTGCGCACTGACGCAGGCGATCGAGCAGTCCCTCATCATCGCCGCCCGCCACCACCAGGCGCAGGCCCGGCACCGCGGCCACAGCCTCGATGGCGCGCTCGATCCGCTTCTTCCAGCTGATGCGGCCCAGCACCAGCACATACGGATCGTCTCCCGCCGCGGCATCCGCATCCGGATCGGGAATGTCGACGCCATTGGGGATGACCGCCATCGCGCCGTTCGTAGCAAAGCCGAGCGCCTGAAATTCGTCGCGTTCGATATTCGACGTGAGATGGATCGCCGCTGCCTGCCGGATGCTGCGGCGTTCAAACAGGGCGATCCAGGCGCGCTTCAACCAGCGGCTGCGCGCCCGCAGCAGCTCTCGGATCAGCATGCCGCGCGGTGCCAGTACGTAGGGCACACCGGCACGCCGCGCGGTACGCGCCGCGATCAGGGTCGGCCACAGAAACACCGAGTGCAGATGCACCACATCGTAGTCACCCACCCGAGCCCGCAACCAGGTACGCATCGCCGGCGCGTAGTAGAGCCGTCGCAGCCGTCGACTCGCGAAGTAGTGCACGCCCACCCCATCAAGATCCACCCGCACCCCCAGCGCCACATCACTATCGCCCGGCCCATCCACATTGGTCGTCGCCACATCAACCTGATGCCCCTGCCGCGCCAGTGCCACGCAAAGATGATGCACCGAGTAGATCGGCCCACCATAACGCACGGCGGGCAGATAGCTGGGCACCACGTGCAGGATGCGCAATGCGGTCAAGGGCTGCGCAGTCATCGCAACAGGCCTGCCCAGATTTCGGCCTGCCGGCGAATCGACAGCTCGCGATGCGCATAGCCAGAAATTTCAGCACTACGCGATGCGAAGTCCGCCGCGGCCAGCAGCTTTTCAAGGCAATCACGCAGTGCAGCCACATCGCCCTCGGGAACAATATGGCCATGTTCGGCTACCAGTTCGGGAATGGCGCCGCTGTCGCTGCCAATGACCAGCTTGCCGCAGGCCATGGCCTCTGGCAGTACACGCCCGTATTGCTCCTTCCAGCGCGGCGTACTGATGGACGGCAGCACCACGATGTCGGCGGCATTCATGAAATCCGGCATCTGCTCATGTCGTGCATCAAAAAACACTACGCGCTCTTCGAGGGACAGCGACTGGATACGGGCCGTCAGCGATTCGACATACGGTGTCGGGTAATCCGCGAATCGATCCAGCAGCAGTTGCCAGGGCCGATCCCTGATCTGCGCCAGTGCATCGAGCAGCAGGTGGATGCCCTTTTCCGGCGTCAGCCGACCGAAATAGGCGACAGTGGGCGCAGACAATCCGAGGCTGCGCCGCGTCTGCGCGACCTTGGCCGCGTCCTGGATCCGGAACATCGCCGGATCAAAGCCCAGTGGGATGCGCGTCACCCGACCGCGAAAGCCCAGCTGCTCCATGACGCGACTGCCATCCTGGCTCAAGGTGAAAACATGATCGACGTGCGGATGCACCCAGAGTCGCAGAGCCGCTTTCAGCAGTGGTGCCAGCGCGCGCATCGGACTGAACGCGGTCAGACCCTCGATGAATTCCCTCGCTGAACGCGCAGGAAGATTCTCCGCGGTCAGTGCCCACACCTTGCAATCCCGGCAGGCGCGCGCCGCCGACAGAACCATCCTGCTGGCCGGGTCACTGTCGATCAGCACATGGGTCGGTTTCCACCTGTGGGCGAGTTCTGCCAGTCCGTGCATGCGCTGCAGGCGTCCATGGGTTCCAGAAATTTCATGCAGGCTCAGCGAGTAGCCCTCCGCTGCCCCTGCCGGCGTATCCCGCCAGACACCGCCCACATTCAACCGCCTGGGAACGGCGAGATGCACCGCCACACCGTGCTGCTCAACCAGCTCCCGATACACCGCCCGATTGACCGGTTGATGACAGGGCGGAGAAACCACCAGCAGTCGGGCAGCGGTCATGAGAAGAAGCGGATGATCCTGCGGGTTTCATCAACAAGCCCGGCAGCGGGTCGCCAGCCCAGGGCGGCCAGCCGTTCGATGGAGATCTCGAACGGCGCGCGGAACGCATCCCGGCCATCACCGAGCTGCACCGGAACTGCGGGCTCAGCGGCCGATCCGACCATGCCGGCAATCTCATCGAGTCGGCGTGCCGCACCCTGCGCAACATTGAACAGGCGATGACCATCCGGCTCACGATCCAGCAGCAGACGGACCGCCGACAGCAGATCATCGAAGGCCACAAAATCGCGAAAGCTCAGACCATCATTGTTGAGTGCAATTGCACCGCCCGCGGCCTGCCGGCAGATATCGAGAAACAGCAGTCGCGACTGATCGCCCAGATCGGCATGCGCCGGGCAGGCGACGATATTTGATGGCCGGATGATGGTGACCGCTGGGTGCGTGGAAAGCAGACGCTCGCAGTCCCAATGGATGGCACCGTAGGGATGCACCGGCGCAGCCGGATCGGACTCGTCGAATCGTGCCCTGCCAGCGCCGCCGTAAACGTGGAAGCTCGAAAAATGCAGCAGCCGTCCAGCGCGACCGTTCTGCAGCAACTGCAGACTGCCGCCTACGCTGATGCTGGCCTTGCGCGCCGCATCCGGATCGCGCGCGGCTTCGGCCGCACCCGGCATGGCAAGGTGGATTACTGCATCAAAATCACCCTGCGGGTTCAACGGCGGATCACGGCCGCTGTCGAAGTCCATCACGGTCACACCGCTGCGTGCAATCCAGGCATCGCGCAGGGGCGAACGCTGCCTGCGGGTAACGGTAACGGCATACTCGGCCGCCAGCGCCTCAGCCAACCGCGATCCGATGTAACCGCAACCGCCGACGATCAGGCAGCTGCGTTCAGCCATGCCGGATATCCCAGTTGTACGGGATCCGATCGCTGAACGGGCTCATGCGCTCGATCTCATCTGCCGTGTGCACATGGGTCGTGCAGTTGGCCACGATCGCCATCTTGTCGCCATAGCCCTTGAAGCCATTCCAGACCAGGGGCGGCACCGTCACCAGGCAATAGTTGCTCTCGCCAATGTGCAGCTCCTGCAGTTCACCGCGCGTGGGCGAGCCCTCGCGATCGTCGTACAGCACGAACTTGATCATTCCGTGCACAACGGCATAGTTCAGCGTCATCAGCTTGTGGATATGCCAGGCCTTGATCGCGCCCGGATGGATGGTCGAAAAATAAATCTCGCCAAAGCGATCAAAATGCGGCGCATCGGAGCGCAACATGTGCATCACCTTGCCGCGCTCGTCGGGAATCTGCCGCAGGGGCGTCACTATCACACCGTCGATCATGCTCGGATTTCCTTGATTGTTACGATGACTGGGCCCAGCGCTGGCCCTGCTGCACAGCGGCCTGCTGATACTCGGCAATATCCCCGCGCGTTGCAGCTGGCACCCCGCGGGCACCCGTATGCGTATCGCGATACCAGCGCATCGTGGCCGCCACGCTTTGTGCAAAGCTCCAGGTCGGTTGCCACTGCAACAGATGAAACGCCTTGTCGATGGCAAGCCCGAGCAAGCCCGCCTCATGGACTGCCTGGACCGACGCTTCCTGGGTCCAACTGCCCGGCCAATGCATCAGCACCTCCTTGACCAGCGCAGCGACCGAACGATTGGCCTCGGGCAAGGGTCCGAAGTTGAACCCGGACGCGACATCCGCGGCAAGGGCCACGCGCGGCAATTGCACATTGCCGCTCAAGAGCGCAGCAAGCCAGAGATAACCACTCAGCGGTTCCAGCACATGCTGCCAGGGCCGTGTCGCCAGCGGATTGCGCACCACGATCGGCGCCGCGCGCGCCAGACTTCTGGCGCAATCCGGCACGATCCTGTCCACGGCCCAATCACCGCCGCCAATCACATTGCCGGCGCGTGTCGAGGCCACGCGCACCTTCGAATCCGGGCTACTGAAGAACGAACGCCGGTAGGCATGGGTGATGATCTCAGCGGCGCCCTTGCTGGCGCTATAGGGATCGTGGCCACCCAGTGCATCGTCCTCGCGATAGCCATGCAGCACCTCGCGGTTCTCGTAGCACTTGTCCGAGGTCACCACGACGCAGGCAACCGGATGATCGAGCCGACGCAGCACGTCGAGCAGGTTTGCCGTGCCGGTGACATTGGTGGTCACGGTACCGATCGGGTCGGCATAGGATCGTCGCACCAGGGACTGTGCCGCCAGATGGAACACGAAGTCGGGCGCTGCATGTCGAACCGCTTGTTCCAGCGCAGTCAGGTCGCGCACATCGCCAAGCAGATGCCGCATCCGCTGCGCCAGCCCCAGCGAAGCGAACAGATTCTGATCGGCGGCCACCTCATCGCTGTAGCCGGTCACCTTGGCGCCCAGTTGCAGCAGCCATTCGCACAGCCAAGCACCCTTGAATCCGGTGTGGCCGGTAACGAATACGCGCCTGCCTCGGAACTGATCAGCGAACATGCTGTGTTCTACCAGACCTTCCACGGTGCACGACCGGAAGCCCATAGCTCATTGAGCAACTGGAATTCGCGCGGCGTATCCATCGGCTGCCAGAAACCATCGTGGCGATACATCTGCAGTTCGCGGGCGGCAGCGAGCTGTTCCATCGGCTCGCGTTCCAGGATCAGATCCTCGCGATCATCAAGAAAGCGCTCGAGCACTTCGCGCTGGAACACGAAGAAGCCGCCATTGATGCGACCGCTGGTCACCTGCGGCTTTTCACTGAACTTGTGCACCTCGCCATCCTGCACACTCAGCTCGCCGAAACGGCCCGGAGGCAGCACACCCGTCACCGTGGCCAGCTTTCCATGCGCGCGGTGAAAGGCCAGCAAAGCGGCCATGTCGATATCACCGACGCCATCACCATAGGTCGCGCAGAAGGTGTCACTGTCATCGAGAAAGTGTCGCGCACGCCGCAGTCGGGCGCCGGTCATCGCGTGCTCGCCGGTGTCCACCAGGGTCACCTTCCAGGGTTCGCTGGGTACCCCATGAAAGGTCAGTCGACCGGCATCGGTACGGCTCAGATCGATCGTCACGTCGGTCGTGTGTGCCGCAAAATTCAGAAAGAACTCGCGGATCACATCGCCCTTGTAGCCGAGCAGCAGCACAAACTCATGGATGCCGAACGCGGCATAGCTCTTCATGATGTGCCAGAGGATCGGCTTGTCGCCGATCTGCACCATCGGCTTGGGAATCAGGTCACTGACTTCGCGGATGCGGGTGCCGCGACCACCACAGAGAATGGCTGCTTTCATCGTCGCAGAGTAGCAAATCCGGACACCGGCGCGGCGACCACAGGCCGTTGCGCAGCCAGCACGGCACGATGTGCGAGCACCGGCAATGCCAGCAGGAAGCTCAGCGCCCAGCCCAGGCAGAGCAGGATGAAGACATCGCCATAGGCCTGTGCGGCCACCGAGAACGCCGCCACATTCGAGGCCATGAAGGCCACCATGCCGTAGCCGACACGAGCATGCGCCTGCGAGGTGACCGCAAGCTGTCCCAGCACACGCCACATGTAGCGGCCCAGCGCGTAGGCAAACCAGATCGCAATCATCAGGCCGGGTACGCCCAAATCCATGGTCGGCTTGCCGAGGCCACCCTCGGCGGCACCATGATCAATTCGTCGCCACCAAAGTGCTGGACGCCCTGGCTGCAACTTCAGCCAGCCAAATGCGTCCTGCTTCGGCCCCGTACGCACCGGCAGAAATTCATGCGGATACCCGTCCAGCAGATCAATATTCAAAGCCAGCTCTCGACCGAACCCTGGATCGAACCGCGCCTTCAGACCCTGATCGCTCATGAACATCACCGTGAACGGCACATCATCACGCGCCGCCAGTCCACGCCAGATGGGGGTCTGATATTGAATCGGGTGGGTGGTCAGGACGGCAAGCACTTGATCTGGGCTTAACCAGCGCGACGCTGGATCACCGCGCTGATGTTTGCGCGCGCAGACGTTTGCAGCGCGGCCTCAACGGCGCGCTTCGCGAGCACCGGCAATGCCAGCAGGAAGCCCAGCGCCCAGCCCAGGCAGAGCAGGATGAAGACATCGCCATAGGCCTGCGCGGCCACCGAGAACGCGGCCACATTCGAGGCCATGAAGGCCACCATGCCGTAGCCGACGCGGGCATGCGCCTGCGAGGTGACCGCAAGCTGTCCGAGGACACGCCACATGTAGCGACCGAGCGCGTAGGCAAACCAGATCGCAATCAGCAGGCCGGGTACGCCCAACTCCATGGTCAGCTTGCCGAGGCCACCCTCGGCGGCACCACGATCAATCAATTCGTCGCCACCAAAGTGCTGGACGCCCTGGCTGCCACTGCCGAGGCCAGCACCGAACCAGCCCTGTTGCTCCACCACCCAGGTGACCGGCTGCAGACCCAGTTGCGAGATGCGGTCCGGGATATCCTCGATCACCGAGCGGGTGCGCAGTGCATAGGCCTGATACAGCTGATCAGGCGCGACAGTCAGCTCATGCGAACGGAATGTCCGTTCGCCAGGATCCGGTTCAACGATGCCGATGATCGCCACATACGAGGCCAGCCCGACGAACCCGATCACACCGGCAATCTTGGTGGCGCCGCGCTGGAACCAGGCCACCAGCAGGAAGTACATGCTGATGAAGATGGCAATCTGGACCAGCATCTTGCGGCGTCCGGTCAGCGCGCCCATGCCAATCAGAAACAGCACCAGCCCCGCCGCCAGGGCGATCCGGGCGAACGAGCGACGCTGGCCGACCAGCAGCAGGAAGACGAAGCAGGCGATCGTACCGGTGTGCCAGGCGGCAATCTCGGACGAACGGAAGAAACCCGAATAGGCCTTCAGCGCCATGCTGACGTCATAGATGATCAGCCCTTCGCCGACCTCGCCGAGCGCGGTCCAGTCGACCTCGATGTACTCGAGATAGACCCCCATCAGGGCAAGGGAAGCAGCAAACACATAAAACCACATCCAGCGGGTGATGCCCTTGATATCGAAGCGCACCGCGTACTGATAGGCAAACACGATGGCCGGCAGTGCCGCGAAGTAGGACAGCATGCCAATACCGGTCATGGCGGCACTGCCGAAGCGCACGAAGGAATGCACGCCTTGCAGCAACACGATGATGACAAACAGGGTGAACTGGGTGCCTACCTGCGGCTCCCAGCCGCGGATCGAGCTCGGCCGCAGGGGCACCCGTGACAGCAGGGCGCCGATCCAGGCCGCACCGAATACGAAGCCGACCAGGACCACAAAATACACCGGTTCACCCGGCGTCAACTTGCGCATCGGGTCTTGCATCAGTGCCGTCAGCGTGCACAGGATCAGACCGCTGCGCCACGATCCGATCGCCAGAATGGCGGCAAAAAACACCAGGACCAGAGCCAGCTCAGGCATCATGCCGTGGCGCTCCGATCAGACGTGGTCCAGCAAGATTCAGGCGGATCGCCCACAGCATCCCGCGCAGCTCCGCGACCAGGGTCACCGGTATCCACCACGGCCTGCGCAAGTGATGTCGAGTTGCCACCGAACGCAGAATCCGGCGCACGAAGGCGGGCAATCGGCGCAGGCCGGACTGCGTTCTCAGCACGAAGTAGTACGCGCCCACCGGATGGTCCGGACGGCTGCTGACCAGATGCTCGCCATAACTGCGGGTGCCACCCGAAACCACCCGCAAATGATGGATGCAGGCATCGGGCTCGAAACGGATGCGCGATCCACTGGCACGAAAGCGATGCGCAAACTCGGCCTCGAAGCGGTACGCCACGCGGACGAAATTCTCATCGAATCCGCCCAGGGCCAGCGCCTGCGTGCGGGAAACCGAGAAGTTGCCGCCCATGAAATCCGGAATCCACGCCGGACGGATCCCGCCGAAGCGGAATTCCTCGACGGCGCTGAAATCCTCGGACTCTTCCCAGGGCTGGATCACCCTGCCGGCGATGAGGCAGGAAGCATGCGCCGCATGCCCCCGGACATGCGCCGCGACCAGTTCGGGCTCCGCGGCAATATCGTCATCCAGAAACAGCACCCAGTCTCCCCTCGCCTCGCGCAATCCGCGGTTCATCGCCGCCGGAATCGAAGGCGGATGCTGCTCGATCCAGCGGATCGCGCCCGAAGCGTGCAATTCACCTAATTTCGCCTGCGTCTCCGGAAGATGCTGCTCGGTCTGATCGATCACCAGGATTTCGCCAGCCGGCACCGGCAGACGCAACAAGCTGTGGAGCGTATCCAGTAACACCTGCTCGCGTCGGTAAGTCGGGATGACGATGCTGATGTGGGCGCCCGGACTCATCAGTTGGAAGCAATCACGTTCTTTGCATACCACGCCATTGCTTCTGTAAGTCCTTCCGTCATGCTGTGTGTTGGGCGATATCCAAGCAGTCGCTCAGCCTTCGAGATATCGGCCAGTGAATGTCGCACATCGCCCGGCCGGAACTCGCCGTAGCGCGCCTGACTTTGCGCAATATGTGGGAAATCGCTAACCAATCCTGTGCGTATGGCATTGAACAACTCGTTCAGAGTGGTCCTGCCGCCTGCGGCAATATTGAACACCTGATTCAACGCTGACGGGTCGGTGCAGGTTGCCGCTCTGAGGTTGGCCTGGACCACGTTATCCACGTAGCAGAAGTCTCGGCTGGTTTCGCCATCGCCGTGAATCTGGACCGGCTCACCCCGGATCAGTTGGGCAATCCACTTCGGAATTACCGCTGCATAGGCACCATCGGGATGTTGTCGACGGCCGAACACATTGAAGTAGCGTAGTCCGATGGAGTCCAGTCCGTAGCAGCGCTGGAACACATCCGCATAGAGTTCCGCCACGTACTTGGTAACCGCGTAGGGTGAAAGCGGTCGCCCGATGATTTCCTCGACCTTGGGCAGTCCGGGATGATCGCCGTAAGTGGAACTTGAGGCAGCGTAGACGAAGCGCTTGACGCCAGCGTCGCGAGCCGCGACCAGCATGTTCAGCGATCCGGTGATGTTTGATCCATGGGTAAGAATGGGATCCTGGATCGACCTCGGCACGGATCCCAGAGCAGCTTGATGAAGAACGACATCCACACCAGCGCAGGCTCCAGCGCAAATGTCCAGCTCGCGAATGTCGCCCTCGATGAAGGTGAGTCCGGCCCACTGCTTCGAGGTCACATTGGCCCGAATCTGATCCAGGTTATGCCGAAAACCTGTGGAGAAATTGTCCAGCCCCACAACCACCTGGTTTTGCGCCAACAAGGCTTCGAGCAAGTTGCTACCGATAAAGCCCGCCGCACCTGTCACCAGCCAACGTCGAGGCTCGCCCCTCAACAGACTGCTTTGTTCAGCTGTATTCATTGATGCATACCTGCGGGAGGAACTTGATATGGAATGCGAAACGGCCACCCGGCACGAATCAGCTCCTTTGTCCTATCAGACGGGCCGGAACCCCCGCGACAATCGCCATGGGCGCGACGTCGCGTGTAACGACCGCGCCGGCCGCAACGACCGCACCTGAGCCAATCGTCACGCCTGGCGGAATGACAGCCCGGATACCGAGCCAGACATCATCTCCAATGGACACCCTGGATACCACGCACCCCTGTGCGGCGACTGTGTCGTGACGGCCGTGCAGGTGGTTGTGGTCGGTAATGAAGCAACCCGGAGCGATCAGTATGCCATCCCCAATGCTCAGACTGTCACTGATGTCGAACTGAGAGCCACAACCAACAAAGACATTTGAGCCCCGCACGATCCTCGCCTCATCACCGGTTGCCTTGATGTATACAGCATGTTCCAGTTGAACCAGAGTCCCGGTCTCAAGGCGCCAGGGTCTCCTTACCACGCAGCCTCGGCCCACCCTGCTTCGATGCCCTAGCCGAGCTCCGCGCGCGCTCAAGAACAAGGCGCGCACTCGATCGAGGAAGACCTCCCGATACTCACTCGTCCTGCGCTCAGTCCAGGCGATCACGCGGGCTCCACACTGCGAGTGCCCGTAACAAGCAGCTGATGCGATACCCGCTGACGCAGGCCCGGTACACGCAAGGCGAGACGGTCGAAAAACCGCAATGCCCCCACGGGCACAAAGCCATGCACATGCCGTACCTTCATGTGTCCGCTGATGAACGGCGTCTCGAAGTAGCGAATCTCTATCCTCGAAAACCCAGTGGCCTCATAGATGCGACGAAGCTCGACGTCGCGATACGCGAAGAAATGTCCGTCGCCGTCGGCGGTGAACTGTCGATCCTTCCAGTCATCGGGATCACCCAAATCGGCGTAGGAAGGAAGCTTGTTCTTGATGTAGCTACCATTTGGCGTAGTCGTGACGAGGCGGCCTCCCGGGACCAGGAGCGCACGCAGCCGTGTCAGCAGAAGTTCCGGGAAAACGAGATGCTCGATGATCTGGTTGGCAAAGATCAGGTCATATTCGCCAGGTAGGTCATCCTCCAGCACATTGGCGGCAAGGAACTGGATGTCGCCGTGGGTGTACCGGCTTTTCGCGTACTCGAGAAACTGCGGTCGAATGTCCACTGCCGTGACCCTGTGTCCACGTTCTGCCAACAGCAGCGCCAAGGTTCCTTGTGCGCAACCCACATCCAGTATGCGCATCGGCGAGCCCCACGCGAATCCCAGATAGATATCCAGTTGATTGTGGTACTGATTCCAGATGTGCCGGCATAGCTTCGGATCCCACATTTCCTGCATATCGTGGCGGTAGAGGGCGGCGACCTCTTCGACGAAGCCTGGGTCGAAAACAGGCGGCTTCATCTAGTTGCCAACCAGGAAATCAGCGCCCTGAAATGGAATGGCCGTAGTGCAAGCGCCTGGCGAAAGTAACGGCGGGCAGCCGCAGCATTGCGGCGGCGCAAGCAAGCTCCCAGAAAATAGTAGAAATCGGCTCGCGTCGAGTTCGACGCAGCCTTGACCCTGGCTGGCAATCGAACAGATTCTTCGAGCACTTGAATGTCACCATTTCCGCCTCGGCGCTGCCGGGCGCACTCTATTGCGAGACGTGCCAGCTCGAGTTGCGCACCCCGTCGGCTGCTGCTGATTCCGGCTACCGTCATGCGAGCCTCATAATAGACATCTTCAATGCCATGACATGGACCGACTTCCTCAAGCCGAAGCCACAGATCCACGTCCTGGGCGACGACGAATCGAGGTCGAAATCCCCCGCATTCCAGGTAACTGGCCCGTCGGAACATGGCCGCGACCAAGGGTGGAGTCTTGATTCTATCGATGTGTAGATCAATCACCAGCCTCGTGGGAGGTATGACCTCGAAGAGCACTTCACCTTGCGGGGCCACGAAGCGGACACCACCGGCCACAGCCACTACTTCAGGGTGCTGCAACAGATACTCAGCCTGTGCCCGAATTCGTCCTGGAAGCGCGAGGTCATCGGCATCCTGGCGAGCGATGAACTGCCCTTTGGCCCTTTCGCATCCGGCGATCAGTGCCCGGGTCAATCCGGTATTGCGCTGACTGATCACGATCAGCCGGGAATCCGCTTCCGCATGGCGGCGCAGGATCTCGGCTGTTGCGTCCGTTGAGCCGTCGTCCACAACAATAAGCTCAAGCGCGACATCGGTTTGCCCCAGCACGCTCTCCAGGGTATCGGTGAGCCTTTCAGCACCGTTGAAGACGGACATGACCACCGACACCAGAGGCGCCGACGCGGAACTGGACAACGAACCGGATTGTGATGACGCATCGGTATTCACCGAGTCAGCCCCTTGATTCCCTCTGCCAGCCTGCTGACACGCGACCAACCAAGCAGCTTCGCCATGATCCCAAAGCAGCGATAGTCCCAGCCGGGCGCAAGCGTCTCCTCGCGCGCGGCCAGGAACAGGCGTTCCGCTTCTGACTCCAATCCATAGCGTCCAGCGTTTCTCGCCATCCAGAACAGGCTTCGGGCAAAGCGCTGGTACTCGGGATGAACCCGTTCAACCCCAGCCCGCTTCGCGCGAATCATTACCTCGAAGTAGGCAGCGATCCGCTCCTTCATTCCTTCCGGATTGCTCATCCACTCTCTGCAGAGTCGTGCCTCTGTGTGATCCCTGGTCTCTGCAATGTAGTCGTCGACGTAGTGCAGCTCCACACCCAGTTCTGCCGCCTGCGCGTCGTAGATCCAGTCTTCCAACTGGCGCGCGCGGGGCCACGGTCCAATACGATCGATCAAGGCGCGGCGATAGAGCGGTGTCATCGTCGGCCAGATCGGTTCTCGGAGCAGCGCCGGAAACAGGGTGCGGAATACCTCCCCGGTTCGTTGCGCCGGCTTGTCGGATCGCACTCCGCCAGTGCTGGCGTACGACTTTCCATAGCTGATGCCGGCCGCCGTATCCTCACGCAGTCCGGCGATCTGAAGCGAAAACTTTTTGGGCAGCAGCAGATCATCGCTGTCCAGGAACTGGACGAACTCGCCAGTGCTGTGCGTGAGCCCGTGCTGACGAGCGACTCCCGGGCCAGCGTTGGCTTGCGCGAGGAGTTTCACAACCGAGGGATTCTCAGCACGTAGCGATTCGGCGACGACAGCCGTGGCGTCGGTGGAACCGTCGTCCACGATGACGATCTCAATCGGCCGCCAGGTCTGTGCCAGGACGCTGTCCACCGCCTCTCGAAGCATCGCGGGGCGGTTGAAAACCGGGATCACCGTGCTGACCAACCCGTCAATCATGAAGTTTCCGCACCAGCGTAATGTTCCCACCACAACTCGAGCAGCAGCAGTCTCCAGGCCAGATTGCTATAAAGCGATATCGCGAACGGGAACGGACGACCGCGCCGCCCACGCTTAAAATAGGCTTCCATATCAGACAGTACGCCAAGCTTCCGACACCAGACGCCACCAAGGAGACGCTCGCGTGCGAAGTCCCGGAACTTTGTGTTCTCATCCATCCAACTTGCGGCAACCGAACCACCGAATTTGGTCCGATTGCTGATGGACGATGGAAGAAGCCCATCGCGCCTGGCAAGTGCGCGCAGTAGATATTTGTTCTGGTCATCACGGAGCAGCCATTCACGCGGAGTCCGCAACGCAAGCTCGGCGACACGGCGATCAAGATATGGGGCCCTTGCCTCGATACTTTCGGCCATGCTCGCCTTGTCCACCTTCATCACATACTGGTTTGGAAGCTGACGAAGCGCCTCAAACATCCTCACCGCATGGAAGGTATCGCCCTGCCCAGCTTGCTGATACTTGACCATACACTCGCGGAATGCACCAAAGAGGTTGCCATGCCGACGTCCTGAATAGCGCTGGTACAGACGAAACAGTTGCCACAGTCCAAGGCGCTCGGGGCATCGGAAGACATCGTAACCACCAAAAATTTCGTCTGCGCCCTCGCCAACCAGCACCACTTTGACACCCTGCTCGCGACAACGCCGGTACATCAGGCGCGTGGTGATCGTGCCCCAGTCAGCAAACAGATCGTCGAACACCCAGGCGCCCGCGACGACTTCCTGCATGACCTGCTGGGGCGTGATCAACACTTCGAGGTGACGCGAGCCGATATGGTCAGCGACCGCGCGCGCATGGGGCCGCTCGTCGATGACGGAGTCGGAGAATCCCATGCTGATCGTCAGCACCGAGGATTTGCGCGCGGCCAGCGCAGCAATCAGACTGGAATCCAGCCCACCCGACAGCAACAGACCGACCGGGACATCGGCAATCAGGTGCTGCTCGGTCACTTCGGACAGCACGGCCTGCAACTCATCGACGCGGCTCTGTTCATCACGGCGGTCGGCGGGATCGGGCGCAGGCGGATCGAAATAGCGCACCAGGTTGGGCGCCTTGCCCGTCCTCAGTTCGGCGCGAAACCCCGGTGGCAGTTTGCGTACGCCCTCGAAGATCGTCTCATGGGTATCGAACACATAGCCGAATTCCAGATACTGGGTCAGACCCGAAGCCGAGGGGCGCAGATGCAATCCCGGCACTCGCTTGAAGGCCTTGACCTCGGAGGCGAAAAGCAGGCGGCCGGGCTGTTCGACGTAATACAGCGGCTTCATGCCCATTGCATCGCGCGCGAGGTGCAGCACCTGGCCGCGCGGATCCCAGAGGGCCAGCGCGAACATGCCGGCAAAGCGCTGCACGCAGTCGATGCCCCATTGCAGATAACTGCGCAGCACCACCTCGGTATCGCCCTGCGAGGCGAACACATGACCGAGCGACTGCAGTTCGGCACGCAGCGGGCGGAAATTGTACAACTCGCCATTGTAGGCAAGCGTCACGCCGGACCCGCCATCGCGCATGGGCTGATGGCTCGCCGAGCTGAGGTCGATGATGCTCAGGCGCAAATGCCCGAGCGCGATGCCGGCGTCGTCATCGATGTAGGACCCGCGGTCATCCGGACCACGATGGCCGATCGCATCCATCATGGAGCTGAGCAGGTTCGGATCTGCTGCCACTCCAGGTGCTGACAGCCAGCCGACTAGACCGCACATGGCTGCGCCCATATGGACGACTCGGCCACAGTCCGCGGTCTCCGCTCAGCCACTGTCCGCTGCCCCGCCGTAGCCCAGCGGTCCGCTGCGATCGCCCCAGGGCAAGGCCGAGAGTTCTTCGATGCGACGCACCGCATCGATTGCAGATCGTGCGCGATGGCGCGCCAGCGTGGGATTGTCGGACTGATACTTGCCGGGCTGTGACGGATGCCAGAGATGAATCAAAGGCAGACAGCCATAGGGCCAGAGATCCAGGGTCTGGGCGCGCTCCCAGAACTCGTTGTCTTCGCCACCCCAGCCGACAAAACCCTCGTCCATGCCGCCGATGCGCAGGTAAGCCGAACGCCCGATCGCGATGCTGCCGCCGCCCAGCATGTTCTGCACCACGCTCTCTGGCGGCTGATCCGTCAGAGACACTGCGCGCTCGAAAACAGCCTGGGTGTGCGCCTCGCCCAGATAGAAGCCGAAGCGCTTCAGATTGACCACGTCAAAGCCTGCCCGCATGCGCTCCAGCGACCGGGCGGCATAGTCGGTCGATACCAGCAGATCGTTGTCGTGCAGGATCAGCAGCGCTCCGCTTGCTTCACGGGCACCGATATTGAAGGCCCAGGACCGGCAATACGGCATATTCGCGACTGGCGGCGGTGTATGCAGATGGCGAACCCAGGAAGGTAGCCGACCGCTGAGCCGTGGCACACTGTCCTGCTCGACCACGATGCACTCGAACGCGACGCCCTGCTGGCCGGCGATGCTCTCGAGTGTCTTCAGCAGATATGGCAGGCGACTGTCGCCGCGGTGCCCGATGATGAAAGTTACTTCGGGCGCTACTGGCATCGTGTCCGGTTGCGGATTCAGCCGGATCGGATGATCGGCCAGCGCGCGTTGCATCAGCCTGCGCCCGAGTACCGGCAATTGCAGCGGCGCGCGCAGATCCGAAGTCCATTGCCAGTCGCAGCGGTACCCGCTGCCATCAGGCGCCGCGATCAGCTGCTCGCCGCGATTGCAGATCGCCAGATAGCGCGGCGAACGCTGTCGGAGGGCTGGCAGATAGCGCGGCAGATCCTTGACGACGACACCGAGCAGGCCACGGGCGCGTTGCAGTCCGGACATCATCCGACTCTCGGCCGGAAGCCCAGCGAGCGTTTCAGTCGCGACAACTGGCGCCAGATCGGATCGCGTCCCGGCAGCAGCTCGCGTTTGGGAAAGCGGGCGTCGAGGAGACCCGGTGGATTTGCCAATGCCGCCGCATAGAGTGCACGCGTGCGCTCCATCCAGTTCTGCGGCGCAGCGTAGCGGTGACGGACCAACTGATTGCCCATGCGGGCATATCGTCGCTGTCTCGGCGTGAGCAAGTTGCTGGCGATCAGATCGTTGACGGCCTGGGTCCAGTCACGGGCGATCCGTGCGCGCTGGGTATCGCGCTGCTCATCGTGGTAGCGATAGCGTGCAACGCAACGCGCCACATGCAGCACCGGAAAGCGGCTCGCAATCCGCATCCAGAAATCGGCATCGGCCGCGTAGCTCACGGTGTCCCGCCAGACGCCGGTCTCCGCATAGGCCGCACGCGTGAAGCAGGTTCCGGGCTGCGGGATGTACTGCAGTCGGCCGAGGTAGGCACAGAAGTCAAAATCGCCCTGCACGTCAGCGCCGATCAACTGCGAATCGGCATCGATCAACTCGACGTCGCCGTAGACCAGGCCAGCCTCCGGTGCAGCCTGCAATGCCGCGACCATCGCCGTTATCGCGCCCGGCAGAAACACATCGTCCGAACTCTGGATCGTGAGGATGGCACCCTGCGCCCGCGCCAGCCCCTTGTTGACCGCATCCACCACGCCGCCGTCAGGCTCGCTCCACCACTGCAGTTCAGCTGCATCGAATGACTTCAGCACCGCAACGGTATCGTCCTTGGAGGCACCATCGAGCACCAGAATTTCGAGCGGCCGGTAATCCTGACTCAGGCAGGACGCGATGGTCTCGCGGATAAAGCGCCCCTGGTTGTAACTAGGGATCACGATACTGACGAGCGGATGCGGATTGCTCATGCGCGCGCTCAGAAGGGCACGAAGTGATCGAAGCGACGACGATCATCGCCACGTTTTTGCAGGGCGATCAGCTGCGCCGTGTTGATCGGCTGCTGCAGCTTGAGCGTTTCCATGGTTGGCGAATGGTTGTCGCGCACGAGGGGACGCAACAAGCGCTGAGCCCCTGACTTGGCAGTGACTCGCCAGCCAGACGGGATTGGGCGCCGATCAAGCGCGAGCAGCTTGTAATCACGGTTGCTAACAATGAAGTGCGCCAGTCGCTGCAATCCCGGGTAACCCACATCGTCAAGCACCACAACACCGCCGACGTCCATCATCATGTCGAGAAAAAAGAAGTCGACCAGTGCGTGATCGAAGGTATGCCAACCGTCGATGAAGCCGAACTGTATTCGGGTGCCGCAGCCGGCGAGTTTTGGAAGGGCAAGTTGTGACGTTTCTTCCAGAAACTCGTAGTAATCCGCGAACCCTGCACGTTGCACATTGTGCAGCCCACCGCCCCTCCAAGTCGCATCATGCTGAGCCGGATCCACACCAATCAGCCGTCCGCCTCCGTGGGCTTGCATCGCATCAAGGATGTACAGAGTGCTCAGTCCAAATGCCAGACCAACTTCACAGCCCAGCTTTGGCTTTGCCGCTTCGACAGCCGCAAGTAACACGCTCCCACTTCCAGGCCCGACGCCAGAGTGGATAGGGACCCGCTCGCCGTCAGGAAGTACGGTGACACCAGTCGCCAGAATCTCTTGGAGAATGGCATTCATTGCAAGCCTCCCGCAGCTGGAGGTGCCACATTCAATCCAGTGGCAACCGAGCGACAATCATCCAGCCAAGCAACCAACAATGAGCGTTCCGTCGAGGGCACAAGTTCTGCGGCGATCAGTGCTTCGTAGCAGGCACGACAGTTTTCGGCGACTGCCTCCGGTCCGGCCTTCAACTGCAATGCTTCGAGCGTCTGCCGGATCTTCTCATTGTGCAGATAGCCAGGAACTTCCTGCTCGAAATCCCGCATCAGGTTATGCGGATTGCGATCCTGGAACATCTCCGGTCCATGAAACACCAGCCCATGACCCATCGCCCATAGACAGCGTTGCGCCACAAAGCTGCGCCAGATGTCGGTCATTCTGAAGCTGACAAAGCTCGGCAGATACATCAGCGGATAGGCCGCCGGGAACCACCAGGTGCTTTGGCTATTGAACGGGCACCAGGCGCCTTCGGGCAGGAACACACTGTCGCCATCGCGGAACCGGATGTCCTGATCCATCAACAGACGCCAGACGGCGTCCACATCCGGAGAACCATCCGCCAGCCCTTGCTGGATCGGCGCGGCAATCTCGGCCATGGCGCCCAGCGGCGCGGCCGCGGCCGCATGGTGTGCATGATCGAGCGGGAGCCCACGCGGCCAGACATGGGCATCACTGAACCAGCGATAGGCATTGATCCAACCGGTCTGCTCACAGCGCCGAGCGCGCGTGAGCAGTGAGCGCGCGCCCCAGCTCGGCAGCGGCGCATTGTCATCATCGGTGTCGAAGATCGCCTCGGCACCGGCCGCCATCGCGATCAGATAACCCAGATTCTTGCGCGCGTAGTGGTTCATTGGCAGCAGGCCAGCCAGTTCGAATCCCGAAGCCTGTTGCTGCTGGATATTGAAGTAGCTGCTTCCCGCAGGCCAGGCTACTTCTGGAGTCTTGCGGTCACCGATCGCGATCAGGTCCAGACCCGCGCTCTGCGCCTTGTCCAGCATGGCAATCACCGAATTGGTGGGCGCCTGGATGGTGGTTATGACGACACTGCTCAAGAGGACGCTCCCGGAGACTTCGGAGTGGATGAAGTGGCGACTGGCGTGACGCCGGTCTGGAATGCCGCGCGAGGGCTCGAGATTTTCGATTTCGTCCAGCCCAGCTGCGGACGCACGATGCCCTGGATCGGCCAGTGCCAGCCGTCGATACCGGTGGGCGCGTCCTCAATATGGAAGGACACGACCGCCGATTCTGTCAGCACGATCTCGGAACGATTGCGGATCAGCACAACGTCCAGGGTGTAATCACCCGTGTTCAGAAGATGAGCCGGCACCGAGCAATGGAACTCGTGCAATCCCGCTGTCAATCTGGCGCCATTGAGTTTAGCGTTGAAGAAGCTGGCCGAACTGAATACGCAGTTCTGACTGGCGTCCAGGCAGGACACGAAGACTCCAAGATCGACGTGCTCGGCACGCACCTCGATGCAGGTTGAAATCTGGAACGGCGCCGACACCGACAGGGAGTCACCACCTGCCCCGCCCTGCGGCACCACCGCAACCCGGCGCAGGGCCGCAATCTTCTCCGGGTAGGCCTCATCGATATCGACAACGGCACCGGTATGGCCTGCCGCATTGAACGCATACTGCCTGAGCACCTCATCAATGCTGCCAGACGCGTCCACCCGGCCATTGCTGAGCAGCAGCCCCTCGCTGCAGAGATTGCGCATCGCCGTAAGATTGTGGCTGACGAACACAACGGTGCGGCCATCGCGCGCGACTTCACCCATCATGCCGAGACAGCGCTTCTGGAACTCGGCATCGCCGACGGCCAGTACCTCGTCGATCAGCAGGATATCGGCCTCGACATGGGCGGCGACGGCAAACGCCAGCCGCACATACATGCCACTGGAATAGCGCTTTACCGGCGTGTCGAGGAAGCGCTCGATGCCCGAGAACGCGACGATCTGATCGAACTTGCGCGCAATCTCGGCCTTGCCCATGCCGAGAATGGTGGCATTGAGATGGATGTTCTCGCGCCCGCTGAGTTCAGGATGAAATCCGGTACCCACTTCAAGCAGGCTGGCAACCCGGCCGCGCAGGCTGACCCGGCCGCGACTCGGCGCGGTGATTCGGCTGAGCACCTTCAACAGGGTGCTCTTGCCGGCGCCATTGCGGCCGACCACACCGAGCACTTCACCGGGCCTGACTTCGAAACTGACATCACGCAGTGCCTGGAAGCGATCGCCGCTGGTCGCGTCGACGCCGGCGCCACGCAAGCGACGAAACGGTGCCATCAGGCCATGACTGAGCAGATCGTAAAAGGTGCTGTGACGGGGATGCGCGGCCCCGACCGTGTATTCCTTCCAGACGCCCTCCACCTTGATCGCCGGGCGGCTCATCAGATCACGTCGGCGAAGCGCCGCTCCACACGTTCAAAGTAGGCAACGCCGATGACAAAAAGCAGCACACTGACTGCGAACGACATGCCGAGTCCGACCAGATCGAACGGCCGGCCCAAAAACACGGAGCGGAATCCCTCGACGATACCAGTCATCGGATTCAGATACAGCAGCCACTGCCAACGCTCCGGCACCAGACTGATCGGGAAAATCACCGGCGTCACATACATCCAGATCTGCACCATGAACGGCGTGACATGGGTGAAGTCCCGGTAGGCCACGGTCAGCGCCGAAAGCAGGGTCCCAATGCCGAGCGCAGTGAACACGACACCCGCAATCAATAGCGGTGCCGCCAGCAGATTCCAGCTCAGCCCTACCTGATACCAGGACATCATCAACACGAGAATCACCGACGACACCAGCAGATCGACCAATCCGGCACCAATCGACGAAAGTGGAATGATCAGCCGCGGGAAGTAGACCTTGCTGACCAGATGCGAGGAGCCCACCAGGGACTGCCCGGAACTGGTGATCGCTGCGGCGAAGAAGGTCCAGGGCAGCAATGCGGCATAGACGAAGATCGGATACGGAATGCCGTCCGAGGGCATCTTCGCCAGCCGACCGAACACCACACTGAAGATCAACATCGTGGTCAGTGGTCGCAACACCGCCCAGGCCGCACCCAGCACCGTCTGCTTGTAGCGCACCTTCACATCGCGCGCCGTCAGCACCCACAGCAACTGGCGATACGCCCAAAGCTCGCGCCAGTCCAGCATGCGCCAGCCCTTCACCGGCTCGATCACGGTCAGGTGATCGTGGCCGAAGTACTGCTCTGTGTTTTCTCGGCTCACGCCAGGCGCTCTGCTCGGCGAGAGGTGATTTCCTGCACCATGGCTGTCACGACTTCACGCATCGCCTTCCCGGCACGCCATCCCAGCCTACTCGTGGCACGTTCGGGATTGGCGCGATTGAAGCGCAGGTCGGTGGGGCGCATCAGATTGGCATTCACATCGACATGCGCTTTCCAGTCGAGATCCACGGCTTCGAATGCGGCGGCGACGAAGTCCTTCAAGGCATGGGTGTGTCCGGTCGCGATCACGAAGTCTTCAGCCTTGTCGACCTGCATCATCCGGTGCATCGCATCAACGTATTCCGGTGCCCAGCCCCAGTCGCGGTGGATATCGAGGTTGCCGAGTTGCAGGCGTTCGCCGCTGCCGGCGGCGATGCGGCAGGCGGCGCGGACGATCTTCTGGGTGACGAATCGTTCCGGGCGCAGCGGCGATTCGTGATTGAACAGGATGCCGGAGCAGGCAAACAGGCCATAGGCATCGCGATAGTTGGCTACTTCCCAGAACGCGGCGGCCTTGGCCACAGCGTAGGGACTGCGCGGTCGGAACGGCGTGCACTCATCCGCCGGCGTGTCGCCGGTATCGCCGAAGCACTCGCTCGAACCGGCGTTGTAGAGCTTGATTCGGGTGTCGAGAAAGCGGATGCCTTCGAGCAGATTGAGCGTGCCGACGCTGATGCTTTCGAGCGTTTCGACCGGCTGATCGAACGAGAGACCGACCGAACTTTGTCCGGCAAGATTGTAGATCTCGTCGGGACGAAATTTCGCCAGCACATTGAGCACGCTGCGGAAGTCGTTGATCGCCATTGAAGCGACCTCGATGCGCGCGCGAATGCCGAGCCGGTCCAGATTGGCGAAGCTGCTGATCTGGGCGTCACGCGATGTGCCCACCACACGATAGCCCTTGGAGAGCAGCAGTTGCGCCAGATAGGCACCGTCCTGACCGGAGACGCCACAGATCAGGGCCGTCTTTGCTGTCGATGCGGCGTTGTCGATACTCATGCCTTCGCCATCGTGTGCGGAAGAACCGAGTCTAGCGCCGCCCGCAGACGCGCGTGAAAGCCGGGCCAGGCGTAGTGCGACAGACCATCGGGCACCGCGATGGGCTTGTCGAGCGCGCGCAGAATGCCAGCACGAATTGATGCACGATCCAGTGGATCGACCAGTTCACCCAGCGCGCCATCGAGCAGCGCCTCGCGACTGCCATCGATCAGACTGCCGACTGCCGGTACGCCGCAGGCCAGCGCTTCCAGAAACACAAAGCCGAAGCCCTCACCGCGCCCCGGCATCGCGAACACATCGGCCAGGCGATAATGATCGGCCTTCTCGTGCTCGGCAACGAATCCGGTGAATACCACATGCTGCTCCAGTCCAAGATCGTAGGCCTTGGCGGTCAGTCGCTGGCGATCGTCACCATCGCCCGCAATGACATAGCTCAGGTTCGGATGTACTGCGATCAACTCCGGCAGAATCTCGAGCAATTCATCAACGCCCTTGTAGCGCTCGGCGCCGGGCAGTCGCGCGACCGTCAGAATCACCTTGCGTCCCTGCAGCCCATAGCGTGCCAGCAGCGCCGGCGACTTGGGACGAACCCCATAACGATCCAGGTGAATCGCATTGGGCAGCAACTGATAGCGATCCTCCGGCAGCTGCGCCCAGGCATTCATCCGCTCACGGGTGATCCGGCTGATCGACCAGACTGCATGGACCCGGCGCAACCAGTAGCGTGTGGAGCGGTGCATCCGGGTCCAGACATCAACGCCGTAGACCATAAGAACCAGTGGACAACGCAGCTTCGCGCGCACGACACCGGCCAGCGGCAGCAGATTGACATGGCCGCAGATCACCAGGTCAAACGACGACAGTGCGCAGCGCAAGGCAGTGCGCACATAGCGCCATTTTCCACCAGCGGCCTCACCATGGAAACGTACCTTCGACGGGATGCCTTCGGGGACCAGGGGCAAGGTGCGCGGCACCACCACCACTTCGCTGATCTCGGCCATCTCGGCCAGGGCATCGGCGATATCGCGGTTGTACAAGGCGATGCCGCCATGGCCGCCATAGGCATCGGTGGTCAGCAGCAGCACCCTCATGCGCGGGCACCGGTATGGCGACCATGGATATAGCGTGCCCAGCTGCGCAGTCCACGTCCGCGCGAGCCGGCATTCGCGCCGCTCAGCCAGTCGCGCACCGGAATCGAGAACCCGCTCTTGGGTCGCTGCAGCACCTTGCGCGAAATACGCGGCGCCGCCGCCTGGGCGATCTCCGCCTTGCTGATATCGGGATGACGCGCAAAGATCGGCGCGCAACTGCGCAACAAGTCGAGATCGACAAATGGTACGCGGATCTCCAGCGACTGCGCCATGCCCGCCCAATCGGCATCACGCAGCAACTGGTTGCGCATGTACCAGCCCATTTCCAGAGCCGAGACTGCCAGACGATCGCTGCGATTGCCTTCGACGGTGCGCTGCAGGGCTGCCAGGGTCTGCAACTGTTCCAGTCCTGCGGCAGCGACTTCATGTCCAAGCAATCCCGGCAGTTCCCACGGCGCATGCAGGCAGCGGCGCAGCAGATAGGCGCTGCCGAGCGAGCCGCCGTACTCCAGTACGCCGGCAAATTTCGGCGAGGTCAGTCGCCCCAGTATGGGGGCCGACATCCGGCGCATCAGACGCGCCATTCCAGGTACTGCGGCAAACGGCCGCGCCATCCGAACCAGCCGCGGCAACTGCCGGAAACTCGGGTAGGACGCAAACAGCTCATCACCGCCCAGACCCGAGAGCACAGCTTTCAAATTCATGCGTGCCGCAGCTCGGGCCACAAACCAGGTGTTCACGCCGTCGATGGATGGCTGATCCATCGCCGCCAGCAGACGCTCGCGGTCGTCCTCGAAATCCTGACGCCGGGTAACCAGGGTGCTATGCCAGGCATCGAGCCCGCGGGCGACTTCTTCCGCCAGTGGCACTTCGTCATTGCCGCTGCCGATGTATTCCTCGAAGCCGAGCGTCAACGTGTACGGACGCTCGCCACTGGCCTCGGCATTGTCGGCGATCATGCCCGAATCAATCCCGGCCGACAGGAACACTCCGACGGGCACATCGGCAATCTGGTGCGCCCGCACCGTGCCGCGGATGGCGGCAGCGATGCAGGCAATCGCGGTCGGTCGGTCCATCTCGCTGGGCTGGTCGGCGGCTTCCTTCAGGACCCGCACCACATCGCAGAACGCTACCGATGGACTCGGACCCTGGGCGCCCACCCGCATCCAGTGCCCTGCCGGCAGCGAACGGATGCCGCGATACAGCGTGAACGGTTCCGGCACCGAACCCCACATCATGAATCCGGCATGCCCGGCAGAATCGGGCGCGCGATCGACATCGGCATGGAGCAGTGCCTTGACCTGGGAGGCGCAGCGAAATAGGCCGGCGCGATCAGCGAAATACAGGGGCTTGATGCCGAACGCATCGCGCGCCAGCACCAGCTGGCGGCGTTCCTCATCCCAGATCGCCAGCGCAAACATGCCGCGCAGTTGCCTGAACATCTCGACGCCCTGCTGCGCGTACAGATGCAGCAGCACTTCGGTATCGGAATCGGTCGCAAACACGCGGCCCAGGGCTTCAAGTTTGGCGCGCAGTTCGCGGTAGTTGTAGATCTCGCCATTGAAGCTGATCACCAGCTTGCCGTCGGCGCTGCGCATCGGCTGCGCGCCACGCTCGGTGGTATCGATGATCGCCAGCCGTCGATGACCGAGCCCCAGCCGTCCGTCTGCCGAGTACCACTCACCTGCCCCATCCGGCCCGCGCGCCTGCATATGATCACGCACGCGGCGAAGTTCCTCGCGATCGACCGGCGCAGCCGAGCCAGAGTGGGCGTAGAGGGCGACGATGCCGCACATTCAGCGCTGCAACTCGCAGGTCATGGACATCACAGACGACCGTCCAGTTGATCGCGTGGATAGAGGCCCTTGACATCAAAGACCACCGACGGCGTGCGCGTGAGCGCGCGAATCGCCGCTGCGCCCATGGCCGCGAACTCGCGATGCGCCACCGCCAGCACGATGGCATCGTAGACCGGATCGGACGGAAGCGAATTCAGCAACTCGATTCCGTACTCCTCGCGCGCCTCGTCGGCATCGACCCAGGGATCGTAGACATCGACGCGCGCTCCGCATCTGCCCGCTTCTGCGATCAACTCGACGATGCGCGTATTGCGTATATCCGGACAATTCTCCTTGAAGCTCAGTCCGAGCACCAGCACGCGCGCGCCGGACATCGCGATGCCGCGGACCTGCATGGCATCGGCGAGTCGCGCGAAAATATGTGCGCTCATCTGCTCATTGATCAGGCGCGCCGAACGGATCAGCGTGGGCGCGGCGCCGACTTCTTCGGCCTTGTGGATCAGATAGTAGGGATCGACACCGATGCAGTGGCCGCCGACCAGACCGGGTCGCACCGGCATGAAATTCCACTTGGTCTCGGCGGCCTTGAGCACTTCATCGGTATCGATGCCCATGCGATGGAACATCATCGCCAGTTCGTTGGCGAAGGCGATATTGATGTCGCGCTGGGTGTTCTCGACTGCCTTGGCGGCCTCGGCCACCCGGATGCTCGGAGCGAGATGGGTGCCGGCGCGGATGATGCGGCGATACAGCTGATCGACGAACCGTGCGACAGCGGGCGTGGAGCCCGATGTCACCTTGATGATGTCGGCAATGCGCCGCGTGCGGTCACCGGGATTGATCCGCTCGGGCGAATAGCCGCAGTAGAAATCGGCATTGAACTTCAGACCGGAACTCTGCTCCAACTCGGGCACGCAGACTTCTTCGGTAGCGCCCGGGTAGACCGTGGATTCGTAGATCACGATGTCGCCGCGCTTGAGCGCGCGGCCCACGCATTGGCTGGCCGCCCGGAGTGGCCCGAGGTCGGGCAATTTGTCGCTGCTGACCGGCGTCGGCACGGCGATGATGTAGACGGTGCAGGAAGCGAGATCGGCTTCATCGGAGCTCAGCCGAACCCGCGGCAAGGCGGCCAGTTCGGCCTGGTCGAGTTCGCCGGTGCCATCCTTGCCCTGTTGCAAGGCCCTGATGCGTGACTCGGAGATATCGAATCCGGTCACCGCAAAATGCGCCGACAAGGCCGCAGCGAGTGGCAGCCCGACATAACCGAGTCCGATCACGGCAATCCTGGCATCGGCAAGGTTGGGGTTGAAGTTCATCATTGACCCCCGCCCCTCGACCACGCGATTTGCCGTATTCCGCCTTTGTAGAGCGGGGCTTGCCCCGCTGCTCGTCCTTGATCCTGTAGGGCATCTCTGTGAGATGCCATCCCACCCCCGCGGCGCCTTGAAGGCGGCATCTCGCAGAGATGCCCAACAGAAAAGCGAGCGCCCATCAGCGACGCGCCTTCGAGGAAGCCACTTCGGCCTCGAGCTGGGCGATTTCGCGCTTGAGCGCGGCATATTCGGCGCGCTTGCGCTTGAGAAACTGCACCGTGGCATTGGCGCGTTGACGAATTCCACTTGGCGTCAGCGCATAGGCGTAGGCCAGCTTGTTGTCGCTGTTCTTGAAATTGCGTGCCTTGATCCAGCCCTTCTCGATCAGGGCATGGATGCAGTAATGGGTCTTGCCCAGACTCAGCCCCAGCTCCTCGGCCAGCGCGCGCTGACTCATTTGCGGGTTGGCCTCCAGCAGGCGCATCAACTGCAGCGGAATCTCGTCGTGCGATACGTCGTTCATTGGCGGGTTCCACCAGGTGCTCTGCACGTAGGGGACGAGACGCAGCCCGCTGCAGAGAGGCGGACCTTGCGGAAAACTGCGACCATGTGCCATGCGCACCAGGCACGCACGATGGCGCTCATATCGCCAGGCGCCAGCTGGGGAGTACAAACATCGGCGCGGAACGGAGGCGCTGGTGCATGCGATTGGGGTTGCGCAGGAAAATCACGTTGCCGTCGACACTGAGCGGATCGACAGCGTGCAGCAAGCGCCGTATCGGGTTGTAGTGATGCCCGCTGAAACCGTAGCGCTTGAGCAGATCGACCAGTTCGGTGGCCTGCAGCTGATAGCGCTTGTCGCTGCCATTGATCTCCACAATCAGTGCCTGCAGAACGGAACTCGAAAGTGTGTGTCCGGCGCCCTGCAAGACCTTCAATTCATAGCCTTCGACATCCAGCTTGATCAATATCGGCGTTCTGCCTGCCAGGATGCTGTCGAGGGTGCGCACGGGAAAATCGCTGCTGGCGACCGCAGACTCGTTTTCGGTGGCGACGTGATTGCCGGCGCCCAACCCGGTCGTAAATCGCACGCTGCCCGCCTGATCGGCCACCACACACTCGTGGATCTCAACCTGATCGTGGATCTCATTGAGTACCACATTGGCCCGCAAGGCACGCAGTGCGATATCCACCGGCTCGACCGCCACGACATGACAGCCGATCGCCTTGGCGGCGAGTACGCTGTAGCTGCCGGCATTGGCGCCGACATCGGCAAACAGGTCATTGCCGCGCAGGCCATGCAGCAGGAAGCCCATCGACTCGAACTCGTGCAGTCCGGTATAGACATTGCCAGTCAGTCCGGTCATGCCCCGCGATACCCGCAGGCGCGACTGGTTGACGAAGGGGACATCCAGGCTTTCATGCAGGCGGCTGCGCACCTGCCATGCGAAGAACCGCCAGAGACAGGCGATCGGATAGATGCGGCCAAGCGGATGAGCGAGGATACCCCGCAGCGGTATCAACAGACGCTGCATCATGACCGCCGCATCCGCATCCCATTCCTGACCGCAGGCACGCTACCGCCCAATGGCGCTGGGCTTGCCCTATGGCCGAACGCTGCAGGTTGTAGGGAAATTGCTTTCAACACCTGTGCTGCAAATCAACACGCGTCCCTTGTGGACGCAGACCAGAAACCGCTGTAGTTCCAGTGCTGATGCCGGGACACCAGCCACCCCGTTTCACTTGCCCCCTTGCCACCGCACGCGGGACTCAGGCCCGCACGCCGCCACGATCCCTGGCGATCCCGATCAGGCCCAGGCCTGCTGGAAACCGGTGACCAACTGCGACCGTGGCACCACGACCGCTACCCGTTCGCCCAACATTTCCATCAACAGCCGCACCCGCTCCGAACCCGAAGCACAATCAAAAATCGCGCGCATGCCCGCCAGCGGACCTTCAGTGATGCGGACCATATCGCCTGGCGCGAGATCCGGCGCGTCGAGTCGTACGCAGGCGTCCTCGCCCATGCGCGACTGGATCTGCTCGATGACACGCGCCGGCACATGCGCGGCCTGGCCACCGAACCGGACCACGCCGCTGACGCCGCGCGTCGAGCGCACCGGACCCAGGGTCCAGCCATCGGCACGTGCGTGCAGGAACACATAGCGCGGAAACAATGGCTCGATTGTCGCCTGCATCCCTCGCGCGCTGCGGCGCTGATGCCGCGCCTTGGGCAGCAGACACTCGAAGCCCTGGCGCATCAGCTGCTGCACCGCGACGTCCTCGCAGCGCGGCTTGGTGAGCACGGCAAACCAGGCCAGTTTGCTGTCATCGGCGATTGCGTTCATGCAGTGAACCTAACCGATGGCTGCACTGCGTTCAAGCCTCGAACACAATCGGTCACGTCGCAATCGTCAACTTTGCTGACGTAGGAGATTTCGTGCAGGGGATCTCTGTGAGTGCTTGCCCTCACCCTGGCCTTCTCCCGCAAGCGGGAGAGGGGATCATTCCCTTCTCCCGCAAGCGGGAGAAGATGGCCGCAGGCCGGATGAGGGTGGTTGGGGGGCAGGCATGACTGATTGGAAACATTCGTGCGTTCGGTCACCCATCAGCCCGGTTTGCCTTGTTACCCATCAGCCCGGTTCATACATGAGTGTTTGCCCTCACCCTGACCCTCTCCCGCAAGCGGGAGAGGGGATCATTCCCTTCTCCCGCAAGCGGGAGAAGGTGGCCGCAGGCCGGATGAGGGTGGCTGGGCGGCAGGCATGACTGAATGGAAACATTCGTGCGTTCGGTCACCCATCAGCCCGATTTGCCTTGTTACCCATCAGCCCGGTTCATACATGAGTGTTTGCCCTCACCCTGACCCTCTCCCGCAAGCGGGAGAGGGGATCATTCCCTTCTCCCGCAAGCGGGAGAAGGTGGCCGCAGGCCGGATGAGGGTGGCTGGGGAGCAGGCATGACTGATTGGAAACATTCGTGCGTTCGGTCACCCATCAGCCCGGTTTGCCTTGTTACCCATCAGCCCGGTTCATACATGAGTGTTTGCCCTCACCCTGATCCTCTCCCGCAAGCGGGAGAGGGGATCAATCCGCGCTTGTGCTTGCGCGCGCGGGCACACTGAGCGCCAGCATCAGGCCGAACACACATTGCAATGCGGTGGTGCGCAGCGGATAGTCGAGAAAACTGTGCAGGGCGAGCATCAGCGCCGATACCCAGGCGAGGCGCGCGAGCAGCAACGCCTGCGGATCGATCCCGCTGGTACTTCGCAGCAGCCGCCAGCCCACCCAGCCCATCCACAGCAGCAGCACCAGCAGGACCGGCGCGGCCAACCATCCCAGTTCCAGAACCAGCTCCAGCACATCGTTGTGTGCGTGATTGACCACGGCGTAACCGGGCCCGGCACCGGTTTCGGCTTCGTACTGGGGGTAGACCTGGCCAAACGTGCCCAGTCCGGTTCCGAGCGGGCCGGCATCCTGCGCTGCTGCTGAAAGCACCCGGGCATACTGCCAGCGGCCATCGTCGAGCGGGTCGGTCTGCAGACGCTGCACGATGCCGATCAGCGCGAACTGCGCGCCAAGCAAGACAGTCGCCACGATGACCACGAGCAGGGCGCGTCCACCACCGCGCTGGCCGCGCCAGCGCAACAGCAGCGGAACACAGAACGCCACCGCGAGCATGCCGAGCAACAGCCCGGCGCGCGATCGCGCCAGCGCGATTCCGAGGATCAGCAGCATCGCAATGCCGACCAGGCCGACGACGCCCAGGATGTCGCCGGGCGCACCCGGTCGGCGATGCTGGAACCACCAGACCGCAGCACCGATCGCAAAAGGCAGCGCGGTGACCAGCAGCGAAGCGAAGTGATTGCGATTGGCGAAGAAGCCAACGGCTTCGGTGGTATTGGTCGGCGAATGAAAGCGCAGCAGACTTTCCTGACCATCGGCCAGTTGGGCGAAGCCGAGCAGGATGCTGAGCAGGGCCAGCGCGATGAACATCAGCACCAGTTGCCGCCGTTGCGCAGGGCCCAGTCGCCACACGGCAGCAAACAGGGCGCAGGCCGGCAGCAGGGACAGCAACGCGCGTTCACTGGCGAGTGGATCGAGACTCAGTTGCGGCGCCACGCTGGCACCGGCGGCCAGCATTTCCTGGGCCAGTTGCGCCCGCAGCGCACCGGTCTGCCAGAACGCCAGCGGCAACGGCAGCAGTTGCAGCAGCGCAATCAGCACCAACAGGCCCGGCAACACGAACAGCAGGCGACGTTCTGGTCCCGGCGTCAATGGCGGCAGCCGGAACTGCGCCAGCAGCAGAGTGACCGCCAGCAGTTGCAACAAGGTATCGCCGAGATTGCCGCGGCCACCGCCGAGCACGAGCGCCGCCGCCAGCAGAACAAGGGTGAAGCCGAAGAACCAGATGGGGGCCGCCGGGACGGACCGGTCGCGCCGATCCAGCGGCACTGGCGAATTCTGCCCGATCAGGGACTTACCGTCGCATCGTCATCGCGGTTGCGTTCGTAGATCGCGACTCCTGCGGCAACCGGCAAGGCGATCAGCAGCGCACGTCGCCAGTTGAAGGACTGGCCCGCCCCGACTGCTTCGGTGCCGCCGGGGGCGATGTTCTGGGTGAGCGCCTGGCCACCGGCACAGGTCGAGGTCTCGGGTATCGTGACCATGGTGTTGGGCCCGGCATCGAGATCGCAGCCATCATCGAAGGTGATACGGGCGCGGCCGTTTTCGAGGGTCATGATGCGGTCGCCGGGCCGCAGTGCCAGTTCCTCGAAGGCCTCGACGAACTCGACCCCCTGATTGACGCGAACGCCGCCGCTTACCCGGGTCAGCGTAGCCGATGCCTGCGCAGCCGAGGCCACGCCAGCAAGCACAAGCGAGCACATCAGCAATGCGGAGCGATTCATGCAAACCTCCCTGACCCCAGCAAAAAACGTGGGGCGGCAGTTGAAGGGTAACCCTCCGGGGCAGCAGGGGCAAGTCCGCCCGCGAACCCGGGCCGTCCGTTGACGCGAAACGGCGGCATTCGGGCGGCACTCTGCTGACGCCAGCGACGTCCTTCTACTCTCCCCAATCGACTCGGGCTAAAGTGCGGCAATGACCTCGGTACTGACCCATTACATCGGCGGCGACTGGCGCAGCGCGACGGACGGCCGTTTGCTCGACGTGTTCGAGCCCGCAACCGGACGCGTGCACGCCCAGCTCGCCGCAGGCGATAGCGCCGACGTCGAGGCGGCCGTGCGCGCTGCCAGCCTGGCATTTCCGGCCTGGTCCGGGCTGCGCCACGGCGAACGCGCAAGCTGGCTGCATCGGCTTGCGGACGCGATGGAGGCCTGCCTGAACGAATTGGCCGAGGCCGAGTCGCTCGATACCGGCAAGCCGATCTGGCAGACCCGGGATATCGAGATCCCGCGCGCGATCAGCAACTTCCGCTTCTTCGCGGCGGCGGCAACGCAGTTCTCCAGCGAATCGCACCACGATGGCGCCCTGCTCAATTACACCCTGCGCGCGCCGCTTGGTGTGGTCGGCTGCATCTCGCCATGGAACCTGCCGCTCTACCTGCTCAGCTGGAAGATCGCGCCCGCCCTGGCTGCCGGCAATTGCGTGGTGGCCAAGCCCTCCGAGGTTACCCCGCTCACCGCGCATCATCTGAGCGAGATCATGCACCGGATCGGGTTTCCGGCCGGCGTGTTGAATATTGTCCACGGCCACGGTGCCGAGGCAGGCCGCGCCCTGGTGGAACACCCTTTGGTGAAGGCGATCAGTTTTACCGGCAGCACCACCGTCGGGCGACAGATTGCCGGATTCTGCGGCCCGGCGCTGAAGAAGGTCTCGCTGGAACTCGGCGGCAAGAACCCCGTACTGGTATTCGCCGATGCGCCGCGCGCGGATCTGATTGCCACCCTGCTGCGTTCATCGTTCCAGAACGCCGGCCAGATCTGTCTCTGCGGTGCGCGCATCCTGGTGGAGCGCTCGTACTACGCAGAATTCCGCGACGCGCTGGTCGACGCAGCGCGAGCCCTCGCCACTGGCGATCCGCTCGACCCCGAGACCCGGGTCGGCGCCCTGGTGTCGGCCGCCCACCATGCCAAGGTAATGGGCTGCATTGAGCAGATCCGGCGCGATGGCGGACAGATCCTCTGCGGTGGCAAGGCCTTGCGCCCGGCCGGGCGTTGCGCGGGCGGCTGGTTCATCGAGCCCACCGTGGTCGAGGGACTCGGCGCGGACTGCCGCAGCAACCAGGAGGAAATTTTCGGCCCGGTGGTCAGCCTGCAAGCCTTCGACAGTGAAGCCGAGGCTCTGGCACTCGCCAATGCCAGCAGCTACGGTCTGGCCGCCCAGGTCTGGACGCGCGATCTCAATCGCGCCCATCGGCTTGCCGCACAGGTCGAAACCGGTATCGTCTGGATCAACTGCTGGATGCAGCGCGATCTGCGCACGCCGTTCGGCGGCATGAAGGCCTCCGGCATGGGTCGCGAGGGCGGTTTCGAGGCCATGCGTTTTTTTACCGAACCGCGCAATGTCTGCGTGCAACTGGAATCGCGATGAGGGCAGCCCTTGAGTAGCATCGAGCATCTGATACGTGCCAACCGTCGCTGGGCGGAGACGACGCGCGCGGCCAATCCCAATTTCTTCAAGGAACTCTCGCGCCAGCAATCGCCGCGTTATCTGTGGATCGGTTGCTCGGACAGCCGGGTGCCGGCCAATCAGATCGTCGGACTGGCGCCCGGCGAAATCTTCGTGCATCGCAATGTCGCCAACATCGTCGCCCATGGCGATCTGAACTGTCTCTCGGTGATCCAGTTCGCCACCGATGTGCTCCAGATCGAACACATCATCGTGGTCGGACACTACGGCTGCGGCGGCGTGCAGGCGGCGATGAATGGCGATCGCCATGGCCTGGTCGACAACTGGCTGCGCCATGTCGGCGACGTCCGCGACAAGCACCAGACGACGCTCGACCTGATCGATACCTCGTCGCTGCGCCACGCCAAACTCTGCGAACTCAATGTGATCGAGCAGGCGCTCAATGTCTGTCAGAGCACCGTGGTCCAGGACGCCTGGGCACGCGGGCAATCCCTCACCGTGCATAGCTGGGTGTACAGCCTGCACGATGGCAAGATCAATGATCTCGGGTTCTCGGTCGAGGGCGGCAGCGATGTCCGTCAGGACTATGAAAACACCATGCGGCGCATCTGCCGGATCGGAGCCTCACCATGACGACGACGACAACCGCAGCTGCCCCGGCGCCAGTCGGCGCCTACCCGCACGCTCGCCGCGCCGGCCATCTGCTGTTCCTGTCCGGGGTCGGACCACGCACCCCGGGGACCGATCTGATTCCAGGCAATCGCTACAACGAACAGGGCCGGCTGATCGGCTATGACATCGCCGCGCAATGCCATCAGGTGTTCGCCAATGTGCGCGCCGTCCTTGAAGCCAGCGGCGCGCACTGGGAAGACCTGATCGACGTTACCGTGTACCTGACCGATATGCGTAATGACTTTGCGACCTACAACCGGATCTACGCCGAGTACTTCAGCGCTGCCCAGCCCTGCCGCACCACGCTCGGCATCACGGCCCTGCCCACCCCGATCGCGATCGAGCTCAAGTGCATCGCGCAACTGCCCGAGGGCCGCTGAGATGTTGAGTCCTGCCTTCAATCTTCAGCAATGGATCGACGAACACCGGCATCTGCTCAAGCCGCCGGTCGGCAACAAGTGCATCGTCGATGGCGACTACATCGTGATGATCGTCGGCGGCCCGAACCAACGCACCGACTATCACTACGAGGAAGGCCCGGAGTTCTTCTATCAGCTCGAAGGCGAGATGGTGCTGCGCATCCAGGAAGACGGCAAGCCGCGGGATATCCCGATCCGCGCGGGCGACATGTTCTATCTGCCGCCGCGGATTGCGCATTCGCCGCAACGGATGGCGGGCTCGATCGGTCTGGTGATCGAGCGCAAGCGGCTCGCGCACGAGCAGGACGGCTTGCTGTGGTATTGCGACCAGTGCAACCACCTGCTGCATGAGTCCTACTTTCATCTGACCGATGTCGAGCAGCAGTTCTTGGCCGTGTTTGATCATTTCTATCGTTCGCCGACCCTGCGCACCTGCAGCGCCTGCGGTCACCTGAATCCGGCGCCGGCACGGTATGCCGACGAGGCCAGCGGCTGATTTTCTCCCCCTGAGCGGATTGAATGGAGCGTGGCTTGCCGCGCTGCTGTTGACGTTGACGTTGACGTTGATGTTGATGTTGATGTTGATGTTGATGTTGATGTTGATGTTGATGTTGATGTTGATGTTGATGTTGATGTTGATGTTGATGTTGATGTTGATGTTGATGTTGATGTTGATGTTGATGTTGA
>JALHNO010000013.1:0-36127 GCA_022843465.1 Pseudomonadota bacterium | reverse complement strand
GTTGATGTTGATGTTGATGTTGATGTTGATGTTGATGTTGATGTTGATGTTGATGTTGATGTTGATGTTGATGTTGATGTTGATGTTGATGTTGATGTTGATGTTGATGTTGATGTTGATGTGGATGGTGCCGTTGTAGATCGGGGCTTGCCGCGCTCTACAAGATCAAGATCAGGATCAAGATCAAGATTTGCGGCGGCGGGGCGGGACCCATGGGCGTTAACCTAATGGCTGGTTCCATGATTTTGGCCCAGCGCACCAAGACCTCCGCCCCGAAGGGGCACATCAATTCAGCCCAGGGCAACGCCCTGGGTACGGTCGCGCGTCACCCGAAGCCCTGAAAGGGCGAGTCAAATTTATGTCGCAATCGCTGGCGCGTTTGCATGTGCATTTGGTATTCAGCAAGAAGAACGGTGTGCCTCGGTTGCAGGTAGGGGTACGTGCACCGGTAAACGCGTATGTCGCTGCGGTATCGAAAGCCATCTGTTGTCCGGCAGTGCGGATCAACCCGGTGGCCGATCACGTTCACCCCCTTTTTCGCGCTCGGGTGTACCGTGGCACTGAGCACAGTGGTGGAACAGTTGAAGCAGGCTTGGTCGAAATGGAGCAAGACGCAAGAACCGGATCTTGCTGGCTTCGCGTGGCAGACCGGCTATGGCGCCTCTTCCGTGTCCGCATCAAACCTGGCACCGGTGCGTCGCTACATTGCGAGACAGCCTGCGCATCATCGCGTCAGGACGTTCGAGGACGAAATCCGTGCACTTCTTGAACGGCATGGCCTCGCGTTTGACGAACGCAACGTGTGGGACTGAATCGCCCTTTCAGGGCTTCGGGATGATCTGCCCGCCTACCCAGGGCGTTGCCCTGGGCTGAATTGTTGTGCCCCTTCGGGGCGAAAGCAAACCAAGGCCGGATGATAGACAGCAGCGCGTTGGACAGGGCAATCATTCGTCAGGAAAAGCAGGTTAACGCCTATGGGGCGGGCCCGGCCCGGGACGCGCCGAAAGGGATGCCGGGCCGCATTTCGCCGGCCTTCACATTCACCCTTCTCGCCTCGCGTCGGTCAGAACCATCCGCAGGCACTACAATGGTCCCATGCTGAAGATCGATACCCACGCCCATGTACTGCCCGAGAGCTGGCCGAACTTCGCCGAGAAATACGGCGACGACCGCTTTGCCGTCATCCATCACCGCGAGGGACGCCATCGCATCTACAAGGATGGCAAGTTCTTCCGCGAGATCTGGCCCAATACCTGGGACCCGGAATTGCGCATCCAGGAGTACGCGCAATTCGGCGTGCAGGTTCAGGTACTGTCGACGGTTCCGGTGCTGTTCTCGTACTGGGCCAAGCCACATCAGGCACTCGATCTGCACCAGCATCTGAACAACCACAAGGCCGACGTCTGCCGGCGCTTTCGTCGCCACTACGCTGCGCTCGGCACGGTGCCACTGCAATCGCCGAGACTCGCCATCCAGGAAATGGAGCGCTGCGTCGATCAACTCGGCCTGCAGGGCGTGCAGATCGGATCGCATGTCAATGACTGGAATCTTGATGCACCCGAACTGTTTGAATTCTTCCAGGCGGCGCAGGATCTGGAAGCCGCCATCCTGATCCATCCCTGGGACATGATGGGTACCGAGTCGATGCCCAGGTACTGGCTGCCCTGGCTGGTGGGCATGCCGGCCGAGCAGTCGCGGGCCGCCTGCTCGCTGATCTTTGGTGGTGTGCTCGAGCGGCTGCCGCGCCTGCGCATCTGCTTCGCGCATGGCGGCGGCTCGTTCCCGTTCACCATCGGCCGCATCGAGCACGGATTCAATATGCGGCCGGATCTGGTCGCGGTCGACAATCCGCGCAATCCGCGGGAGTATTTCTCGCGGCTGTTCTTCGATTCCTGTGTTCACGACCCGCAGGCCCTGCGCTATCTGATTGATGTCGTCGGCGCCGAGCATGTGATGCTCGGTACCGATTACCCGTTCCCGCTCGGCGAGCAGCGGCCCGGCAGCGGCATCGACGCGCTCGCGCTCGACGCCGCCGGTCAGGATCGTCTCTTCCACGGCACTGCGCTCGAGTGGCTGGACCTGCCGCGCTCGCGGTTCGACTGAAGTGGCGCCCGCCGTTTTCCGTTCCGTTCTCCATCCGATAGCCATCGTCGACCGAGGCGTCCACCTGTCCACCGGGCGCGCTGTACGCTGGCCCAGGCTGGCCCTTCCATGTCTGCTCGGCGTACTTGCGTTTGCTGTTGGCGCGATCAACG
The DNA here is from genome assembly GCA_022843465.1 of Pseudomonadota bacterium. Classification (GTDB taxonomy): domain Bacteria; phylum Pseudomonadota; class Gammaproteobacteria; order Xanthomonadales; family Ahniellaceae; genus 0-14-3-00-62-12. The sequence goes on along the minus strand of JALHNO010000013.1, from coordinate 33,872 downwards.
CGGCCTCTGCTGCCGAGCCTGCGGTGACCGCGGTCAAGGTCAAGATCGAAGGCGTCGATGAACTTCAGCGCGAAGCGGTAGGTCAGGCACTTTCGATCGTCGCCTACGAGTCGCGCAAGAGCATCGGCAGTGCCCGGCTTTCCCGACTGTTGGCGCAGGCGCCCACCGAGGTGCGCGACGCCTTGCAGGCCTTTGGTTACTACAACGCCGAGACCGTGGTCAGCGTCGGCGCCGACGACATCAAACCGCGTACCATCACACTGACCATCGAACGCGGCGAACCGGTACGCGTGCGTTCGGTGCAGATCGAGATCATCGGCGCGGCGGCACGCAATGAACGCATTGCCGCCCTGGTCGGTGACTTCCACCCGGCCGAAGGGGAAATCTTCGATCACGCGACCTACGAGGCCAGCAAGGCCCGCATCGAGCGCGCCCTGCAACGCCGTGGCTATTTCGATCAGACCCTGCCGGAACCGCGCGTCGAGATCAGTCGTCAGCACAACACCGCCGACATCGTGCTGGTATGGAATTCGGGCACACGCTATCTGCTCGGCGAGATCCGCTTTTCCGGTGCCCAGTTCGACGACGCCTTCCTGCGCCGCTATCTGCCCTGGAAGAACGGCGACCGTTACGACCAGGCGCGCATCGAGGCGCTGCAGCAGGCGCTGGCAGGCTCGAACTATTTCTCCAGCATCGAGGTGCGCCCCGATGTCGAACACGCCAGCGACCTGCATGTTCCGATCGAAGTGAATCTGGCGCCGGCAAAGCGCTCGGCCTATCGCATCGGTGCTTCCTACGATACCGATTACGGCGCCGGTGTCCGCTTTGGACTGGACCGGCGCTGGCTCAATGCGCGCGGGCATACGCTCGCCAGCGAAACCGAGCTGGCGGAGAACCTGGCGTTTACCAGTATCGATTACCGCATTCCGCACAGCTCCGACGCACGTCGCTTCTATCTGCTCGGCGCCCGCTACCGCGATGAGCAGACCGATGTGGTCGATGCCACGTCCACCCTGATCAGCGCGGGGATGACGCGCTCAGGCGACCTCTGGAACGGCAGCTTCGGCATCAATGCCCTGCAGGGCAGCTTTGTGGTCGGCAGCCGTGATCTGTTCGACGATCGCCGACGTACCGTGGTGATCTATCCGGAACTCAACCTGACGCGGGTATTTGCGCTCGAACGCATCCGGCCCGAACACGGCGGTTCGCTGCGGCTGGGCGTGCGCGCTGCCAGCGAGTCGCTGGCCTCCGATGTCAGCGTGGTGCAGGCCCAGATCGAGGGACGCTGGATCACCTCGTTCAATCCCAAGACGCGACTGCTGCTGCGCTGCGAACTGGGCGCCACCGGCACCGCCGATTTTCCCGAACTGCCACCGGAGCTGCGCTTCTTCGCCGGCGGCGATCGCAGCGTGCGCGGCTACGGCTATCAGAGCCTGGGTGATCGCGATGCTGCCGGCACCGCAATCGGCGGCCGCTTTCTGACCACCGCCTCGGTCGAGTTCGAGCGCGAGGTCATTCCGGACTGGAGCGCGGCAGTGTTTGTGGACGCCGGCGATGTGTTCTCCAGCGGCCGTCCGCACCTGCGCAAGGGCGTGGGCGTCGGCGTCCGCTGGGCATCACCGGTCGGTCCGATCCGCCTCGATCTGGCCCGTGGCCTGGATCAGCCCGACAGCAGTTTCGAGATCCATATCTCCGCAGGGCCCGACCTGTGAGGCGCTGGCGACTGCTGGCCTGGCTCCTGCTGACCCTGCTCCTGGTCACTGCCTCGGTCGCGGGCTGGTTGTTGCACACGACTTCGGGCCTGCGCTTCGTTGTCGCACGCGCGCAAGCCGCGCTGCCGGAACTTCGCATCGGGCAGGCTGCCGGCACGCTGGGCAGCACGATCGAACTGCAGGACATCCAATATCGCAATGCGAGCGTCAATATCCGACTGCAACAGGCACGCGGCGATCTCGGCATTCCGAGTCTACTGGCCGGAAATCCACGCCTGGGCAAGCTGAACCTGCAGGGGCTGCGGGTGCAGTTGTTGCCGGCCCCTGCGACAGCGACATCGACCGATGCCGTCGCCCTGCCCGCGTTGCGCATCGATGCCTTGCAGATCGATGACTTCGCCATCGAAGGTGTTGCCGAGGCGCCGATGCATTGGCAGTCCTTGCGCGCGGGCTTGACGATGACTTCCAGCGCAATCGCTCTGCGTGATCTGCGGGTCGAGCAGGAGCAGTACACCCTGCTCGGCGCTACCGTGATTCTGCCGAACGAACCCTGGTTGCTGGGCGCCAGCGACCTGCGCCTGCAGACCAAGGCCTCTGCAGCCGATCCGATTGATGCGCACCTGCGTCGCAGTTCGGCCGAAATGGGCGAGGCGATTGATATCGAACTCAAGCAGCCGCTCGATATCGTCGCCCGCCTGCGTCCCGGCAAGAGATTCGAGCAGTTCGAACTGGCGCTGAAGCTGCCCGAGCAGGATGCCGGCGCGCTGGGGCTTGGCCCCGAGTATCCGCTCAGCGCTGATCTGCAACTGGTCCGCACTGGCGTCGCGTTCCAGTTGTCCGGTGTACTGGCTGCAGGCGGGCACCAGGCGCGCATCGCGCCGGCCCAACTGCAATGGCACGACACGCTGCTGCGCATCGACTCGCTGGCTGCGCAACTGGGCGAAGCCGGAACAGTCAGCCTGCAGGGCCAGCTGCCGCTCGCCCCGGACCAGCCAATGCAGTTGCTGCTGCAGTCCGAGGGACTACTGCTGGCACGCGGCGATGCACCGCCGATCAAGATCTCGGGGTCCGTCGAGGCCAGCGGCCGCTACGCCGAGTTGCATCTCAAGCCGAGCCTGCGCATCGAGCAGGATGGCCTGCCGCCGGGTCGCCTGGATGGCCTGGTTGAACTCTCGGCCAGCGCCATCCGCTTCGATGCACTGGCCCTGCGCCTGCCGCGCGGATCGCTCACCGTCGCCGGCAGTCTTTCGCGCGACCTCGCGGCCGAGGCGACGCTCAAGCTCACGCTCGCCGAGTTCGATCCCTCGCAGTTGCTCGCCGACTGGCCGGGAACCCTGCAGGGCGATCTTGAGTGGCGCGGCGCCTGGGGCGAGCAAGGCGCTACTGGCGCGCTGGATATCTCCGGGCTGTCCGGCCAATTGCGCGGGCAAGCCTTGCAGGCCAGGGGCAAAATCGAGTTGATTGATTCGAGTCTGCGCGGTGCCGATCTCGCCGTGGCGCTCGCCGACGCACGCATGACACTGGCCGGTGACATCAGCGGTCCGCAGCCACTGCGGCTGGAACTGACGGTGCCCGATCTCGCCGTAGTCGACAGCGCCGCCAGTGGCCAACTGCGCCTGCAGGCCGACCGCGATCAGCGCTGGAGCCTTGCAGTGAGCGCCGCTGATCTGAACTGGGCCAACTTCGCACTGCAGCGACTCGATGCCAGCGGCAGTGTCGGCCTCAGCGCCGATGATGCGGTTGCCCTGCGCGCCAGTTTTACCGGCCTGCAGCAGGGGGATTTGTTGCTGGATGCCGGCAGCGCCCAGATCGACGGCAGCCGCAGCGAGCATGCACTCACGCTGCAATTGTCGGCCCGCGCGTCGCAGCTGCAGATCAGCGCCAGCGGTGGCTGGAACAATGCGCGCTGGGACGGCGTGATCGATCAGGCCGATCTTCTGGTCAGTCGTGATCGCGGCCTGCGTCTGCAGCAGCCACTGGCACTGGTCATCGGCAGCAACCAGGTATCGCTCAGCGAGTCGTGCTGGAGTGGCAGTGATGAAGCGCATTTCTGCACGGGTGGTGAACTGGTCGCGGGCACCGGCAGCTTCACCTTCGATCTGGGCAACCTGCCGCTCAGTTGGGCCAATGACTGGCTGGTCGGCACCGGTTACAGCGTCGAGGAAGCCGTGCTGCAGGGCACCGCCCGCGCCGCCTGGAAGGATTACAAGTGGATCAGCGCCAATGCCGAACTGCGCTCACCGCGCGGGCTGCTGCGTTTTGCGGATCGGCCCGATCTTCTGCTGGGTTATCAGGCGCTGCACCTGCAGACCGAGTATGCCGAAGGCGCCGGCATCGCCAGCCTGAGCACCGACCTGTTGCCGGAAGGACACGCTGACGCCGCATTCGAATATCGGTTCGATGACAATGGCGCACTCGCCTACGATGGCACGATCAGCGCCCTGATCCGTGAACTCGATGCGATCGAGGCATTCACGACCGAGATCGCCAACCCCGTCGGCCTGGTCACCGGGCAGTTCCGCCTGCAACAGGACGCCGCGGGTTTTCGCGCTGGCGGATCGATGACCCTCAGCGGATTCAAGGCCGATGTGCCCGGCCTGGGACTGAAACTCAGCGAGGGCTCGGTCGCGCTTGCCGGCGTGCCCGAGGGTCTGATCCTGCGTGGCGCGGTCAAGTCGGGTGATGGCACGTTGACGGTCGATGGTCGCTGGTCGCGCAATCTGGACGAGGGTCTTGCGCTCAGCATCGGCGGCGACAAGGTCAGGCTCTCGAATACACCGGAACTCAATCTGGTGGCCACACCCGCACTCAAGCTCAGTCGCGATCAGCAGGGCTGGAACCTGACCGGGACACTGGATATTCCGCGCGCCCGCATCCTCGCCGATCAACTCGGCACCACCAGCGTGCAGAGCAACGATGTCGTGGTCATCGACGACGTCGAGGATACGACCGCAGACGAGCGCTGGCGCGCGCGTGTGCTGGTCCGCATGGGCGATGATGTACAGCTCAAGGGCTTCGGCTTTGACGGCAGCCTGCGCGGCCAGCTTAATGTGCAGCAGTCGAGTGGACGCTCGGCAATCGCCACCGGCCAGCTGGATGTGACCGGAGACTACACCGCCTATGGCCAGAAGCTGGCGGTGAAAACCGGCGAGCTGCTGTATGCGGCCAGCCCGCTCGACGAACCCTCGGTGCGGGTGCGCGCCGAGCGCGAGATTGGCGAACGTACCGCCGGGATCGAAATCACCGGAACCGCGCGCAAACTCAGCTCACGTGTCTATGCCCGACCGGACCTGAGCGAGTCCGAAGCGCTCTCCCTGCTGGTCACCGGCCGCAGCTTGCGCGATGTCCGCAGCGGTGAGCAGAGCAAGCTGTCTGGCGCTGCACTGGCGCTGGGCACCATCGGTGGCGACATGCTGGCGAAGAATCTTGGTCTCGATGAACTCGGTGTGTCATCGAACGCCGGTCTGCGCGGCGAGGCATTCACCATCGGCAAGTATCTGTCCCCGCGCCTCTATATCGGCTACGGCATTGGCCTGCTCGATCGCGGCGAAGTATTCACCGTGCGCTATCTGATCAAGCAGCGGATCGAGGTGGAAGCGAATATCGGCGAACGCCAGCGCGCATCGGTGAACTACCGCATCGAGCGTTGAGCGCTGCGGTCCCGACGTCCAGGAACTTCTGAACCGATCCGGCGCCGTAATATTCCCCACCGTCCGCGGCGTAGAGCCGCGGGGTTTGTGGCTGGCAAGCGAAGCCGTATGGCGAAGGCGCATACGTGACTCTTCAGAGCTTCCCTGGAACGATGCCGACTTCTTGCGTTAGGCTTGGGCAATGAGCGCATTTGCCGACCGCTACACCCTGCTGCGCTGTGCGGCACTGGGCTGCGCCCTGCTGCTTGCCGCAGCGGCACACGCAGAACTGCCGGGCTATCCGACATTCGAGCTGCAGGCGCGCAGCAATCTCATTGTCAATGACAATGGCTACAACCTCCCGCCAGGTGCCTCGTTCAACAGTGTCACCGTCGATCTGAATGATGCCGGTTCGGTGGTGTTTCGGGTTCAGGTCGTTCCCGGTTTCGATGGCATGTCGGTATGGTTCGGCGCCGGTGGCCATGGCGCTCTGGTCTGCAACTCCGACAATGACATCGACGCCATCATCTCCGACCCCAGGATCAATCAGCTCAACGGCGTGGTGTTCTCGCAATTTTTTGCCGCCGCCAACAATGGCGTCTGGATCTGCAACCCCGCGACCCAGACCGCGGCACGACTGACTGCCGCACCCCTGGGAGCCACTTCCTGGGGCACACCTGAACTCAATGACGCCGGGCAGATCGGCTATCGCGCCGGCTTTGGTTCCGGACAGGCCTGGGTTTCCTACCATGACGGTGCCGTCGCCATTCACGCCACCGAGAATGCGATCGATGCGGGCAGCCCGTACGATTTTCTGTTCACGCCGAGCTTCGACAATCAGCGCCGCATCGCAGGCGTGGTGCGGGTGATGGCAGCGGGGCCGCTGCCGCAGCATCGCCAAGTCAGACGCTTCGCCGGCAACGGCAGTTCGGTACTGATTGCCAGTGATCGCGGCGGCGACGCCGGATCGCCTTATCTGAGCTTCGACAACTCGGTAGCGCTCAACGACATCGGCCAGGTTGCCTTCGTCGCGGGCCTCGATGGCGGCGTCCGCAGCGTGCGGCGCAGCGACGGCAGCAGCACAGTCGAAATTGCCCGGGTTGGCGTCAATGGATTGACCGAGATCGAGTTCTTTGCGCCGGCCATGAATATCGATGGACTGGTTGCCTTCCGCGGACGCGACAGCGCGGGCCAGGCCATCTTCGTCGGCGACGGTGCGCAACTCCGGCGCGTCATCGGCAATGGCGACGCGGTCACCGTAGACCTCGGCGCCGGCCGCATCGGGCAGCACGACAGCAGCCCGGTGTTCGGCGGCGGTGTCGCGATCAACAGCGCCGGCGATATCGCCTTCACCGCCGGCCTGCATCCGGATGGCAACAACCAGATCGAATGGGGCAGCGGTGTCTTCGTCGCCTACGCCGGGCAGCTCATCCTGTTTGCCAACGGCTTCGAGTAACGCCGCCCAGAATGCCGCGCCGGCGCTGACCTGTGACGCTGCCGCCGCAGCCGATGAGCTTTCTCCTTGTTCCGAAGCCGACTATTCGCGCTCGGGTGCCGCCTCGGCCTGGCGTTGCAACTCAGCCTGGGTGACAAAGCCTTCCGGCATCGGACCCTGCACCCATTGCTGACGCTGTTGCGCCTGGAATTGCACATTCTCTTCATAGCCGACCGGCGGTGGCGCGGCATATTGCGAATAGCGGCGGGTATCGCCCGGTCCCCAGACCGGATCATTGCCGAAGCGGTGATCCTGGAAGTTCACACGTTTGGCCATTACCCGATACGAGAACGGCGCATTCGACTGACCGCCGTTGCGTTCCTTCACGTCGAAACTGGTGGTACCCGGCGTGACAAAGACTTCCTGCGACTCACCTTCCATCTGGATGAAGACGCGCAACGGATGTCCGCGATCGATGACGACGGTTTCCAGGAACATGGCATCTCAAACCGCATTGATCCGCCCCCTGTGGCGCCCGCTCAATGAGCGGAGTGACGCGAGCCTGTCCGCTTTTTGTGGCCGAGTAAAGTGACGATGCCGGGTACGGCCAGAAACCATTGTCGTCGGACCCGAAACGCCCGGATGACGCCGGCGCCTGCACCTGGGCGTTGCGGCAGTCGACCCGTCCGAGTCAGGACGAGAGCCAAGTCCTTGCTGGCCAGCAGCCCCGCCGACAGGTCTTGCAGCGGGCTGCGGACGAGCGGCCGAGCGCTTCCTGCACCCGGTTCCCGCTGATCAGGCTCGGGGATCAGCGCTTCGCAACGGGGGCGCTGCCACCGGCCCCCGATCGCTCTTCGTGCGCTGACGCCGCGATCAACGCTCCTGCTTGACTGGTTTGGCAACCTCAGGCGCCGCATCGAAGCGCAGCTTGTCGCCATCCCACCAGACCGGCTTGCCAGAGCGCTGCAGATCACCTTCGCCGAACATCACTGCCTTGAGCTTGGCATCAAACGTGCCGCTGCTGAGTTCAGCAGGAAGCGACACAGCGCGGCTCGAGTCCATGCGATCACCGACAGCGATCCAGCTGAAGCGCGCGTTCGCCGTCGGGGTGGCGGCAGCAACGGTAAAACCGTCCTTGGCGATGCTGACGATATAGAGTTGAGCCGGTGAGCCGACAGCACTGACCGTGACATCGGGTACGCCACCGAGCATGCCCGAGTACGCCCGCGTGAACGGTACAAACACCGAAGCGCCGTTCAGCTGAGCCGAGCCATTGTCGTAGACCTTCAGCGTGGTCGAAGTATTGGCATAGGCCGCGACCCGCGGGGCATCCGCTTCGGTACTGGTCGCGACGAGGTCGGCCGAGAATCCGCTGGTGTAGACATTGCCGAGATTGTAGGAGGCGAACAACTCGCCACTGCTGACCGCGCCCATCACTTCACCATGCGACCACGAGCCAATGGCACCGCCGTAGAAGCCACCGCCGATGCCCTGCTTGTCGGTGTCGCCCGCTCGGCCGGCGCCGGATGTGTACGCGGAGCTCCCGTAGACGCCATAGTTCACCAGTGCACTGGAGCGATAGCCGAGGGACCCCCAGTACACGCCATTGACCTCAGCGCCAAGCACCCCGCCGGTGCGGTTGTAATCGTTGTAGTTCCAGCCACCGACGCCAAAAGTGTAGAGATCGCCCCAGAAGTTGTAGCCTCTGACTGCCGTGTTGGTGTTGGCCTGTGAGTAACTGGTGCCGTCGTTCTGAGAATCGCGGGTCCGATATCCGAACAAAGTGGCCTGGCCGTCACCCGTCGCCGTCAATTGCAGGCGATAGGCATTGAGCTGATAGAGGTTCGAGGGAGTTGTGAGACCTGCCGAGAGACTGGTGCCATTGTCCTGGATCAGCGAGTTGCCAATCCCGGTAGTCGAGGTGAACTTGCCGACATAGCCGGTCGTACCCAGAACACTGCCCGGACCTGTGGCACCGGTGGCTCCAGTGGCGCCCGTCGGTCCCGTCGGCCCAGCGGCTCCCGGCGTGCCCGGAGTGCCCATCGCGCCGGGCGTTCCTGGAGGACCCATCGTGCCGGGCGTTCCCATTGGACCTGGGTCACCGGTGGCGCCGGTAGATCCAGTCGATCCCGTTGATCCCGTCGGGCCAACAACGCCAGTGGCGCCGGTGGGACCAATATCGCCAGTAGCACCGGTAGCGCCAGTGAATCCGGTGGCGCCAGTCGGACCAACAACGCCAGTGGCGCCGGTGGGACCGACATTGCCAGTAGCACCGGTTGCACCCGTAAATCCGGTGGGCCCAGTCGGACCAACAACGCCAGTGGCGCCGGTGGGACCGACATTGCCAGTAGCACCGGTTGCACCCGTAAATCCGGTTGCGCCGGTGGCGCCGGTCGGACCGATATTGCCGGTAGAGCCGGTCGCACCAGTTGGACCCGCCGCGCCTGCCGTTCCGGTCGCACCCGTTGCACCGGTAGCGCCGGTGGCACCGGTCGGTCCCATCGGAATCGAAGCACAGCGTCCCAGCTGACCGCTGGCGGTATCAAAGCAGAGGTATTCCTCTTCGCCCACCGCAGCCGGCAGGGCTGGAATCACCACGCTGCCATTGTCATTGACCCGCAGCCGCACTACCGCACCCGATTGACTGTTGACCTCGAAGCCATCGCCCGGCGCCAGCTGCGCCTCGATATCGGCAGCCGCGACCGAACCACCAAACAGGGCAAGCTGCAGCGCCAGGCTGAGCGGATGACGAAGCATGGAAATTGGGCGCATCAGAAGTTTCCTCGGGTCAGCGAACGAAGTTGGGTCAGGGCAAGTCCAGTGATCAGCAGCAGCAGGCTGACCAGGGCCCACGGTGAAAGCGTCGGGATCGGCACATATTCTTCGCCGCCGAGAAAGCGCGGCGTGTTGCCGCGATCGATACTGTTGTAGAAGTCCGGCGCCTGCGGTGCCAGAAACTGGCCGGTCGGCGGAGCGCCGACATCGATCGCATCGACGCGATCGACCGACTGGCTACCAGCGGGTGCCAGCGAGAGATAACTCAGCACCGTCGCCGTGCTGCTGCGGATGACCAGCCGCTGGGCACCACCGATCAGATCGAGTGCGCTGCTGATGAACTGGGTGCCGCCCGCGGGCAAGACCAAAGTGTGTGCCGCAGAGGTCTGCACCGACAGGCGATTGAACTGGTGATTGCCAGCAAGACGCGACTCCGCGCTGCCACAGCCATCGACGATCCGCACGGTACCCATCTGCGGCAACAGAGTGCCCGCCGCCGCCAGATTGCCACTCAATGAAATCAGGCCACTGCCACCAAGCAAGGCGCCCGGTACGGCCAGATCGCGCATCCCCTGCAGGGCACCGCTACCCAGATCCAGACTGCCCTCGATGCGGATGTCGCGACAGCCCGTCTCGATGACCGAACTGCCCATCGACAACTGCGCACCGCTGCCGACAACCAGCTGCTGCGCAAAGCCCGTCGAAGCAAAGAGACAACACAACCCCACGGCGCAAGCCTGCGCCCGCCACGATTCAAACCGCATTGATCCGCCCCCTGTGGCGCACTCGCATCAGTCGATGCGCAATTGAGAGTCGCAGTTCGGCACGCAGATGTAAACCCGCGTTGCAGGGTCCGTACACATTTGTTTTCGCGCGCGGCAACTCACTCACAGTCAGTGATGAAATGCAATGCCTGCGCCGTTCCCCAACGCGTAAAAAGCCGCCAGAGGACAAAGGCAGCCGTGCTGCCGGTCATCATCCAAAGGCATCGCGATCGAGTGCCATTTGCCGCGGCCGGCACTCTTGATCCTGCCTTTGTAGCGCGGCTTGCCGCGCTGCTGTCGCTCTGGCTCCTGCAGAGCGTGGCTTGCCGCACCGCCGTTGCTCTCGCTCCTGTAGAGCGTGGCTTGCCGCGCTGCCTTTGATTTGGCTTCTTCGTCGTCGAACGTCCAGACCAGCGGGGCAAGCCCCATAGGCGTCAGCCTGTTTTTCCTGGCGAATGATTGCCCTGTCCAACGCGCAGCTGTCTATCATCCGGCCTTGGTTTGCGCTCGCCCCTTCGGGGCGCAAGTCCTGGTGTGCCGTGCCAAAATTCAGGAACCAGCCAAACAGGTCAAGGCCTATGGGGCAAGCCCCGCTCCACTCAATCCCCTCCGCGGACAACAGCAACCGGAAGCCGACGCCTTGACGCGGGCACACCTCCATCGCCACGAGCAAAAGAGATTACACTTCGACGCATGCCTGAGTCCGAATGACACCGACAGCAACAGACCCCATCCGGAGTCCACCAGTGAGCAGAGAAGACATCGCCGTCGTCGCACTCAGACTGTTTGTCCTGGCCATGATCTTCGGCATCATCCGGACCGCGCCAAACGCTCTGCAGATGCTCAGCGAACCTGACGGCAGGCTGGTGATTCCTGTGTTCGTTTCATTTGTCGTGGTCAGCCTGATGGCATGCATCTTTCTTTGGAAATTCGCGCTGTTCGTCGCGCGCAAGCTGCTGCCGGTCATGCGCGAACCTGCCAGCACTTTGCCGATGGATCCAGCGACCGCGCTTTCGCTGGGCCTTACCCTGATCGGTCTCTGGTTCCTAACCGGCGGTTTGATCGACATCGCCTACTGGCTGACGATCCTGATCAGCGTTCAGCGAGCCGATCAAGCACAATTTCACCTGGCACCCGACGACATTGCTGCGATCGTCGGCACCGTGGTGCAGATCGCGATATCACTCGGGCTGATTCTGCATAGCACGGGCATCCGCCGAATGATCTACAGATTGCGCTATGGCGAGCAGACACCCACCTCGGAGTAAATCCGCCGCGGCGGCCACCGTTTGCCGGCGGTGCCAGGCACCCCTCTCTCGGTACCAGATTGCATCAGACAGTTGCCAGGGTGTCCTGCTGGAATTTCACTCGCGCTCACGCAACTGCGGCATGGCCCAATTGCTGGTGAACACCGGCGGCTGATCCGGGGCGAGGTAAGCCTCGGCAATGATCAGCCCGTTCGCATCATCGGGCCGGAGTACGATCTGCTTCTGCGCCCGAGAATCCACCGCCATGACCACGATGGCGACATTGGCTGGCTGCAGTGGCATGCCGATCGCCCGGGCCTGCTCCTGCTCCATCTCGGATGCATCCGTGGTGTACGGCCATTCGGCCGCACCCAGCGATGAAAACAGATACGACAGCAGTTCGCTGGGTGTGTTTTCTTCGCGCATCGATACGTACATCGATTGCTTCAGGTGGCGCGGCGAGGTGATGTAGCGTGCGGTGCGCTCCGCCTGCACGAGTTCGGCATCGCGCTGCACGCCGGAAGAACAGCCGGCCAGCAAGGTCAGCGCCCACAGCAGCGCAGCGGCGGTCAGCGACCTCCACAACCATCGAATATCTTGAAGGGAAGGCGCGACCGAAACGCCGCTGACAGATTTGCCCTGCGAACACATCAGCCCTTGCCCTGGTGCAGGATGGTGCGACGACATCCTGGACCAGATCCGTTCTGTCGAAGCAGACGAGCAGCCGAATTCGTTGACGTTCATTGCAGGCTCCCGATCAGAAACTTGCAGGGCGTGGATACGCCACACTTCGCTGGTTCTCATCATAGTGGGAAGACCGACTGCGTGCTGACGGGCACCTGGACAGACCTGCTGTCCGCTGATCGAGATGACGTGTTCACTGCATTGGTCTGTGCTGGTCCAGAGCGTACCCTGTCGAGCTGCATTCGCTTGGGCCTTCGCAGCACGGAACCTGGCCGCTGCACTTGCTCTTGATGTTGTAGCGGGGCTCGCCGCGCGGCTCGCTCCTGATCCTGTGGGGCATCTCCGTGAGATGCCATCTCAACGCCGCGGCGCCTTCGTCACGCCATCTCACCGAGATGCCCGACAGAGAGCCAGCGTACGAGAGCGCGCCTTGTCCCGCTGCGTTTGATCTTGATCTCGCGATCAAATTCAAATCCAGATCAACGGCAGCGGGGGCAAGCTCGGCTACACAGTCAACATCAATGGCAGCGGCCAGGCCCCGCTCCCTGGCGCTCAACAGCGGAGCTGGTCAATCCCCTGGGCGGACAACGGCAACGGCAACGACAGCAGCGGTCGCAGTTGCAACTGCGCAACTGCGGCCAGTGCCGCCGCGCGCCTGGAAATTCATCCGGAGAACAGGTCCATGGCACGAGCGGTGGCACCCGGAGAAAATTCAGGGCTCAGACGATGTCGCAATTGCGGCGCATTTTCCGCCTGGACAGTCGAGCAGCCATGAGGCGCTTTCGCGACGCCGATGGCGCGTTCAACACTCAGGAGAACTGGATGCAACTGTTCCATCGAACCCTTGGTCCCTTGCCCTTGCTGCTCGCTGCCTTCTGGATCGGCATCGGCAGCGCATCGGCCGCCACCTTCCGGGTCGGCAGCGGCACCGGCTGCAGCCATGCCACGATATCGGCAGCCATCAACCAGGCGCTGGCGAACGGACCGGAATCCGATTCGATCCGGATCAATGCCGGTACCTACGCGGCGCAGGCATTGAGCATCGCCGATCATTCGGTGTCGATCACCGGAGGTTTTGCGGACTGCATCGAGAGCGAGCCGAGCGGCGCACCGACCCTCATCAGCGGCGCCGGAAACGGCGCGCAGCCGGTGCTATCGGTCACCGCACCAGGCGCCACGCAACGCCTGGTGAACCTGATCAACCTCAGCCTTGTCGACGGACCCGCGGGCGGCCTGCGGGCTTTCGGCAACATGCAGATGTTTCTGGGCGCAGTCACCATCTCGGGCAATACAGCCATCGAAGGCGGCGGCCTCTACGCGCAAGGCGCCTCCAGCACGATCACGCCCAATATCCAGATTGGTGGCTATGACAGCGAGCCCTCCCGCATTGTCAGCAACACCGCGACGCGTGGCGGCGGTATCCACGTCGACACCCATGCCTTCGTCGCGCTCAGCAGCGTACTGGTCTCCAACAACACCGCAAGTCTTGGCGGTGGCCTCTACATCAACGGCAGCGGATCGCAGGTGTCGATGGTGGGATTTCCAAGTTCTTCACTGCTGGGCGGCATACTCGGAAATACGGCCACCCTGGATGGCGGCGGCCTGTACCTGGGCTCATCCGCCCAGTTCAGCTCTTCCAGATTCTCCGACGAGTCACCCGCGCCCCTGATCGCCGGCAACAGCGCCGGGCGCAATGGCGGCGGCGTGTTCATGGCAGCCACTGGCAACAGCCTGCTCGGCTACAACCTGCTCATCCAGGGCAATACTGCCGGCACCAGCCAGAACGGCAATGGCGGCGGGGTCTATCTGACCGCTGGCAACGGCGCCCTGCTGGCAGACGGTGGCGAGAGCACGAACTGCGGCCGACCCGATCCCTGCGTATCCGTCGAAAACAACCGCGCCGGGATCAATGGATTCAGCGGCGCCGGTGGCGGCGTCTACGTGCTGGGCGGATCGGCATTCACGGCGGTGAACGCGCGCGTGGCAGGCAATCTGGCGCAATTCGGCGGCGCCGGCTATGCGATCGGCAGCAACGCGCAGATGGCCTTTCATTCGGCAATCATCGAGCACAATGGTGGCGCCGGCCGCAGCCTGCAGATGGACGGCGGTGCCAGTCTGCGCCTGCGCGGCGTGACGCTCGCCAATGACGACTCCGCTGGCGGCATGATCGGACTCGCCGGCGGCACGGCCGAGATCGACACCAGTATCCTCTACGATCCCGCGGCCGTGATCGTGTTTCGCACAGCGATGACCAGCAACGCCGTCACCAGCAATTGCGTCCTCGCCCATGCCGCCTACACATCGGAAACCGGATCGGCAATGGTCGGCAACCCACTCTTCATCGATGTCGCCGCGGGCAACTATCAGCTCTCGACGGGCAGTCCGGCACTCGATGCCTGTGCGACCTCGGCGTTCACGACTGCAGATACCGACTACGCCGAACTTCCGCGCGGCTCGGATCTGCCCAACGTACCCAACGCACCTGGACCATTTGATCTGGGCGCGTTCGAGGAGCAGGCCATTGTGTTTGCCGATGGCTTCGAATAGACCACCCAGTCGGGCACCCCGGGTTGCCTGCGCCACGCCTGGATCGAGAGCGCGGCATCGCCACCACCAGACCGGGGCGGGCGCGGGCGACACGGCACCAGCCGCGAATCCGCCGGCGCCGTACTGACCCGGCAACCGCACAATCTCGCCATGCCGGGATCGAATCCGCAAATTTTTGCCTTGCAGCCGAGGTAGGATGTCGCCGGCACTGCACCAGCCATTGCGAAGCCCTGCTTCGCCTCCCGGCTGAATTGCAGGACGTTGCCGGGCGCGGGCGAGTGCATCCCCCTGCGCGAACCGGCATCGACGGGCCCAGGATGACGATCGGTGCCGTCAACCCTCTGGTTGGCGGCTTTTCTTTGAGCGGACGCGGGAGTGGCGATGTTCTCGGGCAATCGATTGACGATGTGGATTCTGGTCGGCGTGGGCCTGGGCCTGTGCGTGGGGTTTGCGCTGAACCTGCTGAGCGCTGACACCGCGCCCTGGGTCGAAGGGTTTGGCCTGGTGACCACGATGTTTCTGCGTCTGATCAAGATGGTCATCGGCCCCCTGGTGTTCGCAACCCTGACGGTGGGCATTGCCAAGATGGGTGATGTCGGCGCCGTCGGCCGTGTCGGCCTGAAGTCGATGGTCTGGTTCTTCGGCGCTTCCCTGGTATCACTCAGCCTGGGCCTGCTGCTGGTGAACTTTTTCCAGCCTGGAGTGAATCTCGGCATTGAACTCCCCGGGGCTGACGCAACCAGTGGTGTCGTCGTCAGCGGACTGTCGATGCAGGAATTCATTGCGCACCTGATCCCGGTCAGCATCGCCGATGGCATGGCAAGAAATGAGATCCTGCAGATCGTCGTGTTCTCCATCTTCTTTGGCGTCGCCTGCGCGGGCGTGGGCGAGAAGGCCAAGGTCCTGGTGGACGCACTCGAAGGCGTTTCCTACGTGATGCTGAAGGTGACCGGCTTCGTGATGTGGTTTGCGCCGCTGGCAGTATTCGCGGCGGTATCTGCGGCGATCGCGCGCAGCGGTTTCAAGGTGCTTGAGACCTACGGAATCTTCATGGCCGAGTTCTATCTCGGCATCCTGCTGTTGTGGGCGCTGCTGTTCATCGCCGCCTTCATCGTACTGCGCGGGCGCGCCGTGCGCCTGTTCGCTGCGGTACGCGAACCTACCCTGCTCGCCTTCGCCACCGCTTCCAGCGAAGCGGCCTATCCAAAGACGCTGGCCCAGCTGGAGCGCTTCGGCTGCTCCAATCGGGTGGCGTCATTCGTGCTGCCCCTGGGCTATTCGTTCAATCTCGATGGCTCGATGATGTATTGCACCTTTGCCGTCGTCTTCATCGCCCAGGCCTACGGTATCGAGATGTCGATGGGGCAGCAGATCACCATGCTGCTGATCCTGATGCTGACCTCCAAGGGCATGGCGGGCGTACCGCGGGCATCGCTGGTCGTGATCGCCGCGACCCTGGCCCAGTTCAATATTCCCGAAGCGGGCCTGCTGCTGCTGCTCGGTGTCGATCACTTCCTGGACATGGCGCGCTCGGCGACCAATGTCATCGGCAACAGCGTGGCGACTGCGGTGGTATCCAAATGGGAAGGCCAGCTGCGCGCTGAGGGCGATGTCGAGCCCGATCTGGAAATCGCCATGGATCCAAGCCTGCCGCACGGACATCCCAAGTCGCCGGATCAGAAGGACACGGGCTGAACGCGACCGACCGCGGGGATGCTCTGTGGCGCACACGGCAGATGCCTTGCCCAATGCCAAGGCTGGGCTGCGGACTCGGACCTGGACGGTCGCGGCGGCACAGCGGCACCCAGGCCCGACAGGCTCACCAGAACCGGAAATCCTCATAGCCGCGCCAGGCCTGCTGCGACGAGATGCCAGCGGATTCCGCCAGCAGTCTGACCGCACCCCAGAAAGTGTCGCGGAACTGCGGCACGGTGAACATCAGCAGCAGCAATACCCATATGGCGTAACGCCCCAGATGATCCCAGCGCGCTCGAGTCTCTGCCGAAAGATGCGGCGACAGCGCGCCATATCCGTCGAATCCAGGGATAGGCAAAAGATTCAGCACCACGGCGCTCGCCTGCAAAAGGGCCAGAAACGCCAGCGGCGGACCGAACTCACTGGCCCCGATCGGCGTCAGATTGAGCAGGGCAGAAAGCACCACCAGCAGGAACAGATTGGCGGCGGGACCGGCGAGTGACACGGCGCTTTCGCGACCCGCCGACTTCAGCTTGCTGTGATCGATGTAGACGGCCGCGCCCGGCAGACCGATGCCACCGAGCATCAGAATAAGCACCGGCAGGATCACCGAGTTGACCGGATCGAGGAACTTGAGCGGATTCATGCTCAGGTAACCTTTCGCCTTGACACTGGTATCGCCACCGTCATAAGCCACCCAGGCATGCGCAAATTCATGCAGACACACCGAAAAGATCCACAGAAACATGACAAGTACGAAGGTAAGCATCTACTGACTCGATGATTCGCGTGTCGCGCGACGGACGGGGCGCAGAGGGTAATCAAAAGCCCGGCTGCTGGATACGGCACTGGCTTGCTGTCGCCGACGGGGCACTGCTGACACCACGCTGTCAGTAGCCCTGGCCGAAGATGCCGGTGCGCCATGAGGCGTCATTCAGAGGATGGACAATGAAACACAACGCGACTTCCTGGTTCGAAATCCCGGCCAGCAACCTCAAACGCGCCGCTGACTTCTACGGCAAGGTGATCGGCGACGAGCTCAGTATCGAGCAGATGGGCGCGCATGAGATGGCCGTATTTCCGTTCGATCGCGGTGCCGGTGTCGGCGGTTGCGTGCTGGTCGCCGATTATCTGAAGCCGGGCGAACAGGGCAATCTGGTGTACCTGATCGTCAAGGGCGATATCGACGCGGCACTGTCGCGGGCCCAGCAGGCGGGCGCCAGGGTCGTGCACGAAAAGACTGCCTTGCCCGGAAGCATGGGCCACTACGCCCATATCATCGACAGCGAAGGCAACCGTATCGGATTGCACGCGGCCTGATCGCCAGCGCACCGCAAGGGCGTCGGAACGCAGGGCGGCAATCGCTTTCGACGCCGCAGCGGCATCCAGACCCGGCAACTTTTTCTTTCCATCGAGAACTCCCAGATGATCACCCTGCATACCTTCGGCCCGATGTTCGGCCTGCCCGATCCAAGCCCCTTCGTCACCAAGGCCGATGTGCTGCTCAGGATGTCGGGGCTGCCGTTCCAATCCGTCATCGGCAGCCTGCCACCATCCCCCAAGGGCAAGCTGCCCTACATCGAGGTCAATGGCAGGAAGCTTGGCGACTCGACGTTCCTGCGCCTCTACCTGGAGCGCGAGCACGGCATCGACTTCGACGCGCATCTTTCTGCGGCCGACAAGGGCGTCGCCTGGTCGGTCGAAAAGATGCTGGAAGACAACCTCTACTGGGCCATCGTGCATGCGCGCTGGGTTGACGACCGCAACTTCGACAAGGGACCGAGGAAGTTCTTTGACGGCGTCCCGGCCCCGCTGCGGCCCTTCGTGGTCTGGATGGTCCGGCGCGAGGTCGCCCGCAATCTGCACGGGCATGGCATGGGGCGGCACAGCCGGGACGAAATCGTCGTACTCGGCAATCGCGCGATCGATGCCCTGGCGTCCGTACTGGGCGACAAGCCCTATCTGATGGGCGCGCAGCGCTGCGGCGCAGACGCCACCGTGCTGGCCTTCATCGCCGCGGTGCTGACCCCGTTCTTCGACACGCCCATGCGCCATCATGCCGAGGCCCACGAGAACCTGGTGCGCTATCGCGACCGGTTGCTTGCGGAGTTCTATCCGGCGCCGTGATCAGGCACCGCCGCGACCGCCCTGCCCGGCACCGGGAACGGCGGTCACGCTGCGGCGCCACGACGAGGTCAATCGCGCTGTACTTACTGGCGGTCGCAGACTTCGACCCTTGCTACATTGATCGCCGAATTCCGCAACCCGAAGTCCGCCCATGCGCCGTGCCGATCGCCTGTTCGAAATCGTCCACTACCTGCGGGGTCGTCGCCTGACTACGGCGGCGCAGCTTGCCGAATGGCTGGAGGTGTCGGAGCGGACAATCTATCGCGACGTCGCCGACCTGCTCGCATCGGGCATTCCAATCGATGGCGAAGCGGGCGTTGGCTACCGCCTGCATCCGGATTTCAATCTGCCGCCGCTGATGTTCAACCGCAATGAAGTCGAAGCCCTGGTGATCGGTGCCCGCATGGTCGAGTCCTGGGGCGGCCCCGGACTGGCCCAGGGTGCGCGAGCCGCGCTGGCCAAGATCAGCAGCGTGCTGCCAAAGGACAGGCGCACCCGCATCGAATCATCGCGCCTGTTTTCGCCGGACTTCTTCATCAACCCCGCGAGCGGCGCCCAGATGGATGTGCTGCGGCTGGCCATCGACGAGCACCGTTATGTACAGCTCGACTACCGCGATGCCGACCATCGCGACTCGCACCGTCGCGTGCGTGCCCTCGGATTGTTTTTCTGGGGTCACAACTGGACGCTCGGGGCCTGGTGCGAACTCAGGCAGGACTTCCGCAATTTCCGCCTGGACCGAGTGACCAACAGCCAGGTCGAAGCGCAGGCCTTTCCGGATCAACCCGGGCGGCGCCTGGCGGATTATCTGCGCGCGATGTCCTGCAACGAGCGCATCCAGTGATTCTCCGCAGCCGGCTGGAGCTGCGACAGCCCGCTGACCCCGGAGGCGAAGTCCGCAGTTCGTGCACCGCCCAGCAATCCAAGGCCGCATGCTGAACCGCAACTGCCCGGGTAGTGGACCCGCTGCAATGAGCGCCTTGCCCGGAGCATCTGCGCGTCAATGCAGCGAGCGCGGGTCAACGGCACCGAACCGGGACCGCGCCGATCGCGGGATGGCGTAGCAGGCGCCACGTGGCATCGCGGGCATACGGTACGCCTGGCACTTGACGAACCTGCGGAGCGATCGCGAGATTGCCAAAGGCTTGGCTGAGCCGGGATTTGCCGTCACAATTCCTCACGCTTCCAGCAGAACGCCCGATCGCCCGATCCAGACTGCGTTCAAGCCACTGTCCTCCCGGAGTCCCCCATGAATTTCCGTTCTTGTCTGATCCTGCTCATGCTGTGCTTTGCAAATCTGGCCACGGCCGCCAACCAGATACCCTTGCGCGACTTCTTCTCGCATCGCGAGTTCATCAATATGCAGGTCTCGCCCGATGGCAAGCACGTCGGCTTTACCTACGAGGAAGGCACCGAGGTCAAGCTCGCCGTGATGAGCCTGACCGAGAAGAAGATCCTGTCGAGCTTCGGCTTTGGCGACGAGATGCATGTCCTCAACTTCTTCTGGGGCAACAACAACCGCGTCGTCATGTCGATCGGCAAGGTGACCGGAAACCTGGACAACCTCGGACGCCCGGCGCACCTGTATGCCGCCAATATCGATGGCAGCAATCGTCGCCAGATCTTCGAGATCCAGACCTCGGGCTATCGGCTGCTGCATCGCCTGCCCAAGGATGACGACAACATCCTGATCGCGAAGCGGCACTTCGCCGACGAGGGTTCGGAGAAGGTGCACAAACTCAATATCAATGACGGCACCCTCAAGTTTCTGGGGAGCGCGCAGCCCAAGTTGTTCAATCCGGTTTCGCTGATCGCCGACAACGCTGGCACGGTGCGGCTGGCGGTTGAGT
Source organism: Pseudomonadota bacterium (assembly GCA_022843465.1). Classification (GTDB taxonomy): domain Bacteria; phylum Pseudomonadota; class Gammaproteobacteria; order Xanthomonadales; family Ahniellaceae; genus 0-14-3-00-62-12. Next base: position 13,407 of record JALHNO010000013.1, on the reverse strand, counting down.
TCGTCGAAGGCGAGGACATCGACAGCCATCAGACCGTGATTCATGCACGTCATGGTGACGAATGGCGCCAGGTATCGATCAAGTCGGAACGCAAGCAGCCGCAGTTCGAGAACCTCGGCTTTTCTGCCGACAACAACATCGCTTATTTCAGCTCCGATTTCGACATGGCCAGCAACGCCCGCCTGGGTGTTTTTGCCTACGACTTCAACAACGGCAAGCTGGGCCTGATCCACCGTGATGACGAAGTGGATATCGGCGGCGGCATCTATGGTCCCGATGGCGATGTGCTCGGCATTTTCCTGAACAAGGGCAAGGGCGAGCGCCTCTACTTCACCGAGAAGGACGAGTCGTCCCGCTTTCTGCAGTCGCTGGAAGTGGCGTTCAAGGGTCAGGACGTGACCGTCACCTCCTATACCGATGACGGCAGCAAGGCAATCGTCTTCGTGCGTTCGGACCGCAATCCCGGCGAGTTCTTCCTGTTCGACGTCGCGACGATGAAGGCCAAGTTCCTGGCCGCTGCCCTGCCCAAGCTCAAGCCCGAGTCCCTCGTTGAAATGGAGCCGGTCACGATCACCGCGCGCGATGGCGTAAAACTGCATGCAATGTTGAGCCGACCGAATGACCAGAAGACCAAGCTGCCGCTGATCGTCAATGTGCATGGCGGTCCCTTCGGCGTGTTTGATCCCTGGGGCTACGACGCCGAGGCTCAGTTCTTTGCCAATCGCGGCTATGCGACGCTGCAGGTCAACTATCGCGGCTCGGGCAATCGCGGCAAGGACTTCATGGATTCGGGTCGGCGCAAATGGGGCCTGGAAATGCAGGACGATGTGACCGATGCCACCCGCTGGGCGATCGAACAGGGCATTGCCGATGCTGATCGAGTCTGCATCTATGGTGGCAGTTATGGCGGCTACGCCACCCTCGCCGGCGTGGTGAAGGAGCCCGATCTCTACAAGTGCGGAGTCGGCTATGTCGGTGTCTATGACATGCCCTGGTTCCGTGCCGGCGATGGTTCGGACGGCGACCGCGGCGGCTCGGAACAGAAGAAGTTCATGAACCAGTGGATGTCGGCGTACGTCGGCGACGACGAAGATGCACTGCGCGCGGTATCGCCCGTGCACAATGTCGAGAAGATCAAGGCGGAACTGTTCCTCGTGCACGGCTCCAACGACGTGCGCGTGCCGGTCGGCCATTTCAAGCGACTGCGCAAGGCGCTCGACGCCATCGGCAAGGACTACGAGTGGATGCTCAAGCCCGAAGGCCACGGCTTCTACAAGATCGAGAACCGCGAAGCGCTGTACACCGATATGCTGAAATTCTTCGAGCGCAATATCGGCGCCAAGCGCAGCACAGCGGCCAAGTGATGGGTCCTGCGCGCTGGCGGTCGGAGCAGCTCCGCCACCGGGAAGGGTGATTCCCGGACCAGCGACAATCCTGTGATTTTTCGCCCCCTGACACAGGGGGCGATCGCAGTTGCGGGCTGGTCCAGAGGGACCGGAAAGCCTGCTGCCGATGCGCACGGCGGTCCAGCCCTGTCAGCGACGGATTGCCTGTGCAGCGGATGATCGGTCAGCGCCTGCCCCGGGCCGGCGCGCAGGATTTCCGATGGCGCATCTGCGCGACCAGGGCATAGACTAGGCCGGTGCCGATAGACACCGAGATCACCGGTTTGCTGCAACGCTGGCATCGCGGCGATCGCGCGGCCTTCGACCAGTTGTTGCCCAGATTCTATGCGGAACTGCGGCGCAGCGCCGAGCGCGCCTTGCGACACGAATCACCCGGACATACCTTGCAGGCCACCGCCCTCGTCCACGAAGCCTGGCTGCGGCTGGCACAGGGCGCGGAGCCAGACTGGCACGATCAGCAGCACTTTCTCGCCGGCGCCGCCCGGCTGATGCGCCAGGTGCTGATCGACCACGCGCGCCGGCGTGACGCCGGCAAGCGCGACGGTGGCGAGCGTCTTGCCCTGAGCGGGCTTGGACTGGAGGCAGCTCAGGATGGCGGGTTCGATGTTCTGGCGCTGGACCAGGCCCTGCAACAACTGCAGCGACTGGATGCGCGCAAGGCACAGCTGGTGGAGTTGCGTGTGTTCGGCGGCCTGGAGTTCTCCGAAATCGGCCGTCTGATGGCCCTGTCTCGCGCCACTCTGCATCGCGAGTGGCGCAGTGCCCGGGCATTCCTGTGGCGCCTGCTCGAGATGGAAGGCAGTCCGGGGCCACCATGAATGCAACCAGGCATGACGATCATCCCTTGCAGGTTCTGCGCGCCTTCGATGCCCTGCTGGCACTGGATGCCGAGGCACAGCAGGCGCGGCTGTCCGAACTCGCCGCCAGCGATCCCGCGCTGCATGACGAGTTGCAGGCACTGTTGAAGGCAGAATCCGCCTCCGCCGGCTTTCTCGCCGCGCCGCTTTGGCAGCCCAGGGAACTGGGCGATTCGCTGATCGGACCGTATCGCCTGCTGCAGCGACTCGGCTCGGGCGGCATGGGAGAAGTCTGGCTGGCGGAGCGCACCGATGCCGGACCGGAGCGCAGGGTCGCGATCAAACTGCTGATGATCAGCAGCGACCAGCTGCGCGAACGCTTTGAACAGGAACGCCGTATCGTCGCCAGATTGCAGCATCCGCATATCGTGCAACTGCTGGATGCCGGCCTCGGCAGCAAGGGCGAACCCTATCTCGTGCTGGAGTGGGTGGATGGCGAGCCGATCACCGAATACCTGCGCAAGCGGCCGGGACAGTGGCGGGAATGCCTGCGGCTGGCCATCGAAGTGCTGGACGCCCTGCAGTACGCCCATGCGCACCTGGTCGTGCATCGCGATATCAAGCCGGGCAATCTGATGGTCGACCGCGGCGGCCACGCGAAACTGCTGGATTTCGGTATCTCAAAGCTGCTCGGCAGCGACGCGCCGGCGCTGACGCGCAGCGGTCTGCAGCCGATGACGCCCGATTTCGCCAGCCCGGAGCAGGTACGCGACCAGCCGGTCGGTATTGCGACCGACATCTACTCACTGGGCGTAGTGATCTTCGAATTGCTGACAGGTGCGCGACCCTATCAATTGCAGGGGCTGGCGCCGTCCGACTGGGAACGCGCCATCTGCGATACCGAGCCGCCGCGGCCGAGCGAATTGGCCAGGCGCGCGCGACTGCGGCTGCCTCGCGATCTCGACCATATCGTGTTGAAGGCCATGGCCAAGGCACCCGGGCAACGCTACGGCTCGGCGGCAGCCATGCGCGAAGATCTGCAGCGCCTGCTCGACAATCGTCCGGTACTGGCGCGGGCCGCAACCCTGCGCTATCGCGCCCTGCGGTTCACGCAGCGCCACTGGCTCGGCCTGGTCCTGAGCACGGTGGTTCTGGCCAGCATCAGCGGGAGCGCCGTGTTCGCGTGGATACAGGCGCAGCGTTCAGCGACTGAACGCGATACCGCCCAGCAGGTTGTCGCACTGTTGTCGAACATGCTCAGCAGTGCCGATCCAGGCATTCTGGGACACGCGCCCAGCGCCCGCGAACTGCTCGATGCGGCGCGCGGCACCATGGGGCCGCAACTTGCCGACCGGCCCCAGGTTGCGGGCGAACTGCATCGCATCCTGGCGCAGTCGTATCGCGGACTCGGTCATCTCAATGAAGCCTTGGCCGAAGCCGAAGCCGCGGTGGCCTTGATCGGCAGTGACGTTGAAGCACCGATCGCCCGCTCGGCGGTGTGGCGTACGCTCGGACAGATCCAGGCCGATCGCGGCGAGCCGGCGCAGGCACAGCGCGCGTTTGTGCAAGCCCAGACTGCCATCGCGGATGCGAGCGGAGCCAGCGCCGATCTGGAACGCGTTCAATTGGAGAGTGGCATCGGCGCATTGGCGCGCGCCAGCAATGAACTGCCGGCAGCGGAGCGTGCGTATCTGCGGGCCATTGCGTTGCTGCGTGCCCTGGACGGTAATCAGGATGCCGAGCTGGGTCAGGCCCTGAACAATCTTGCGGTGCTGCGTGGCCACCAGGGCCGCATCGACGAAGCGGTCGACCTGCAATCGCAATCGATTGCTGCGCTGCGCCGTGCTCATGGCAATGCGCATCCTCGCGTCGCCCGCGCCGAGTTCAATCTCGCCAACGCCTGGGAAATGCAGGGAAAGACTGCCGACGCAGAAGTCATGTACCGAGCCGTACTCGCCACGCAATCGAGCATGCTCGGCACTGCGCATCCCGAAACAGTGGCGACCGCGGCCGCTCTGGCCTCGCTCCTGCTGCCTGAGCGGGCAGCCGAAGCGCGCGGATTGCTGGCACCCGTCGTGCGTGCCGCCGCTGCCGCCCTGCCCGCCGGCGATCCGCAACTTGCCTACGCGCATGTCACCCTGGGCGAGGCGCTCTGGCGCAGCGGTCAGCCTCAGCTTGCACTCGAGCCGATCGGCATCGCCCTCGCTGCGCGTCGCCAGCAGTATGCCGAGGATCATCCGCTGCTGCTCAACACGCGCTGCCTGCTCGCCGCGGTGCAGATTGCCAATGGCGAGGGCGCGCAGGCACGATCCGCATTCGACCACAGCCTGCAGCAACTGGTCGACAGCCTTGGTGCCGAGCATGAACTCAGCCGGCGCTGTGCCCGCCGCCTGACCGGATCGGAACAGGCCGACTGACTCCATTCGCCAGGACCGGTGTCGTGAGGCATCTGAGCAGGTTCCTGCGCATTACCTGCTGACACAGGAGGAATGCGCAATGAACACTGCAATTCGGATCGGGCTGCTCTTCTTGCTGCTTGGCTGCGGCAATGGCTTCACCCAGACCGTCGCCCCCGACATCACCCTGCAGCCCGCCGATGGCCGTACCGGGCTGTTGTTCGGTACCTCAGTAGCGATTTCGAAGCAAACCGCTGCGATCGGCGCATCCTGGGATGCGAATGCTGGCAATGGTCAACAGGGCAGCGTCTTCGTCTACAGCGGTGACGCTGGCGGTTGGAGCCAGCAGCAGAGGCTGATCGCCTCCGATGGCTCCACCGGCGATCAGCTCGGCGCCTACACCGAAATCCTCGATGACACGATCTATGCCGGCGCCCCGAACCACGGCCCGCCAGCTGGCATCAAGCCTGGCGCCGTCTACCTTTTTGAACGCGTCGCCGGCGTCTGGATGCAGGGACAGAAGATCGCCCCGGCCACCGCCGTACTGAATGCACGCTTCGGCCTGCGCATTGCAGTCAACGACCGCCACCTGCTGATTTCGGGCAAATCGGATGCGGGTATCGGCCAGGCGCACAGCTACCGGCGCAATGCGGGCACCTGGGTCGAGGGGCCTCCACTCAGGCCCGTCAATGGCTCCGGAATCGGAACGCATATCGCCCTGTTCGGCGACACCGCCATCGTGTCGGGAACTTCGGTGGCTTACGTGTTCTCCTACGACGGCAATGCCTTCGTGGAGTCTGCGGCCTTGACCGGCAGCGCCAGCGCACCCGGCGATACCTATGCCTTCAGTGTCGCCCTCTGGGACCAGGTGGCCGTGGTCGGCGCACCTGGACACGACAGCCCGAGCCTCAGCAACCGCGGCACCGCCTATGTGTTCGAACGCACTGCCGGCGGCTGGGTCGAGCGCGCACAGCTGCTCGCACCGGATGCGGCGGCAGAGGATCAGTTCGGCAAGGATGTGCGCGTCTGCGGCGATCGCATCTATGTCGGCGCGCCCGGGGCGGACATCGGCGCCAACAGCAATCAGGGTGCCATGTATCGCTTTGACCGCGACGGCAATACCTGGACATTCCAGCAGAAATATACTCTCGCCACACCTGGTCGCCCGAACTCCTACTTCGGTGACCATCTTGGCGTCGACGCGAAGGGGTTGGTCATCGGGGCGCCGTTCGCAGATCGAGGCTTCGTCGTCAGCGACGGTTGCTACGTCGATCTCGTCGCGCGCGATGGCTTCGAGTGAGGATCGTGGCGACCGGCGGCAGCCAGCGCGGCTGCTGCGGCCTGCTCAGGCAACCGCTGCCGGAATTGTCCCTGGCACCATTTTCCCGGGCATCGCAGCGCCGACCACCGCACCCGCCGGCGCCCGCGGGTATCCGGCAGCCTATGGACCTGCGCGCGTGGCTCGAGCGAGCCGCCAGGTTGTCACCCGCGCTCAAGACGCGCCGGATGCTTCGAGTATGATGCTGCACGCCGTGTCCCTCTCTGGTTACCGCCGACCCCATGCCGCTTGTTGCCGATCGCTCGCATGTCTTCCTGTCCCCCGCGGGCTTCCTGTTCCTGCTCGGCGCAATCCTGATGCTCCTGCTGGCAGGCTGTCAGCACCGCGCCCAGAAGCCGGCGGAAGTGGCTACCGTCGACCCCGCCCGACAGGGACAGGTCTCGGCCCGCGTAGTCGAACCCGAACTGGAGGCACGCTATCCCAGTCAACCGGGCATGCGTTACGAACAACCGACGGCATTTCCGGACAACCCGATGCCCGCCTATCCGGAAACCTTGTTGGCGGCGCGCTTGCCGCCGGTACAGTTGACGCTTCGCCTGATCATCAATGAGGAAGGGCGCGTCTCCGATGTCAGGCCGGTGACTCGAATCGCCAATGAACACGAGCCGTTCCTGGGCGCGGCGCGCGTTGCCGTGCTGAAGTGGAAATTTCTCCCGCTCATCCAGATCGGCGCAGGTCCGGGCAAGACCATGATCACGGTCGGCGAATACACCACCGCCTACCCAGGCGCGGCGATCGCCCTGCCGTTTCACCAGGACTATGTCTTCACCTTCCGCCAGCTCGATGGCGTGCCGAGCGTGACCGCTCAATAGACCTGAGCGCTCGATCGTGTGACCGGACGGAGGGTGCCCCAGCGCGCATGCGCGCGCGACGTTCATCCACTGATTTGCGCGTGCCGAGATGTGCGCTGGCGACGTTGCCGACGCCGAAGCGGGCGAATCAAGCCACGCCAGCGGGTCCATCCGCACCAGGAATTGTCCCTGGCACCATTTTATTTCGCCGGCAGGTTCAGTGTTCGCAGGGCCTGCGCGTAGCGCGGATCGTCGCGTACCTTGGCGAGCAGCGGATCAAACGGCACATACATGACACTGCTGTCGCCGCCGCGGAGCGCCCGCTCGATCCAGGCGAAGGCCTCGTCGTTCTCGCCGCGCCAGGCGTGGACCGCGCCCACCCAGTAGCCGTCGGCAATGGCGAACTGGTCGGCGAGCTTCTGCAGTGCCAGGTCCGAGGCCGCGCGGTCGCCAAGTTCGTGTTGCGCGACCGCGGTGCCAACCAGCCGGAACAGAGTGGAGGAAAGCTCAAGCCGGTCGAGCGCGCGCTGCGGCTGTCCTTCCAGAATGTCGCATAGCGCGAGGTAGAAGTTGGTGTGCGGATTTTCCGGCAAATCCTGCAACTGCAATTGCAGTACCGCACGCGCGTTGCGGGTATCGCCCTTGCCCAGATAATGCCAACCCTGGTTGCGGCGGGCGCCGGATTGCGGATCAAGCGCGATGGCACGGGCGCCGACCGCGATCGCCTCGTCGAGGCGACCCTCGGAAGCCAGCAGACGCGCCTTCCAGACCAGCAGGGTCGTCGATTCGCCACCGGGAGTTCGTGCCGCTGCCGCGTCCAGATCGGCCCGGGCACCGTCCCAGTCGAAGCGATAGAGCAGGCGCATTTCCGAACGCAACAGATAGTTGTCCGGATTCTCCGGCACCATCGCGATGCCATGATCCATGCCGGCAATCGCACGAGCCCGGCCCTCGACCAGTTCCTCGATGCTGTCGGCATAGTAGCCGCTGCCACCGAGAATGCCGGCGTGCATCAGCAGGGCATCGGCATAATCTGGATCCAGTTCGATCGCCTGCCGCAACACCGCGAGCGTACGCCGCTGGCTGTTGGGGTCGTTGTTGCCGGCGAAAAGGGTGGCGGCGCGAAGAAAGGTGCGGTAGGCCTCGGGATTGGCGGTGCCGCGATTGCGCGTCGGGTCGTAGCGCCAACGATCCGGGTGATCACCCAGGTTCTCGTACAGGCTGGCCGTGAGATCCTCCAGCAGGGTCGCCTGATCGTAGGGAGCCCGTTCGAAGCTTCGGCTCCAGGCCGGAATGCGCCCCCGCGTATCGTTCAGCTGCATTTCGACGTGCAGACGACCATCCACCGAGGACAGCGCCCCCGTGACGATCAGGTTCGCCCCGAGTTCTTCAGCGAGCGCCGCGGGCGGGCGCGGGTCGTCGCGCAGCGCAAGCGAAGGCGCACGATTGATGGTGCGCATGGCCGGCATCCGCTGCATCTGCTCGCGCAGATGATTGGCAAAGCCCTCCGAGAGCAGGCCCAACGATTGATCCGGGCTGTGGTCCTGGAAGGGCAGAATGGCGATCACGTCGCCGTAGGCGTTCTCTGTGGCTACGGGCACTGCGATCGACGCCGCCGCGCTGCTGCGGGTGTCGGCAGACGTCCGCTCCGAACTGACGGCCCATGCCACCAGCGCTCCCACCGACACAGCTGCGATCGACCAGATCATCATTGCGGAACGTGGCCGCCCCAGTTCGGCCGCAGCCGCCACAGCCACGGCCATGCCGGGCAAGGTCACCGGCTGGACCATCATCGGTTCGGGTGCTACCGCCAGCCGGTACCCGTAGCCATGCACCGCCTGCACCAGCCCAGCCTCGCTGTCTCCGAGTGCCAGGCGCAGCTTGCCAATCGCCTTGGCCAGCGAATTCTCCGAGACCACACGACCCGGCCAGCCCGCCGCCAGCAGGTCTTCCTTGCTCACGGTAGTGCCGGCGCGTTCGACCAGACAGCGCAGCACTTCGTAGCCGCTGCGTTCAATCCGCAGCTCACGCCCGTCACACCGAACCGTGGCGCGCAGGAGATCGATCTCAATCGCACCGATGCGCCAACCAACGGGTGAAACCGCAGCAGCTGGCGGGTTTTCCCTACCGCCGTCTGGAATGAGCATGCGCAAAACCCTGTTCTTGATCGCTCCCGGAAATTATCAGAAATTGTCAGTGCCCGACCATGGGCTGCCCGATGGACAGGACTGGTCGAGCTTCGCCCGTGGCGGCAGGCCAGGACACGCCAAACCGCTTTCCAGGGGTGCCAAGCGCTTGCGCCAGGCGGCGCTCGTGCTGGCGCAGACGTGCCGGGCGCGCATAGGGGCCTCAGGGTTGAACTGCTGCGCCGCCCACTGCAGGCTGATAGCTGTTCGAGCCGCGATGTCGGTAGACACCCGAGTAATTAGCCAGCACGCCGGGCGTGAGTTGGCCGTTGGTGTATGAAGTGACCAGCAGCGCAATCACGGGCAACCCATTCCAGACACCACCGCTTTGATCCGGCCGCATGCGCTGGCCAGCCATGGTGGATATCGGCGGCGCATTGGCTTCCGCCGAATAGGTTTCCAGTTCAGCCCAGCCGTCGAAAATCCCGAACGGTGCCGACGAAACATTCAGGCCGATGGTCGAGCCCAGGATCGTGCTGGTGGGCGTGCCTGAGGGCTGCTGATTGAAGCTGAGCACATTGCTGGCCCATTGGAACACTGGAATGGGCGCGTCGGGACCGATGCAATTGGGAACGAAGAAGCTGTCGCAGAAGAGCGCACTCGGCCCGGCTTCGCGATCACTGAGCCCAAAACGCATCTGGACTTCGGCAGCGCCTGCATTTGCGGCCGATGCGGTGCGCGGAAAAATCTTCGGGAACGGAGGAACGGCATTCGACCCGACAATCGCCTCATCGGTATAGGCGAACTTTGTGGGAAATGTAACGATCCATTCGGAGGCACCGCCAACCGACGCGCTGGTAACGAACTCGTTGAATATCCGGTCCTGCACGAACAGCGCCGACACCGCATCCACCGCCTGCGTCAACGGATACCTGGAAGTAATCGGCTGACCAGCGCTGAACACATGCGCCTCTACCCGCTCAGGCGATGTGCGCGCGGTCGCCAGCGAGGGCGTGGCCGATCCGGGCGACGTGTGCTGGGCGATGTCGCTGAATCCATCGATGGCATCGGCGTTGTAGCTCAGCATGGTACCGGCCAGGGCATCGATGATCGCCGCGGCACCGGACAGCCCACCCTGCGGCGGATCGATGTCGATCAGGGGGTTCGCCGTCCAATAGGTATCCTGCGCTGGCGCTGTACCCAGCGGAAGCCAGGCGCGTTGAATCTGCGCGCAGTTCGCCGGCGCGGTGCCGGGCGGACTGGGCGTGATCGCCGTGAGCGAACCGCGCTCGCGATCAACGACCTCGCCCATTTCGATCATCTCGAAATAGCCCGCACGACTGCGGTCCAGCGAATCGGCGCCGGCATCGTCGTTGGCGCCGGAATAGCGTTCGTTGCCAAACGGCAGATAGCGCGCACCACTGGCCAGACTTGGAAGCGCGGTATTGCCCTTGATCGCCGGTACCGTGCAGCTGTTGTCGAATGTGATCAGGTTGGCTGGCCCGAGGTCAGAGACCGAAAATACCGAAGCGGTCCAGACATCAAGCGGCGCCAGATATACCTGAACATCCAGCGCAGGACGCGCGTTGAGTTGCTCGCGAAATCTCACCCTGACCGCCTTTCCCGCCAAGGTGTTGTTGACCACCGAAAGCAGGGTCTGATTGCCGCCATTGACCGTGTAGTACGGAAACACCAGCGCCTGCCCCACTCCCATCGGATTGAGATTCAGCGCCATGGCCGGCAAGCTGAGGCTGGCAGCAGCCAGCGCCAGCGCACCAGCAAGCCGGTTGCGTCGCTGTGAAAGCTCCAGCCAGGAAGTGCCCATCGCCTGCTCCAGTTCATTGAGAACCAGCATGGCGATAATCGTAGCGAAATTCCGACATCGGCTTGGTACAGAAGCCCGGAGCAGAGTCCCGGGAGAAGCCCGCCGAAGCTCGGGCACCAGAGGCCCGGAGAAGCCCAGGAAAAGGACGCCCGGGATGTATGAACCGGACACCCGCAGTTTGCCCAATTTTGTCGCTACAGCGGACAACGACAGGCACGCTGAGCAGCGTTGACGCAGTGTGTCGCAGTGGGAGTTTGAGTCGCTGGTTCTCTTTTCCCGAAGCAGGATACCGAGCGTTTTGGCGCGGAGCGGGCGGCTGAACGAAGCCGCGCAGGGAAGCGCGGTCACAGCTGGCGCGACGCTTGCCTGCGTGCAATGACGAAGGAGCAAGCGACTGAGGACTGCATGGATGCAGGCGGTACGAGCCCAGGGATGGGCGAGGTAGAGCAATGCAGGAGCAATTGCCGAGAGCAACGCAGGAGCAGTTGCCGGGGCGCTAACCCGCTGGCGTTATGCGATACCTCAGTTGCCGCGCAACCCGCTCGATTCGTCCGGCAGCAATTGCCGATAGTGCATCACCGTCACGATCTCGATGCCCCGCTCCGTCACTTCGAAGATCAGCCGATACGGCCGCTCCAGCAACTCGCGCAGATCCGCACCGGGATATTCGGGCAGTCGCCGCCCCAGCAACGGTGGTCCTTCCGCAGCCAGCGCGCGGGAGCGCTGCAGCAGCCGCTGGGCGACTGCCTTCGCCGCTTCCGGCGAGTCCTTGGCAATGTAGCGCGTGATCTCGCGCAACCGGCGCGTGGCTTCCGTCGACCAGTAGACCCTCATTCGGTAATGCCGAACTCTTTCATCAGGTCTTCAACCGGGATCACGCGGCCGGCACGCACATCGGCCAAGCCGCGCTCGATCGAGGCGTGCAGTTCGATCTGGTAGCGCACATCGTCCCACGTCGCATCCGGCGGCAACGTATCGGCGATCCGATGGACGTGTTCACTCAAGGTCCTGCCGCTCATGGCTAGGCTCCGCAATCGTCTGATGGGCATTCTACCCCTTTGATTCATCGCTGTCGGCACCACGCCGTTGCGACTTCGCCCCCGGATGCGTCGCCGCATGCATCGCGATCAGTCTGCCGATGGCGACATGGGTGCCGACCTGGGTCGTGTCCAGGCTGGCATGCCCCAGCATTTCCTGAACGAAGCGTATGTCGACGCCGTTGTCCAGCATCATCGTCGCCATCGTGTGCCGGAACAGGTGACAGCTCCCCGCCTTGGTGATGCCAGCTTTCTTGAAGCGGGAAAGAGCTGGACACCCACAATCTGCAACACAGCGGTACCAGTCGTAAACGTTGGACAAAGGAGGAAAGAGCTGGACACCCACAATCTGCAACACAGCGGTACCAGTCGTAAACGTCGTAATCGTCAGCCCAAGGGGGAAACTCCGAGAATGCTCTGCGCGTTGAAGTCGAGCACTGTTTACGCGCCGGCGGCGGATGGGCGCAGTTGGCTCAGCCATCGCCGCCCTACCTGGCCGGCGCTGTGACGGCACATGTTGTCAGCAAGGCACTTTGGAAAGCGCCCGCGCGGTGCCGATACCCCTCAGCCAGCATTGACCCATGGCTCTCGCTTTCTCGATCAGGCTCTCGACTTCGCCGATCGCACGGCCGAATCCCGAGCCCACCGCCATGAATTGGCGCGTCCAGCGCTCTGTGTCCATGCCGAGTTTGGCCACGACCGCCGGCGGAGGCCCAACAATGGCACCGCGTTTGTCCGCGCGAATCTGCCGACCACTGAAGTCAACCAGTCCCAGGTACTCGGCCTGGCTCATCCGCAGCACCGACAGGCCGCGAATGCCCAACACCGGCGCCAGCGCGTGCCCGGCGGACGCGGGCTCGGCTTCGATCTCGCTCAAGCGTTGCCGGACACTGGTGTGGTGTGAATCCTCCAACGTGTCACAGATTCCGGCTCGAACCGGATTGAGATCCACATACGTCATCGCCGCGATCACCGCAGCATCGTCCAGGAGTGCTTGGCATCTGAATCTTCCCTCCCAAAAGCGGCCTTTGCAGATGTCCTCCTTGTTCGCGCGGCGTGCAATGGGCTCCGACAAAACACGCATGAACCATGACAGGTCTGCGAGCCGGCCGCGCAGTATCGCGATGCGATCGGCGTGGCCGGAAAGTACGCTTGCCCGCAACCCCGGCGCCTGATCTGGCCGCGGAAACAATCGAACCCAACGCTCTGCAACCTCCAAGTCCGACCACGCCGACGCTATTTCCGGCAAGGTCTGAACAACGACATGCAGATGATTGCTCATCACGGCGAAGCCCCAGATCGACACTGAGAAGATCTCGCCAATCTCGCACAGCCGATCCTCCACCCATTGCCGGCGATGTTCGAAGGAACGACCGGTGTAGCTGTCCTCGCCGCACAGAAAGGCGCGGCGCACGCAGCGCGACACGCAGTGGAATACGCCGGACGAGCCAGGAGGAATGAGGGCGGATCGAGGGTAGGTCATGGCGCACAGACTGACACTACGACTCGACCCTTGCCCTCAGATTTCCGACCGGCGGAGATTGGGAATTTTCAGAATCATGGATGTCCTGCCCTACGCGCCTATGATCTCTGCGACAGTGACGCTGTAAGTTATCCCTCATTTTAGGGCGGCATTGATTCGGAGATCGAGATGCCAAAGCCATTGCGGGTAAGCCCGCCTGATCCAGCT
>JALHNO010000012.1 GCA_022843465.1 Pseudomonadota bacterium | reverse complement strand
CCGAGATGCGCTCCTGCTCCCCCATCGTGGACCCACCTGACTGGAGAGCCGTATGCGAGAAACTCGCCTGTACGGTTCGGAGGGCGGGGAGGCGGGAGCCTTCCCGACCCCTATCATCGGTTCTTGGGCAATACGAATCGGTCGGGAGCCAGGCAGTCCGATCGATGCGGTTCGCTGGCGCTCACCTCATCCTGCGGCTGGCGTCATTTCAATCGTCGCGGTAGCCGTCGCCGTCACCGAAGCCCGGTTCGCCGAGTTCGCGGACACCGTGGTCATCTTCGCCGTCCGATTCGCTGCTCGACGTTTGGGCACCGGAGCCATCGGGTTCCATATTCTCGGTATGCACCTTGGCGGTGCCCTTGCCGGGTCGCCACCAGCCCCAGCTCTTGGGGCCCTTGTCCTCTTCGCGGGCGTTTACTTCCAGCACCAGGGCGCTCTTGCACTCGTCGCTCAGCGCAGTCCAGTGGCAGTCCTGCACGGCGCCTTCCAGCGCATACAGCAGATTCAGGCTCGGCTTGAAGCCGGCCTTCTTGACCTTCATGAAGACTTCCATCGAACCGAGTTCGCGGATTTCGGCTTCGGTGCGGATGCCGACCTGGCGCAACCATGCCGCACTCTTAGGGCCCACGTTGCGGATCTTCGGTGTCGTGCTCATGCGGCAACCCTCCCTGGTGCAGCGGCCCGGCCCGGCATCCCTGCCGGGCGCTCATCGGGTCGAACCTCCTGGGGTCGGTTCGACAAATCCCGATTCGCCCATGCAGCGCTCTTGGGACCCACATTGCGGATCTTCGGTGCAGTGCTCATGCGGCAACCCTCCCTGGTGCAGCGGCCCGGCCCGGCATCCCTGCCGGGCGCTCATCGGGTCGAACCTCCTGGGGTCGGTTCGACAAATCCCGATTCGCCCATGCAGCGCTCTTTGGACCCACATTGCGGCGAGGGCATGGATGCCCGAGGTAGAACAACGCAGGGAGCAGTTGTCGGATCTTCGGTGCAGTGCTCATGCGGCAACCCTCCCTGGCGCAGCGGCCCGGCCCGGCATCCCTGCCGGGCGCTCATCGGGTCGAACCTCCTGGGCTCGGTTCGACAAATCCCGATTCGCCCACGCAGCGCTCTTGGGGATCACCCGAAGATTCTTCGGTGCCGTACTCATGCCGCGATCTCCTGCAGTTGCGGATATAGCGCGTGCATGAAGACGCGACAGAGCGCCTCCATCCCCGTCTGGTCTTCGTGGTCGAAGCGCTCCACCAGCGGCGAGTCGACGTCCCAGACACCGATCAGGCGATCGCCGGCGTAGAGGGGCACCACGATTTCCGAGCGCGAGGCGACGTCGCAGGCGATGTGGCCGGGGAATTCGTGTACATCGGCGACCAGTTGCGTGCGCCGGGTTACCGCCGCGGTACCGCAGACGCCCTTGCCGAGCGGGATGCGCACGCAGGCGGGCTTGCCCTGGAAGGGTCCGACCACCAGCTCGACGCCATCGTAGAAGTAGAATCCCGCCCAGTTCAGGCCGGGCAGGGCATTGAATACCAGTGCGGAGAAATTGGCCGCGAGGGCGACCCGATCGGTTTCGCCAGCCAGCAATCCGCGCGCCTGATCCAGCAACTCGCCATAGGCTTCCGGCTTGTTGCCGCTGAGGGTGCTCGCTTCAAACATGATCGGTTCCCGCCCTGCTGCGGGTCGCAGCCAAGAACCGGCAGTATACCAGTGCTGCCGCTACGCTAATCTGATACCTGCCCGAGCCACAGGAGGACCGTCATGGCGAGCACAGATGGATTTCGCGAACGCGGTGCCCAGGTCACCCGCACCGAGACCTTTGTCGATGCCGCATTCGCGTTCGCGATCACTCTGCTGATCATCAAGCTGGAGAGCATTCCCGCGTCCAGTGCCGAACTGGTGGCGACCTTGAAGAACATCCCTGCCTACGCGGTCAGCTTCCTGTTCATGGCGGTCCACTGGAACGCGCACCACCGCTGGAGCCGCCGCTACGGGCTCGACGACCGGCAGACCACCGTGCTCAGCATGCTGCTGGTGTTCCTGGTGCTGATCTATGTGTTTCCACTGCGGATACTGTTCAGCACGTTCTTTGGCTGGATCAGTCGGGGTTACCTGCCCTCCGATTATCGCATCGACTCGATGTTCGATCTGCAAGTCACCTTTGCGGTGTACGCGGTGGCCTCGATGACCATGTCGCTGTGCATCAGCCTGCTCTACCAGCATGCCATCGCCTGTCGCGACGCCCTGCAGCTCAGTCCACATGAACTCTGGATCAGCCGCGTGCACCGCAACATCTGGCGCTTGCAGATGGTGGTGGCGGCATTGTCTCTGGCGGTGGCATTGAGTCTCAACAGCGGAATGCCCGCGATCTATGGCGCGCTGCCCGGACTGGTGTATTTCCTCAGCGCCGCGATCGCACCGCTGTCGTTTCAACTGGCCGGACCGGAACCCAAAGCATGACCGCTGTGCGCACGCCCGCCGTCTTCATCACCGGCACCGATACCGGCGCCGGCAAGACGCGGATCAGCTGCGCGCTGCTGCTGGCCGCGCAGCGCAGATCGCTCAGGGCGGTCGGCATGAAACCGGTCGCCAGCGGTTCAACGTGGCAGGCTGGCGCCTTGCGCAACGAGGACGCCGATCTGATCCACGCCCATTCGTCGCCACCGGTACCTGCACGCGCGCTGATCAATCCGTACACCTTCGAGGAGCCCATCGCGCCGCAACTGGCGGCCCGTCATGCTGGCGTCGAAATCGAGCTGGGGCGAATGCAGACCTGCTTTCAGGCGCTTGCGGATGAAGCGTCCCTGGTCATCGTCGAAGGCGTCGGTGGCTGGGCGGTACCCTTCTCCGACACGATGATGCAGATGCATCTGGTGCGCGCGCTTGATGTTCCGGTGATCATGGTGGTCGGTATCCGCCTCGGTTGCATCAATCATGCGCTGCTCAGCGCACGGGCAATCGCTGCGGATGGCTGTCGCCTGCTTGGCTGGATCGCCAATCGCATCGATCCCGAGACCGCCTGCAGCGACGAAGTGATCGCGAGCATTGCCGGGCAACTGGGTGTGCCCCTGCTGGCCGAGGTGCCGCATGGCCTCAGCGTTGACCGGATGGCGGCCATCGTCGATCCGGCGCTCGATCCCGTGTTGGCAGGCGCGGTTGCGGGGTCTTCCTGAGACTCAGCGCAGTCGCGGATCAATGGCGGCGCGTGCGGCATCCACCAGCAGATTGGTGACGATGATCAGCACACCGGCGCACAGTGCCACACCCATCACCAGGGTGTAGTCGCGATTGAGCGCACCCTGCACGAAGTAGCGGCCAACGCCGGGAATGCCGAAGATCTGCTCAACCACGGTCGATCCGGTGATGACCGCGATCATCGCCGGTCCGAGCCAGGCCAGCACCGCGAGCAGCAGGGGTTTCAGCAGATGCCGGCGCAACAGTGCCCAGCCCTCGATGCCGCGTGCGCGGGCGGCGCGGATGTAGTCGCTGGCGAGAATTTCGAGGGCGGCATGCCGGCTCAGGCGGGTGATCGCCGCGAGATTGGGCAGGCACAGCGCCGCGATCGGCAAGACGCTCATGCGCCAGTCCCCGGCGTCCCAGCCGCCGGCCGGCAGCCAGCCCAGCGAGACCGCAAACACCAGGATCAGCAGGGGCGCAATCACGAACTTGGGCAGGGCAATGCCGATGATGGCGCCGGCGCTGATCAGGCCGTCGACCGGCCCGCGATGGCGCAGGGCCGAGCAGACACCCAGCGGCGTGCCGATCAGGGTAGCCAACAGCAGCGCCCAGCCGCCCAGCCAGAAGGTGACCGCAAATCCGCTGCCCAGCAGCGCCCGCACGCTGTAGTCCGGGTACTGGAACGAATCGCCCAGGTCACCCTGCACGGCATTGCCAAGATACTGCGCGAACTGGGACGGCAGAGGACGATCCAGGTGATAGCGCTGTTCCAGCGCGCTCTGCTGTTCGGGCGACAGGGCCCGCTCTGTGTCGAACGGGCCGCCCGGCGCGCTGCGCAACAAGCCAAAACAGAGTGCGGCCAGCAGCAGCAGGCTGATCAATGCCTCGGAGACGCGCAGCAGCAGGCGCGTCGCGAAGCGTCGGCCGGTGGCCGGGCGCGCCTGGTCATCGAACAGATCGGGTCTGGCATCGACTGGATTCACGGCGTGGCCTGCTTGTGCGCGCGAAAGCGCATCCAGCGACTGGGATGGCGATCCAGCAGGTTGGCTTCGAAGCCTTCGAGGTCTTCGTGCACCAGATGCCGCGAAGTGTAGAAGTACACCGGGATCAGTACATGGGCGTCGAGCAGTCGCTGCTCGGCAAGCTGCAGAGTGGCCAGGCGCGCGTCCGCGTCCTGCTCCGCGCGATCGAGCAGGGACTGGAATTCCGGATCCATCCAGCCGCTCCAGTTCAGTGCCTGCGCGCCGTCGAACAGGGCGAGAAAACTCAGCGGATCGGCGATATCGGCGATCCAGCCGCCGCGAAACACCTGTGTGATCCGGCGATCGCGCCGGGTCTGCACGAAAGACTTCCATTCCTCGTTGCGCAGGCGCACGGTGATGCCGAGCGCCTGACGCCACATGGCAGCGACCGCGAGGCTGAGGCGCCGATGCGCGGTCGAGGTGTTGTAGCGGATCTCGACTTCGATCGGCTCGGCGCGCCTGCTGCGCACTTCGTCGATCAGTCTCCTGGCCTCTGCCAGGCGCTCGGCCTGGGTCCACCCGGACTCCGGCATGCGTGCACCCGCGTAGCCTTCGATGCCAGACGGCACCAGCCCATAGGCGGGCTGCTCGCCGAGTGCGGTGATGTAGCGGGTGAGGATGTCGCGATCGATGGCGAGACTCAGCGCGCGTCGCAGTTCGGGCGAACTGCCGAGCAACGGATCCTGCACATTGAGCCCGAGGAAGAAACTGCCGAGATACGGGCTGATCCGTAGCTGGGAACCAAAGCGTTCGCGCAGGCGATCGAGGCGCGCCGGTGGCACGGTTTCGGTGAAATCCAGATCGCCGGCCTGGAAGCGTCTGAGTTCGCTGCTCGCATCCTCGGTCACCACAAAGCGCACATGTTCGATCTGCACGCTGGCGCGCGCATGAAAATTTGGGTTGCGCTCCAGCACGATGCCGGCATGCGGCTGCCAGCTCTGCAGGCGGTAGGCGCCATTGCTGATCAGCTTGCCCGGCTGGGTGTGGGCACTGCCGTATTGCGCCAGCGCAGCCAGGTTGACCGGCATCGCGATCGGCAGCGCCAGCAGTTTCAGCAGTGGCGCTGGCCGCTCCAGTTCGATGTGGATCTCATGGTCGTCGATCGCCCTGATACCGAGTTGGCTGGCATCTCCGGCCATGCTGGCCCTGGCGCCACGGATGGGCGTCAGCAGGTTTGCCAGTGGCGCGGCAGTTTGCGGATTCAGGGCGCGCGCAAAGCTGGCGACAATCGCCTCCGCCCGCAGCGGCGCGCCATTGGACCAGCGCAGATCTGGGCGCAGCAGAAAACGATAGTGCAGACCGTCGGCGGAAATCTCCCAGCGCTCCGCCATGCCCGCCACGATGCGGCCCTCGGCGTCCTCGCTGACCAGGCCCTCATAAAGGTCGCGCAGCACGCTGTGACTGGCGATGTCCTGTGCGCGATGCGCGTCCAGGCTCGCCGGCTCCGGCCCATTGCCCCGGCGCAGCATGCGGGACTCCGTTGCCGTCAGAGTGCCGGCTAACGCAAGCAGCAAAGTGGTGATGAAAAAGACTGATGGCCGCATGAAATTTCCGCGCATGTACTCCGGTCTTTGGCTCGCCAGGACCGGGATCGGCAGACTGGGCGATCACCGTCCCGTGGATGGCTGCCGACAGTAGAATGAGCGCGCAGGACTTGCCAGTCCGTATGTGTATTCGTTCGATTCAGCGCCATGGCACGCAGGCTTTGTCTGGGCCACCTTGCAATTGCCGTTTCCGCAACCATCTCGCTCAATCTGCATCTGTTCCGGAGTCGCCCGTGTCCAATCCCAGTCAGGAAGCCGCTGCGCCGATTGCCAGCAAGCGGGAGTTGATCGACTACCTCGCCCAGGGTGAGAAACCGCGCTCGGCCTTCCGCATTGGCACCGAGCACGAAAAGTTCGGCTTCCGCAACGAAGATCTGCGCGCGCCCAGCTATGAGGGTGAGCGCGGTATCCGCGCCATGCTCGAAGGCATGGCGGCGCGATTTGGCTGGGACAAGGTCTACGACAAGGGCAATGTGATTGCGCTGCTGCGCGAGCAGGCCTCGGTGTCACTGGAACCCGCCGGCCAGTTCGAGTTATCGGGTGCGCCGCTGGAAACCATCCATCAGACCTGCTGCGAAGTGAACCAGCATCTGGACGAGGTGCGCAGCGTCGCCGATGAACTTGGCATTGGCTTCCTCGGCATGGGTTTCCATCCCAAGTGGGCGCGCGAGGAGATGCCGTGGATGCCCAAGGGGCGCTACAAGATCATGCGCGAGTACATGCCCAAGCGCGGCAAGCTGGGGCTCGACATGATGACCCGCACCTGCACCGTGCAGGTCAATCTCGACTACGGCTCCGAAGCCGAAATGGTCAAGATGTTCCGCGTCTCGCTGGCACTGCAACCGATCGCCACCGCGCTGTTCGCCGATTCTCCGTTCACCGAAGGCAAGCCGAACGGCTTCATGAGCTATCGCTCGCATATCTGGACCGATACCGATCCGGATCGCACCGGCATGCTCGGCTTTGTCTTCGACGAAGGCTTCGGCTATGAGCGCTATGTCGATTACACCCTGCAGGTGCCGATGTATTTCGCCTATCGTGATGGCAACTACATCGACGCCAGCGGCAAGAGTTTTCGCGATTTCATGGACGGCAAGCTCGATGTGCTGCCCGGTGAACGCGCCACCATGAAGGACTACGCCGACCATCTGACCACGGCGTTTCCGGAAGTACGGCTGAAGAAATACCTGGAGATGCGCGGCGCCGACGGTGGCCCGTGGAACCGGTTGTGCGCGCTGCCGGCGTTCTGGGTTGGGCTGCTGTACGACCCGACCGCCCTCGATGCCGCCTGGGACCTGGTCAAGGACTTCAGCATGGCCGAGCGCGAAGCCCTGCGCAGTGGCGTGCCCCGGCATGCGCTGAAACTGCCCTTCCGCGGCGCCAGCGTGCGTGAACTGGCGATCGAGGCACTGCGCATTTCGGCGCATGGATTGCAGCGCCGGGCACGTCTCAATTCACGCGGTCAGGACGAGTCGATGTATTTGGAGCCGCTGATCGAATTCGCTGATGCCGGCATCTGCCCCGCCGAGCGCAAGCTCGAGCTCTATCATGGCGCCTGGAAGGAATCGGTCGATCCCGTATTTCGCGAATTCGCCTACTGAGCCCGGCCGTACAGGCAGATTTCCCTCGCCCTTGCCCTCTCCCGCAAGCGGGAGAGGGGATCAAGCTGGGCCGATGCAGTGGGCCCTGGATTCCCTTCTCCCGCTTGGCGGGAGACTGGCCGAAGGCCGGATGAGGGTGGCGGGGGTAGCGTCTACGTCGAACTGTGCTCGGGAGTGAACGGCAGATTTCCCTCACCCTTGCCCTCTCCCGCAAGCAGAAGAGGGGATCAGAATCAATTTCTGCTTTGAGAAGCCGGCGGTTGACTCAGCGCTTGCGCGACTTCGGCTTCAGCATGGTGCCGGTGCAGTAGGCCGCGCCGCAGTGACAGGCCCAGATCTTCAAGAGCTTCGCGCTATGGCGTTGCTGCAGGGTGATCTTGTAGTCGTAGGTCAGTTCTTCGCCGTAGGCGATCTCGCGCAGTGACTCGATCATCACGAACTGATGGCGCGGATCGCCGTCCGGGGACTCGTGCAGAAAGGCCTGGCAGTTGGGATCGCAGCTATGGTTGATGTAACGCGCGTCGTTGCCGTTGTCATTGCCGTCGATGATGTATTCGTCGTCGAGCGTGAACAGGAAGGTATGCCCGCTCTCGACGCTGTCGCCATATTTTTCATCCGCCTCGGCGTGGGTCAGGCGGCGGCCCTTGTACTCGATCAGCTCGATGCCTTCGGGAATATCCCGCGCGGCGAAGACGCCGTTGCCATGAATCGGAGAGCGGCGGGTGACGAGATAGGGCTTCATGCTGGGTCGGTTGATCAAGGGGGCGCCGATGATAGGCGAGATGGGCGCGATTTCCGAGCCTTGACGCAAATTCCGGCGGTGTCGCCAGCGCGTCGCCGGCTTCAGCATCGCCGGCTGGCGCTTCGCTGAAGCGCCATTCCTCAGGCAATTGAGGGCAGTCCGGCAAACTGGTACCATTTCGGTACAGATTAGGACTGGCCAGGCCCCGCATGCTCCGTATTGGAAAATTGACCGATTACGCCACCGTGCTGATGACGGCGCTTGCGCAGCGTCAGGGCGAGGTGCTGGCTGCGTCGGAGCTTGCCGAGACGGCGCATCTGGAGCTACCCACGGTCAGCAAATTGCTGAAGCAGTTGTGCGCTGCTGGCCTGGTGGAGTCGCGTCGCGGCATCCAGGGCGGTTATCGGCTGGCACGTGCGGCCAGCGACATCAGCATTCTTGAAATCGTGGTCGCCCTCGAAGGCCCGCTTGGCATGACCGAATGCAGTGCCGTGCAAGGGTCCTGTGGCCATGAACCGCACTGCCGAGTTCAGGGCAACTGGCAGCGCATCAGCCGCGTCATCGAGACCGCGCTGGCTGAAGTCAGCCTGGCCGACATGCTGCGCGGCGAGCATGCCCTCCCACTACCGGTTCGACGTGGCGCGAATATCCGCGTTACGTCGGTGTAAGGAATGCCTATGTCAGCGCAACCGCGCGAAGTCGAAACCCTGATCGCGAACCGCAGCTACGAAGCGGGATTCGTGACCGATATCGCCACCGACATCATGCCCAAGGGCCTGAGCGAGGACGTGGTGCGGATGATCTCGGCAAAGAAGGAAGAGCCCGAGTGGATGACCGAGTGGCGGCTCGCTGCCTATCGCCACTGGTTGACGATGACGCCGCCGGAATGGGCGCGACTCGATATCGCCCCGATCGACTTCCAGGCGGTGAGCTACTACGCGGCACCGCAGAAGAAGTACAAGTCGCTCGATGAGGTCGATCCCAAATTGCTCGAGACCTACGAGAAACTCGGCGTGCCCCTGCACGAGCGTGCGCGTCTGGCCGGTGTGGCCGTTGATGCCGTGTTCGACTCGGTCTCGGTAGGCACCACGTTCCGCAAGGAGCTGGCCGAGGTCGGTGTGATCTTCTGCTCGTTCTCCGAAGCCGTGCGTGAGCATCCCGACCTGGTACGCCAATACCTCGGTTCGGTAGTGCCAACCGCCGACAATTACTTTGCGGCGCTCAATTCCGCGGTGTTTTCCGATGGCAGTTTCGTCTTCATTCCCAAGGGCGTGCGCTGCCCGATGGAACTGAGCACCTACTTCCGCATCAATGCGCGCGACACCGGTCAGTTCGAGCGCACCCTGATCATTGCCGAGGAAGGCGCAACCGTCAGCTATCTGGAAGGTTGTACCGCACCGATGCGCGACGAAAACCAGTTGCACGCAGCGGTGGTCGAACTGGTCGCGATGGAGCGCGCCACGATCAAGTACTCGACCGTGCAGAACTGGTACCCGGGCGACGAGAATGGTGTCGGCGGCATCTACAACTTTGTCACCAAGCGCGGCGAGTGTCGCGGCAACGACAGCAAGATCAGCTGGACCCAGGTCGAAACCGGGTCGGCGATCACCTGGAAATATCCGAGCTGTGTGCTGCGCGGCGACAACTCGACCGGCGAGTTCTATTCGGTGGCGCTGACCCATCATCGCCAGCAGGCCGATACCGGCACCAAGATGATCCACATCGGCCGCAACACCAAGTCCAAGATCGTCAGCAAGGGCATCAGTGCCGGTCGTGGCCAGAATACCTATCGCGGCCTGGTGCGCGTCGAGCCGAGCGCCGAGGGCGCGCGCAACCACACGCAATGCGATTCCCTGTTGATCGGCAAGCGCTGTGGCGCGCATACCTTTCCCTATATCGAGGTGCGCAACCCCGGCGCCATCGTCGAGCACGAGGCCACCACCTCGAAGATTTCCGACGACCAGCTGTTCTACTGCCGCAGCCGCGGCATCGGTCAGGAAGACGCGGTATCGCTGATCGTCGATGGCTTCTGCAAGCAGGTGTTCCGCGAGCTGCCGATGGAGTTTGCAGTGGAGGCGAAGAAGTTGCTGGAAGTATCGCTGGAGGGAGCGATCGGATGAAGCCCTGCACTCGGCCAATGATTGAATTGGATATGCCGAAGGAGTCGAAAGGATGAGCACCACCCAGCGCATGCAACGTGTCGTGCGTACGTTCAAACTTGGCGAAGAGCCTCTGGACTGTGAGTACTGGCTGACAAAATCGATGCCAGAACGCCTCGACGCCTTGCTCGATCTCATCAACGAACACCATGGCTGGACTGATGAAACTCAACCGCGACTTCAACGAGTTCTTGTCGTTGCTCAACAGCAATGATGTGCACTATCTGGTTATCGGCGGCTACGCACTCGGTGCCCATGGTCATGTGCGTTACACCAAGGATCTCGACATCTGGGTAGACGCCACTGAGAAAAATGCGGCCAAGCTCGTGGATGTTCTGAAACTGTCCGGCTTCGATTCGCCGAGCATTTCAACATCCGATGTCACAACACCAGGGTTGACGCTTCAGCTCGGTTGCGAGCCAGCGCGAATCGATTTGCTGACTCGTGTTTCGGGTCTGGAGTTCGACCTCGCGTATAGCCGCAGGATCGACACCACGCTGGACGGTGTGCCGATCACTTTGATATGCCGTGAGGATTTGCGTCGAAACAAACTTGCAACTGGTCGTCTTCGTGACCTGGGCGATGTCGAGGCCCTCGGCTACCCGATTGACACAAAATATCCCAAAGGCAATTGAAATGCTGAAAGTCGAAAACCTCCACGTCCGCGTCGCCGGCAAGGAAATCCTCAAGGGCCTGTCGCTGGCAGTGAAGCCGGGCGAAGTGCACGCGATCATGGGGCCCAATGGATCGGGAAAGTCCACGCTCGGCTACGCGCTCTCGGGCCGCGAAAGCTATGAGATCACGGCCGGTTCGGTGCAGTTCAACGGCAAGGATCTGCTCGCGTTGGAACCCGAGGAGCGCGCCGGCGAGGGCGTGTTTCTCGCCTTCCAGTACCCGGTCGAAATTCCCGGCGTCAACAACACGTATTTTCTGCGGGCGGCCTACAACGCCCAGCGCAAATACCGTGGCGAACCCGAGCTGGATTCGATGGCCTTCCTCAAGCGCGTGCGCGAAAAGCTCAAGGTCCTGCATCTGAAGGACGAACTGCTCAACCGCGCAGTCAACGAAGGTTTTTCTGGTGGCGAGAAGAAGCGCAACGAGATCTTCCAGATGGCCCTGCTGGAACCGGCGCTCGGCATCCTCGACGAGACCGACTCCGGACTCGATATCGATGCGCTGAAGATGGTGGCCGATGGTGTCAATGCGCTGCGTTCGCCCGAGCGCAGCTTCATCGTGATCACCCATTACCAGCGGCTGCTCGACTACATCGTGCCCGACCACGTGCATGTGCTTTCCGATGGCCGCATCGTCAAGAGCGGCGACAAGAGCCTTGCGCTGCGCCTGGAGGAAGAGGGCTATGCCTGGATCGCCGAGCGCAAGCGCGAGGAGGCGGCGGCGTTCGCACCATGAGCCTGATCGATTCCCTGTTGAACCCTGCGTTGCCGGAGGATGCACTGAGCGAGCAACGGCAGCGCGCGCGCGCTGCACTGCGCGCCAGTGGCCTGCCCGGCGCGCGCGATGAAGCCTGGCGCTACACGCCGTTGCGCCTGCTGTCCCAGCGCAGTTATGCGGCGATTGACACCGAGGCCGGGCAACGCGCCTTGCCGGCGGAACTTGCGGCTATCGTGCAGGCGGCGCCGCTGCGTCTCGTCTTTGTCAATGCCGAGTTTCGCCAGGAGCTGTCGACGCTGGATCGATTGCCGTCCGGCGTCGAGGTGCACATCGAGTTGCCGGCTGCCGGCGAGACGTCGGCAGCGGGCGCCGCGCAGGCCTTCGTCGCCGCCAATCATGCGCTGGCGCGACAGGGCATCAGCATTCACGTGGCCGCTTCGGCGTTAGTGGAAGCACCCCTGCAGCTGATCCAGATCAGCCTGACCACGGCAGTGCCAGTGGCCTTGCACACGCGCTGCCAGCTCAGCGTGGGGCAGGGCGCCAGCGTCCAGCTCATCGAAACCCATCATGCCGATGCCGGCTGCGCCCAGCTCAGCAACAGCCTGCTTGATGTGGCGCTGGCGGCGCAGGCCAGGCTCGTACACACACGCAGTTGCGCGGGCGCCGGCATGAGCAGCCTGCATACCACGCGCTATCGCCTCGATGCCGGCGCCGAAGTGCGCTGCTTCGAGCACAGCGCAGGCCAGTCGCTCAGTCGCCACCAGGTCGAGGTCGCCCTCGCCGGCGATGGTGCACGATTTGTTTCGGGCGGCGTGCAGGCCCTGACCGGGCGCGCGCATTCCGATCTGCATATCGAGGTCGCTCATCAGGCACGCGATACCGCCTGCGATCTGGTCTGGCGCGGCATTGCCGACCAGCGCGCGCGACTCGGCTTTACCGGCAATCTGCATGTGAACGCCGGCGCCGATGGCTCCGATGCCCGGCTGAGCAGCAAGAACCTGCTGCTGTCGGCTCATGCCGAAATCAATACCCGCCCAGTGCTGGTGATCGATGCCGATGAGGTCAAGGCCGCGCACGGCGCGACCGTGGGCCGGCTCGATGAGCGCGCGTTGTTCTATCTGCGTTCGCGCGGGATCGGCCGCGCCCAGGCGCGCGGCATGCTGACCCATGCCTTCGCCATCGAGGCGCTGAATGTACTGCCCGAGGGCGCGCTGCGCGAAGCGGTGGCGCAGCAGCTGCAGCAGGCAATGAAAGGCTTCGTCGAAGCAGGCGCGAATGAACGCTGAGCGCAGCCAGACCCTGTCACTCGACATCGCCGCCCTGCGCAGCGAGTTTCCACAACTGCGCCGCAAGGTGCATGGCAAGCCGCTGATCTATTTCGACAACGCCAATACTGCCCAGAAGCCGCAGTGCGTGATCGATGCGGTCTCGCGCTATTACCGCGAGTTCAATGCCAATGTCGCGCGCGCCGTGCATACGCTCGGCAGCGAGGCGACCGAGCACTACGAGGCCAGCCGCGACAAGCTCGCGCGTTTCATCAATGCAGCGCGGCGCGAGGAAATCATCCATACCAGTGGCACCACGGCCGCGATCAATCTGGTGGCCTATGCCTGGGCGGCGCCGCGTCTGCGCGCCGGCGATCAGATCCTGGTCTCGACCATGGAACACCACGCCAATATCGTGCCCTGGCAATTGGTCGCGGCGCGCTGCGGCGCCGAGGTGATCGCGGCACCGATCACGGCGGCAGGCGAACTCGAACTCGATGCGCTGCTGGCGCTGATGGGCGATCGCGTCAAGTTGCTGGCGATCACCCATGTATCCAATGTGCTCGGCACCATCAATCCGGTGCGCCAACTGGCTGATGCCGCTCATGCGCGCGGTATTCCGGTGCTCGTCGATGGCTCCCAGGCGGTGCCGCATCTGGCGGTCGATGTGCAGGCGCTTGGTGCGGATTTCTATGTGTTCACTGGCCACAAACTGTTCGGTCCGACCGGCACCGGCGTGCTCTGGGCCCGCCATGAAATTCTCGAATCGATGCCGCCCTTCATGGGTGGCGGCGAGATGATCGAGCGGGTCGACTTTGCCGGCACGACGTATGCTCCACCACCGCACCGCTTCGAGGCCGGTACCCCGAACATCGCCGGTTTCGTCGGACTCGGTGCCGCCGTCGACTGGCTCGAACGCATAGGCATGGACCGCATCGCGGCGCGCGAGGCCGAACTCGCTGCCTATGCGCTGAACGCACTGCGCAGCATCGACGGCCTGCGCCTGCTCGGCGATGCCCGCGCGCGCGCCGCGGTGTTCGCCTTCGTCATCGACGGCGTGCATGCCCACGACCTGGCCACCCTGCTCGATTTCGAAGGCATTGCCGTACGCTCCGGCCAGCATTGCGCGCATCCACTGCTGCAGTGCTACGGCGTGCCCGCAGCCGCGCGGCTGTCGCTGTCCTTCTACAACACCATCGAAGAGATCGACGCCTTCGTCGCCGCCGTTGCCAAGGTACGCGGCCTGCTGGCTTGAAGCCGGCTCGCCGCGACGAGCCTGGCATTACAATGATTCATGCCCCTGTCTGCCCTTTATTCCAGCACGGTACTCGAACACAATCGCGCGCCGCGCAACTTTGGCGCGTTGCGTTCGGCCACGCATCGCGGGGTCGGGCGCAATGCCAGCTGTGGTGACGAGGTCGTCATCGAGATCGAGTTGTCGCCGCGCGGTCATGTCATCGCCTGCGCGTTCGCAGGAGAGAGCTGTGCCATCTGCACCGCCAGCGCCTCGATGCTGAGCGATCAGGTATTGGGTCACGATCGGGCCGCAGCCGGGCGCTTGCAGCTAGCGTTTGTGGCGCAACTGGAACAGCCGACTGAAGTCAGTGTCGATCTCGGTGAACTCGCGGTATTTTCGGAGTTGCGCCGGCATCCGGCGCGCCGACCCTGTGCCCGCCTGCCCTTCACCGCTCTGCTTGACGCCTTCGAGCATCCCATTGAACGTACCGAGTCCCGTATGATCCAGTTTCGCTCTGCCGTCGAAGACGATATCCCGGCCATCGTCGCCCTGGTCGAATCGGCCTACCGTGGCGATATCAGCAAGAAGGGCTGGACCACCGAAGCCGATATGCTGGATGGTCAACGCACCGATGCGGTGTCGGTGGCCAATATCCTGCATGCGCCCAACAGCCGGGTCCTGCTGGCCGAATGCGAGGGCCGATTGCAGGCCTGCGCCCATGTCGAGGGCCATGATGGCGTCGGCTATTTCGGCATGTTTGCGGTCAGTCCGCTGGCCCAGGGGGGCGGGATCGGCGCGGCCACCCTGGCCGAGGCCGAACGGGTGGCGCGTGACGAGTATGCCTGCGCGATCCTGTCGATGACGGTGATCTCGATCCGCCATGAACTGATCGCGTTCTATCAGCGCCGCGGCTACCGTGCTACCGGTCAGACCCGGCCTTTCCCCTACGGCGACGAGCGCTTCGGCATACCCAAGCGGGCCGATCTCGAGTTCGCAGTATTTGCAAAACCCCTGATTTGACTAAACTTCCGCGACCGGACCGGGTCGCCAACAGGCCCGCTGCCGGCAGGAGATTCAAGCGATGAGTGAGTGGACCAGAATCTGCGCGACGAACGAATTGCTGCCGGGAGAGCGCCGGGTCGCCGAGGTCGATGGCGTCATGGTGGCCCTGTTCAATGTTGATGGCGACATCCATGCCATCGAGGACGTCTGCACTCACGACGGCGGTGAACTCAATGGCGGGCCGTTCAGCGGATTTGTCGTCGAATGCCCGCGTCATGGCGCCCGTTTCGATGTCCGTACTGGCGAAGTGCTGTGTGGGCCGGCTTATTCGCCGGTCTCCCGATTCCCGGTCCGGATCGACAGCGGTGTCATCTGGTCGCGCGACGATCGCTGGGATTGAGCCCGGGCCTTGTAGCCGCCGCGGGCACGGCAAGCATTGCTCTTCGGCCGCGCAGGCGTGACACTTCCGCCTAGAGACGTCCAGAATCAGGGGAAACCAGTGAGCAAATTCGCTTTCTTCAAGCGCCTCTTCGGTGGCAGCGAGGTCGAGCAGGATCGCCGTGAGAAGCCACGGCAGCGGGCGCGCGATGGTACCCGGGTGCTGGTGATCGATGATTCGCTGACCATCCTGGCGGTGATGCGCAAGATGCTGAGCCAGAACGGCTTCGTCGCGCTTGAGGCGGCCAGTGCCGAAAAGGGCATCGAGATTGCGCGGACGGAAAAACCCGAACTGATTTTTCTCGATATCGTGATGCCCGGCATGGACGGATTCGCCGCGTTGCGCATCCTGCGCCGAGACCCGACCACCCGCGATATTCCGATCATCATGATCAGCGGCAATGCCGAAGCCACCGAGCAGTTCTACGCCCAGCGCATCGGTGCCGATGACTTCATGAAAAAGCCCTTTGCCCGTGCCGAACTGTTCGCCCGCATCGAGCGTCTGTTCGGCGAGGACCAGGTGCTGCGGCGACGACAGGCGCCGGCCGCCAATGGCGGGGAGTAGGCGCGGTATCCGGTAGGCAGCATGTGGCCGTACGGTGGAGGGCGTCGCCGATGATGTTGCCGTTGCCGTTGCCGTTGTAGAGCGGGGCTTGCCCCGCTGCTCGTCTCTGATCCTGTAGGGCATCTCTGTGAGATGCCATCTCAACACCGCGGCACCTTCATGACGGCATCTCGCAGAGATGCCCTACAGAAGAGCCAGCGTACAAGATCGTGGCTTGCCCCGCTGCCCTTGATCTTGATGTTGTAGAGCGGGGCTTGCCCCGCTGGGCTTGATTTTATTCTGGTGTTGGTTTCTGGATCCGAGCAAAGGTCTCAAACCGATAAAGATCAGCGGGGCGAGCCCCGTTACACAAGATCAGGATCGAAGGCCGGCGCGCGGATCAGCGTCGCTGCTTCATCCACGCGCTGATCGCCGGCGGCACTTCGCGTTGCGCGCGGCCGCTGACGTAGATGCCGATATGGCCGCCCTTGAAGCTGAGTTCGGTGTAGTCGCGACTGCCGATGATGCCCTTCAAGGCGCGTGAGGCATCCGGCGGCACCAGATGATCCTGCTCGGCATAGATGTTGAGCACCGGCATCCGGATGCGTTTGGGATCGACCGGTTTGCCGCCAATTTCCAGGCCGCCATTCAGCAGTTTGTTGCCCTGGTAGAAATCCTTGATGAACTGGCGGAAGGCCTCGCCGGCCTGGTCCGGTGAATCGAAGATCCACTTCTCCATGCGCAGGAAATTTTCCAGTTCGGCCGGGCTGTCGAGGATGTCGGTGAGGCCGACATACTTCTGCTGCAACAGGCGGAACGGCTTGAGCGTCAGGTAGCACCAGTTCATCAGATCGGCCGGCACATTGCCGAGCGTATCGACGAAGGCATCGACGTCCATGCCCTGGGTCCAGTGCGAGAGCATATTGTCCGGCGTCTGGAAATCGACCGGGGTCACCATCGTGATCAGGTTCTTGACGGTATCCGGATACAGGCTCGCATAGCAGATGCTGAAGGCGCCGCCCTGACAGATGCCGAGCAGGTTGACCGCCGGCACGTCGCAACGCGCGCGCAGCACATTGACGCAGCGACGGATGTAGCCATTGATGTAGTCGTCGAGACCGAGATAGCGGTCGCTGGCATCCGGGTAACCCCAGTCGATCAGGTACACATCATGACCGGCTTCAAGCAGACTCTTGACGATCGAGCGGTCGTTCTGCAGGTCGACCATATAGGGGCGATTGACCAGGGCATAGACGATCAGCAGCGGGACTTTCTCGGTGACGCGGTGCTCGGAGACGAAGCGGTAGAGCACCATCTTGTCTTCGCTGTGGATCGCCTCCTTGTCGCTGGCGCCATAGTGCACCTCGGGCAGGCCGCGCAGGCTGCCGGCGCCGCGCGCGAGCTTCTCGCCAAATTTCGCCAGTTCCTGCGCCACCGCGGCGGGCTGCAGTCGGATCGGTCCCATCATGATCTATCTCCTCAGGCGAGACGGTTGAGGTTGCGACGCGCAGTCGCGGACTTGCGTGCTGCAGGCTTGCGCTTGGCCGCGCGTGCCGGCTTGCTCGCGCTCTTGCCTGCAGTGGCGGGGCGCGTGGTTGCCGCCGGCTTGACGGCCTTGTGCGCGCTGCGCTTTGTTTGTGCAGCAGCCTTGGGTTTTGCCTTGCGCGCAGCCGCTGATGCACTGGTCGCGGCGTCCGCCCGCTGCGCAGGTGCTGGCGGCGTCGCTGCCGACGGCTCCAGACGATCCTCCAGTTCGCGGATGCGCCGGCGCATTTCCTGCAGGCGCTTGTGCACCGAATTCAGCTCGCTGCGGGTCGGCATGCCGACCTGGCCGGTCTGGCGCTCGACCTCGGCCTGGAACATCTGGCGGACGCGCATCTGCTTGTTGACCAGGTCGCCATAGGCCGCGCGGAATTCATCGCTGAGTGCGACCTCGGCATAGGCTTCCTCGGCGGCATCGATCCAGAGATCGTAGACCGCGCGCAGGGAATCGAGCTGACGTCCGGGCTCCTCACGTTCGGCCAGCTTCAGTTCGAGCTTCTCGAAACTGAGCTTGCTCGCGCGCAGCATCTGCGCGTTGTAGGCATTCATCGCCTCCTGCTGGTCGAGTTGCGCCGCGATCAGCTGCTGGGCGCGCTCCTGCTGCTCGCGCAGGAAACCGAAGGCTGGGGTGTTGAGGACGCCCTTGAGCTCGCCCTTGAAGGCGTCGGCGACATTCGGCAGGCCGGCAAACATCTGCTCCAGTCCGCGTGCGCCATCGCCTGAGAGACCCTGGAACAGATGCAGGAACGGATTGCTGGATTCCAGCATCGGTCCGGCCGATTGCTTGAACAGCGCAGTCCAGTCTTCGATCTTTCCCGGAATGCCACCGCGCGCAGCGACCTGGGCGGACAGGCCTTCGACCCATTGCAGGAACTGTTTGCTGCCGGCGAGAAAGCGCTCGACCGTGGCTTCATTCTCGCTACCCAGCGACTTGCCGAAGACATCACCAAAACCCTTGAGGGCCTCGCCGGGCTTGAAGCCCGAGGCATCGAAACCTGCCGAGGCGACCTGCTTGCGCGCCGAGTCCAGCATCGATGACCACCATTGCTGATGCAGCGCCTGCCAGTCCTGGATCGAGTCGGCGCCCTTGCTCTTCGCAGTCATCGTAGTGTCTCCCTCGGCTCTTCCCGGTTCAGCGGACATGCTAACGCAACTGTGATGACAGCTGCGATCCGGGTTGGGCGCAGGTCGGCTGAACTGCATGGGTCGTGGCGATGCTGATGTCGGGTACCGCTGCGCGGGACCCGACCTACGTGGGACTGCATGGGTCATGGCGACGCCGATGTCGGGTACCGCTGCGCGGGACTCGACCTACGTGGGACTGCATGGGTCGTGGCGATGTCGATGTCGGGTACCGCTGCGCGGGACTCGACCTACGTGGGACTGCATGGGTCGTGGCGACGCCGATGTCGGGTACCGCTGCGCGGGACCCGACCTACGTTGGCGATCACGTGGTGCTTGTCGGGTACCGCTGCGCGGGACCCGACCTACTTGGGACCCGGGTTGCGCGGGACCCGAGTTGCGTGGGCATCAGGCTTTGGACTTCCAGGCGGCGAGTACTTGCTGTTCGCGCTCGGCGCTGATGCCGGCGCGCAATTTCTCGCGGCGCTCGGTGGGCTGCGCGTTGTACCAGGCAAGGGTATCGGCGGCGGTGGTTGCGAGTGGTCTGAACGTCAGTCCGGCAGCGACCGCCTTGTTGACGATCGTGCGGCCAAAGCCGGCATTCTCGGCATCGTCGGGGACCCAGACCGGCATATCGCCCCAGGGCGAAACCTGATGCTTTGCCAGAAAATCCGCTGGCACCCAATGCAGGCGCGCACCGGCGGTGGTGACTGCGCGAATCCCGTGCAGCATCGCCGCGATCGAGAGTTCGTAGTCGGGGCCGGTGGCATTGTAGGTACCGAACTGGCGCTGCTCGACCATGCGGATGGTCCATTCGGCGAGGTCGCGGGCATCGATGAGCTGCACCGGGTCGTTGCCCAGGCTTGGCGCCAGCACATCACCGCCACGGGACAGGCGCACCGGCCAGTAGCTGAAGCGATCGGTCTCATCACCGGGCCCGACGATCAGGCCAGGGCGAATCACCGTGGTGATGCCCGGAAACCAGGTCTCGGCTTCGCGTTCGCAGGCAGCCTTCATCGGCCCGTACAGATTCATGTCGGCCATCAGGGTGTCGCGGGTCTCGGCATAGATGTCCTTGCCGGTGTATTGCGCGGTCGCGGCCTGCTCATCGTTCGGCGTAGCGTTCTGCGCGAACACCGAGATCGTGGAGATGAAGACATACTGGCCGACCTTGCCCTTGAGCACCTTGCCGGCATCGCGCACCCAGAACGGTACCGAGGTCGGATTGTCGATGCAGACATCCCATTCGCGGCCTTCGAGAGCTTTGAGATCACCAGTGCTGCGATCGCCGAGCAGTTCCTCGACTTCGCCCGGCCAATCCTGCTTGGCGCGCTTGCCGCGATTGAACAGGGTGATCCTGTGACCACGAGCGAGCGCATAGCGCACCTGGTGCGGGCCGGTGAAGCCGGTGCCACCCAGGATCAGGATGCGCAGCGGTTTCCCGGCCTTGCCGACACTCGGTGCCGATGCGGCGGGCGCAGCTTCAGTGGCTGCCGATGCCGACAGCCCGCCCAGAGCCAGGCTGGCACCGGCGGCAAGTGCGCCGAGTTTGAGTACATCACGACGACTGCTCGACATGGCCGGCTCCGCTCGCTGAGAGAGTGATCAGTGTCGGGCAAGGCGTGGCGTTCGGCGCATGCCTAAAGTCAGTCGTGACCGCGCCTGCGGGATTTCACTGCAATGGGGAACTGCCGAAACCCAGCTGTTAGACTCTTGTGTTGACGAACGCCCAGATCGCGCACGCGCCGCGGACTGGATAGAACCCGGGAGCAAGGGATGGCCAACAAATCCGCACGTCGCAAATTCGACCTGAGCCTGCTGGAGATTCCATTTTTCGGGCGGACCCTGCCCTGGTACTGGACGCCGATCCTGATCACGGTCCTGGTGATCGTCATGCATCTGCGCTTCAAGCTCGAGATCAAGGACTACACGCACGAGTTCCTGGAGAGCTTCGACTGGCTCGGCGAAGTCCAGTTCCGCAACTCGGACTACTCCCTGGGCGGCACCATCGAATCGACCGATCTGGAGATCGTCGCCAGCGAGGACAGCATCTCCGACGCGATCCGCATTCCGCGCGTGCGTGTCGAGACGCCGGGCTTGTTCTGGATAATCCGCAAGCAGATACCCAGCTTCGGACTCAGCTGGTCGATGTTCAGCAAGAAGGCGCGACTGAAGGAGGACAGCGACAACCAGTTCCCGCCCACCGACAGCCTGGAACTGGTGTTTGAACGCGTCGACTGGGGCAATATCCCGATGGACCAGGTCTTGCCCGAAGTCAGCTGGGTAGGGCCATACAGTGGGGCCGCGTTCGAGGCCGCCGGCTGCCAGGAAGACTGGTGGTGGCATCGCAGCGAGTTTCCGGAGAAATTCCGCCTGAGCGAGCCGGCCGGTGATATCCGCATGCTGCTCACTACCGAAGGCGAGCAGATCCTCAATCAGCGCATCGAATTTGGCGCGCCCGAATCCGCTCATGTGATCATCGAACGCCGCTTCGAACTGGAGCAGGCGGATGATTTCCTCGATTCCGACCCGGAAGACTGGCGTACGCTGGAAGTGCGCTGGTCGTTCCGTGACCATGGCTTCAACAAGGCGCGCAATGCCTATTGCGCGAAGCAGGCTGGCATCAGCGAAGCGGAATTCATTGATC
This sequence comes from Pseudomonadota bacterium, assembly GCA_022843465.1. Taxonomy (GTDB): domain Bacteria; phylum Pseudomonadota; class Gammaproteobacteria; order Xanthomonadales; family Ahniellaceae; genus 0-14-3-00-62-12. The sequence continues at coordinate 161,924 of JALHNO010000012.1, read as the reverse complement.
GCCACCTGGCAGCAGTCGCACGCATCATGGAGTCCAAGGGCCTGCTGTTCGATGAGCGCATCTGGGCGGCCTATCGCCGCTATGCCGAGGTCGGCGCCGATCTCACCTGGCAGACCCACTACGGTGAGGGCGTGGCCTGGGAAGACGTCAATGACAGGCGCGGTGCCGCGCTGTTCAATGCAATCGGCGCGAAACTGTCCGTGACCGGTCTGCCGCCGCTGGCCTATCAGCCGCAGGTGACCGCGGTCAGGCCGCTGCCCGAAGACGGTTCGGTGGATTCGATCTACCAGCTGCTGCTGCGCGAAGGGACCCTTGCGGCCCCTGCGGAGGCACCAGCCTTTGCCGACACGGCACCCGCCGTTCCGCCCGCTGCGACACGCACGCTGATCCCGGCTGCACCGGCTGGCGCTGCGTCATCAGGCTCCACTCCTGCGGCCGCTGTCCCTTCCAGCACGGCAGCCAACCCGGTTGGCGACAAGCTGGCCGCCGGCAGCGTAGTGGCGACGCGCGACCTCGGCCAGCATATCGGCCGCTATGTCCGGGTCCAACTCAGTGGCGGGCGCAGCTATGTCGGTGCCATCGAACGCAATGCCGATCAATCACTGACGCTGAAGGTGCGTCTGCGTGGTGGCAGCGCCAGCATTGCCCTGCCGCACAAGCAGATTCGCAGCGTCACCACGATCTGATCGTGATCCGCGCCGGTGCCTTGCGGCGGGTCAGGTACCGGCCCTGCGCAAGATGCGATGATGTGCGCGGTGGCGGCTGGTGCCGCCGAGCGCGCCCGTTGAGCGGAAGACCCAGTGACAGTACAGAGCGCAACCATGGATGAACCGGCCAGTGGCATCGTGGTCTATCGCGCCAGCCGGCTCGAGGCCTTGCTCGATCCCCTTGAGCATCTGCTGCGTGCGTTGCCACCGCCTTCGGTACTCGCTCCACAAACCCTCATAGCCGCGCATCCCGGCATGCGCCACTGGTTGTTCGGGGCATTGGCGCGGCGGCGACCGGCCGGCATCGTGGCCAATCTGCGGGTGTTGCTGGCGAGTAGCTGGCTCGATGAGTTGGCGCAGGCGATGCTCGGTGCCAGCGCCATCGCTCTGCAGCCGTACCGGCGCGAGCATCTGCGCTGGCGCATCCACGAACTGCTGCCAGAGCTCGATGCGCCGGAACTGGATCGCTATCTGCAGGGCACCGATGCGGCGCGCCGTCGTCTGCAACTGGCGGACCGACTGGCTGGGCTCTACACCCAGTACATGGTCTACCGCCCGGACTGGCTGATCGCCTGGCAGCACGGACGCAGTGCCGGACCGGCCGGGTTCCAGGCAAGGCTATGGCGGCAGTTGCGTGCCCAGATCGGCCTGCCGCATCGTGGCGAGCGACTCAACGAACTGGTGGCAGAGATCCATCGCCAGGCGGAGCCGTCCAGCGCCCGCGAACCCGTGCACCTGTTCGGGCACAGTCATCTCGCGCCCGCCGAATTGCATGTCCTGCGGGCACTGGCCCGACAGCGGCCGGTGATCCTCTATGTGCCGGATCCCTGCCGTGAATACTGGGGCGGACTGCGTGGCGAGCGATCACGTCTGCGCGCGCTGGCCAGTCTGCCGGTCGCTGAGGAACTGCAGCAGGAACTGCTGCAAATTGATCATCCGCTGCTCGCCAGCTGGGGGCGCATGGGTCAGCATTTCGTGCTGGCGCTCAATGAAGGCGACGACAGCATCCGCGTCGATACCCGGCATTGGGAAGATCTGCTCGAGGTCAGCGCTGCACATTCGCTGCTTGGCAGCGTCCAGGAGAGTGTGCGTCGTCTGCGTCACGATGCCGGCCTGATCGATCCGCAGCATCTGCGCAGCGCCGCCGCACGCGCGGACCGCAGTCTGCGCATCCATGTCTGCGCCAGTCCCCTGCGCGAACTGGAAGTGCTGCGTGATGCCCTGCTGATGGAGCTGAAGCAGCGACCGGATCTGCAGCCCGCCGACATCGTGGTGATGGCGCCCGACATCCAGGCCTATGCGGCCCTGGTTCCCGCAGTATTCGGTGTACCTGGACGCGCTGGCAGCCTGCTGCCGTATCATCTGGCCGATATCGCGGTGGCGCAGGCGCATCCGGTATTCGCCGCCTTTCTGGCCCTGCTGGCATTGCCGGGTTCCCGGATCGGCGCACCCGAGCTGATCGATCTGCTGCGCCTGCCCCTGCTCGCGCGCAGCCTGGGCATCGATCGCGATGCAGTCGATGCGCTTGCCCTGCAACTGACCGAGGCCCGGGTGGCCTGGGGTCTGGATGCGGCCTACCGCCGTCGCTTCGATGTGCCCGATATCGCCGCGCATACCTTCGCCTGGGGACTGGACCGCATGCTGGCCGGACACGTGCTGGGTGCCGATGAGGTGGTCGGCGACGACGGCTTTGACGGGCTCTGGCCGCTGGCCGGTGCCGCGGATGCCGATGCACTGGGCGCGCTCGATCGCCTGCTGCTTGAAATCTCCGCGCTCGATCGGGCCGCGCAAATGCCACGGCGTGCTTCGCTGTGGGCGGCGCGATTGCAGTTGCTGCTGGATCGCTTGTTTGCGGCCGGTTATCCGGACGATGAGGAGCGCGAGGCGATGCTGCAGTTGCGCAGTCTGGTCCAGGAGCTGGCCAGCGAGACGGCGGTCGCCGGGCTCGATCCCGAACTCGAATTCAATGTGGTGCGCGACCTGCTGCGCAAACGCCTGAGTGCGGTTTCCGCGCGCCAGCGCCTGCTGCTCGGCGGCATCACCTTCTGCGGCATGGTGCCGCAGCGGGCGATCCCGTTCCGGGTGATTGCCGTGCTCGGCTTGAACGAGGGTGATTATCCGCGGGCACCGGCGCGTGATGGCCTCGACCTGATGCAGGTACAGCCTCGGCTGGGCGATCGCGATGTTCGTGACGATGATCGCTATCTGTTTCTGGAAACCCTGATGTCGGCACGCGATGCCCTGCACCTGAGCTATGTCGGCGAAGGCGCGCGCGACGCCCGCCCGCGCAATCCGGCAGCGCCGCTCGCCGAGTTGATGCAGTTTCTCGATCTCGCCGCTGGACTTGATCCGCAGGCGGTGCAGGCCGAACTGCGGCCGTGGCTGGTCCGGCATCCCTTGCAGGCTTTCGATCCGCGCAACTTCAGCGGCGCTGATCCTGCCCTGTTTTCCTTCGCCGGCGAGTGGCTGCACGCCGCAGCAGGTGATCTCGCTGCTGCCAGGCCACCGCCACCTGGGGCGCCAACAGCCGCTGAAGTTGCGCTGGCCAGGTCCGAGCCGGTCTCGATTGCGCGCCTGCAGGCGTTCTACAAGGACCCGGCACGCAGCCTCGCCACCCAGGTCTTGCAGATCCGGCTGGACGCGCTGGAATCCGAGCGGCTGTCGGCGACGGAAGCACTGGAACCGCGCACCGAGGCGATCGATCGCGTCGCCCGGCAACTGGTCATGGAGGCGCTCCACACGGCTCAGCCGATTCCGCCAGCCCCGAGTGCTGCGCTCCGCCTCGGCGGCATTCTGCCCGCGGGCCGACTCGGGGTGCTGGCCTATGCGCGCGAACGCGAGCTTGCCGAAGCCGCGCTGCAGGCGGCACGCCAACTGCCCTGTCTGAGTGAGGGTTTGCCGGCGCAGCGCGCACTTCAGATCGAGATCGGAATCGGCGGTCGCCGCTGGAACGGCCGACTCGCACGCGTGCATGCCAGCGATGATGTGCATTTGGTACTGGATGTGTTTCCGGCGCGCCGCATCGATGCCCTGGGTTTTCGCGAGCGTGTGCCGGTGTTCATCGAATGGGCCTTGCTGCAGTTGCATCGGTTCGAGTCAAACGGCTCGATCACGCTCTGTCTGGTCTGCGCACCGGAGCCTGCGCGTGCCCGCAGCCGGCCGCTGATTGCCGACTGGGTGGGCCGACTCAATGGCGTGGACGAAGCGATCCGGCAGGCGCGAGCGGAGCGCGATCAGGACACCCTGGCCAGTATCCGGCTTGATCTGGAGCAGCGGCTGCGTGCGTTGTTGCAGATCGCCGAAGACGCCGCCGAACTCGGCCTCCACTACTTTCCGCAGACCAGCTGGGCGGCGCTGGAGGGTGATGCCGATGCCGTCGCGCGTGCCTGGCAGGGTGACGACGCCAGCTTCCAGACCGGCGAACGTGATCTGGCGCCCGGCTATGCTGCCCTGATCGGACGTGATCTGGATTTTTCCGAAGGCAGTGCGGCGTTGCAGCGCCTGCGTGATACCGCGCAGTTGCTGCGCAACGTCATCGCGCTGGAGCCGCTGTCATGAGCGACGATCCGATGCTGCGATCCGGCTGGGACGATCTGCTGCTCGCAATGGGCAGTCGCGTGCGTATCGAAGCCAGTGCCGGTACCGGCAAGACCTGGACCATCAGCGTGCTGTATGTGCGCCTGTTGCTGGAGCGCGGTCTGCGCCCCGGCCAGATCCTGGTGGCAACCTTCAGCGAAGCGGCGGCCCAGGAACTGCATGAACGCCTGCGCCTGCGGCTGATCTGGGCGGAACGCGCCGCTGCCGAGTACGCCGCCACCCGGTCCGGTCCGGTCGGCGCGGGCAGTGATGCCGCGTATCTCGCCAGCCGTTGGCAAGGCGGGCACTGCGATCGCGATCGCCTGCAATTGCGTCTGGCTCTGGCCGAGCTGGATACCGCCCCGATCGGCACCTTGCACAGCATCTGCCGGCGCATCCTCGGCGACCATCCGCTGGCCTGCGCGATGCCGTTCGAACCGGCTGCGTTGATCTCCAGCCAGGCGATGAATGAGGAAATGCACGAAGATCTGCGCCGCCAGCTGGCGCAATCCAGCGCCGAACTCGATGCCGGCGATGCCCGCTGGTTGCACGATCTCGGCCAGTTCGAGCGGGCGCTCGCTGCGATTGCCGATCCTGACCTGATCATCGCGGGTCCGGCCGCGGTCGATCCTGCTGCCCTGATGGACCCCGCGCAGGGCCGGATGCTGCGCGCTTTTTGCGATGAGGCGCAATGGTTCACCCGCAGCAACAGCGCCTATCGTTCGGCGCTGTACCGGATCGCTGACTACATCGAAGCCGGCGATCCGCAGGCCGAATTCGAGCGCGCCGAGCGGGTTGCCGATAGCGCCCTCGAGGGCCATGTCAAACCGGCGCTGATCGAGCGGGCGCTCCAGCATCCGGCCGTACAGTTTGCCGCGCGCTTCGCTCGCGAGCTGCCCCAGTACGATGCCGGTGTGCGCGCCGAGTCCCTGCTGCGCCATCGTCAGCAACTGATCCAGTGGCGCGAACAGCGCCTGCTTGAGCGCGGCCAGTTCACCTTCGACAGCCTGATCGAGCGCGTGCACCACGCGCTGCACAGCGGCGATTCGCGACTCGCCGATCAGCTGCATGGCGACTGGCCAGTGGCCCTGATCGATGAATTCCAGGACACCAATGCGGCACAGTTCGCGATTCTCGATCGCATCTATCGCGCCAACGACGGCAGTGCGCGTGGACTGCTGGTGATGATCGGCGATCCCAAGCAGGCCATCTATGCTTTTCGCGGCGGCGATATCCACACCTATCAGCGCGCCGCAGCCGAGGCCGACGAGGCCATGTACCTCGACGTCAATCATCGCTCGTCGGCCCACTACGTGCAGGGCCTCAACAGTTTCTATGCCCTGGTCGCACCCGGACTGACACGGGTCGGCAACACGCTCGGATTCGACTACCAGGTCGTGCGCGAGAACCCGCGCGCTGCGGCTGATGGTTATTCCATTGCCGGTGTGCCGGAGTCGCGTCCGCTGCAGTTCCACATGCTGGATGCGCCGCCCGCCGCCAAGGGGCTGCGCACGCGTACGGCTCTGCTGGCCTGTGCCCGCCAGATCGCCGGAATGCTGCAATCGGGCAGTCACCAGTTCGGCAGTCAGCGCATGCGTCCGGGCGACATCGCCGTGCTGCTGCCGCGCAATGATCACATCGTCATGCTGCGCGGATTTCTGCAGCAACTGGGTGTGCCCTGTGCTGGCGTCGGTCAGCAGTCGGTGTTCCACACCGAATGGGCTGCCGAGTTGCAGGTGATCCTGTATGCACTGGCGCATCCGCGCCAAGCCGCCGCCATGCGCGCGGCCCTGGCAACCCGTCTGATCGGATTCGAGCTGGATCAGATCATCGCACTGGATCGCGCGCCCGCGGCATGGCAGTCGGCGCTGGAACTGATGCATGAGCTGCAGGAGACCTGGCGGCGTCGCGGTGTTCTGGCCCTGGTCCAGCACTTGCTGCAGAGAGCGGCACCGGCGCTCCGGGTGCCGTCGCAATTCGAGCGCAACGTCACCGATCTGCGCCATCTTGGTGAACTGCTCGACGAGGCCGCGCAGACCCATCGGGGCATCGAACAGCTGCTCGCCTGGCTGAATCGACAGCGGGGCGATTCCGATGCCGCGCCCGAGGCTGCCGAAGAGCAGCAACTGCGCATCGAATCGGATGCCGCGCGGGTCCGCTTGCTGACCTTGCATGCCAGCAAGGGGTTGGAGTTCGGCATCGTGTTCCTGCCCTTGATGTGGGCGCATGAGCGCTCGCTGCGTCAGCGGCCGCCGTACCCGATCGTGTTCGACCCGGCCAGCGGTAGGCGTCTGGTCGATCTCGGCACGCCGGAACAGCCTACGCGCCGCGCCCAGGCGGATGCCGACGATCAGGACGAGCGCTTTCGCGTGCTCTATGTCGCACTGACGCGCGCGCGTCATGCCTGTCATGTCTATGTGCTGCCGCCCTCGCGACCACGCGATGCGCGGGTGACGGTGGCGCAGGCCGATCCCGAGCGTTCCGCCCTCGATGCCCTGGTCGAGCGCGTGCTGCAGCGACGGGAACGGGACCCGCAGGCGCTCGCGGCGATGCCGGGTCTGGCCTGGCACGATGACAACTGGGCATGGCCCGATATTCGCTACAGCGTCGACGAAGATGCCGGCGATGGGCAGGCGACGCCACAGATCCCAGAACTGCCGGATCCGCGACCACCACGCAGTGTGCACAGCTTTTCCAATCTGCTGCGACCGGCGCGTGGCAACGGAATCGAGGAAGCGCCCGCGCTGGATGAACTGGTGCCCGTTGAAGGTGATCAACTGGCGCAGGCCGGCGAAATCAGCGATGTGCTGTCGGCGCCGGAACGCGCGCCGCACCCGCAATTGATCCTGCTCGACGAAGTGCGCGGTGCGGCGCTCGGCAATGCCTTGCACAGCGCGCTTGAACAACGCCAGATCGGGCAGCCGATGCGCGCTCAGCAGGCGCTGCTGGCTGCCGCATTGCGTCAGTACGACGTCCGCTCCAGTCGCTGCAGCCAGGATGAATTCGTGGCGCTGTGGGCGGAGCGGCTGGATCAGGCACTGGCTGCCGACCTCGGCGATGGGCTGCGCATCGACCAGTTGTCGGCGCAGGCACAACGCGCCGAGATCGAGTTCCACTTTGCGGTTGATCAGGTGCGGCTGGCGCAGCTGCGGACGATCTGTGCCGAACACGGCGATGCCGACCTGATTCCCGTTGCACTGGGCGTGGCGCAATTGAATGGACTGCTGACCGGCAAGATCGATCTGGTAGTTCAGCAGGGCGTGCGTTTTCATCTGCTGGACTGGAAGGGCAATGCGCTGTCGAATCATCTGAATGACTACACCGGTGATGCACTGGTGGCTGCGATGGATACCCATCACTACCGGCTGCAGTCGCTGATCTACACCCTGGCGGTCGATCGCATGCTGGCGGCGCGGATCGCCGGTTATCAGCGCGCCCTGCATCTGGGTTCGGCGATCTACCTGTTTGTACGTGCTGCCGGTCTGGCGCCTGCCGCGGGCGTCTGGCGGCATCGCTTCGATGATGCGCTGATCGATGCGCTGCAGCAGGCGCTGGCAACGCCGGGGACTGCTGCATGAGCGGCTTTGGATTCCGTCGCGCCGAGATCGAATCGCTGGAGACACCCTGGCGCGCGGTGGATCGTGCGCTGGCGCGCTGGGTGCTCGCCCATGGTGGCGATGAACTGCTGGCGGGCGTGGCGGCCTGGGCCAGTTATGTCGAGAGCCTCGGCGATACCGTGCTCTGGCTGCCTTCGCATCCCTCAGGCGCGCGCGGCATGAAGCCCTTGAGTGCGGATCAAGTCGATCTCTTGCGTACATCACCGCTGGTCGGCGATGGCTCCCACCTGCGCCCCTTCGTGATCGATGCGGCCGGCCGCTTCTACCTGTGGCGCAATTATCGCCATGAGTGCGTAGTCGCCGCGCGCCTGCGCGAGCGCTTGTCGATACCAGCCGGCGCCTTGCCGCCGGCCAGCTCAGCCGAACTCGATACCTTGTTCGGAACCGGTTCCGCGGACACTGAGCAACCGCAACGAGATGCTGTGGCAGCGCTGGCGGGCCGCGCCCTGTTCGTGCTCACCGGCGGTCCGGGTACCGGCAAGACCCGCACGGTGCTGCGCATGCTGACGATGTTGCAGCAGCACGCTGACGTTCCGCTGCGGATCGCGCTGGCAGCGCCGACCGGCAAGGCCGCGCAACGCCTGCTGCAGAGCCTGCGTCGCGGCAAGCAGGAACTGCGCGCCTTGCTGCCGGATGACTGGCAGCCGGCACTGGCTGCGGTACCCGATCACGAGGCACAGACCTTGCACCGTCTGCTTGCCTACAGTCCGCAACAGGGCCGATATCTGCGCAGTCGCGCCGATCCGATTGCGGCGGATGTGGTGGTGGTCGATGAGGCGTCGATGGTCGATCTGGCCATGCTGCGCGCCCTGCTCGATGCGGTGCCGGCGAGCGCCAGCCTGATCCTGGTCGGTGATGCCGATCAGTTGACTTCAGTGGCCGCCGGCACGGTGTTGCAGGATCTGGTGGCCTTGCTGGAATCCCGGCATCCCGAGTCGGTCGTACGCTTGCAGCACAGCTTTCGCGCCGCCAGCGTCCTGCTCGCGATCAATCAGGCCGTGCGTCAGGGCGCTGCCGATCTGCTGCGCGAAGCGATCGCTGCTGCCGGTGAGGCGGCGCGTCTGCGCGCTTATGCCGACGAGGTGGCGCTTGCGCGTCTGCTGCAGGGTTGGGCCGATGCCTTGCCGTTGATCGATTCGATTGACCACGGACGCGACCAGGATCGCAGACCCGAGCAGACGGCCGGGCACGCCTTGCTTGCATTGCGCCGCACCGCCGAGCGGCAACTGCTGTGCGCGTTGCGCGAGGGCGCTACCGGCGTGCTCGCGGCCAACCGGCGGATCGAACAGCGCCTGCGCAATCGCTGGCAACTGCCGCCATCGCAGGTCTGGTATTCCGGTCGGGTCGTCATGATCAGCCAGAACGACTACGCGCTGAATCTTTTCAATGGCGATATCGGCGTCGCCCTGGCCGATGCTGATGGCCATCTGCGGGTCTGGTTCGAAGCACAGTCGAACGCGGGTGAGGCGACCGCACGCGCATTCGCTCCCGGCATGCTGCCCGCACACGAGTCGGCTTTCGCGATCAGCATCCACAAGAGTCAGGGCTCGGAATACGATCATGTCGCCGTGCTGCTGCCGCCCGATCCGGCACACCGCATCCTCAGTCGGCAACTGCTGTACACGGCACTCTCGCGGGCCCGCGGGTCGATCGAGCTATGGTGCAGCAGGTCCAGCCTGGAAGCTGCCCTGAGCCAGGTTGCCCAGCGTTACGGTGGCCTGGATGGGCGTCTGGCCGATACCACCGCGGCAATTCAACGCACGGTTGCCCGCGCCGACTTGGGTAACGTGGATGGCAATAGTGTGTCGCCGCTGCAGCGGCCCGATCCAACCCCGGAGCCGGATGGCGATTGAGCAGCGCCGCCAGCGCAGGCCATCCTGATCTTGCTCTGGTCCTCAGCGAGATTTCATCGGGCGCGGCGTGCCGCGCTCCTGTACGCTGTTTTTGTTGGGCATCTCACAGAGATGCCCGGCAGGATCATGGACGCGCAGCGGGCAGGCCCGGCCCACGGATGTACTCGCGCTTCGCGGGAGTTTGCCGGGCTCTGGACCCATGACATCGGTCTTCGTTACCCTCAGGTCTCCGCCGCGATGGAGAGTGCTCATGAGCTACGTCGATGGGTTTGTCGTACCGGTGCCCAGGGCCAAATTGGCCGAGTATCGCAAGCTGGCACGCAAGGCCGGCAAGGTCTGGCGCGAGCACGGTGCGATCGAGTATCGCGAGTGGATCGCCGATGATGCGCCGGTCGGCAAGCGCACATCATTTCCGCGCAGCGTCAAGCTCAAGGAAGACGAGGTCGTCGTTTTTGCCTACATCGTGTATGCCTCGCGCGCGCAACGCGACCGGGTGAATGCCAAGGCGATGAAGGATCCGCGGATGGCATCGATGATGGACAAGAGCAGGCACCCCTTCGATGCGCGCCGGATGATCTGGGGCGGATTCAAGCCCCTTGTCGATCTCTAGCCCGACGCATCCGCAGGGGCGATGGCAATGCGCCAGCGCCCCTGCGATTGCCGCCCTCAGGCAGCAAGTGACTTCGACACCACCGGGAAATCGATCTCGGTGTGGGCAATGTGATTGGTGTAATTGGTGTAGATGTTCAGCACCACATTGACCAGCACTTCGAGGATGGCCGCGTCATCGAAGCCGGCGGACTTGAACGCATCAAGTTCCGCGGTAGTCACATTGCCGCGTGACTCTACGATTTGTGCGGCGAGCTTGAGCACGGCGCGATCTTCGGGCTGATCGGCGTGACCATGGCGCGCTTGTGCAATCTGTTCCGGCTTCAGGCCAACCATGCTGCCGATGACGCCATGCGCCGCCACACAGTAGTCACAGCTGTTGCGGTCACCGACCGTCAGCGCAATCTGTTCGCGCTGTTTCGCATTCAATTTGCCGCGACCGGCAACTTCGGACAGTTGCAGGTAGGCATCGAGTGCAACCGCCGACTGCGCCAGCGTCAGAAACATGTTCGGTACGACACCCAGCTTTTTCTCGACGGCATCGAGCTTGGCTGCGATGGCGGGGGCGGCAGTTGAGCGGGTCAGGGTGGGGATGTAGGGCATGATGGACTCCGGGATGTGCGTTGGGTGATCCGACCGGCAGGCGCCGGGCAGGTAGGCACTGTACGCGTCGCCGCGGAACGTAAAGGCATGTATAGTCCGCAATACTTTGCATATAGTACAGAAGCCAATGGATCGCCTCGCCGCCCTGTTTCAACGCTTCAGCGTCAGCGCCCGCATGTTCCATTCCGGTGCGCTCTGCGGCCTGCATGATTTTTCTGCCGAGCCGGGGGTTGGGCAGTTGCATCTGCTGCAGCAGGGTGATGTCGAAGTCCGCCACGCAGATGCCAGGCCGATCGTGGTGGCGGAGCCCAGCGTCCTGTTCTATCCGCGCCCGATGCCACATCGATTCGTTGCCGATGCCGAAGTGGGTGCACAGCTGGCCTGCGCCAATATCCATTTTCAGCATGGCAGTGGACATCCGGTCGCGCATGCGCTGCCCGCCTTCGTGCTGTTGCCGCTGAGCCGGATCGAAGGCGCGGCCGAGACCCTGCAGTTGCTGTTCGACGAGGCCTTTGGCCAGCGCTGCGGGCGCCAGGCGATCGTTGATCGCCTCTTCGAAGTGGTGCTGATCCAGATCGTTCGGGAATTGATGATCGAGGGCGCGAGTACGACCGGCATGCTCGCCGGCATGGCGCATCCGCTACTTGCACGCTCCCTGGTCGCTCTGCACGAGCGGCCCGGCCAAGCCTGGACCTTGGAGACACTTGCGCGCGAAGCCGGCATGTCGCGCACCGCCTACGCCGAGCATTTCCGCAACGTGGTCGGTAGCACGCCCGGAGACTATCTTGGCAACTGGCGACTCAGCCTGGTCCAGCAGGCGCTGCTGCAAGGCCGTTCACTCAAGCAGATCGCGATCGAGGTTGGCTATGGCGGGGAAGCCGCGCTGTCGCGTGCCTTCAAGGCGCGCTGCGGCTTGTCGCCGCGCGCCTGGCGGCAGCAGCATGAGGGCATCGGTCCGGCTGCCTACGCCGGTTCGGAATCCGCGTCCGGCTGAGTGCAGCAGGCGTTCCCTGCTGCCCGCGAGTGGTCGGCCTGGGGCGCGCCAGCAACCGCAAAGCGCGCCATCCATCGCAGTTGCTGCCAACCGCACCGACTGACTATCGCCGCGCTGCCACGGTGTGGCAAGCGAGCCTGTCGATCGTGAGGATGCATCGATACAGCTGCTACTACCGCCACGAGACCAGCAATCGCCCGCTGGCGTTCTCAAGCCATCCGAGTCTGGTGCTCGTGGCAGCAACGGCGGGGATTCCAGCGTCGGCGCCAGCGGCAACAACAGCTGCACACCGGGGCCGGGCAGTCGCGGTCCTCCGGCGCGGGCAAGTTGCCATCTTCCCTCCCTGGGCTATCAGGCGCATCTGTTGAGTGGGCGCCACTACTTCCGCGAACAGACGCAGTTTGCGGCGAAGGGAAGCCTCCTCAGCTCGAATGATCCGCGCCGGCGTATTGATGCCGCGCGCCGTCCCGGCAATGCGCATACAATCCAGCAGTATCAAATGAACTTCAGCAGGAAGCAGGCGGATGGCGAGCGCGGTAACGGAACGGACGGGCGTGGCATGGTTCGTTGCTGTTGTCGGATCCCTCGGCGCGATCGCTGCGACCTCCGCAACGAGGCCAGGAAGCTGGCCTGACAACTGCATGACGCGACTTCTTGCGACAGACATACTGGTTGATCTGAATATCGATCTGCTCAGCAGCCCCAGCGCCACCATGGTGCTCGAGCGCTGGTGCCAGACGCATGCGATGGCGTCGGTGCCGCGCATTGTCGCCATCAAGATCGAAGGCCTCGAGCGGCCGCCGAATGCCGAGCAGTTGCAGCGTCTGCAGGTGGCCGATGCCAGCCAGGTGCGTCATCGCCACGTCGAATTGCGCTGCGGCAGCCATGTGCTTTCCCGCGCCGACAACTGGTATGTGCCGGAGCGCCTCAGCGCCGAAATGAATCAGCAGCTCGAGGGCACCGACACACCGTTCGGCAAGGTCATCGCGTCGTTGCAGCCGGTGCGGCACACGATCGACACGCGAACCCTGTGGTCGCCGATGCCGCCCGGATGGAGCTGCGACCGCTTCGAGCCGACATCCGAAGCCGCAACCCGCCTGCAGATTCCGCAGGAACTGTTCCAGGTGCGCGCCCTGTTGCGGGATGCGGCGGGCCGACCGTTCTCGGAAGTCAGCGAGGTCTACCAGGGCGCCTTGCTGGATATCCTCATGCCATCGCTGCGGGCCGCTGCCGGTCCGCAGCCGGCCACCACGAAACAGGTGGAGCGCAGCAAATCACCATGACCGCACTCCAGAGGCGTCAGGCCGCACTCGCTTTGCTGGCCAGGACCGGCATCTGGCCGAGCAATTACGCGCCGCCGCTGTTCCATCTGCTGTGGCGTATGGGCATCAATGTTCCGCCCCCGCACTTCATCGGCAGCGGTTACATCGTGATCGTTGGCGGCGGCTTTCGTTGGTGCACTGACGACCCTGCTCACGCGGCCGATGATGCCGATGAGCCTGGGCGGGACACTGTTGCAGGCGGTTGTTGCCGGTCTGGCATTCGGGCTGTTCATGGCCGGCTACTACGCCTATGGTCGGAGCAGGCACCGGTTGCCGCGCTGGCACGCGCTGGTTCCTGCCGAACACGCCGATCCGTGACGCCGCGCGCCATGCACCGCGTCCGTCATCGCCATCCCCGCAGCGGTTCGCTGGCGCTGACCGCATCCTGCGGAGCCTGGTTTTGCCGCGAGGGCCGTGTCTGCCGGATCGTAGGATCGTAGGATGCGGTGAACGCAGTGAACCGAATCAATGCGAACCCGAGCGCGCCATGCGCCGCGTCCAACTGGTCTTCTCGACGCAAGCGAAAACGCCACCCCGGCATCACTGCGGAGGTGGCGTCGTGTTGCAGCGTCCACGCAGCCACCGTGCCCGGCACGGTGGCAGCTCCGGGTGTTATTCGAACCCGTTCCGGAACAAGGTGTCGCTGATGCCGCAGTTCTCGATGCGGACATCATCGACGTACCAGCCATGCGGCGCCAGACCGACCGAGCTGTCGGTGCGGGCACGGAAACGGAAGCGCACGGTCTGGCCCATGTAGTCGCCCAGATCGAAGCTGGCGGTGGAGTAGGGCTGGGTGCCACACCAGGCGCGCTCGCCGGTCGGCAGCGGGCCGTCGTAAAGATCCTCGAGCTGACTGGATGGGTCGAGCGCGGCCCAGCTGGTGCCACCATCGTTCGATATCTCGACAAAGCCACCGTCCCAGCAACTGGTTGCCGTGTTGGGTTCCATGGACACGTCGTGGCGGAACCGCAAGGTCGGCGCAGCAAGGACAGGCACCATGATTGCCGGCGAGATCAGGCGCTGGTCCGATGTGGTCGCGACATCGACCGCCAGCCAGGAAAACGCGCCGCTGCTTGGGCGTGCCATGGTTCGTGTCCAGGTGGTTCCGGAAACCGGGTCCGTGGTCCAGCCATTGACGCCACTCTCCATGTCGTCGGAGAAGCCGGTGACGATTTCCTGCATCGGTCCGCAGATGCCCGGAGCAAATCGGGTGGTAAACGTCGCCGTCGCCGAATCGGTACCGGTGCCGCAGATATTGCTGCCGCGAACGCGCCAGTGATAGGTCGTGGCTTCGCTCAGGATCGCCGGCAACTTGACCGAGGTCGCTGTGGTCGCGGGGCTGGTGTAGATGATGTTGCTGAATGCCGGGTCGGTCGCCACCTCGGCGACATAGCTGCTGGTCTGGGCCGAAGCCGTCCAGCTCAAGGTGGGGCCAAACGAAACGCCTTCTGCGGCGGGTGCCGGCGAGACCGCTGTGGGCCCTGCCGGGATTGCCGTGAAGACATCGAGATCCACCGTCCGCGAACGCGAAAGTGGTGGCGCTGCACTGGCGCCGGTTACGGTCATCGTATAGCTGCCCGCCGCAACCGCACCGGTATTGCCGATGGTCAGCGTGGACACGCCCGGTGCCGGGCTGATGATGGCCGGCGAGAACAAGGAAGTCGCGCCAGCCGGGACTCCGGTCACCGAGAGCACGGTATCGCTGGTGAATCCGCTGTAGGCATTTGCCTCGACATCGAAATTGGCGTCGGCTGGCGTACAGATTGCCTGCCGCATCGGCAGGGCGGCTATGCCCAGGTTTGGGCTGCCGCAGTCGGGGAACTTGAAAGCACCTGCGCGCAGAGTCCAGGTGGTGCCGGTGGCGGCAAAAAACTCATTGATGTACCAGAACGTGCAGTCGTCACTGGAGTCCACGTTCATCGAGGTGTAGTCGCCCCAGCGGCGAGTGTTCGGGTCGTTATGTCCACCACCACCAGTGACAAAAATGCCTTCGCCGAGTGCCATGGTATTGAGCGGATCGCTCTGCAGCCGTCCGGTGTAGTGCACGCTCGGAAACACCGTCGAGCTGCCTGCGCTGAAACCCATGCCGATATTGCCGGAGGCGTCCTGCGCGACCGAGGCCATCCAGCGGTGCAGGCCATCGGTCAGCCCGGGCGCATAGGTGCTGTCCTGGTAGAGCACCGAGTTGGCGCCGGGATTGCGGATTTCCCACCAGCGGATACCGGCCATCGACGGGCCCGCTTCCACCGACTGGTTGGAAACGATCGACTGGTAGCTGCCGAAGTTGCGGTACGCCGCACGATGCATCGGGCGTTGACGGTAGGACAGAATATCCACCGCGCCTAGTTGGCCCGGCTGCGGGATGCAGGAACGCCCTTCGCAGGGGAAAATCGTGTCATAGGGCGCAATCGGAATGGTGTCGACCAGGGTAAAGGTCGACGACGCCGGCACGGCGAAATTGATATCGAACTCCCACAGGCTCAGCGCGTCTTGGGCCGCGCCGTAGGGGCCGCCATTGTCCATCGAGCCAAGGTAGTAACCCGGTGTGCCTGGTGGCGGAGGGGTCACGCCGTCAAGGTCGGCAGGCAGAAGGCCGTCACCGGAGAACTCATGACCGGCACGGTAAACTGCACCAACGGTGGCGAGGGATTTCCGGCGAGCATTGCGGTACGGTCGATGGCATAGGCGCCGATCACGCCGGCATTCACTTCGCGTGTGCTGATCAGATAGGCGTTTGGCCAGACGCCGTACTTGGGATAGTCCGGAAAGGTCGCCGTCGAGAATGCCCAGCGATGATAGGTCCCGAGCGGATTGCCGGAGGTCGACAGCGCCACGCAGTTGAAGAAGCCGGGTCCGGTAGCGTTGGAGAACTGGGTCAGCAGCCAGCGATCGGCAAGCTGGTCGTAAAGCACGATGGGATCGCCCGCGTTCTCAGTCTCGCAGTCGCCACCGAAACCGGCGAACAGGGTATTGATATTGGCCGGACCAAATACGGAAGCCCCGGTGGTCTTGTTGAAGATCTGGAACGAGGCATTGGCCATGCGCACGTAGTGGGTAGGACCCACATCGCCGACCGGATCGGGCGGATTGGCGGTGCCGACGCCGACATTGAAGTTTGCGCTCGGTGCGGGAATGGTCATGCCACTTACCTGCTCGCGCTGCACGCGGCCATCCTGGTCCTGCGGCCCGATATTCGGCTTGCCCGGTGGATCCGGATCTATCATCAGTGAGCCAAAGAATGTCCCGCCAAAGTCTGCCGGTGGCCGGACCGGAATTTCGCTCAGCGGTGGCGACACATCGAACTTGACCGCAGTGGAAGCGGAACGGAACGTACCCTGCACCGGTGCAGGCGTCTCATCGGCAGCGAGCGGCGCTGCAATTCCCGCCAGCAGCGCGCTCATGGCGCCCAACAATATTGACGTCTTCATTTGATCCCCAGGACGTCGGCAGAACCCCAACGATAACCGCAGTTGCCGCCGAGGCCAACCTTCACCAGGTCGTTGCACTGTGAAGATGCGCAGGCCGCGCGACAGAGTGTGCGCCATGCCCGCCGCATGCCGCCGGTGTACGGTTTGCTCATCGATGCCTGAGACGCGCCTCGTGTATTCAACATCGGCCGTGCCGGTCCACCGATTCCAAAGGTCCAGGCACGCCGCCGAGGCAACAAAAAGCCGGCACTGGGCTGGTCTCTTCGTGCTGCGGTGATTGGTGGCGGAGTGCAGCCCAGGATGAAACTCGCGCTCGTGCGTCGCCCTCCGGTCCCGCGGAAGTCCAAACGGCCACGCGCAGTTGGGCGGCGAGCTTTGGTGGGCCCGCTGCGTGGTGCAATCCACCAAATCCTGATTTCGGCTGGCACCCGCCGTAGGCCCTGCCTCCTCGCATGGTGGGTCGTGACTTGGCCTCGGTGGTCCTCCCGGCCGTGTTGCGGTGCACCGACGACGGGAGGAAACGCGATGCCAGTCCGACAGGCTGCCAGGGAGCGGAAACGCTCACTGATCCTCGCTCAGCACGGTGGGCAAGTCGCGAGCGCCGTGCAGGACGCGGACGACTTCAACAACATCTGGTGACGCGTCGAAGAAGATCACGTAGTTCCCATGCGCGCACGAGCGCAGACCCGGAGCCAGTTCTGGGCGCTCGCGGTATCCGAGCGGATTGTCGGCGATACGCATGCACTGCTCGCGCAACTCGCCCACGAAAGAGACGGCGCGCGCAGGATCGTCGCGCGCGATGTAGTCACCGATGACCTCAATGTCTTGTTCGGCGAGCGGCTTGATGACGAGGCGCATCAACGCGCCTTGCCCATTGCCCCGTACTTGGCTTCGAGCCGGTCAAAGATCTCTTCGGCGGGCTTGGCGGGGCCACTGGCGCGGCCAGCGGCGATTTCCGCACGCAATGTTTCCAGTTCCAGTTGCTTGCGGTGCTCGGTGTCTTCGAGCAAGCGAAGGCCGGCGCGGACGACTTCGCTGGCATTGTTGAAGCGCCCGCTTTGCACCTGATCGCGGACGAATGTCTCGAAGTGCGGGCCCAGGGCGACGCTGGTAGGCATGACGGTTCTCCTATCTGTTATTAACAGATAGTAGGATTGGCGCCCGCCTGGGTCAATTTCGGGCGTCGATGAGCCGGACCATGATGAGGCCGAGCGCCGCCTGGCAACTCGAGGGCAAAGACCGTAGGGCGGAGGACCTGATGCAGCGCGCCGGACGCCGCGGCAGCAAGCCTATGGACGTGTTCAAGAACTCAGCAGAGCCGCTGCGCGCCTACAAGACTTGGTCGTGAGCAACCAGTAAGAAGGCCTTTACCGGATGCCATTCGCGGCCCGATAACCGCCCTCTCTCGGTTCTCCAAGCCCGATTGCTGTTCCCATCGTCGCTGCCAACCGCTCTGCGCCACACACGAGGGAGCCGCCTTGAGCAGACAAAAATCAGGTGTTGGAGCAACGACGCTCAGCAAGCCCTCGTCAGTCACAAGAGTGACTCGGCGCCTCGGCTGGCAAGACACGGCCGCTCGCCACGCCTTGCCGAGTAGAGGAACTGCCCCTCCAATGTTCTGCCAGATTTGTCCTGGCGCTACTGGATGTCCTTTGTTGTGTAAGCCCTGTTTAGCCCGATGCTCAGGATGCGGTGGTTTTACCACCGTGGGGCAATGAAGGCTTCGACCAGGTAATCGATCAGCCGGCGGGTCTTCATTGGCTGATGCTTGCGCGTGGCGTACACCGCATGGATGCCCAGTTCAATGGATCGATACCCGGGCAACAACTCGACAAGCGCCCCGAGCTTGAGATCGGGTCCCACCAGGAAGTCGGGCTGCAGAATGATGCCCTGGTGCTGCAGCGCCGCGCTGCGGCAGGTGTCGCCACTGTTCGTGTGGATACGCGGGTTCACGCGGACGGTAACGTCTCCATTCGGACCCTGGAAGGTCCAGTCATTGCCGGTCGACCAGTAACTATAGGCAAACACCTGGTGCCCGACGAGATCGCGCGGATGTTCGGGCACGCCGTGCACTTCGAGATAGCGCGGCGAAGCGCATAGCCGCATCTGCGTGCTGGCCAGGCGGCGACTCACGAGCTGCGGGTCCAAGCGGTTGGTGATGCGGATTGCGACATCAAAGCCTTCTTCGATCAGGTCGACGACGCGGTCGTTGAGCGTGATGTCGAGCGCAAGCTTGGGGTTAGCGGCGAGGAATCCGCGCCACAGCGGCGCGAGATGCAGATTGCCAAAGGTGAGCGGGGCGTTGATCCGCAGCAGACCGGTCGCTTCGCCACCGCTGGAGGCGGTTTCGGCTTCGAGTTCTTCCCAGGCAGCGACCAGCTCCAGCGCCCGACCATGAAAGCGCTGACCTTCTTCGCTGAGCGACAGTCGCCGCGTCGTCCGGTGCAGCAGTCGAACGCCCAGTTGTGCTTCCAGATCGGCGACATGGCGGGAAACGGCCGCTTTCGAGAGGCCGGTCGCGTCGGCGGCAGCAACAAAGCTGCCGGCACGCACGACCGCCAAGAAGCTGCTCAGTTGCTGGAGATCGAGCATGGCATTGTCTCGAATAACAGAACAAACAATAACTGTAATCGATATTTATCGCCATGTTTAAGTTCAATAGAGTGACCTCACCCAATCACGGGCACCCTTCCAAGGACACCATCATGAACATCCTCATCCTCGGCGCCGGCAACATGGGTTCTTCGCTCGCGCTGCAAGCCGCGCGCGCCGGCCACACCGTACGTATCGCTGCCACTTCGCTCGCCAAGGCGCAGTCCGTTGCCGCGACCATCGAGGGCGTCACCGCCGTCGCAGCCGCGAACAGCGCCGACACCGCCGACGTGGTCATCGTGGCCACGCCTTACGACCAGGCCACAGCTGCATTGGCCAGCGTGGGTTCGCTCGACGGAAAGGTCGTCATCGACATCACCAATCCGCTGACCGCCGACTACATGGGCCTGACCCTCGGCCACAGTTCCTCGGCGGCGGAGAAGATCGCCCGTGCGTTCCCGCAAGCCGAAGTCGTCAAGGCCTTCAACACGCTGTTCGCGCAAGTGATCGCCGCTGGACCCGGTTTCGCGGGTGGACAGCTCGCACCGGTGTTCGTCGCATCCGATTCGGAACGCGCCAAGGCCACTGCCAATGCCCTGGCCACGAGTCTCGGCTTCGACGTGATTTTCGCGGGCCCGCTCAAGAACGCGCGCTACCTCGAACCGCTGGCGGGACTCAATATTTATTTTGGATACGGGGCTGGCCAGGGCACGGGCATCGCCCCGACCTGGATTCGTCGCAGCTGATCCCATCCCAACAGGAGCATGCAAATGAACGCCGTACTTTCATTACTGGGCCGGGTTGGCCTGTCGCTGATCTTCATCATCTCGGGCTGGGGCAAGATCGCCGGCTACGAAGGAACGCAGGGCTACATGGAGGCCATGGGCGTAGCCGGCGCGCTGCTGCCTCTGGTGATTGCACTCGAACTCGGCGGTGGCCTGGCGATTGCGGCCGGCTTCTTCACTCGCTGGATCGCGTTGGCGCTGTCGGCGTTCTCGGTGGTTTCGGCGGCGATCTTCCACGCCAACTTCGCCGATCCGATGCAGGCGATCAGCTTCTGGAAGAACATCGCGATGGCCGGTGGCTTCCTGATGCTGGCCGCCCACGGGCCGGGCGCGCTGAGCCTCGAAGCGCTGCTGCAACGCCGACGCAACCCGTCGGCTGGCTGATTCCACCCTTCCTGCACCGCCGCGGGCCGCGCGCCCGCGGCAAGGAGTCGACATGTCCCCCGCCCCGTCCCTGTTCGTGTCCCACGGCTCGCCGATGTTCGCGCTGGAGCCGGGCCTGCTCGGCCCAAACCTGCTGCGCATCGGCGCCAGCCTGTCGGGACTTGCCGCCATCGTCGTCGTCTCGCCGCACTGGCAGACCCGCGGCGTGCGCATCTCCGCTAGTGCGTCGCCGGAAACGATCCATGACTTCGGTGGATTTCCGGCACCGCTGTATGCGTTGCAGTACCCCGCGCCCGGCGAACCCCGCATCGCTGCGCAGGCGCTCGGACTGCTGCAGGCGGCCGATTTCGATGCCGCCATCGACACGCAACGCGGCCTCGATCACGGCGCTTGGGTGCCATTGCGCTACCTCAAGCCGGACGCCAATGTGCCCGTCCTGCAGGTGTCGATGCCACACGATCTCGACGCGGCCGGCGCGCTGCGCCTCGGGCGGGCCCTCGCGCCGTTGCGCGAGCAGGGCGTGTTGGTGATTGGTTCGGGCAGCCTGACCCACAACCTTTACGAGTTCCGCCGGCACATCAATGATCCAGAGTACGCGCAGGCTTTTGCCGACTGGATCGCCGACGCGGTTGCGCGCGGCGACGCGGAATCGCTCGTGCACTACCGCGCGCGTGCGCCGCATGCGCAGCGTGCGCATCCGACCGAGGAGCATTTCCTGCCGCTGCTGGTCGCGTTCGGGGCCAGTGATGTCAGTGAGCCGCGGCGAGTCGTCGAGGGCGGCATGACCTACGGCATCCTGTCGATGGACTCGTTCGGGTTCGGGCTGCCGATGACGGGCCAGGCGGTGGTCGCATGAGCGCGGAGCTGATGACCGGCCGGTCGCTGCCGTACCGGATTGCAGCGTCACGCGACGTGCCGCGCCGGTTGTTGATCCTGTGCCACGGAGTGGGTGGCAATGAGACCAACCTGAGGCCGCTGGCGGCAATGGCGCCCGCGGATACCACCGTGGTGCTGGTCCGGGCGCCGCTGACGCTGGGCACGGATCAGTTCGCCTGGTTCCCGGTCACGTTCGGACCGTTGGGTCCGCGCCCCGATCTCGACGCCGCAGAGGCGAGTCGGCAACGCCTCGTGCAGTTTGTCGCCGAGATGCAGTTCGACTCCGATGTCGCCCCCGGCGCCACCGTGCTCGCCGGATTCAGCCAGGGTGGAATCATCAGTGCGAGCGTGGCTCTCACACGTCCGGACCTCGTCGCCGGCTTTGGCGTGCTAGCCGGGCGCATCCTGCCGGAACTCGAATCCCAATTGGCAGGACGTGACACGCTCGGCCGCATCCGGGCATTCATTGGCCACGGCCGCGACGACAGCAAACTGCCGGTGGATTGGGCGCATCGCGCCGATGCCTGGCTCAGCGCCTTGGGTGTGCCGCACGAGACCCGGCTCTACCCGGGCGATCACGGCATCCCGCAGGCCATGCAAAACGACTTCCTGGCATGGTTCGAGTCCATCGCAGGTTGATGCCGAGTTCCTGATTTCGCAGTCCTTCGCTGACTCGCACTTACGAGTATCTCCATCGGCATGACTTCCGGATTTGTCCTTGCGCTAGAACTCATCGGCACGTTCGCCTTCGCGCTCAGTGGCGCCACCGTTGGCGTTCGCCGACAACTGGATCTGTTCGGCGTGCTCGTGCTGTCGTTCGCAGCGGCCACGGCCGGCGGCATCACTCGCGACACGCTGATCGGTGCCACGCCACCGGTGGCGCTGGCCGACTGGCGCTACCTGGTCGTGGCGATGATCGCCGGACTGATTACCTTCTACCGATGCGACATCGTCGAACGCCTGCGTCATCCCGTGCAGTTCTCCGATGCCATCGGCCTGGGTCTATTCGCCGTCAGTGGCGCGGCCAAGGCTACCGCCTATGGGCTCGGCCCGGGCGGAGCGATCCTGCTTGGCATTCTGTCGGGCGTGGGCGGTGGGGTTGTTCGCGACATGCTCGTGGCTGAAGTGCCTTCCATACTGCGACGCGGCGAACTCTATGCCGTCGCTGCGGCCCTGGGCGCGTCCATCGTCGTGGCAGGCGAAGCGCTCCATCTGCCGTCAACACCACTCGCCATCGGCGGGGCGGCGGCTTGCTTCCTTTTGCGGTACTTCTCCATTCGACGGCGCTGGATGCTGCCGGTTGCGCGCATCGAAAGCACGCAAGCGTCGGATCAGCAGTAGGTCACGCGTTCAATCTCCGATACTGTTCGGCGTCCTGCGCGAGGCACTGTTGACCTGGCTCGGAGGGACTAATTGAGACTGAGCGCCGGCCGCTATTTAGCGGGACTCGCGCCGCGCGCGATGTTCCGCACGGTCGTCAAATTTCAACAATTGACGGTAGATAGGAACAAAGCGAGGTCGGCCGAAATCCGTTGGCTACTCGGCTCGGTCAGAGAACCTCGCGTCGTCAGGCCTGATCGTCGCCTTGGCATCCGGCGCGTTGGCCTTGACCGACGCGATGCCGCCTTTGCGGGATGCTTCGGTCCTGTAGGTCTCGCGGGTACCGATGATCTGGTGGTTCGCGGCCTTTAGGTTGAACATGAACTGGCCGCCGGCCGCGGTCTAGCGCTCGTGATTGAATACATGACGCCGTGTGACCGCGAGGCCGTCGTCATGGACTTTTTCGCCGGCTCTGGAACGACGGCACAAGCTGTCGTTCACGCCTGACCCTCGTGGCCGTAATGCGCGGCACCGACGACGGGAGGAGACGCGGTGCCGACGGAGACTGCATTCAACGAAATGCGTGCTTGCCTTGCGCTGGAACGTCAGTCCCAAGTCGCTGCAGCGTTGGCGCTCGGAAAAGCGAGGGCCTCCCTACTTCAAGTTGGTGTCCAAGGCGGTGCGATACGCCGTTGACGACATCGTGGCCTACGAGCAACAGCAGCGTCGCGGAATGCGCGAGGATGCGCCACTGCCACCGCTGCGACCAAGGGTCGAATCCCAGGTGGTCGCTGATCTTGCTACACCTGCCGAGCCCGAGCCGGAACGGTACACCTTGAGCGAGGCAATAGCGCTGATCGCGCAATACGGCAGTCTCGCGTCCGCCGAAGCTGCTGTCCTGGAGAAGCGCGATGACACACAAGGTTGAGTCGTTCCCGAAACCCGCAGTCGTTCACCCTCAGGCCCCGCACATCATCTATCCGGTCCTCGACGAGCCGACGCTGACGTCGAAGTGGAATCTGTCGCCCAAGACGCTGCAGCGATAGCGCAGTGAGGGGATCGGGCCACCCGCCTGGCACCTCGTCCGACAGATCCGATACCTCTTGATCGAGATCGAAACATTCGAGCGCAAGGCGCAGGTGACGTGGCGTTCCAAGGACGGCGGCGCATTGTCCGAGTCGTCGCCAACAGCTCGCGAGGACGCCATCCAGCAAAAGACCGAACGCCGCCCTGGTCGCCGCGACATGGTCCTTTTCAGCGTCAAGGAGGCCACGGAGATCAGCGGAATTGCAGGCCACTGGCTCGTCCAGGACGCGTGCCGGCGGCGCTTGGACATCCCGGTCTACGTTCTGGGGATGCAAAGGCGATCCGTTTCAGCATCGAGGAACTGTTTCGCTGGGAGGTGCCTCATTTGCGCCCATGCCGCCGTATCGATGAGGCCGTTGATGCTTCGCGTCAGCGATCAGCCAGTTTGTAAGCCGTGCTTCGCCCGCCGCCCGGCGCCTTGGTCAACACACCCAGGTCTAGCAATTGGGTGATGTCGCGCAGTGCTGTATCGGGCGAGCACTTGGCGAGCGCCGCCCACTTGCTGCTGGTGAGCTTGCCTTCGAGCCCATCGAGCACGCGATTGAGCACTTTCAGCTGGCGCTCGTTCAGCGACATGCCCGCCCAGTGTTGCCAGAAACGGGCCTTGACCAGCACTGCATCCAGCGTGGCCTGCGCGCTGCCGATGGCGCGTCCCAGCGTGCTGAGGAACCACAGCAGCCAGCCGGTTGCATCAAGCGTGCCCTTCTGCGTGCGCTCCAGCACGTCGTAATAGTCCTTTCGCTCGCGCTGGATCTGCGCCGACAGACTGTAAAACCGCTGGGTACTGCCGTCGGCACGCGCCAGGAACAGATCGCCGATGGCGCGCGCGATGCGACCGTTGGCATCATCAAAGGGATGCAGCGTGACGAACCACAGGTGTGCGAGACCCGCCTTGAGGAGCGCGTGTTCGCCGGAGTCGTCGTTGGCCCAGGCTAGGAACTGGCGCATCTCGTTGCGCAGCGAGTCGGCAGGCGGCGCCTCAAAATGCACCTTGCGCCGACCCACTGGACCGGAAACGACTTGCATCGGCCCGTCCGCGTCGCTGCGCCATTGGCCGACAGCGATCCTGCTCAGCCCCGAATACCCGGTCGGGAACAAGGCTGCATGCCAACCCTGGAGACGTTCGACGGTCAGTGGAGATGTTGCGCGGGAGGTGGCGTCGAGCACCATATCGACAACACCCTCAACATGACGATCCACCGGCGCGAGCGCCCCGATGTCTACACCGAGGCGCCTGGCGATCGACGAGCGCACCGACGCCACGTTCAGCACTTCGCCTTCGATCTCGCTGGTTTTGACAACGTCCTCGGTCAAAGCAAGCAGACTGGCCTGATCGCGCAGCGCCACGCCCACGTCGGCCAGCCGACCGAGCAGCAGGCCCTGGGACAGGCTGGCCTCGGCCAAGGAATCCGCCAATGCCGCCAGATCGTAGCGCCAGTTTGGCCATTCGCTGGCCTCCCAGATGTAGTGTCGTTCTCCGCTGTTCATGCGGAGATTAGAGCCGGTATTCGCTGCGGCGGCAAGTCATTCTCCGCATATCATGCGGCTAATAAGTCGTCAATTCTCCAAGCGCGATGCTCGCCAGGCCTGCCACAAGCAGCCCGACACAAGCCAGCCCAGACGTCTCGGATTCCTAAGGCCAGAGCCGTCGCTTCCGGAGCCGGGAACAGCATTGTGCCTGTTTTTCGTCGAAACGCTGCACGACGTCCCCCCGATTTTGAGTAGCGCGCCGGTTTGGAGTCCAATCCCAACCGGAAGGGAGGCTTGTACCGCAGGCCATGCGCCGTCTGGTGACTGCCGACCCTCGATTCTCACAACCCGATTGCTGCTCCAATCTTCGATTCCGACCGCTCTCCGCGACACCCGCGTAACCTCGCGCCACGACAACGGTTCTGCCGGTGCCAACCGCGGCCGGTTGGTGAGGGTGAGTGGAGAAGAGAGAGGAAAAGGGAGGCGAACCAGGCCACATTCTGGCCTTGTTCCTGGCACGCGCGGCACCGGCAGAACTGCGCGAAATCCCGCAACGACACGCGATTCCGGGCAGCAAAAAACTCGCTTTGAGGGCCGGTTCCTGTCTGACTATTGGTGGAGCGGATGTCTATCCAATTGGTGCCGCAAACGAAAGTCAAATCATAGCTTTCAACAATAGGGCGCAACTCAATGCCCCCAGATATGCCCCCGTACTGCGACGGTGAAAGAGGTTTATTCGCGCAAGAGCCACTCCGGTTGTGGAAGTAGTTGCTCGAAGATGCCCGAGTCAACCAGGCGGCTTCGCAGATCCCTCACCCCGCTAAGCATTCTGAACTGCAATTCCACTCGGGTCACTGCACCCCAAGCCGAGCTAATGACCGTAGGATTCGCCTCAAAAAATTGCTTCGGCCTTAAATCAAGGCTCGTCTGGGATAGTCGATCCGCCAAAAGTTCAAGGTAGTCGAGGGCGTTTGATGCGATCAACACAATCATCGCTTCATCGTCATCTGCTTCTTCACCCCGAAGCACCGCGCAGAGTCGAGAGTGTGCGATCGGGTCCGTGTATAGGGGAGATTCCACGTCCCGCAGCATCCTCTTCAACTCGCCGGTAGCCTCCCGGCTGGCATTGCGCACGCCTTCACGCGTGGTGAACAATCCTATTGTCGCACTCACGGCTGCACCGGCGAGAACGCTCCGCAACTCGACACGCAGCTTCTCCTTGGCCTCTCTTCCTGGGCCCAAGTTCCTCTCCCTGAAAACTCTTTCCAGTTCGAAATAGAGGCGGGCCGGCTCTCCGCATAGCAAAGCGGCTCTTTTCAAGAGCTCAACTTCGCGGACGCGCAGCTCAAGATCTGCTGAATTGCGCTGGAAGTTAATCCAACCCAAAAAAATAGAGAACAAATACCAAGTCGTCTCATGCAGGGTGGTCGCTCTGCGCATATCTGGTACATCACAAGAATTCCAAAGGTATTCCAACGCCCCAAGTACGCGCCCTGATTCACCTAACACCGAGTTTAGCTCTGGAATAAATCTAGTATCTGGCGCGGCGTTAACACGATTTTCATAGATAAAAATAGCCATTTTCACCAGATCAACCGCGGCCTCACCTTCGTGAGTGTTTCCTCTCGCAGCACCAAGCGTCAAGTGGCCCTTCACGGACGTGTCGTCCAAACCTGGCCACTGTGAAGCACAAATCTCGTTTGCCTCCAGTTCAGTAAAACAAGGCTCGTACACGCTGAGGCCCATCTCGTAAACGATCTTATGAGGCTTATCGAGTCCCCGGGCGCTAATTAATGCGTGAACAAGATCACTCAATTCCTGTCTATTAGTGCCTCCCACAATGTCCACTTGCGCTGCCACTGCTTGAGCAATACGTTCTGACAACTGCTCATTCAAAAGTAGTAGTTTGAACTCGGTGTCGGAAGATGTCAGCGCCTCCTCGATGAACTGTGAAGTTTTCGGTGCGCAAACCCGCAAGATCAACTGCAAAATAATGGCATACCAGTTTAGGTCCGAATCGTTGTGACGCCTCGCGGCGTCACGAAACAACCCGAGAGATCGTGCTATCAGCTTTGCCCGCCGGGGATTGCGTGGGAACCATTTCGCGCTCTGCAATCGAGGTTCTTGCGGTATGAAGGGGCAGCATGTTTCCATGGCCTCGAGTGCTAGTCTCGTCGACTGCGACTGCGTGGGTTCTGGTAGATCGTGTCGCACATCTACGATTTTTTCTAAAAAGTGCTCGGCCAGATCGCCGTAAGCCTTGGAATAGTCAGTGAGAGCGGTGGCGACTACGTGGTGATCAAACGCGAGCACGAAAGCGAAGCCAGGCCAATCCAGCAACTCACGAAGCCCCAAGAGCGTTTTAGGTACAATCTTCGGGTCGGCACGATCAATGTCGTCGATAAAGACAATCACGCGTCGCCCCGCCACTGGCTTCAACAGTGACACCAAATCTCTCCTTGATATCTTCGTCCAGTCGGCCAGTTTGCGCAGCGCCGCGTTCGCGACAATCGATCCCCCGACGATAGCTTGGCCCTCGCCGGTGCTTGAACCTGCCGCGACTTTCCTGACTAGGTCAAGCAATTTGACGATCGGCCATACGATCCAGGCAAGTGCTGACTTCAAACGCTGAAGGATAGGCCGCCCTATTTTTTCTTCTCTCATTCGTTGTTTTAGTGCGCGATAGAAGAGTTCTAGTACTCCAGCTTCGCCGACCGCCGACCACGCTGAAACCGGAACAACAATCGCGTTTTGTGACTCACAAATCTTTTGCAGAAAGTTAAGGACGCTGGTCTTTCCGGTACCCCATTTCCCGTACAAACCGATCCT
This sequence comes from Pseudomonadota bacterium, assembly GCA_022843465.1. Classification (GTDB taxonomy): domain Bacteria; phylum Pseudomonadota; class Gammaproteobacteria; order Xanthomonadales; family Ahniellaceae; genus 0-14-3-00-62-12. The sequence continues at coordinate 133,873 of JALHNO010000012.1, read as the reverse complement.
CGTTGACCAAGTCGGTGGCGTGGTTTCAATCGTTCGCCAGATAGCCTTGCCGACTAGCCATCGATCGAGTAAATCGTCATCCCTGTGCGTCACTGGCGCATCGTGGCCGACGATATTGATAACAGGGATCGACTTCACGCTTGCAAGCTCCGTTGGGGTTGTAGGTTTTCTCCAGAATCTCCAATTCAATTGGAACTCTCCTGTTAAACAGTTCGACTCGGGCCCAGTGGGTCCAACATTCTAAAACGCTAGTTGGCTAGGTATCGTCCGTTGCTCTCGCGGGCACGGCCAAGACTGACCAGGGTGTCCAGAAGTTGGGGCAGGCGCTTTTTCCAGGTGCCGCGGGCGGTGAAGCGGGCGGCGACGTCGTCGACGGATAGGGGCACCAAGCTCGCAGACACCACATCCGCGACCGCGCGCACTTGTTCCAGTGCATCCTTGGGCCAGGGCATGGGCTTCGGTGCGGTGGTGGCTTCGGTGCCGGCTTCGTCGTCTGGCGTGGCTTCGTCGCCGACCATATCGGTTTGCGTGGGTGCGGCGTGCGCGCTGGGGTTCTGGAATTCGGGACGCAGCCAGCGCACCAGGCCGCGTGCTTCCTCGGCGGCGCGTTCGGCGTTCAGCGCAACCAGCCGTTCCAGAATCGCCTCATCAAACGCGCGCTTGGCATCGTCGCGGGTCTGGTCTTCGCTCGGGGCATCGTTGCCATGCGCGACGCGCAGCAAGGGCAATAGATCGGACCAGCCGTAGGCATCGAGCACGGCGGCGTCGATTTCGTCGTGCAATTGGCGCAGCACCGACACCAAGCCGTGTTCGTGAATGATGCGTTCCTTGTCGGTCAGCGGCTCGCCGCTGCGCAGCTTTTCCAGCACGTTGTACATGCCGGTTAGAGTGAGGGCTGTGTGGTCAGATTGCTGGGACTTTCGTAGAGAATCTAGTTGCTCAGATTTGGCGCGAAGCGAGGAAGTCCGATCGGCTCCAGGACAGGGAAACGGGAACGGCTCAAAGCACCGTGTGTTGTTGTACACAGGTCGATCTTCAAGAGTGCTTCCTGCCGCGTCAGCCCACAACAAATGTACGCATGACGACAGGACTCCGAGCACATAGGCATCGTCGTGAACAATGACGCGAACCTTTTGGTCCGGCAGTATATCGGCGTCGATAAACGAAAACATGCGATGCTTGGCTGTTTCCGCGGTTCCGATATACCTCGGGAGACCTGCGACGGCCTTTCGGAACTTGGGAACAGACTCCGCAAATAGCCACCAATTCTTGCGTCGCGATTCTCGCTTGTCTTGATCGCGCTGCGGCTTTACTCGCTCTAGAATCCATTGGTATGCGGCAGGAAACCGATCGCGAACTTCGGTCTCTGAAAGACCAAAAAAATCTATGCACAGGACGTTGCGCTCTCGCTGAGTCAGATCCCTTCCGTTGATGTAGCGTCTGATGTGTCGCTCCAGTCCTTGGACTCGGTTCATTCCTAAATTGAGCGCTTCGGCTCTCGATATCCAGAAGCCAGCACCCAAGGGAATCATTCCCATGAACGAAATCCCCATGTTGGATGCAAGGCGGGCGGAACCGCTAACATTTGCGCCAACGCGCAGGTCAGAATGAATGATTCCCTCGCGTTCTTGTAGCACTACCAAAGTCTCGCCATCGATTGACGGCGATTCGTCGACGACTGTTGCAAAAAGTCCCCCGCGGTGCCTTGGTGAATGGCCGGCCACAGTCATTGAAATGCGAACCGCTGCACCGTCAGAAACATCTACCCATGGATGGTCGGGAATTACATAGATTAAAGACACCGGCAGCTTTTTGCTGCTGAGGAAAGAATTCACTATCTGTCGGTTGAAGGTCTGTCGGATCGAGTTGGTCGTGATTAAGCCGAAACGATTCAAATTCCTTTCCTGCACTGATGCTGCCGCATGCTGCCACCAATACATCACCAAATCTGAGGCATCTGGAACGTCAGGCCACGCGCCTCGCAATGCCTCAACGTAGCCGTCCCCCAGCGCAACGCGCATTCGCTTGTTTCCGATGAAAGGTGGATTCCCTACCACGAAGTCCGCCGTCGGCCATTCGGCACAGCGTGGATTGACATAGCGCTCAACCGCGACGCGTACAGCGTCGTCCGGAATGCCCTCGCCCGTGATAGGTGACGTCTTGATTGTCTTACCATCCCAGCGCGTGACCGGCACACCGCGCTCGTCCGTCACAGTTTCAACGCGGTCATAGGCCAATACTGCATCGCGGTTCTCGATGTTGCGGAAGTCGCGAATGACCGGAATCGGCGGGTTCACATCGCCGCGCGTGCGGTAGTGCCACTGCAGATAGCCGATCCAGAGCACGACTTCGGCAATGGCAGCGGCGCGCGGGTTGATTTCGATGCCGAGCAAGTTGTGCGGGTCGACGGTTTCGCCACCCATGGTGTCGGCGCGTTCGCCCCCGAGTGCCAGGCCACTTTGCCGGTAGCCGAGTTCGTCCAGTGCGTTCAGCACTTCGCCTTCCAGGCGCTTGAGGTGTTCCAGCGTGACGTACAGGAAATTGCCCGAGCCGCAAGCTGGATCGAGCACGCGCACGGTGCACAGGCGATGATGGAAGCGGCGCAGTGCGGCGACGGCGTCGTCGTGCTTGCCTTCGCTGGCCAAGGTCAGCGCCGCGGCCTGCGCGTCGCTCCATTCGCTGCGTAGTGGCTCCATGACGGTGGGCAACACCAGGCGTTCCACGTAGGCGCGCGGCGTGTAGTGCGCCCCGAGCTTGTGGCGCTCGCTTGGGTCAAGCGCGCGTTCTAGCAAGGTGCCGAAGATGGCCGGCTCGACATGCTTCCAATCTGCTTTCGCGGCTTCCAGCAACAGCGCCAGCTGTGCGCGATCGAGTGGCAGCACGTCCGGTTGCTTGAACAGCTTGCCATTGAATCGCAGCACATCGGCGGCGATCGTGGCGGAGAAACCGCCTTCGTCCATGTCGCGCCACAACTGCGCCAGCATGCGCATGGCGACGTCTGGCCGGTCGGCATACTTGGCGAGCAAGTCGCGGAAGCTGTCGGAAGGCAATAGCCGCACGTCCTCGGCAAACATGGTGAACAGGCAACGCATCAGGAATTGCGCCACGGGCTCGGCGGCGTGGCCGGCGCCTTCCAGGCTGCGCGCCAGGGTAGCCAGGCGCACCGCGATTTCACGGGTAACGCGCGCCGACTCGCGCGAAGGATCGAGCGATAGCGGATCGGTCCAGATACGGCGTAGCCGCTCCAGAACGTCAGCGCTGCGCAGATCGGCCAGGGCGATGCGGTGGCTGCGCGGATCGGGAAAGGGCGTGTAGGTGGCGCCCGAACGGCTGAATTCGGCATACAGCTCGATACGGTTGCCGACGTCCACAACGATCAGGAACGGTGGCCGGCCTTCGCTCGCTGGCAAGGCGCGCGCGTAGCCTTCGGCCTGACTGCGCGCGCGCAGCATGGCATCGTCGAATCCCTTGGTGTGCGTCGCCGCTTTCAGCTTCTTGGCTTCGAGCACAAAGGCGCCGCGCTTGTACAGGTCAATGCGGCCGGCCGTCGTCGTGCCGTCGCCATGGCTGAAGGTAATCGGGCGCTCGAACATGTATTGCTGTTCGGGGTCGGGGTGCGGCGTTTCTACGCCGAGCAAGCGGCACAGGTCGGCGGCAAACGTCTGCGCGGTTGAAAGCTCGGATGCAGCCACGCCCTGCCATTTGGCGATGAAGTCGTCGGATGCGTCCTTGCCGATGTCTGCCATTCTGGGCTTGGTGCTCAGGTTCCGGTACTGGACCGCAAGATTAGCGCTTCGCGCGCCCGGTCGCGCATGACTCAAGCCTCGTCCGATATCGAGAGAGGACCGCAAGCAAAAAAACCGGCACTGGGCCGGTCTCTTTGCGCTGCGGTGATTGGTGGAGCGGATGGGGATCGAACCCACGACCTTCGCGATGCGAACGCGACGCTCTCCCAGCTGAGCTACCGCCCCAATGCAGGTTCGGGCGGTGACGATGCGGGCCCGAGTTGCCGGCGATCATAGCGACGGCGAGGGCGTTGTGCCAAGCAGGATCGGGATGGGCCGACGTTATGGCAAGCGACGGCTGGCTCCAGGCGACGGAGATATCCAGATTCAGGCGTGCACTTGCAGGGCATCTCTGTGAGATGCCATTTGGAATCCTCGGCTGCTTCGGGATGGCATCTCACAGAGAGGCCCTGCAGAAAGCCGGCCCTGCAGAAAACCTGCCGTGGTGCTGCGACTAGACGATGCCCTTGGTCAGCGGTTCCAGCAGATCGATGCGCCAGGGGGTGCAATCGCTGGGCCAGCGGCCTTCGCGGATGCGGGCTTCGAGCATGCGGCGGGTGCACAGGGTGCTGGAGTCGATGGCGAGTTCGCTGGCGCCTTGATCGATGCGTTCGCGCAACTTCTTCATGCTGGCCTCGGTATCGCGGTCCATCGGAGCCGGCGCCGGCAGGAAGCCTACGCTGGGCATGGCGGTTGCCAGCAGATCGACCACGTCGGCGAGCAGGCGACGCGGAAAGGCGCGACAGCTGCGTACCTTGTCCAGCATTTCGGCGCCGCTGCGCGGGGGACTCTGCGCAAGATCCATGGCCAGGGCGTTGTCGAGTACCCAGGTGCGCGGTCGGTCTTCGCTGCGGGCGACCTGCTCGCGCCAGGTCAGCAGGGTGCACAGGCGCACCTGCGCCTCATCATCGAGCTTGAAGGCGGTACGGAACTCGTGATGCGGATTGTCCGGATAGGCCATCTCCCAGCTGGCGCTGATCTGGCGCGCGCCGTCCTGCCAGAGCCAGTCGAGTCGACCGAGTTGGGTCAATTTGTCGCCGAGTCGATCGGCCAGCGCATCGAGATGGCGGACATCATCGGCGGCGTACTCAAGCTGCTCGTGGCTGAGCGGGCGCCGGGTCCAGTCCGAGCGGGTCTCGCTCTTCGCCAGATCGACATCAAGCTCCTGCTTCACCAGCTTCTGGTAACTGAGCGCAGCGCCGAGCCCGCACAGTGAAGCCGCGATCTGGGTATCGAACAGTTGCTGCGGCATAGCGGCCGACAACGGCTTGAGCGCGATCAGGTCCTCGCTGGCGCTGTGCATCAGCCAGGGCGCGCCATTGTGCAAGGCGGCGCCGAATGCCGAGAGATCTTCGAATGCCAACGGATCGACCAGAACAATGGAATCGCCGAGGGCCAATTGGACCAGGGCGAGCTTGGGCCAGAAGGTGCGTACGCGTTCGAACTCGGTGTCCATCGCATGACGCCGGCTGGCCTGCACCCGTTCGATGACTGAAGCCAGGCTGACGCGTTGATCGATCCATTGTGGCTTCAAGGTTGCCTCCGTGCAGGTGGTGTGGCTATGTTGACGATCAGTGTAGTGAAAGCCAGGTAGAGAACATGTCGGCCGGTTCGCAGCGCAAGGAGATGCTCGGCGCCATTTTTGGCCTGGGTCTGCTTGTGTTCGCAATGGCCTGGCGCTGGTTGTTTCCGCTGCTCGCCGAGCTCCGCTGGCCTGATTGGGGCGCGGCGGCGCCGGTGGTTGAAGTGCTGCCGGCGCCGATGCCCAAGGCAGTGGAACCGCAGACAGCAGACCCAGTCGACGCGACCGCGTCAGTGGCTGCGGACGCGACACTTGAGCCAGTCAAACCCACCGAACTGGATGCAGCGGCGCGCAAACAGCTGGACGAGATGCTCGCACAGGCGAACGACTCGGTGCGCGAGCGTCACTGGTTGGCACCGCGTGATGATAACGCGATGGACTGGTATGCCAAGGCATTGCAGATCGATCCGACCAACAGCGAGGCGCGGATCGGTCAGGAAGCGGTGCTGGAAACCTTGTTCAAGCAGGCCGAGGCCGGCTTGGACGATGGTGATCCCAGCCTTGCCAATGAGTTGATCGAGGCGCTGAACGCGCGCGACATTGCAGATCAGCGCGCGCACCAGCTTGCCTCGAGGCGCGCATTGGGTGCGCAGATCACGCCGCTGTTGCAGACCGCCGCCGAGCAGATGGCGGGCGCGGCCTATATCGAGCCGGCTGGTGCCAATGCGCGCGCCTCCTATGCCGCGGTGCTGGCGCTGGATCCGCGCAATCGTGCCGCCCGCAAGGGCATGGCGGCCATCGAGTCGGCATTGCTCGAAATGGCGCTCAATGCCGCCTCCGAGGAAGACTTTGCGCGCGCCCAGCAGATGGCGAGCGAAGCTGCTTCCCTGCAGGCTGATTCGGAAGCGGTGCGCTCGGTGCAGGCGCGGCTGGATGACTTGCGCAGTCAGCATGCCGCCGTGCTGATGGCGCGGGCGGACGCCGCGCTGGCGGCACGCGATATCACGGGCGCGCGCGAGTTGTTGCAGCGTGCCGGCCAGATCGGTGCCGACCTGGAGGCGATGGCCAGGCTCAACCAGCTGATCGCCAATGCCAGTCTTTACGGTCGCTTCCAGCCAGGTGAGCGCATTCGCGATCCCTACGCCGATCGCAGCGGCGAGGGTCCGGAACTGGTGGTGATTCCGGTCGGCAGTTTCGTGATGGGATCGAGCGAGCGTGACAAGGAGCGCAAGGCCAACGAGGGCCCGGCACGCGAGGTCGGTATCGTGCAGCCATTCGCGATGGCGATCACCGAGATCACGGTCGCCGAGTACCGTCGTTTTGTACGCGACACCGGCTATGTGACGGTAGCGGAGGCCGCCGGCTCGTCGCGCTACTACGAAGAGCAGAGCGGACGCCTGGTCAGCCGCAGTGGAATCGACTGGCAGAACGACTACTCCGGCGGCAAGGCGCGAGCCAATGATCCGGTGGTCCATATCGCCTGGCGCGACGCCAGTGCCTACGCGGTCTGGCTGGCCGGGAAGACCGGATTGCGCTATCGCCTGCCGACCGAAGCCGAGTTCGAGTACGTGCTGCGCGCCGGTACCAGTTCCGCCTATCCCTGGGGTGAGGGCGCGCCACCGAAGGTGCTGGCGAATGTGACCGGCGATGGCGACCGTTCTCGCAGCAAGCGTGAATGGGACAAGGCCTTCAAGCGCTATCGGGACGGCTATTGGGGACCAGCGCCGGTGGCGCAGTTCAGTGCCAATCCTCTGGGTCTTCACGATCTGGTCGGCAATGTCTCCGAATGGGTCGAGGACTGCTGGCATGAGAATTATCTGCGGGCGCCGGAGGATGCCAGCGCCTGGGTCAATCGCGGCTGTCTCAAGCGCGTCGTGCGCGGCTCCTCCTGGGGCAGTGCGCCCGACCAGTCACGTTCGGCCTTCCGCGCCAACGCCGGTGAAGACACCCGCAGCGCCCGGATCGGTTTCCGGGTAGTGCGCGACCTCTGATTCTTGCTGAAGTACGCGCTTGGTCCCCGGGTCTGCTTACAATGCCCCCACGGGGCGCGCGCTGCGCTGGCATGACAGGGGTTTCAGATGGGTCCATTTCGTCGCGGAAGTTCAGCCGATGGCCGCGCAGGTTTCGCCGGCCAGCGTCGTGGCGGCGGCATGCGCTGGTGGGTATTGCTGGTCTTTGGTGCCTATCTTGGCTACTACTACCTCGGTCATCGTCAGGACGCTGCGTTCACCGGACGCAAGCAGCTGATCGATACCAGCATGGATCAGGAGGTCGCGCTCGGTGTGGCCAGCTTCCAGCAAATTGTTTCGGAGTCCAGGCTGGTCAGGGATCCGCGCATCGTGCAGCCGATCGAAGAGATTGCGCGCCGCTTGATCGCAGTCGGTCCGCGCGTTGAACAGGTGCTCAGCGCCAGTCGCGGGATTGCCAGCAGCACCGAATGGGACAAGTTCGAGTGGGCGGTTGCCGTCATCGAATCCGAACAGGTCAATGCCTTCTGTCTACCCGGCGGCAAGATGGCGGTGTACACCGGCATCCTGCCGGTGGCGAAGAATGCCGACGCGCTGGCCGCGGTGATGGGTCATGAAATTGCGCATGCCCTGCTGCGCCATGGTTCGGAACGCATGGCGCAGCAGAAGCTGATGCAGATCGGCACGGTGGCTGCGGGCATGTCGACCAGTGACCTGGATATCCGTCAGCAGCAGATGGTGATGGCGGCGCTGGGCGCTGGCGCCAGGTACGGCATCATGCTGCCGTTCTCGCGCGACCACGAATCCGAGGCAGACTACGTGGGCCTGCTGCTGGCGGCAGCCGCCTGCTATGACCCCGAGGAATCGATCGGACTGTGGGAACGCATGGGTGCCGCTGGCGGCCAGCGTCCTCCCGAGTTCATGTCCACCCACCCGAGCAGTGGCAGCCGCATCAGTCAGTTGCGCGAATGGATGCCCGAGGCCGAGGCGCTGCGCGCGCAGTTTTGCAATTGACGTGGTCACCGGCGGGTCGTAGCGATGTGCGCGTAGCCCGGCGCCGGCACGGCGGCGACGCCCTCCCTGCCGGTGGAGGGCCGCGCTCCTGCGCGGCCGCTCTGGCTCTGCATCGAGACGCCCTCGCTGATCCCGGGCTTCGGATCAGGGGCGTTGATGCAGATTGGCAGATGGCCTGGCGGTAGTTGCCAGGCGTCGCAGGAGCGACGCCCTCCAGCGGCGGAGCGACGCCCTCGGTGCCGGTGGAGGGCCGCGCTCCTGCGCGGCCGCTCTGGCTCTGCATCGAGACGCCCTCGCTGATCCCGGGCTTCGGATCAGGGGCGTTGATGCGGGTTGGCAGATGGCCTGTCGGTAGTTGCCAGGCGTCGCAGGAGCGACGCCCTCCAACGGCGGAGCGACGCCCTCGGTGCCGGTGGAGGGCCGCGCTCCTGCGCGGCCGCTTTGGCTCTGCATCGAGACGCCCTCGCTGATCCCGGGCTTCGGATCAGGGGCGTTGATGCAGATTGGCAGATGGCCTGTCGGTAGTTGCCAGGCGTCGCAGGAGCGACGCCCTCCAACGGCGGAGCGACGCCCTCGGTGCCGGTGGAGGGCCGCGCTCCTGCGCGGCCGCTCTGGCTCTGCATCGAGACGCCCTCGCTGATCCCGGGCTTCGGATCAGGGGCGTTGATGCGGGTTGGCAGATGGCCTGTCGGTAGCTGCCAGGCGTCGCAGGAGCGACGCCCTCCAGCGGCGGAGCGACGCCCTCGGTGCCGGTGGAGGGCCGCGCTCCTGCGCGGTCGCTTTGGCTTTCTGTCGAAACGATCTCGCTGTTCCCGGGCTTCGGATCAGGGGCGTTGACGCGGGTTGGCAGATGGCCTGTCGGTAGCTGCCAGGCGTCGCAGGAGCGACGCCCTCCAGCGGCGTAGCGACGCCCTCCAGCGGCGTAGCGACGCCGTCCGGGTGCAAACCAATGAGCGCGCGTCACGGGGCAATCCCTGCTCGACAACACCAGGAACCAGTACTTCGCATGCGTCGGATCACATCCGGAATACGCCAAAACGCTCGCGTTCGATCGGTGCATTGAAACTGGCCGAGAGCGCCAGTCCGAGCACGCGGCGGGTGTCGGCCGGATCGATCACGCCATCGTCCCAGAGGCGGGCACTGGCGTAGTAGGGGTGTCCCTGGCGCTCGTACTGATCGCGGATCGGCGCCTTGAAGCCGGCTTCCTCGTCCTCGCTCCAGCTGCCGCCCTGGCCCTCGATGCCATCGCGCTTGACCGTGGCCAGTACCGAAGCCGCCTGTTCGCCACCCATCACGCTGATGCGGGCGTTCGGCCACATCCACAGGAATCGCGGCTGGTAGCCGCGTCCGCACATCGCGTAGTTGCCGGCGCCGAAGCTGCCGCCGATGATCACGGTGAACTTGGGCACATGCGAGCAGGCCACGGCGGTCACCATCTTGGCGCCGTCCTTGGCGATGCCGGCGTTCTCGTATTTCTTGCCGACCATGAAACCGGTGATGTTCTGCAGGAAGACCAGCGGAATATTGCGTTGATTGCACAACTCGATGAAGTGCGCGCCCTTGAGCGCGGACTCGGCGAACAGGATGCCATTGTTGGCGATGATGCCCACCGGGTAGCCGTGGATATGGGCGAAGCCGCAGATCAGGGTCTTGCCGAAACGCGCCTTGAACTCCTGCAGTTCGGAGCCGTCGACAATCCGCGCGATGATCTCGCGGATATCGAACGGACGCCGGGTGTCGCGCGGTACGATGCCATAGAGTTCTTCGGCAGCGTAGCGGGGCTCGACGCTGGCGCGGGTCGCCACCGGCAACTGCTTGCGCCGGTTCAGATGCAGCACGATATCGCGGGCGATCGCCAGCGCATGTTGATCGTTCTCGGCGAAGTGATCGGTGACCCCGGAGATGCTGCAATGGACCTCGGCGCCGCCGAGTGATTCGGCATCGACGACCTCGCCGGTGGCGGCCTTGACCAGGGGCGGGCCACCGAGAAAGATCGTGCCCTGCTCGCGCACTATGATCGATTCGTCGCACATCGCCGGCACGTAGGCACCACCCGCGGTGCACGATCCCATCACTACCGCGATCTGCGGGATGTTCTTCGCACTGAGTCGTGCCTGATTGTAGAAGATCCGGCCGAAGTGCTCGCGATCGGGAAACACTTCGTCCTGCAGCGGCAGGAAGGCGCCGCCGGAATCCACCAGATAGATGCAGGGCAGGTTGTTCTCTTCGGCAATCTGCTGGGCGCGCAGATGCTTCTTCACCGTCATCGGAAAATAGGTGCCGCCCTTGACCGTGGCATCGTTGGCGACGACCATGAATTCCTGGTCATGCACGCGGCCGATGCCGGTGATGATGCCAGCGCCAGGTGCCTGCCCTTCATACATGTCGTAGGCAGCGAGGGCGGACAGTTCGAGAAAGGGTGAGCCGGGATCGAGCAGGGCGCGGATGCGATCGCGTGCCAGCAGCTTGCCGCGCTCGGTGTGGCGATTGCGCGCTTTCTCGCCACCACCGCCCGCGATCTGACGCAATACGCGATTGAGATCCTCGATCACCTCGCGCAACTGGCTGGCATTGGCCAGGAAGTCGGCGGAGCGGATGTCGATTTCGGATTCGATACGGGGCATGGGCATCACTCGTCGGCAATAGCTGAGTTTAGCGCGCGGCCCGGTCTGCCTACGCGGCGCTTGCCAGCCCCCGGTTCCGGCGACAGCTGGAGTCGTGGCAAAAAAAAACCGCCGGCTTCTGCCGGCGGTTTTCTGTACAGCGAGCAATGCAAGCGGCACGCCGCTGGCGATTACTCTTTCGGCGCGTCGGCCGGAGCGTCGGTTGTGGCGGCAGCATCGGTCGCGGCAGCAGCGGTGTCGGCAGCAGCGTCGGCCGACACGGCGGCATCAGCAGCAGCGGCAGCAGCGGCGCTGGCGTCGGTTGCGGCATCGCCCATCGTGGCAGCGGCGTCGGTGGCGGCAGCGGCAGCGGCATCGGCGGCGGCAGCGGCTTCAGCAGCGGCGTCGGTGGCGGCGTCGGCAGCCTGCTGCACGCTGGCAGCAGCGTCGGCAGCAGCCTTCTCGGCATCCTTGGCGGCGTCCTGTGCAGCGTCTCCACCGCAGGCGGCCAGCGCTACGGCCAGCGCGGTAATCAAAGCAAGTTGGTTCAGTTTCATGATGTTCTCCAAGGAGTTGTCGGTAAGTTTCTTGACCCAATCCGGCTCGGCGACTGGCCTGTCATCCAAGCGCGGACGCGAGAGGTCGGCGGCATCTTACACGCGCAATAGCCAATGGTAAGGCGATTTATGGCAATTCTATGGCAAGCGCTGTGGCCTCGCCGCCGCCGATGCACAGGGAGGCGATTCCGCGCTTCTTGCCATGGACCTTCAGCGCATTGATCAGGGTCACCACAATGCGCGCACCGCTGGCTCCGATCGGGTGTCCGAGTGCGCAGGCGCCGCCATGTACATTGACCTTGTTGCGCTCGATGCCAAGTTCGCTCATTGCCGCCATCGGCACGCAGGCGAAGGCTTCATTGATCTCGAACAGATCGACGTCGGCGACGGTCCAGTTCAATTTCTTCAGCAGCGTCGCGATCGCACCGACGGGCGCGGTGGTAAACCATTCGGGTGCCTGGGCGTGGGTGGCGTGGCCGACAATGCGTGCAAGTGGCGTGATTCCCTGTGCCTCGGCGGCGGAGGCACGCATCAGCACGGTGGCGGCAGCGCCATCGGAAATCTTCGACGAACTCGCCGCGGTGATGGTGCCGTCCTTCTTGAAGGCAGCACGCAGCCCGGGAATCTTGCCGATATCGCACTTGCCGGGCTCTTCGTCGCTGTCGACGATCACATCGCCCTTGCGACCGGGCACGGTGACCGCCGCGATTTCGTCGCCGAAACTGCCATCGCCGGCGGCGGCGAGCGCGCGTTGCACACTCTCGGTGCTGAAGGCGTCCTGGGCTTCGCGGCTGAAGCTGTACTTCTCCACGCACATCTCGCCGAAGACACCCATCGCCTGCTTGTCGTAGGGATTCTGCAAACCATCCCAGGCCATGTGATCGACCGCTTCGAAATTGCCGAATCGGTTGCCGGCGCGACTGTTCGGAATCATGTGCGGCGCATTGGTCATCGACTCCATGCCGCCGGCGACCACCACATCGGCGCTGCCGGCGGCGATCAGATCGTGGCCCAGCATGATGGCCTTCATGCCGGAACCGCAGACCTTGTTGATCGTGGTGCAGCCGGTGGCGAGTGACAGTCCAGCCGCCAGCGCGGCCTGGCGTGCGGGTGCCTGGCCGAGGTTCGCCGGCAGCACACAGCCCATGATGACTTCGGAAACCGCGTCCGCCGACAGGCCGCTCTGCGTCAATGCCGCCTGGATTGCGGTGGCGCCCAGTTTGGGCGTGGGGTAGCCGGTGAACTGGCCGAGCAGGGAGCCGATGGGCGTGCGCTTGGCACCGACGATTACGATGGCGTCTGACATGGAGGACTCCCGAGGACGAGGGCTGGACGCCCGATTATGGACCCGGTTGTGCGCTGCGGCAAATCGGACCAAGGGGCAGGCAGCTTTCCGGCTGCGGCGCGTTGTGGACGCCCGGGACGAGCCGCGGTTATCGCCCTTGCCCTTGCGGGCATGGCGAACTAGCCTGCGCCATGCTCATGTGCCGTGGAACGAGTGCTGCCCGATGGACCGCTGCCAGCGGTATTCTGGCCTGCGCGCTGCCCTGGCTGGCGTACAGCCCGGGCGTGCAGGCAGATTCGCTGATGAGCCAGTTGCTGGCCTGGAAGGTGATCAGCAGCCTGGCGATCTGCGTGCTCGCCCTGGTCCTGATCGGCGGCTGGATGCTGCGGCGCCGACTTGCGACGACCGCCGCCAAGCTGGAGGCCGCCGAACGGCTGCGCACCAGTGAAGAGCATCTTTCGCTGGCGCTGGAATCCTCCGGTGACGAGATCTGGGAAGTCGATCTGCCCAATTCCAGTTTCCGCCGGATCGTGCCGCATCTGGGTATTGCGTTGCCGAACCACGATGGGCCGATCCCGACCAGCCAGGTGCTCGAGGTCATCCATCCGGCCGACCGCGAGACCTTCATCTCGGCATTTAGCGGACTGGTGAAAGGGCAAAGCCAGCGCATGAAGGCGCGCTATCGGGTGGCGCTGAAGGCGGGCGGCTGGCTGTGGGCGCTGTCCTACGGCAAGGTCACCGAACGCGACGCCCAGGGCCGCGCGGTATGGATGAGCGGGGTATCGCGCGATATCTCCGAATTGATGGAGCAGGAAGAGGCGCTGCAACGCGTCAATATCGATCTCGAGCATCGTGTCGAAGGTCGCACCCGTGATCTGCGGCTTGCCAATGAGCATCTGCGGCGCACTCTTGATGATCTGCGGCAGGCGCAGAAGCAACTGGTTGAATCCGAAAAGATGGCCGCACTCGGTGCCCTGGTTGCCGGCGTCGCCCATGAGATCAATACTCCGCTCGGCATCGGTGTCACCGCATCGTCGCATCTGCAGGGTGAGACCCGCAGGCTGCTCGGGCTGCTGGCCTCTGGCGAGATGAAGCGCAGCGATCTGGACAGCTATCTCGCCGCTGCCAGCGAGAGCAGTGAGCTGATCCTGCGCAATCTGCGGCGTGCCGATCATCTGGTCAAGAGCTTCAAGCAGGTCGCGGTCGACCAGAGTACCGAAGACCGTCGCCGGATTGATCTGGCCAACTATCTGGACGAGATCCTTACCTCGCTGCAGCCGCGCCTGCGCAAGACCCGGCATCGCGTCGAGATCGATTGCGCCGAGGGCATCCAACTGGAGACCTACCCGGGTGCGATCTACCAGGTGGTCACCAACCTGGTGATGAACTCACTGGCACACGGCTTCGAACACCAGGAAGCCGGCCTCATCCGGATCGGGGTGCGGGCGCAGGATGGCGACATCGTCGTGGACTATCGCGACGACGGCTGCGGCATGGACGACGAGGTGCGCCGGCGCATCTTCGAGCCGTTCTTCACCACCAAGCGCGGCCAGGGCGGCAGCGGCCTCGGCATGCACATCCTGTTCAATCTGGTCACCCGCCTGCTTGCTGGCTCGGTGCGCTGTGAAAGTACGCCGGGGCAGGGCGTCCATTTCGTGATCCGTTTTCCCCTCGAGCCGGTGGTCGCTCCAGTACCGGTCTGAGGTCGGCGTACGCGCGGATCCGGATCAATCCGGCATCTGCTCGCGGATCGCGTGGGCGCGGTCCCAGTGTTCGAACAGGATGTCGACCAGACGCGGGTCGAACTTGACGCCGGACTGGGCGCGAATGAAGTCACGGATTTCATCCGGCGGCCAGGCGTCCTTGTAGCAGCGCTTGGAGCCAAGCGCGTCGAACACATCCGCCAGCGCGGTGATCCGGCCGCCGATGGAAATCTCCTCTCCCTTGAGGCCGCGCGGATAGCCACTGCCATCCCAGTTCTCATGATGATCTTCGGCCACGATGGCCGCCAGTTGCATCAGCGGCAGGCGCGAACCGGACAGCCAGTTGGCGCCCAGCGAGGCATGCGTGCGCATGACCTCGGTCTCGCTCGCGGTGTGGGTGCCGGGCTTGTTGAGGATGGCATCGGGTATTCCGATCTTGCCGATGTCGTGCAGGGGCGCAGCGTAGCGCAACATTTCGCGCGACTGCGGATCGAGACCCCAGGCCTCGCCGAGCAGATCAGCGACCATGCCGACGCGCTTGACGTGGGCCAGCGTCTCCCGCGATCGGCTCTCGGCCAGGCCCGCCAGCAGGGTCACCATCTCGACCTGGCCCTCGAACAGCTCGCGTTGCAGATGCAGGTTTTCGAAGGCGATCGATACATTGGTGCAGAACACCTCGACCAGCTTCATGTCGAGCGGTGACAGGCTCCAGGCCTCGCCGACGTACAACAGACTCTCGGTGCGGTGACTGTCGGTGAAGTGCAGGACGTAGTGGTCCTTGGTGATCTGGTGCCGCTTGTTGGTGTAGGCCTCGCGCAGCGAGTCGGCAATCTGCGGCGGCAGCGCCTCGTCGGCATTGCTGTGGACAAAGCGGGCGTAGTCGCCGGTCGCCGCTGCCACCACGAAATGATCCGGTGCCGATGCAGCCGGCTTCATCACCTTGCAGTACAGCGCGCCGCGCTCCATGCTCATCAGACTGGTCAGCTGGCTGAGCACCGCCGAGGCAAATTCGTGGGACTCATGCAGCGAGAAGATCTTGGCCGAGGCCTCGATGACTCGTTCCAGTCCGCGCTTGCTGGCCTCGATGGTCATGATGTCGCGATGCGCACGCAGGGTCGCATACATCATCGTCGACAGCTTCTGCGCGGTCAGTTCGGTCTTCTCTTTGTAGTCGTTGATATCGTAGTTGGCGATCACGTCCTGTTCCGGCGCCTGTCCGGGTTGACCGGTGCGCAGCACGATACGGACGAAGTGGTTTTCCAGTTCGTCGCGGACGAAGCGAACAAGATCAAGCCCCGCCTGATCAGTTTCCATCACCACATCGAGCAGCATCACCGCCAGATCCGAGGTATTGCGCAATTTCTCGCGCGCCTCCTGGCCGGAATAGGCGTGGATGAACTCGATGCCGCGATTCTCGAAGCGGAAATTGCCCAGGACCAGGCGGGTGACGTTATGCACCTCGGGCTCGTCGTCGACGATCATCACCTTCCAGGCGGCGAGCGTGCCCGGCTGTTCAGGTGCAAACAGGGATTCCATTGATCGACTCCACCCCAGATCCGATGGCTCCGACCATAGCAGCGATCAGCCGGGATTTTGTAGACCTGCCGTCACGAAATCCGGATCGGCCCGGAAGGCGTCAATGGGCGCCGGCAAAAAGCTCGCGGCCAATCAGCATCCGCCGGATTTCATTGGTTCCGGCACCGATTTCATAGAGTTTTGCGTCGCGCAACAGGCGGCCGGTCGGGTACTCGTTGATGTAGCCATTGCCGCCCAGGCACTGGATGGCCTCCAGGGTGACTTCGACCGCAGAACGCGAGGCGTGCAGCAGGCAGGCAGCCGGGTCCATCCGCGATTTGTCGCCGCGGTCGTAGTCGGCGGCCACCATGTAGGCAAAGGCGCGCGCACTCTGCAGGGCGGTGTACATGTCGGCCAGTTTGGCCTGCATGATGCCAAAGGTGCCGATCGGCTGGTCGAACTGGCGGCGCTCGCGCACGTAGGCCAGCGCCAGGTCGAGCGCGGCCTGCATCAGACCCAGCGGCCCGCCCGAAAGCACCAGACGCTCGGTGTTCAAGCCACTCATCAGCACCTGGACGCCCTGGTTGAGCTCGCCGAGCAGGTTTTCGGCAGGAATCTCGCAGTCCTCGAAGACCAGCTCGCAGGTATTGGAACCGCGCATGCCCAGTTTGTCGAGCTTCTGGGCGGTGCGGAATCCCGGCATGCCCTTCTCGATGATGAAGGCGCTCATCGCCCGCGATTTGTATTCCTTTCCGGCGGTGCGCATGTAGACCACCAGCACATCGGCCTCGGGCCCATTGGTGATCCACATCTTGCTGCCATTGGCGATATAGCGGTCGCCCCGCAGTTCGGCGCGACAGCTCATCGAGCCGACCACGTCCGATCCGGCGCCTGGCTCACTCATCGCGAGTGCACCGACGTGCTCACCGCTGCACAGGCGCGGCAGGTATTTCTCGCGCTGGGCCGGGCTGGCGTTGTTGTACAGGTTCTGCACGCACAGGTTGGAGTGCGCGCCGTAGGACAGGCCGACCGATCCGGATGCGCGCGAAATTTCTTCCATCGCGACCAGATGCGCCAGATAGCCCATCTCGGAGCCGCCGTACTCTGACGGCAGGGTAACCCCGAGCAGGCCCATGTCGCCCAGCTTCCGCCAGAGGTCGGCGGGGAACAGATTGTCGTGATCGATGAGGTCGGCGCGGGGAGCGATTTCCTTTTCGGCAAACGCCCGCACGCTTTCGCGCAGCAAGTCGATCTCTTCACCGAGCGGAAAAGCACGCATCAGCAATCACCCGTGTCTGGGACCGGGTGCGGCGAACGCAGCCCGCCGCGGATCACCCGGTCAGCGCTCATCATAGCCCGCGCATGCGTCCGAGGAAGCGCGTGCCGGTATTGCCCATCTGCGGCAGGCGGATATTGCCGATGGTATGGATACGCTCTTCGGCCATGCGGTCGGCCGCCTTGTAGGTGGGGATGCCATCGCGCTTGGCGATCGTGAAGATCTTGCCGAGGTTGTGATAGATCGTGCGCATCATCCGGCGTGCGCGTTCGATGTTGTAGCCATCGATCTCGAGCGAAACGTTCATCAGGCCGCCGGCATTGACCGCGTAGTCCGGCGCGTACAGGATGCCACGCTTTTCAACCTCGTCGCCACAATCCTCGGTGGCCAACTGATTGTTGGCAGCGCCGCAGATCACCTTGAACTTGAAGCGCGGAATCGTGTTGTGATTGACCGTGCCGCCGAGTGCGCTTGGCGAGTAGACGTCGGCGTCGACGTCATAGATGTCATCCAGCCCGACTGCCTCGCAGCCGAATTCATCGACGGCGCGCTGTACCGATTCCTTGTTGATGTCGGTAACGAACACCTTGGCGCCCTGCTCACGCAGCAATTTTACGAATTCCATGCCGACATGGCCGATACCCTGGACCGCGTAGCTGTACTTGCCCACTTCCTCGTCACCAAACTTGGCGTTCAGCGACGCCATCAGGCCCTGCAAGGTACCGTAGGCAGTGAACGGCGAGGGGTCGCCGGAACCGCCATGCACCTGATGCACGCCGGTCACGAATTCGGTTTCCTTCAGCACCCACTCCATGTCGTTGACATCGATGCCGACGTCTTCGGCGGTGATGTAGCGGCCATTGAGCGAGTTGACGAAACGACCGAAGGCGCGGAACAGCGCCTCGGATTTGTCCTTGCTGGGATCGCCGATGATGACGCCCTTGCCACCGCCGAGATTGAGCCCCGACACGGCCGCCTTGTAGGTCATGCCGCGCGACAGCCGCAGCACATCGTTGAGCGCGTCCTGCTCGGTCTTGTAGGGCCACATGCGCAGGCCGCCGAGGGCGGGCCCGAGCACCGTATTGTGGATGGCGATGATGGCCTTCAGGCCGGCATCCCGGTTGTGGCAGTACACCACTTGTTCATGGCCGGTCTTGGCGAGAATGTCGAATACCATGGCGTACTCCAGAACGGAAAGGATCTGGCCGGCCCGCGCAGTGAAACTGAACCACGTGCGCGAGGCCGGCAAGGGCGCGCAGTGTAACCACGCAGGCCGGTGTCCGGAAGTGAGGCTGTTTTACGTACTACAGCCGGTCAGCGTGTGCAATGCGTCTGGCGTCATGATTCTGAGCAATTACAATTGCCGCGTCCCCTGATGATTCCGCTGTCATGGGACGACGCCACACACTGCCGGCATTTCGGCGGCGTGCGGTGGCAGCGTGCTGTCGATCTGCGCATTGCAACGCGACGCAGGCGTGGCTGCTGCCGGCACACCTGGTTCTTTCACTTCGACTGGAGTTGTTGCATGTCATCCATCCGTTCCCTGCGTCTGATCGGCGCCCTGATTGTGATCATCGCGATGCTGGCGCCGCCTGCATTCGCCGAAGATACCGCCGCCCGTGCCGAGTTGATCGGGCTCTGGGAGAAAATGACCCAGCGCAAGGATCTGGCGTTCCGGGTGACCAGCGTCACCACGACCAAGAAGGGCAAGCCGCTGCGCTCGACGATGCAGGTGCGCTGGCCGAACCAGTTCCACATGAAGACGGATGATTCCGAGATGGTCATCCTGCCATCCGGAACCTGGATGAACGCCGGTGGCCGGTGGATGAAGATCCCGGTCGACATGCAGAAAATCGTTGCCCAGTACACGCCCGAGATGACCCGCAAATCGATCGAGGGAACCCGCAACGTGCAGTTCGTCGGGCTCGATACCGTGAATGGCAAACCGGTCAAGGTCTACACCTACGACTTCAATGTCGAGGTGATGGGCATCAACAGCAGTGGTACCAGCAAGATCTTTCTCAGCGTGGTCGATGGCTATCCGCTGCGCGTGGAGAGCACCGGCAAGGCGATGGGCAAGGAATCCATCACCGTTGCCGACTACGAGTACGACGACAGCATCCGGATCTCGGCGCCAGACTGACAGGGCGCGGACCGGGCGGTTGCCCGACCCTCCGCTTCGCCGTCAACGACCGCCGATGCCGTAAAGCAGATGGCTCTGCCAGGCACTCTGCTGCAGCAGGCGTGCCTGACCGGGCGCAAACTGCAGCAGCTGTCCATCGGCCAGTGACAGGTCGGCGGGCAGGCCGGTTGGCGACTGCCGGAAAAGCGCGCAGAACATGCTGAGCGCGGCGGCATAGGAGCCCAGGGGCGACGGGTGGAACTCGTCCGGGCCATACAGCGCGAGCTGGGGATCGATCTGCCAGGCTTCCAGCCAGGTCTGGCCGGCGGGGATGAGCATGCCTTCAACGGCCACTGCCGCATTGCGGTAGGACTCGTGGACGGCACCAAAATAGGCGAATCGCGCGCGTTCCGGCCAGACCATGTACAGCGCCGGGCGCGCGCCGCTGGCGCGGATTTCGGTGGCAAAGCGCAGCGACCATTCGCGCAGATGTTCCTGGCTTTCAGCCAGCGAGGAAGGCCCCTGCTGCATGATGACCAGTTGGTAGCGGCCGCGCGCGATTTCCGCCAGAGCGGTTCGATCGCGAAAGTGATCCTGCAGGCTGGCGCCACCGATGGTAACCGCATGGACTTCGATCGGCAGTCCGGCCTGGGCTGCGACCGCCTGCAGCATCAGAGGCAATTCGTTGTAGTAGGTCAGACTGTTGCCGACGAAAAGTACCCGGGCCCCCTCGGACAGGGCATTGTCCTGGATGTTGTTGACTTCGATTCCGAAGCGGATGTGGCCGCCGTCCATGGAAACCTCGGCGCGGGCGATATCGACGCCGGCATCCTGGCCCAGGCTGTCGTTGAGCTGATCGTGAGCGGCGGCATGGCCGGTGCGCACAGGATCGGCTGTGACCCTGGACGAGCCCGGCCCGATCAGCAGGATCAGGGGCAGCACGAGCGCCGGGATCAGGGTAGTCGTCTGCGAGCGACGAACCGAGAGGGCGCCAGCAATCAGGATGCAGGCGAACAACAGGAACGCGCCGGCCAGCGGTACCGGTCGCGGTGGCGCGCCGAGCGCGAGATGCAGCGCCGTGAATCTGGCATCGATGCCGAGGCGATCAAGCCCGGGCTTATCCAGTCGCTCGGCCGAGATGCTCAGCGACAGCTGCGCGTAGCGATCGAAGTGATTGCGGGCGATCGACCATTCGACCCGATCAGTCCCCGATCCGACCAGGTCGAGGCGATGTTCCAGTCCGACCTGCTGCACTTCGCGCAGCTGCCATTGGCCGGCTTCGCAGAACTCGAGCGCGACGCTGTTGATCCGGGTTCGATCGGACAGGGCAATCACGCGGGCGTCGATACCGTGCTCGATACGGCCGTCCACACTGACCGGGCAGCCGGTATCGGCCTTGTGGTCGGTCGAGATCAGCGCCTGCCAGCGGTAGCCGGCAGGATCGGCGCAGGCGCAGGTGGGAACTGCGAACGCCAGCAGAACAATCCATCGTTGCAGCATTGCGGTACTCGCTGACAGAAGGGCTGTCAGCATCGCGCCGCAGAGGCTCCTGTACGCGCTGCAAAAGCTCCGTTATTTCTCCACTCCCGGCCGCTTGGGTTCAGGCGCGGCGGATGCCCGGCCTGCCGTCGTCAATGACGAAGGCAGCAGCCGTGGTCGCCGCGGTATCGGACTTCTTCTCATCGCTGACTACTCTGAGTTCGGCGGCGCAGCGTTTGGGGGTAAGGTCCAGCACCGTGTAACCGCGCTTCGTGGTGTCGCCGTACAGCACATGGGGGTTTTCCGGCAAGCGGGCATTGAACTTCTCCGGCACCCAGCCTTGCGATGCGATCGATGTACCGCAGATCTCGGCGGCGACCACGGCCGACCGCGGGTCCTCGGAATCGGCCTGGACATTGGCCACGACGGCCGCGTGGATGTCGCCACCGAGGATCAACGGATTGCGGACCTTGTGTTTGCGCAAGCCCTGCAGCAGGCGATTGCGCGCGGCGGGATAGGCATCCCAGCCATCGGTCCAGACCAGGCGTTCCGGGCCGGGTGCGCCGTCGAAACGGGCAAACAGCGTCTGCTGGGCGAGCAGGTTCCATTGTGCCGAGGATTCGGCGAAGGAGCGATCCAGCCAGGCCTCCTGGGCGCTGCCGAGCATCGTCTGTGCGGGTGCGTTCACCATCGCACAGTCCTTGGGCTGGACGTCGGTCGAACCACCGCCCTTGTATTCGCTCGGGCACGGTTGCGGGCTGCGATACTGTCGATTGTCGACGATGTGGATACGTGCGAGACGGCCGACATCGAGCTGGGTATAGATGCGCATGTCGGCGCCGACCGGATGCATGTCCAGCGGCAGCGGCTGGTGTTCGTAGAATGCCTGGTAGGCAGCGGCACGGCGCGCCAGAAAGGACGGGGCAAGGTGCTCGGACTGGGCGCCGGCATAGTCGTTGTCGACCTCGTGGTCGTCCCAGGTGTAGATCCATGGAATCATCGCGTGCGCGGTCTGCAGATCGGCATCGGTCTTGTACTGGGCATGGCGGACGCGATACTCGGCCAGACTGGTCGCCTCGCCGCCGTGATGGCGCCGCACCAGGTCATCGCCCCAGTTGCTCTCATAGATGTAGTCGCCGAGAAAAATCATCAGATCAACATCGTCCGCAACAATATGACGATGCGCCGAGAACCATGCCTGCTCGAAATGCTGGCAGGACCCGAACGCCAGACGGAAGTGATCGGGTCGGGCGTCGAGCGCCGGCAGCGTGCGCGTACGGCCGACTCGGCTGACCGCATCGGCACAGATGAAGCGATAGAAATAGTCATGGTCGGGATTCAACCCGCGCACGGTGACGCGCGCGCTGTGGGCCAGTTCCGGTGCTGCGCGGACACTGCCCGACTGCACGATCTGGCGGAAGCTGTCGTCCCTGGCGATTTCCCAATCCAGATGCACCACATCGCCCCACATGCCGCCGTCGGCCTGCAGCGGTTCCGGCGCCAGCCGTGTCCACAAGGTGACCCGGTCCGCCCGTGGATAGCCGGAGGCGACGCCGAGCGAGAACGGATACGCGGTGAAACGTGCGGGATTGGCGGGGGTGGCAGCACGCAGCGGCAGCGGCAGCATTGCGGTGGCGGCGAGACCCATGGCGGCCTGCAGCACTTCACGTCGGGACAGCTCCGGTTTTCGAGCCGTCAGCGCATTCATCAGCCGCGTCGCGCGGCTGTACAGGTCTCGGTGCATGCAGGGGCTCCAATTTCGCTCTGTCGAAGGTAGCAAAATTTGGTGCCGCTGCCGTGGCGCGACCGGTAATCCGACGGACCCCGGGCCGGCACGGTGATCGCGCCGCGGATTATCGGCCGGGAGGTGACCGGCATTGGCTGTCAGGTCCGACCGCGCCCTACACTGGGCGGGCTGGCGCGCTGGTCGATGGCGAGCCGCTTCCGACGGGGTGGGACCGGGTGTACTTATCTACACGTAAAATCGCGCCAGGTCGGCGCAGGATGTTGCATTTGTTGACGCTGTGCTGGCTCGTGATGCCGTCCGCTGGCGGCGCGGCGGATCTGCTCGGCGATTGCCGCGTGGCACGACATGAGCGTCCTGCCGAGGCTGCGGCGCTCTGCGAGCAGGCGTTGCAGGCGGCGCAAACCGCGGATGATCGCTTCGAAGCACGCATGCATCTCGCCGAACTCGCGACCACCGCAGGTGCGATGCCGGCAGCGGCAGAACACCTCGATCAGGCGCAGCAGTTGCTCGCGCGCGTGGGCGACCGGCTGGCGGCGCACCGCCTCGCGCGCCGGCGCGCACTGCTGGCCTATCGGCGTGGCGACTACGGTCTGGCGCTCGCGCATTTTCTGGAGGGGGCAGCGGCCGCGCGCGCGCTGGCCGATCAGCACGCCATCGCCATCAGCGAGAACGATCTCGGCGTCGCCTATCGCCGACTCGGCGATGACCGCGAGGCGCTCAGCCATTGGTTGCTCAGTCTGGAAAGCAAGCGCGCGCTCGGTGAGACCGATCTGGCCGCCACCGAAAACAATATCGGCAATCTCTATCGCGACCTCGGCGAACTCGACCAGGCTGAGCAGTACCTGCAACGGGCGCTTGCTGGCCACGAGAAGGAAGGACGCGTGGTGCTGGCCGCGCATACCCGTGAGGATCTCGGTCTGCTGGCTGCGGAGCGTTCGGACTGGGCCGCGGCAAGGGCCGCGCTCGATGTGGCCGACCTCGTTTTCGTCCGTGAAGATGCCCGTGCCGACCGCCTGCGCCTAGCCCGACATCGCGCCAAACTCGAATGGCGCGCTGGCGATCCGAAGGCGGCAGCCGACGGGATTGCGCGTGCCGCCACATTGTCGGCCGAGCTCGAGCTGGCGACCCCGGCCGACATGATCCTGCTGAGGTCGCGCCTGCTTGCCAACTCCGGCGGCCCCGCTGCGGCGTTGGCGCATCTGCAGCAGCAGGCGGCGGCGCTCGAGCGTGCCGAGCCGGCCCTGCAACGCGACTGGCGGCTGGCCGAGGCCGAGTGGGCCGAGGCCTCGGGAAAGCCGCAGCTGGCGCTGGGTGCGCTGCGCGCTGCGCATGCGATTGACCTGGGCGTACTGCAACAGCGACATGGTGAGCGCATGGACGCCCTGCGCGCCCGCTTCGAATTCGTCGAACTCGCGCACGAGCGCGATCGCCTGCAACGGACCACGACCGAGCAGGCGCTCAAATTGCAGCAGCGCCGCAATCAGCTGCTCGGGTTGGGACTGCTGTCGGCCCTGGTGCTGGCCCTCCTGCTGGCATTCTTTCAGCGTCGGCTGTACCAGCAGCGGCTGCGCATGCAGCAGGTCCAGGCCGAACAGCGCGCCCAGGCCGAGGAAGCGCGCCGGGTCGCCGACTCGCTGCGGGCCGACCTGCGCTCGGTGCGGGTCGCGCTCGATCAGACCCTCGGCCCGGTGCTCGTCGTTGATGCCGCCGGTGTGGTCCGGCTGGCCAATGCCGCTGCCGCCAGTCATCTGCAGCGCAGTGCGGCCTCGCTCCGCGGTCAGCGCCTGGATGAACTGTTCGGTGCCGACGCGGCGGCCCAGGTGCAGGCTGCACTCGAAAGCCTCAGCAGCGGCGAGAGCGAGTCGCCGATCAGCATCCAGAGCGGCCCGGCCAATGCCCAGCGCATTCGCGCACTGTCCCTGTCGCTGGAGGAGGAGTTGGGTGTGCTGACCCTGGAACGCAATGCCCAGGCGCCGGAATGGGTGGAATCGCTCAACCGTGCGCATGCGCAATGGGAACAGCAGGGCGCGGATCCCGGTGCCAGCCCGGTTGCCGCTGGCGAGACCGCGGATGCGCGTCACGCGATCGTGGAGCTGATGCAGACCTGTGTAGAAACCTGGGAGCGCAGCACCTGTACTACCCGGCTCGAACTGGCGGAGAAAAGCGGAATCTGGCGCATCACCATCGACGATGGCCGCCTGCGCACAAGAACGCTCAATCGCTACCTGGAGCTTGCCACCCTGCCGACGCGGCCGCGCTGGCGGGAAGTGCTGCGTACCGCCTACTTCATACTGGCCGATTGCCAGCTGGAACCGGCGCAGCGCGCCGCGATCGAACAGCGGATCAGCAGGCTGCGCTCGATCACCCAGGCCTCAACGGTTGCCAGCGCTCTCGCTGACGGTTGAGCGCGGTGGCGCCACGGCACGTGCCTCGCAGCGGACACAGACGCCCTCCAGCCCCTGGTTGAGCGTGTAATCACGATGGTGGCTGGCGCTGAGAAAGCTTGCGGGCGCGCTCACAAGCGGAATCACGCTGCCGGCATCGGCGATTTCATTGGGCCTGCGCTCGCGGCGGAAGCTGTCGCAGTAGTGTTGGCAGGTCGTCATCGCGTGCTTGTAATCATCATCGAATTGACCGCAATTCTTCGCCTGTGGCGTCGATCCGCCAGCGTCTGCCGGGCAACTGGTGCCGCCAGCGGCAGGCGAGAGCAGGGCTGCCGGTGAAAACCTGAAGCTGGCCACCTCAACCGGTGTACCGGTTTCGCACCATTGCGCCGACGGCAGTTCGCTGTGTGCTGCGGCCTGGCCACAGAACAGGGTGAGGATTGCCGCAAGGCAAAAAGCACGCGTCATCGCACAGGCTCCTGGATAGGGAGCCCCATCTTAGACAGGGGCCCCACATTGTCCAGTCTCAGCACGGGACGAAGTAGGGACAAAAAGCCTGCAAGACCTTGAGCGGCAAGGCGCTCTGCGCTTTTTTGTGCGGGCGGGTCGCGTGCCAGCCGCGACCACTGCGGCAAGGCCGCGTTTGTGACAGCGCCGTTCAAGGCACCGACAGCAGCTGCTGCACGCCGGCAGCGTCCAGTCGCAGCACCGGGTAGCGCAGGTACTCGGGGTCGAACCAGGGTGAGCGCTGATAGAAGAAATACAGCCGCGCCCAGCGATCGCCGGCAAAAGCCGGGTCCTTCAGTTTTTCGTTGAACTGCGCGCGCAGGCTCGGATCGGCGGCCAGCATGTCGCGCGCCAGTTTTTCGAGCACGCGCGGCTCGGCGTATTCCTTCTGTTCGAAAATCGTGTTGAAGAATCCCCAACGAATCAGCGCATCCGGCGCCTCCGGTTCCAGCAGGTGCATCAGGATGTCGCCGCGCGGCTGCCCGGTCAGCGCCAGGACGCTGCCGGCGGGGACCTCGAGTTCGATCGGCTCGGCATGCATTTCCAGCATGGTCAGCATCAGCCGGCCTTCGAAGGGTTGCCTGGCCCACTCGAATCTGTCGAATCGGTAGGCGGTGGCACTGGCCGTATGCGCCTGCTCCAGTTGGCGGAATTCGATGCCGTGGGCATGGAGCCGTTCGATCACCTCGGTCCACTGCGGCGGAATCAGATACGCCACCGGTGGCGAAACCTTTGCGCTGACGGATACCTGGTCGCGTACCGGCAGACTCAGCGTGATCTTCTTGTCCGCTTGGTATTGCACCCACTGGGCGCCCGAAATCTCACTGGCCGTTCGCGCGTCCTGCACACCCAGGAACTTGATCTCGCGCTTGGCATCCTCCAGCTTGAAGCGTACCGCGAGCTCGCTGCCTGCCGCGCCGGAGCGCGCCGTGGTAGTCGCTTCGGCGGCACGTACCGCAGCGCGCAGGCTGCCCGGTCGGCGCGCGATCTCGCGCAGCACCTCAAGCAGCACGGCCTCATTGACGCGCACCCGGGTGCGGAAATCCTTGAGCATATGGGTTTCGATCAGCAGGCCCGAACGATTGGCGATCGCCGCATAGCCGGTCGAATAGCGCGGTCCGGAATGGTCCATCACCAGGCCGGCGCGGATATCGGTATCGTCCACCGTGGTGACGTAGTCGAACACCTTCCAGTTCTTCCTGCGCATGGCGCCGAGCACGCGTTCGCCGAAGGCCTCGCGGTTCCATGCTGCCAGCGCAGGGTGGATGTTGCCCCTGGTTTCGAAGGCCCAGGTCAGCTCGTATTGGTAGTCGGCGCCATTGGTATTGTGCAGATCGATCAGCAGGTCAGGCTGCCAGGCATTCCACAGGCGCAACCAGTGCCGCATCTCGGGCGCGTCTGCCTTGACGAAGTCGCGATTCAGATTGAGGTTTTGCGCGGTCGCGCGCCAGCCCATCTGTTCCGGGCCGTTCTGATTGATCCGGTTGTAGCGCGAGAATCGTTCGTGGCCATCGACATTGAAGATCGGGATTGCCAGGATGACCGCGTGTTTCAGCAGCTTCTGATGCTTCCCGCCCACGCTGAGATCTCGCGCCAGCGCCATCAGGGCGTCCTTGCCTTCGATCTCGCCGGCATGAATGCCGGACTGGACCAGGATCACTTCCTTGCCCGAGGCCCGTGCCTGGTCAGGCGTGCAGATGCCCTCGCGGGATATCACTACCGCATTGAGACTGCGGCCTTGCGGCGAGATGCCGAAGGAGAACATGCAGACCCGCTCGCTGGCCGCATCCAGGCGCGAGAAGTAGCTCATGGTCTCTGCATAGCGTGGCGTCAGTTGGTACTGGCTGCGCTCTGCCGGCGTGGTCCAGTCACTGGAACCGGACAGCAGGGCGAGGCTGAGCAGAAGGCTGGGCTGCATGGTCGAAACTCCGCGAAGCAAATCCGGAGTGTAGGCCAATGCGGGCCCCAGCGAACCGCCATACGCAGCCGTTCGGCAGCGCGGGTAGATCGGCACAGGCGAGCGCATGGGCGAGCACGTACAATGGCCGCCTACGCTGTGACAGGACGGATTCCATGAGTACACCAGCCCCGCACACAACTGCCGTGGAGAGCGCGCCCGAAGCCGCGCCTCTGCGCTTTGTCACCGCCGCCAGTCTGTTTGACGGCCACGATGCCGCGATCAATATCATGCGCCGGCTGATCCAGTCGCAGGGCGCCGAGGTGGTGCATCTGGGCCACAACCGTTCGGTCGAGGATGTGGTGCGGGCGGCCCTGCAGGAAGACGCCGATGGCATCGCGCTGTCGAGTTATCAGGGCGGTCATGTCGAGTATTTCAAGTACATGGTCGACATGCTGCGCGAACGTGGCGCTGCGCATATCCGCGTATTCGGCGGTGGCGGTGGCACCATCACGCCGGAGGAGATCCGCGAGCTTCAGGCTTATGGTGTCGAGCGCATCTACCACCCCAACGATGGCATGGCGATGGGCCTGGTCGCGATGATCGAGGACCTGATGCGTCGTACGCAGAAGGCGCGCGAGTCTGCGGTCCGGTCTTCATCGGGCGACAAGCCGACTGCGATGAATCCGGAATTGCGCGATGAGATCGCGCTCGGTCGAGCGCTCTCGGCGATCGAGGACGGTGTGCTGGAAGAGGCCGAACTGGTGCGTCTGCGCAAGCAATGGCAACTGGCCGGCAGCCGTACCCCGGTACTCGGCATCACCGGCACCGGCGGTGCCGGCAAGAGTTCGGTGACCGATGAGCTGCTCAATCGCTTTCTGCAGCATTTTCCGGAAGTGCGGATCGCGGTGGTTGCGGTCGATCCGACCCGCCGACGCAGCGGCGGGGCCCTGCTCGGTGATCGCATCCGGATGAACTCCCTGCGTTCACCGCGGGTATTCATGCGCTCGATGGCCACCCGCCGCCAGCACGTTGCGACCAATGCCGTGCTCAAGGACTGCATTGGGTTCCTGCGTGGCGCCGGCTTCGATCTGGTCATCGTCGAGACCGCCGGCATCGGCCAGAGCGATTCGGAAATCGTTGATCTGGTCGATTTTCCGATCTATGTGATGACCAGCGATTACGGCGCTGCCTCGCAGCTCGAGAAGATCGACATGATCGATTTCGCCGAGCTGATCGTGCTCAACAAGTATGATCGCCGCGGTGCCGAGGATGCCCTGCGCGATGTCCGCAAGCAGTGGAAGCGCAACCGCACCGCGTTCAAGCTGGCCGATGAGGACGTGCCGGTCTATCCGACTATCGCCAGCCAGTTCAATGATCCCGGCGTCAGCTGGATGTTCCTCAATTTGTGCCGGCTGTTGCGTGCGCGCCTGCCCGGTGCCGATGCCGGCGGCGCCTCCGAGCCGGCGACACGGCCAGGCTGCGACTTCAGTCCCGATCTGGATGTCACCCTCAAGGAGCCGCGTGCCACGGTGCTGATTCCCGGCGCACGCGTACGCTATCTCGCCGAGATCGCCGAATCCGGGCGCAGCATCAACAAGGGCATCCAGCAGCAGGCCGAAGCCGCCAGTCGCGCCCAGAGTTTTTACCAGGCACTGACCGAACTGGCCGATCCCCGGCTGCCCAGGGCTCTGGATGCCTACGTCGCAGAGGATCTGCGCGATGGCTCGGATCGCTCCCTGCTGACCCTGCGGCAGCGCTACAACGATGCCGTGCGCGCGCTGTCGGCCGAGGCGATTGCGCTGCTGCGCGACTGGCCAGCGCGCTACCAGTCGGTCACCGATGAGGTCACCGAGTACGAGGTGCGCGGCAAGACGATCCGCGTCGAGAACTATCGCGAATCGCTGAGCCACCAGAAGATTCCAAAGATCGCGCCGCCACGGCTGCGCGACTGGGGCGATCTGCTGGTGTTCCTGATGAAGGAAAATCTGCCGGGTGCCTATCCGTACACCGGCGGCGTGTACCCGTATCGTCGCAGCGGCGAAGATCCGATCCGGATGTTTGCCGGCGAGGGCACGCCCGAGCGCACCAACCGGCGCTTCCATTATCTGTCGCAGGGCCTGCCGGCAGCGCGGCTGTCGACCGCGTTCGACTCGGTCACCCTGTATGGCGAAGATCCGGCGGTGCGTCCCGACATCTTCGGCAAGATCGGCAACTCCGGCGTCTCGATTGCCACGCTCGATGACATGAAGAAGCTGTACTCGGGCTTCGATCTCTGCGCACCCACGACGTCGGTGTCGATGACGATCAATGGCCCGGCGCCGATGATCCTGGCGATGTTCATGAATACCGCCATCGATCAGCAGGTCGAAAAGTATCTGCGCTCCGATGCCGCGCGCTGGGACAAGGCGCACGCGATCATCGATGCGCGCTATCGCGATTGCGCCCGGCCTGTCTATTCGGGCAGCCTGCCGGATGGCAATGATGGGCTGGGTCTGGGTCTGCTGGGCATCAGTGGTGATCAGGTCGTCGATGTCGAGACCTATCAGCGCATCAAGACCGAGACGCTGCAGAGCGTACGCGGCACCGTGCAGGCCGACATCCTGAAGGAAGACCAGGCACAGAACACCTGCATCTTCAGCACAGAGTTCGCGCTCAGGATGATGGGCGACATCCAGCAGTATTTTGTCGACCACAAGGTGCGCAACTTCTACTCGGTGTCGATCTCCGGATATCACATAGCCGAGGCCGGAGCCAATCCGATCTCGCAGCTCGCCTTCACCCTGAGCAATGGCCTGACCATCGTCGAGTATTACCTTGCGCGTGGCATGCGCATCGATGACTTTGCGCCGAACCTGAGCTTCTTCTTCAGCAATGGCATGGACCCGGAATACACCGTGATCGGTCGGGTGGCACGGCGTATCTGGGCGCGGGCGATGCGCGAGCGCTATGGCGCCAATGAGCGCTCGCAGATGATGAAGTATCACATCCAGACCAGCGGTCGTTCGCTGCATGCGCAGGAGATCCAGTTCAACGATATCCGCACTACCTTGCAGGCGCTCTATGCCCTGTTCGACAACTGCAACAGCCTGCACACCAATGCCTTTGATGAGGCGATCACCACGCCGACCGAGGACAGCGTGCGGCGCGCGGTGGCGATCCAGATGATCATCAACAAGGAGCTGGGGCTGAATTTCAACGAAAACCCCTGGCAGGGCAGCTACATCGTCGACCGCTTGACCGATATCGTCGAGGAAGCCGTCTACAAGGAGTTCGAGGCGATCAGCGAGCGCGGTGGCGTGCTCGGCGCGATGGACACCATGTACCAGCGCGGCAAGATTCAGGAGGAGTCGATGTACTACGAGCATCGCAAGCACGATGGCTCGCTGCCGCTGATTGGCGTCAATACCTTCCTGCCCAAGGAGCACGCCGGCGAGGTGGTCACCGAGATCGAGTTGATCCGTTCCACCGAGGCCGAGAAGCAGCAGCAGATCACCAATGTCGCGCACTACATCGCGGCCGGTACCACGGCGGCCGATAGTCAGGCAGTGACGACCGGCGGCGGTGCGAATTCGGCGCGGCTTGCGCATCTGCAGGACACCGCACGTCGCCGCGAGAATGTGTTTGCTGCGCTGATCGAGGCTGTCAAGTCGCACAGCCTCGGTCAGATCAGCCATGCGCTCTACGATGTCGGCGGCGAATACCGGCGCAACATGTAGGGAAGCTAACGAATCCGCCAGCGCGATGCGATTGCCGCGTCGCGCGTACCGTGCATCAGGTTTTACCCGGATCGCAGCAGTTCGGTAGCTGCCGAGGTCGCGTCGGCAGTCGCCGGTCCGGCACCACGTATCAGGCAAAGGGCAGAGCGCCCGCAAGGACAGACCGTGACGCAATCACGCAATCCCCAGGCCGAGCAGATGGCCGACGAATCAATGGCGCGCAATCTTTCGTTGCAGGCGCGCGCGATCTGGCCGCAGGAACAGCCTCTGTTCGCGCGCTATGCATTGCGCGGCGAAATCCGGATCGTCGATGTCGGTTGCGGCACCGGTGAGATCACGCGGCGGCTGGCCGAGCACTATCCGCAGGCGCAGGTGCTCGGCCTTGATGTGCTGGAGTCCAACCTGGTGCTGGCGCGCCGCGACAATGCCGGGGCCGATCAGCGCATCAGCTACCAGGTGGGTGATGCCTTTGCGCTCGCGCTTGCCGACGCCTCGGTGGATCTCGTGGTCTGCCGGCACATGTCGCAATCGGTGCCGGATTTTCCGCTGGTGCTGGCCGAGTTCAGCCGCGTGCTGCGTCCTGGCGGCTGGCTGCATCTGCTGTCGGAGGACTACGGAATGCTGCATATGCCGTCGAGCGCGGCGTTCGATTCCGACCGCTTCTGGAACCAGCACGTCATTCCCTATATGCGCAGCATCGGCTGCGATGCCCACATCGGGAGGCATTCACCGGTGCTGCTTGAGCAGGCCGGCTATCAGCAGATTGCGATGGATTACCTCACGATCGATACCCTGCGTGTCGAGCGCGCGGTGTTCGCCGGCATCATCGAATCCTGGCGCGATGGCTATGCCACGGTGCTCGCCGAGGCCAGCGCCCGCAGTATCGCGGAAGTACGTGCCGACATGGAGCGGATGATCGACGCCATTGCCACGCCACCGCAGTATGCGGTCTGGCATGTGCCGGTCATTTCCGGGCGGCGCCCCTGAGCAGCCGGTAGCGACTGCTTCACCCGCGGCTCAGGGCTGCTCGAAGCCATTGTCAAACAGCGTGCTGCCATCGCACATGCTGGGCAACTGCACATGGCTGATGCTGATGTCATCGAGCCACCAGCCCTGGTCGGTGACAGCTCCATCGGTCGAGAACAGCCAGCGCAGCTGGATCTCGCCGGAGAAAGCCGACAGATCGAACACGTACGGCTGCCAGTTGAGATTGCTGCCCGAAAATACCGCCTGGCCATTGGCGAATCCGCAGGCGTCGTTGCTGTTCTGGTTGTTCATCGCGGCGGGATAGCCGCCCTGCGGACTGATCGTCGTCCAGTTGCTGCCGCCATTGGTCGACACCTGCACCAGGCCGCCGTCCCAGCCTGACTCGATGGCGTAGCGGGTATGGAAACTCAGCTGCGCCGTCTGTCCTGTGGTGATGGTCAGCGGCGGCGCAAACAATTGCAGGCAATTGCCATTGGCATAGGTCGAAAAATAACTGCGGCTGCCGCTGTGGGCGATGTTGTCAACTACTTCCCAGCCGACGTGGCGGTTGCCGGTGATGTTGAGCAGGGTGTCGCCGACTTCGGCGCCGCTGCTGAAGGTGCCATCGCTGGCCGGGCCGTCGGCGCGGGCGCTGATCGTTGCGTTGTTGCCATCACTGGCGCCGTTGCTGGCGTCGATCGCCTGCACGCGGTAGCTGTAGGTCGTCGCCGATTCGACGGCCAAGTCGCTGTATTGCGTGACCGCAAGTCCATCGGCGACCACAGTGGCTGCCAGCACATCAAAGACCGCGCCCGCTGAGCGTTCGACACGATACTGGGCGGGGCCGGCGCAGCGCGGGGTAGCGGCATTCCAGTCCAGATCGATGGTGCACTGGCTGCTGCCGGGTGTCGTCGCTGCCGTCAGCCCGGCGAACATCGGCGCTGCTGTGCAGGTTCCGCTGGTCGTGGCAGCCTGGCAACTGGAAAACTCCGAGACACACTCGCCGTCGGCACTGCGCTGGCGAATCCGGTAGCCATAACTGATGCCCCCGGAGACGCCTGTGTCGAGGAACGAGGCGCCGGTCAGTCCCGCCGCGATCAAGGTCTCGGCGCCGCCGCAGCCGTCGATGGCGCGATAGAGATCGAAGCTCCCACCGACCACGCCGGCATTCCAGCCGAGCTGGATCTGGTTGTCGCCCGCCGCCGTGGCCAGCAATCCGGTCGCAGCATCCGGCCCATTGCAGAGTTGCGGCTCAAGCACGAACAGGCCGGCACTGATATCGCTGACAACGACGCGGCCGCTGGCGAAGTACGGATACACGCTCCAGGCGCCACTGGTGCCGGAGGCGTTGCTGGCCGGCTGGGTATCGAAGAACGCCGCCTCGGTCAGCACACCGGCGTCGATATTGGCGAGATCGACGATGCGCAGGCCAGAGCGGTAGTTCGACTCATAGGCATAGCCATTGTGCACGTACAGATTGTGATCGGATGCCGCCACCGGGCCGGAATAGACAGTATGCAGACTCGGCGCATCCAGATCGCTGACCGCGAACACATAGGTGCGGGTGTTGTGGCCATTGTTGATCTCATCGATCTCGTCATTCACCAGAAAATAGCGGCCATCCGCGGTCAGCCAGCCCTGATGCGTGTAGGCGCTGCCGGCATAGCTGGTGCGCGAGAGCTGTACCGGCGCCGCCTTGTTGCTGACATCGACGATGGTGACGGTGTCCTCGTTGGCAGCGAGGCAGATTTCCTTGCCTGCATGTTCGGTATCCGGCCCGGCATAGATCAGGCACTGCGCATCGTGGGTGTAGCCATCGCTGCCGAAACAGCCGGCAAACGTCGGGCTCTGCGGTGTCCGGATATCGATCATGTGAAGACCGGCATTGCAGGTCTGGGTGCCCTGCACCGAGCCCACCGCAAAGGCGAATCCGCTGTCGGTATCGATCACGATATTGTGGGCACGGCCAAACTGTGGGTAGTGCGCATCCTCGGTGAACACGACTGGCGGTGCCACGACATTGCGCAGCCGATGCAGGTCGAACACCTGCATGCCGTGGTCGACAGCCTCTGACACGATATAGGCGTAGTGACCATAGGTCTTGATGTCGCGCCAGCTGGAGTTGCTGGTGTGGGTCGGCAATCGACCCAGTCGGATCGGAAACTCGGGATCGCTGATGTCGACAAAGGCGGTGCCATTGTTCAATCCCATCAGGGCGTATTCCTTGCCCGTCAGTGGATCGGTCCAGCCCCAGACGTCGTTGCCGGTGCTGGCCCCATTGCGGCGGCGCAGTGGTCTGCGGCGGATCGCTCTGGCAATGGTTCTGCGCGCCGAAAATTGGCTGAATCCGGCCCGGTTTGATCCGGAACGCTTCGATATACTGACTGTGGACAACCGGAAAACCCGCCGTGGCCGAAGTCGCGAATGTCGAATTGACCGCCCTGCTCAATCGTTGGCGGGCCGGTGATCGTTCGATCGAGCCGGAGGTGATGGATGCCATCTATCCCTTTCTGCGGGCGTTTGCACATCGGCAGATTTCTGGCGATCGAGGTCTCACCCTGCAGCCCACCGAATTGGCGCACGAGGCCTACCTGCGGCTTGCCGGTCAAGCCGTCACCGATTGGCAGAGCCGTGGTCATTTCTTTGCCATCGCCGCACGCATCGTACGCCGCGTGGTGATCGACTACCTGCGTGAGCGTGGCGCCGAAAAACGCGGACGCAACGAATTGACGGTTTCAATTGACCTGCTCGATGAAGGCGATTTGCCTATTGCCGAGACCGGCGTCGACTGGCTGGGCATCGACGCGGTATTGAACGAACTCGAGCGCGT
Source organism: Pseudomonadota bacterium (assembly GCA_022843465.1). Taxonomy (GTDB): domain Bacteria; phylum Pseudomonadota; class Gammaproteobacteria; order Xanthomonadales; family Ahniellaceae; genus 0-14-3-00-62-12. Next base: position 98,995 of record JALHNO010000012.1, on the reverse strand, counting down.
TGATGCCGGCAGCGTTCGCATCATCGAGCTGCGCTACTTTGCCGGCTTGTCGATCGAGGAGACGGCCGCGGCCACCGGTGTTTCGCGGGCGACTCTGGTACGACAATGGCGCACCGCGCGGGCCTGGCTGCATGGCCGGCTGGAAGGCAAGATCTGATCACCGCAATGTCTGCGACATCAGGCCCAAGGCGGTCTACAGGGCTCGCGCTGGCGTTCTGAAGTCCGACATGCTGCCCCTCCTGATGGATCGAGCCGGACCCGCGGGACGGAGCTTGCAGAAGCTTGCGGTGCGTACGCGGCGCAGCGGATGGGTCGCTGCGATCATCCATCGCGATCCGATTGCGCGGATAAGGATCGCCTGAGTGGGACCCGGCTTCGATTATTCGGGCTGCCAGGCATAGCCAAGCTTCATGAAGATCGTGCGGTCGGAATTGAACAGGCCGCTGACCTGGTCATTGGCGAAGCGACCATCCGAGTAACCGGCGAACAGGGCGGTGCGCGGATTGATCTTGTACGAGTACAGAAATTGCAGGCCCAGATCGCGCGTACGGGTGTCGAAGTGCTCGGGCTGGTCGTAGAGCGCGAGATCGCGCCTGATGTCCTGCCAGATTGCCGAGAGCCGCAGGCGCTGACGGAGATTGAGCTGCCAGCTCAGGCGCAGGTCGGTCAATCCTGCTGTCACCAGGTCGCCGCCATCGCGGGAAATCTTCTGATGACTGTGGCTGATGCGGGCATCGACGCCCTTGCCAATGTTCATGTTGATCCAGGGCTCGAAGTTGACGACATCAGCGAGGCGCGTATTGGCATAGTCGATCTGATCGCCCTTGCGGACGAAGCCGCCAAGGCTCAGGCCCGAACGCGGTGTGATTTCGCTGTAGAAACTCAGCCATTTTTCCGGAAACAACTGATTGTTCCAGAGCCGGTCGCGGCTCAGGCCACCCAGCTCGAAGTAGCTCTGCCTGGGCCCGTTGACCGAGAAGTAGGCTTCGATCTCGCGTTCGAGCACACGACCGCTTTCGTCGTGGGTGATGTCCCAGTCGCCGTTGAGGCGGGCCCGGTTGATCGCCGCGCCATCCGCACCATGCCAGGTGCGCCCGCCGCCTACGACTGACTTGTCGTAGCCGACCTGACCAATGAAGCCGAGATCGGCGCGGAAGCCCTCGTCGAAACTGATATGGGCCGCGTTGAAATTCCAGTTGCGGTTCGAAAAATCGTAGGAGGCGAACAGGGCGTCACCGTCCTGGCGATCCGGCAGTCCCATGTCCGCGGGATTTTCGGTGCGCGTACTCAACCATTGTCCGACCAGGGTGTGGCTACCAGACTGCCAACGGCCATCGAGGCCGCCCAGAAAATTCTGGTAGTCATCGCCACTGCGCAGGGTGCTGACCGCGCCGATGCTGGCCTGACCATCGAAATCGTAGCGGTAGCGACCGGCGGCCGCGGTCGAACCCTGATCGAGGAAGCGAAACTGCGAGCCGAACACGCCGGGGATCAGGATCTGGGTACTCGCATCCTGTGCGGCAAAGACGCCGTAGGTGTGCTCCTGGTTGCGTCCGGTCAAACGCAGACCGGCATCGGGATCGGCGACCGTTCGCGTGTACAGCACATTGTTCGGGGTATTGAAATAATCGGCGCCCTCGAGGAAGAACGGGCGCTTCTCGGGGAAGAACAGCGCGAATGTGGTGTTCAGATCCAGCTGCGCCTGATCACTCTCGACCTGGGAGAAGTCCGGATTGAGCGTCGCATTCAGCGTGCTGTTCGGGCCCAGTCCCCATTTCACATCGACACCGAATTCGGCATCGCCGCCATCCCCCTGCCAGGACTGGCCAGGTTGCCGTTGCTGGCCGTAGCGCGCGGTGAGTGTGGGCGTGATTTCGAGATCCCGGCCCGGCGTGGCTGCGGAAAATCCGCGCAACTTGCTGAGCCCGCACAGATAACAGTTGTTGCTGCGCACCAGCTTGTTGTTGGAGAGGCGATAGCGGTTGTCACGCGGATAGAAGCGCAGCACATCGACGCCCCAGATCTGCGGGCCGGCAGACTTCTGGAAGCGCAAGGTCGAATAGGGAATGCGGATCTCGACGGTGTATCCGCTGCTGTTGATCTGGCCGGCGCTGTCCCACAGGCCATCCCAGCTCGAATCCTCCTCGCCGCTGGCACCATCGAGGATCAGGTCTCCCTGTGCGCCCAGAGGATTGGCGAAGAACTCGAAGGCGCGTCGCTGATCATTGAAGGTGTCGATCGAGAAGCCGACAAAATCGTCCTGCCAGAGACTGTCGCGATCGCGCAGAAACGCGCGGATCTTCGAAGGGTCCGGATCTTCGGCGCGGAACGCGAGCAGGATTTCGCGGCCGTTGTCGGCCAGGTAGGCGGTGGTCCTGACCGCTGCCTTTGCGTTCTCTGCTGGCTGCGTTTCGTAGACAAGCTCGATCTGTGCCGCCTTGGCCCAGAAGTCCTCATCCGGGACACCATCGAGAATCAGTTCACCCTCAACGGCAGGCACTTCGGTTACCGTCGTAGGATCGGCAAGTACCGCAGCAGGCACCAGGGACAGCACCAATCCTGCGGAGAAGACGGTTCGGGAGAGCGGTTTGAGCATGAGGTGTCCAGCAGGGTTGGGAGGAGCCTAGTGGTGCACTGGCGCCACGGCACGTGCCAAGGGTTGGCCTGGGAGCCCTTGATTTTTGGAGCATCAGCAGGCGCGCGCGTTGCAACGCACTGCAGCCTGGGCATAGACGCAGAAAGCCGGCTTCAGGTTTGCATCGATGTGACGATCAGGCTGATCTTGCGATCAAGGACGGGCTGGTGCTGCGGCGCGAGCGCAGCCGCCTCCATGGTCCGAAATTTGCCCGGCTGCCGATTGGAGTGGATGAGAGGCCTGTCGGCGCGCAATCCTGATGTCGGGATCGTGTTTGCCCTTGGCTATCGGCCCGCGCCCATGTCCAGGGCGAGTGCTTCAGCGACCGCGATGCCATCAATGGCCGCGGACAGGATGCCGCCGGCGTAACCTGCGCCTTCGCCCGCGGGAAAGAGGCCGCGGGTGTTGAGGCTTTGGCAGTCGTCGCCACGGCGGATGCGCAGGGGGGATGAGGTGCGCGTTTCGACGCCGGTCAACAGGGCATCGGCCATGGCGAATCCGCGAATCTGCCGGTCGAACGCCGGCAGTGCTTCACGGATCGCGGCAATGGCGTAGTCAGGCAGCGAGTTGCCGAGATCGGTCGGGTTCGGCGCCGGCGTGTACGACGGAACCACGGTACCAAATGATGTCGAAGGACGCGCTTTCAGGAAATCGCCAACGCGTTGTGCTGGCGCGCTGTAGTTGCTGCCGCCATCGACAAAGGCGCGCGATTCCCAATGACGCTGCAGGGCGATGCCCGCGAGTGGCCCGCTGCCATGGCCCGCATAGTCGACCGGGTCGATGCCGACCACGATGGCGGCGTTGGCATTGCGTTCGTTGCGCGAGTACTGGCTCATGCCATTGGTTACCACACGGCCAGTCTCCGATGCCGCCGCCACCACGGTACCGCCGGGACACATGCAAAAGCTGTAGACAGAGCGTCCGCGACCGGCATGGTCGCCCTTGCAGTGATGAACCAGCTTGTAATCTGCGGCGCCGAGTATCGGGTGCCCGGCCTGGCTGCCGAAGCGCGCCTGATCGATCAGCGATTGTGGATGCTCGATGCGAAAGCCGATCGAGAACGGCTTGGCCTCCAGATAGACGCCGCGTTCGGCGAGCATCGCGAAGGTGTCGCGCGCGCTGTGACCGAGGGCCAGCACGGCGTGATCGGTGCGCAGCTGTTCGCCGCTGGCGAGCACAACGCCGCGCAGTCGGCGGCTGCCCTCGGCATCGGTCTCGATCATCAGGTCATCAACGCGACTGGAGAAACGGATTTCGCCGCCGAGTTGCTGGATGCTCGCGCGCATATGCTCGACGATGGTGACCAGCCGAAAGGTTCCGATGTGCGGCTTGCTGACATAGAGAATTTCTTCCGGCGCGCCTGCCTTGACGAATTCGCTGAGCACCTTGCGGCCATGGTGCAAGGGGTCACGGATCTGACTGTAGAGCTTGCCATCGGAAAAGGTCCCGGCGCCGCCCTCGCCGAATTGCACGTTGGATTCTGGATCGAGCAGGCGCCGACGCCAGAGTCCGAAGGTATCCACCGTGCGCTCACGCACGGCCTTGCCGCGTTCAAGCACGATGGGTCGGAAACCCATCTGCGCCAGGACCAGCGCGGCAAACAGGCCGCAGGGCCCGGTGCCGATCACGATCGGTCGCGGCCGCGCTCCGCTGTTGTCGGCTTGCGCCCGCGCAACCCATCGATATTCGGTGTCCGGTGTGGTCTGGACGTTGGGCAGCCGTCCGGAAGGATCGACCGGCAAGGCCTGCAGTACACCTGCTTCGTCGTCCACCTCCACGTCGACCGCATAGATCAGCTGGATGGCGCCACGACGACGGGCATCGTGACTGCGCTTGGCCAGCGCATGTGAGCGCAACTGCGCCGGCGCAATGGCCAGGCGTTGCAGGATCGCGGCCACCAGATCGGATTCCTGATGTTCGAGTGGCAGCTTGATGTTGGAGATTCGGAGCACGCAGCAGAATCCTGTCGATGGGGGCAACTCTGAACCCTGCCCACGCCGCGACAGCTGGGGTCGGGCGCTGGCAACCGGATATCCCCGGTCGAATCGCAGCGACCAGATGGGCCGGCGAAGTCCCTGTGCCGAGGGGGCCAGCGGTTCAGTGAGGCAGATTTTACGGCTGGCAAAGATACTACGTCGTGCGCTCTTGAGCGCTGCAGGCAGCGTGCAGACGGCTCAGGCAAATTCGTAGTCGGAATCGCGCGGGCGCCGCGCCAGCAGCCGATAGCGCCACGATGGGCCTACCCAGAGGGCGATATTGTGGCCGCGGGCATCGACGTACCAGCTCGTGCAGCCACCGGCCCAGGCGGTGCCAGGAAACGCGGCATCGATACGATCGATGAAGGCCTGCTCGGCAGCAGCGGTCGCCTCGACCCTGGTTTGGCCGCGCGCACGCATGCGCTCAAGCAGACGGCTGATGTGCAGCGCCTGGGTCTCGATCATGTACAGCACCGAATTGTGGCCGAGCGCGGTGTTCGGGCCGAGCAGAAAAAACAGGTTGGGAAATCCGTTGGCCGCCAGTCCGAGCAGACTGCGCGGGCGCTCCGCCCAGGCCGCCGACAGCTTGCGATCCCCGCTGCCGGTTATGCAGATATCGGCGATTACGTCCATCGGACGAAACCCGGTGGCATGGATCAGTACATCAAGCTCAATCAGGCGTCCGTCGGCGAGCCGCACGCCGGAGGGCTCGATGGCGGCGATCTTCGCCGATTCAAGCATGACGTTTCCCCGCGTCAGACTGGGGTAGAAATCGTTGGACAGTGCGATCCGTTTGCAGCCGAGCGGATAATCCGGTCGCAGCCGCGAGCGCAGCGCCGGATCGCGCACTTGCCGCCAGAGATGAAAGCGCGCGCTGGCACGTGCCCAGAATGCGGTCCGCGGCCTGAGCAGGGTCAACGACAGGGCCTCCAGCATCAGGTACAGGGCGCCGCGCAAGGACAGTCGCAGCATGGGTGCCCGTTCCAGCAGGCTCTGCATCCAGCGCCGGATGCGAAGATCCGGGCGGGGCAGCACCCAGACTGGCGTGCGCTGGAAGACCGTCAGCTGGCCTGCCAGCCTCGCCAGTTCCGGTATCAGTTGAATTGCACTGGTGCCGGTGCCGATCACGCCAATGCGCTTGCCTGCGATCGGTTGCTCGTGCTGCCAGCGCGCGCTGTGCCAGCTGGCACCGGCGAATTGCTCGCGGCCAGGAATATCCGGCAGATTGGGTACATGCAGGCCGCCGAGGGCCGATACCACGAAGCGTGCGCGCAACTGCTCGCCGCTGCTGCTGCGGGCGATCCAGTGATGCGCCTCGGCATCCCATCGCAGATCGCAAAGCTGCCAGCCAAAGCTGACCAGCCCGCGGGCGATCCAATCCGACCAGCTGGTTTGCAGGTGGGCCAGGATCTCAGCTTGGCCGACGAAGAACCGCGACCAGCGTGCATTCGCCGCGAACGACAGCGAGTACAGATGCGAGGGCACGTCGCAGGCGGCGCCTGGATAGGTGTTCTCGCGCCAGGTGCCTCCGACCGAGGCCGCCTTCTCGACAATCCGGTAGTGCGCAACGCCGCTGCGCTGGAGGGCATGTGCCATCGCCAGTCCGGAAAAACCGGCGCCGACGATCAGCACATCAAGCAGCGTGGCGGCATTGTCGTAGTCAGTCATCGTGGTGCTGCGCGGTCCTTGCTGTCACTTCGGATGTCCATGTTGGCGGGAGACCGCCGCAGAATTGCGGTCCGCTCAACCGGGTTCGGTTGTGGCCGCGTCGGTGTCGCGCGTCGCCAGCCTGCCCAGCAGTTGCTCCAGTTCGTCGATTGAAAACGGCTTGGCCAGATACTCGTCAAATCCCGCTTCCAGAAATCGCGCGCGATCGCGCGGTTCGGCATGTGCAGTAACGGCCACGACCGCGATCGGCCTTCGTGTCTGTTCGGCCTCGAACTCGCGCAGTTTCTGCAGGAAGCCATAGCCATCGAGTTTCGGCATTTCGATGTCACTGAGCACCAGGTCGAATCTGTCGCGGTAAATCAGCTCGATCCCTTCTGCGCCATCATTGGCCAGCACGTAGTCATGACCGAGCAGGGTCAGCGTAGCGGCAAGCAGCACCTGGCCCAGCGGATCATCCTCGCAGACCAGGATGCGCTGTGTGCGAGACCGCCTGCTGGGCACTGTGGTCCGGGCCGCGGGTGGTCTGCGCACTTCAAGAAGATCGGTAGTACCGCTGTCGGGATCGTCCTCGCTGAAGGGCAGCCTGAGATAGACCGAGGCGACCGTACCGCCACGCGCTGATACCGCGAGTTCGGCCTTGCCCTGCATGCGCTGCGCCAACTCATGCACCATGGCGAGGCCGAGTCCAGCTCCGCCATGGGTGCGCGCGTGTCCGCTCTCGCCCTGCACGAAGGCCTCGCCTAGTTGATCGCCAAGTTCGGGGGGAATGCCGATACCACTATCGGTAACCCGCAGCAGAACGCCATCGGCATGTTCGGGCCAAGGTGCCAGATGGACCTCGATAAAACCCTCGCGGGTGAACTTCAGTCCGTTCGACATCAGGTTCAGTACGATCTGACGGACGCGCGCGGCGTCGCCAACTCGCCATCGCCGCATGCCGGACGCTGCGCTGGCACTGCAGCGCAACCCCCGCTGGCGCGCCTGGGCGATGAACGGTGGCAGCACGTCGGCAATCGTATCGTGCAATGGAAAAGCCTGCGCATCCAGTACCAGGGTATCGGCATTGGCGCGACCGAAGTCGAGAACATCGTTGAGCAGACGCAGCAGGGTCGTGCCGGAATCGCGGATTGCCTCGATACGGCGCCGCTGGGCACCGTCCAGTGGCTCATTGAGCGCATGCTCGGCCATGCCGAGCAGGCCATGCAGCGGCGTACGCAATTCATGACTCATGTGCGCGAGAAAACGATCCTTGGTGGTGCTCGCGACCTGCAGGTCTGCCGTCAACGCGGTCAGGCTGCTGGTGCGCTGCTCCAACTCGCGACGAAAGGCATAGGCAATGCCGAACAGGATGATCGCAAATGCGGTGCGTGCGAGATTGGCCTCCAGCACCTGTTCGCCCGCGGCACCGGCAACCTGGACGAGTTCGCCGAGCATCGGCGCAAGCGTAACCAGGACCACGGTGGAAACCGCCCATAACGCGGCCTCGCGACGTCTGCTCATCAGGGTCATCGCGAAACCGACCAGGCACAGCCACCAGACCGTGGATGGCATTCCATAGGCGACTGGGATCACCAGCAGCACGCTGGCGATGGCGGCGGTGCCGTGCACGGCCAGTTCGCTGCGGGCTCCCGGAGACTGCCGATACCAGCAGTAGAGCGCGGCGATCAGAGCGACGCCGGCAAGGTTGAATAACCAGGGAGTGCGCAGGCCAGTCTGCAGTTGCAATACGAGTCGGGTGATGCCGAACAACAGGCAGGCGGCCGCTACCGCGACCATCCCGATCCCGAGGAAACGCGTACGCAATTCCTGCGACCATTCCGACCGGTCGGCATTGTTGTCGCGTGTTGTCTGATCGGTAGTCTGCACGCTGGTGCCCAAACCGGAAGGCCGACCCGCATGGCGGACCGGCGTCCACGCCTTCTCATGAATTCGATGGTGATTCGACTCTATCGGGATGCATCCTCGCTGGCGCAACTGGTGGCCTGGGCAATCGCCGTGTGGTGTGAACAATATTTACGGGGTGCCTGCAAATTATCAGCGGAATTGGGGGCCGACAGAATGCGTGCATATCCTCGGGACTGAAAGGTTTTGCAGGCCCGGAGTCACTCGGGCGCGGCGCAAAAATCGCCGGAATTTTTGTGTCAGGAGGGCAGCGGGCTGAGCGTGAAGGTAATTGGAGCGATTTTCCTTCGGGCGAACAGCTGCCGTTCCACGAAGCCTTCGCGAGTCCGCCGCCAGCCGAGCGTGGCCAGTGCCAGTCTGGAACCAGCAGATCCCGTTGCGCGATCAGGCCTTGCCCTGCAGATGCCGTGATTGCCGGCTCGGCAGCGCCGATGCGGTCTTGCGTGGCCGCGGTGGTGGCAACAGGCTGTCTTCCGCTTCGAAGCGCAGGCGGCTGCGTCCGCCGGCGGCGCGATAGTCGTCGAGAAGAACCGGGTTCACCTGGTCGGCGGGCAGTTTGCGGACCGAGACAAGGTAATCGTGCAGAAGGTGTACCAGTCGTTCATGGGCCAATGCATGCGTCTGTCGTGTCGTTGCATAGAGCCAGTCGGAGCACGCCAGGAAGTTGGCGAACGGCTGGTCCGACAACAGGAGAGTGAGCGTACGCGGATAGCGGCCGGAATTGGCGATGATGTCCCAGTAACGCGAGAAGCGCGACAGCCGCTGCATGGTGGCGAAATCGATCACCCGGGTGGACAGAATGTTGTACGGCGGATCGGGATTGAAGCGCAGTGCGTGTTCCTCGCTGTGCCGCGCGATCGGCGCGCCGCGCAGGCGCTTGAGGATGCCGAACTGGATTTCGTGCGGGGCCAGTTCGACCAGTCGATCAAAGCCGTTCGCGAATTGCTCGATGCCTTCGCCGGGAAGGCCGGCAATCAAGTCGACATGCAGATGTGCCTGGCTGTGTGCGCGCAGCCAGCGGATGTTGGACGAGGCCAGGTCATTCTTCTGTCGTCGCGATATGCGCGCCTGTACTTCGACATCGAAGGTCTGGATGCCGATCTCGAACTGCAGGGTACCGGGCGGAAACCGCGCGATCGAGGATTTCAGTTTCTCCGGCAGGTGATCCGGAATCAATTCGAAATGCGCAAAGCAGGGATCCTCCGGGGCGAGTTCGATCTTCTGCAGGAAAAAATCCAGAATCGCCAGCGAGGTATCGATTTTCAGATTGAAGGTGCGATCGACAAACTTGAACTGGCGTGCGCCGCGCTGATAAAGCGATTCAAGTTCCGCCAGAAAGGCTTCGAGCGGAAATGCCCAGGCGGTCTTGTCGAGCGCCGACAGACAGAACTCGCACTTGAACGGACAGCCGCGCGAGGCCTCGACGTAAAGATGGCGACCGCGCACGTCCTCATCGGTGTATTCCGAGTAAGGCAGTTGCAGTTCGGGCAGGGCCGCCTGGATGCCCGCCATCAGCTTGTGCGGCGGGCGCTCGCCGGAAAGCAGTTGCTGGCACAGCCTGGCAAAGCTGATGTCGCCCCAGCCGGTGATCACATAGTCGGCGAGGGCACAGATGCGTTGCTCGGTCGACTCGTAACTGACCTCGGGCCCACCGAGCACGATCACCAGTTCGGGTGCCACCACCTTGAGTTGAGCGACCAGTCGCGTCGATTCCTCGACATTCCAGATGTAGACACCAAGGCCGAGCACCTGCGGGGCATGGGCCAGTATCTGTTCGACGATTTCCTCGGTTTTCTGGCCGATCACGAATTCGGCGATGCAAGAGTCGGCGTGCAGCGCGCCGAGGTTGGCGCGCAGGTAGCGCAGGCCGAGCGAGGCGTGCGCGTAGCGTGCGTTGAGGGTGGCAAGAACGATAGCGGTCATGCGCCATTATCACGCATTGCGCAGCGCTGCCGGCATGTGCACTTGCAGGCATGGCTGGCCGGGGGTTTGTGAAGGCTGCACCCGGAAAAGGGAAAGCCCGGCTTGCGCCGGGCTTTCTGTGTGCTGCTGTGCGACCGATCAGTCGAACGCGATATCCGCCTGCAGGGCGATCTCGCGGCCGACCGGATCGAACGCGCGCCAGAAGTACGGATAGCTGTTGAAGCCATCATCACGCGGAGCGATCTTGTCGAACACGTTGTTCACGAACAGGGTGACCTTCAGGTCCTTGCTCAACTGCTTGCCGACATTGAGGTTCCAGAAAGTCGCCGGTGCGATGCGGCCGGTTTCCTGCCAGTTCGGCAGGCTGCCCAGTCGCAGCATGAACACCGAGGCCGACCAGGTATCGAGCTGCCAGTTCAGCGTGCTGCGGACACGGCTGCGGAAGTCGAAGTTGGTCAGGCTGTCACGGTAGCTGATGATCGGATCGTTCTCGAACTCGCGGGTCTCCTGCTCCAGCGTATGCGACCAGCCGGTCGACCAGCTGAACGCACCGAGTCGATCGGTGTCGAAACGATAGGTCACCGAGGCATCGATGCCCTTGGTCGCCAGCAGGGCACGGTTGATCGGGCCGCTGCGGATCTCGCTGATCTGGCCGTCCTGGGTCGAGCCGGGTGAGCTGAGGCGATCGACGCGGGTCAGGATGGCCTGGCAGAACGCCGAGTCGGGAGCGAACTCGTAGGGTTGGCGATTGCGGGTCAAACCGGTCAGGCAGCCCGCTTCAGCGTCCAGGGTGAAGCTGGAACTGAGATCCCCGATCGTGTCGGTCAGCTCGACCTCGTAGTAGTCGGCCTGCACCGAGAGATCATCCATGATGTCCCAGACGAATCCGATCGTGGAGGAATCGCCGGTCTCTTCCTTCAACGACGGCTGTCCCTGGCGGACGCTGAATGCCGAGTAGCTGTAGCGCGCGTTGGCGGTGCCGCACTGGGCTGCAGTGAAACCATCACTGAGGCAGCGGAAGGTATCGAACACGGTCGAGAAGCCGCCGCTCTGTTCGGCGAACACGAAGTGCATGTCCGGCGCCTTGAAGCTGGTCGAGTGGGTGCCGCGCAGCAGCAGGCTCTCGAACGGCCGCCATTCCAGGCCGGCATTCCAGGTGGTGGCATTGTCGACGTCGGTGATGTCGTCGTACTTGTCGAAGCGGCCTGCCAGCGACAGCTTCAGGGAATCGACGATCGGCACGCTGACCTCGGCGCCCACCGCGTAGCGGTCACGATCGCCACCGCCGCCGGTACCGGTCAGGTTGTAGATCTCGCGACGCGCCGGCAGCAGGCGCTCGTCCGAATCCAGGGTATAGCCCTGCTGGGTGGTCTCGACGATGGCGGCGATGCCGACCGGGCCAGCCGGCAGTTCAAACAGATCGCCGGTGACCGCGAAGTTCGCGGTGTTGTTGTACGACTTGGAGTCGTAGACAACCTGGGTGCTGATCGACGCGTACTCTTCCGGTGTCAGCGCGCCGTAGAAGCGATCCAGATTGAGCTGGTAGATCGCGATGCCGTTGGGGATGCCGGTGATGCCGGACGTCGTGCCGAGTCTTGGGCCGAGGAAGAATGAGGTCACCGCCGAGGCCAGCATGCGCGGGCGGGTGCGATCGGAGTTGTACTCGGCGCGACCGATGGTGAAATCCCAATCGAAGCGCTCGCCGAAACTGCCGTTCAAGCCGAATGCGACGTCATAGGAGGTTTCATCGAACTTCTGGAAGGTGCCCGAGGAGCCACCGTATTCCGAGGGCATGATGACGCGAATAGGCAGGATGGTCGTCCCGAACTGCGGGTCGTAGAACTGCGTATTGAAGTTCGGGCCACCGGCCCACTGCTCGATGCCGCCACTGGTGCGCGCCTTCGAGCTGTACATCTGCAGGCTGGCCCAGCCCTGCATGCCATTGTCGAAATCGTAGGTGCCGTACAGGTAACCGGAGGCATCATCGTTCTGGTTGACGACGGTCTGCTGGGCGACGAACTCGTCGTATCCGCAGCCTGGGCCGAGCGTGGCCCCGGTGGTCGAGCTGATATAGGTGTGCGGACGCCATTCGGCATGCGCGCTGCAGTCATAGCCGGCCGGCTGGATGTAGCTGGTCGACGGCCGGGTGCGGCGGATCTGGGTGCCGATCGAGGGCTGGTAGCCGCCAATCGCCGGCGGGAACGGATTGTCTTCGCCGGAATCCATGAAGTCGCGCTCGTAGCCGAACAGCGGATCGACATGCAGGAATTCGAACGCATAGGTCAGGCTCCAGGCGTCGCCACTGCGACCACCGACCCATTGCAGGTCGCCGACATTGGCGCCGCCACGGGTTGCGGTCGAGCCGCGGATCTTGAAGACATCACCGGAGAAATTGGTCTTGAGGACCACGTTGACCACGCCAGCGACCGCGTCCGAGCCGTAAATGGCCGAAGCGCCACCGGCCAGGACTTCAATACGGTCAACCGCCGACGACGGGATGTTGTTGAAGTTCTGGAAATTGCTCTGACCGTTGTACGGGAACGGGTAATCGGCGGCACGACGGCCGTTGATCAGCAGCAGGGTGCGGCCCGGGCCGAGGCCACGGAGATTGATCACGCTGGCATTGGGCGTGAATCCGCCTGCCGAGTTGAAGTCGTTCTGGGTCGAGCCGCTGGCCTGGGTCAGCGTGCTCAAGGCATCGAATACGGTGATGAAACCTTCACGTTCGATCTGTTCCGATGTGATCACGGTGACCGGGGCCGGGCCCTCGATCTCGGAGCGCTTGATGCGCGATCCGGTGACTACCATCGTCTCCATCTTGGTCGTTTCTGCAGGCTTGGCGGCGGCTTCGGCTTCTGCCTCGGCATCCTGGGCCAACGCGGGTACGGCGTAGAGGGAGATCAACGCCAGCGAGAGCGAATGCGCCAGTGCGCTGCGGCGCAGGCGGCTGTGGAACGTGGATTTCATGTTCACCCCAAAGGATTGGACTGTGGTTGCGGTTCGTCCCTGCGCACTCGCCGGACGGCAGCCCGGTGCCCTGGAGGCGCCGGTCTTAACGGGAAAGTAACAGAGTCTCCAGGCGCGGTCATCTATGCCGGAAGCCAGGGTGGCGTCCCGACCAGCCCGGCTACGGCGCTCACGCGCAGCTTGCCAGCAAAATGCCTGTTCGACGTGAGCCGCAGCCAGGCCCGGAGCGATAGCATCTGCAGGCATGAAGCCGCGCGCGCCCCTGATTGGCATTTCACCCCGAATCCTGCGGGATGTCCCGAAGGAGCTCGGTTTCCGTGGCAAGACGCTGCAGTATCTCGAACAATCGGTGGCACACTGGGCGGTTGCCGCCGGCGCCGTGGTGGTGATGATTCCCACAGTGCAGCGCGAGGGCGATATCAAGCGCTCCGAGATCGATGTCGAGGATTATGCCCAGCGCCTGGATGGCCTGATACTGCAGGGCGGGGCCGACCTGCACCCGGCAACCTATGGCGAGGAACTGCGGGCCTGCCGGGGTACTCCGGACTCGGTTCGCGACCGCTTTGAACTCGCGCTGCTGCATGCTTTCGTTGCCGCCGGCAAGCCAGTACTCGGCATCTGTCGTGGCATGCAGCTGATCAATGTCGCCTTCGGTGGCAGCCTGTACCAGGATCTGGTCGACGACGGCGCCACCAGCCACGACCATGTCGATGCCGACGCCTATGATCTGCACGGGCACGAAATCAGTATCGTCGAGGGCGCCCTGCTGTCGCAGTTGCACGAGGGCATCACCGTCGCCCGGGTCAATTCGATCCACCACCAGGCGGTGCGCCGGCTGGCTCCCGGCTTCGTGATCGAAGCGCGGGCCTTCGATGGTGTAGTTGAAGCCATCCGTCGCGAGGGCGACGGATTTGTCTATGGCGTGCAATGGCATCCGGAGTTTCACTGGCCGCAGGCGTCCGACCTGCTGTCGCCCGAGCCGCTGATGGGTGCCTTCGTGGATACTGCCGCGCGCGTTGCCGATGCGCTGGGTGCGACAGCGAACTGACGTCATCCGGCTCTGGTACTCCCCTGTCGAGCAGTACCGATTGCACCGGTCACCGATTCGCGCGAGGCTGCAGTCGGCTTTACCTGTCATCAACTTCGACGTGACCAGCTTGATCCACATCGGCGCCACGGCGCCGCCCAGTGAGGTTCCGGATGTCATCTGATCGCGACTACACGATTGGCTGCGAGGAGGAGTTTTTTCTTGCCGATGCCCGCAGCCTGCGGATTGCGCGGCGGATGTCGACGCCATTCTTGCGTGATTGTCGTGAGCGTATGGGTGCACGCCTGGCGCGGGAACTGCTCCAGTCACAGATCGAGACCAACACGTCCGTCTGCGCCAGCATTGCTGAACTGGGCAACGAGATGCGGCAGCTCAGGAACCAGGTGATCGCAGCTGCGGACACGCATCAGCTGGCCGTGGTCGCCTCCGGTACCTTTCCAACCGCCGACTGGGACGGTCAGGTAAATACTTCCAAGGCGCGCTATCGCAGGATGCTGGAGGATTTCCAGCTCATCGGCCGGCGCAATCTGCTGTGCGGACTGCACGTGCATGTGGCGCCACCGGCTGGAGTCGATCGCATCGACCTGATGAACCGGGCACTGCCCTGGCTGCCACTGTTTCTCGCGCTCAGCGCCTCCTCGCCGTTCTGGCGGCGCGAGCGCAGCGGACTGATGAGCTATCGCCAGGCCGCCTATGACGAGTGGCCGCGCACTGGCATTCCCGATCACTTCGAGAACGAGGCCGACTACGCAGGGTTTGTTGCCAGGCTGACCCAGTCCGGCATCATCGAGAACGCCAGCTATCTATGGTGGACCATCCGACCGTCCATGCGTTACCCCACGGTGGAACTGCGGATCTGCGATATGTGTCCGCGGATCGACGATGCCATTGCGCTGGCGGCCCTGTTCCGCTGTCTGCTGCGCATGCTGGTGCGGCGGGCGGATCTGGGCCGTTCCCGCAACTCGATGACGCGCCTGCTGATCGACGAGAACCGCTGGCTGGCCAAGCGTCACGGCGTGCGCGCGCAACTGGTCGATATCGGCAGTGGCGAGCGCCGTCCGGTATCCAGCTGGCTGCAGGAGTTGAGTGCTCTGGTTGCCGAGGACGCCGCGTTTTTCGGCTGCCAGGATCAGATCGCCAGCCTGGCGACCATCGTCGAGCATGGCAGCAGTGCCGATCAGCAGTTGGCGATATTCCAGGGTGCACGTGATGCCGGTGCCAGCCGGTTGGCGGCTGGCCAGGAAGTGGTTCGCAGTCTGATTGCGCAGACGCGCGCCGGTCTGGTGGCTCGGCCCAGCCAGGCGCGTGCTCGCAACTCGCAGGCCTGAGGTGCCGGCCGCGGCGTGTGAAGCCGCCGTCAGGTCCGTTCGGCGTCGAACTGCAAGTCCAGCAGACGCCGGATCGGGGCCGGGGTACCGTATTGCGCGATCGCCGAGGAACTGACCCAGGCCTGGTCGGCGACTTCGCTGGCGCGTTCGGCGACAGTTCGTGCGGTGGCGACACTGGTTTCAATGTGCAGCAGGAAGTGGGTAAAGCGATGCTCGAGCGTTGCCAGATTCTGCAGCGGTCCGAGTTCAAGGCCGAGCGCACGTGCAGTCGCTTCGGCGCGTTCGCGCTGTGGATCGTCACCACTTGATGCGGCTGCTGTGCACTCGGGAAGACTCCACAATCCGCCCCAGATGCCGGTTGCCGGGCGCCGCTCCAGCAGAACCCGGCCGCGGCCATCGACGGCCAGCAGCAGATGCACGGATCTTTCCGGAACGCTGCGGGTGGCCTTGCGCGTTGGAAGTTCCTGCGTGCTGCCCGTAAGCGCGGCCACGCAGTCGCCAGCGACCGGACAGTCCGTGCAGCGCGGTCGTGTCCGCGTGCAGAGGCCGGCGCCAAGATCCATCAGTGCCTGGGTGTAGTCGGGCATGCGATCGCCCAGTTTGTCCGGCGGCAGTCGCGTTTCGGCTTCTTGCCAGAGCAGGCGTTCGACCGCCGGTAGCCCCGGGTAGCCGGCGATGCCGGCGTGCCGGCTCAACACCCGTTTGACGTTGCCATCCAGGATGGCGAGCCGCTGACCGTGGGCCTGCGCCAGGATTGCGGCTGCGGTCGAACGGCCGATGCCTGGCAGCGCCAGCAATTCCTCCAATCGATCGGGAAGCTGGCCGCCATGCTGCGCGATGCAAAGCTGTGCCGCCCTGTGCAGATTGCGCGCGCGACTGTAATAGCCAAGCCCCGCCCACATTGCCAGCACCTGATCGAGCGATGCGCCAGCCAGTGCGTCCAGATCAGGGAAAGCGCGGATGAAGCGATCAAAGTAGCCGATCACCGTGGCGACCTGGGTTTGCTGCAGCATGATCTCGCTGACCCAGACTCGATAGGCCGTGCGCGGATGCTGCCAGGGCAGGTCGTGGCGACCTTCGCTGGCAAACCAGTGCAGCAGACGATCCGAAAAATCGCCGCTCACAGGCTGTCCGCGGCGGTCGCATTCGCCGGCACCGCGCCCGCCTCGGTGGCATTGCCATTGGTGGGCTCATTGCGCCAGCGGATGTCTTCCAGCTGCAGTTCGCCCTGCTGCCACTTGTCGATGCTCAGGCTTCCGGTCGCGCGGTCGGCAAGTCCCGTCCAGTCGGCTGCGCTCGCCAGATCGATCCAGCCGTAGGGGAGCACGACATCGATGTCGAGTGTGCTGTCTGCCA
The DNA here is from genome assembly GCA_022843465.1 of Pseudomonadota bacterium. Taxonomy (GTDB): domain Bacteria; phylum Pseudomonadota; class Gammaproteobacteria; order Xanthomonadales; family Ahniellaceae; genus 0-14-3-00-62-12. The sequence continues at coordinate 82,192 of JALHNO010000012.1, read as the reverse complement.
GCGTGCCGCCGGACTTGAGCTTGAGCGGACCGGCGGCCGCGCCGATAAGACGCATCACGATGTTCACCGGTTGCTCCTGGGCGCCCATCGCCGCCACCGGCAACCAGGCCGGCAAGGCACTGGCCTCGATACGCAACTGCACCTCGCTGCGCGCGCTGTCGTCGAGTCGGAGATAGCCGCGCACCGCCAGTTCGCTGCGATTGTCGACGCCGATGCTGGCCGAGCAGGGTTCGATGGCGATCGCATTGCGCGTCTGCCTGGGTGTACAGCCGAGATTGATCTGCAGTGTCTCGTCAGCGAGCGCCGGCACATGCATCCGCGCCGACAGCGAGGCGGGCTGGTCGATGATCCAGCGATCGAGATATAGCCGCTCGAGCACGAATTGCTCGACCGGCGTGCCCGCTTCATCCGCACTGAGGTAGCGCAGATCCTCGACCAGCAATGCGGCGTCGAGTTCCGGCCAACGCCAGGCCGGCAGCGGTCCGGCATCAGCGCGGTGCGCGAGCCAGGACGAGATGGCGGCGGCATCCAGATCGACGCCGCGCAATACCACCCTGCTGGCGTGCAGCTCGCGTCCGAAAACGCTCGACCAGGGTACCTGGACCCGGATCGAATCGATTCGTGCCGGTGTCGAACTGCCGCTGAAGGCGCGCAACTCGATGTCGTTCAGGGCCACCGAAAGCTGCGGCCAGAAGCCAAAACTGCCGCTGTCCCGGCTGTGCATCTGCAGGCCGGTAGCGGAGCGCACCGAGTCGGCGAGCCAGCGCGTGAGCCGTTCATCGTCGCGCGAGAGGCGCCAGAGCCCGAATCCGACGACCACGGTTCCGACGCCGGCGAGCAACAACAGGTACCGGCTCCAGCGTCGCATGGGGATCAGTCCTCGGCAACGAGGTCGGCGGGCAGCAGGCCATCGACAAACTCTTCGGCATCAAAACTGCGCAGATCGAAGATGCCTTCGCCAACACCGATGAAGCGGATCGGTACCTTGAACTCACGCGCGAGTGCAAACACCACGCCGCCCTTGGCACTGCCATCCAGCTTGGTGATGACCAGACCGGTCAGACCTACCGCCTTGTGGAACAGTCGTGCCTGGGAGATCGCATTCTGTCCGGTATTGCCATCGATGACGAGCAGTGTTTCGTGGGGTGCGCCAGCATCGATCTTGCCGAGTACCCGCTTGATCTTGGCCAGCTCATCCATCAGACCCGCCTGGGTATGCAGGCGGCCGGCGGTATCGGCCAGCAGCACATCGGCGCCACGTGCCTTGGCTGCCTGCAGGGCGTCGAAGATGACCGAAGCGGAATCGGCGCCGCCGGTCTGTGCGATGACCTGGACATCGTTGCGCTCACCCCAGGTCTGCAACTGTTCCACCGCAGCGGCACGAAAGGTGTCGCCGGCGGCAAGCGTCACCGAAAGCCCCTCGCGCTTCATCCATTTGGCGAGCTTGCCGATCGTCGTGGTCTTGCCGACCCCGTTCACGCCGATGACCAGCATCACGAACGGGCGTGGCTGCTCAGGAATTTCCAGCGCCTGCTCGACCACGCGCAATTGCGCGATCATGCGTGCACGCAGATGGCCGAGCATTGCGGTTGCATTGGCGAATTCGCGTGCCTGCATGCGCTTGCGCAGATCGTCGATCAGGTCGCTGCTGGCAGCGACACCGACGTCGGCCGCGATCAGGGTGGTTTCCAGTTGTTCCAGCAGCGCTTCATCGAGCTTTGGATTGCCGGAAAACAGCGCGCTGACGCTGCGGCCGAGCGCACTGCTGCGCAGACGGTCGCGCCAGTTGCGCGCTTCGATGTCACCAGTCGAGGTTGCTGGCGCCGCTGCCGGATGCCCGGCTGCGAGCGCCGGATGGGCAGGATCGCCGCCCGTTGGCATCGGCGCAGCGGTCTCGGGTTTCTTCTTCCAGAACTTGAACATGCGTGGCAGAACTCGTACAGGGCGGCGCGCAGTATGCCAGAGCCATGTAAAGAGCCCGTTCGGAGGACTTCAGACCGACCGCCAGACCCGGCAGGTTCGGGCTGCGCCGCTTGCGGATTCGGGTATCGGTGAGGCCGCGATGACCGGTTCGGGCGTTTTCCAAGTGTTGCATTCGCCAGTCATCCGCCCGAGGTCTGCGCCCGCTTATACTCGCCACTCCACAACAGGGGAGGGACGCAGTCATGAAACTCAAGTACTCCATGCTTGCCGCGGCACTGGTATCGGGCGTGGTGATCGCCGGTTCGTATGACTCGGTCGTGGCCATCCGCAATACTTCCAGCTGGGACATCCATCAGTTGTATCTGTCTTCGACCGACAGCGACGACTGGGGTCCCGACCAACTCGGCGATGATGTCATCGGCCATCGGGAAACCTTCAGGCTCAGCGGGATTCCCTGCGATGACTATGACGTCAAACTGGTCGACGAGGATGGCGACGAGTGCGTGGTCGGCGGGGTTACCCTGTGTGCCGATGCCGATGCCTGGGTGATCAATGACGACGATCTGCTCGATTGTCAGGCCGCCACGGACAATTGACTTGTGCCGGTGACGGGGTCGGGACGCATCCGGATCATCGCCGGACGCCTGCGCAACTCCAGACTGGATGTGCCGACGCGTCCAGGATTGCGTCCGACCCCCGATCGTCTGCGCGAGACGCTGTTCAACTGGCTGGCGCCGCATATCACCGGTGCCCGCTGTCTGGATCTGTTTGCGGGTACCGGAGCGCTCGGTATTGAAGCCCTGTCGCGCGGCGCCGCCGAGGTGGTTCTGGTGGAGCGCGATCCTGCGCTTGCATCCGCAATTGTGGCCAATCTCACCCGGTTGCGCGAAAACGCGAGCGTGGTGGCGCGCAGTGCCGCAGACTTTCTGGTCGGTCCTGCGCGTCCGTTCGATCTGGTATTTCTGGATCCTCCCTTTGAACTGGACCTGTGGCAGCCGACTCTGAAACTGCTCTCCGGAGCCGGTTGGTTAGCCAGCAATGCTTTGATGTATATGGAATATCCAGCTGACCGGCCGGTGTCGGCCGGGCCTGGTTGGGGCCTGCTGCGTGAAACCCGGGTGTCGACTGTGGGCGGTTCGCTCTACCGGCTGGACAGTCCGCTGGGTTAAGCTAACAAGGTCTTCACATTCGGCGCTGACGAATGCCCTCCAGCACATCCCCGCCGGCTGCGACCCGCGCCTCACCGCGTGTTGCGGTCTATCCCGGCACCTTTGACCCGCTTACCAACGGTCATATCGATCTGGTGGAGCGGGCGGCACCGTTGTTCGAGCGGCTGGTAGTGGCAGTCGCCGAGAGCCCGGTGAAGGGGCCGTCGTTTCCACTCTCGCAGCGGATCGCACTCGCCGAACAGGCAATGGGTGGGCTGAAGAACGTCGAGATCCGTGGTTTCGATACCCTGCTGGCGGATCTGGTGCACAGCGTCGGCGCCGGCGTGATCATCCGTGGCCTGCGTGCAGTTTCCGATTTCGAATACGAGTTTCAGCTCGCCAGCATGAATCGCCACTTGATTCCGCATGTCGAGACGCTATTTCTGACTCCGGCGGAGCAGTACAGCTTCATCTCCTCCTCGCTGGTTCGGGAGATCGCGCGGCTGGGCGGCGATGTGTCGGGCTTTGTCCCCCCGGCCGTCGGCAAGGCGCTGAAGGAGAAGTTTGGCTACACCTGACTAGAATGATCGTTCGACACGCAGTGATCGAAACTGCAGCAGAGCAACTCACCACAGTTTTTCCGGGGAAGCACACCATGAAGAAGATTCTGAGTTCCGTCCTGATTTCGCTGTTCTGCGTGATGGCATTGGCCGGCTGCAAGAAGGAAGACGCAGCCAAACCGGTGGCGGCGCCAGTCGTGGTGCCTGTTCCGACCGATCCGGCCGATCTGGAAGGCTGGAAGAAATATCTCAGCGCGACCGTCAAGCAGAACATGGAGGGCATCCGCCAGCGTCCCTACATGTACTTCGTGCCGGCCGTGACCGATGAGGAAACCCAGCGCCAGTACGACGCCCAGCTGACCAATATCCAGGACATGCTGGCGCGCGGCGTGCTGCCAGGCAACCTGGTAGCGTTCGGATCGCCCGACTCGACCAAGCTCGGCGATCTGGTCGTCGAAGCATTCAAGCTCGCCGGAGCCGGCTCGCTGAAGGGTGTTCGCGTGCTCTATATCGGTGCGCCTGCCGAGGAAGAGCGCGTCAAGGCCGCGGTCGCGCCGTCGGATGCTGATTTTGTTTTTGTCGAAGCCAAGTAACAGCGCGACCAGGATGATCAACGACGGCACCGACCTGGCGTCGGTGCCGTTCTTGTTTGAGTGACGACGATGGCACTGCTGATCAATGACCTGTGCGTGAACTGCGACGTCTGCGAGCCGGTGTGCCCGAACAAGGCGATTTATCAGGGTGAGACGATCTACGAGATCGCCCGCGAACGCTGCACCGAGTGTGTCGGTCACTTCGATGAACCGCAGTGCGTTGCCGTCTGTCCCGTCGAGTGCATCGATGTCGACAGCGCGCGGCCCGAGACACGGGAAGAGCTCGAATTGAAGTATCGTGGCCTGATCAGCGAGGAGGTTCCATCGTGAGACTGAGCGCATTGCGGATAGTGTTGATCGGCTTTGCCGTGGCCGCTGCCGGAGTTGCCGACGCCGCGACCAGGGCACCTGGAAAGGCGGCGATCGCCAGCGCCCATCATCTGGCCACTGATGCCGGATTCGAGGTGCTCGCCCAGGGTGGCAATGCTTTTGACGCCGCGGTGGCGGTGACCGCCGCGCTCGCGGTGGTTGAATCAAGCAGTTCCGGAATCGGCGGCGGCGGCTTCTGGCTGTTGCATCGCGCCAGCGATGGCCATCAGGTGATGGTGGATGGCCGCGAGACCGCGCCAATGGCTGTGGATGCCAAGGCCTATCTGGACGCCGACGGAAAGCTTGATCGCGACCGGAGCGTCAATGGCGCCCTCGCGGCCGGTATTCCCGGTGAGCCCGCGGCCCTGGCCCATATCGCACACAAGTACGGGCGCCTGCCGCTGAAGGTCTCGCTGGCGCCGGCGATCCGGCTCGCACGCCAGGGATTTCCGCTGGAATCGCGCCTGCAGGGGATGATCAGCGTGCGCAAGGACGTCTTGCTGCGCTACCCGGCATCAGTCGAAATTTTTCTGCGGAAGGCCGAGGTCCCTGCGCTCGGTACCCTGATCCGGCAGCCGGATCTGGCGCGTACCCTGGAACGATTGGCGAAGGATGGTTTCGACGGTTTCTATCGTGGCAGGACCGCAGAGTTGCTGGTCGCGGGTGTGCGCAAGCAGGGCGGCAACTGGAGTGCGGACGATCTGGCCAACTATCGCATCAAGGAACGCACGCCGCTGAAGTTCCATCATCGTGGTTACGAACTGGTGACCGCGCCGCCGCCCTCATCCGGTGGTGTCCTGCTGGCGACCATCCTCAATGTCATGGAAGGCTATGATTTTGCCGCCATGGAGCGCGCTGATCGTCTGCACCTGATGGTCGAGTCGATGCGTCGTGCCTATCGCGATCGCAGTTACATACTGGGCGATCCCGATTTTGTCGACATGCCGATCCGTCTGCTGACCAGCAAGGCCTATGCGGCCGGTCTGCGTTCCAGCCTGCGGATGGATCGCGCCACGGCTTCGAGCGCACTGCCCGAAGGCGGTGTCATCGATGGCGGTACCGATACCACCCATTTTTCGATCATCGACGCCGACGGCAACATGGCCGCGGTGACTGCCAGTGTGAACCTTCCGATGGGCTCGGGTCTGATCATTCCGGGCACCGGCGTACTGCTCAACAACGAGATGGATGATTTTGCGCTGGCGGCGAATCAGGCCAACTCCTATGGCCTGATCGGCACTGATGCCAATGCCCCGCAGGGTGGCAAGCGCATGCTGTCGACGATGTCGCCGACCTTTGCGTTCGGCAAGGATCGCATCGCCGTGATCGGCACGCCCGGTGGCAGCCGGATCGCAACGATGGTGCTGATCGGACTGCTCGAATTTTTCGAGGGCGCGCAGCCGTCGGCGTTCGTCGCGGCGCCACGTATCCATCACCAGTACCTGCCGGATGCCATCTCGGCCGAGCCCGGCGCGATCAGTGCTGAGGATGCTGCGACGCTGCGGGCGCGCGGCCATGTCGTCAACGAGGGCGAGCGTGCCTGGGGCAATATGCAGTCGGTGGTCTGGGATCTGCGTGAAAACACGCTGAGCGCCGGCTCGGATCCGCGCGGCGTGGTCGGCAAAGCCGAGGTAAAATAACATTCGTAGTCGGGTCGCTCGCGCGGCCGCGCTGTGAATTCTGGCGACATCGGAAGGCATGAATGAAACTCTGGTCCCTGCTTGGCAATTCCCAGAAGCTCGATGGCGGTGCCATGTTCGGCAACGCGCCCAAGGCGGTCTGGTCCAGGTGGCTGCCGACCGACGCCGACAACCGTGTGCCGCTGGCCTGCCGTGCCCTGCTCGCGCAGGATCTGGATGGCCGGAATGTACTGTTCGAAACCGGCATCGGCGCCTTCTTTGAGCCCAAATTGCGCGAGCGCTACGGCGTGGTCGAATCGCGTCACGTGCTGCTGGATTCGCTGGCGGCGATTGGACTGGGTGATTCCGATATCGATGTAGTGGTGATCTCGCATCTGCATTTCGATCATGCCGGCGGTCTGCTGGCGCCCTGGCAGGAAGGTGAGCCCGAGCGACTGCTGTTTCCGAAGGCGAGTTTTGTCGTCGGCGAAGAGGCATGGCAGCGTGCCTGCGATCCACATCCGCGTGACCGCGCCTCGTTCATTCCCGGCTTGACCGATCTGCTGCAGCAAAGCGGACGCCTGCACAGGGTCGAGGGTTCACACTGTGCCTTGCTCGGTGAGCGGGTGCGCTTCCACTACAGCAGTGGCCATACGCCTGGGCTGATGCTCGCCGAGATCACCGGCGAACACGGCGTGGTGTTCTGTTCCGATCTGATTCCGGGGCGGCCCTGGGTGCATCTGCCGATCACCATGGGCTACGACCGTTTTCCAGAACTTCTGATCGACGAGAAGCGCCAGTTTCTCGACGACATGCTGGCGCGTGGCGTGCGGCTCTACTTCACGCACGATCCGGACTGCGCCATGGCCGACGTCAGTGTTGATGAGCGTGGTCGCTACGGCACCCGCAACGAACAGCAGGCATTGGCCGGCGTCGCGCTCTGAATCCGCTGCGCACGTCGGCTGGCGAGCGCTTTGAATTATTTGCCTGCAATCGCCACAATCGGCCCTCGTCACCATCTCCGGGGGCTTCATGGCACGCAACTCCTATACCGAAGTCACGCGCAATGGCTTTGGCAAGCGGTTATCGGATTCGATCAGCGCCGCCATCTTCGGTGGCCTGCTGTTCATCGCCTCGTTTCCGGCGCTATGGTGGAACGAAGGTCGTGCAATCGCCGAATATCGCGCGCTGAAGGAAGGTGCCGGCGCCGTGGTGCAGGTCGCCGCCGATTCCGTTGACGCCGCCAACGAGGGCAGGTTGATCCATGCCGCGGCGCGCGTCGAAGGCAGTCCTGCGGTTTCCGACCAGGTTCTCGGTGTCGACGTCGATGGGCTGGCGCTGCGCCGCATCGTGGAGATGTACCAGTGGAAGGAATCCAGCGAGAGCCGCGAAAGGAAGACGTTGGGCGGCGGCAGCGAGACGACTACCGAGTACACCTACAGGATGGAATGGAATGACGATCGGATCGACTCGTCCGATTTCCGCCTCAGCGAGGATCACGTCAATCCCACCGAGTGGCCAGTCGAGTCGGCAACGTTCGAGGCCAGCGACACCCGCCTCGGTGCCTTCAGCCTGAGCGCTTCGGCGCGCTCGGCGGTGGGCCGCTGGCGACAGCTTGATGCCGCACAGGCCGCGCGCTTCCCAGAGCAATTCGAGGGTTTTCGCCTCATTGCCGACAGTCGCATGTATCTGGGCGAGAATCCGGACAAGCCGCGGGTCGGCGATGTCCGGATCCGCTACGAATACCAGCCTGAAGAGGTCTTCAGCATCGTCGCGCGCCAGGCTGGACAGACACTGGATTCCTATACCACCCGCAATGGCCGCGGCGTACTTCTGGTCGAAGCCGGCGAGGTGCCGCCTGCGCAGATGTTCGAGGGCGCACAGAAGCGCAATACGATCACCACCTGGCTGATCAGGCTGGGCGGCACGGTGGCGATGTGGCTCGGTCTGTCGATGGTGTTTGCACCGATTTCGCGCGTGCTCGATGTGCTGCCGATGCTGGGCACCATTGGCAGCTGGGGTATTGGCCTGGTGACCGGACTGATCTCCCTGCTGTTGTCGCTGCTGACCATCGCGATCAGTTGGGTGTTCTACCGTCCACTGCTGGGCGGCACCCTGATTGCTGCAGTGGTGGGTTTGCTGATCTGGTCGCGCCGCCGCAGGTCTGCTGCCGCGCCGGCGATGCCGACCGCACCGCCGCCCCCGCCCCCGGCCCCGGCCTGAGTCCGGTCGTGGCATGATTGGCGTTCACCTGTCCCTGGAGTCCGCGATCATGAGAAATTCCCTTGCAGCCGTCCTGCTGTCCTGCACGCTCGCCGCGTCGGTGAGCGCGCACGATCATGGCGATGCCCAGCCGGCTGCGGCCGCTGCGGCCGCCACACAGGCGACACAGTTCGGTGATCCAATACCCGCCGATGCGGTGCCCTCCACGCTGGCCGAGGCGGTGGCGGACCATGCTGCTGGCAGCAGGGACCAGTTGATCAGCGGGCGCGTGGCCCAGGTCTGCCAGAAGCAGGGTTGCTGGATGACGCTGAGCGATGGTGACTTGATGGCAAGGGTAATGACCGATCACAAGTTTGCCCTGCCAAAGGACCTCGCTGGTTCGGTGGTGGTGTACGGCAAGCTCGAAGTGCTCGATCTTGATGCGAAGGAAGTTGCGCACATGGCCAAGGATTCCGGCAAACCCGAATCGGAAATCGCCAGCCGCGAATACCGCATAGCGGCGCTCGGCGTCGCGGTCCGCTGACTCATGCGCGACAGTTCGCCGGCGTCCGCCGCGCTTGCCCGCAGGGCATTTCTTGCTGGCACGGCGCGGCTTGGGCTCGGCGCCAGTCTGCCGCTCGCCAGCCTGCTGGGTCTGGCCGGCTGTCGCGAAGCACGTGGGCCGCAACAACGGTCCGCTACGTCCGGCTATGGACCGTTGCAGCCCTGTGCCGATGATCACACCGGCGAGTACCTGCTCAGCTTGCCGGCCGGCTTCAGTTACCGCAGTCTCGGCTGGGTGGACGGTGTTCTCGCCGATGGCGCGCTGACGCCATCAGCGCACGATGGCATGGGTATTGTCGCCGTCAATGGCAGCCGATTGACCCTGGTGCGCAACCACGAGGTCGTGGCCGAGTACGGCGCCTTTGGGCCGGCGCATCTGCATTACGACGCCGCGGCCGCGGGCGGCTGTGTGGCGTTCGAATTTGATGTCGAAACCGGCGAGGCCAGCGACTTCCGCTGCGTACTCAGCGGCACCATGCAGAACTGCTCTGGTGGCATCACGCCCTGGGGTACCTGGCTTTCCTGCGAGGAACTGGTGTTCGATCCGGTGATCAACCGTGATGATCAGGGTTCTCGTCGCAATCGTCTCAAGCGCGCGCATGGATTCGTGTTCGAGGTTGATCCCAGTGGACGCGCCGCGCCGGTCTGTCTGAGCGGCATGGGCGCCTTCAAGCACGAGGCGGTGGCGGTTCATGCGAGCACCGGCATCGTCTACCAGACCGAAGACTACTCGATGGCATCGGGCTTCTATCGCTATGTGCCCAGACAGCCGGGTCGACTGGTCGAAGGTGGCCAGCTGCAGATGTTGGCCTGCGCCGAACGCAGCGATCTCTGCCGTGGTCTGCGCCCGGGCCAATCGTTCGCCACCCATTGGGTGGATATCGCCGAGCCGGAACGACTGCGGCATAGCGATGGCCGCGTCGGCGGCGGCGTGTTCGAGCAGGGCCAGCGTGCCGGCGGTGCGGTGTTCACCCGACTCGAGGGCTGCTTCGCGCACGGCGATGCGATCTTCTTCACTTCAACCAATGGCGGTGATCTCGGCCACGGTCAGGTCTTCGTTTACTACCCGCTGGAGGAGCGCCTGGTGCTGCTCTACGAGACCCGCTCCGTGCATGCGCTCGATTACCCGGACAATGTCTGCGTATCGCCGCGCGGTGGTCTGGTGATCTGCGAGGACAATACCCGTGATGCGCCACAGCGGCTGATCGGCATGACGGCCGAAGGTGCGACCTTCGAGCTGGCAGCCAATACCGTGCGGCGCCCCAATGCCGCCGGCGAGCCACAGGATTTCAGTGGCGAGGAATGGTGTGGTGCCTGCTTCTCACCGGATGGGCGCTGGCTGTTCGCCAACGTCTATCGCCCCGGCTTCACCGTTGCCATCACCGGTCCCTGGGCTGACGGACCACTGTAGCGCGGTCGGCCAGGGCTTGCGAAATCTACTCCAGCCAGGGCCGGCCAGCGGCATCATGGTGGGCGAAATAGATGCCCGCCCATAGCTTGGGATCCAGTGGATAGCCCTCGGCACCCTTGCCCAGCAGCCATGCCCCGGCCTCGGCCAGCGGCACCCGATGCACGGTGATGTCCTCGGATTCGTCGCCGCCGCCTGCCGATACCTCGGTCAGCTCGGTGGCACGCACGAAATGGGCAATCTCGGTGCTCATGCCGGCCGATACCGGGCCGCCGACCACGTAATCGATGCGGTTCGCCGAGTAGCCGGTTTCCTCGATCAACTCGCGCTGCGCGGTGCTGCAGGCATCCTCGTGTTCGCTGCCGGCGACGTCGCCGATCAGGCCGGCCGGCATCTCGATCGTGCGCAGGCGCAGGGGTTCGCGGTACTGCTCGACAAAGAGCAACTCGCCTTGGCGGGTGATTGCCACGATAATCACCGCCCCCTTCGGATTGCTGCGCTCGGCGAACTCCCAGCCGTTGCGGCGCTTGAGATGGATCCAGCGGCCCAGATGCAGGGTTTCAGTGTCAGTCATCGCGTTGTTCCCTTGGTTCCGACACATGCTACCAAGACCCAAAGCAGAGCCGGCGGGAACTTGCAGCAGCCCGGACTACTCTCAGTATTTTTGCTACGGATACTTCATGAACGCCTCGCGACACACTATTTCGATTCTTGTCCTGCTGGCCGGCTGTGGCCTTGCCGTCCAGGCCAGTGAGCCCGCGGTCACTGCCACCACCGAAGCGACTGCGACTACCACGGCGCCGACACCGACACCGACTCCGGCAGCGGCTCCGGCAGCGGCTCCGGCAGCGGCTCCGGCTCCGGAGACTGCGGTCAAGCCCGAGGTGCCGGCCGCGCTGAAGCGGGGCAAGACACCGCCAGCTCCGACACCGCCGGAAATCATCGAGCTGCAGAGCAAGCTTTCCTCGGAAAGGGATGTCACCCGTTTGCTGGCGACTGCTGCCGCATTCGACGCCCGCGGCGAATACCTTGAAGCCACCGTGGCGCTGGAACGGGTACTGCAGCTGCGGCCGATGGCAGGCAATATCCAGTATGAGCTGGCGGCCACCTATGCCCAGCTCGACAACAAGCAGCGCACCTACGATCTGCTGCTCAAGCTGCAGACCACGGGCTATGCCTACGATCCCGCGCTTGACGAGCGTTTCAAGAAGGTGCACGGCACCCAAGTCTGGGAATACATCGTGCTGAACCTGCAGGCCAATGCCAAGCCATTCGGCGAGGGCAAGGTAGCGATGAGCCTGCCGGCTGAAGACATTCTGATCGAATCCCTGGCCTATGACGAAAAAGCCGGCCAGCTGCTGGCCGGATCGGCCCGCGACGGCGCGGTCTACCGGGTATCGGCAGACGGCAGTGAGCTGATCCACTACATCGAAGCGGACGGGGCGAATCAGTTGCGTTCGATCGTGGCCATGCAGGCCGACAACGAGCGTGGCCATCTCTGGCTGACCGCAACGGGTCTGCCGCATTTCAAGACCATCAAGGACACCGACTACGGCAAGACCGCGCTCTATCAGTTTGAACTTGCAAGCGGAAAATTCCTGAAGCGCTATGACATGCCCACTGCCAACGGGCCGCACCTGCTCGATCACATCCATGTGAACCGTCAGGGTCGCGTGTTCGCCGGCGATTCGGCGCAGCGACGGATCTATCAGTTGGACGGCGAGAACCTGAAGCTGGTCATGCAGAACCCCAATCTCACCCATGTCCGCGGCATCACCAGCAGCGATGATGGGCGGATGCTCTATTTCGCCGATACCGAGCTCGGTATTTTCGGTATCGATCTGCAACTGGGCAAGCCTTTCGCCGTGGTCGGTCCGTCGACGCTTACACTGTTCGGTATCGACGGCATGTATTACTGGAAGGGTCATCTGATCGTGGTGCAGAACGCGTTTCCGCCGGCGCGGATCATGCGCCTGAAGCTCGACCCTGCCGGCGTCAAGATCGTCGCTTCGCTGCCGCTGGATGCCGGTCATCCCGAGCTCGAAGCGCCGACCCGCGGAGTGATCCATCATGACAAGCTGTACGTGATCGCCAACTCGCAGCGCCCGCACTACGACCGCTATGGTCTACCCGACAAGACCCGCCTGGAAGGTGTCGACATCTGGCAGAGCGATCTCAAATTTGCGCTCGACAGCGTGCAGAACCGCACTACCGAGATTCCGGTGACGCCGGCCAAGCGCTGAGCCCGGCGGCGGCGCCTGTTCGCCGCTCCGGACCCGCGCTGCGCTCAGCTTGCCTGCGCCTGGGCCCATTCCAGGCAACGTCGGCGGGTGATCGGGCCAAATCGCAGCTGGTCCAGCAGTTCGGTCAGGGCGTCGCCATTGGCGCCGCCGATCCGGTAGGCCTCGGGCTCAGGCGGCACCGGCGCATGCAGGGCAATCGTGCTGAGCTGACGGAACAATTGCACATCGTCGCGCCCGGCCTTGAGCTTCTGGGCGATCTGGCTGGCGCCGCGCATGCGCAGGAAGGCGACCTCGTCAATACGCGCCAGCAAGCCGTCCAGTGAACCAAAATGGCCGATCAGGGTGGCAGCAGTCTTGGGCCCGATGCCGGAGATTCCTGGAATATTGTCGACGCTGTCGCCCATCAGGGCGAGATAGTCGGCAAACTGTTCGGGACGGATGCCGAACTTGCGCTTGACGCCGGCCGCGTCCGTGCGCTCCTTGCGACTGACATCATGGATCAGATCGTGCTCGCCGAGCAGTTGCGAGAAGTCCTTGTCGCCAGTGACCAGAACGCCGCGGAAACCATGCTCGCGCATCCTTGCCAACGCGCTGCCGGCCAGATCATCGGCTTCGTACTCGCCGTCGACGAGTACCCGCAGCCCGAGCGCATGGCACAGCTTCTGGCAGTAGGCGAACTGCAGGGCAAGGTCGGCCGGCGGCAATTCGCGGTTGGCCTTGTAGGCGGGATACAGACGATTGCGGAATGAGGTCGTCAGCGACTCGTCGAAGCACACCGCCATATGCGAAGGCTGGGCATCGGCCAGCAGTCCCATCAGCATGTTGAGAAAGCCGAACACCGCGTGCACCGGGGCTTCGTCGCGGTCACGAAACTCGGTAGCCACCGAGAAATAGGAGCGGAACACGTAGATGCTGGCGTCGATCAGGTGAATGCTGTTCATTGCGCACTGTAGCCCCTGACTTTCGCCCCTCGCAAGCCGTTGCCAGGTCAAGTCGTGTACCGGCAGGGTCGCTGACCGACCATTTCGACTTGTTCAATCAGGGTCTGCGCTGGCACCATGCACGAATGCGAATGCAGATAGCGAACTTCTTCTGGCTGCTGGCCGTGCTGGCTGGACCCACGCACGCCTGGGGCCCGCACAGTCACGAAGTGGTAGCCGAGATCGCGGCGCGCCATCTTGATCCCGAGGTCCGCAAGGAAGTCGAACAACTGCTCGGCGATCGCGCCGATCTTGCGATGCGCGAGGCTTCGACCTGGGCCGACCGCGTGCGCAACCAGGCCAGGTATCGCGATACGGTGCCGCTGCACTATGTCAATTTTCCGCGCGGCACCTGCAACTATGTGGTGCGCACGAGCTGCCGCGACGGCCGCTGCATCGTCGATGAGCTGGGTCGCCAGGTGCGCCGCATGGCGGATCACCGGCTGACCGATGGCGAGCGGGCGGAGGCCATGGCCTTCGTCATCCATTACGTGGGCGATATCCATCAACCCCTGCATGCCGGCTGGTCGGACGATCGCGGCGGCAACGATTTCCAGGTCCGTGTCGGCCGCAAGGGCATGAACCTGCACTCGCTGTGGGACGATTTCCTGGCGCGTCAGGCCAAGCTGCGTGTGCGTGAGCATGCCGACAAGCTGCTGGCCACGCCGATCCTCGAAGGTCGTCTGCAGTGGACCCGCAATCGGCCCGTGGTCTGGGCGCTCGAGTCCTGCCACATCGTCAACAGCCAGATCTATCCCGATTCGGGACAGATCGGTGATGACTACCTGCAGCGCATGCTGCCAATCGCCGAAGAGCGGATCGAACTTGCCGGCCGGCGCCTGGCGGTACTGATGAACACGGTGCTGACCGAGGCGCGCACACAGTAGGCCGGCCTGGCCAGCGACCCGCAGAGGCCGACCGTTCAGTGCGCCAGTGCGGCCTCGATGGCTGCGCCCAGTTCGCGACGCCGGGGCGGCGACACGCTCAGGTCCTTGCGGACCAGACCGCGCGCGCGTTTCCACTGTTCCTTGCTGTCGCCAGCTTCAGCATCAGACGCCCCGGCGCGCAGTACCGCTGCGACCAGGCTATCGGGCTGTACCGCCTGCCAGGCATCCAGCAGCCGGCGCCCCTGCGCAGGGTCACCGCTGACCTGGAGTTGCAGCATGGCCAACTCCCACCAGACGGTGGGGGCCTGCTTGCGGGTGGCATCGGGCAGCGCTGCCAGCAGACGGTCGACACCCCCTTCGCTTACGAGCCGGCCCACCTGCTCAAGGCTGGGCGGAGCCTGCACCAGTGCCGGCAGGGTCTGATGATGGATTTCCAGCGGCTCCTTGCGGCGTTCGTCGATCGGCAGAAATTTCAGTGGTGCCGGCTTGGTCGTGACGCCGGCGTTGGCTGCGACGAACTCGGACAGTTTCAGTCGCATCGCATGCTGGGACTGAACCAGCGCCAGCGGTTTGACGCGACGGCCGTCGATCCAGTTGGGCGCGCAGGATTCGGGCATGCCGAACTCGAGATGGACCGCGTCCATGCCGCCGAAATGCATACGCGTGGTCGTTGAAAATGGAGAGCCGAGTGGGTGCGACTTGAGCGGAGCATAATCATCACCGGCGGTGATCAGCAGTGTCGGCACGCGCACTTCGCTGGGGTCGAACCAGCGCGACTCGTCGCGGCGCGGATCGCGCGCATTCAGCGGCTTCCAGTCGCCAATCAGCGCCAGCCCGGAAGACTGCGGGACCATTCCGCTGACACGGGCGGCCAGTATCGCCTGTTCGTTGAAGCCGACAGAACTGATCGACCGGATCTGCAAGCCGAAGCGCTCACGCGTCAGCTCGATACCGGCCCTCGCCGCGAAGACCCTCTGCTCGAAATCGGGCTCGGTGCCATAGACCGCAGGTGTCGAGACCACCACGAAGCCATGCGAGGCGAGCATGTCGCCAAAGCTGGGGTCGCCGCCCAGCCAGATCACCGGCCAGTTTCCTGCCTTGGCTGGCACTTCACGCAGGGCAAGCATGCCCGCAGCCCGGGTATGGCTGTGACGGACCGAGGGTGAGCCGCGACGAATGGCCTGTTCGGAGATTTCGCGTTGGCGCTGCAGCACGGCCTGATCGCGCTCGCCCGGTGGAATCGGGCCGGTCTGCAGCAGTTCCCGAAGATAGTCGCCGTAGGAGTGATAGCCGGCATCGGAAGGTTCCTGGTCGGCAATGGGGAACCACCACTGGATCAGCCGCGTCGGCCCGCTGGCATCGCCGGCAATCCACTCGGTCGCGTGGCCGACCATATGTTCGCCCTTGGGCACATGGGTACTGAAGGAACAGACCACGGCCGACGCCCAGGACGGCAACAGACCCAGAAAGACGATGGCGAGCCAGCGAAAGCTGATCGCGGTCCGGGTCCGAAGGGGCACGGTCGTTGCGGAATTGCGGAAAGCTGGGGTCATGCAAGGACACTCGTGGCTACGCACTGCGCAAGGGAAGCTGCATTGTCGCATGCCTGTCCGCGCATTGAGACCCCAGGGCCCGTCGCCGAGCCCCGGTGCCATGCGTTGCGAGCGTCGGTTGCCGCCGCCGATCGGCTGCCGTTACTGGAATGTGCTGGCGAAGAATGCCCGCATCATCGCAAAGCCACGGCGCGCCGCGCGCTCGTTGTAGACGCATCCCGGCGGCGACTGGGCGTCGGATTCGGCGAAGCAATGCACCGCACCGCCAAAGTTCACGAACTGCCAGTCGACACCGGCGTCGCGCATTTCCTTGCCAAAAGCCTCGATCTGCTCCGCCGGTACGTAGCTGTCATCGCCGCCATTGAGCGCAAGCACGCTGCCCTTGATGTTCTTCGCCAGCGTCGGATCGTCGCTGGACAGATTGCCATGGAAACTGACCACTCCATCGATATCCGCTCCGCTGCGCGCCAGTTCCAGCGCGGTGGCACCGCCGAAACAGAAGCCGATCGCGCCGATGTTGGCGGTGTCCAGTGCCACCTTGTCGGCCTGCGCCCGCAGGGCATCGAGCGCAGCATTGGCGCGTGCGCGCAGCACGCTGCGATCGGCGTACATCGCCTTCGCCGCCGCGCCGGCGTCGCTGTCGTTGCTGGGGCGGGTTTCCACACCGTAGACATCGGCAACAAGGATCACGAAATCCGAACCAGCGATTGCCTTGGCCTTCTCGATCTGGCCGTCGTTCATGCCATACCAGTTCGGAAACATCACCAGGCCGGGCCGCTTGGTCTTCACATTGCCGTCATACACCAGTGTGCTGCTGAAGCTGGTCTCGCCGATCTTGTAGTTCACGGATTCTGCACGCATTTCGGCATGAATCTGGCTTGCAAATACGAGGCCAAGGATGGCCAGAATCTTGGTAGGGTGCATGGCAGCTCCTGGGTGCTGGTGATCTTGGGGATGAATGCGCGCGGGCTTCCGCGCTGAATGTTCCATGATGGTGGAAATGCAAGATGTGAAGTCGACATCCTTGCGCTGTGGGCCATTGTTGGGTCACGGTGCGGGTGCGTCAATCGGGTTGCACAAAGGGCAACCTGTCGGAAGACGGGTTGTCACTATACTGCGCAGCGATATCTTTGGATTTTTTGGCGGCCCTGGGCCCGGAGCGTTGCAGAATGCGTTTGAGCAAATTTTGGTTGGCCGCGCTGGCTTTGATTATTCCCCTGGCAACTTCGGTCGCGGCCAATGAGGCCGACGAAGCGGCGCTCGCGTATCGCCAGGCCCTGTTCAAGTCCATCGTCTGGAATTTTTCGCCGATGAGCGAGATGGTGCGGGGCAAGCGCGAGTTTGATGCGGCGGAGGCAAAAAAACGCGCCCTGACGGTTTCCTACCTGTCCTTGCTGCTGGCAGAGGCATTTCCCAAGGGATCAGGCAGCAATGCCGGCACCACCGATGCGCTCGATGCGATCTGGCAGCAGCCTGAAGATTTTGCAGCCAGGTTGAAGACGTTCCAGTTTGAGGCGAACGAACTGCGCAAGGTCGCCGAGCAGGGCCAGCAGGAAAGCTTCACGGCCCAGTTCCGCAAACTCGGTGCGGCCTGCAAGGGCTGTCACGACAGCTACAAGGCCGACTGATCCGTTGTCGTCGCTGGCGCCACGCTCCCGCGGCGAATGGACATGCAGGTTCGCCTTCATTGACTGCCCGGTAGCGACGAGCCCCGGCTACACTTCGGGCTTGATCCCGTCGGAACATCAGCAGTGAATCCAAGCGCAGCGGCCAGCGATGTTCCCCTGCCCCTGATCGGCGTGACCCGACGCGAGGCGCCGGCCTTCGGGCTGGCGTTCCTGTATTTCTTCTGCGTGCTGGCGGCGTACTACGTGATCCGGCCGGTGCGGGAGCAACTGGGCGCGGCCGCGGGTGGTTCCTCTGCGCTGCCGACCATCTGGCTCATTGTCTTCTTCGTGATGTTGCTGCTGACGCCGGTTTACGGCGCGCTCGTATCGCGGTTTCCGCGGCGCATCTTCATCCCCGTCGTGTACGCATTTTTCGGCTGCGGCATGCTGCTGATGTCGGTCGTGCTTGGCAATGAGCCGCCTTCGACCTGGCTGGCGACCGCGTTCTACGTATGGGTCAGTGTCTTCAATTTGTTCGTGGTCGCCGTGTTCTGGAGCTACATGGCGGACATCTTCACCAACGAGCAGGCAAAGCGCATGTACGGCGCGATCGGTATCGGTGGCACGCTCGGGGCAATCTGCGGGCCGCTGATGGCGATCGGACTGGTGCACCGGATCGGGGTGACCGGGCTGCTTCATGTGTCTGCTGCGATCTTGGGCATTGCCATGCTGGTGGCCATTGCGCTCGGTGAATGGGCCAAACGGCATGGCCGTCGCGATGCCAATCTCGGTGACCAGGTGATCGGTGGCAGTTTCTGGGCTGGGGCCAGACTCGTTTTCACCCATCCCTTTCTGCGTCGAATGGCGCTGTTGCTGCTGCTTTCGGACATGGTCGGTACGGTCCTCTACGCACTCAATCTTGATCTTGGCGCCAGCCTGTTCCAGAGTGCGGAAGACCGGACCGCGTTCTTTGGGAAGATCGATCTGTATACGAATTCGGTACAGGTGATCCTGCAACTGGTGATTGCGCCTTGGCTGCTGACGAGATTTGGTCCGGCGATCACCCTGATGGCTGCCGGCACGGTAAACGCCATTGCGTTGTTGCTGCTCGCTACCCAGCCTGGGGCGATCTGGTTGATGGTAGCGCTCGTGGTTTCGCGCTCGGCCGGCTACGGTCTGGTGATGCCGGCCCGCGAAAGTCTCTATACGCGAGTCGATCGTGAATCGCGCTACAAGGCCAAGAATTTCATTGATACCGCGGTCTGGCGTGGCGGCGATGTGCTGGCCACGCAGATGCTCACTGTGCTGAAGTATGCCGGAGCTGGAATCATGCAACTGGGTCTGGTTTGTGTGGGCACCGCGATGCTCGGTGTCTACCTGAGTCGCAACATCGAGCGCCTGCGCGGATTGCAGAAGGACGGAACTGCGTGAAGATAACCCTGTATCTGTGGGCGGTGGCACTACTGTTTGTAGTGCCGATGGCCTGTGCCGCGCCCGCCCAGGCGGACCACTGGGAATTCGGAATCCGCGTCGGTGGCGCGATCACCGATGACAGCTACAGTCTGGATGGCAATGTCGAGACGATCAGTCTGTTGCGCACGCTCGGCCCCAAGCGCGCGGTCGAGTTCGAGGTCAGCGCCGATCAGCTTGATTTCGGTATCGACTATGGACTCAAGCACACAAGCTTCGCGGTGAACTACCTCGAGATCAATCGCGAGCCGCTGTGGGATCCCTACCTGCTGGTGGGCGCCGGTGTGATCACCTTCGATTCGCCAGCCGAAATCTCCAGCGGTACCAATGCCATGATCCAGGCCGCAGTCGGTGGCAGCTGGGAACTCCTCGAGAGCGGCAAACTGCTGCTGCGTGCCGATGTCCGCGTGCGTTACGACTTTGGTCGTACCGAGCAACCCGGTGAAGACGGCTTCGGTGATGCCATCGTGACCTTCGGTCTGAGCATGCCGTTCTAGCGAATTTGCAGGCGGCTGCTGTAGGGCATCTCTGCGAGATCCCATGGTGAATCTGCCGCGATGTTGAAACGGCATCTCACAGAGATGCCCTACATACGAGCGGCTTTCGTGTAGGGCATCTCTGTGAGATGCCATGGTGAATCTGCGGCAGTGTTGGAATGGCATCTCACAGAGATGCCCTACAAGACAACGGCGCGGCCGCGCTTCTATGCAGATCGCTTCGGGGTCACCCACATCTTGATGTCGGCATGCGCGACCTTGCTGCCATCACGATCGAAAATTTCCACCGGCACGATGCAATCGACGCCTTCGCCGATCTCGGTGGGTATATCGATGCGGGCAGTGGCATGGGCCTCGTGTCGGCACTTGGCCAGATAGTGGACGGTCATGCCCTTGGGAATCCAGCGCCGATCAGGCGTCAGCGTGGCTTCGATACCAACGCCGGCGACCAACTCGGCGAGATTGCACAGGGCGATCGCATGGATCGTGCCGATGTGATTCTGGACACTGCGTCGACGCCGGATATGCGCCTTGGCCAGTCCGCTGTCGAGTTCATCGAAACGGGGGTGGATCGAACCGAAGTAGGGCGCCTGCATGCAGACCGCGCGCGCAAACAGCCAGCGCCCGCCTGGGTAGCGGATCAGCTTGCGATACTGTGCCAGCACCTTGTTCATTGCCAAGCTCCTCAACTGTTGTGTGGCATCAGGCCCAGGGAACCTCTGAACAAGTCCGGATCCGCGATAGCCCCCTGAGTCAGGGGGCGGCTTTCAACAGCGGAGCTGGTCAAATCCGCAGGTCCTTCAGGGTCTGGCAAACAATAAGCTGTCCGGCGAAGACGTTGCAGTCATGTGTTCAGAGCGCTTCTAGGCAGCCGATTTCATTTTCTGTGTGGATGCCTGAACTGCACCAGCCGGCAGCACCGCCGGGTCAAAATCATCGACGCTGATGAACTCGTGCGTCAGTGCGCGCACCTCGCGCACCAAATCTGCCTCGAGCGCGCTGATCAAGCCTGCCTGCACCGCTTCAGTGACCTGGCTGTCCGCGTCCAGCGTCTTGAGCTGGCCCGACTTGAGCGCCTTGCTCAGCTTGCGTTCCACCGGCTCAGCGGCGATCACCTTGGGCAGCGCCTGGTGCATGCGACCCACCGGATTATTGGCATTGGGCGTCAGATAGGCGCCCTCGACCAGGCGGTCGCGGGCCTCGTTCGGAGACAGCATCAGGGTGCAGACACGATGTCCCAGTCGATCGCCCGGTGTCTTCTCATGCATGCCGATCGGAAACACCAGGGCCCGCAGCAGCCAGGCGACAGGACGGATCGGGAAGTTGCGCAGCACACCGTCGATGGCGGTCTGCATCGCATAGACGCGGTCGTACATTGCCCAGGCCAGGAAAGGATGGTCGATCGACGGACGGCCCTGATCCTCATAGCGCTTGAGCATCGCGCTCATGATGTAGAGATTCGACAGGATGTCACCGAGACGACCCGAGAGCTTTTCCTTGACCTTGAGCTTGCCGCCCAGGGTCAGCATCGAGGTGTCGGCGAGCAGCGCCAGCGCCGCGCTGTAGCGGGTGATCCTGCGGTAGAAGCGCGCTGTCGAGTGATTGCCCAGCGGCGCACGTGCGAATCGCGAGTGGCTCAGTCCGAGCAGGAACGAGCGCACGCCGTTGGAGATCGCGAAACCGATATGCGAGAACAGCAGCCCATCGAATTTCTGCAGACGTTCCTTCGCATCCGGCAACTGCGCCGCCTGCATTTCCTTCAGCACATAGGGATGGCAACGGATCGCGCCCTGGCCGAAGATGATCATGCTGCGGGTCAGGATATTGGCGCCTTCCACGGTGATGCTGATCGGTGCCGACTGGTAGGCACGGCCGACATAGTTGCGCGGGCCGAGGATGATGCCCTTGCCGCCATGGATGTCCATCACATCCTTGACCACGGCGGCGCCCATTTCAGTGGCGTGATACTTCGCGATGGCCGACGGTACCGCCGGCTTCTCACCGAGATCGACCGCCGCCGCCGTCATCCGCGACAAAGCGGTCACCGCATAGGCATAGCCACCGACGCGGGCAAGTGCTTCCTCTACGCCTTCGAATCGGCCGATCGGCATCTGGAACTGCTTGCGGATACGCGCATAGGCGCCGGTTGCTGCGACGCCCATGCGACAGCCGCCGGCACTTGAGGAGGGCAGCGAGATCGCGCGGCCGACACTCAGGCATTCGACCAGCATGCGCCAGCCCTGACCGATCATCGCTTCGCCGCCGATCAGGTGCTGCATCGGGATGAACACGTCCTTGCCGCGCACCGGTCCGTTCTGGAACGGAACGTTCAGCGGAAAATGTCGACGGCCGACTTCGAGCCCCGGCGTCTCGCGCGGAATCAGCGCGAGCGTAATGCCGCGGTCGCGTTCCTGACCGACCAGATGATCCGGATCGTAGAGCCGGAAGGCGAGGCCGATCACCGTCGCGATCGGCGCCAGCGTGATGTAGCGCTTGTCGAAGTTGAGCTTGATGCCCAGCACTTCCTCGCCCTTGTAGATGCCCTTGCAGACGGTGCCGTAGTCGGGAATCGATGTGGCATCCGAGCCCGCGTAGGGATTGGTCAGGGCGAAGCAGGGAATGTCTTCTCCGCGCGCGAGTCGTGGCAGATAGTGATTCTTCTGCTCCTCCGATCCGTAGTGCAGCAGCAGTTCGGCCGGACCGAGCGAGTTGGGGACGCAGACCGTCGATGACAGTGTGCCCGAGAGGCTGGCGCACTTGGCGACCACGTAGGAATGCGCGAGTGCGGAAAAACCGAGGCCACCGTACTGCTTGGGAATGATCATGCCGAAGAACTTGTGCTTCTTCAGGTAATCCCAGACCTGGGGCGAAAGATCGGCGAGGGTATGGGTTGCTTCCCAGTCATCGTGCAGTCGGCACAGTTCTTCGCAGGGCCCATCGAGAAAGGCCTGTTCTTCGGCGCTGAGCTTGGGCGCGGGCTGCGCGGCCAGCACGTCCCAGTTGGGGCGTCCGCTGAACAGTTCGCCTTCCCAGCCGACGGTGCCGGCCTCCAGTGCAACCTGTTCGGTCTCCGACAATTGTGGGGTGATCCGCTGGTAGGCCTTCAGAAACGGGCCGCTGATCAACAGACGTCGCAGTGGCTTGATATTGACCACCAGAGCGACCGCGGCAAACAGGCCCGCGGGGATCAGCACAGCGAGGCGATCGATGCCGGGAATGAACGCGGTCGCCGTCAGCGCCAGAGCGACCAGTGCGGTCCAGGTCAGCAGGCGTTGCCGCACATGTGCTGCGTACAGGGTGATCGCCAGCACGGCGAGGATGGGGGCCAGGTTCAGCATGTCGTGCTCCTTGGAGGTGGCCGATCAGGACCACATTGTTGCCGGGCAGAGAGGATTCAGGGAAATCGTTTCAGAAAGTGTGCAATGGCAGCAGTAAAACGGGTGTTGTCGTCGCCGACGACCATATGCGTGGCATCGGCGATCTGTTGATGTTCGGCATGCGGCACCAGCCTCATGAATTCTTCGATCGTGCTGTCGGAAACCACATCGCTGCGACCGCCGCTGACCAGCAGTACCGGTAGCTTCAACCTGGCTGCGGCGGCATTGAGTCGGGCAAAGTGCTCATCCATGCGCTCGCCCAGATCGTCGAGCAACTGCGGATCCCAGTGCCAGCGCAGACGACCGTTGGGCATACTGACCAGCATGCGCGACAGGCGTTCAGTGCTGCTGCGCTCATCGCGTTCCGCCTCGCTGCGGTGCGCGAGGTACTGCGCGACCGCCGCGCGGGCCTCGTCAAGCGTGGCAAAGCCCTCGGGATGGGCGCGCATGAATTCGAGAATCCTGCCGACGCCGTCGGCTTCCCAGCGCGGCGTGACATCGACCAGGACCAGTGCCTCAAACAGGCCACCCGCAGTCTCGGCTTCGGCGACCATGCCGATCAGACCGCCCATCGAGGCCCCGACCCAGATCGGTTTGCGTGCCTCGCGTGCAGCCAGTTGCCGCGCATCGCCGACAAACTGGTCCATCTGATAACGCGCGCCCTGGTTCCAGCCGGACAGGCCGTGACCGCGACCATCGACCGCAAGACAGTGATAGCCCTGGTCTGCGAGGCTGGCGGCTGAGCGCTCCCAGGCCAGGCGTGACTGGCCGAAGCCGTGGCTCAGCAGCAGGGTGCGTCCAGCCTGCCCGTAGACATCGATATGCAGGCGCAAACCGTCGTGCGTGGTGATGGCTGACGGGCGTGCCGCCATCGCCGACACAGACTGGGTAGGTAGGGGATGCGCTGATACCATACGCATCAGTATGGATAGCGGTGTGCTGGTTGTCAATACGCTACCGTATGGTAACAATCTGGCATGATGACAGTTGTGAATGCACCGTCAACGAGGCAGCGGCTCTGGCCGCACCGTCGCCCAAGGAGAACCTGCATGTCAGCGGTTGAACCCATTTCCGGGAAATCCGACAAGTCGCGACTTTCCAGCTCGGATTGGGAGCAGGCTGCGCTCGATCTGCTCGCCGAGCAAGGTGTGGCCGCAGTGGCAGTCGAGCCGCTGGCGCGCCGCCTGGGTGTCACCAAGGGCAGCTTCTACTGGCATTTCCCCTCACGCGATGCCCTGCTAAAGGCGGCGCTGGAGCTCTGGGAAAAGCAGGACCAGGAAGCCGTGTTCGACCAGATCGACGCCATCATCGATCCGCGTGAACGTCTGTATGCGCTGTTTCGTCGTACCAGCCGCGAAATCCGCTCGCATGTGATCTACAGCCACCTGCTCAAGGCGATGGACCAGCCGGTCGTGCAGCCGCTGATGGAGCGCGTATCGACGCGCCGGGTGAACTATCTGCTCACCGGCTATCGCGCGCTCGGCATGTCACGCCGCGATGCCATGAATCGCGCCCGACTCGCCTATGCTGCCTATATCGGCATTCTGCAGATGATGCTGCAGCTGAAGACGATGCGGATGAACCATGAAGAGTACGAGGCCTACGTCGAGCATATTGCGGAGACGTTGATCCCGGCGGCGGTGTAGGGCTGCGGTGGATCGGCGCCGCAGCGCGGTACATATCCCTTCTCCCGCTTGCGGGAGAAGGTGGCGCGCAGCGCCGGATGAGGGAAACGCGCGACACTCTGGCGTCGTGCCCGAACATCAAGTTCCCTTCTCCCGCCTGCGGGAGAAGGTGGCGCGCAGCGCCGGATGAGGGAGCCGCGCGACACTATCGCGTCGTGGCCGAGAATCAAGTTCCCTTCTCCCGCCTGCGGGAGAAGGTGGCGCGCAGCGCCGGATGAGGGAAGCGCGCGACACTCTGGCGTCGTGCCCGAACAACAAGTTCCCTTCTCCCGCCTGCGGGAGAAGGTGGCGCGCAGCGCCGGATGAGGGAAACGCGCGACACTATCGCGTCGTGCCCGAACAACAAGTTCCCTTCTCCCGCCTGCGGGAGAAGGTGGCGCGCAGCGCCGGATGAGGGAAGCGCGCGACACTCTGGCGTCGTGGCCGCGCCTGGACGTCGGAAAACGCAACATGCAGGGCCAATTTTCAGTCGAAATCACCGAAGTACGTTCGTGAGCGAGAAAGCCCGCCAGGATCACGAAGGCTCATGAAATTTCCGGGCCAAACCGTATGCAGGGGGCGGTGTCGGCGGCACCGCCCCCAATCGCAGGGTCCTGAACGGTTGTCGGTGCTCAGCAGTCGATGCAATACTGCCGACATGTTTTCGCCGCTCGCCCAATGCCGTTACAGTTCTCGCCATCGCGGGATACGTGCGCTGTGGCTGTTCACCTTGCTGGGACTGCTCTTTGCCGGCGTACCACGCTGGGAGATGCACCAGCATGCGCTTGTCGATCACGACCACGCACACGCCGGCATGACACATGATCATCACCATGACGTCGTGGATTACTCCGATATCGATGACGGTTTTTCGGTCAAGCACTTCCATTCGACACCGTCATTTTCCATCGCCTTCATCGAAGCGGCATTGCCCTCGCTGAAGCGGGTTGCTTCCGGTACCGACGCGTTTGCGTCGCCCGCGTCGACACCCGTCGCCAGTTGCTGGCCACCTCCACACCGACCACCCATCGCCTGAAAAGCCGTGATGCGTAGCTGCCCTTCGGGCGGCGTGCGCCCGCATGCGTTTTTTCGTTGATGGGAGAAGATCGTGGTGTTCAAAAAATGGTGGACCCTGGCCATGGCCGGGGCGGGTTGCGTTGCCGCATGGTCGGCTGGCGCACGGGATTTGACGTTGGACGATGCGGTCCAACGCACGCTGGAACGCAATACACTGCTCCAGGCTGAGGGCGCGACGGCGACATCGCTTCGGCACCAGGCGACTCTGGATGCTTTGGCCCCACCGCTGACGATCGGCGCTGAACTCGAGAATGTCGCCGGCACCGGTGCAGTCTCCGGTATCCATGGTGCCGAGGCGACCTTGCGCCTGGGCCGTGTCTTCGAGCTCGGCGGCAAGCGTTCGGCTCGGCAGGATGTGGGGGCGGCGCAGGTCGCGCGCCAGTTGAATGTGGTGGAGCAGCGCCGGCTGGATCTGGCTGCGACAGCGACCCGACGTTTCATCGAGGTCGTGGCGAAACAGGCGCGGCTCGATCAGACCGCTCGGTCGCTGGCACTCGCCAACGAATCGCGCAAGGCGATTGCCTATCGCGTGCAGCGCGGACGCAGCCCCGACGCCGATCTGCAACTCGCAGACTTGGCCGTTATCCGTGCCGAGTTGGAACGCGAGGATGCCGCGCACGAACTGGACAGCGCCCGTGTGGCGTTGTCGGTGCTCTGGGGCCAGCAGGCGCCGGACTTCGAGCAGGCACGGGGATCGCTCGACGTGTTGCCCGAAGTGCCTGAACTCGCGGTCCTGGTGGATCGACTGCGTGGCGGTCCCGACTACCGATCATTCGAATTGGAAGCTGCCCAGATCGATGCGCAGGAGCGACTTGCGCTGACGAGCAGCAAACCGGACCTGCACACGAGCCTCGGCGTGCGTCGCCTCGAAGCCTCCGACGACCAGGCCTTGGTGTTCTCGGTGTCGTTGCCATTCGGTCTGAGCCAGCGCTCGACGTTCGCCGTCGAAAAACAACGCGCGGAACGTGAGCGCGTCGAGGCACGTCGTACCGAAGCGCAGCTCGATGCCTACCAGTCGCTGTACGGCCGCTACCAGGAACTGCAGCACGCCCGTCATGAAGTCGAGACGATGCGCGATCGCATGATCCCGGTCGCCGAAAAGGCGCTCGCTTCCACCCAAGCCGGTTACGACGACGCCCGCTTCTCCTTCCTGCAGGTCGCGCAGACACGCGCGGTGCTGCTGGGCCTGCAGATCGAGGCGATCGACGCCGCTGCGCGCTACCACCAATTGCTGGCCGACATCGAGCGCGCCACCGCCGTATCCCAAGGGCTGACCCCATGAAGACTGTAACGAATCGACTGATCTGGTGCCTCGTCACCTGTGCCGCCCTCGTGCTGACGGCCTGCGGTAGCGACGCGCCTGCACCAGCCGCGCAGGAGGCAGGCCATGGCCCTGCCGCTGCGTCCGAGTTCGAGCGCGGACCGCATCGTGGACGCATGTTGCGCAAGGAGGGTTTTGCGCTCGAGGTGACCATCTTCGAGACCGGTGTGCCGCCACAGTTCCGGCTCTACGCCTATGCCGACGACAAACCACTGCCACCGGCTGAGGTTGAAGCCACCATCGTGCTGCATCGTCTCGGCGACATCACCGACAATTTCACTTTCGCGCCTGAAGGCGATCACCTCGTCGGCAGCGGGACCGTCGTCGAACCGCACTCGTTCGATGTCGCCGTGACTGCAAAGCATGCCGGCCGCAACTACCGCTGGACCTACGAGTCCTACGAGGGACGTACGACGATCCCGGCCGCGATTGCAGAAGCCGCAGGCGTGACGATGGCGCAGGCCGGTCCTGCGGTGATCCTTGACGAACTCTCGCTGATGGGTCAGGTCGCGCTCAATGGCGACCGCTACGCCGAAGTGCGGGCGCGCTTTCCCGGTCCGGTGCAGTCGGTGCGCGTCAACATCGGCGACAACGTGCGCGCTGGGCAGACGCTCGCAACCGTCGAAAACAGCGACAGCCTGGTCAGCTATGCGGTGACTGCGCCGATTGCCGGCGTGGTGCTCGCCCGTCATACCAACGCCGGCGATGTCGCCGGCACCGAACCGCTGTTTGAGATTGCTGACTTGTCCGAACCGTGGCTGGAACTGCATGCGTTCGGCGACGATGCCGGGCGGCTGCGCGCCGGCATGCCGATCCGTATTGATCTGCCGCAGGGCGATGCGGTGATGACGACGATTCAGAGGCTGCTGCCACTCGTCAGCAGTGCCAGCCAGACCGTGATTGCACGCGCGTTGCTGGCCAATCCCGAAGGCCGATGGCGTCCGGGCATGGCGTTGCGGGCCAGTGTCATCGTCAGCGAGCGCGAGGTGCCATTGGCGGTGAAAATCGCCGGCTTGCAGCGCTTCCGCGACTTCACCGTGGTGTTCGCGCGGGTCGAAGACACCTACGAGGTGCGCATGCTTG
Source organism: Pseudomonadota bacterium (assembly GCA_022843465.1). Taxonomy (GTDB): domain Bacteria; phylum Pseudomonadota; class Gammaproteobacteria; order Xanthomonadales; family Ahniellaceae; genus 0-14-3-00-62-12. Next base: position 54,047 of record JALHNO010000012.1, on the reverse strand, counting down.
AACTCGGTGAACGAGATGGCGAGCACGTCGAGGTGCTCGGTGGCATCGCGCCGGGAACGGCCTACGTGGTCGAGCAGAGCTTCCTGATCAAGGCCGATATCGAAAAATCCGGCGCCAGCCACGACCACTGAGGACGACGCCATGCTCGAATCCATCATTCGGGCCGCCATCCGCCATCGTTGGCTGATGCTGGTCCTCGCCGGCGCGCTGGTCGCGCTCGGCATGCATAACTACACGCGGCTGCCCATCGACGCGGTGCCCGATATCACCAATGTCCAGGTGCAGATCAATACCGAGGCTTCCGGCTATTCGCCGCTCGAAGCCGAGCAACGCCTGACCTACCCGATCGAAACGGCGCTGGCCGGCCTTGCCAAGCTCGACTACACGCGCTCGATCTCACGCTACGGTCTGTCCCAGGTGACGGCGGTCTTCGACGATGGCACCGATGTGTACTTCGCACGCCAGCAAGTGGCCGAGCGTCTTCAGCAGGCCAAGAGTCAGCTGCCGCCCGGCGTCGAGCCGACCCTCGGGCCGATCGCGACGGGGCTGGGTGAGATCTTCATGTACACCGTCGATTCGGCCGAGGGCGCACTCAAGAGCGACGGCACGCCCTGGACACCCACCGACCTGCGCACCCTGCAGGACTGGGTGATCAGGCCGCAGCTTCGGCATCTCGAAGGCGTTACCGAGGTCAATACGATCGGCGGCTACGTCCGGCAGATCCATGTGACGCCGGACCCGGCACGCTTGGTTGCCTACGATCTGGGTCTGCGCGACGTGATGGATGCCATCGCCAAGAGCAACGCCAATGCGGGCGCCGGCTACATCGAACGTAGCGGCGAGCAATACCTGATCCGTGTTCCGGGCCAGCTCGCCGAAGCCGACGAGCTGCGCGACATCATCGTTGCCCAGCGCGAGGGCGTGCCGGTGCGCCTGCGCGAGGTCGCGCAAATTTCAGAAGGCAGCGAGCTGCGCACCGGTGCGGCCACCGAAAACGGCCGCGAGGTCGTGCTCGGCACGGTGTTCATGCTGGTCGGCGAGAACAGCCGAGCGGTCGCCCAGCGAGCTGCTGAGCGACTGGAGGTCGTCAACAAGGGTCTGCCGGAAGGCGTCAGCGCGAACGCGGTCTACGACCGAACGGAGCTGGTAGATCGCACCATCGCCACCGTGCAGAAGAATCTGCTCGAAGGCGCGCTTCTGGTGATCGCGATTCTGTTCCTGCTGCTCGGCAATCTGCGCGCCGCGCTCATCACGGCCGCCGTCATTCCGCTGACGATGCTGATGACGATCACCGGCATGGTGGAAAACCGGGTGTCGGGCAACCTGATGAGCCTCGGCGCCCTCGATTTCGGCCTGATCGTTGATGGCGCGGTGATCATCGTGGAGAACTGCCTGCGCCGGTTTGGCGAAGCTCAGCACCAGAAAGGCCGACTTCTGACCCGTGATGAGCGCTTCGAGCTCGCCGCGCAGGCGACCACCGAGGTGATCAAGCCGAGCCTGTTCGGCATCTTCATCATCACCGCGGTCTATCTGCCGATCTTCGCGCTCACCGGCGTCGAGGGAAAAATGTTCCATCCGATGGCGTTTACTGTGGTGATCGCGCTCACCGCGGCGATGCTGCTGTCGCTGACCTTCGTACCAGCCGCGGTCGCATTGTTCGTCACCGGCAAGGTCGCCGAACACGACAACCGTGTGATCCGTACTGCCAAGCAGTGGTATCGGCCACTGCTGGAGCGCGCCATGGCGTGGCGTATGTCGGTCGTCGCGATCGCGGTCCTGCTGGTTGCTGGAAGCGCGTGGCTAGCCACGCGTCTGGGTAGCGAGTTCATCCCCAGCCTCGATGAGGGCGACATCGCCCTGCATGCGCTGCGCATTCCAGGCACCGGCCTCGATCAGGCGATCGGCATGCAATCAGCACTGGAGGCGCGCATCAAGCAGTTCCCGGAGGTCGACAAGATCGTCGGCAAGATCGGAACGGCAGAAGTCGCGACCGACCCGATGCCGCCCTCGGTCGCCGACACCTTCATCATGCTCAAGGACCGCGAAGACTGGCCCGATCCGCGCAAGCCCAAGGCGCAGTTCATCAGTGAACTCGAAGCCGCGGTGTGGGAGATCCCGGGCAACAACTACGAGTTCACCCAGCCGGTGCAGATGCGCATGAACGAACTGATCGCCGGTGTGCGTGCCGACGTCGCGATCAAGGTCTATGGCGATGACCTGGACCAGCTCATGGAAATCGGCAAGGTGGTTGAACGCATCGCCGGTCAGGTGCCGGGGGCAGCCGACGTCAAGCTCGAACAGATCACCGGCCTGCCGGTGCTCACCATCACACCCGATCGCGCCGCGATGGCACGCTTCGGGTTGACGATGAGCGATGTTCAGGACACGGTGTCGATCGCACTCGGCGGCGCACCCGCTGGGCAATTGTTCGAAGGCGACCGCCGCTTCGACATCGTGGTGCGCCTGCCCGAGACGATCCGCACCGACATCGATCGCATGGACGAACTACCGATCCCGCTGCCACGGCTGGACGGTCGCACAACCACATCTGAGCTTCGACCTTCCAATGCGGGCGATGTCCCCGCAGGCTATGTACCGCTGGGTGAGGTCGCGCATCTGGAAATCGCGCCGGGACCGAACCAGATCAGCCGCGAAAATGGCAAGCGCCGCGTGGTCATCACCGCCAACGTGCGCGGCCGCGATCTCGGCGGCTTTGTCGAAGCCCTGCGCGGCCAGATAGGCGAAAGCGCGGAGCTGCCCGAAGGCTATTGGATCGAGTACGGCGGCACCTTCGAGCAACTGATATCGGCCAGCAACCGCCTGCAGATCGTCGTGCCGGTCGCTCTGATCCTGATCTTTGGCCTGCTGTTCATGGCCTTCGGCTCGGTCCGCGACGCGGTCACGATTTTCAGCGGCGTGCCGTTGGCATTGACCGGCGGCGTGCTTGCGCTATGGCTGCGCGACATCCCGTTCTCGATCTCGGCTGGAGTCGGCTTCATAGCGTTGTCTGGCGTCGCTGTGCTCAATGGTGTCGTGATGATTTCCTTTATCCGCAAGTTGCGCGAGGACGGCGAGTGGCTCGATGACGCCATCCGCGACGGCGCTCTGGCACGCTTGCGACCCGTTCTGATGACAGCCCTGGTTGCTTCCCTGGGTTTCGTGCCGATGGCGTTCAATGTCGGCGCCGGCGCAGAGGTGCAGCGGCCGCTCGCCACCGTGGTCATTGGCGGCATCGTGTCATCGACCTTGCTGACCTTGCTGGTGCTGCCGGCGCTGTATCGCCTGCTGCATCGAGACAGCGAAACCCTGCAGGAAATCCAGCACAGCTGATTGGTGCTGTGGCGACGGCATACGCGATGTCTATCCAGGTTTAAAGGAGTCCCACGAATGATTTCAGATTACTTCCGCCAACGAAGCCCCGCGCCCTGGTCGTGGCGCTGGTCTCTGGTCATCGCAGCCTGGCTCATGCTGATTGCGTCGGTCGCGTCTGGTCATGGCGTGGCCGGCGACGACAAGGCCTTCATCGAGCAGAGTACGGGCGTGCAACTGGCACCTTTCATCTATCTTGGCGCCAAGCACATGGTCACCGGCTACGACCACCTGCTGTTCCTGTTCGGTGTGATTTTCTTCCTGTATCGCTTGCGCGAGGTTGGCCTCTACGTGACGTTGTTCGCACTCGGCCACAGCGTCACGCTGCTGTATGGCGTGCTGAGCGGCACGCATGTCAACGCGCATCTGGTGGACGCGATCATTGGTCTATCGGTGGTCTACAAGGCGCTGGACAACCTGGGAGCGTTCCAGCGCTTTCTCGGCGTGCAGCCCAACACCAAGGCGGCCGTTTTGATCTTCGGTTTCTTCCATGGCTTTGGCCTCGCGACCAAGCTGCAGGAATTCACGCTGTCGCCCGACGGCCTGGTCGCGAACATCGTCGCCTTCAATGTCGGCGTCGAGCTCGGCCAGTTGCTCGCTCTGGGCGGTATCCTGATTGCCATCAGCTTCTGGCGGCGCACCGATGCCTTCCAGCGCCAGGCGTTTGCCGCCAACGCACTCCTGATGACCGCCGGCTTCATGCTGGTGGGCTACCAGCTCACCGGCTATTTCATTTCCTGAGACCGCATCCATGACTTCATCGACTGTACTCAACCCGCTGCCCACGCGGTCCCAACTGCTCAAGGCCACGGCAATCGCCATCATCGTGGCGGGCCTCATCCTCATCACCATCGTATTGCCGGCCGAACTCGGGTTTGACCCCACGGGCGTCGGCAAGAGGCTTGGCCTGCTCGGCATGAGCGCAGAGTTCGAGGCCGAACCCAATGCGGCCGCTCCAAGCACTGCGCCAACGCCGGCGCCTGTCATTGCGCCCGCCAAGGGCGGCGTGATGCAGAACGAATACGTCATCGAGAGCCGTACACCGTTCCGCAGCGGAGAGATGAGCGTCACCCTGGCGCCGAACAAGGGCGCCGAGATCAAGGTGCGCATGCTCAAGGGGGACCAATTTACCTTCGATTGGCGGACCGACGGCGGCGCCGTCGAGTTCGACATGCATGGCGAAAAGGTCGATGCGGCAAAGGACGAATTCACCAGCTACTGGATGGCCGACGCTGCCGCTGGCGCAGGAAGCTTTACCGCTCCCTTCGAAGGCTCGCATGGCTGGTACTGGTACAACGCTGGAACCGAGGCCGTCACGGTAACCGTCACCGTGAGTGGCTTCTACAGCGAGCTCTATCGGCCGTAATTTTCTTCAGTGCGTCGCCGGCGCGTCGATCGGCATCGCATTTTCATTCGATCGACGAATTTTCACCAGGAGACATCGCCATGAAAACTCGATTGCTCATTGCCGCGTTGGCAATCCTGATGGCGCTTCCGGCGTTGGCGCACAATCCAGGCGCCCATCGCCGGGCACAGCCGGTGCCTGCGTCCTGCATTCCGTTCGACGGAAAAGAGGTCAAGGATATCAATCTCAAGGATCCGGAGATAAAGGCCGGGTACGACAAGTGCGAAGAGGACAGGAAGCTCCAGAAAGAAGCCGCTGATGCAGCGGAGGTACACGACTATTGATTAGGATTACGTGACTGGACGCGCAGGGCATCGTCGTGCCGAACCCTGCCAGAGCCGATGCTTCGATCGGCCACCCAACGCCTACGCCGTGTTAGCGGCGGGCGGTTGGAGTGGCGCAGGAAAACACCTGGAAATGCATGGACCGCCAGCAGCGCAAGCCGTTTCGTCACATTCCATGCAACTCTCGCATGAATCCGGCCGGGTCCATGTTGTCGATCAGCAGATGCGCTGCAACCAGAACGATGACGACTACAGCAATACCAATTGCCCATTTCCTTTTCATGAACGATCCTCTATCAGGTGACGGCAAGGGTTTGGCGAACAGTGAGCTGCGTTGCTCGTCGCGCGGGAAGGAAGCTTGCCGCTGCCGATGCGATCAGCACCAGACCGAGCCACAGTCCAGCCGCAGCGGGTGACAAGGTCAGCGTCAGGGGTTGGTTGGAGATCGATGCCAGCACGCCGCCCACGCCGGCCGAAATCGGAATGGATAGCGGTATCGCGATCAGCCAACTCAGCAAGCCGGCGAACAGGCCTTCGCCGAGCACGCTCTTCAGTACATCGGAGCTGCGTGCGCCGATGGCGCGCATGACACCGAGTTCGCGGGTGCGCTCGATCACACTGGTGCCGAGCATCGATGCCAGTCCCAGAGTCCCCACGATGGCCATCATCCCGGCGATGAATCCCAGCGCGAATACCAGGATGTAGATGTGCCCAGCTTGAGCCGCGCCGACGCGCTGCTTTGTCATGACGGTCTTGACGCCGATCTGTTCGCGTTCCAGCGCAGCGACGAGTGTCTCGGTCGTCTGACTGGGCGCCGAACCGGCAAAGCGGATGCGTATTGCATTGACATCTTCTGTGCCACTGGTCGCTGCGGCATAGGTCGCCGCAGTGACGTAGCCGGCGGACGGCGTCAGCAACTCGCGTGCGATACCGATGACACGCAGGCGCAGCGGGCGGTCATGGACTTTCAAGGCTACATATTGCCCGACCTGCACATTCCGGAACATCGAGGAGTGCGCCATCTGATTGAGCACGATCGCCTCATCGTCGGCAGCGTCCAGCCAACGCCCTTCGAGAGGCTGCAGATCCACCAGGCGGGTCCGTGGCGGCGCCGATCGCAGGGAGAGACCACCATGGCCGCCGTCGGGATAGGTCCGCACGATGTCGACTTCGCTGCCCTGGTCGAGGGCCGCAGACGTGATGTTCCAGACCTCGGCGTCCGCAATACCCGGAGTGGCGGCGACCAGATTGATCGCCCGCTGCTTCGACGCGGGCCGTTGCAAACGAAGCTCCAGATCGTAGTGCTGATAGGCAATGGCCTGCGCAACGAAATCTTCCCAGGCCATCTTCAGATTGATGCTGGCAATGAACATGGAACCAGCAGTCGCCAACAGGCCCAGGGTCATCAGCAGACGCCCACGGCGTCTGAAGGTGTTGCGCAGGGCCAGGGTGAGTCCGGGATCAGAAACACCTACGCGCGTGAGCCATCGTCCCAGCGCGCCGAAGCCGGCGCCATTCCTGGCGACGCCATGATCGTCGATCGCCTCGCGCACGGTTCGGCGCGATGCAATCAGTATCGGTATCAATGCGGTGATGACCGGCGCAAGCAGGCCTACGGCAATCACACCGGCAGGCAGCCAGCCCGGCACGGCGTAGCTGGCGATCTCCAGATTGAGCAATTCGGCAACGACGCTGACGAAGGCACGGCCAGCGCGCAATCCCAGCGGTAGCGAGATCGCCACGCTGACGATGCCGATCAGGCCGACCAGACCGAGATAGAGACCGGCGATCTGATTCGAGCGCGCCCCGATCGCTTTCATGATCGCGATCTGCCGATTGTGCTGAGCCAACAGTCCACCAATGATTGTGGCGCACAGGATCGCGCCGAGCAGCAGTGCCAACAGGCTGAACATCTGCAGCATGCGCACCACGGCATTCAATTGACCCTGATGCGGATGCCGCAGCGGTGGCGGTATGCGTATTTCATGCACGTGGTGACCGTTTTCATGAAGCCAATCAGCAACCGAACCGGCGGTCGCCTGGATCTGCGTTGCGTCATCAGCGCCCTTGCTGACAACGATCTTGAGCAGGTCAAGCGCGCCGCTTTCGCCGAGTGCGGTCAGCGTCTCCGGGTTGAGGTAGCCGTAAACCGTCTGCTCCTGCCAGGCCGGTGCCAGGCCGGCGTCATGCACGACGCCGGCGATGACGAGCTTGCGCTTGCCGCCCGATTCGGTTTGCACGCTGATTGAGTCTCCAACCGCCGCACCAGTGAGCGGCATTGCGCTGCGCTCGACCAGCATCGCCCCCAACGGCGGCGGCCAGGCGCCAGACTCCGGGCGGAAGGTATTGATCCGCAATTGTCTGAAATCCGGGACGACGAACAGCAAGAGCGACATCCATTGATTGGGTGCCACCTCGATACGCGCCGACAGCGTCGCGCTGGCCTCGGCGTCGGCGATGTTGGGGAGCATGCCCACCTGCTTGATCAACGCGGAGTCGATGCCGTCCATATGCAATTGCGCAGAAGCGGGGTTGCTGTCGACGTAGTTGCGCGGCACCTCGCGGCTCAGAATCGCGTAGGCAGTGAAAATCGCGGCGACAACGGTGATGCTCGCTGCCAACGCCACGCTCATCAGCAGAAAACGGCTTCGGGCCGAGTGCAGATCAGCCCATACCTTGCGCCAACGCGGACGCATCAGCGCGCTCCTGAGTCGGACGCTATGTGCCCATCGCTCAGCGTGATGGTGCGGGTGAAGAACCGGCTCAGATCACGCTCATGGGTCACGGTGAGCACCGTCTTGCCATCAGCCGCCAGCGACGCCAGAAACGCCATCACATCGTCGGAGGTCTTCGAATCGAGATTGCCGGTCGGTTCATCGGCGACAACGATCGGTGGGTCGTTGGCCAATGCGCGTGCGATCGCGGCACGCTGCTGTTGGCCCCCGGAAAGATCGGCGGGCAGTTTGTCGGCCTGGTCGGCAATGCCCAATCGTTCCAGGAGCTGCAGCGTACGCGCACGGCGCTTTCCTGCCGGATAGGTCTTGCAGAAGTCCATCGGCAGTGCGACGTTCTCGACCACAGTCAATGTAGGCAGCAATTGGAAGAACTGAAAGACGATGCCGATGCTGCGTCCTCGCCAGACCGCCAGTTCTTCCTGTGAGAGCTGGTGGATGCTGCACCCATCGATATCCAAAGTGCCTGTCGATGGGCTGTCGATACCGGTGAGCACGTTGATCAGCGTGGTTTTGCCGCTGCCGGACTTGCCGACCACGGCAACGCACTCGCCGCCGCGAATGTCGATGTTTATGCTCTTCAGCGCGGAGAAATGGCCGCTGGCGGATGGGTAGTCCTTGCTGACCGCTCGCAGTTGAATCAATGCAGGCGCCGGATTGCTGGTGTCGGTGTTCATCGTGGTCGTTATCGTTCTCAATAGCCGTGTTTTCGAACATACTGTTCGGCAACGCGAAGTCGAAGAACACCGTGCAGGCATTTGTTCGATTCCGAACATTTGCCTGCGATTTGTCCGGGAACAGCCCATGACCGACCTGAAAACCGATGCGCGCGTACAGAGAACCCGCGAGTTGCTGCTCGACGCGCTGGTGCATCTGTTGATGGAGCGTGGCTACGAAAAGCTGACCATCCAGAACCTGCTGGACCGGGCCAGGGTTGGCCGCTCTACCTTCTACGCGCATTTCCAAAGCAAGGATGAACTGCTTGCCTGCAGCATCGACCGCTTGCGGATTGGCCTGACGGCGCAGTGGCGTTCGGCGGTGCACGCGAACAGCGACAGGACTGAACCGCTTACCTTTACGCTCCCGTTCTTCCGACATCTCGACAGTCACCGCCGCATCTATCACACGACGATCGGCCGCGAGCACGAGCGTTCGGTTGAGCTGCACATGCAGCGCATGCTCAGAGAACTGGTGCGCGAAGACATGGCGCAGCGACGCGTGCACGCCCCTGCGGATGCGCTGGATCTGGCAACCCGCTATGTCGTTGGCACCCTGTGGGCGGTCGTGATGTGGTGGATGGACGGCAATAAATCCCTGCCTCCGGAAGAGGTCAATCGCATCTTCCAGCGCATGACGTTTCCAGGGCTCGAAGCCATCATCGGTGCTGAGTCGGGGTGTGCTGGGCGTCTGTGACTGTTGTGCTGGTAACGGCGGACTCTGCCGACTGAATACGATGGTCGCTTAGCGACCCGAAGCCGTCGTTCGGAAACACGACCTGAAGAACCCTATTTCGACTGGCAGTCGTAGGTCGGGTCCCGCGAAGCGGTACCCGACATCTGGCAGTCGTAGGTCGGGTCCCGCGAAGCGGTACCCGACATCGGAATGTCGTCCCCGATAGGAGATGCCGTGAGCGTGACGGTGCTTCGTTGCGCCGGAAACTTGTTCACTGACACCGAATTCACTCTGGCGTCGTGGCCGAACAACAAGCTCCCTTCTCCCGCTTGCGGGAGAAGGTGGCGCGCAGCGCCGGATGAGGGAAACGCGCGACACTATCGCGTCGTGCCCGAACAACAAGTTCCCTTCTCCCTCAAGCGGGAGAAGAGAACTGCGCTATGTCGTTGCGCAGCGGCCACGCGATAGCAGTGCGTCTGCTTCGAGGCGCGCCCCACCCTCATCGAAGTCCGAGGGCCTGCTCTTCGACGACCCAGCGCAGCCTGCGCAACCACGAGAACAAAGAATCCACGGTCACGACCGGATACTCGCCGCTGAGTCTGGCGGCAATGGAGTGGTCGCCGAAATGCAGGTTGGCTGTGAACAGGCCACCGGCGATGCGCTTGGTATACGGAATATGCAAGTTGTGCGGTCGGTAGCCGAGCGACTCAGCGGCGCGTTGCGCGGCCTTCCGATCGCGCGGGCCGCCGACGATGCTGCTGGCGGCGAACACATCGAGCAACCATGCCGTACTGTTCTGGAATTTCCGGCTGGCTGGATGCGCGATCAGGTTGTAGCGCGACTGGTGCAAGCGGTGCAGATCGTCGGAGCCAAGTACCTTGAGCAGAGCCGCGGTGCGGGCAGGCTCAAGCCAGACGATGCGGCTGTCCTGATTGACCAGATTATCGCCAAAGAAATTGATCAGGCCTTCGGCATGCAGGGCGCTCGAATCCGTGCCGCAGCGGTTGAGCAGATGGACCACGGTCCAGCGCCCGTCGGGATGATCACGCAAGACGAAGCCGGCATGACTGTAGTGCAGACCCTGTTTGCTCAAGTCCGTGCCGACGCGTGCGATCAGCGCCAGCGGCGCATCGCGGCGCTCGAGTTCGGCGATGGCGTTCAGCGCTGACTGGGTGGCTGCGGCCCACTCCTGAGGACTCGGCACGCGTGCCTTGCAGGCAGTGCCTGCAAGTGCCGTGGCGCTGGCGGTCAGCGATGCAATCAGCAGCAGGGTGCGCGACAGCCAGTTCATGGCTGCAAGACGCGTTGATGCAGATGCAGGCGTGCTTCCTCATCAGGAACAAAACAGATGGCCTCGCCGGAAAGCCGCAGCAGCCAGCCGCCGGCAACCGCAATGCGTTCGATGCCGGTGCCGACCAGGGCGATCGCGTCTGCCGCGATGTCCGCCGAGACTTTGACCGTGAAGCTGGCGCCGGTTGCGGCGACCGTGATCACCAGTGAGCCCGCCTCGGCTCCGGTGGATACCGCAGTAAGCAACAGGTCGCCGCCCGCGGAGACCAGTTCCGCGCCCGCGCTGGCGACGATCGAAACACCTTCCACGCTTGCCTCGGAGGCAGCGCTGAGGTCGGCGGCAAGGCTGTTCATTGGCAGGGCGGCGATCAGGATGAAGCGTGCTGGTGGTTTCATGGTGGCTCCTGGGGTTTTGAGCGATCCTCCAGGCCCATCGTGCAAAGTTCACAAAATCGCTACGATGGCGCGCAATCACACACTATCGGTAGCGGAAGACTGAACCATGGCCCTACGTTACGAACGCCGGGGTCAGCACATCAATACGATGCGCCACCACTGGCCGGAAGCGGTGACTTGGTTGGTGTCGACAGCTACTTCCTGGCGTCAAATTGGCGATCCATGTGCAGGCCCGGAAGCTTTGGCTGTTGCGTCTGCGCGCCTGGAGCGCGCTTCTTTGTTTTACCGGGGCCCCTCTGCGATGGTGGTCGGTGGGCGCGGAAGGCCCGCAGGGAGGCCGACAGGATGTCGGCCTGTCTACGTTTGTACACGGACGTACAATCGTAGACCAGCGGCCGCCGAGCACGCGCCCGGAACGCAGGATGCGTGGAGGGCGTCGCTGTGGGGTGGCGTTCTCCGTTGGTGACTTTCTCTGGCGCCATTACCAGAGAAAGTTACTCGCGCGAAAGCGCGAAAGCTCGTTGTCGTTGCGCAGCGACGACTGCTATTGACGTTCGGCCACGACGCGATAGTGCCGCGCGATTCCCTCATCCGGCGCTACGCGCCACCTTCTCCCGCAGGCGGGAGAAGGGAACTTGATGTTCGGGCACGACGCGATGGTGTCGCGCGCTTCCCTCATCCGGCGCTGCGCGCCACCTTCTCCCGCAAGCGGGAGAAGGGAACTTGATGTTCGGCCACGACGCGACAGTGTCGCGCGCTTCCCTCATCCGGCGCTGCGCGCCACCTTCTCCCGCAGGCGGGAGAAGGGAACTTGATGTTCGGCCACGACGCGATGGTGTCGCGCGTTTCCCTCATCCGGCGCTGCGCGCCACCTTCTCCCGCAGGCGGGAGAAGGGAACTTGTTGTTCGGGCACGACGCGAGAGTGTCGCGCGACTCCCTCATCCGGCGCTGCGCGCCACCTTCTCCCGCAAGCGGGAGAAAGGAACTTGATGTTCGGCCACGACGCGAGAGTGTCGCGCGTTTCCCTCATCCGGCGCTGCGCGCCACCTTCTCCCGCAAGCGGGAGAAGGGAACTTGTTGTTCGGGCACGACGCGAGAGTGTCGCGCGACTCCCTCATCCGGCGCTGCGCGCCACCTTCTCCCGCAAGCGGGAGAAGGGAACTTGATGTTCGGGCACGACGCGATTGTGTCGCGCGTTTCCCTCATCCGGCGCTGCGCGCCACCTTCTCCCGCAAGCGGGAGAAGGGAGCTTGTTGTTCGGGCACGACGCGATAGTGTCGCGCGGTTCCCTCATCCGGCGCTGCGCGCCACCTTCTCCCGCACGCGGGAGAAGGGAACAGCATCGTCGCGGGACAGCGACTTGCCACTCGACCATCGTACATAGTCTGCAAAAACGCTACGATGCGCATATCCGCGCACCGACAGTATCGAAAGACTGAACCATGGCCCTACGTTACGAACTCATCGACGCGATCAAGCGCCTGCTCAAGGCGCAGCGCATGACCTATGCCCAGCTGGCGCCGCACCTGGGTCTGAGCGAGGCATCCGTCAAGCGCATGTTCTCGCAGCAGACGATGAATCTGGCACGGCTGGAAACCATCTGCGAAGTGCTCAAGGTGGGTCTGTCCGAACTGGTGGCGCATGCCCGTGGCGACAGCGAGCCGATGTCCGAGTTGAGTGAGGAGCAGGAAGAGGAACTGGTTGGCGATCCGCGCCTGTTTCTTGCGCTCTATCTGGCGCTCAATCGCTGGCGCGAGGAGGAGGTGTTGCGCCGCTATACCTTCAGCAAGCCGGAATGGATTGGTCTGCTGGTTCGCCTCGATCGCATGCGCATCATCGAGTTGCAACCGGACAATCGCGCCAAACTGCGCACCGCGCGAAATTTCCGTTGGCGCGAGAACGGTCCGGTCATGCGGCTGTTTGCGCGCAAGCTGATTCCCGAGTTTTTCCAGCGGCCGTTCGAGGGTGAGAACGAGCAGATCCTGCTGCTGGCCGGCATGGTGTCGCGACCGACCGGGGCCCTGCTCAAGCAGCGCCTGAACGAGTTGGCGCGCGAGTTCGACACGCTGATGGCGCATGACAGCAGCCTGCCGGTTTCCGAGCGCGTCGGGCTGAGCCTGGTGCTCGGTGTGCGCCCCTGGGGTCTGCCTGATTTCGAGAAGTGGCGGCGGCGCGATACGGTCGAATCGGCGCCGCGGACGTGAATGCCAAGTCCAGCCCTTCCGGTCGCGCGCTTGCCGCCGGCGGTGTGCTCGCCGATGCCATCGAAGGCTTCGCACCACGTGATGTCCAGCAGCAGATGGCCAATGCGGTCGAACAGGCCATCGCCGATGAAACCGAACTGGTGGTCGAAGCTGGCACCGGTACCGGCAAGACCTTTGCCTATCTGGTGCCGGCGATCCTGTCCGGCAAGCGCGTGATCGTGTCCACCGGCACCAAGGCGCTGCAGGATCAGCTGTTTCATCGCGATCTGCCGCGGGTGCGCGCTGCGCTCGGGCGTTCGATCAAGACCGCCCTGCTCAAGGGTCGATCCAATTATCTATGCTGGTATCGGCTCGACAAGACGCGCCGCGACGGCATGCTCAACTCGCGTCAGCAGGTTGACCAATTGATGCGGGTATCGGGCTGGGCCAATCGCAGCAAGGCGGGCGATATCAGCGAGCTGGATGCGGTGCCGGAAGATGCTCCGATCTGGCCCAGGGTCACGTCGAATGCCGAGAACTGTCTGGGCAGCGAGTGCCCGTTCTTCAACGACTGTTTTGTGATCAAGGCACGTCGCGCGGCACAGGAAGCCGATCTGGTGGTGGTCAACCATCATCTGCTGTTTGCCGATCTCGCGATCAAGCGCGAGGGCTTTGGCGAAATCCTGCCCGGTGCGCATGTGTTTGTGCTGGATGAGGCGCACCAGATACCCGAATTGGCCGGGCAGTTCTTTGGCGAATCGATCTCGACGCGGCAATTGCAGGAACTGGCGAGTGATGCCCTGCGCGAGGCCGCCGAAGCCAGCGGAACCCGCGCCGCGCTCGACCAGATCGGTCCGGGTATCGAGAATCTCGTGCGCGAACTGCGCCTCGCCGTGAACGACGCGCCCAAACGAGGCGCCTGGCCGCCATTGCGTGAGCAGGAGCGGGTGAGCCTGGTGTTGCAGAGCCTGGGCGGTGCCGTGCAGGCTTTGTTCGAGGCGCTGGAGAGCATCGCTGAAGCCAGCGATGGGCTGCGCGCCTGCACCGATCGCGCCGAGATCCTGCTCAAGCGCTTTGGCCTGTTCATGGTCGAGCCGCCCGATGACCATGTGCTCTGGTACGAGATCGGCGAGCGCAGTCTCAGCGTGACGGCGACACCGCTGGACGTATCCGAGCCGTTGCGCGATTTTCGCAAGCGCATGCGCGCGGCCTGGATCTTCACTTCGGCCACGCTCTCGGTGGGCGGCCGCTTCGAGCACTTTACCCGCCAGATGGGGCTCGACGATCCGGCCACGATGGCCCTGCCCAGTCCGTTCGATTTCGCCCGCCAGTCGCTGTGCTATCTGCCGCGCGATCTGCCTTTGCCAAATGCCGCCGACTACACCGCGCGCCTGATCCAGGCGGTGATTCCCGTGCTGCATGCATCCGCCGGTCGCGCCTTTCTGCTGTTCACTTCGCATCGTGCGCTCAAGCTGAGCGCGGAGTTGCTGGCCTCAGGACCCTGGCCGCTGTTTGTCCAGGGCAGCGCGCCGCGGACGGCCTTGCTGGCCGCCTTTCGAGCCTCGGGCAATGGCGTGCTGCTGGGTGCGGCCAGTTTCTGGGAAGGCGTTGATGTCCGCGGTGATGCGCTTTCGGTGGTGGTGATCGACAAATTGCCGTTCGCCTCGCCCGATGATCCCGTGCTGGAAGCCCGCATCCGTGTGATGCGTGAGGACGGCGGCAATCCTTTCGGCGAGATCCAGATTCCCAACGCGGCGATCGCGCTGAAGCAGGGCGTTGGTCGGCTGATCCGCGATGTCCAGGATCGTGGCGTGCTGGTACTTGGCGATCCGCGGCTGACCCAGTCCAGCTACGGCAAGATTTTTCTGCGCAGCCTGCCCGAGATGCCGATCACGCGCGAACTGGCTGACGTCGAGCAGTTTTTCGCTGAACCCGCCAGCAACCAGGCTGGGTTCGGGTAGCGAGCCGGTGGCAGGGGTCGGGTACCGGATGCTGGAAGCCCTCCTGGAAATCCTCGGCGCGGGCCACTTACTCGCTGTCCTGGGCGCGCATCGGCGGCGTGGCGCTCAGAGCGGATCGAGATAGCTGGCCTGGTCACCATCGATCCAGGGCAGCAGGCTGCGTGGTCGCTGCTGGAATGCGGGACGGTGCACGCGAATGACATTGCCGACATTGATGGCGTAGAACGCCAGCAACAGCCATTCCAGTCGCGAAGTATCGAAGATCGCTTCCAGCCCGGCGCCGAAGACCAGCAGCCAGAGCAGGCCGGCGCCGATCCACAGCCCGCCGAGCACGAGGGCGGTGTACAGCCGATCAAAGGTCAATGTGCGACGGCGGATCTTCTCGATGCGAGAGGCGCGCGGCAGAGTCCACATTTCGCGCAGACGTTCGAGTATTGACCAGGCGAACGGCAGGAAGCACCAGATCCCCAACGACCAGCCCATCGTCAACATCTGCCAGGCCTCGGGATAGGCGAGAAACAGGCCAGTCACGATGATCGGCACCAGCCACCAGGGCGGAGCCCGTTGCAGGCGGCTGGCGACGTCGATCAGGGTTGCGCTCAGCATCAGGGTGGCGCCATCGGCCATCACACCGAATTCCAGCGCCTGGCGGTCGATCCACCAGGCCTGCTGCGGCGCCAGGATCAGCAGCACCAGCAGCACCAGAATGGACAACTCGGGGAACAACTTGCTGTAGAGCGCGCCAGCCGGTGATTCAGGGCGATCGTTCTCAGGTCGGAACAGGGCGCCGCGCGATGTATTCATTGCCAGATCCTCGGGATGAAAGCAAGGCAGCAAACACCGAACCGTTTTGTTCAGTCGGGTGCCGATTGGAAATGTTTGCCGAGCAACATCGTGGCCTGCGCGCGCGATGCTTCAGCCAGTGGGCTGCTCTCGCTGTCGCTGGCAAGGACGGCTTCGATCTCGGCTTTCGCAGCACGCAGGGAGTCCGCTGTGCCTATTGCGATCAGGCTCTCGGCCAACGCCAGGCGTGTCTGCACATTGGTCGAATGGCCAGCACCGTAGAGCGCATCGCCGATCGCGATGCTCTCCGCAAACAGAACGCTGGCTTCGGCGTGCCGGCCCTGGGTTGCACGCCACTGTGCCAGCGTGGAAGTCGCCAGCAGCACATCGAAACTCTGTGGCTTGGCAATCCGCCGCAGGGTTTCCACCGCCTGCAACAGCAGGGCTTCGGCGGCCGCGCCATTGCCGGCCATGCGCTCGGTGTTGGCGTATTCGAGCGCGGCATTCCAGGCAAACACCGAGTCATCGCCCAATGCAGTGCGGAAGATCTCGAACGACTTGAGGAAGCCAGCCGCAGCGGTTGCCATGTCGCCGCGTGTGCGTGCCAGGCCGGCCCGCCACAGTTCGATCTGACCGCGTTCGGGACTCGAATCGGGCAACAGGCTGGCCGCCTCGTCGAAATGAGCCGCTGCCTCATCAAGCCGCTGCATCCGGCGCAGCAGATCGCCGCGCCTGCCGAGCACGCGTGCGCTCAGGCCAGGATGACGATGCGCGCGTGCCAGCGCCAATGCCCGCGCATAGGCCTCATCGGCGGCCGGATATTGTTGCCGGCGACGATGCAGGTCGCCGAGCAGGGTAAGCGGTCGCACCAGCAGGATGCTGTCCTTGCCGTAGGCGCGCTCGATCCGCTCGGCGAGTGCCTGCGCCGAAACCTCGGCCTCCACCAGCTGATCGCTTTGCTCCAGCAGCATGGTGATGTCGGCCAGCCTTGCGATGGTTGCAGCCGCTTCAGGGCCGAACACCTGCTCATGCAGGGGCAGCAGTTCGCGTGCCAGGGTCACTGCCTCGTCGACACGGCCACTGGAAAACAAGGCCTTCACCAGGTGTGCGCGCGCCTTCAAGCTTGCCTCCGCGCGTGCTCCGGAAACTCTGGACAACACTTCGGCGCTCTGTTGCAGCAACTGCAGGGCCACGGCGGTTTCGCCGATGCCGAGACGGGCTGCGCCCAGATTGATCTGTGTCTGGATGTGTGCGGCGCTGTTCGGGCCGGAACGCGCGGCCTGCTCGGCTCTCGCTTCCTCCAGTACCGGAATGGCGGCTGCATGATCACCGAGGCTGACCAGCACTTCCCCAAGATCATTGAGCAGTTCGCTGCGCTGCGCTGGGTCGTCGGCAAACTGCGCGCGCGCTCGTGCAATGCCGACCGCGATCAGTTCATTGGCCGAGCGTGGCTCCGGCTTGCCGCGCGCCAGCGGGTCCTGTTCGCGAAACAGCGAGAGGGTGAACTCTTTCATCGATTCGGCGCGCTGCAATTGTGCGCGCGCCAAGGCCGCCTGCTCACGTGCGATCTCCGCCTGCCACAGCGCCACCACCAGTCCGGCAATGATGCCGAGCAGGGCGAGGGCAGCGGCGGTGACGCCGCCGCGGTGGCGACGGACAAACTTGCCGAACCGATAGCCGATCGAGTCGGTCTCGGCACGCACCGGGTGGCCGTTCAAGTGACGCCGGATGTCGTCCGCGAGTTCTGCGGCGCCCTGGTAGCGCCGTTCCGGCTCGCGCCTGAGGGCATGCAGGACAATCGTGTCGAGATCACCGCTGAGCCGGCGTGCCTGGCGCTGCCGGCTGAGCTGGGTCACGCCGCCATGACCCTCAGCGGCGAGCACCGCGGCGCTTGGCCGCAGCACGCTCTCATGCTCGAGTTCGTGGGCGACGCGCTCGACACTCTTGCCGCTGCGCTGCAGGGGCGAGGCTCCAGTGAGCAATTCGTACAGGATCAAGCCGAGCGCATAGACATCGGTGGCGGTGCTGATCGGCCGACCGAGAATCTGCTCGGGCGCGGCATAGCCTGGTGTCAGTACCCGCATGCCGGTGCCGGTCAGTGCCTCGTCGTCCACTTCATCGAGCAGCTTGGCGATCCCGAAATCGAGCAGCCTGGGCTCGTTGTCGGCGGTCAGCAGCACATTCGAGGGTTTGAGGTCACGGTGCACAATCAGCCGGCGATGGGCGTAGGCCACGGCATCGCAGATATGCAGAAACAGCTGCAGCCGGGTCTCGACATCCAGTTCGCGGCGCTTGACGGCGTCGATCAGCCCCTCGCCGTCGATGAACTCCATGACCAGGTAGGGCAGGCTGTCATTGCTCATGCCGCCATCGATCAGGCGGGCGATGCCGGGATGCTCAAGCTGGGCCAGGATGCGGCGTTCGCGCAGAAAGCGCCTGACCACGTCCTCGCTGTCGAGCCCCCGGCGCAGCAATTTGATCGCTACCCGCTGCTCGAAGTCGGCGACCGGACGCCGTGCCTCATACACCTCACCCATGCCGCCGCGGCCGACCCGGCGCAGAAGTTCGTAGGGTCCGATCTGCTGACCGCTGCGATTGCCGGAATCCTCAGTAGCCGCTGCTTGCGCTTGTCCGCGGCTGCCGGTGAGGCCGTCGAGCAGGCCATCGGCTTCGCTGTCCTTCGCCAGCCAGCGCATCAGTTCCGCCGCGACTTCGGGCTCCTGTTGCTGGAGTCCCGCGATGCGCAGTGCACGGGCGGCCGGGTCCAGTCCCTCCATCTCGTCGAACAACGCCGAGACGCGCTGCAGCTGTGCCGGGTCTGCTTTGCTCATCGTGGCGGTCCTTGCAGCAAAGCGTCTTTGGCGCGCGCCGAAGTCGGTAGCGACGCCAGAACCGCGCCGGGCGCCTGCGCGCGCGTCGCCGCCTGATCAGCCACCTGCGTGTGGCAACCCATGGCGGAAGTGGTCTTGATCATGCGGTCGACCCAATTGCCGGCACCGGTCCAGCTCAGGTGCGATACACCTGATACTACGCGCAGCGGCGATCGCTGAGCAGCGTCCAGACTGGTCGGCTGTAGCGCAACGCGAAGCGCGCGCAAAGCGGGGCAGTCGGGCGGCGGAACGTGTTCGGCTGGTCTCATGTCGCTGCATACGCAAAATGCGACAGCAGGGGGACAGTCGCGCAGTGTGGCCGGATACGCACCGGAGTGGCGAACTAATTGCAACGATAGTGCGGAGGTTCCGGCCAGTGCTCGGGCAGTTCGCCCTGGGAGGCTCGGCGCAGGGCATCGGCATCGAGTTGCGGTGCCAGCAGCCGGATCAGTTCGATGGTCGCATTGCGCAGCACCCGTCCACGCGGCAGCACCGCCCAGGCGGTGCAATCAGGCAGGCTGACATCCATGGGGACCACGGCAAACTGGTGATAGTCGGCCCGACCCAGCGAAATTTCTGCGACCAGACCGACGCCAAGGCCGGCCAGCGCATAGGCCTTGATCGTAGCCGCGTCATGCGCGGAGCAGGCAAACTGCGGCGTCACCCCGGCCGCTGCCATCACCCGATTCAATGACGAACCCGGCTGTCGCGCCGCCTCGTAAGTCACCAGCGGCCAGCGCGCCAACTCGCGCAGTGCCACCGGTCCGGCGGATTGAGCCAGCGGATGGTTCTTGCCGACCAGCACGACGCGCGTCCAGCGAAACAGCGGAACCGCAATGCCTTCCGGGACGTCGTCGCCGGCGGTGGAGGCGATCACCACATCGCAGCGATTGTGCTCCGACGGGCGTACCCGTTCGCCATCGCCGAGGGTGTGCATGCGGACACTGAGTTCGGGATAGCGTTCGCGCAGTTTTCCGAGCAGGGGTGGCAGCACATACAGCGCATAGGTCTGCGGGGCCGCGATCGCCAGTTCACCGGTGGTATCACCGCGGGTATTGGCGGCGAAATTGCGCAGGCCATCGATATCGCGGATCACCCGCTTGGCCACTTCGATGGCTTCCATTCCCGCTGGCGTCACGCTGACCAGGTTGCGTCCGTGCCGGGTAAAGACGCGAAAGCCCAGCGATTCTTCCACCTGCTTCAGGCTGCGCGAGACGCAGGGTTGCGACAGGTGCATGGCCTGGCCGGCGGAACTGATGTTGAAGTTCGCCTCGACGATCTCGACGAGGCAACGCAATCCCGTGAGTGTCACTGCCATACCGCGCTCCGCTGCATTCAAATTTTCAATTCATCTCGCCGCATGGGCCGAGCGCTGGATCGCCCGGTTTGATCGTCCGCAAAACGCTCTCGATCCCGCCCGCTGTGGCGCGGGTATATTCGTGGTCGCTGGCGTACCGGCGATCCCGGCGGATTGCGCATGCCATGGAAACGCGCTCGTTTCGCAGCAACCCTCAACAGCATCCGGCCTTGTCCCCATCGGCCGCGCGCAGGAGCGCCTGCCCGATACTCACGCACTATCCTGCATTCGTCCGTGCAACCGTCGTGAAACGGATTCTGCGCTATGCTGTGCCGCAGCAATGCCGGCTGCGGAGCAACGCGCTCCCTGAACTGCCCGATCATTTCCCAAGCCGCCGATCATGCCGGCCGCGCGCTGCCGAGCGTAGCGCAAAATTCATATAGCCATATGCGCAAAACGCATTAGACAACGATTGGCACAAGCCCCTATCTCTTCGGCCGGGCCGACGGCCCAACTCATCCAACCTCGGGGGACCGGTACGCCGGACGAGGTGGTTTCACTTTCTGGGTTTGACTCAAACAAGTGGGGAGATACGCAATGAAACACGCCAATCAGGTTCTGGCGACGGCGATCGCGGCCGTAGTACTTGCAGCCGGCAGTGGGGGCGCGCAGGCGCAGGCCGAGTTCAAGTTGTCCGCCAAGCCGATCGAGGGCCAGTACATCGTAGTGTTGAAGGATGGCATCGCGTCGCTGGCCAGCGAAAATTCGCGCGCGCCCAGTGTCCGCAATGTTGCAGACAACATGGCCAGCCAGTTGGGGCTGCGCGTGCACATGTCCTACAGCCACGCGCTGCGTGGATTCGTCGTCGGTGCCGATGACAAGGCGCTTGAGCGCCTGCTGCTGGATGAGCGCGTTGCCTACGTCGAAGAGGACAGCATCGTCCGCATCAGCGCCACCCAGACCGGCGCCACCTGGGGCATCGATCGCGTCGATCAGCGCGATCTCCCGTTGAGCGGCAGCTACACCTACAACACCACGGCTGCAGGCGTGCATGCCTACATCGTAGACACCGGCGTGCTCGGCTCGCACTCGCAGTTCTCCGGTCGCATGGGCAATGGCTACACCGCCATTACCAGCGGCGGTACCACCGACTGCAATGGCCATGGAACACACGTTGCCGGCACCGTCGGCGGCACCACCCATGGCGTTGCGAAGGGCGTCACCATCCATCCGGTCCGCGTGCTCGGCTGTGACGGCTCGGGTTCCAACTCCGGCGTGATCGCGGGCATGGACTGGGTCGCCGCCAATCACATCAAGCCGGCGGTGGCCAACATGAGCCTGGGTGGCGGAGCCTCCAGCGCCACCGACACCGCCGTGGCCAATATGGTCAATGCCGGCGTTACCGTCGTGGTGGCCGCGGGCAATGACAACGCCAATGCCTGCAACTACTCGCCGGCACGCGCGCCCTCGGCCATCACGGTCGGCTCGACCACGAGCACCGATGCGCGTTCGAGCTTCTCGAACTACGGCACCTGTCTGGATATCTTTGGACCGGGTTCGTCGATCACCTCGGCCTGGTACACCAGCACGACCGCGACCAACACCATCAGCGGCACCTCGATGGCTTCGCCGCATGTCGCTGGTGTGGCCGCGCTGTATCTGGCCGCCAATACCAGTGCCACGCCGGCTCAGGTGACCACGGCCATCATCAATGCCTCCACCGCCAACAAGGTCACCAGCGCAGGTACCGGCTCAGCCAATCGTCTGCTGTACTCCATCTTCGGTGGCACCACGCCGCCGCCGACCGGGCAGACCTACAGCAACACCGCCGACTACCAGATCCGCGACAATGCCACCGTCGATTCGCCGATCTCGGTGACCGGTCGCAGCGGCAATGCGCCCTCGTCGAGTTCGGTCAGTATCCGCATCATCCACACCTATATCGGCGATCTGAAGGTCGATCTGGTGGCACCGGATGGCAGCCTGTACAACCTGCACAACCGTACCGGTGGCAGCGCGGACAACATCATCAAGACGGTGACCCTGAACCTGTCCACCGAGGCGCTGAACGGTTCGTGGAAGCTGCGGGTGAATGACAACGCCAATGCCGACACGGGCTACATCGACAGCTGGAGCGTCACGTTCTGATCCCGTCCTGAGCTGAAAGAAGGACCCGACCCCGGCCACGCGCCGGGGTCGTTCTATCCGGCCAACACCGACGCCTCATGCCAATGCGCAAGTGGTTGCGGTTCGGCGAACAGGAATCCCTGGCCCATCGCGCAATCGAGCTGGAGCAGGGCTTCGCGTTGGTCCTGGGTTTCAATGCCCTCGGCGACTACCTCCATGCCCAGCGACTGCGCCATCGCGCGGATCGCCCGCACCACAGGCGCGCTGCTGCTGCTCGCGACCGAATGCAGGTCGTGCACAAAGGATCGGTCGATCTTGAGGGTGTGCAGTGGAAACCGGTGCAGATAGGAGAGCGACGAGTAACCGGTGCCAAAGTCGTCGAGTGAGGTCAACACGCCAGCATCGCGCAGGTGCTGCATGGCGGCGCCAGCCTGCTCGGGGTTCTCCAGCAATGCACCCTCGGTCACCTCGATGCGTAGCCGCCAGGCGGGCACCTTGTAGGCCGAGATCAGTTCGAGCAGATTGGCAACCAGTTCGGGTGAGCGGAAATGCCTGGCGGATACATTGATGCTTACATAGGCATCGGTCCGAAAAAGGCGTGGAATCATTCGAAGTACCTGCTCATAGATCTGCCAGTCGATGTGCTCGACGTTGCCGGAGTCCTCGGCGACCGAGAGAAAATCAGCCGGCAGCAGCAGGCCTCGATCATCATGCCGCCAACGCAGCAGCGCCTCGTAGCCCAATACATGGCCATCGGCAAGCTGAACGATGGGTTGCAGATACGGTTCAAATTGCTGTCTTTCGATGGCCCGGCGCAGGTCGCTCTCCAGATCGAGCATGCGCAGCGCCTGCTCGTGCAACTGTTGATCGAACAGTTCGTAGCGGCGACGTCCATGCGACTTGGCCCGGTACATCGCAACGTCAGCATCGCGCAGCAGTTCCTCGGCGCGTTGGTAGCGCGGGTTGGCGACAGCGATACCAATGCTGGCCGAGGTATACACCTCCTTCTCGCCGATCCGCACCGGATCGACCAGGGTGCGCAGAACGCGGTCAGCAACCGCGCAGGCTTCACTGACACTGCTGATGCCTTCGAGGAGCACGGTGAATTCGTCACCCCCCAGTCGCGCGACTGCGCCGGGAACACCAACGCAGCGCGTGATTCGATGGCCTGCTTCGATCAGCAATTCGTCGCCCGCGAGATGACCAACCGAATCGTTCACAACCTTGAAGCGATCAAGATCGAGAAACAACACGGCAAACAGGTGCGAGTGATCAGCCTGATAGGCGCCCAGCGCCTGCGCCAGATTGCACAGTAGTGCGGTGCGGTTGGGCAGGCCGGTCAGCGCATCGTGCAAGGCCTCGTGCTTGAGTCGCGACTCTGCCAATTCCCGAACATGGATTTGCTCGCGCAGTCCGTCATTGGCCAGGCGCAGTTCGTGCGTGCGCTCCTGTACCCGGTGTTCGAGTTCGGCATGGGCAAGGCGCAGGCGTTCCTGTGTCTGCCTGCGCTCCAATGCGGTTGCGATATGCAGGGATGCAAACTGAAGGATTTCCTGTTCCTGTGCGCCATAGGCGAGTTCGGAATCGTAGCTCTGCACCACCATGGCGCCCACCGCACGCTCGCCCAGGAGCAGCGGGAGTCCGAGCCAGCATTCTGGAACCGTACCGAACATCAACAGCTCGCCGGCCGCCATCAGCGCGCGGATTTCGCTTGCCGTTGCCAGCAGCGGCTGGCGGTGACTCAGTACATGCTCGGTGATGCCATGGGTGAGGCGTCGCGTTGCCAATGGCTGATCGAACTCGTCCACGAAATACGGAAAGCTGAGCGACTCACCATCCTCGGAGAGCAGGGCGATGAAGAAATTGCGCGCATCGAGCAATCCGGCAACGGCCCCATGCACGCCGGCGAAGAAGTCATCCAGGCTGCCGTGCTCACTCGCCAATTCGGCAATCCGGAACAGTGCCGCTTGCAGCAGTTGCCGGCGTTCCCTTTCGATACCCTCGGCGCGCAGGACCTGGTTGGCCTCGGCCAGTTCAGCGGTCCGGATGGCGACGGCATGCTCGAGTTCTTCCTGGGCCTGCTTGCGCTTGACTGCGGTAAGAATGTGCTGAGCAACGAATTGCAGCAGGGCGCGATCATCCTCACTGTAGCGCCGCGCCGGATCGTAACTCTGGACAACTACGGCGCCGCGCGCTCGCTCGCCTTCCAGCATCGGCACGCCCAGCCAATCGACGCAATCCAGTCCAAGGCGGGCATCGTCCCCCAACTTCAGTTGCTCACGAAGGTCCTGGCTCGGACCCATCAGTGACCGGCGCAGATGCACCACCGCGAAGGTCAGGCTGTTGGGGTAATCGGTGGCGACGACTTCGCTGTCGGTGCGTGCAATCTCGGCCTCGCTGACATCGGCATCGTAGGCAAAATGCAGGGCGTCACGTTCTTCCGAGTACAGGGCGATATAGAAATTCTCGGCATAGGTAAGATCGCAGACGATGGCATGGACCTGGTGCAACATGTCGTGCAGGGCGAGTTCCGAGTGCGCCAGATCGCCGATCGCGAACAGTGCTTTCTGAATGCGCTCTGCCCGCCGGGCGGTCGCAAGCGAAGACTGCAGATCGCCCAGCGCAAGCAGTTCGGAAAGCCGCAACTCGAGCAGGTCGAACCAGGGCAGATTTCGCACAGCGGTCGCGACCTCGGATCCGGAATCGTCGATCAGCAGTTCGAGTTGGGCGCGACCCTGGCAAAGCCCGATGCGGACCGTGCCCGCTGTTGCGGCCCCGGTTTCCGTTGAAACGAGCAGTCTTGCCTCCTTGCAGCCGGGGACCGCATCCGTCCACTGCGCCACCGTCTGCGCCAGCTCCTCAAGGTTGCTGCCCAGACACAGCAACTCCCAGGCGCGCAACTGCGCCTCGGCACCGTCCACCTGCGCCGACCACCGAGCCGAAAGCCTGTCCAAGGGTCGAGACACGGAATACCCCCGCTCCGACCATACCACCGCCGGTCAGCGTCGCCGATCGGACGAAGGATACAAATTGCAATCTGCCGGCTGCGGACCGGCGGCTACGGGCGATCGCCCGGGTGATCCGCGCGGGCGCCGCTGCGGCTGCGCTCTGTGGTCCGGAACACCCCAGTTTCAGGCCCGCGCCGTGGCGATGATCAATTCGCCAGTTCAGGCAGATTGCGGAAAAACTCCAGGGCCTTCGGGTTGGCAAGGGCATCGGTATTCTTGACCGGGCGGCCGTGCACGATATTGCGTACCGCCAGTTCGACGATCTTGCCGGACAGGGTGCGCGGGATATCCGGGACCTGGATGATCCGTGCCGGAACATGGCGCGGCGTCGTGTTGTCGCGGATTTCCTTGCGGATGCGCGCCTGCAGCGCCTCGTCCAGTGTCACACCCTCGCGCAGCCGGACGAACAGCACCACGCGCACATCGTTGTCGAAATCCTGGCCGATCGCGAGCGATTCCAGTACCTCCTCGACGCGTTCGACCTGGCGGTAGATCTCCGCGGTGCCGATGCGGACGCCGCCGGGATTGAGGGTGGCATCGGAGCGACCGTGGATGATGATGCCGTCATGCTGGGTCAGGGTCGCCCAGTCGCCGTGGCACCAGACATTGTCGAATCGCTCGAAGTAGGCCGCCCGATACTTGCTGCCGTCGGCATCATTCCAGAAGCCGACCGGCATGCTGGGGAAGGGCGCGGTGCAGGAAAATTCCCCCGGGGTTTCGCGGACGGGTTTGCCATCGTCGTCGAGGATTTCCACCTTCATGCCGAGTCCGCGCGTCTGCAATTCGCCGCGGTAGACCGGCAACACCGGCGCCGCAAGGGCGAAACAGGAGACGATATCGGTGCCGCCCGAGATCGAGCCGAGCAGTACCGTGCTCTTGATGTCGCGGTAGACGTAGTCAAAGCTCTCCGGCGCCAGCGGCGAGCCGGTCGACAGCACGGTCTTCAGGTTCAGCAGCTTGTGGGTCTCGGCGGGCTTGATGCCCGCCTTTTCGATGGCGGCGATGTACTTGGCGCTGGTGCCAAACACGCTGATGCCGAGCTCATCGACGATATTCCAAAGCACATTTCCATCCGGATGAAACGGCGATCCATCGAACAGGCAGACCGTCGCTCCGGTTGCGAGTCCAGAGACCAGCCAGTTCCACATCATCCAACCACAGGTGGTGTAGTAGAACAGCCGGTCCTCGCGTTTGACGTCGGCATGCAGGGCCAGTTCTTTCAGGTGCTGGATCAGGGTGCCACCGGCGCCATGCACGATGCACTTGGGAATGCCGGTGGTACCGCTCGAATAGAGGATGTAGATCGGGTGCGACCAGGGCAGGCGAACAAACTCGATCGCGCCGGCACTGTGGCGCTCGGTGAACTGCGCCAGGGTGACTGCACGCGGCACCGCTGTCACATCCGGCGACGGATTGAGGTAGGGCACCACGACAAGCTTCTGCACGCTCGGCAGTTGCTCGACGATGCTCGTCACCTTGGTGAGGCATTCGAAGGATTTGCCGCCATAGGCATAGGCATCGGCACAGAACAGCACCTTGGGTTCGATCTGGCCGAAGCGGTCGACGACCCCATTGACGCCAAAATCCGGGGAGCAACTCGACCACACTGCGCCAATGCTGGTGGCCGCCAGCATCGCCACCACGGCCTCGGGTACGTTCGGCATGAAGCCGGCGACACGATCACCGGCAGTCACGCCTTCGGCGCGCAGCGCCTTGGCCAGGCGCGATACCTGGGCATGCAGATCGGCATAACTCAGATCGCGCGCAATTCCGGACTCGCCACGGAACGCCAGCGCGATCCTGTCATCTCGGAAACGCAGCAGGTTCTCTGCGAAGTTGAGTGTCACATCGGGGAAGAACTGGGCCCCCGGCATCTTGCCGGCATCGATCAACACCCGGCTACGATCACCGCTGGCCCGGATACCGCAATAGTCCCAGACCGCCAGCCAGAATTTTTCCGGGTACTTGACCGAGAAATCGTACAGCGAGACATAGTCGCGCACCTGGCCATCCACTTCTTGCCGGATGCGCTTGATGAAGCGGCCAAGGTTGGATCGCTCAATGCGTTCCGGGCTGGGTTGCCAGAGCAGGTCGGTCATGCGTTCGAGATTCAGGAGTCGGATCGATACGCTACCGCAAGGCGGGCGCGCGGTGCCAGCACAGGGGCAGTCTGCGGTCGCCCGGCAGTTTCGACCATTGGACCATCGGGGCATTGC
Organism: Pseudomonadota bacterium; assembly: GCA_022843465.1. Lineage (GTDB taxonomy): Bacteria > Pseudomonadota > Gammaproteobacteria > Xanthomonadales > Ahniellaceae > 0-14-3-00-62-12. The sequence continues at coordinate 26,733 of JALHNO010000012.1, read as the reverse complement.
GGAAGTCGCCACGTGACCCCGTTCTGTTGCATTGCCGCAGCTGTCAATCATTGACGCCGCCCGCGACTGCGGCTAAACCTGCGTCTGTTGACGTGGAGGGTCGGGGCCGCATGTCGCCTTGCTGACCGTGTGTCGGGCGCTGTTGCCTGGGCATGCGGCTGCGGTCCAGTGTGGTCCAACTGCCTGAGCGTCGCGCAAACTTCCCCGGTTGATCCGGTTCCGTCTGCCCTTCCGGGCATCAATCACAAGGCTTCAGGAGAGAATCTGATGAGTGGATCCGCCGCTGCGCCCGAGTCTGGCGCTTTACCCCAATACCAGACCCTGCTGGGGCACCCGCGCCCGCTCTGGATGCTGTTCATGACCGAGTTCTGGGAGCGCTTTGCGTTCTATGGCATTCGCTGGGCGCTGGTGCTTTATATCGTGGCGCAGTTTCATGATGGCAGTGGCAGCGGCCAGGCGCCGGCAAATCAAACCTACGGCGCCTATCTGGCACTGGTCTATGCGGCGGCAATTTTTGGCGGCCTGGTCGCGGATCGGGTGATCGGTTATCAGCGTTCGATCCTGGTTGGTGCCGTGATCATGGCGGCCGGCCTGTTCATGATCGCGATGCCCAATGAAGAGGTGTTCAAGTTTGGCCTGGCCACCATCATCGCCGGCAACGGGCTGTTCAAACCAAACATCTCGACGATGGTCGGCAAGCTCTATGCAGTCGACGACCAGCGTCGCGACTCAGGCTTCACCCTGTTCTATATGGGCATCAACCTTGGCGCGATGGTGGCGCCGTTGCTGACAGGTGCGCTGGCCGAGCAGGTCTTCGGCACTACTGAGACGCCGGCCTACAAGGTGGTCTTCATCGCATCCGGCATCGGCATGCTGATCAGCCTGGTCTGGTTCTGGTTTGGTCGCCGTCAACTTGAGGGCGTGGGTCGACCCAATGTCGGTGGTGAGAGCAAGGCCCGCGTGCTGTACACCACGATTGGTGCCCTGCTGGCGATTCCGGTCATCTATTTTCTGTTGTCGCTCGGTGCCGGCACCCTGCAATGGGTTCTGAGCATCATGTTCATCGGGCTTGCCGGGCTGCTGCTGGTCGAAGGTATTCGCGAAGGCAGCAAGCAGCGCGACATGGTGATCGCCATGCTGATCATCTTTGCGTTCAACGTGTTGTTCTGGATGTTCTTCGAACAGGCCGGCAGTTCCTTCACCTTCCTCGCTGATCAGATCGTCGATCGCGAGCTGTTCGGCTGGACCTGGCCGGTGGCCTGGTTCCAGTCGGTCAATTCGCTTGCGATCATCACCCTGGCGCCGGTGATGGCCTGGCTCTGGGTGGCCATGCGCAATGCCAATCCCTCGATCCCGCGCAAGTTCGGCCTCGGTCTGCTGTTCAACGGTGTCGCCTTTGCCCTGCTGTGGTTCGCGCTGTCGAGCCTGGTCGATGACTTCGGCAAGATCCCGTTCTGGACCCTGTTCATGGTCTATGTCATCCAGTCGGTGGGCGAACTCTGTCTGTCGCCGATCGGGCTGTCGATGGTGACCAAATTGGCACCGGTTCGCTTGGTGGGTTTCGGCATGGGTGGCTGGTTCCTGTCCACCGGCATCGGCAACAACCTGTCCGGCATTTTCGCCAGTCACGTCAGTGGCACCGAAGGCATGACCGTGGCCTCGGCCCTCTCTGGCTACACATTCGGCTTCTGGGCCCTGGTCATTCCCGGCGCGCTGCTGTTCCTGATCGCGCCACTGATCCAGAAGCTGATGCATGGCGTGAAATAGCTCATACCGAAACGTGTTGACGAAACGGCGGCTACGGCCGCCGTTTTCGTTTGCTGCCGCTGCAGTTGGCGTCGCTGTCCACGTCGATGTCGGCGTTGGTTTTGATGTTGATGTTGATGTTGATGTTGATGTTGATGTTGTAGAGCGTGGCTTGCCGCGCTGCCGTTGATCTTTGCGAACGAAGAACGAAGGCCAAGCGCAGCGGGGCAAGCCCCGCTCTATGCAATCCCCTCGGGGCTGACGTTTCCCCGACTTTTTCAGCGATGTTGCTTTGTAATTCAATGAATTGCGCGTAGGCTGCTGCGAAAACAGCGCGTGCATGACCGGTTTTTTCTCCGTCACGGGACCAACCGTTTCGGAGGCGGCCATGCACGCAGAATCTATCGTATCGCGTTTTATCGAAAGCACTTTGCCAGATGTCCACGGTGCGCGCCGTCGCGTTCTGGCGGCGGTGGTGTGGGCGGCGATGACAGGTCATGCGTTGACCTTGTCGCGTTTGGCCCGCGGAATATTGCGCCCGCTCAGCGGTCTGAAGGCGGGACTCAAACGAGTTGATCGTTTGATCGGCAGCAAACGGATCTGCGACGAGGTGGACATCGTGGCGCAATCGCTGCTGCGGTTGTTGTGCCAGTGGCAGTCGTGTCTGGTAATCGCAGTGGATTGGTCAGCAGCGACCCCGGGCGGGACATTCGTGGAACTGCGAGCGTCGGTGGTGCGGCTGGGTATGGGCCGTGGGATCACGGTGTATCAGCAGGTGTATCCGGCGAAGAGGCATGGCGATGCGAAGGCACATCGCGCCATGCTGAAGGCGTTGCACCGCTGGATTCCAAAAACGACGCGCGTGATCGTGATCAGTGATGCAGGGTTCCGCACTCCCTGGTTCCGAGACGTCGAGCGTTTAGGCTGGGAATGGATTGGACGCGTCCGGGGTGGCAACCACATCCGACACCAGGGTTGGCAGTGGCAGGATGCGCGGTACTTTGGGCGCCGCGCGGTTGGCCTTGCGCGGCGCTGGGAAAGCTGTGAGCTGACAAAAACCAAACGCTTTGAATGCGACATGGTGTGCGTGCGCCGCAAGCGGGTAGGCCGTACCGCGTACCGGCGCCCCGGCCACGGGTCGCTACACAAGGCGGTGAGAGAGGCGCGGGCCAGCGCGCGCGAACCTTGGGTGCTCGCGCACTCGCCGACGCTGCGCGACTTGCGCGCCGACGAAATAGCGGCGTTGTACGCCCGCCGCATGCAAATCGAGGAAAACTTCCGAGACTCCAAGTCACTGCCGTTTGGCATGGGGACACAGATCGGCCGATCACGCTCAGCATCGCGGCTGCAAGCATTGCTGATGATCGCCACCTTGGCCACGTTCCTGCTCTGGCATCTGGGCCAACTAGCAGAGACCGAAGGACTGCATCGACGGTTCAAGGTGACGACCCGATCTTCGCGCGAGCTGTCGATCATCTCGCTCGCCAGACTGCTGTGCATGGAACGAATCATCGACTTCACGCCAGCGGCGTTGCAGACACTCCGAAAACGGCTGGGAATATGCACGTGAAAACAGGGGAAACGTCAGCCCTCGGGGACAAATGCAACGGCAACGGCAACGACAGCGGGGCAAGCCCCATAGGCGTTAACCTAAGGGCTGGTTCCTTGATTTTGAGCCGGCACACCGAGACTTGCGCCCCGAAGGGGCACATCAACTCAGCCCAGGGCAACGCCCTGGGTATGGTCGCGCGTCACCCGGAGCCCTGAAAGGGCGAGTCAAATCGATGTCGCAATCGCTGGCGCGTTTACATGTGCATTTTGGTGCTCAGCAAAAAGAACGGTGTGCCTTGGTTGCAGGTAGGGGTACGTGAACCGGTAAACGTGTATCTCGCTGCGGTATCGAAAGACCTCGGTTGTCCGGCAGTGCTGATCAACCCGGTGGCCGATCACGTTCAGCCCCTTGCGCTCGGGCGTACCGTGGCATTGAGCACGTGAGTGAAACAGCTGAAGCAGGCTTCGTCAAAATGGAACTAGACGCAAGGACCGGATTTTTCTGGCTTCGCGTGGCAGGCCGGCCATGGCGCCGCTTCCGTGTCCGAATCAAACCTGGCACCGGTGCATCGCTACGTTTGCGAGGCAGCCTGCGCATCATCGCGTCAGGACGTTCGAGGACGAAATCCGTGCACTTCTTGAACGGCATGGCGTCGCGTTTGACGAACGCAACGTGTGGGACTGAATCGCCCTTTCAGGGCTTCGGGATGATCTGCCCGCCTACCCAGGGCGTTGCCCTGGGCTGAATTGTTGTGCCCCTTCGGGGCGAGCGCAAACCAATGCCGGATGATCGACAGCTGCGCGTTGGACAGGGCAATCATTTGCCAGGAAAAACAGGTTAACGCCTATGGGGCTTGCCCCGCTCTACAAATGCAACGGCAACGACAACGACAGCGGGGCAAGCCCCGCTACAACTGCCGGGGCCAGAGCGATAGCGGTGGGGCAAGACCTGCACGGTGAAATTCTCGGGCGATAACGGCGACCCGGGATGTCGCGCTCAATCGGCCAGATGCTGGGCTTCGACCAGGCTCAGCTTGTCGATGATGCGATCGAGCCAGACGCATTCCTCGGGCGTCAGATGCGCGAGCAGGCGCTCTTCATGGCGCTTGGCCAGTGGCGCGACCTGATCGTAGACCTTCTGACCCTTGGCGCTCAGACTCAGCATCGAGCGGCGGCGATCGACAGCGTCGGTGGCGCGCTTCAAGCGTCCCGATGCCAGCAGGCTGGAAACCGCGCGACTGACCGCGACCTTGTCCATGGCGGCGCGCTCGGCGACTTCATTGGCGCTTATACGCGGGTAGCGGCCGAGTATGGCCAGTACCCGCCATTCGGTGACGCCGAGGTCAAAGCGCTCGGCGTACTGGCTGGCGATCGCGGCGCTGATGGTGTTGGACAGCACCGACAGGCGGTAGGGCAGGAAGCGGTCCAGTTCCAGCATCGGGGTGTACTCCAGGTCGGCAGCGGGCCGGACCGGCATGGCTCAAGTGTGCTGCGAGGTCGATCCACTTGCAATTAGTTTCATCTGAAACTATAACGGGCGTCTGCAAAGCGCAAGTCCGCGCACCAGATTCCGGAGGGAAGCCATGAACGCCCAAGTCCAGCCCGCGCCACCCTTGTTTGCCAATCCGCATGGGATCAACGGCTTCGAATTTGTCGAGTTTGCCGCGCCCGTCGGTCAGGCCGAGAGCCTGCACCAGCTGTTCCGCACGATGGGCTTCACCGCGATTGCGCGCCACAAGCAGAAGGCGATCACCCTGTATCGCCAGGGCGCCTGCAATTTCCTGGTCAACGAAGAGCCGGATTCGTTCGCTGCCGATTTCGCCAAGGCCCACGGGCCCTGCGCCTGCGGGTTTGCGATCCGTGTGCGCGACAGTGAAGAAGTGCTGCAGGCCGTGCTCGCCAACGGCGCCGAGGCGACCACGCATCGCGCGGAAACCCGGGCGGTCAATGCGCCGACCATCAAGGGCATCGGCGACTGCATGCTTTATCTGGTCACCGACGAAGGCGGCCACAGCAATCTCTACGAGCGCGAGTTTGATTTCTTCCCTGGCCTCGAACGCAATCCGCGTGGGTTCGGCCTGACCTTCATCGACCATCTGACGCACAATGTCTATCAGGGCCAGATGGCGCATTGGGCGACCTATTACGAGCGACTGTTCGGTTTCCGCGAGATCCGCTACTTCGATATCAAGGGCGCCAAGACCGGCCTGATCTCGAAGGCGATGACCGCGCCCGATGGCATCGTGCGGATTCCGCTCAATGAAAGCTCCGACCCGAAGTCGCAGATCAACGAGTACCTGGATCAGTACAAGGGCGAGGGTATCCAGCACATCGCGCTGTTCACCGACAACATCTACGAATCGGTGGAGGCCATGCGGGCGCAGAATGTGGCGTTTCTGGATACACCCAACGCCTATTTCGATGTGATCGACCAGCGCATTCCGAATCACGGCGAAGACGTCGAACGCATGCGCCGCAACCGCATCCTGATCGACGCCGATCCGGAGACCAAGCAGAAGAAACTGCTGCAGATCTTTACCCAGACCAATATCGGGCCGATCTTCTTCGAGATCATCCAGCGCAAGGGCAATGAGGGCTTCGGAGAAGGCAACTTCCAGGCGCTGTTCGAGTCGATCGAACGCGATCAGATGGAACGTGGCGTACTCTGATCGGCAGAGCCGAAAACCGGCAGGTGAGCGCACTCCGTGTGTGCCGGCCTGCCAAGGCATGGCGTGGTGACAGGAACCAGCAAGCATGAGTACGCCGCAATACCAGTCGGGCTTTGGCAACCACTTTGCGAGCGAAGCGATCGCCGACACGCTGCCGATCGGTCGCAATTCGCCGCAGCGGGTTGCCCATGGACTATATGCCGAGCAGCTGTCGGGCACCGCCTTCACCGCGCCACGCGCCGAGAATCGGCGCAGCTGGCTGTACCGGATCCGTCCCGGCGCCGTGCATGGCAGCTTTTCGGCACTGCCCGAGGCTGCGTTTCACAATCGTTTCGACGAATTGCCGGCGACACCCAATCAGCTGCGCTGGTCGCCGCGGCCGGCCGCGCCAGGGCCCAGGGATTTTATCGAGGGAATGTGGACGATTGCCGGCAATGAGGCGGTCGGCATTCATCTCTATCAGGCCAACCGCTCGATGCAGGGTCGTTATTTCTACAATGCCGATGCCGAGATGCTGGTGGTTCCGCAATCGGGTCGACTGCGCTTTGCCAGCGAGTTCGGTGTGATCGAGGCAGAACCGCAGGAGATCGTCGTACTGCCGCGCGGCATGCGCTTCCGTGTCGAGTTGCTGGATGATGTCGCCAGCGGCTACGTCTGCGAAAATTTTGGCGCCCTGCTGCGGATTCCCGATCTCGGTCCGATCGGCTCCAATGGTCTGGCCAATCCGCGCGATTTCCAGACGCCGGTAGCGACCTTCGAAGATATCGAGGGCAGCTTCGAACTGGTCAACAAGTTCCAGGGTCGGCTGTGGTCGGCGCCGATCGGGCATTCACCCCTCGATGTGGTGGCCTGGCACGGCAACTACGTGCCGTACAAATACGATCTGCGCCGGTTCAACACCATTGGCTCGATCAGTTTCGATCACCCCGATCCGAGCATCTTCCTGGTGCTGACCGCGCCTTCCGATACTGCCGGTGTCGGCACCCTCGATCTGGCCATTTTTCCGCCGCGCTGGCTGGTGGCCCAGGACACCTTCAGGCCGCCCTGGTTCCATCGCAACATCGCCAGCGAATTCATGGGTCTGGTGCACGGCAGCTACGATGCCAAGGCCGATGGTTTCGCGCCCGGCGGCGCCAGTCTGCACAACTGCATGAGTGCCCATGGTCCGGACGCGGTGACCTTTGAGCGCGCCTCGAACGCCGATCTTTCCAGGCCGGACGTGATCGTCGATACCATGGCCTTCATGTTCGAAACCCGCGCCGTGCTGCGGCCCACCCTGCAGGCCATGCAGGCGCCCGAACTGCAGCCCGACTATCAGCAGTGCTGGGCAGGATTGAAGCGCAATTTCCGGGTCGCTCCGGCCGGCTAGTCATGCCACCGTGGCCACGTGCCAAACCGTGTGTCGCAAAACCATTGCAAAGGATGATTCGATGAAGCTGGGTTCACTGAAGGAAGGCGGTCGCGACGGCACCCTGGTGGTGGTTTCACGTGATCTCGGTCGAGCGGTCCGGGTGCCGGATATCGCCGGCAGCTTGCAGCGCGCGCTTGAGGAATGGACGCTGGCGGCACCGCGACTGAATGCGGTATCCGAGGCGCTCAATCTGGGGCGCGCCGAGTCGATCAATGCCGAGCCGGTATTCGCTGTGGATTTTGCGCAGTTCGCCTCGCCGCTGCCGCGTGCCTACGAGTTCGTCGATGGCAGTGCCTACCTGCCGCATGTCGCGCGTGTCCGCAAGGCGCGGGGCGCCGAGGTGCCCGCCTCGTTCTACGTCGATCCCTTGATGTACCAGGCCACCAGTGCCGGGTTTCTGGGCCCGCGCGATCCGATCATGGTGACCAGCGAGGACTACGGAATCGACCTGGAAGCCGAGGTCGTGGTGATCACCGATGATGTGCCGATGGCGGTGGGCGCCGAAGCAGCGGCGGCGCATATCCAGCTGGTCGGTCTGGTCAATGATGTCAGCCTGCGGTTTCTTATCCCTGACGAACTCGCCAAGGGCTTCGGGTTTCTGCAATCCAAGCCGCGTTCGGCGCTGTCGCCGGTGTTCGTGACACCCGATGAGCTGGGCGAAGCCTGGCGCGACAGCAAGCTGCACCTGCCCCTGATCAGCCACTACAACGGCGAATGGTTCGGCGCGCCCGAGGCCGGTGTCGACATGCAGTTCAATTTTGGTCAGTTGATTGCGCATGCGGCCAGAACCCGGCCACTGTCCGCTGGCACCATCGTGGGCTCAGGTACCGTGGCCAACGAGGACACCTCGCTCGGCGCTTCCTGTTTTGCCGAAAAGCGGACCGTCGAGGCCCTCCGCGACGGCAAACCGAGCACGCCCTTCATGAGCTTTGGCGATCGCGTCCGCATCGAAATGCTGGACCGCGATGGCAGCAGCATTTTCGGCGCCATCGAGCAGTCGATCCAGAAGGCCTGAGCGCGGGGTGCACAACGTGGCGTGGAGCAGTCATCGCGTCACAATCGGCCAGCGGTGCTTGTTGTCGTCGAGCCGCTCCGTTAGATTCAATGCATCGGCCGTCAGGGAGATTGGGCTATGACTGATTCTGGGCTGCGCCTCTACAGCTATTGGCGATCCAGTGCCGCATTCCGGGTGCGCATCGCGATCCATCTGAAGGGACTTCCCTGTGAAATCGTGCCGGTCGATCTGGTCAAGGGTGGCGGCGAGCAGCATTCCGACGCGTTCAAGGAGATCAACCCGCAGGAGCTGGTGCCGGTGCTGATCGATGGTGGCCGTGTCATTCGGCAATCGCTCGCGATCATCGAGTACATCGAGGAAATGTACGAGGGCCCGAGTCTGTTGCCGGCTACCTCGCGTGAGCGCGCCCGCGCGCGCGGCCTGGCCCAGCTGGTCGCCTGCGATATCCATCCGCTGAACAATACCCGCGTGCTGAAGTATCTTGAGCGCGAAGACAATATGCCGCAGCTGGAGCGCGAGCGCTGGATCAAGCACTGGATCACACTGGGCTTCGATGCGCTCGAGCAGATGTTGACCGATAGTCCTTCCACCGGTGATTTCTGCGAAGGCGATGCACCATCGATTGCCGATTGCTGCCTGGTGCCCCAGGTGTTCAATGCCCAGCGCTGGTCGCTGGATTTGGGTCCCTGGCCGACGATCCGCAGGATTCACACCACCTGCATGGCCTTGCCGGCCTTTGAGCGTGCCCGGCCCGAGAACCAGATCGACGCGCCGAAAAACTGATCGACCCGCCGGCCCGGCCTGCTCGCCAGCCTGGGTTGGCCGCTCGGCGCGCGCATCGGCGCGCGACCGTCAGCTGGTTGCGCGCATTGGCTGGGCCCTTGCGGCGGGCATGCCCACTCAGAATGCGTTGGGATCGTAGGGGTCGTGGCTATCGCCGCTGCCGCCCTCGGCAAGCCGGATCTTGAGCGCCAGCCCGTCGCGGGAGTCGGCCTTGTTGAGTGCTTCTTCCAGCTCGACCTTGCCGTCCTTGTAGAGCTTGAACAGGGCCTTGTCGAAAGTCTGCATGCCTTCCTCCAGCGAGCTGTCCATCGCTTCCTTGATCTCGTGCACCTGGCCGCGCCGCATCAGGTCGCGAATCATCGGCGTGTTGATCAGGATCTCGACGGCCGGTATACGCTTGCCATCCTTGCCGATCACCAGTCGCTGCGAGATGACGGCCTTGAGATTGAGCGACAGGTTCATCAGCACATTCTTGTGCGCCGCTTCCGGGAAGAAGTTCAGGATGCGATCAAGCGTCTGGTCGGCATTGTTGGAATGCAGGGTCGCCAGGCAGAGGTGACCAGTTTCGGAAAACGCAATCGCTGCCTCCATCGTGTCGACATCGCGGATCTCGCCGATCAGGATGACATCGGGCGCCTCGCGCATCGCGTTCTTCAAGGCATTGTGATACGTGTGGGTATCGAGGCCCACTTCGCGCTGATTGACGATCGAGCGCTTGTGCCGATGCAGGAACTCGATGGGATCCTCGATGGTCAGGATGTGGCCGCTTGAGTTGGTATTGCGGTAGTCCAGCATCGCCGCCAGGGAGGTGGACTTGCCCGAGCCGGTCGCGCCGACCACCAGCACCAGTCCGCGCGGCGACATGATGATGTCCTTCAACACATCGGGCAGCTTGAGCGCCTCGATATTGGGGATCTCGCTCTTGATCGCGCGGATCACCATGCCGACTTCGCCGCGCTGCTTGAACACGTTCACGCGGAAGCGTCCGGCATCCTTGACGGCAATCGCCATATTGGCTTCGAGATCGCGCTCAAAGGCGGGCACCAGGCCCTCATCCATCAACGAGTACGCGATCTTCTTGACCATGCCACCGGGCAGGCCGGTATTGCCCAGAGGGTAGAGTTTGCCCTCTACCTTGATGTTGACGGGTGCACCGGTGGTCAGGAACATGTCCGACGCACCCTTTTCCGCCATCAGTTTGAGAAAGTAGCCGATATCCATGATCGCCGGGTCCCCTAGTGGTTGTCGTTGCAATCGCGGCCGTGGGTTCACACAATAGCGCGATGCATTTGCCTTTTGCCAGCTTGTTCGACCCCGATCCTGCCCGCTGCCAAGGGCGGGTCCTGGTGCACTCGCCGCCTGCGCGTCAGCCCCCGCGCAACGCTGCCGGAGCAACCACGAGGTGCTTGTACACGTGGCCGCCAGAATCAGCGGAGCCGGCATGGCGTGCTGCCCTGCGGGCCAGTGATTCGTGATTCACTACGCCAGTCGGATCAGATTGCGTCGGGTCGCGTCGTTTCGGGGCCTCGTTGCCGCGGTGGCCGGCCACGATGGCGCCAAATTCAGTTCTCAGGGAGTGCTTGTGAAGAATAGTTTGCGATTGTTTGCCGGGTTGGGTCTGGTCCTGTTGGGCGCCTGTCAGACGTTGCCGCCGCCGACCGGCGATCTGGCCGACGCGCGACTGCGGCTGGAGGCCGCCGCTGCCGCCAATGCCGAAACCCATGCCCCGGTGGAACTGCAATTCGCTCGCGACAAGTTGGCGAAGTCCGAAGAACTGATCGCCGCCGGTGATCATGTCGCGGCGGCACGTCTGATCGCCGAAGCGCGCGCCGACGCCGACTTGGCCCAGGTGCGCGCGCGGGCGGCACAACTCCGCGCCGAACTGCTTGAGCGGCGGCGCAGCAACGATGCCTTGCGCGCAGAATTGCTGGGCAGGGGCGCGCCATGATGCCGGCACGCTGGCTGCTGGTACTGCTCGTGTTGTTCGGCAGCGGCATCGCACTCGCTGCGCCCAAGCGCAACCTCGAACTGGAGCGGATCGACGCCCAGTTGAGTCAGTTTTTCGCGGATTCTGAACGTGCCGCGCTGGTGCCGAGCGAAATCGCCCGTGTCCAGGACGCCATGCGCGCGCTGCGCGAAACTTCCAGCCGCGATGCCGCGGTGCGTCAGCATCTGTCCTACGTCGCCGAACGACGTCTCGATATCGCCATTGCGGCGGCCGAGGTTGTGGCCGCGGAGCGCAAGTTGGCGGAACTCGCACGCGAGCATGATCAGATCCTGCTCGAAGCCAGTCGCCGCGATGCCGAATTGGCACGGCTGGAGGCGGAGAAGCTCAGGCTGCAATCGCTGGCGCAGGCCGAGGAGGCCGAGCGCTCACGACGTGACGCCGAGGCGGCGTTTGCGGCCAGTGCCGAAAGCGCCGCCGATGCCGAGTCCGCGCGCGCTGAGGCGGAGCAGGCAAGGCGGGTGGCGGCGGCGCAGTCTGCCGAGGCTGGCCTGGCGCGTCGCGAAGCTGAGCTCGCGATGGCTGCCGCGGACAGTCTGCGGGTGCAGATGCAATCCCTGAAGGCGCGCGAGGAAAGTCGCGGGCTGGTGATGACGCTCGGTGAATCGGTATTCGCTGCCGGCAAATCCGAGTTGCAGGCGGAGGCTCTGGAGAACCTCAGCGCTGTCGTCGAATTCGTGAACCAGGACACCAGCCGCAACATCCGCATCGAAGGGCATACCGATGCCCGCGGCAGCGCCAATCTCAACCAGGTCCTGTCGCAGCAGCGCGCCGAGGCGGTTCGTGAGGCGCTCGTGGCCCAGGGCGTGGATCCGGCCCGGATCACCGCGCTGGGGCGCGGCGCCAATGTCCCGGTGGCGACCAATGACAGTCCCGAGGGGCGTGCCCGCAACCGCCGGGTCGAGGTCATCCTGGTCGGGAACTGAGGTATGGGCTCCGCATGCTGCATTGCAGTAGACATCGTCCAACTGTGACCCGGCGCGGCCGGGGAGAAAATCCTGAATCTGTGTGACGGTGGCGATTTCACATTGCCGCCGCGCCTGGATCGGAGTAATTTGAAGTCACCAGCGACCCGGTTCTGGATCGGAGTACCGCCTACCAGAACCGGCTTCCCGTCTGGCTGGGCCTTGGTCATGATGAACGCCGACGCACATCGCATCGCCACCCTCCGACCGTCCTGGTCGGGGCGGATGGCAGACGGCACACCCCGATCCAGGCAGTTCCCCTTGCTTTACCGCGCAACCACGCGGGCGCTCTGCGCCCAGCGCGTCGCTGCGCCGCGCTCCGAGGAGGTCGGCTGATGTTCGAAAACCAGCAGAAGGAAGTCGAAATAATGATGGGCCAGAGCCCGGAATTCCGGTCTCTGTATCTCAAGCACCGTGAACTCGACAAGCAGGTTCGGGATGCCGAGTTTGGCGTGCTGCCCATTGACGACATAACGCTCGTCAAGCTCAAGAAAGAAAAGCTCTGGGCCAAGGACAAGCTCACCCATATCTGGGAATCCCACCGCGACATCGCCTGAGGCTTGTCCGGATGAATGCCTGAGGCCTGTTGGCCTGGGCCTCGACGTCCGCAACCGACCGGTTACCGATACCGGCCGGCTGCGGTGGCAGGCTGCCGGCGCATGACGCAATCAGACCAGATACCGCGCACGATCCGCGACCTACCGGGATCCTGAGATCGGGAACCCTGGGCGCCCGCCCCTGGCGTCGGCTCGACAACGCCGCCCATTGTTGCCCCAGGCAGGGCACAGGTGTCCGGCGCGAACTACAATCGCGGCCTTTCCGCCAATGCGATGGGGTTGCGATGACGATTCATCACAGTGTTCTCGAACTGATCGGCAATACGCCGATGATCAAGGTGCAGCGGCTGGACACCGGTCCCTGCGAACTGTTCCTGAAACTGGAGAACATGAATCCCGGCGGTTCGATCAAGGATCGCATCGGCCTGATGATGATCGAGGCGGCCGAACGCGAGGGCCTGATCAAGCCCGGCGATACCCTGGTCGAGGGTACCGCGGGCAATACCGGCCTGGGGCTCGCCCTGGTCGCGCAGCAGAAGGGCTATCGCTTGCTGCTGGTGGTTCCCGACAAGATGAGCCGCGAGAAGATCTTCAATCTCAAGGCGATGGGCGCCGAGGTTGTGCTGACACGCTCCGATGTCGCCAAGGGACATCCTCAGTATTACCAGGACCTCGCCGAACAGATCGCGCGCGAAACTCCGGGTGCCTACTTCATCAACCAGTTCGGCAACCCGAACAATCCGAAGGCGCACGAGGAAGTCACCGGGCCGGAAATTCTCGCGCAGATGGACGGCGCGCTGGATGCCATCGTGTTTGGCGTCGGCAGTTCCGGCACGATGACCGGCCTGTCGCGATTCTTCGAGCGTGAGGCGCCCGGCGTTGAAATGGTCATCGCCGATCCGGTCGGCTCCATCCTGGCGCAGTACATCAACGAAGGCGTGCTCTCGACCAAGAGCGGCAGCTGGCTGGTAGAGGGCATCGGCGAAGACTTCCTGCCGCCGATCTCGGATTTCTCCCGGGTGAAGAAGGCCTACGCGATCAGTGATGCCGAGAGCTTCGAGGCCGGTCGTGAGCTGCTGCGTACCGAAGGCATCCTGGGCGGCTCTTCGAGCGGCACCATCCTTTGCGCCGCGCTGAAATACTGTCGCGAACAGACCTCGCCAAAGCGCGTGGTCGCCTTTGTCTGCGACACCGGCAACAAGTACCTGTCGAAGATGTACAACGACTACTGGATGCTCGACAACGGTTTCATCAAGCGCGAGAGCACCGGCGATCTGCGCGATCTGATCGTGCGCCCGTACTCCCAGCGCGACACCGTGGTGGTCGGTCCCGGCGATCTGCTGACCGTCGCCTACCAGCGCATGAAGCTCTATGACGTCTCGCAATTGCCGGTCATGGAAGGCGAGCAGATTGTCGGCATCATCGACGAATCCGATGTGCTGCTGCACGTCTACGGCGTGGAAGAGCGCTTCCGCGATCCGGTATCGACCGCGATGGTCAGCCGGCTCGACCTGATGGATGTGAAGGCCCCGATCGAGGCCTTGTTGCCGGTATTCGATCGTGGTCATGTGGTGATCGTGATGGACGGAACCAGTTTTCTTGGCCTGATCACCCGCATCGATCTGCTGAACTACCTGCGCCGTCGCGCGAGTTGAGCGGTGCGCGGCGCACCGCGTCGCCACCAGGTGTTCACTCGCATGCGCTTGCCCCCTTCGCCCGCTTGCGGGAGAAGGGCCGGGGATGAGGTTCATACACTGCGACAGCGATCACTTGTCACGAAGATCCAGAGCCAGCTTGCTCCGCAAGCGCCATCGCTGCGCGATGCCACAGAGCCTTCACTCGCTTGCGCTTTGCCCCCTTCGCCCGCTTGCGGGAGAAGGGCCGGGGATGAGGGAGTCGCTGCGATGCTGCCCGGTTGTCGCGAGACGCGTAGGATGTGCTGAGGCCGCAGGCCGAAGCGCATCAATTCAGGCACATCCGATACCGTTCGAACTTGTCACGAAGATCCAGGGCCAGCTTGCTCCGCAAGCGCCGTCGCTGCGCGCCGACACAGAGCTTTCACTCGCTTACGCGAGCGAGTCACTTTCTCTTGCGTGGCCAAGAGAAAGTAACCAAAGAGAAGGCCACCCCAACCTGGCTTCGTTCCGAATCGTGCTTCGCAAACCATCCCTGGTGGACGGCGCCCGGCCCGGCATCCCTGCCGGGCGTTCGACACCATTCGACATGCGATTCAACGCATGTCGAAAGCATGGTGTCTCACCCCTCCGGGTTCGTGCTCGGTGGCCGCGGTCGACGATTGCACGTCCATGTGCAAGCGTCGCCTGAGCGACATCCTGTCGCTCACCCTTCGGGCTCACCGTCCAACGATCACCGGCGCAGAGGGGCCCCATTGAAGAGCGCGCGCTTCCTGCGCGCAGAAGCCAGAGCCAGAGCCAAAGCCAAAGCCGAGATCCCGGCGGCCTTGCTCCGCTCCTGAGCTTCTGCGCGCCGGGAGCGCGCTTCTTTACCCAAGGGGCCCCTCAGCGCCGGTGATCGGTGGTCGCGATCAGCACGCAGTGTGGCCGCATGGATGCGGCCAGTCGGCGATCGCACATGGATGTGCGCCCGCCGACCAGCGAGCACCGAGCACGTACCTGGAGGGCAGGATGCCCGGAAGGCGGCGCTGTGGGGTGGCCTTCTTTTGGGTTACCTTTTCTTGGCCACGCAAGAAAAGGTAACTCGCTCGCGTAAGCGAGTGAAAGCTCTGTGTCGGCGCGCAGCGACGGCGCTTGCGGAGCAAGCTGGCTCTGGATCTTCGTGACGAGTTCGACAGGTTCGACAGGTTCGACAGATATCGGATCTGCTTGAATTGATGCGCTTCGGCCTGCGGCCTCAGCACATCCTACGATCCTCGCGACAACCGGGCGGCATCGCAGCGTCGCCCTCATCCCCGACCCTTCTCCCGCAGGCGGGAGAAGGGAGCAAGGCGCAAGCGAGCGATGGTTCTTCGGCATCGCGCAGTGATGACGCATGCGGAGCAAGCTGGCTCTGGATCTTCGTGACGAGTTCGACAGGTTCGACAGGTTCGACAGGTTCGACAGATATCGAATCTGCTTGAACTGATGCGCTTCGGCCTGCGGCCTCAGCACCTCCTGCGATCCTCGCGACAACCGGGCGGCATCGCAGCGACGCCCTCATCCCCGGCCCTTCTCCCGCAAGCGGGCGAAGGGAGCAAAGCCGCCCTCATTCCCGACCCTTCTCCCGCAGGCGGGAGAAGGGAGCAAGGCGCCAAGCCGACGCGCGCCATACTCAAGCCGATGCGGTTCGCGTTGCTCACCACATCCTGCGTCCCGATTTCAATCTTCGTCAGCGTGTGGTTTATAGGCTTCGAGAAGTTGTTTCTGGATATGCCCGGCAACCGGCTCGTAGTGGCTGAAATCCAGACGGTAGCGGCCGGTGCCTTGCGTCGCCGCCTTCAACTCGCTCGGATAGTCCTGCACCTCCGACAGCGGCACCTGGGCGCGGATGACCAATTCCCCGCCGCGCATCGAATCGGTGCCATTGATGCGCGAGCGCTTGGTCGCCAGCCCGCTGGTGATATCGCCCATATAGGTGTCGGGGACCACTACTTCGAGATGCACGATCGGCTCGAGAATCTGTGGGCCGGCCTTGCTGACGGCGTCGATAAAGGCCTTCTTTCCGGCGGTCACGAAGGCGACTTCCTTGGAATCGACATCGTGGTACTTGCCGTCGTAGACGGTGACGCGCAGGTCCTGCATCTGATAGCCGGCCACCGCGCCGTGGACCAGCACCTGACGCACCCCCTTCTCGATCGCAGGAATGAACTGGCCGGGAATCGCGCCGCCGACAATCTTTGTGGTGAATTCGAAGCCCTGGCCGCGCTCAAGCGGCTCGACTCGCAGATACACCTCGCCAAACTGACCGGCGCCGCCGGTCTGCTTCTTGTGACGGTGATGGCCTTCGGCCGCGACGCTGATGGTTTCGCGATAGGCGATGCGCGGTTTGCGCGATTTGACCTCGACACCGTAGCGCTCCTTCAGTCGCTCCAGCATCACCCGCAGGTGCAGATCGCCCAGTCCGCGGATCACCAGCTCATTGAGCTCGGTGTTGTGCTCGACCCGGAAGCAGGGGTCTTCCTCGGCCAGCTTGTGCAGGGCGGTACCCAGCTTCTGCTCCTGACCACGGGTTGCCGGCTCGATCGCCAGGCCGAACATCGGATTCGGAAAATCGATCGGCTTGAGGTGGTAATGGTCCTCATCATGGGAGTCGTGCAGCACCGAATCGAAATGGATTTCCTCGATCTTGGCGACCGCGGCGATATCGCCCGGCACCGCCTCGTCGATCTCGACATGGTCCTTGCCCCTGAGCTTGAACAGATGGCCGACCTTGAACGGCTTCTTGGCATCGCCGATCAGCAACTGGGTGTCCTTGCGTACCGTGCCCTGATAGACCCGGAACACCGACAGCTTGCCGACAAAGGGATCATTGATGATCTTGAAGACGTCCGCCAGTACATGGCGGTTGGGGTCGGGTACCGCCTGGACATCGACCACATCTTCGCCCGAGCCGCGCTGGAACGGCGGCGGATTGGCCTCGCGCGGATTGGGGAAAAGTCGTTCGGCGAGATCAAGCAGTTCACTGACGCCTGCACCGGAGCGAGCCGAAACGAAGCAGACCGGGACCAGATGACCCTCGCGCAGGCATTGCTCGAAGGCATCATGCAGTTCCTGTCCGCTCAGCCCCTGCTCACCCTTTTCAAGATAGCGATCCATCACCGTCTCGTTGACCTCGACCACCTGATCGATGATGCGTTGATGGGCGTCCGGGACGCTGGAAAAGTCGGCATCGCCAACGGGGGTGAAAAAGCAGTCGACGACGGACGCGCGGCCCTTGGCGGGTAGATTGATCGGCAGACATTCCGGGCCGAAGGCATCGCGGATCTCCTGGACCAGCGCCTCCAGATCAACACCCTCGGCGTCGATCTTGTTGATCACCAGCACCCGACACAGTCCGCGCGCCTTGGCGTATTCCATCATCCGGTGCGTGCTGTCCTCGATGCCATTGGCGGCATTGACCACGATCGCGCAGGTCTCGATCGCCGCCAGTACCGTCAGCGTGGGGCCGCGAAAATCGGGATAACCCGGTGTATCGATCAGATTGATGTGGATGCCGCCGTGATCGATCGATGCGATCGCGGTATTCAGCGAATGCTTGCGTTCCTTCTCCATCGGATCGAAGTCGGAAACCGTGCTTCCGCGTTCGATCGAACCGGCATTCTGAATGCTGCCGCCGGCAAGCAGCAGGGCCTCGAACAAGGTGGTCTTGCCGGCGCCGGCGTGTCCTACAAGTGCGATATTGCGAATCTGATCCGTGGTGTGGGCGGTCATGCAGGCATCTCCCCTTCAGACGTGGGCAGTGCAACCGCACCCTGCGCTTTGCCGGCTTCCGATCCACCGCGAGCCGACCCAGGGCGCTTCGCACAGGAATCCAAAACCACGAACGGGCCGAGCCCGACCGCGGAACCTCAGCGACTCCGATGGTTGCGACCGCCGCGGCTCAGGTCAAGAGCGAACTGCGTCACGCTTTGCCCGGCGTCCGGCGGCAAGCCGCGACCGGCGGCCAGAACCAATGGACGGGCGGCGGGGCCCGGCATTCCGCGTTGTACCTGCTTGGGCTACATTGGACTTACCTCAATGGCTGCTGGCTTCGTTCGAATCCGCGGCCCTGCGAGGGCTTCTGGGCGGAACTGCAATCGCCTCAACTGGAAATCGAAACGATGAATCCCGAACCTTTGCAATCTCTCCTGGGCCGATCGCGGGGCTTCACGCTGATCGAGATGATGGTCGTGATTGGCGTACTTGCCGTCCTGATGGCCTTCTCGGTTCCGGCCTTCCGCGACCTCAGCCTGGGTTCGTCCTCGGTCTCGCAGTCCAATCGCCTGCTTGGCAATCTGAATACTGCGCGCGCCGAAGCCGTAAAGACTTCTACCAATGTGCGGATCACCGCGGTCGGTGGCGCCTGGGAGAATGGCTGGGTGATCGCCACGGATCGCAATCTGAGCGGCACCATTGATGGTGATGATGTCGTGCTGCACGAGGGAACCAAGGCGGCTGCCGGCTTCCTCTGGACCGTCATCACCCACCCCGGAGGCGGTGCATTGACGCAGTTTGTGTATGCGCCCAGTGGTGCCCTGACCACGCCCAACGCCGGCGTGCTGTTCAAACTCAAACGACCGGATGTCGGCACCGCACCGGAAAAGAGCAAGTGCATCGTGATCGAAGCAAGCGGTCGTGCTGAAGTGCAGAAGGGGAGTAGCAGCGTATGCGCAGCCATCTGAACCCGATGCAGCAGGGGTTTACCCTGCTGGAAGTCCTGATTGCGGTGCTGGTCTTCTCGATCGGTCTGCTCGGTGTGGCCGGCATGGTGCTGGCGTCGATGCGCGGAACCCACACGGCGCAATTGCACACCCAGGCCACCCTGCAGGCGCAGTGGATCGGTGATGCGATGCGGGCAAACCCGGCCGGCGTGATGGCGGGCGCCTACAACATTGCGGCACCGACGACCGTGGTTCAGACCTGCGATTCCGGCTGCACACCGGCGCAGACCGCCACGCGCGATATGGAAAATTGGGGCGCGATGCTCAGCCGCGTGCTACCCGCTGGTCAGGGCTCGGTGCGCTGCCAGCTCAATTCGCCGCAACGCGAGGGCGTGGACGCTTTTCCGGCCGGACTCTGCACGATCAGCCTGACCTGGTCGGAGAGCGACGAGACCCGCAATACCGGTGCGTCCACCTCGGCTGCCGTGGTGGATCGCAAGACCAAACGCTTCGACTGGGTGATCAATCCATGATGCCGAACCTTCATCCAGCTGCCTCGCTTGCGTCGCAGTGCACCGCGACCCGTCGCGTCCGCGGCTTCACATTGATCGAACTGATGATCTCGCTGACCCTGGGTCTGCTGGTTCTGGCCGGGATCTCGACCATCCTGGTGAACACCGGCAAGGCCAATCGCGAGCAGATGGCGCTGGCGAGGATGCAGGAGAATGGCCGATTCGCGCTCAGCCGGATTTCCGCCGATCTGCGGATGGCAGGTGCCCAGTACTGCAGTTCGTTCGGCTCGGATACGGGTTCCCAGACCCAAGGCCACAAGTTGCGACCGTTTCGTGTGCTGACCGACGCCACCCTGCCCTGGGGTGTCCCGAGTCGTCCCAGCTATGTCCCGGTTCCGCCTGCGGGTGAGGCCGGTCTGCTGAGTCCGCGGTTCTTCATCCAGGGCCACGAGTGCACCACGATTGCCAATTGCTCGCCGGTGCTGAATGTGCTTGGCGGCGCACTCCCCGTGCCGCCAGTGACCGGGACCGCGGTCAACCGACGCGCCGCCGGAGCGGATGTGCTGACGGTGCGCTATCTGGCCGGGAATGGCGTGCCGTTGACGGTGACCCATGATGCCGGCGCGACACCGCTCACGATCGGATCGGTGGCGACCGCCGCACCGCTCAATTTTGTGGGCGGTGATCTCGCCCTGGTCACCGATTGCGTCAATGCCGAGGTGTTCTCTGCCAATGCCGCCGGGACCTCGATTGTTCCCACAGGCAACTCGGGCGCCAACAACAACCTTCGTGGCTATGCGCTGAGCATGGATCCGCGGGTTTTCAATTTCACCAAGGACCTCTGGACCGTTACCTATTTTCTGCGTATCCGGGCGAATGCCGACGGCGGCAACAACATCAGCACCCTGGTCCGGCAGCAGAACGGCAACACTCAGTCGATCAGCGACGGCGTCGAGCGGATGGAATTCCTGTACGGGGTCCGCTCGGTTGATGCGCTCGGCGCGGTGACCAATCATTTCCTGACGGCAACCCAGGTGCAGGCAGGAACTTCGGCATCCGGGGCAGCCTTGACCTGTCTGCCCCAGCCAAAAGGTGTCGGGGCGCCCGAGCTGGGTTGCCTCTGGCGACAAGTCGAGTCGATTGACGTCAGTCTGTTGTTGAACACTGTCACTGACGTTGCCGCAAATCCCGCGCAACCTTTCAGCTTCTCTGCGGCGACACCGCCGTTGGTGGAGGCCACGCCGCCGGCGACCCTGCCCTCGGGCCTGCCGAGGGGCAATATGTATCGCAAGGAATTCCGCACCCGCGTGAACGTGCGCAGCTTTACCTACTGAATACCGGATTCAAGGAAATCGATATGTACGAGCAGTGCAGTGCCATCAAAATCCCCCGCCAGCAACGGGGCGTCGTGCTGGCCGTTGGTTTGATCCTGCTGCTGGTGATGACCCTGGTCATGCTGGTGGCGATGAGTGGATCAATCCTGCAGGAGCGCATGGCCGGTGCCATGCGCAACGAGTCGATCGCCGATGTGGGCGCTGACAGTGCCTTGCGCGACGGCGAGCTCTGGGTCTGGAAGCAGATCGTGCAGGCCGGCGGCCAGCTCAATCTCTCCAGCACCAGTTTTCCACTCCGGCCGGACTCCAGCACGGCGCGCAACTTTCGCAGCGGCTATGCCTGGGTGAGCGGCGGCAACCAGTATGGCTCCGCCGGCAGTGGTATCAGCTTCCCCACCAGTGACTACTACAAGATGGCGCAGACCCCGGTCTATCTGGTTGAGGGACTCGGCGAAGTCGGCGAAACCGGCGAGGACCCCGAGGCGCACCAGGGAAACCAGGGTACCTTGAACGAATCCTTGCACTATTACCGGATCACCGGGCGCAGCACCGGCGGCAACGACGGCGTCGTGCGTGCGGCCGAAAGCACATTCTCCATCAGCGTGTTCGAGAACTGATCCACGCACACCGAGTCAATCTGGAGTCAAGACCCATGAACGCAACACTGCATGCCCTGTCTCACAAGTCCGCAGTTGCTCTGGCCATCGCTGCCGTTGCTGCGCTTGGAGGCTCGCTGGACGCCTTTGCGGCGCCACTGAACCTGTCCAGGGTGCCGCTGTACACCAATGAGAGTGTCGAGCCGAACTTTGTGCTCACCTTCGACGACTCGGGCTCGATGCTGCGCGGGTTTGTGCCCGATGCCCTGAGCAATGCCTCGGCCGTGGTGCCAGGTTACGATGCTGATGGTGACGGAGTCTTTGAGGCCGTCGACACCCGCTGCTGGTGGCGCGACCGACCCTGGCTCGCCTATTCGGCCCAGGTCAACAAGATCTACTACGACCCGACGATTGTCTATGCGCCTCCGGCGAAAGCCGACGGCACCCAGATGCCGGACGCCTCGTTCACCGCTGCCTGGGAAGATGGCATCCAGAATCACATGGGTCTGGCCACATCCAACAATATTCCGGGCGGTACCACCACCCGCAACCTCAGCACTGACTACCGGATTCTGTGGGAAATCGGGTTCAGCACGACCTATACCGGAATCGGGCAATATCGGCCTGGCATCATCCGGTACCGGGCGACCAACTCTACGGCATGCGAGCCCGACGAGGGAGCGACCGCGGATGAGATTGGCTTTCTGGCATATCCCACCGGCGCGGCCAAGGCGTTCTACTACCAGTTGATCGCCAACCCTGACATGAGCCTGGCGAATCCACTGTTCGCGAAAGACAACTATGAGTTTGTCGATGTCACCACTGCCAGCGCCGCCCAGAAAACCAATTTCGCCAACTGGTATTCCTACTACCGTACCCGTTCGCTGCTCGCCCGCAGCGCCCTGTCGCGCGTTTTTGACTCGCAGCAGAACCTGCGTGTGGCCTGGCAGGGTCTGAATGCCAACCAGCTCAACAACGATGATGTGATCGGAAGCATTTCGGGCGGTTCCACGCAGCGTACACAGCTGTTCGACTTCCTGTTCCGCAATCCGGCCATCGGTGGCACGCCCAATGTCGCCGCTACCCAGCGCGTCGGCACCTACTTCGGTGGCGGCAACAATTCCAACAACGATCTCAACACCACCAACCCTTACTACGACGCGACCGCCAACCGCGAGTTGTCGTGCCGGCAGAATTTCCATCTGTTGGTAACCGACGGGTCCTGGAACACTTCGGGATTCGGGTCGAACACCGACGCCGCCACGATCACCTTGCCTGACAGCAAGACCTATCCCGCCAGCCCCCACACCACGATCTACACGCGCGGCCATAACAACAATGGCGGTCTGGCCGATGCCGGCATGTACTACTGGGCGACCGATCTGCGGCCGAATCTCGCGAACAATGTGCCAGCCCACTACGAAGATCTGACCATGGGGGTTACCGGTGCCGCTGCGGTACTGGGCGCCGACGAATTGCCCTCGACCAAGCCCGAGATCTACTGGAATCCGGTCAATGACCCGGCTACCTGGCAGCATCTGGTCCAGTACATCGTGGGCTTCGGCATTGGCGGCAATCTCCAGTTCCCCGCTGCGTACACCGATCTGCGGACCGGTGCCCATCCGACCGGCTGGCCCACCTGGGGTGCGATCGGCGACGATGTCGGTGGCAAGGTCGATGACAGCTGGCATGCCGCCATCAATGGTCGCGGCGAGTTCTTCAGCGTGAGCGACCCGCAAGAGTTGGTCGACTCGCTGACCAAGGTCTTCCTGTCGGTCAGCAAGCGCACCTCGAGCAACACGCCGGTGTCCCTGTCTTCCGGCCTGCTGACTTCCAATACGCTGGGCTACCAGACCTTGTTTGATACGTCGGACTGGAGCGGCCGCGTGCTGGCCTCGGTGCTGGCCACCAATCCTGACCGGCCGGAATGGGATGCGGCCTGTGTGCTGACCGGCGGTGCCTGCCCGTCTGTGCCCACCGCCGGCAGTCTCCCGGGTACGCCAGCGAACCAGCGCAAGATCGCCACCCGCCACAGCGGCACGGGCGTCGGCATTCCGTTCCAGTTCTCGTCGCTGAGTTCGGCGCAGCAGACGGCGTTGAACACGCATCCCGTGACCGGTTTGAACGACGGTTTTGGTTCGCAGCGACTGGCCTACATCCGCGGCGATCGTTCGACCGAGTTGCAGAATGGCGGGCGCTTCCGCAACCGCAAGAACCTGTTGGGCGCCGTGGTGAACTCTGCCGCCCTGGTGCCCCGCGTGCTCGAGAACTACTCGGATGAGCTTTCCTTTGAGCCGCTGTCAGCCGAGCGTGCCAATCCGTACTCGACATTCTCGGCTACCCTGGCCAATTACGGAACGCTGTTCTTTGGCGCCAATGACGGCATGCTGCATGCGGTCAACTCGGGTCCGGCAGTGCCGCCGCCGCCGGGATCGGACAGCCCCGGTGGGACCGAGCGCTGGGCGTACATTCCGTCCACAGTGTTCAATAACCTCAACAAGCTCACCAATCAGCAGGCGTTGCAGTTCGAGTCCTATGTGGATGCGTCGCCACAGATTCGCGACGTCTTCATCAATGGCGGCTGGCGCCGTGTGTTGATCGGCGGTCTCCGGCTCGGCGGTCAGGGTGTCTATGCGCTCGACGTCACCAATCCGCGGGCGACCAGCGAGGGTGATGTCGCGGCGAAGGTACTCTGGGAGTTCTCTGACCGGACCAATGCTGCCAGCGCCAACCTTGGCTTCACCTATGGCAGCCCCTTCGTCACCCGTCTGGCCAATGGTGAGTGGGTGGCGCTGGTGCCCGGCGGATACAATTCCGAAGTGGCGGATGGCGCAGCCGGTGACGGCACCGCGCATCTGTTCGTTCTGCGCGTACGCGACGGCGCGATCCTGAAGGACTTCGCGCTCGGCGCGACCAGCCGCGGTCTTTCATCGGTGGTGGCGGGAGACTATCGTGCGGTCGGCGACAACCCGCTGTTCAGCGTCAGTGATGTCGCCTTCGCCGGTGATCTGAACGGCAATATCTGGCGCTTCAATCTCGAGGGCACGACGGCTGCAAGCTGGACAGCAGTGAAGTTCTTCACCGCAGCGGCCAATCAGGCCATCACGGTGCAGCCACGCATTGCCCGTACTGCCTACCAGGACTCCGGTACGGTCCGCCGCAAGTACGTGGTCGCATTCGGTACCGGCAAGTACATCGAGAATGTCGATCGGTCGACGACGTTCCAGCAGTCCTACTATGGCCTGTTCGACCAGGGGCCGGTCTCATCCGATTACCCGCTGAACCAGTCCAAACTGCAGCAGCAGACCCTGTCGACCGTGGGTGCGGTGCGCCGACTGAGTACCACCCAGGTGCCTGCCAGCAAGCGCGGCTGGTTCTTCAATTTCCTGGCCAGCGGCGAGCGCAATATTTCGCAGGCTGTATTGCGCAATGTCTCGGGTACGCTGATCTTCACTACCCTGGCACCGTTGAGCACCGATCCCTGTGCGCCTGCGGCTGAGAGCTACCTGATGTTTGTCGATGCCTCGAGCGGAGGTGT
Organism: Pseudomonadota bacterium; assembly: GCA_022843465.1. Lineage (GTDB taxonomy): Bacteria > Pseudomonadota > Gammaproteobacteria > Xanthomonadales > Ahniellaceae > 0-14-3-00-62-12. The sequence goes on along the minus strand of JALHNO010000012.1, from coordinate 1,735 downwards.
ACCCGGAACCGCAGCGGCGGGTGTCGATACCAACAATGACGGCGTGGCCGACTCGACGGATCTTGGGCAGCTGTCGCCCGCTTTTGACAGCAACCGTGATGGCAAGATCACCAATGCCGACGACAAGCTCGCAGTCGGACTCAAGCTTGATGGCTACATCGCAGGCGTCACTCCGATCTCCGGTGTCGGCGGCGGCAGCGCGCAGATCATCATTCCGGGTGACGGCAGTGGCGGAACCGGCAGCACCGGCTCTACCATCGAGATTGCCAACTACGAGTGGCGCCGCCGTTCCTGGCGCGAATTGATCACCCAGTGAGTTCACGACGATTTTTCACGAGGCACATATCATGCGCATGACTGCATTAGGCCGGACGCGTAAGCGCAATCTGGGCATCACGCTGATCGAGTTGATGGTGGTTGTGGCCATCGTGGCCATGCTGGCCGCGATTGCCCTGCCCGGGTTCAATCGTCAGGTGATGAAGAGCCGGCGGACCGACGGGCACAATCTGTTGCTGCGCATCGCGGCTGAACAGGAGCGTTACTACACCAGTTTCAATCGCTATACCGCCAACCTGAGCGCCGCACCTCCCGCTGGGCTGGGGATGGGAAGTCTGAACTCCGAGCATGGCTACTACACCGTTGCCGCCGTGGTGGGCGCGGGTGGTCAGACGTTTACCCTCACCGCTACTGCCAATGACAACCAGGCGGACGATGCCTGCGGCAATCTGACACTCGGCAATTCCGATGCGAAGGGTTTTACCGGGGATGAGAGCAACGGTATCTGCTGGTAGTTGTTTCGATCCCGAGCGCGGGCTGTACCAGGAGCCGCAGGTCGCATGACCTGCGGCTCTGCTTTTTCCGGCAGCACGATTGTGGCCCGCGGATAAACGGCTGGTCGGGCAAGTCGCCGTGATGTGGAAAATTCAGAACGCATTCATTGCCCTGATTGCACTGTAGAGCAGTACAGATGAGCAGGAGTTCAAGATGCGCACATTCGCCAAACTCTCGACCGTGCTGATCGTGATCATGGGCTCCAGCGTGGCGCTCGCAGGCAGGGCGGCACAGCCGGAGTGGGATCTCGCCGAAGTGGTCTCGGTGGATCCGATCATCGAATACAACCGCGAGCCGGTGGACCGACAGGTGTGCTGGGATGAGCCGGTGACCTATCGTGAGGAGGTACGTCGGGGTCGCCGCTCCAATGGCGGTGCCCTGCTCGGTGCCCTGATCGGAGGCGCAGTCGGCAACCACTTTGGTTCCGGGCGTGGCCGTGACGCCGCTACGCTGGCCGGTGCCACGATCGGCTATTCGATCGGCCGGGAGGAACAGCGTCAGCGCGACTACCGCAATGGCCGCTACGTCGAGCGCGTGGTCCATACCGAGGAACAGCGCTGCCGCATCGAGACGGAATATCAACAGGACGAGCGTGTGGTCGGTTACGACGTGGCCTATCGCTACAACGGCCGCGTCTATCACACACGCACCGATGCGCATCCGGGCGACACCATCGAAGTGCGGGTAGATGTGCGCCCGCGGCGCTCGTGAGTGGTCCAACACTTGGGTGTGGCGGGTAGGCGAGGTCGTCAACGCCCTCGATCAACGTAGGATGTGGTGAGCGCCAGCGAACCGGTGCGCCCGTGAGGGCGCACAGCCAGCGGGGTGGAAGTCCCCGTCGAGGTTATCCACGGCCTCGTAGTCGAAAGTAACTGCGTCGGAGCGATCCGGGGTGGAGAGCAAC
>JALHNO010000011.1:111721-191418 GCA_022843465.1 Pseudomonadota bacterium | reverse complement strand
ATGCGCTGAGCATCGCGATGCGCATCGTCTCTGGCAATCCACCGATCTGCCGGCATCGTGGCACACCGGATTGATGCGTTTCGCTGCGCTCAACACATCCTACGAAGGCTGGCTACGAATGCCGCCTGCGACGTCGAACCCGCATGCCCGACTCGCAGGCTTTCGTGGGAGCGCCGAAGCGGCGCGACCGCAGACGTCACCCAAACCGCACGCTGCGCATGAGCGATCCCCGTAGGATCCGCTGAGCACAGCGATGCGCATCGTCTTTGGCAATGCACCCATCCGCCGATGTCCGGATTCACCAGCCTGCCCGATCGCCATCGAACAGACTGGTCTTCATCGCTATGGACGATTGGGACTGCAATCCTTGTAGGGTGCTGTGCTGCTGTACAACCACCAGCTGCCGGCGATCGGCCCGATGCGGGTCGCGCAACGGGGCTGGCCGAGATCCTGCTCGATCAACAGGTGATTGCAGGGTTTCATGCCTGTCGCCCAATCGAGTTGCGCACCTTCCTTCTCCCATTGCTGCGGAGCGATCACGCGCCAATACGGGTACACCAGCAGGTCGGCACCACAAACGCCTTCATAGGGGATATGGATGTCGCCACCCAGTTTCTCCTCCAGCGTGTCGCCCGTGAACCATTCCTCTGGCGGCAGATCCTCAAGTCCAGAGTGATGCTTCGCAATGCCCGGCAGGCCGCCGTCGGGTCCGGACAGGTAGAACGCCTCTCGCGGCGGCTTGCCGGTCTGACGCGCACGCTTCATCTGCTCGTTCAACAAGCCTTCCCAAAGCAGTGCGTCGCCGAACTGGCAGGAAACCGAATGCACATCCTCGCGGCTGGCCATTGCCAGGACGAGCGCGCAGAGTTCATCGGGATGCTGGGGTCGATTCATGATCTGACTTCCGCTGGTGGTGGGAGCGCCATTCAATCGGACGACTGTGTCACGGTGCGCGACGGAACAGCGCTCCGCGGTGTGACATGGCTGCGAAATCCCATTCCCGATTCCAGGCCATTCGACACCGCATCGCGCCCAGGGCGAGTAGCATTTGCGCCATGAACGCTGCCCCGATCCGTGCGCGGTTGTTTATGCTCGCGCTGTGCGCGATCGGACTCTGGCTGGTCTGGACCGGGCAGGCGCCGGTGGATGTTGATACTGCATCCCCGCCAATCCGCGGCAGCGAACGCTCCGGCGATGAACGCGGCCGGGCAGGGCAGGGCGATGCGGCGACCCCGGCCAGCCGCGCCCTGACCGGGATCGACGATGCGATGGCACAGGAAGCACCCCTGCTGATGCGCATCCCCGCGCTGCGTCACCGCGCCGAGGCCGGCGATGCCCGAGCTGCCTGTCGGCTGGCGCTCGAACTGAGCGCCTGCCGTGCGGCGGCAAAACGCGACGATCTGAGCATGACGATGGAGTATGTTGCGGCCACGTCCGAGCATGCTGGGCGCGATCCGCGCGTCATCGATTCCATTGCCGAGGTGCGTGAGGCCGCCGCCGACGCTGCGCCAGACTGCGCTGGCCTCGAGACCGAAGGCGAGACCGATGTGGTGGCTCTGCTGCAGGCTGCCGCGGCTACCGGCAATGCGCGGCATAGGGTGATTGCCGCGCTGACCCAGCCCGACGGCAGCTTGCTGAGGTTGCCGCGCGGCCCCGTGCATCCCTTGCCGATGGATCCCTGGGTGTTGACCCTGGCAAGCCAGTTCTATGCCGACCACGCGCTGCGTTACCTCGACGAGGGCCTGCGCCAGCGTGACCCGCTCGCGCTGGAAGGCCTGATCCTGGTCCATGCGCCCGATGTTCTGGTCCCCAGCGCCAGCACCGACGCCGCCTTCCGACTGCCCAACCCGCGCCGCTTCGCAACGCTGGCGCTGCTTGCCGAACAGGTCTATGGGACCGACATGCTCGGCTCCCAGACCGCGCAACTGCTGCAACGCACGCTGGAAACTTTTCCCGAGCCCGAGCGCAGCCGCATCGAAGCCGAAGCAAGGCGCTGGGCACGCGGATGGCGCGCATCGGCTGCCTCCGCTCCGCCGCCCGAAGCCATCGACGCGCAAGCCATCGAAGCCCTATGTCGCTGAGCCGCCAGGTGCTACCTCGAACACCACCGCAGGATGCGCTGGGCGCAGCGATGCGCATCGGCTTTGGCAGTCCACCGATCCATCCGCATCGCGGCGCGCCGGATTGATGCGGTTCGCTGCGCTCACCACATCCTACGAAGGCAGGCTACGAAAGCCGCCTGTGGTGCCCTGCGCGTAGGCCGACTCGCACGCCCTTGTGGGAGCGCCGAAGCGGCGCGACCGCACACGCGACCCAAACCGCACGCTGCGCATGAGCGATACACCGTAGGATGCGCTGAGCGCAGCGATGCGCATCGTCTTTGGCAATCCACCGATCCATCCGCATCGCGGCGCAACGGATTGATGCGGTTCGCTGCGCTCACCACATCCTACGAAATCGTCTTACAAAAGCGGCCTACGAAAGCGACCCAGGAAAGCCACGTGCCAAAGTCGACCGTGGCCCCGCTGACAGGAACCGGCGCTCTTTTGCGTACGTCATGGCGACCAGGCACCCAGCTGGCTGGTTCAAGCCGGTTGTTCAAGATTCATACGCGTAATCAAATCGGAGATCATGATGAAAATGCACTGCGGGGTTTTACTGCTTCTGGCAACCAGCCTGCTTTCCACAGGCGCCCTGGCCACTGGTCCCGATGAGAAATGGGAGGTCTCAACCCAGATGCAGATGGATGGCATGTCGATGCCGGGCAGCAAGGATGTGTTCTGCCAACCCAAATCGGAGGCCTATGATCCCCAGCGCGGCAACACGGATAAGAACTGCACGACCAGCGATGTCCGTGTCGTCGGCAATACCTCGTACTGGAGCATGCGCTGCACGGGCGAACAGGAGATGCAGGGTGACGGCGAAATGATGCGCACTGCCGACGCCTTGAACGGCGAGATTCGCATGAGGGTCGATGGCATGGAGATGACCATGGTGATGACCGGGCGTCGCGTGGGAACTTGCAGCGCTGCGGCAGAGAAAAAAGCCGTGGATACCATGGTTGCCGACATGCAGGCCCAGGGCGATGCCCAGATCAGAGAAGTCTGCGACAGCCTGATCGAGTCGAATGCCAAGGACGGTGGCGCCCAGTCGGACCTGGCCGGGGAATTTTCAGGAGACGGCATGTGCGCCGCTGCCAAGCCCCGACTATGCGAGCAGGCCCGCTCCCGCGCCGCCGGTTTTGAGGGCTATTCGGCCTATGCGCAAGGCAAGGGCTGGGTTGCCGCTGTGTGCGGCCTTCAACTGGACCGCAACCGCCAGCAACTCTGTCCCAAAGCTTTTGCCGCCAAACAGTACCGGTTTCTGAATCAGCATTGCCCAATCGAAGCCAAGGCCGCAAAGGCCCAGCATTGTCAGGGTTTCGGTCGCGGCTACACTGCCGATTCGATGAATCCCTATGCGGCGCTATGCCGACCCTGAGCGGGCGTTTCGCTCGGGTCGCGTGCTGGCTCGTGTGCCTGCTTTTTGCGGGCACCGGGCCATGCGGGAGCGCCACGACGGAAAATCCCTTCCCGGATATAGCAAGCGCCTATCTGGTGAAACGCGATGGCGCGGTTCTATGGCAGCAGTCGGCCGAACAGCGACTTCCGCCGGCCAGTCTGACCAAGCTGATGACCGCGCTGTTGATTCTGGAAAGAGGGGAGCTCACGCGAATCGTCAGCGTCCATCCGCTGGCTGCGGCTGCCACCGGATCGCAAGTCGGTTTGCGTGCCGATGAGCAGCTCAGCGTATCTGACCTGCTCGCTGCCACCCTGATTGCATCCGCCAACGATGCCTGCCGCGCGCTGGCGATCGACTATTCCGGTGACGAGGCAGGGTTCGTGGCACAGATGAACCGGCGCGTGGTCGAGTTGGGATTGAAGAACACACAGTTCGTCAACGCCTGCGGACACGATGCGCCAGGGCAATACGCCAGCGCCTCCGACCTCGCGACCATCGCGGAAGCAGCGCTGCGCCACAGGGTGTTTTCCGAGATGGTCAGCACGCGCAGCTTGCGCATCTCGGTACGCAATCCCGCACGCCAGATTGAACTGAACACCTCCAACGCCTTGCTCGGTCGCTATCCCGGTGCCAGCGGCGTAAAGACCGGCTTCACCGCGAAAGCAGGCAAGTGCCTGCTGGCGCGCGCCGAGCGCGACGGTCAGGAGGTCTTGCTGGTCCTGCTGAATGCTCCGGACCGCTGGTGGTCGGCGCACGATGTCCTTGAGCGCGCATTCGCGATCGGCGCTGATGCGCAGTGAGTCCCCATGGCGTGCCGGGGCCGTGCTGGTACTGGTGCTGCTCGCCTATTCGAGTGCCTGGCAGGGCGTATTCCAGTTCGATGACTACCGGGTCATCGTCGATGCCCAGGCCGTCCATACGCTGTCGGCGTGGATCGAGCAACTGGATCGCGGTCTGCGGCCACTGCTCAAACTCAGTTATCTGCTGAACTGGAGTCTCGATCCGCATCCCTGGGGTTTCCATGCATTCAATCTGCTGGTGCACCTGGGCACGACGCTGATCGTCTACAAGTTGGCGCTACGGTTCGGAGCAGCCCACGCGCCCGCCCAGGATTGGCGAACCATCGCCTGGTTGACCGCGCTGATCTTTGCGGTTCATCCGGTACATACCGAAGCGATTACCTACATCAGCGGCCGCGGTACATCGGCGATGACGCTGTTCTACCTCGCAGCGCTCTGGGCGCATGCCAGCGGCAGGACCCTCTGGTCATTGCTCGCCTTCGCACTCGCGGTGCTGGTCAAGGAGAGTGCGATGCTCTTGCCACTCGCCCTGCTGGCCTGGGAGATCGCGCTGGGCACACCCCGCCAACTCATCGCGCGCCGGCTTTGGCCCTGGCTTGCCATCGCACTGCTGGGCACCGTGATGCTGCTGCTGCATCCGGCCTATTTCGAACTGGTGGGCAACAGCCTGAATGTCCGCGCGTTCACGACCGGATTTGCAACCCAGCTCAACGCCGCTGCCTATCTGATCGGAAAACTGTTTCTGCCCATGGCCCTGAACATCGATCCCGACCTGCCGACGATCACCCGGGCCAGCACGCTGTGGCCACAACTGCTGGCACTCGGTCTGCTGCTGATGTTGGCCTGGCGATGTCTGCGTTCGCGCCCCTGGATCAGTATGGCGATCGCCTGGGTGGTACTGCATCTGCTGTTTTTCAACAGCGTGTTTCCGCGCGTGGATATCGCCAATGAACGTTTACTCTATTGGGGCGACTGGGCACTGATTTTTGCGGTGGTGGTGGAGGCTCAACGGCGCATTTCCGGCCGCTGGCTGGTTCCATCCGGCCTGGCACTGGCGGGCGTATTGGCCTTTATCACTTTCCAGCGCAATCAGGTCTATCACTCCGAAATCAGTCTCTGGCAGGACACCGCGCAGCATTCGCCGAACAAGGCCAGGGTGCTCAACAATCTTGGTTTTGCCTATGCCGAAGCCGGACATTGGCCGGAAGCGGAGCTCGCCTACCTGCAGGCACTCGAGGCCGACCCGGATTACATCAAGGCAATCAACAATCTGGAAGCTGTGCGTACACGCATGCGCGAACCCTCACCGTAGGATGCGCTGGGCACAGCGATGCGCATCGTCTCTTGCAATCCACCGTTCTGCCGACATCGTGGCGGGTCGGATTGATGCGTTTCGCTGCGCTCAACACATCCTACGAACGCCAACTACGAAAGCCACCTGCGGTGCCTTGGCCGTAAGGCCGACTCGCACGCCCTTGTGGGAGCGCCGAAGCGGCGCGACCGCACACGCGACCCAATCCGCACGATACGCAAGCGCGATACACCGTAGGATGCGCTGAGCAACGCGATGCGCATCGTCTCTGGCAATCCACCGATCTGCCGGCATCGTGGCACACCGGATTGATGCGTTTCGCTGCGCTCAACACATCCTACGAACGCCAACTACGAAAGCCACCTGCGGCGCCCTGCGCGTATGGCCGACTCGCACGCCCTTGTGGGAGCGCCGAAGCGGCGCGACCGCACACGCGACCCAAACCGCACGCTGCGCAAGCGCGATACACCGTAGGATGCGCTGAGCATCGCGATGCGCATCGTCTCTGGCAATCCACCGATCTGCCGGCATCGTGGCACACCGGATTGATGCGTTTCGCTGCGCTCAACACATCCTACGAAGGCTGGCTACGAAAGCCGCCTGCGACACCCCGCGCGTATGGCCCATGCGCACGCCTTTGTGGGAGCGCCGAAGCGGCGCGACCGCACACGCGACCCAAACCGCACGCTGCGCAAGCGCGATACACCGCAGGATGCGCTGGGCGCAGCGATGCGCATCGGCTTTGGCAGTCCACCGATCCATCCGCATCGCGGCGCGCCGGATTGATGCGGTTCGCTGCGCTCACCACATCCTACGAAGGCAGGCTACGAAAGCCGCCTGTGGTGCCCTGCGCGTAGGCCGACTCGCACGCCCTTGTGGGAGCGCCGAAGCGGCGCGACCGCACACGCGACCCAAACCGCACGCTGCGCATGAGCGATACACCGTAGGATGCGCTGAGCGCAGCGATGCGCATCGTCTTTGGCAATCCACCGATCCATCCGCATCGCGGCGCGCCGGATTGATGCGGTTCGCTGCGCTCACTACATCCTACGAAAGCGTCTTGTGAAAGCCGCGCGCGCGATGCGGCCTCGAGCGTTCCCGTAGGATGCGCTGAGCGCAGCGATGCACATCGGCTTTGGCAATCCACCGATCCATCCGCATCGCGGCGCAACGGATTGATGCGGTTCGCTGCGCTCACCACATCCTACGAAAGCGTCTTGCGAAATCCGCGCGCGATGCCGCCTCGAACGTTCCCGTAGGATGCGCTGAGCAACGCGATGCGCATCGTCTCTGGCAATACGCCGTTCTGCCGACATCAGGCGGCACTTCCGATTTGTACAGATTGCGCCTAGGGTTCGTAGCGCTTCGAGGTCGTGCAGTCGGCGCTGATCGGCCAGCACTGCTCGATCGATTCGTCGTCGCGTTTCATCACGTAGCAGTTGTCGATCACCGCACCGTTGCCACCGTTCGACACCACCGCGGTGCTACTCAGCACGGTGGCAGCCATTGGCACGCCGGCCTTTGCTGAGACCGGTGTCGGCCGCGCTTCGCCGATGACTTCGCCATATTCATTGAGACTGGCGGTGGCTGGGTCGGGGCACTGGGTGCGCATGCGTTCGACCGCTTGTTTCGCGCCCGGATGCGCCGCCAATGCCGAGGCCACCGGCGCCGAAAAGCCGAGGGTCTGCAATGCGCTGGCGGGGTGCGCATCGTGCAGTCGCGAATAGGCGGCGCGCCAGGCTTCCAGCATGTCGACAGCCTCGTCCCGGCCGCTGCCGCCGGCGGCGGTAGCGACACCGGGTGTGGCGCCGCCGATTTCGACATCGCTGTTCAGGGCTGCCGCAATGTGTTCCGGATGCAGCAATGGCAACGCGAAGTGGCCATCGCCGGGATGATCCAGATGCACATCGCCGCGCGCGCAACCCTTGCCGTCGATCTTGACCGCACCACGGTCGGCGCCGCTCCAGCCCGAAGAGTTGCCGCTGCCGAAGGTGAAATGTTGTCGGTATTTTCCATCCGGCCCGAACTCGTAACCGACCAGCAGCACCTGCAGCATGCGCGCCGCCATCGGTGCCTCGCGCCCCGGGTCAGGACTCGCGCGCAGTGCCTCGGCGAGCAGCGAGTCACCAGTGAACAGCACCTTGTAGCCCTGCACGTCATCGCCCCAGAACAGACCATGGGCGAATTCCAGCGTGCCGCTGTTGATCTCGCTGTAGCGCCCGCGCACGCTGCCGGCACCGTCGCAGTCGAGGCCGGCGCTGGGCCCACTGCAGCCGCCGATGAGGAAGATCGGCAGCAGCCTGCCGAGCACTTTCCAGGGCGTGTTGAGAAAGCTGCGACCACATTGCGCTGGCTGTGTCATGACCGATCCGGCGATGGACGGGAGGCTGGAGCCGAGTCTATTGCGAAAGCGCGTTGGCTGCGCGAATCGTCCAGCCAGCTGGCTTCATCGACCACCACCGTGTTGCGATTGCTTTTGCAGAGCGGGGCCTGCTGCGCTGCCCGTGATCTTGATCTTGATCTTGTAGCGTGGCTTGCCGCGCTGCTCGTCGCTGAACCTGTAGGGCATCTCTGTGAGATGCCGGCTCCAATGCGCCGCGGTGTTGTGGCGGCATCTCACAGAGATGCCCTACAGAACAGCCAGCGTACGAGAGCGGGACTTGCCCCGCTGCTGTTGCTGCACAGAAAACCCCGCGCCGATCAATCGCCTGGATTCAAGGTATAGCCCAGACGCAGTCGACCCACGTTGTCGTCATAGGCGCCCGGGGCACCGAAAAATCCGAAAGCATCGGCAAAGCCCAGATACAGGCGGCTTGCGCCGGCAGGCTTGACGAAAACCTGGAGCGCACCGTCCGCGGTCCGCCCGTCACCGATCAGAAACACCTGGTTGGCCTTGGGCTCGATCAGCAGGGCGCTGTCAGATTCCGGCGCCACCCCGACCTCCACCTCGACCGCAGGATCGGGCATGACCGGAAAGACGCCGACCAGGAACAGCGAACGGTTCGTCGATGTGCTGGCCGAAAACCCATTGCTGGCATCGACACGCGTTTCTGCGGAGACGCAGTCACCGCCGTCCGGACCATTGGACAATGACCCGGCGCAGCCCACGCGCCCTTCAACGAGATCAAACCGGATGCTGCCGGCATCGGTCATCTCGATGGCCGGCGGTGCCAGTCCGATCGCGGGATCAGCGGCCGCAGCGTCTGCCGTCTGCCCAGCGAGATAGATATTGGCGCGCCCATCAATCTCGGTCGCATGGTCGGGCAAGGTCCACGCAAAATCCGCCATCGGGTCGGCCGCCGGCGCCGATGACTCGTCTGGCATGGCCTCGGCAACCGGCGTCTGCGTTTCGGCCGAGCGGTCGGTCCCAGAATCGGTCGCCGGCTGACAGGCCGCGCAGGCAAGCGCCGCAATCGCAATCCCCACACCTCGGTGAAATTTCATTACGACGCTCCAGAGACGGTACGGCCGCCTGCATCGCACGATGCTAAGGCTGGCATGCCCGCAGGTGCAAGCCTGTGCCGGGAGTCGCTGACGCGTGCGCCAGTATCCAGAGCGGCGCGCGTCGTATTTGATCTCGCCGCGCCGCCGACTCGGCGCGTCCGCACGATGCGCGAATCCGGAGCACCCCGGAATGGCGCGCGTATCGGTAGGTCCGCCGCGCACCGCACCCGCAGGTGCACCCAAGCAGTGCCACTGCCATCACGATCGATCCACACCGTGTCGTTTTGGTCTCCGGCTTCCGTATTCACCTGGGTAGCGGATGCCACAACCGGTTCCAGCGCTTGGGCGTCCGCTGACACTCCCCCAAGATCAGGAGCTTCAACATGTTACGGAAACCCCTTGTCATTGCCCTCGCAGCGGTCGTTCTCGCCTACGGTGTTCCGCTGAGGGCGGCGGATCACGATACGATCGAATTCGAAGCCGACCGCGGCGTGATCGAAGGATCGGAACTCTCTGACGGCATCGCAAAAAACGCTGCACCCTGTGGCAGAGACACCATCGCGGTAATCAATACGGATCGTGGTAGCCGCTATATTTTCTGTGCCGCCGATGAAGGCACGGCGACCATCGAGGTGCTGGCATCAGGCAATGCATCCGAGAGCCTGATCGATCGCTACGACGATCCGACGAGTCTGCTGCACGCGGTTCTACCCAAGGGCGCACAGGTGCCGCCACAGGTCGCGCTGGCAATCGAGAAGGGCTACTCGATTCCGACACCCGGAACCGCGGCGATGCCCTTTACGCTGGGCGTCGAGCCTGTCGTGCATGCCGCATCCCAGCAGGCCAAGGCGGCCTGCGCGACTCCGCCGCTGAACACCAACGGCTTCAGCGCGAACGCCGAGTTCTTTCACGACTCGACCTATTGCGGACTCGTCGACACCCACTCGATCTCGGCCAACAACAGCTCGTGGCACCATCAATGGGCCAGCAACACCTTCGATGCCGGCGGCAATGAAGGTTCCCACACGCATGCCGGGCCACATTACGACTACGGCGATGGCGTAATCACCTACTACGCGGATGAGGACGAGGACGGCGGCGGGCGTTTCGGCCGCGCCCTGGTGCAAACCTGTGGTGGTGGCGCGCTCTTCCAGGGATGGCTCAAGGCCTCGCCGACCACGGGCAGCTGGAACAGTCCGGTGGTCGAATACAATGTCCCGGCCTACGCCCTCTACATCATGCGTCTGTGGGCCAATGCGCAACACAGCGTGTGGATGGGTTACGACGCCGACGACATCCGATTCAAGGTGACCGCCCAGAATGGCGGCAGCTTCGGTTCGCGCATGTACTTCGCCAAGTACGGTTGGGGCACACAGTGCGCGATCAAGTACTGAGCGTTCGCAACAATGCCTGACAGCGCACCGGGGCCGGCAATGGCCCCGGTGTCGCCGCGCCTGTCCTCTCCGCGATATGCCGTCCGCATGTGGCGCCATTGTGCCGAATCGGCGCGGCTGCAGACCCCGCGCGATCGCAAACCCCAATGATCCGCGACTGATACCAAATGCATCGCGAGCGTCCGATATGGTGCGCGCAACGATCGGATCACAGGGGCAGGTACCGCAATGAGCGTGCTCGATATCACCGCAAGTATCGCGTTGCCCGCCGACACCAGCATCTACGGATTCAAGCTCTGGGTGGTGGTGTCGGCCAATTCCAGCAACGGCATCCTGATCAATGCCCTCGAGAAGAACGACCAGGTCATGGTGAATCAGGCCAAGAACCTCAACGGTATGGCTTCGTTCACCAAGAGCACCATGGCGCCGACCGCGGGCATCGTTGGCCTGGCAAATTACGTGCGTACCCAGGGCAACAGCCTGCTGTACCCGGATGCCGCCGCCGCAACACCGTTCGTCAACGCCTGGTCGCAGCAATTCAATGCCCTGCGCACGGTGGCCAATGCCAACCCGATGAAGCACAAGCTGCGCGATGTCTTCGGCAAGGACCCGGGTGGCGACAAGAAATACGCCATCAACGAGGGCGGTGTGATCCTCTGCATGCCTGAAGCGGCCGGGCCGATCTATTCCAACAAGGACACGCGCCCGGCATCGGGCAGCAAGGACAACGGCCGTCTTCCCAGGTACACGCCCGCGCGCGTCACCGAACTGAACTCGGGATTCCTGTACCGGCAGCAGCCCGGCGTGATCACGGCGGGCGCAACGCGGCCAGGTGGTCTGATCGTCGTGGCATTCGACGAAGGCAATGCCTTTGGCGACAACAACGGCGCCTACGCAATGGAAATCCTGATCCTGCGCGGTGCCAACAGCCCGCCCGGCATGACCCAGAACGCGATCTTCCAGCGCCTTAGCGATGCCCCGCCGTCGAACATCGGCGACCTCGGTCTCAACAACTGAACACCCAAAGGAGATGACATGAGCAGCGATCCCGGCACCCCCATCAGCAGCATCATCACCCTGCCTTCGAGCACGGACAGCAATTACTGGGGCTTCAAGGTCCTGGTCGGTGTGTCATCCAACGATCCCGTCGGCGCCGAGATCGCCGGCCTCGAAGCGGGCGACATCATCGGCATCGGCGAGATGGCCGGCGAGTGTTCGTTCTCCACCGTCAGTGTGAAACTGATCAAGGGCATCATCAATGTCGTCAACAAGGTCGTCGGTGATACCGCCGAGTTCCTGACCGATGGCGCCGCCGAGCCGGTGGTCAAGGCATGGAACGACAGCCTGAAGGCCGTGGAAGATGGCTTCGACCAGAAACAGATCAACACCAAGCTGCGCGATGCCTGGGGCGAGACCAAGGACGGCGGCTACGCCACGCACGAAGGCGGCATCCTGGTCTGCCTGCCGCAGTCCGGTGGACCGCTGAATCAGAACGAATTCAAACTCAACGACGACGCCGGCAAGAACGGCCGACTGCCCAAGTACTACCCGCAGGGCAAGGCGTTTTTCCCCTGCAATCTGCCGGGCGGCACGATGTATGCCCCCGCCAGCGAGGGTGGCACCGCGTACATCCTCGCCTACGACAGCAAGTTCAGCGACAACCAGGGCGCCTACAACGTCGAAATCTGCATCCTGCGGCCCTCCAAGGCGCCCAGCGGCCTGAGCAACCAGGACGCCATCGAAAAGATCCTGAGCCTGCCCCCCAACTCCGGTCTCATCAACCCCGAAGCCAGCTGAGCCCATCGCCCCGCTGCGTTTGCGCTCTGTAGGGCAGCTCGGTGGGATGCCATGGTGATGTTCCCGGCGGCATCAAGAAGGCATCTCGCAGAGATGCCTTGCAGATAAGCGCGATTCCCCCGCACCGACTGTCCCGCTGCCCGTGGTCTTGATCCTGATCTTGCTTGGCCCCCTCGTGCTTTCGCGCTGGAGACCCGGCCTGGTGCTCCCTGTAGCGCAAACCTGAAAGCAAGAGTTGCAACATGCGCTCACCCGCAACGCCAAGCGGACACCCACACCAAGCGGACACCCAGCCTCCGCGGCCCGCCGGCCATTACGGTCTTGCTCCCGGTCCGGATTTCCAACTGCTTCCGCGCACTCGGACTCGCACGCCTTTGTGGGAGCGCCGAAGCGGCGCGACCGCAGACCCGATCCAAACCGCACGCTGCGCATGCGCGATACACCGTAGGATGCGCTGAACATCGCGATGCGCATCGGCTTTGGCAACACACCGATCCATCGACATCGTGGCACACCGCATTGATGCGTTTCGCTGCGCTCAACACATCCTACAAAGGCTGGCTACGAAAGCCACCTGCGACACCCCGCGCGCATGGCCCATGCGCACGCCTTTGTGGGAGCGCCGAAGCGGCGCGACCGTACACGCGACTCACACCGCGCGCTACACATGCGCGATACACCGTAGGATGCGCTGAGCAACGCGATGCGCATCGTCTCTGGCAATCCACCGATCTGCCGGCATCGTGGCACACCGCATTGATGCGTTTCGCTGCGCTCAACACATCCTACGAACGCCAACTACGAAAGCCACCTGCGACACCCCGCGCGCATGGCCGATGCGCACGCCTTTGTGGGAGCGCCGAAGCGGCGCGACCGCACACGCGACCCAAACCGCACGCTGCGCAAGCGCGATACACCGTAGGATGCCGCTGAGCGCAGCGATGCGCATCGTCTCTTGCAATCCACCAATCTGCCGGCATCGTGGCACACCGCATTGATGCGTTTCGCTGCGCTCAACACATCCTACAAAAACCGGCTGCGACGCCCTGCGGGGATGGCCCACGCGCACGCCTTTGTGGGAGCGCCCAAGCGGCGCGACCGCAGACCCGACCCAAACCGCACGCTGCGCAAGCGCGATACACCGTAGGATGCGCTGAGCGCAGCGATGCGCATCGTCTCTTGCAAGCCACCGATCTGCCGGCATCGCGGCACACCGGATTGATGCGTTTCGCTGCGCTCAACACATCCTACCAAAACCGGCTGCGACGCCGCGCGCGTATGCCCCATGCGCACGCTCTTGTGGGAGCGCCGAAGCGGCGCGACCGCAGACGCGACCCAAACCGCACGCTGCGCATGCGCGATACACCGTAGGATGCGCTGAGCAACGCGATGCGCATCGTCTCTTGCAATCCACCGATCTGCTGGCATCGTGGCACATCGCATTGATGCGGTTCGCTGCGCTCACCACATCCTACGAAGGCTGGCTACGAAAGCCGCCTGCGACACCCCGCGCGCATCGCCCATGCGCACGCCTTTGTGGGAGCGCCGAAGCGGCGCGACCGCACACGCGACCCAAACCGCACGCTACGCAAGCGCGATACACCGTAGGATGCCGCTGAGCGCAGCGATGCGCATCGTCTCTTGCAAGCCACCGATCTGCCGGCATCGCGGCACACCGGATTGATGCGTTTCGCTGCGCTCAACACATCCTACCAAAACCGGCTGCGACGCCGCGCGCGTATGGCCGACTCGCACGCTCTTGTGGGAGCGCCGAAGCGGCGCGACCGCAGACCCGACCCAAACCGCAATCTGCGCATGCGCGATACACCGTAGGATGCGCTGAGCGACGTGATGCGGATCGTCTCTGGCAACACACCGATCTGCCGGCATCGTGGCACACGGGATTGATGCCTTTCGCTGCGCTCAACACATCCTACAAAAACCGGCTTCGACGCCCTGCGCGTATGGCCCATGCGCACGCTCTTGTGGGAGCGCCGAAGCGGCGCGACCGCAGACGCGACCCAAACCGCACGCTGCGCATGCGCGATACACCGTAGGATGCGCTGAGCAACGCGATGCGCATCGGCTCTTGCAATCCACCGATCTATCGGCGTCGTGGTGCCGGCGTCGTGGCACATCGCATTGATGCGTTTCGCTGCGCTCAACACATCCTACGAAGGCAGGCTACGAAAGCCACCTGCGACACCCCGCGCGCATGGCCCATGCGCACGCTCTTGTGGGAGCGCCGAAGCGGCGCGACCGCAGTCGCAATTCACACCGTACGCTGCGCATGAGCGATCCTCGTAGGATGCGATGAGCGCAGCGATGCGCATCGTCTTTGGCAATCCAGCGATCTGCCGGCTTCGTGGCACACCGCATTGATGCGTTTCGCTGCGCTCAACACATCCTACAAAAACCGGCTGTGGTGCCCTGCGCGGATGGCCGACTCGCGCGCTCTTGTGGGAGCGCCGAAGCGGCGCGACCGCAGACTGCACGCTCGCGAAATCGTAGGTGTCCCGCCCGGCACGCAAAGCGCGAACCCGGCAGTCCTTGCTCGGCTTTCGCCCAATGTGCGTCCGCCAAAACCAACACATTCCACCGGGCGCGGTCGGGCTGCTATGGTCTGAACCGCCATTGGATCGCACCATGAAAATCAATTCAAAGATGCTGTACCGCGAACTGCGCGCCGCATTGGCGCCGCAATTGAAACACGCCGGTTTCAGCGCCTTGAAGTGCGGCTCATTGGGTTGGGCGCGACCAACCGGCAGTGGTCACGTGATGTTCTGGTTTCAATCCGATAAGTGGGGCTGGCGCGACAACTGGGGTTCCGCGTTTACGTTGGAGTTCCAGGCTGCGCCCCAGCCTGGCGATGTAATGACATTCGTAGGAAGGCGAGAGCGCATCGGTCACCTGCTCGAAGGCTTCGAGGAGTTGGACGAACTTCGCCTGCGTAACAACTCGGTCATCGAACGGCTCCCTGGAGTCATCAACCAAGACTGGCTCGTCAGCACTCTGGACGATGGCACAGAGATTGTGCTGGACGGCTACAAGATCGACCCCGAAGCAGCGATTTACGGGCGGGACCTATGGCTGAACTATTACTCGGTCGAGGATGTTCGCGCTTGGGCGGAATACTTTGAGCGAAAACTGCTTCGATTTGTTTCACTGTTTGAAAATGAAACCCGCAGCGAACAGGGCAGGGCGAGGCTTCGGTTTCATGAAATGATCGTTCGGGTTCAGAATGCCGTTGAGCGGCAGAACAAGGCGGCGATCTTCGACGAGTACATTCGCATCGAACCAGATCAGCACTACAGATCGGCTGCACAGCACTGGCTCGTAGAGCTCGGAAGCGGTTGAACTCCTCGAACTCCTGGGCACCCAGGACCGCAATCTGCGCATGCTCGATACACCGTAGGATGCGCTGAGCGCAGCGATGCGCATCGTCTCTGGCAACCCCCGGATCTGCTGGCATCGTGGCACACCGGATTGATGCGTTTCGCTGCGCTCAACACATCCTACAAAAACCGGCTTCGACGCCCTGCGCGTATGGCCGATGGGCACGCTCTTGTGGGAGCGCCGAAGCGGCGCGACCGCAGACTTAATCCACACCGTACGCTGCGCATGCGCGATACACCGTAGGATGCGCTGAGCGCAGCGATGCGCATCGTCTCTTGCAATCCACCGATCCATCGGCGTCGTGGCGCGTCGGATCGATGCGTTTCGCTGCGCTCAACACATCCTACAAAGGCTGGCTACGAAAGCAGCCTGCGACGCCCTGCGCGTATGGCCCATGCGCACGCTCTTGTGGGAGCGCCGAAGCGGCGCGACCGCACACGCGACCCAAACCGCACGCTGCGCATGAGCGGTCTCCGTAGGATGCGCTGAGCGCAGCGATGCGCATCGTCTTTGGCAATCCACCGATCTGCTGGCATCGTGGCACACCGGATCGATGCGTTTCGCTGCGCTCAACACATCCTACAAAAGCCGCCTGCGACACCCCGCGCGTATGGCCGATGCGCACGCTCTTGTGGGAGCGCCGAAGCGGCGCGACCGCAGACCCGACCCAAACCGCACGCTACACATGCGCGATACACCGTAGGATGCGCTGAGCGCAGCGATGCGCATCGTCTTTGGCAATCCACCAACTACCGGCGTCGTGGCGCGCCCGATTGATGCGGCTCGCTGCGCTCACCACATCCTACGAAGGGCACCTACGACGCGGTGCCCGCATGCCCGACTCACACGCTTTCGTAGGAGCGCCGAAGCGGCGCGACCGCAGACCCCGCGCGACGCGAGATCCCCGTTACCTGACTCCGTGACCTTCGCAACGATGCCCGAAGTCTGACCAGATTTCCTCCGCCCCACAGGCCCAGATGGCTCGGGAATTGTGGATGTCCCGGTCTTGCCGTGACCAGTCGGGGGTAGGGGATCGAGCGGGTGATCTCATATTGAGAACAGGTGTAGCCCATTTGAGAACACAAGCGATGGCCGATGCCCAACCGATTAGCCCAGCGTGCCGAACCATTCAAGGGCGGCGCACTCGACGATGGATTCGTTGCGGCTCATGGCGATTCGCCGCTCTCCGGCAAAGCCTTGATCATCCGGTCAAAGTCCGACTCGAACAGCCGATCCTGCGCAATGCGGTATTTCTCGAACTCGCTTACGGCGTGGGCTTGGGCGATTTCGGCCGTCACTTTGCCGGCATCCTGCAGAATGTCCCGGTCGGTCGCGGCGATGAAGCGGTTGAGGCGGGTTTCCCAATCCTGCATGGTCATGGGGATCTTCCGCAGCGCCATGTCTTCAGCCACATCGAGATAGGCGGAGACGAGCCGTTCGCTCGCTCAGGCGGATTTCGCGGATGCGCTGCAGCTGTTCCTCGAAGTATTGCTTGCCGAGCACGGAGCCGTCACTTTTTAGCCGCTCGTCATCCATCGCAAAGCCCTTGATGGTGAAGGACTCGATGATGCTGGTGGCCCACTTGCGAAACTGCACCGCACGCTCGGAATTCACCTTGTAGCCGACCGCAATGATGGCTGGGAGGTTGTAGTGCTGGGTGTCGTAGCTCTTGCCGTCGGCGGCAGTTATCCGAAAAAATTGGATAACTGAATTTTCCTCCCAAAATCCTGGACACCCAAGACCGCGATATTTCGTAGCGTCAACTGAGCCAATGTCGGGGAAGGTCTTGCGCAATCTACTCGGCATTCCACACGCGGAAAGCTCGCGAAATTGTGGGTGTCCCGATTCCGTGCATCGATTGACGTGCGCCGAAGTCCTACCCGGATTCCGCTGCGCTTCATCCAGGCTTCTTGCTGCGTCAGAAGCGGGTGAGTCTCTTGGGTGTCCCGGACTTCCTAGGATTTGCAGGAGATCGGCTTCGTTCATTTCAGCAGGCCATCACCCTACCAATCTGGAAAGCCGTGGATCATTGCGAACTAGCAGGCACCATCGGGCGACCGCCGACAGTTCGGCCGCTGGGCTGGTCATCTCGCGTGCGCGCGCACGAACCTCAGTCAGTTTCGCTTTGGCTCCCGGGTTGTTGCCTGCGCCACAGCGGGCTTTGGCATTGGCGAAATCATCGATCAACCTGTCCACCTTCTGCCACACCTTGCGGCGGGCCTCTGCCAACGGCGCATGCTCATTGAGCTTGAGTCGCTTCACGGTCTCGTTGACGCGTTCTTGCTCCCATGCAGAAGAGCCAGGCATAGGAATGACCTTGCCTTCCTCGTCGAAGGCAATCAGAGCGACGTCATCGTCATCGATCGGGTCAAGCAAGTAGCGTGTTTCGGATTCCTCGCAGGGCTGTGCATGGGATGAGCACAGCGAGCCATCCTTCAGAGGAAACCAGCCGCCCTTCTTGCGGTTGCCGACATTGCCGCACACCCGGAAATTCATGTAATCGAATGCGAGCCACCAGTAGCCGTCGCGCAGGCTGGCATCCAAAGACTTGGCCTCTTTCTTTGGACGGAAATGCTCGACGTCATAGTGCGAGTACAGCTCGCGCACTTCTGAGAACCAGCATTTTCCTGCCGACAAGGCCAAAAGCCATTCCTTCAAGGCGCCCCAATGGTCGCTATTGGCATCAATCAGGGCATTGCGATCATCGCGCTTCCCCGCCGCATCCAAGGCGGCCAAATCGGCAACCAGTTGGGTGGACCTCGCCAACCATGCATCCCACTGGGCTTGTGTCCATGGCACCCAGTTTGGGATATCGGAATCGGTGGGCCGCTTGTGTTCAAGGTCGATCCAGATCACTCGCCGTCCTCCTCGCGCAGGATTTCACCAATGATGGAATCGGCAATGGCGTCCTGCTCGGCCTGCTCCGCTGGCGTGAGCGATGGTCTGCGGAAACGACGGTGCTGCGCCATCTTTCGCACGAACAATGCGTAATCCGGGTCACGAAAGTCTGCGGTGGAGAAACCCAGGTCGGCCAACTCGGCAGACAGGCGGCTCAATTCGGTTTCTTCCTCCGCCGTTCGTGGCTGCTTCACGAACAACTCGTTGCGCCGGAACAAGCGGCGCTCGGTTTCACTGTCCAGCGTGGACGACAAGCCGAAGAGCTCGCTCTTGAGCAAGCCCGTCACGCCCATGCCCTGCGGGTGTTCATCGGGCACATCCACCTCGGTGCGTTCGCCATCTCGGCGCAGGATGCGAACCTGCTCGCGCTTCAGGCTGCCTACCATCATGGGGTCGTGCGTGGTGATCAGGATCTGGGACTGGCCTGAGGACGCGCCGTAGGACCCGGACCCGTGCGCGCCGACGCCGAATTCTCCGGTTTGGGTGTCTCCGAGCACGCCTTCGATGTCATCGAAGTAGCGCAGTTTCCAAATCGGGTTCAGGTGGGTGTCTGGCTCGTCGAGCAGGAACAGGCAGTGGTCTTCGCGAGTAATGCGCATCAGGCCCAGCACGGTCAGCATTTGCAGCTCGCCTTCGGATAGCTGGGTAAAACTCACTTTGCCGCCGTGTTCGTCTCGCTTCTTGACGGTAATGCGAACTTCGTCGATCAGGTCGCCGATGTACGCGCCTTCGGCGTAGCGGAAGAAGCTGTCGGTGCCGCCGACCAGTTCACCCAAACGCTTCAGCTTGTCGTGGCTGGGCACATACAAGTACAGCTGCTTCTGCTTTTCAGTGCGCCCACGAAAGTCTATCTGCTTGGTCGCCTCCTGCTCGATGGGCGCCCAGGCTACTTGCCAGAGCTTGTCGAGGAATTCACTGACCACATTGCCGCGGGCGTACCAAAAGCGCGGGTCACCAACGTTGAGTTCCTGCTCGTCAAACTTGCCGCCACGGCGCTTCTCGCGCAGGCGGTGTGGCTCCTTCAGTACGAACAACGCCGATTCCAGCGATTCTATGTGCAGGTTCTTGAGCACCTTCTGGAATACGGGGTCGTCGGAAAGCAGGCAGGCCAGCAGGACCAGTTGACTATGGCCGCCGCGGCAATAGAACAGTCGGCGCAGTCGGTCGTCGCCCGCCTGTTTCAGCCGCGATTCGCGACGGCGTTTGGCTTCTTCGATTGCGCGAATATCGGCATCCGAGCCGGTAAAGTTTTCCAGCAAATGCTCAGGCAGTACTTCGTCCGTAGTGATCTCCTGCCGTTGGTTGAAGCGGCGCTGGTGCTCCTGAAACAAAACCTCGATGCGTTCGTTGCGCCCCGAGTAGTACGCAAAGATGTGTGTCGGCAGTAAGCGCGGCCCCCGACGCTGGTCGGGGTCCACTTTGCCGGGCGGGTCGTTTTTGGTCAGGTACTCCTGGCTGACGCGGTCGCCATCCACCCATACATACGGGCGTTTCTGATTGGCGGTATCTGCTTCGATGAGCACCGTGTGGCCGCGAATGCTGTATTCCAGCGTGTAATCGAAGGCTGCTTCGCGGTCCAGATCGATGTCGCGGAAGATCGTGATCAGCGCTTCGATCAGGTTCGACTTGCCGGTGCCGTTCTGGCCGATCAGCGCGTGGCTGCGGATGGGCTTTGGCTGGGCATCATTTGGCGCGCCCGCAGCAGGCTGCAAGTGCGTATCGAAGGTGATGTCCAGCTCGCGCAGATTGCGGAAGGCTGGGATGCGGATGCGCTGCAGCTGCATGTCAGGCGCCTACCGCGTCGGCCGGCTTTTCGCGCACTTCGGCCGTTGCAGGCTCCAGAATCCAGCCGTGCGCCACCTCGGTTTTGAGCTGCGCATAGAACGCGTCAATCTCCCCACCGAAGCGCTGCCACAAGTCCTTGGCACCGACTTCACCGTTGTGGCGGGCCAGAATGGTTGCCAGCGGCGCCTGGGCCTTGATATCCGGAGCGGTGCCTAAGCGGAGCGGGGCGATCAATTCGGTTTGTGGGGCCTTCATGGGTTCCTCTTCTTGTTCGATGGCAATGCCAGTGAGCGTGGCCACGGCGCTCGCAGCAAGATTGGTTGCAATTCGCTGCTTTCGAGAGAGCAGGTCCGAGTACTGGTCGCACATGCGAAATAGCTCATCAACGATGGCTACAATTCGATCTTGCTCAGCCTTTGGCGGTGTCGGAAGCGCAAGATTCTCGACATCGCCAACATTTATGTGCTTCACCGTCATGCCGACGGCAGATGCCTGCAGTCGCTTTTGAAAGCCCGGACTTTGAATTGCGTAGACAAGAAATCTGTTGCTAAACAGCTGACTGAAAAGCCTGATTAGCATAAGCCGCTGACCAAGGCAAACGACCTGGCCGGCGGGAACTACGGCGGCTTCTCCCATCGGTGCTTCACGCGTGAAAAATATGTCGCCGGACCTGGGGGTCAATCGTCTTGAGCGAGCGAGGTAGCTCTCCTCGGAAACTTTTTTGGTGGCATCAAGCCGCATTTCACCATTGCGAATGTCGGTGGTACGAATCAGGTGAATTCCGCTAACCGAGTAGGCTGGCGTCTTGTGGTCGCAATCAATAATTACTTGCGAAACTTCAAGCAGTGATGCCCATGCCCAGTGTTCGGGCAATTGATTCTCGGGAGTGTTCACTTGCTGAGTACGGAGCTTTCTTAGCATCGCCAACGCTTCTTTTTGCTCTTGCTCCTCAGATGTCATAGACCATTCAATACGTTTCGCCGCAATCGCATCGAGCAAGTCGGCGCCAGTAGCAGCATGTCGATGTTCAATGTCAAGCAACTCGCCAGACACAGCCAAGTCGAGAACCAAGCCCTTGAAAGCAGCGACATCCTCCGGTGCGTGAAACAGCTGCCCGAAGTTGTCCGCCAGGCGCATCCATGTGCTCTGCAGTTCGTGCGGGCTGGTGGCGCTGGCGACGGCTTGCAGGGTGGACTGGCGCAGATTGTTTTGCAGTTTGCGTCGGGCCTGCTGCTGTGCTTCCAGCGTGTCGCAAAGGGCCATCAGCTCGTCGACTTTGGCAACGATGCGATCCTGCTCCGCTAATGGCGGCAGCGGGAACGGAATCATCGCAAGCGCCTTGCTCGACATGTTTGATATGCCAATGCCCTTGCGATGCTGGTTGATCTCTCCGGTCATGTTCAGCTTCTCAAAGAAGCGATAGGCGTAGATCGGATTGATCTTGCCAAGGAACCTCGCTCGATGAACATGGTTCTGAAAACAGACCTCTTCATCGGAGGTCCACACGGCGGCCCTGCCGGCCTCTCCTCCTTCGCAGATAAGGAGATCACCTTTCCGTGCGGTGCACTTCTCTAGCTCCTCATCACGGATGAGCATTTGCCGGATGCTGCTCAGGTCGAAGCGGCCCCAATAGAGATTCGACGTCGTGATGTATCGACGGGGATGACCACTGTTTCGAACCGAGTCCAGTGTCTTCCCGGAGTTGTGCAGCGCAATCTCACCGAAACGAATCCAGGACCAGTTCGCAGGTACTGCGTGCGCGCGATCTTTATCGGTGATTGCCGGGAGAGGCTTCGGAGAACGCAGCGCGCCGGAGGCGATTAGGTACTCTCGCTCTCTGCGCGTCGTCTCCAGTATTGCTGCAGCCTGCTCGCCAGGCAGCTGTTGGAGGAGGCGGCCTTGCACGGCTAGCGCGAGAACCAGCTCTCGCAGCTTCTTGATGCCGTTCGGCGCTTGCGCGATGTACCCAAACTCCGCGATGAATTGCTGCGCATCCATCAGGCCTCCTCGCCGACGAAGTGATGCGCCAGTGCGGCGGCCAGTTCGCTCTTGAGCTGGTTCTCGGTTTCTTCAATCTGGCCCAACAAATTCTTGAATTTCTCCAGCAGCAGGTCGGGGTCGTGGGTTTCTTCCTCCGGTGCGTTGGGGTTCTTGATGTCGAGGTTGAAGATCGGCCAATAGAGGCGATCGCCCGCCGCCTGTGCGTCACGTGCTTGCAGGCGCAGCGGTTCGGCCTTGGCGCGCAGCTCGGCGATCTGGGCGTCGATTTTTTCGCGGTAGGCTGCGTCGGTGGTGCCGACCAGGCTCTTGCGCAACTCGCTGGCTTCGCCTTCCAGCGCGGCGGCCTGGTTGTTCAGGTCTTCGGCGTGTTGCCAGTGCGGCTTTGCGGCGGTTTCGGCCTGTTCGTGCCTGGATTTGAAATCAACCCTCCAGGCGAATTCGTTCTCCACGCGGTCGGCGAAGTCGTTGGCCTCGTCGCCCCACCATTCCTGCTCGGGCTTGAATTCTTCCAAACGGATTGGTTTGGTTTTGGAATAGCTCTTGTAGCCCACCGGGTAGGGGTGTTCGTAGAACCAGATGGTGTCGGTGTGGAAATGTTCTGTGCCATCGTCCACCAGTGTGCCCTTGGTGAAGAACAGCAGATTGGTCTTGATGGTGGTGTAGGGCGCAAACACGCCCTTGGGCAGGCGGATGATGGTATGCAGCTTGCAGTCGCGCAGCAGCAGCTTTTTCAGCGTGCCCTTGATGCCGTCGCCAAATAGAAAGCCATCGGGCAGTACCACGGCGGCGCGGCCGTTTTCCTTCAGTAACTTCTTGATGATCAGCGCCATGAACATATCGGCGGTTTCACGGGTGCGCAGGTCGGCTGGGTAGTCGCCGCCGACGGTGTCGTCTTCATAGCCGCCGAAGGGTGGATTGGTGATCAGGCAATCGACCTTGTCATTGGCGTTCCACTCGTTCCAGCCGACGCCCAGCGTGTTCTTGTGCTCGATCTGGCTGGGCACGTCGATGCCGTGCAGCAGCATGTTGGTGGTGCACAGCAGGTGCGGAAGCTGCTTCTTCTCGATGCCGTGAATCAATTCTTCGATGGCGCGCTTGTCGTCGGCGCTGGACTTGGTGCTGAGCTGGTTGCGGAAGTGGTCAATGGCGGCGGTCAAGAAGCCGCCGGTGCCGCAGGCCGGGTCCAGCACGGTTTCGCGCCTGTCCAGACGCGGATTCACCCGGTCCACCATAAAGGCGGTGATGGCTCGGGGGGTGTAGAACTCGCCCGCGTTGCCTGCTCCGCGCAGGTCGTTGAGCATTTGCTCGTAGACATCGCCCAGGCTGGCGCGAGTTTTGAAGTCGTGGAAGTTGATGGCCTCTTCCAGCTTCTCGATCACCGCCAGCATCTGCGGGCCGGACTTCATGTAGTTGTTGGCGTCGCGGAAGATTTCGCGGATGACCTTGTGTTGCGGGCTGCGGTCGGCGTCGATCTGGTCCTTCAGCGCCGGGAACAACTCGTTGTTGACGAAGCCGATCAGTTCACTACCGGCGATCTGCGGCTTTTTCTTGCCCTCGGCGTCGGCTTTGTAGGCCGCCCAATTGCGCCAGCGGTAGCGCTCGGGCAGGGGCGATTGATAGGTGGCGTTGTCGTCCTCCCACTCTTCCTCGCGCTGGTCGAACACTTTGAGGAACAGCATCCACGTGAGCTGGCCGAGGCGTTGGGCATCACCGTCGACGCCGTCGTCTTTGCGCATGATGTCCTGAATGGACTTGATGGTGCTGCTGAGATTCATCGATTCCTTCTCTTATCGTTCGGCCCGAGCGGTGCTCAGGCCTGCTTTTGTTCGGCTACGTCATAGAGCGCACGTTCGAGTTCGTGCACGGCTTGGGTGTATTGCTCGACGCCGCCGAAGATGCCGCGTCGAATCTGGGTCTTGCTGCCGAATTGGTCGAACGGCGGTAGTTCGAGCACCTTGGCGTCTTCGATGTCTTGCACACCGTGATCGGCAAACTTGTCGAGCAGGGCTTCAAGCACGGCACGCGCCTGCTCGCCGTACTTGCCGAACACATCGCCCTTCTTGACGCTGTTCGCGCGCTCGCGGCGAGTGAGCGGCTTCTGATCGAAGGCCACGTGAGCGACCAGATCGAACGCATCCAGCTCGCTGCCGTTGGCTACTGCCTGTTGCAGGATTTCGAGCGGCACGCCGTGCTCGGCCAGCTCCTCCAGTACGGCTTGCTTGCGCTCTGCACTGTTCCAGCGACGCAGGAAGTCAGTCAGCGTTCCGAATTCCGCCTGCAACGCCTTTCGAATGTCATCCTTCAGCAGTACTCGGAGGTCTTCGGTGATGAGCTTGCCGTTGGCATCCAGGTATTGCGATCGCTCAACGGCCACGCGCACGTTCACGTCGTCGATCACGTACTTGGTGCGGCCTTCACCACCACTGCCGCCGCCGGTATCTCCGCCGGTGTCATCACCGCCCGTTGCGCCGGGTCCGTACGGTGGCGGTTCGGGCTCGCCAATGCCGGGTGGATTTGGCTCGTTTGGCGGCACCACCGGGTCGTCGGGCTTGGGTTCGTAGATCACCACCGGCTCACCGTCGAAATCCGGGTCGGCGAACAGGCGTGTCGCACCCTTGAAGTCCATGATGGTGAAGTAGAGCTTCTGGTAGTCCTCGCGCAGCCGGGTGCCGCGACCGATGATCTGCTTGAACTCGGTCATCGAGTTGATGGTCTGGTCCAGCACGATCAGCTTGCAGGTCTTGGCATCGACGCCAGTGGTCAGCAGCTTGGAGGTTGTGGCGATGACGGGATACGGCTCGTCGTTGTCGATGAAGTACGAGAGCTGGGCTTTGCCTTCGTTGTCGTCGCCAGTGATACGCATGACATAGCGGCGGTTGCTGGCTGCGGCCGGGATCAGCTTGACCAGCTCTTGCCGCATCCGTTCGGCGTGGTCCTGGTCGTCGCAAAAAACAATGGTCTTGGCCATCGGGTCGGTGGCCTTGAGGTATTCCCAGACCTTGCTGGCGACGAGTCTGGTGCGCTTTTCCAGAACGAGTGTTCTGTCGAAATCCTTGGTGTTGTATTGGCGCTGCTCGACCGCCTGGCCGAGCTTGTCGACCTTGCCCTGCTCGGGCGTATAGCCGACCGCGTCGACATCGGTGGCGATGCGGATCACCTTGTATGGTGCGAGGAATCCGTCTTCGATGCCTTGCTTGAGCGAGTAGGTGTAGACCGGGTCGCCAAAGTAGGTGATGTTGTTGGCTTCCTTGGTTTCCTTGGGCGTGGCGGTCAGACCCAGATGGGTGGCGCTGCTGAAATAGTCGAGCACCTCGCGCCAGGCCGAGTCGTCCGCCGCACTGCCGCGGTGGCATTCGTCGACAACGACCAGATCGAAAAAATCGGCCGGGAACTGCCTGTAGATCTGCTTCCATTCCTCCTTGCCGGTGACCGCCTGATAAAGGGCAAGGTAGATTTCGTAGTTCTTCTTGACTTCGCGATTGGTGACCTTGTGCATGACCTCGCCAAAGGGGGCGAAGTCTTGCTGCATGGTCTGATCGACGAGGATGTTGCGGTCCGCCAGGAACAAGATGCGTTTCTTGGCCTTGGCCTTCCACATACGCCAGATGATCTGGAATGCGGTGTACGTCTTGCCGGTGCCGGTGGCCATGACCAACAGCACGCGTTGCTGGCCCTTGGCGATGGCCTCGACGGCGCGGTTGATGGCCACGCGCTGGTAGTAGCGCGGTTCGCGGCCGCTGCCATCGGTGTAGAACGGTTGTTCGATGAGCTGGACCGCTTCGGGCGCTGCCAAGCCTTTCCACTGCTGGTAAAGCGGCCAAAGATCATCAAGGGAAGGAAATTCGCCGAGTTTGACCTCACGTTCAACCGGCTGGCTGATGCCGGTGCGGTCGTGGATCAGGAAACCATCGCCATTGCTACTGATGGCAAAGGGCGCATCCAGCATTTCGGCATAGGCCAGTGCCTGCTGCATACCATGGCCGGCCGAGAAACGCGCCTGCTTCGCCTCGACCACCGCAATCGGTACGTTTGGCCGAGCGTACAGAACGAAGTCGGCACGCTTCGGGCCACCTTTGGCATCGGGATTCTTGATGCGGGCCGCAAGTTTGCCACGCACCATGACGCGGCCATCAGTGAGATTCACTTCCTCGCGGAACTGATGCTGCTGCCAGCCCGCGCGCACGATGGCCGGCGTGATGAACTTGGTGCAGATGTCGCGCTCGCTGAGCTGGTACTTATCCATGTCCGACGGGTTCATCGGTCGAGCGGCCCTGCTCTTCGTCGACAGCAACGTGACGCACCCTCGTATTCCTGCCTGAGAATTTTAATCCCTGCAACCTTCCCCTGCAACGCACGGGCAGGCGCTTGCCGTCGATCCAGCGGTACGTGGAATCGAGAGTGACGTCCAAATGCTCGGTGAATTTTTCCACGTACACCCAGGGCTCAGTCATCAGTCGCTCCAGCGGCGAACGTGCCCGCAGAAGGAAGTCGTATTCAATCAGATTCGTCCGAATCTATCAGCTGCCACCGCAAGCGGCCACTATAGCTCGGCTTGGCCACAGGATGACTTGCCTCTTGGTCGCTCCGGGACACCAAGCTGCGCTAGGTGACCGCGGTCCTCTTGACCGCTGCGATACGCGCAACTGTCGGTGGCGGCGAGGGCCGGTTGCTTGGCTCTGAGGCGCGGGTACGACCAGCTTGTCTTCGCCTTGCAACGCCTAGTGCGCAGACAAGCCGTGCGCCGCAGCGGGTCTTACGCGATGTTCCGCGAAGCAGGCGGAGCGGCAATTGGACAAGTTCAGGCCGAGCACGACGTGCTTGTACTCGGCGGCGTCCATGTTGTTGCGCAGCTTGTCGGCGGTGAGCCAGAGCTTGGCTTCGAAGCCAATCGTGGCGGTGGACTCTTTGGTTTGGGCTTGCGGGTGGGTTTGGTCTTGCTCATGCCGGGACGCTACTGGCTACAGCGCGGCTTGGCAATGTACGACGATGAACTTTTTCGGCAACTGTGCGCTGCCGTGGCTTGACCGCCGTAGCAACAGATATCTCTGGTGAGTTGTGGAAATTTTCGTTGCAGTTGTTCACCGACTACTGAATATTGCCATCCATTGATTTAGGGGGAAATATTGGGGATAGTCGGGCACCGTAGCTCTGCGGCCGAATTCGAAGCAGCCTGGCAGCGGTCTCGAAACAGGGAACCAACATGACCCAGCCGTTGACGGATGCCATTCCGAAGCAGACCGCTGTTGTTCCTCGCGTGTTTCGCTATGTCGTGCGCTACGACGCAGGCACCGCGCCCAGGCCGTTTGATGGCGTGTGCTCGCTCGCGATCTGCAAGCCCAGGATTCGCGCCTCCGCCGAGCGCGGCGATTGGGTGATCGGGTTTCGCAGCCGCAAGGCCGGCGAGGTGACCTATGTGATGCAGGTGACCGAGGTGCTGACACTCGGCCAGTATTGGGAAGACAAGCGCTTTCGCAATCGACGGCCGGGGGCATCGCCGTTCCCGGACAATATCTATCGGCCGGATGGGAAGGGTGAGTTGCTCTATGTACCCAATCACGTGCATGGCGAGAAATCACTCGGGCAGGACACCAGTGGTCGCAATGTGCTGCTCAGCGATCGCTTCTGGTACTTCGGTGTCAATAGCGTGCCGATTCCCAACGAATTGATCCATCTGGTGCACAGCGCCGTCGGCTTTGCGGTCAACAAGGGCCACGGGCCGAAGAATGCTGTGCTGATCGAACAATGGCTGCGTTCATGGCCGCCGGGTGTGCACGGTGCGCCTGCTGATCAGGCACTGACGATCGGGTCGGCGGAAACTTGGGCGAAGTCGAACAAGGTCGGAAAAGGGTGCGCTTGATGGCTGCGACCGGTGATCGCGATTGGCGCCTGGTTCTTTCGCGGAAGGGGTTTGATTCATCCTATGGCGGTATGGCCAGTCCGATACTTCCGGATGGGCGGCTGCTGCACCTGCCGATCCCCAATTCGCACGATAAATTCTGCATGGCGGATATGGACGTGCCAGGCGTGGACTTTGGTCAGTTGCTGGTCGACCTGAGCGGACATAGGAAGAACGCAGAGGACCGGCATACGCTGCGGTCCGTGGTCCACATCGACCCTGATCTGGATCGAGCCCCACGCCATCGGATGCCGGGTTGGCGTCCTGCGCTGGGACAGACGGACGCGGCGCAGAGGCATCTGGCAAATCAGGGTGTCGGCAGCGGGGATGTGTTTCTGTTTTTTGGCTGGTTTCGCGAAGTCATGCAACAGGATGGGAAGTGGCGCTTCTCACCGGGCGCACCGGATCGCCACGCATTCTTCGGGTGGCTGCAAATCGACGAACTCTTGCCGATCGTGACCGAGCGCGAGTCTTGTCTGCGCGACCATCCATGGATCGCGAATCATCCCCACGTCTTCAATAGAGAGAACTACAAGAGCGCTCTCAACACGCTCTACGTCGCGACCGACAGGTTCAGAAATCACAGCGGCATTCCTGGCGGCGGCAGGTTTTCCCACTACTCGTCCGAACTGAATCTCACCGCGGCCGACGCGAGCCGAAGCGTATGGGATCTGCCCGGCTGGTTGATGCCCCGCGATGGCCGAAAGCCACTGTCGTACCACGGCGACCTGAAGCGCTGGACACAGATGGACGAACGCTGCCGATTGCGGTCTGCGGCGAAGGGTCAGGAGTTCGTGTTGCAGGCTTCGGACTATCCCGAGGCTTCTCCGTGGCTGGATGATTTGCTACGGAGTAACGTGCGGCATGTCGAAGTTGCTTAGCAGTGCTGGGTCGGTTGGATGTCGAGCCAACCCGCGTTTCATGATGTTCAGCGGAGAAACTTCATGCCTCTCTATGTAGTCAAGGATTCCGCTCTGGATTCGATCGACTCGTCATCGTTTTCGCGGTTGGGTATGCGCGAGCGCAACGACCTGCAGCGGCTGCTTTGTACCAGCATCAGCGCGATTGATCCCGGGTTGCTGGTAATCGCCGAAGAATTTGGCTCATGGGCAGACAGCAGGCGGCGCATTGATTTGCTGGCCATCGATCGCGCCGCGAACCTGGTGGTGATCGAACTCAAGCGCGATGAAGACGGTGGGCATATGGAGCTGCAGGCGCTTCGTTATGCCGCGATGATCTCAACGATGACCTTTGCTCATGTAGTAGAAGCGTTCTCACATTTCCTCGAACAGCGCGGCGAAGACGCCAGCAGCGCCGAGCAACGCCTGTTGGGCTTCCTTGATTGGGATGAAGCGCGCGAGGACCAGTTTGGTCAGGATGTGCGCATAGTACTCGTGGCGGCGGACTTCTCCCGCGAGATCACTACCACCGTGCTGTTCTTGAATGACCGCGGATTGGACATCCGCTGTGTGCGACTGAAGCCCTACTCGAATGCGGGGCAGATCTTGTTGGACATCCAGCAGATCATTCCGTTGCCCGAGGCATCCGAGTACACCGTCAGCCTTCGCCAGAAGCGCATCAAGGAGAACGCATCGCGGACGGATGGTAGGGATTTTACGAAATACGACGTGTTTGCTGGCGAGCAGGTTTGGCGGCAGCTTCCAAAGCGACGTGCAATTCTTCAGGTGATCCAATCCTTACGCCTTGCCGGCGCGTCCATGGCGGGAGTTCAGGAGGGGCTTGGCAAACGTTCAGGTGCCCTGCTTTCGTTCGATGGTGTTCTGGACGGCGAGTCCTTCAAGGCGGCCTACGTTTTGCGATGCGAGTCTCAGGGAAAGAAGGTAGAAGCCTTTAGATGGTTCGTGGACGATTCTGAGTTGCTACATGACGGTGACAAGACCTACTCATTGACCAAGATGTGGGGCTCTGACACCGGCGATGTGATCAACGCGTTGCTGCGTCGATTTCCGAATTCCGAGGTTCGCTGCGTGCCGAGCGAAGTTGTCGAATGAGTTCCAGCCCTTGGGTAGGTTAGGATGATTCTGATCGGGCTGGATGCGGCGTCAGATCGAAGGAAGTTTGGCTATGCAATCGGCCGGACCAACGGTGTGGGAGCAGAGATCATCGAGTCGGGATGCCTGCAAAATGGAACCATCAAGCGCAACAACGCCATCGTCGAGGCGCTCGCTCTAGCCGATGGCCCTGCATTGCTTGCGATAGACGCGCCCCTGGGTTGGCCAGATGGTCTTCGCTTCGGATTGCATGGCCACGCGGCGGGGCAGCACTTCGAAGTCGGCAAGGAATTGACGTTTCGACGGCGGACCGAAATCGTACTGCGCTCAGATCGCTACAGAGCAAGCCCCCTGGAGGTCGGCGCTGATCGCATCGCTCGTGCGGCCCACGAGGCGCTCAGCGTACTGAATGAACTCCGCACGGTTACTCGCCTACCGCTGCCGCTCGTTTGGACGCCAGGCGGCAATGGCGTCGGCGTGATCGAGGTGTATCCCGCTGCAACATTGCGTGCTCATGGTATGCCGTCGAAGGGCTACAAGCTGCCCGAGCAGATCGGAGTGCGGCGGCAAATCGCAGCAAAGATTGACTGGCGCTTGGCTGGTTTGAATGCTCGCTGTGACGGCAACGCTGACGAGTTTGATGCCTGCCTGTGCCTGTTGGCGGCGCTGGATTTTGTAAATGGCGAGTGCCTCGCGCCGCCCGACGAGTTCAAAGAGGTCATCGCGCGTGAGGGTTGGATTTGGGTTCGCGAGAATTGGCGTGAAGAATCCAAAGGAAAATCGGAGCGGTAGTGGGACTTGTTCGACGCGGCACAGGTGCCTGAGGAGATCAGGACTCTACGCAAATTACCGTTCTACTTTCACTACAGTTGCCTAAGCAAAAGCCCGCTGAGACTTTGCAGGGCGCTCTGTTTTCGCTACTGGCTTGACAATGTGATGGACGCGGGCGCCACTCTGGCGCTGAACGGCATCGGCCACCATCGAACGATGGCAGAAGTTGAAATCGGCTTCGTAGCAGAGCAGCACGCAATTCTTGTTGGCGGCGAGGGCGGAAACTTCTGCAATGGCTGGGCTTTGAGTGCTGAGGTGTTTGAGGAAGCCTGTGGTGTAGCGCGTCCAGTCATTGTCGGCGCGGTGCTGGTCGCGAACCGGTTTCGGGCAGCCGAGCTTGGCGATGTGCACATATTTGTGGCCGTGAGCCGTCGAAGCAAGCGCAAGCGCGGTCTTGGAGAAGCCGGGTTTGCGTGAGAGCGGGAGTTCGCGGATGTCGATCACGGTGTCGATGCGGTGTGCCGCGAGCAGGGCCATGAAGGTGTCGAGGCTCAGGCCTTCGTAGCCGATGGTGAAGATCGTGGCGGGTTTGGTGTGCATGGAGAGGGATTCTAGCGTTTCGGCAGCGATCGAGCGCGGACACACAAAGGCGGGAGCAAGATCAACGGCACGAGCAAGATCAAAGGCACGAGCAGGATCAAGGGCACGGGCAGGATCAAGGGCGCGAGCAAGATCAAAGGCGCGAGCAAGATCAAAGGCGCGAGCAAGATCAAGGGCAGCGCGGCAAGCCACGCTCTACAAAATCAAAGGCACGAGCAAGATCAACGGCACGGGCAAGATCAACGGCACGAGCAAGATCAAGGGCGCGAGCGAGATCAACGGCAGCGCGGCAAGCCACGCTACAAAATCAAGGGCACGGGCAAGATCAACGGTGCGAGCAAGATCGAGGGCAGCGGGGCGGGCCACGCTCTACGCAATCCCGGTGGGGACAACATCGACGGCAACCGCGGAGCGAGGGCGGAGCAGCCGGCTGTCAGCAAGTGTTCGCATCGAGTGCGCAAGAACACGAAAGGGTGGCGACGCGCATTCGGCTCGTGCAACACACGCCGCGACAGCTTTCACTCGGAAGGCGGGAAAGTTACTGTCAACGCCTCACTCAAAGCCGTTTGCAAACACCGCATCCGTCGACGGCAACTGCGCGATCCAGTCGCGGATCAGGGCCTGGTTGGCGAGGGTCATCGGGTTGGCGGGGCGCATGCGGGTGCCGGTTTGTGGGGTGGCGCAGTTGATCTTTTCGAACAGGAAGCTGCGATTGACCTGGCCTGGGTTGGCGCGGGGTACGCCGGGTGCGCCTACGCTGTGCGTTTGCACGAGCGCGGCCAGGCTGGCGCTTGCGGTCAGATCCAGGCCGCCGCTGTTGGTGGCGACGGCGGTGTGGCAGCCGATGCAGCCCTGATCGAACAGGGGCTGGATCTGGCTGGCGTAGTCGACGGCCGGTGTGACGGCGATGGCGCTGAGATCATCGCAGGTCTGCCCGCCGCTCCAGATGCCCGATAGCAGGGCCAGATCGCGCGCCTGCGCGACGCTGAGTGTGGTATCGACGGTGATGGCGGCGTGGCTGCTGTTGCTGGTATCGGCCACCGCATCGACTCGGAAATTGCCGCCGGCATCGGCGTCGCGCACGGCGAGGTGGTACCAGCCGAGCGCGTCGGCGACGATGCGGTGGGCAACACCGGTGGCGGCGTAGCCGGAGGCCGGCAAATAGTCGCGGCCGCCGGCCACTGCATACGGAAGCGCGCCCGCGCCACTGCCGCGGCGCAGACCGATATCGCCGGCGATCGGCTGGTCGCGGGTGTCGCGCAACTGACCTCGGAAGATGCTGTTGGCGAGATGAAAATCGCCGAGCAAGGTGTGCGGGCCTGTGCCCGCGGGCAACACCCAGCCACGGCGTGCGCTGTGCACGCCATCGCCCGGCGCTTCGCCGGCGCTGATAACCAGTCCATTACCGGTGAGGTTCAGCGTGACGATCGTTGCATTGCTGCCACCGGCGGCAACGGCGAGGATGTTGCCATCGGCACCCAGGCCACCCGCGAATGGCGCGGGCGTGCTGCCGTCGGCCTGATAGAAGCGCAACTCGGTGGCCACCGCCAACGCGGGCGCCGGCAGCGCCCGCGCATCGCGGATCAGGCCCTGATAACTCACCTGCACATTGCGCGTCGCGCGCACCGTGCGGCTGGTGCTGGACTGTTGGCCGACGCTATTGGTCACCGTGAGCCGCGCCTCGTAGACGCCGGGCGCGGCGTAGTTGTGACTCGGGCTCGTGTCCACTGATGTGCTGCCATCGCCGAATTCCCAGAGTCGCGAGGCGATGCTGCTGCCGGGTGCCGTGGATTGGTCGCTGAACTGCACCAGCAGCGGCGCCGTGCCCTGAGCCGGATCGGGATTGGTGGCGAACGCGGCGACAGGAGGAGTGGTGCCGACGTAGCGCAGGCGACGGATCGGATAGAAACCGCCGGTCGCGGCGTCGTTGCCGGCATGGCTGGAATAGAGGTGACCATCGGGGCCGAACTGGAAGTCGATCGTGGAGTGACCGGTGCGGAAGTTGCCACCGCCATCAAGCGCCGTGGCCACGTTCAGATCGGCGCCGCTGAGTTGCCAGCGGCGGATATTGCCCTGCCATTGGCCCCAGTAGATCACGTTGTTGCCGAATGGCCCGCCATTGGCGATGGCCACGCCGACGACCGAGGGTGCCCAGGTCGACAGTACGCGGTGATTGCTGTCGGGTGGATTGAGAAAGCCGCCGCCATCGCCAGCGGCACTCCATGCGCCATTGGATCCAGCGCGTACCCAGGACAGGCGGTCGGTGCCATCACCGTTCTCCGATGAGTAGATGATGTCGCTGCTGACGGCATCGGGATGAAAGCTCAGTCGGAACGGATTGCGAAAGCCAATCGCGAAGATGCGTGAGCGCAGCGAGTTTGGGTCGCCGTTGAAGTAGGGGTTGTCGGGCAGGCCGAGACCGGTGGCGGCATCGACACGCAACAGCTTGCCTTCGTAGAAACTGAGGTTCTGCGCTCGGCTGGCCATCCCGTCGTCGCCCAATGCGACGTAGAGCGCAGTGGGATCGGCCGGCGAAAACTGGATGTCACCGGCCTTGTGGATGAACGTCGCGCGCGGCAGTCCGGATACCAGGACCACTTCGGAGCCGGCCTGCATGGCGGTGAAGCCGACGTTGGCGGTGATGCGGGTCAGTCGCTGATCGCTGCTGCTGGTGTAGAAGAGATAGAGGTAGCGATTGTTGGCGTAGTCCGGGTCGAGCGCCAGACCCAATAGCCCGGACTCGAACGTGGGAACGACCTGCGCCACAACATCGGCGAACACGGTCGGCGGCGTGACGAAACCGCCGCTGCCGTTGGGCTGGAACAGCATCAGTCGGCCCTGCTTCTCGGCGACGAGCAAACGGCCCTGGTGATCGAATTCGAGCGCGGTGACGCCATTGGGTGAGGCGTACACCATGTCGCTGACGAAATCCGCGGGTGGCGCTTGCGCCGGCAGTCCGGTACAGCAGATCAGCAGCAGCGCAGCGGCAATCCAGCTCGATCGCATCGTGGATCCTTATCGGTTCGGGTGGCGTCGCTGCCAACCTTGTGCTCGTGTCACAGAATGTTACCAATGGCCCAAGCGCGCGGTGTTGCGTGCGCGGAGCGGACGGCGGTGATGGCCTGCCGAGCGGTCATCGATGCGCGTCGGCGTTGCCCGATTCGGCCTGCAGTTTTCTGTAGGGCATCTCTGCGAGATGCCGTGTTGAATGCGCCGAGGTGTTGGGGTGGCATCTCACAGAGATGCCCTGGGCACCGTTCTGGTTGGACCAACCCGGAGTGCCGTGCTCCTGCGCGGCTGCTTTGGCTGTGGCTTCCGGTCAATACCTCGACGCGGGCGTGCCGATGGCCTGTCGGTCGTGAGCAGGCGTCGCAGGAGCGACGCCCTCCACGGGCACCGTTCGGGAGGGCCGCGCTCCTGCGTGGCCGCTGTTGCCGATGGGACTTGGAGGGCCGCGCTCCTGCGCGGCCGCTCTGGCTCTGGCTTCCGATCCACATCTCGATGAATGCGCACCGATGGCCTGTCGGTTATGACCAGGCGTCGCAGGAGCGACGCCCTCCACGGGCACCGTTCCGGAGGGCCGCGCTCCTGTGCGGCTGTTTTGGCTCTGGCTTCCGATCCACATGTCGATGAATGCAGACCGATGGCCTGTCGGTCGTGACCAGGCGTCGCAGGAGCGACGCCCTCCATGAGCGGAGCAGCGCAATTTGTAGGGCATCTCTGCGAGATGCCGGTTTGAATGCGCCTAGGTGCCCAGGTGCCATCGGTGGTCATCCGCATGGCCGCGCCGGGTCGGCATCGTGCGGTCGCGGCCTCGCTCGGGCATTCGGTGCGATCTGCTGAGACATCTGCGGGCGTGCCTACTCCCTGGTGTGCGAGTGGACCGATGCGCCACACGGAGAGGAACCATGTCCAAGTATGCGTTGAATGAAAAGGCTGGCTGTGCAGCCGTTGCCGGGCTGCGGTCGGTGCGAACGGCTGCACTTGTTGTGGCCCTGACGATGCTCGGTGCTTGTGCGTCGATGAATCCGGACCGTTGGCGATTCAAGTCCACGGTGGTGCGGGTGGGTGCCTGGCAGGTGCTCTATGGCAACCACTGGCCACAGCGCTACGACAAGGTGGTTGTGCAGAACTGCACGCGTCCCGGCACGGACGCCGCCAGCGAGATGCAGTTGGTACTGGCGCGCAAGGATCCGGTGCAACCGCCCGAGCACGATGACGACGTTTCCGACCCGGACGGTGACTACGAGCCGATTGCCGATCTTTCCCCGCCGGGTGCGCGGCGCAACCTGATTGTGGATAGCGGCTGGCGGCTCGCAGTGCGCACCCTGGATGGCAAGGGCCGGGTCTGTATCCGGCTGGTTGAGTCACTTCCCCTCGAACTGTAAGGAGCACGACATGTCCAGCAATGACAACGATGTAATGAATGCCCTGATGGAAAAGATCTACGATGTCGTCGGTGAGCGCGATCCCGTCAACAATCGCCACGGACGCGACACCTATCTGTCGATCTCGCGGCCGGGGATTCCGATCACGCCGGAATCGCTGACCTTCAGTTTTCTCGCTTCCTCGCTGAAGGAGGCGGATGCCGCTGCGGGATTCGCCGACTTCGCCAATATCGTGCCGGCGGACGCGCCGTTCTGGCAGCCCAGCAGTCGCCGGGTGTTCGAAGAGTACTGGCGCTGCATCGATCAGCCGATTCTGCCGGTGACCGCATTGTCGGAGGCCGAATCCAGGCAGCTCGAGAAGGCACGCGCCGTGCTGGAAATGGAAACCGTGTTCGTCGATCACAATACCGGCGAGATTCGGAAGACCAACACGGAGTCGATGCTCTATCAGCGCTATCTCGAGAAAGAGGCCGCCTATCTGACCGCTCTGGACGGCTACAACAGTTCGTTCGAAGACTATGTGCGCCGCAAGGAAACCGATCCGAACGCGGAACTGATCTGGCTCAAGCGCGAGCCGGCGCTCAGCAAGCGCGTCCGCTCCGCGTTCAAGCAGTGGCAGGCGGCCGGCATGATGCATATCGACAGCGCGATCTCGACACGCGACAACCTGGAACGCCGCGGTGCCGAGCGCATGTTCGACGAGCGTCGCCAGCGCTACCTGCAGCATGTGCGCAGCCTCGGGGCCGAGGGCGCCGGCTATGCGTTCACGAAATACTTCCCGGATCGCTTCTGGGAGTCGGCGGACAACTGGACCCGGGTCAGCTTCAAGCACAACGAAGTACACAAGGTCGACGAGCACACCATTGAGCGCATCGGTGGTGGCGCCAGTGTCGGATTCGGCCTGTGGTCGTTCGGTGGATCACTGCAGCGCAACAAGGACGACAAGTATGCGCGCTGCGATACCAGTGGCGTGAACATCGCGTTCTCGCTCGCGAAAATTCCGATCCGGCGCTCATGGATGGACGGCGGCGTTTTGCGAAGCCGCAACTGGGCGCTCAACTACGATGTCACCAGTCGTGCCGAAAACATCAGCGACGGTGTCGGTGGCGGCACGATGCCGTTGATTCCGGTTGCGCTGCTGGTGGCCCGCGATGTCCAGCTGAGCTTTGACATGTCCTCCGAGGTGAATACCTACGCGATGGAGGAAATCAGCGGTTCGTTGCGTGCCGGCTGGGGGCCATTCTCGGTGCGCGGAAACTATTACCGGAAATCGGAGAAGCAGACGCACGACTTCGTCAGCGATGGCAAGGGCCTGGAGATCAAGGGCATGCAGGTGATCGGATTTGTGCTGGAGCGCGTGCCCAAGTGTCCCGATCCGGATCCGACCTTGAACTGGCCGGCAGGGATTCCTTTCGAAGACATCGCGCCGGATCTTCCCGAATAGACCAGGATCCCCGCATCACGCTGCACGCAGTTGCCAGCAACCCCGCAACCCAGGAGGACTTCGTCGTGGAAACCATTGTAGCCATGTTGGTGGCAGTCAGCCTCGCCTCGGAGCGACTGGTTGAGATCGTCAAGGGGCTGGTGCCCTGGTTGTCCGTGCAGCACTCCGACGCCGCCATTGAGCGTCGGCGTCATGTGTGCGTTCAACTGCTGGCGATGCTGGCGGGCGCATGCACGGCGATGCTCGCGCTTCCCGTGCTGCGGCCGTCGATGGCAGGACTGCCGGACCCGATCATCGTGATCGGGGTCGGCGTACTTGCCAGCGGGGGTTCCGGGCTTTGGAACACATTTCTGACCTACTTCCTCAAGCTCAAGGACATCAAGTCGGCCGAGGTCAGGATGCTGAATGCACGAGTCGACGCGCATCCCGATCTGCAACTCGGGCATGAACGCGTGACCTCGAACGAATGCTATGACCCGGGAGTGAACTGACATGGCCTGGCGCACCGCAAAGAGTCTGATTCTGTTGCGCGCCCAGATCGACGCGCTCGCACCTCATCGCAGCAGGGCGAGTGATGGCACGATCGGTGACGCAGCGCATGCGGCACAGAAGTCCGATCACAATCCCTGGGTGATGGATGGTGCCGTTGGCGTGGTGACCGCGATCGATATCACCCACGATGCCCACAACGGCTGCGACGCCGGCAAGCTGGTCGAGCAGCTGATCGCAAGTCGGGATCCGCGGATCAAGTACATCATCTGGAACAGCCAGATCATCAGTGCGGTCAACAAGCCCTGGCAGTTGCGCGCATACACCGGCAAGAACCCGCACACGCATCACTTTCATTTGTCCGTGCTTCCCGAGCGCGCGCTCTACGATCTCGAGCACCCATGGCCCGTGTGAACGGGAGCGCTTCCCTGTAGGGCATCTCGGTGAGATGCCGTCTTGAATGCGCGGTGGTGTCGGGATGGCGTCTCACAGAGATGCCCTGGGCAGCGTTCCGGTTGGAGCAATCCGGAGGGCCGCGCTCCTGCGCGGCCGCTTTGGCTCTGGTTTCCGATCCACAACTCGGTGAATGCGTGTCGATGGCCTGTCGGTTGTGACCAGGCGTCGCAGGAGCGACGCCCTCCACGGGCATCGTTCCGGAGGGCCGCGCTCCTGCGCGGCCGCTGTTGCCGATTGGATTTGGAGGGCCGCGCTCCTGCGCAGCTGTTTTGGCTCTGGCTTCCGATTCACAACTCGGTGAATGCCTGTCGATGGCCTGTCGGTGGTGACCAGGCGTCGCAGGAGCGACGCCCTCCACGGGCACCGTTCCGGAGGGCCGCGCTCCTGCGCGGCCGCTTTGGCTCTGGCTTCCGATCCACAACTCGGTGAATGCGTGTCGATGGCCTGTCGGTTATGACCAGGCGTCGCAGGAGCGACGCCCTCCACGGGCAACGTTCGGTGAATGCGTGTCGATGGCCTGTCGGTGGTGACCAGGCGTCGCAGGAGCGACGCCCTCCACGGGCACCGTTCCGGAGGGCCGCGCTCCTGCGCGGCCGCTGTTGCCGATTGGATTTGGAGGGCCGCGCTCCTGCGCGGCTGTTTTGGCTCTGGCTTCCGATTCACAACTCGGTGAATGCGTGTCGATGGCCTGTCGGTGGTGACCAGGCGTCGCAGGAGCGACGCCCTCCACGGGCACCGTTCCGGAGGGCCGCGCTCCTGCGCGGCTGCTTTGGCTCTGGTTTCCGATCCACAACTCGGTGAATGCGTGCCGACGGCCTGTCGGTTGTGACCAGGCGTCGCAGGAGCGACGCCCTCCACGGGCACCGTTCCGGAGGGCCGCGCTCCTGCGCGGCCGCTGTTGCCGATTGGATTTGGAGGGCCGCGCTCCTGCGAGGCTGCTTTGGCTCTGGTTTCCGATCCACAACTCGGTGAATGCGTGTCGATGGCCTGTCGGTGGTGACCAGGCGTCGCAGGAGCGACGCCCTCCACGGGCACCGTTCGGTGAATGCGTGTCGATGGCCTGTCGGTTATGACCAGGCGTCGCAGGAGCGACGCCCTCCACGGGCATCGTTCGGTGAATGCGTGTCGATGGCCTGTCGGTTATGACCAGGCGTCGCAGGAGCGACGCCCTCCACGGGCACCGTTCGGTGAATGCGTGTCGATGGCCTGTCGGTCGTGATCAGGCGTCGCAGGAGCGACGCCCTCCACGGGCATCGTTCGGTGAATGCGTGCCGATGGCCTGTCGGTTGTGACCAGGCGTCGCAGGAGCGACGCCCTCCACGGGCAACGTTCGGTGAATGCGTGCCGATGGCCTGTCGGTTGTGACCAGGCGTCGCAGGAGCGACGCCCTCCACGGGCATCATTCGATGAATGCGTGCCGATGGCCTGTCGGTTGTGACCAGGCGTTGCAGGTGCGACGCCCTACAGGAGCAGAGCAGCGCTCTTTTTGTAGGGCATCTCTGTGAGATGCCATCCCGACACCACCGCGCATTCAAGACGGCATCTCACAGAGATGCCCTACAGGATCGGGCGGCATGGGCAGTGCCGCACGTCCATTACCACGACATTACTCGCATCAACCCCGCATCACGGCCATCACTCCCACATCGTCCGACTATCGCAGCCGGGGTCGAAGCGGCCGGCCAGCCATTGTTCGCGGGCTTGCAGCAGGGCGAGGCGGCCGGGGTCGCGGTGGGTGTAGATCAGGGTGCAGATGGTGAAGAAGCTTTCGCTGTGTTTGCGCAGAAGTTCGGCGTGTTCCTTGCGCGTACCGAGGCAGCTGGGCACGGGGTAGCGGGCTTTGCGGCGTTGGATCAGGTAACGCGGAGCGTCCGGGCGTTCAAACATTTCGCGCAGGCAGAGGGCGTACAGGGATTCTTCGTGGCTGCTGGCGCCGTGCAGTCGGGCGCTGATGTGTTGTGCACCGATGCGGATCTCGATGCGGTGCGCGCCGCGGGCAATCTGTTGCTGATCCTGGAGTGCGCAGAGCAGGGCCTTGGCGAGGTGACGCAGTCGACCGGCCAAACGGCGTTCGCGCAGCCAGCGCAGCAGGCCGAAGCTTTGCCAGTCGAGCGCGTGACCGATGCGTGTGGCCAGGGCGATCCGTGCGAGCGGCACGCGGGTTTCCAGCACCAGGCGTTTGGGTGTGGTGCTGCGATCTTCGAGTGCCAGGCGCCAGCGTTGTTGCAGCGCGTGGCGATCGGCGGCGGCCTTGCACATGGCGGCGTTCAGCGCCTGGGTGTTGGCCTCTTGCAGCGCAGTGGCATCAATGGCAAGCCGCTCGATGCCGTTCTCGATGATCGGCTGGCTCATGCCGATGCCGGCGAAGCTGCGAAAGCGCTGGCCCAGCATCTGCCAGTCGGCGCCGATCGGCAGCGCATGCGGATCGCCAGGGTCGCTGGCGCGCAGCAGACAGACCGGATGCCAGATATTGGCGGTTTTGTCGGGATTGCCGGGTTGCACGCGAATGGCGCGTCCGCGCATCTGGTTGGAGCGCATCGAGGTGCGCACCGAACTCGCCAGAATCAGACTGTTGATTGCCGGCGCGTCCCAGCCTTCGCCGAGTAGGGCAGCAGTGCCGATCAGCACATTGATCT
This sequence comes from Pseudomonadota bacterium, assembly GCA_022843465.1. Classification (GTDB taxonomy): domain Bacteria; phylum Pseudomonadota; class Gammaproteobacteria; order Xanthomonadales; family Ahniellaceae; genus 0-14-3-00-62-12. The sequence goes on along the minus strand of JALHNO010000011.1, from coordinate 150,398 downwards.
CGCCACGCTGAAACAGTTCGGTCATCGCCGCGAGCACCACGGCATTGTCGGCCGAGGCCACGCTCAGGCGCAGATGGTCGGGCGCATGCCAGAGTGGCTCAGCCTGGATGCCCTGCGCGTCAGCGCCGAGCGCGCTCAGTACGTCGCGGAGTGTCGGCATCGCGTCGCCCGGAATCACCTGCACCGTGCCGCTGAGGATACCGAGGCGCACATCGGGTAGACGCAGCCGGCGCAGATGTTCGAACACCGGCACCACCGCCATCTGTTGCACATTGGAGGTCGGCGAGCCGGGCAGGGGGAACGCCTGTTCGCGGATCAGGTCGCAGAGCACCACGGCGCGCAATTGCGAGCGCAACTGACTGGATTCCAGTTCGACGATGTCAGAGATCGACTTGCATTTGCTGCTGCTGGCTTCGAGCAGGCGCAGCAATCGCGGCGGCGCCCGCAGATGGACCTGGCGGCGTTCGATCGCGCCGATCTGGCGCAGGCGATGGCGCAGTGTGGACAACAGCGGCGGTTCCGGCTGCGGCAGTAATTCTTTCTCGAAGAGCAGGCCATTGAGCAGCAGCTCCAGCCAGCCGGGATGCATGGCCGGCAAGCTGATCTCGGCCAGCCCAAGACAGTGCAGCAGAGCGCGGCAGCGTTCGGCAGCCAGCTCGTTCAAGGCCAGCGCCAGACTCATGGCGAAGTCGCTGTGCTTGCCGAGCAGGGGCAGGTGCTCCTTCGGATTGTTTGCCAGCGGATGGCTTGCCAACAGCTGCAGCCAGTCGCTGTCGAGCGCCAGTTCGTTGCGCAATGTGCCTACCGCCTGATCGAAGCGCTGCAGCGCAAGACGCTCGGATTCGGCCGGTTGACTGAAGTAGAGATAGTCCTGATGCGCGCAGAGATTGCCGACCTTGACCAGCTCCGGCACGGCGACCTCGGCATCGAGCGGCCCGCATAATTCGATATAGCGATTCCATTCGATCTGGGGCACGTCATAGGGCGGTGTTGCGGTCAGCGCAACCAGCCACGGCGCCTGTTCTTCATGGGCGAGTCCCTGCTTCAAGGCCAGCAGGCAACGCCACCATTCCTGTCGCAGATGATGGGCCTCGTCGAGCACCAGGGTGCGCACCCCACGGGTGTGCAGGCGCGCGAGCAGGTGCGGTAGGCCCTGCTTGCGTTGCACCGCATGCAGGGCCTGATAGGTGCTGACCGTGATCAGGCCGGGCGCGGTCAGATCATCCGATAGCCAACTGCTGTCGACGCCTGCTGGCAAGAACAACTCGCGCGCCCGGCTCAGCCATTGATCACGAATCGCCGTGGTCGGCGCCAGAACCAGGGCAGGTTGCCGCAGTCTGCGCATCGCCTCGATTCCCAACACGGTCTTGCCCGCGCCCGGTGCAGCCGCCACATGAAAATGGCGATCGTCCAGATGTCGATCGAGTTCGTCCAGCACGCGGCGTTGATACGGTCGCCATTCGTGGCGGAATTGGAAATGCTCGGGAAAGGTGTTGGGTAGCTCGCTCATGTTCCGAGCATACGACGGGACGGTGGATGCGGTTGCGGTTGTCGTTGTGTTTGCCGTTGCCGTTGTCGTTGTCGTTGCCGTTGTAAATCCTCCTGGAGACAAAATGGATTCGCGGCATGAGCCTGGAATGCCCGGCACCGTGGCGGTGCCGGGCGGGGCGGTCAGGGCAGCAGATCACCCACGTAAACATCGCGGGTGGGTCCGGCGCTGTCCCAGGTGGCGATGACGCGATTGCCTCCGGGGGACCAGACGGCGCCAGCGCTGAGTGCGGCGCCGTCACTGGCGCGCGAGATGGCGGCAAGATAGGGCGTGACGGCAGTGGTGCTGGTGGAGTCGATCGCATAGGCATCGAGTACCGCGGGGCCGTCGCCGAGCAGCGGGTTCATTGCCGCGACCACGTAGACGCGACGTGTGCCCGGCGCGTTGACCAGGGCCGGTGGTGCTGAGGTGCCGGGCGTCAGGAAGAAACAGAACGGTGGCGTGGTGCAGGGTGCCGAGGTCGGAATCGCAAAGCTCGAACTCACCGTGCCGGTGATGTCCGGTGGCAGGAAGGCAGCGCGCAGACCCGTGCCGAGTCGCCATGCGACCACATAGGTATCCAGGCCTTCGGAATGCACCACCGCAGGCGTGCCGCGCAGCAGGTCGCCGCTGCGTTCACCATGTCCGACGCGTTCCGCGATCGTGCGGCTGCGCACCGAAGCGCCGGTGAAGGCGCCCATGCTGCTGGTCGCGATCCAGCGGCGTCCGCTGCTGTCGATCATGTCGAAGACGAAGGTGAAACGGTCGCGGCTGAGTTCGTAGGTTCCGGATACATTGGCGATCCGGCTGGCGCCGGTGGGTGCCAGTTCGCTGATGCCGCCCTGAGGCGAGAGGTCGGCCTTCAGTCGTTGCACGTAGAGCTTGTGCGCATAGGCCTCGTCCTCCCAGGCGACGGCGATGCAGCAATCATCACTGAGCTCGTCGGCGACCACGAACGGCCGCTTTTCAGTGCGCGCTGCCGAGGCGATCGGCGTGCGCAGAAAGCGATTGCCGGCGCGCGAGCCATCGCTGTTGAACGCGGTGACCGCAATGCCCGAAGGGAAGCTCAGCGCGAGTGGGCCGTCGGGCAGGTTGATGATGCGCGTTTCGGTTTCTTCGGCAGCGATCACGAAGCGGTTCTGGCCGCGCTTGAAGGTCACGCTGGGCTTGGAGTAGCTGCGATCCCGGGTCGGATGGACCACCGGGAAGATGCCGAAGACCGGCGCTGAAGTAGGACGTCCCATGGCATCGACATGGCGGCCGTAGACGTAGCCGTTCTGCACAAACACCACCAGCCCGCGACCGCCATCCGGATCGAAGGCGATGGCGGATTCCTTTTCTATCGCCAGTGAATTGGCCACCGGCAGCGGTGCGGCTTCAGCCGTCTGCAGCATCGCCCATGCCAGGCACAAGCCCATCAACATTCTCGACATCATGCGTTCTCTCCCAAGCGGACCCAACGGTCCGATATGCACGCCGGTCCAGCGCCGGCACGCGGTTATCCCCCTGCACAGGCCAAGTTCGTCAAATGAGCACATGACCGGACACGGCCACTGCCACTGCTGTCAGAGTGAGCGCGTGCGTGGCTTCAATGCTGCCGCGCAGAGCGGATGCTCATGCTGTGGCCGCGGATCCTGGTGCTCACCTGGATGGCGACGATGCGGCTGTCGCCTCGGCGAAGGCGACAGCGGCGGCGCGGCGCGTCCTGCACATTGGAATCCTGCTCCGACAGAGCCCAATGGCAAACGCCGTTCCGCCAAGAGCCTGGTCTCCCCCTGTGTGGGGGCTCTTGCTATTCGATGCGCAGGTTTCACCGGCGTCGCTATTCGAAGCCATCCCGCAACAATACGTCCGCCAGCGTGGTGCCACTGAGATTGAACAGGAACTCCTGTGAATTGGCGGCAGTGCAACTGAGTGTCCCGCCGGTCGTGCCGGCGCTGGTCGCGGCATAGCTGATAGCCACTGTCTCGGTCTGCATTGCCGCAATCGTCATCGCCGCCGGCAGGACACTGAACGCATTGCCGGGCTGCACCTCGCACTGCAGGCTGACGCTGCCGGAGCTGAGATTCTGGAAGTCGATGAAGGCCATGGTCGCGGCTGCCCCGAGTACGCGAGTGGGCAGCACGATCAGACTGCTGGCGTCGGGGGTGGCGCTCAATGCTGCGCTGGGCGGACCGGATTGCAGGGCGATATCCGAGGGTCCGTTACCGGTGGCTGCGGAGCCGATTTCGGCGAGCGTCTGGGCATCGCGGATGCTCAGCCGGTTGGCCTGTGGACCCGAATACACGCTGGTCAGCAGCCGTTCGCCATCCGGATGCAGTCGCATTCCCAGCTGGATCGCGCCACCCATGCCTACCGTCGCTGCGGCGGTGAATCCCTGGGTAGCAATCCGACGTATGCCAGGGTTCAGGCCGTCGACAAACAAGGCGTAGGCAATCGGCAGGCTCGGGTGCACGATGACACGGTACAGGCTCGGGCCGATCAGGATCATCGCCACCTGGGTCTGCGTCTGCAGGTCGTAGACGCCCACCGAATCGTTGCCGGCACAGGCCAGATAGAGCAGGTTCTGGCCCGGATCGATGGCTGCGTCAACTCCGTTCTCACAGGAGGCGAAGCTGCCGGCAACGGTCAGACTGGCCAGATCGATGCGGGTTACCGAGCCGGCCACGGGTGCACCTGCATAGGCGGTCGTGCCGTCGGCGGTCAGCACCAGGCTGCTGACGCCATTGGGCACCGCGATGGTGGCGCTCACCTGCAGACTGAGCATGTCAATCACCGACAGCGTGCCGTCGCCTATATTGCCGATCAATGCGCGCCGGCCATCCGGGGTGATGACCACAGCATCGGGCTGGTCACCGACCGCAATCGTGGCCCGCAGCACGCCAGGCGCGTCAATCACGGCGACCGTGTCGGCATTCGGCATCGTGACCAGCGCACGCACGCCGGACGGATGCACCGCGATCCGTTTCGGTGCGCTGCCCAGCGCCAGTTCGGCCACAGTGTTTCCTGTCTGGGTATCGATCAGCGACACGGATTGACCAAACAGATTGCTGACATAGGCAATCGGTGCCTCGTACAGGACGGCGCTCAGCGAATAGCTGAACTGTTCGCCGCCGGAGCCGACACAGTTCAGGGTTGCGGCGTAGCTGCCCGGCTGATTGGCCAGGAACGTCAGGTTCAGTGTGTTGTTGCCCACTGCCGGCAGGTTCAGTGGCGATGGGCTGGCACTGAAATCGGCGCTCGGGGTGGTACAGCTGATCGTTTCCGCACTTGGGTTGGGATTGCCGAATTCCAGCGTGCGCGCTGCCTGTGTCGAACCCAGGAAGCCTGGCGCCCAGCTGATGGTGCTGCCGCTTGCGAGCGCGGCAGTCAGCGGCGCGCGTGCGCTGGCCTGCAGCGCGAACCGCCACGATTGGCCCGCCGGCCCAAGGCAGCTGAGGGTGTCCTCGAAGCTTCCTGGAGTCGCTGATTCGAAGATCAACTGCAGGGTGTGGCTGGCATTGCCTGGCACCGGGAACGGACCGGCCGGCAGACTGAAGCGCGAGTTCGCCGGAAGGCTGCAATCCAGTTGCTGGTTGAGCGGACCGCCGTTGAAGAAGTCGATCTGGCGGGTCGTCGGCGCGGCGCCGACCCGGTGCTCGGAAAACACCAGAGCCGAGGCTGTGCCCGGCGTGCTGGTCATCGGCGACAGCACTTCTGCAATCAGATTGAACTGGAAGGTCTCGCCACCGGAGCCGCTGCAGATCAGGGTGTCGGTATAGCTGCCGGCGACGCCGCCGCTGAAGTTCAGCAAGGCCTGGGTGTTGCCGCGGGCGGGTAGGGCAAGGACTTCGGCTGGCCGTGCGAACTCGGGCACAGTGAGCGCTGAACATTGCACGCTGGCCGCGTCCAGATCCGGATTCTGGAAGCTCACGGCGGTAACCGCGGCAGTGCCCGGACGAACAGTCGGAAACCGGACCGTGCTGGCAGTCGCCGGTGCCGAGCTGATCAGCAGTTGCGGGCCATTGACGAATCGCCCGATCGAGTCGATCCGCGCATTCAGTGCCGGTGACGGCAGGAGGCTGCGGGCGATCGGATCGATGACACTGAGATAGGGCGCCGTGTCGCTGCCGACGTAGGCGCGTCGACCCGATGGATGGATCGCCACACCATTGGCACGATTTACCGTCAACTGGGCCTGAAGGGCAGTGGAGGCACCTTCCCGGAAGAAAACCCGGTTCTGTTCCTGGCTGGCGACCAGAAAGCTGCTGCCGTCCGCAAGCCAGGCGATTCCGTCGGCAGGACCAGTATTGGTTGACACCAGCAGGTTGGCGTTGGGCCCATAGACCGAAAGAAAATCGCCCGGAGACATGGTGGCAACGAAGCGGCTGTCGTCGGGTGCAACCGCGATACTGCGGAAGGTCCCCGGCGTGGAGGGGCTGGTTGCTACGATCGCATTGCTCATGGTGTCGATCGCATGGACAGCAGAACTGCCGGGTCCCTGGCTGGCGACCAGCACATGCGTCCCGGCATGGTTGACCTCGATGGCGACCGGGCCGAAAAATCCCGGTACGGTTGCAATGACCGACAGGCTGTTGGTATCGATGACAGAGACCGACGCGCCTTGCAGATTGGCAACATAGGCGCGGGTACCGGCGTCGTTGACTGCGATGGCGACCGGGCGGGTCTGAACCGGAATCGTGGCGATCACCGACAGACTGGTGCTGTCGATCACGCTGACCGAATCGCTGCCGCGATTGGCGATGTAGGCACGGGCCCCCTGGGCGTCGACGGCGACAGCGATCGGCGTTGTACCTACCGGAATCACGGCTGCGATCCGTCCATCGGCGGTGTCGAGCACGCGAACCACGTTGGCGACGCTGTCGGTCAGGTAGGCGTAGATCGGCTGCGCAACGCGGCCGGTCAGCTGAAACACCAGAGGCTGCGACCCGGGACCTGTGCAGCGCAGGCTTTCGACAAAGCTGCCTTGGGTGGCGGTGCCCAGCTCGACGTTCAGGCCGGCGCTGTCATTGGCAGGTATGAGCAGTGATGGCTGTGAGAGGTCAAAGGCTGATGTCGGCGAGACCGCGCAACTGACAGTGGCTGCCAGCGCATTGGCGTTGTGGAAGACGATCGTTGCGCCAGCCGGTGGTGCATTCTGGCTCGTGGTCGGCAGGGTGACTGCGCTGCCGCTGGCCGGACTGGCGGTCAGCGGCGCGAACGCCTTTCCTGTCAAGGTGAACGCTATCGGCGCGCCGGAGCCGAGTGCGCACTGCAGATTGCTGTTGAAGCTGCCGGCAACGGCACTCTCGAACTGCAGGCGCAGGCGCATATTGCCGAAGCCGGGTACGGAAAACATCGAGGGCGCGAAAGTGAATTGCGGATCGCCGGTTGCAGTGCAGTTCGCGCTGATCGGGAGCTCGGATTCATTGCGCAGGTCAATCTCGGCGTGCGCGGGCGGTCCACCCACCAGCACCTCGCCGAGATTGATGGTGGAACCGGCGACCGGGGTGATGATCAGTTCGCCGAGTGCGACCGCTTCCAGCGTATAGCTGAAGCTCTGACCGCTGCCATCGAGACAGCTCAGCGTGGTGCTGAAGCTGCCGGTGGTAACGCTGCTGAACTGGATCTGCAGATGGGCGCTGCCGCCGGCCGGTACTACAAGCGGATTGCTGGCAAGGCTGAACCTGCTGTTCGACAACGGCTGGCAGCTGAGGTCGCCGGGCGCCGAAGCGGGATTCTGGAACTGGATCTGGACGCTGCTTGGCGCACCGCCGACCGCAAAATTCGGAAAATTCAGCGTGGAGCCAGAGGGCGGCGTGGCGACCAGTTGCGGCAGATCGGGCGTGACCACGATGGGTCCTGGAGCGCCGGAAATGTCGAGGTCGCCGAGCAGCGAGAAGGCTGCCGTGTCGACGATGAACAGCTTGTTGCGTTGCGGGTCCGTCACATAGGCGCGGGTTTCGGAACGGCCCAGCGCGACCGACGCAGCGGCCGAAGGGAGCATATTGACTATGCCCAGTGAGGTGTTGCCGGTGAGGTTGAGCGTGCTGTTCAGGCGTATCAGCCTGATATCGTGAAGGCCGACAAAGAAATCGGCGCTCAGGATGTACATCTGACTGCCATCGGCATTGAAAATGATGTCACCGGCCTGGTTGATCGGCGTGGCCCCGATCTGGTTCAGGGTCTGGGTGTCGTAAAGCCGGATCTGGCTGGCCGCGTTGAAGGACACCACCAGATTGCTGCCACTGGGATTGATGGCGATGGCTGCAGGCAGTTCGCCGAGCGCCACGTTGGTGGTGACGGCGTTGCTGGCGAGGTCAATCACCTGCAGACTGCTGGTGCCGATGTTGATCACGTAGGCGGTGCTGCCATTGGGATGGAACACCATTTCGACTGGCTCACCGCCGGTATTGATCGGTGTCAGCGCTGCGCCCGTGCTGGCGTTGAATACCGAGACCTGACCAAAGGGTCCAAACTTCGCCGGCACGTACAATCGATTGCCGGCCGGATTCAGCCGGACGGATTTGAATTCCTCACCGCTGCCCGGGTAGCTGTCGATGATCGAGTTGGTGGTCAGATCGATGACGTCGATCGAGTCCGGGTCGGCAACAAACAGGCGGTTGTTCCCGGAATCCAGGTCCTGGCCTCGAACGCCAGATGCAATGGGGAAGTAGATAGTCGACTGGATCATGTTGGTGTTCAGATCGACGACCGAGACGGCGCCGCCGCCGGCGCTGCCACCGACGTAGGCGCGCGGCGCAGCCCAGACGGCAGAGCTGATCGACACAAGAATCAGAACCGCGGCCGCATGCACAGACCGACCCGAACGCATACGCAACATGACACCTCCAAGGATTTGTCCCGGGCAGGCCCGGCATAAGGGTGCCGCGGTCGCTGCGCGCAGCGACGGTCGGCTTCATGGCTACTAACGTAGTCCACCAGGGAATTTATTATTCGGTCCCGGAATTTTTCAGCTGCGCGCGACCAGCTGATTCCGGACTGTTTCAGCGACCGCCGAAGGCGCGGCAACAAGCTTGGACTTCTGGTCAGCCCGGGCTTGCCTGGACGCTTGCAGGCGATTGCGGGAGCCTATGAAGGAGCCCATGGCCCAGTCAAGCCTGGTGCCCGCACGGGCTGGCAAGCGCCGCTGCAACCATGATCTAATTTGTGCTGGACGCCACGCAGCCGGGGACTTGGCTTATTTCCAATCAGTCGCTCACTATGCTGCTGCAAGCCTGGCGCGATGGCGATGGCCTGGCATTCGGATCGATCTTCGAGCAGGCCTATGCCGAACTGAAGCGGATCGCCGCCGGGCGCGTGCAGCAGGTGTCGGGCAATGCCACCTTGTCGCCTACCGAACTGGTGCACGAAGCCCTGCTGCGGGTCATCGGCAAGGACCTCAACTGGGAGAACCGGGCGCATTTCTTCGCGTCGATGTCGCTGTACATGCGCGCGGTACTGGTCGATCACGCCCGCGCCCGCATGAGTGACAAGCGCGGCGGCGGCCTGCTGCACGTGACCCTGGGCAAGGCCGAGGCGGGCGAGGAGTCGGGCATGGCCGAACTGCTGGCGCTTGACGGTGCCCTGAATCAGCTGGAAGCACTCGACCCGCGCAGCAGTGCGGTGCTGCACCTCAAAATTTTCGCCGGCATGGATCGGCACCAGATCGCCGACGTACTGGGTGTCTCGGTGCAGATCGTGGATCGGGAACTGCGCTTTGCCAAGGTCTGGCTCAGTGCGCAACTGGAGTCACGCTTGTGAATGCACTGAACCCCGATCAGTTTGCCCGCGTCAAGGCACGCTTCGAGCAACTCGTCGATCTCGGCGCCGCCGAGCAGCAGGCGGCGCTGGCAGCCAGCGATGAAGATCCACTGGTGCTCGCGCAACTGCGTGCCCTGCTGCTGCAGGGTGCCCATGCCACCGAGCAACTCGCGCGCCCGGTGCTGACTGCCCTGCAGCAGACAGCGAGCGCTTCGGTACGCAGCGGTGATGTGCTCGGTGCCTGGACCCTGCTCGACGAGATCGGCGAGGGCGGCATGGGCCGGGTGTTCCAGGCGCGCCGCAGTGACGGGCATTTCGAGCAACTGGCCGCGGTGAAGGTGCTGTCCGGACACCCGAGCGCACAGGCGCTGCGCTTCCTCGCCCGCGAACGCCAGATTCTGGCCTCACTGGCACATCCCCATATTGCCCGGCTGCTTGATGGCGGCAGCACCGCCGAGGGGCAGCCCTATCTGGTGATGGAGTACGTGCGCGGGCAGGCCATCGATGCGTATTGCCGGCAACAGCAGCCGTCAATCGCCACCCGACTGCAACTGCTGATCGACATCTGTGCGGCGGTGTCCTTCGCCCATCAGCAACTGGTGGTGCATTGTGATCTGAAGCCGTCGAATATCCTGGTGACCGCGGAAGGTCGCCCGATCCTGCTCGACTTTGGCGTCTCCCGATTGCTGGCTGATGCCGATCAGGCGGCACCGTCCACCGCAATCCCGGCGGGCCAGGGCAAGGGTACCCTGCAGGCCTACACGCCGCGCTACGCCAGCCCCGAGCAGCGAGCCGGCGAGCGCGTCGGCACCGCGACCGATATCTACAGTCTGGGCGTGACCCTGGCGGAACTGCTGGGCGTCAGCCTGGACGAGTCGGGCCCGCTGGCACTGGGCAGCCTGCCAGTGGAACTGGCCGCCATCATCGCGCGCGCCACCGATGTCGAGATCGAGCGTCGCTATGTCAGCGCGCAGGCGCTGGCCGAGGATCTGCGCCGCTATCTTGAGCATCTGCCGGTTCTGGCCTGCGCGCCGACGCTGGCCTACCGCGGCCGCAAATGGCTGCGCCGGCGCTGGCCACTGGCGGCCGCGGTGCTCGTGCTCGCGGTCGTGGTGTCGGCATTCTCCTGGCAGATGCGCATCGAACGCGACAACGCCCTGTCCGCGGAGCGCTCGGCGCGCGCGCTGGCCGATTACATGGTGGCGGTCTTCCAGGGCGCCGATCCGGAAGTCTCCGGGCAACGCGATCTGCCGGTGTCGAAACTGCTGGATGCCGGCTACCAGGGACTCGCCAGCAAACTCAGTGATCGCCCTGAACTGCGCGCCGAGGTGACCGGCATCCTCGGTAGCGTGTACCAGAACATTGGTCAGCGCGAGCGCGCGTTGAAGCTGTTTGATGAGGCACTGGAGATCAAGGCGGCAGCAGCAAACCCGCGCATTCTTGCCGATCTGCTGCACAAGAAGGCCTATACGCTGTACGACCAGGAAGACTTCCCGGCCGCCGAGCCGATCGCCCGCCAGGAGCTGGCGCTGCGGGAAAACCTGAATCCCGACTCGGCCGAGCTGGTCGAGAGTCTGCGCCTGCTGGGCAGCGTCCTCACCTACCAGTTCGGGGGTGATCACCAGGCGGAATCGCTGGCGCTGCTCGAGCGCGCTCTGGCGATGGCCGAGCAGGTGGCAGGCAAGGACAGCGTTCTGGCGGCGCGTGTGCATCTGGATATGGGACGGCATCATGGCTACTTGTCTGTCGATGCCACCCCGGTGGTCGTGCACGGCCGCACCGCGGTGCGCATCATCGAGGAGCGCCTGGGCAAGCAGCACTTTCTGTACGCCGATGTTCTGGAGGCTCTGGTACTGGGACTGAGGAGAACCGGCGCCTTTGCCGAAGCGCTGCCGCTGGCGCGGGAGGTCAGCGAGATGCGACTGAGCTTCTATGGTGAGGTCAGTTATCAGGGTGGATATGGTCTGCACAGCTACGCCAACATTCTGAACGATGCCGGTTTGCGGCTGGAGGCAATCGAAGTCCTGAAGCGCTGCCTGTCGATTCAGGCTCAGCTCGATGGCGAGGGCTCGCTGGCGGCCGCCGCAATCCTCGCCGTGTTGGGGCCCGTATACAAGAATGTGGGCGCCTACCCTGAGGCCATGGCCATCTTTCAGCAAGTCATCGATATACGAACCCGCTTGCTTCCGGAAGGCGAGCGCGATCTGCTCTCTTCCCAGCTCAACATGGCCGGCTTGAATCGAATGCTTGGCGATCTGGACACCGCCAACGCGCTCGCCAGCGAGGTGCTGCGGGCCCGTAGCGCAGATTCCTCCACGCATCCCTTCCGAATGGCGCTGACGCAGATCGAGTTGGCCGCCGTGCGCCGCAGCCAGGGGCGCTTGGAGGAAGCCAGTACGTTGCTCGATGAAGTGGATCCCGAAGCCTTCACAGGCTGGTTGCTGGGCCAGTCGGACCTGGATGCCGAGCGCGCAAGACTGGCCTGGGCACAGGGCCAGCCGGAGCAGGCGCAGACGCTGATGCTGAAGGCCGAGGCCCAACTGATCGCCGGGCTGGGTGAGACGCATCCGGATGTCTGGATCCAGCGACTGGAGCGCGCCGAATGGCTGGCCGCCCAGGGTCAGCGTGCTGCGGCGGCCGATCTCGCCCGCCAGATTCACCAGCATGCGGCATCGACGATGCTGCCGGGCGGTGCGCTGGCACAGCGGGTGGCGGCACTGATCCCGGACGGAGTTGCTTCAGCATCCTGATAAAACATGCGCGGCATTCCGTAAACCTCAACAGGTGATCCTCCTGTTGCCACGGTTTCCCTTCGAATGCCTGCATTGCTGCTGTCCCTCTGCCGCACCTTCGCGGCCATCGCGCTCTCTGGTCTGGCCGTCTACGCAGCGGCGCAGGGCGGGCCGGCGCTGCCCTGGCTGATCTGGCTGGCGTTTGCGCCCTGGCTGGCGGCCTTGCCGGCTCTGCGCACACCCGCAGCGATGGTTTGCGGACTGCTGATGGGACTGGCCTGGGTGATTCCGTTGCAGTGGCCGACGTTCGCTGCCGCGGTCGTCGCTGCGGGCACCGCCGAGCATCTGCAGTTTCTGACCACGCTGGCTTTCTTTCTGACCTATGCCGTGCCGTTCGCCTTGTTCGCCGGTATTGATGTGCTGCTGCGTCGACGCTGGCCACTGGGTCCCAGCCTGAATGCGCTGCGTCAGGCGGCGCTGCTGGCGAGTCTGATTTGCCTTTGCTGGGCGCCATTTCCGTATACGCCGGCGGTCGGCCTGGTGACCTGGCCGAGCATGCTGCAGCTGGCCGCCTGGGGCGGCGAGCCCTTGCTGTTGACGATGCTGCTGTGGCCAAGCGCGCTGCTGGCCGGCATCTGGAACACGCGCTTGCCTTTGTCACAACGCCTGCGGCCAGCGCTGGCAGTCAGCGCGACCCTGCTGGTCGTGCATCTGTTCGGCAGCTGGCGGATGGCTGCGATGGATCGGGCAGAAGCGGCCGAGACTGGCGTGCGCCTGTCGGCGCTGCCCCTGCAACTGGACCTGCCGATGATGGTATCCCCGGTTTCGCTGACACGCGACCGCCCGGGTCCGCCGATGTCGGCGCTGGAGCTCAGTCGTGATGCGCTGGCGCGCGCGCCGCAGTGCGAACTGGTGGTGTGGCCGGAGACGCCGCTGGCGATCGCCGACAGCAGACCCACTTGCGCGCGCGGTCCGGATATTGCCGAGCAGCTGGGTCTGCCCTTGCTGATGCAGTGTTTTCGCCCGGCCGGCGCGCAGGTCCAGGTATCGGCCGAGTTTCTGCGGCCGGGCAGTGCGCGCGTGCAATGGCATGGCAAGTCCAGCCTGGTGCCCTATTACGAACAGCCGCTGAGCGGCGAGGGACTGGCGGCTCCGGGCGCTGCCGGCACGGTGTTTGTGCTCGATCCGCAGCGCCGGCTGATCCCGACCCTGTGCTACGAACTGCATGCGCGCGCGCACCTGCGCAAGGCCGCGCTGGCGGGCGGCAACATCATCGTCCACATGGCCAGCTTCACGCCATTCGCGCGCCATCCGATCGATGTATGGGATCAGGCGATGGCGCGATTGCGCGCGGTCGAGTTCGGCATGCCGATCCTGCGTGCCGCCAATCGGGCGCCGGTGGGATGGATCGATGCCAGCGGTCGCGAGCGCACCGTGAGCGCACGCTTCGGGCGCCACGCCGAGTGCGTGGATCTGTGGTCACCGGCCGCTGCGCCGACCGTGTACGCCTGGCTGTCGCCAGTCGCCGCCGCATTGCCGGCGACGCTGATGCTGTTGCTCACCCTGATCATCCGGCGGCGCGCCAGCGACCCGGTCACCGGAACTGCGGGATCGCCGCAAGCTGCCCCAACACGATACTGAAAGGAGAACGTGACATGTCGCTACCGAAACCTCTGCCTCTGCTGGGCGCCCTCGGCTTGACCCTGGCCGCCGCTGCGCCAACGACCCTGGCCCAGCCGATCTGCTGCTACAACTGTGGCTCGGGTGGACCCGCTCGTCCGCTGGCATTGCCCGGCCGTGGCCAGCCCTCGGCAGCGCTGGATCATTTCCAGAGGATCCATGATCGCCACACCCGCGTGCGGACGCCTGCTGCGACACTGAGCAGTACCAGCGTCTTCGTCGGCGAGATCGAGGGCAGCTGGGAGGACGTCGATGGTTACTTCTCGATTCCGTATACGCTGCCGGTGCTGGGTCAGATGAACATCCTGTTGCGCGGCTTTCCGACCCAGCCACTGGGCGGCAATCGCTATGCGGTATCCGGATGGGATCGTTCGGTGTACTGGCTGGATGTCGGTGATGGCCTGCCACGCTTGCTGCAGGCACTGGAGTTGGCCGAAGACTACGTGCCGGACGCAGCGGACTACTTCTACGATTCGCCCGATGTGCGGGACACCTGCGTCGTCGGCGCCGGTTGCACGCTGAATCTGGTGCCCTACCTGCGCTATCAGGAGTTCGGTGCCGATTACACCACGCGCGGGGTAGAGGAGAACGATATCCGTTTTGACGAGATCCAGATGGCCTTCGTCACCGACAGCAGCGGCGACGCCATCGATGCGGCCGTGCTCTTCAATGATGAAACACCCACCGATCCGATCCAGCCCTTCCAGCAGGGCGACACCATCCTGCTTTCCACCCTGGCCTACAAGATCGACGAGCCCGAGTACATCTATGCCCTCGGTTACATGGATGTGTTCGAACCCTTGCAGGCGAGCGCCAACATCACCCGGGCCAACTTTGTACCCGGCGTCGATTTCGTCGATCCCGATCTGCCGGCGAATCTCGATGCCGGCAATCGCCCGGTCAGACTGATCCTCGATGCCAGCAATGGCGATGGTGGCGGCTACGGCATCGGCGGAACCCGCAAGGCCGAGTTCGCGTACGGCGGACCCTTCGATCTCGGCTTTCTGTGGAAGGACGCGGCCGGATACATCTTCAAGGACGGCCTGGAGCCGCTGCAGGGCACCACGGCCGCCGCCACCGGATCCACCGCAAAATGGCGCCTGGTGGTTCCGGCCGGCGACTGAGGCCGAAGCAGTCAGTGTCTGCGGAGCCAGGATGCCGGAGCGAACAGTGAGCGAAGCTCAATGGACCAAACGGCGAAGGCCCGATTGGCCTGACTCAGCCGCGCGGTGCTACGCGCACGCTTTGCTCCTCAGCCCAGTCGCCTCTACCAGGCACCAACAAAAAGACCACCCGGAGGTGGCCTTTTTGTTCGGATGGTGGAGGCGGCGGGAATCGAACCCGCGTCCGAAAGCTCTACGTCCCAGGTACTACATGCTTATCGTCTCTTTGTTCTCGTAACGGGGATGCCGAGACGCGCGCTTACCCTGCCACCAGTCTGTAGATTTTCGTCGCTGCGACCCAGACACACGCAGCGCTTACCTGGTGATAATGACCCAACCTTCGCGAACACCAGTACAAGCTCGGTCGGGGCTTAGGCCTTAAGCGGCCAGTGCGTAGTTGTCGTCGTTGGCAACTAAAGTTTTGCTACTGGATTAACGAGGAAAGTCGCCCCCTCGGCATGCACCCAGCAATTTCGAGTCCCCCGTCGAAGCCGATCGCCCCCGGTTGAACTGTTGCTGCTAGATGACACCAGTATAGGGGCGAAGTGGTGGGTTACAAGCGCTGGTGGCTGAATGACGTCGATCGCGCGTCGACGGAAAGCAAGCGCGGAGCCGCGCGTGCGCGCGATTGTGGTGGCGGGAATGATTCGCGCCATGCCTGGCGCTCACTCTCGGCGATGCCGAGGGCCATCATTTGTACCGAGCCTCAGCAGCCGGCGAACTTGCGGCATCGAACACGGCGAATGGAGGGCGTCGCTCCTGCGACGCCTGCGGGCTACCGGCAGGCGATGAGCGAGCGTCCATCGCGGTCTGGTCAGAAGCGAGGGATCGGGGCGGCGCTGCAAAGTTGTACAAGAAGCCAGAGCGGCCGCGCGGGAGCGCGGCCCTCCATGCGTCAGCACGGCACGAGCCGAGGTAGCCGCCGGACTTGCGGCATCGAACACGGCGAATGGAGGGCGTCGCTCCTGCGACGCCTGCGGGCTACCGGCAGGCATTGAGCGAGAATCCATCGGGGTCTGATCAGAAGCGAGGGATCAGGGCGGCGCTGCAACGTGTAAAAGCAGCCAGAGCGGCCGCGCGGGAGCGCGGCCCTCCATGTGTCAGCACGGCACGAGCCGAGGCAGCCGCCGGACTTGCGGCATCGAACACGGCGAATGGAGGGCGTCGCTCCTGCGACGCCTGCGGGCTACCGGCAGGCGATGAGCGAGCGTCCATCGCGGTCTGGTCAGAAGCGAGGGATGGGGGCGGCGCTGCAATGTCGCAGAAGAAGCCAGAGCGGCCGCGCGGGAGCGCGGCCCTCCATGTGTCAGCAAGAGCAGCCAGAGCGGCCGCGCGGGAGCGCGGCCCTCCATGTGTCAGCACGGCACGAGCCGAGGCAGCCGCTGGACTTGCGGCATCGAACACGGCGAGTGGAGGGCGTCGCTCCTGCGACGCCTGCGGGCTACCGGCAGGCAATGGGTGAGAATCCATCGGGGTCTGATCAGAAGCGAGGGATCAGGGCGGCGCTGCAATGTCGCAAAGGAAGCCAGAGCGGCCGCGCGGGAGCGCGGCCCTCCATGCGTCAGCACAGCACGACCCGATCGCACGCTCGGAAAGGCAGGGAACGGAGACGTGATGAGGTTTGCTACCAATCAGGTCCTCAGATGGCATCGGTACGGGGGCGAAGTGGTGGGTTGCAAGTGTTGGTGGCTGAACGGGGTGCTGGAACGGGGCGGAAAGCGTTTGCCTTTTGTCCCGGTCCTTGTGATCGTCGCGGAGTCGGCACTTCATGTGGTCGGCGGGAGCGATCGTGAATGGGAGCAGGTTCGATGAATGAGAAGGTCTGCAAGACGGATGAGGAATGGCGTGCCGAGTTGACGCCGATGCAGTACGCGGTGTGCCGCTGCTCGGATACCGAGCGACCGTTCACCGGCCGCTACTGGGATCATCATGCGGCCGGGCGCTATGTCTGTGCCTGTTGTCGCAACGAGTTGTTCGGATCGGATGCCAAGTTCGATTCCGGCAGCGGCTGGCCGAGTTATTTCCAGCCGATCGAGAAGAAGGCGGTCACCGAACATTTTGACGAGACCCACGGCATGCGTCGGGTTGAGGTGAAGTGTGGTCGCTGCGATGCCCATCTGGGTCATGTGTTCGAGGATGGCCCGAAGCCGACCGGTCTGCGCTATTGCATCAATTCCGCGTCGCTGGATTTTGTGGCGGAATAGGCTTCGAGTCCGCGCTGACAATCAAGTCCGCGGTCGCGCCGCTTCGGCGCTCCTGCAGGGAAGATCCGCAGTGTGGTTTTGGTGGGAGGCCTGAGGCGGGCCGACTGTGGAGATGATTGAATCCGCGGTCGCGCCGCTTCGGCGCTCCTACGTGGGAGGCCCGAAGCGGGCCGACCGTGGTGGTGGCGTAGTGCGCGGTCGCGCCGCTTCGGCGCTCCTACAAATACTCGATTCAATCGCGACTCAGGCAGACATGCGGCAGGCCGAGTTCGTCGAGCCACTGGCTGCCGGCATCTTTGCCGAGCAGCATGGCGGTGGTAGCGGCAGCGCCGGCGACCAGGCAGTTGGCGGCGCTGACGCTGACGCTGGCAAAGCTGTCTACCGGCATGCCAGTGCGCGGATCGATGATATGGCCGTAGCGCCGGCCATCGACAATCATGCAGCGTGCGTAGTCGCCGCTGGTCGCCAGCCCGCCTTCGGCGAGATCAATATGCGCTGCCGGGCGCTCGGGATCGTCCGGCAGACGGATGCCGATGCGCCACGGTGATGCGTCGGCATGCGCCCCGATCACCGCCAGGTCGCCACCGAGATCGACCATGCCGTGACGGATGCCGGCGTCGCGACAGAGCTGGGCGACGCGATCGGCGGCGTATTCCTTGACGATGCCGCCGAGATCCAGGCGCATGCCGGGCACCGGCAGTCGCAGTCGCGGCCGCGCCCATTCGATGCGATGCCAGCCGCACATCGCGAGCGCCTGCTGGATTGCCGACTTGTCCGGAATGATGCCGCCCTGCAAATCCCATAACCGGGTCAGCGCGCCGCTGCTGATATCGAACAGGCCCTCGCTTTGCGCGTGCATCAGCTCGGCAAAATCCAGCAGGCCGGCGGTTTCCGCGTCGATGGTCGTCCACTCAGTGCTGCCGGCGCGCGCTGCAATGTCGGCGACGATGCTGTCGTCGCGATAGTGCGAGTACTTGCGGTCGAGACGCTGCAGTTCGACCTGGCTCAGCGCCATCGCGGCATCGGCCTCGTCCACTCCTGTGCATTCAATGTGCAGGGCGCAGGGACAGCCCATGGCGGCGAAGCTGTACTGGTAGCACGGCACTCAGTCGAAGCCGAAGTCGAGACCGGCGCTGTAGCGGGTGTAGCTGACCAGGCCGGGCGCGTCGCTCAGGCTGGAACCTGGCCCGTAGTCGGCGCTGCTGCGATAGCGCTCGGCCGCGATGCTGAACTCCCAGGCGCCGAAGCGCTTGCGCAGGTTCAGCCGTCCTGACCAGGCGCCGAAGGCCGACAGTCGGAAGTCGCTGGACCTGTAGCGACCCGGCGCATCTGCAAAGTACGGTGCGTAAAAATCGGCGGCGTCCTGCCGGTAATAGCGCAGGCTCGGCACCAGGCGCCAGTCATCGCCGAGGCTCTGATACCAGGCGAGGTCGAACGTGTGCGACTGGATCGACCAGTCGTCATCGGCGTAGCGATAATCCAGGTGCAGGGCGGCGTCGAGATCGGGCAGGGCATGACGGAAGCGGAGCAGGGCTGCGCTCTGCAGGCGCTGATCGGGGCGGGCATCGCTGAGAATATCGCCGTCGACAAAGACGAGCTTGTAGGGGTCGGACAAGAAGCCGCCCTGATCGGTAACCTGCAGGCCCGCCTGCAGCACCGATGAGCGACTGAGTACCCAGGACAGACTGGTGAACAACGAGCGGCTCTGCTTGTCGGCGTGTTCGATGCGCCCGTTCTCGATCGCGTCACTGGGGTCGATGCGGTCGTCCGAATAGCTGAAGCCGTAGCCGAGGGTCAGCTGAGGACCAATTGCCTGTGCGCGTTCGTAGCCCGCCGCGATCGAGCGGTAGTCATCTTCGGTCGACATCGATGCCGACCAGGTATGCCGGCTCGGCGCATCCGGATCGTTGACGAGGCTGGCGACCAGTTCACGACGCGTATCACGTATGGTCGCGCCGCTCATGACCTGGATCGATTCGCCATTGCTCGCCGGCAGCACATACCAGGGCGACGAGCCGCTCATGATTTCCTGGGTGGCATTGAGATTCAAACGCGCCTGCGCACCGACGTCGCGTTCGAGCTGGAACTGATGCGCACGCACGAAGTAGCGCTCGGCACTGCCGATGATCCGGCCCTCGACGGCGTCCTCGTCGTACTCGGAATAACGGTAGCGCAGGCGCGTCTCGCGCGATGGCGACGCCGATGCCGAGGCCGGATCCTGCGCGCTGGACTCGGCGGCGATGCCGGCGTCGGCAATGCCCAGAGCCGCCGCTGCGCCCAGCATCAGCCGCAGTGATGGTGCGCGCGCCTGCCGCGCGCTCGGGTCGACACTGCGATCATCTCTCATGCGCTGGTCCTGATGGGGGAATGCCTGGTCCCTGGTGGCAACCGCTTCAGTTGCATCCGCAGCCTCCACCGGCCGCGCCGAGTTTTCCGGCCGTGCCTTCCTTGCTGAAGAAGATCTGCTCGGCCATCGCGGCTTCGAGCGGGTCGGGTTCCCATTGCATGTCCCAGCGTGCGAGTTGCCCGCGTTCCCAGGGCTGCACGGTGGGCAGGCTGGTGCAGCCGCTGATCAGCGTGCCGACCAGGCCCACAGCGAGCAGAGCAATCCAGCGCGGCCTAATCCCCATGCTGCACCTCGGCGACCAGTTGTTCGATATGAGCGCGCAGTGGCGCGACATCTTCCATGTTGAAGCCACTATGGCGCGAGCGCACGACGCCGTTGCGGTCGATCAGGTAGGAAGTCGGCATGCCGAGCGGTTGATACGCGCCGGCTACCTTGCCTTGCGGATCGTGTGGCAACGGGAAACGCAGCGCATGACGCTCGAGAAATTTCAGTGCGTCGGCGGCATCCTCATCGACCGTGATCGCAATCACTTCAAAGTCCTTGCGGGGAAATTCCTCGCGCAGCTTCTGGTACTCCGGCAGCGATTGCCTGCACGGTCCGCACCAGGAGGCCCAGAAATCGAGCAGCACCACCCGCCCGCGATAATCGCGCAGACGCAATTTATCTCTGCTGTCGAGCAGGGGCAGTTCGAAATCCGGCGCCGCCGTGCCCTGGTTGACGGCGGCCGAAGCGATGACCGACAGCAGGGCGAGGGCAAGCCCCATGATCCATGTCAGCGGCAGCAACGGCCGGCGCATCGAAGCTAGCGTGGCAGTCATGTCGAATCTAACTGTCGTGGGCAACACGCGCCGTGGCCGTTGTGGCAGGCACCGGACATTCCAGGCCAGCCGGCAGGGTGAGGCGTCGCAGCAACATGCTGCCGGTGCCGAATCCAATGACCGAATTGAAATCGACGCGGCCGTTGTTGCAATCGGTGAAGATGAAATTCAGGGTACCCCAGTCGGTGCGCACGATCTCGGCTGGATTGAAGTTCGGAATGAAGCGGCCACCGGTGCTGCGTACCACTGGCATCGACACGGTATTGCCGACCACGTTGCCGACGCCACCGAACCAGGCCTGCTGGCCATCCGGGGTGAAGGTGAACCAGTACGCAAGCATCAGATTTCCAGGGAGGATTTCGACAAAAATTCCGTGTCCACTCTGGGCCGGGTCGTACCAGGTGCCGGTGTAGCCGGCGCTCAGCGGCGGCGGCGTCGGCGTGCCCTGCACAGTGAGCGAACCCGACATGCCCTCGCCTGGAGCGCCGTGGACATCGCAGTAGAAGTCGAAGGCGCCAGGATTGTTGAAGGTGATCACGGCTACCCAGTTGGAACTGCTGGCATTCGCTCCATTGCCGCTACAGGTGTTGGCGCAACGAAAGGCGCCTGCCTGGGATGCGACGTTATGGACACCGCCGGCATTGCTGAAGGTGACGGTGTCGCCCATCTGAATCGTCAACTGGTTGGGTGTGAAGCGCAGCCCGCTACCACCGACGGTCACATTGTGATTGGCGGCCGGGAGCGTGTGCGCCGTGAACATGAGCGCGGCAGCTGAAAACGCTCGGAAGAGGAACAGTCTGAAATCCGGCATGGCGGCTCTCCTGGGGACAGCGCAAAGGTGCCAGCAATGAGGGCCGGCTGCTGTCGATTGTCCCGCAGTCCGGTGGCCGCTGCCACTGACCATTGGGGGGTTGCATCCGCATGCTTCCCGGCTGCTGCCGATCATCATGGTATCTTTCGATGCTTGGGCAACCAGCCGCAGCGCGTGCGCTCGCGCTGGGGCGTTCAGCTGTTCGGCGCGGTTGCCCGGGGACTGGCCAGGAGAGCGGTGATGACGCAGACGTCCAGTGGCAGCAAGCCAGAGTTCGATCCCGCGGTATGGAAATTGTTTGATGAGTACGTCCATGGCCTGATCGATCGCCGCGGTTTTTTGCGTGGCGCGGCGGGTCTGGTCGGTGTCGCCGGTGCCGCGGGCATTCTGGCGGCATTGAGCCCGCAGTTTGCCGCGGCCCAGCAGGTCAAGCCCGACGATGCGCGTCTGCAGACCCGATATCTGGAGTTCGATTCGCCGCAGGGCCATGGCCGGGCGCGCGGATATCTTGTGCGTCCGGCAGACGCATCGGCGGCGCTGCCGGTGGTGCTGGTCGCCCACGAGAACCGTGGCCTGAATCCGCATATCGAGGACATTGCGCGCCGGCTCGCGCTTGCGGGCTATATCGCATTTGCGCCCGATGCGCTGTTTCCGCTCGGTGGCTATCCTGGCGATGAGGATGCAGCGCGGGCGGAATTTGCCAAGCTCGATCAGGGCAAGACGCGGGAGGATTTTGTCGCAGCCGCGCGTCTGCTGCTGGAGATCGAGGGCGGCAACGGCTGTCTGGGCGCGGTGGGATTCTGTTACGGCGGTGGCATCGTCAACCTGCTGGCGACGCGCGTGCCCGAGTTGAAAGCGGCCGTGCCGTTCTATGGTGGCGGGGCGCCGCTCGACCAGGTGAGCCAGATCCGCGCGGAGTTGCTGCTGGTGTTTGCCGAGCACGATGAGCGCGTCAACGCAGGTTGGCCAGCCTATGAGGAAGCGCTCAAGGCAGCCGAGGTGAGATACAGCGCTGTCATCCATCCCGCTACCCAGCATGGCTTCAACAATGACACGACGCCACGCCATGATCCGGATGCCGCCGCACGCGCCTGGGCGCAGATGCTGGCGCTGTTTGCGCGAACTCTGAGGCGGGAGACGGATCGCTAACCAGCCGTCCAGCTGCGCTAGACTGAGCCCCAGCCAACCGGCAGCCTGCATTGCCGGGCGGAGGCGGATCGGCTGCGGCATTGCCGGGTCGATCCTGTGTATCCGGAACCAGGGGAGTACTGCGCCATGTCCGATCCGAAGCGATATCGTCTTGTCACCCGCAGCGATTTCGACGGGCTGGTCTGCGCCGTCCTGCTCAAGGAACTCGACATGGTGGACGAGATTTCCTTCGTCCATCCCAAGGACATGCAGGACGGCAAGATCGAAATTGGTGCCAGGGACATTATTACCAATCTGCCCTATGTCGCGGGTTGTCATCTCGCCTTCGATCATCATCTGAGCGAAACCCTGCGTCTGGATGGCGAGCGCGCCGCCAATCACATCATCGATGCCAACGCACCCTCGGCGGCGCGTGTGGTCTACCAGCACTTTGGCGGCGCCTCGGTGTTTCCCAAGGTCGCGCCGGAAATGCTGGTCGCCGTCGACAAGGCCGACTCGGCGCAATTTTCGCTGGATGAAATCCTGCATCCCACCGGCTGGGTGCTGCTGAACTATCTCATGGATGCGCGTACCGGACTCGGGCGCTTCCGCGATTTCCGGGTATCCAATTACCAGTTGATGATGCAGCTGATCGACTATTGTCGTGATCATACGATCGACGAGATCCTGGAATTGCCGGATGTCCGCGAGCGCTCGGACCTGTACCTCGATCAGGCCCGACTGGCCGAGCAGCAGTTGCGTCGTTGCGCCACGGTGCACGGAAAGCTGGTCGTGCTTGACCTGCGCAACGAGGAGGTCATCCATGCGACCAACCGCTTCATGATCTACGCTCTGAATCCCGCCTGCACGGTGTCCATCCACGTGATGTGGGGTGTCAAGCAGCAGAACACGGTGTTCGCCATCGGCAAGTCGATCATCGATCGCAGTTCAAGCCTGAACATCGGTGCGCTTTGTCTCAAGTATGGCGGCGGTGGTCACGCCAATGCCGGCACCTGCCAGATCGCCAATGAGCGCGCGGATCCGGTGCGTGATGAGTTGATTGCCGCGATTACCGCAAGTAGCTGAGCGCGGTGGCGGGGTCGCTACCTCGGAGTTGTGGTGCTGGAGGAGATTGATCGGCTCCGCTGTCGAGCGCCATGGGGCGGGCTGCCCTGAGGTGCGCGGTCCTGCCTTTGGATTTTCTGTTGATCGAAGCATCAGGAGCGGGAGCAGCGGGGCAAGCCCGCGCTCTACAAGATCAAGATCAACGGCAGCGGGGCAAGCCCGCGCTCTACAAGATCAGGATCAACGGCAGCGGGGCAGGCGCGCTCCATGAAGTTCTCTCGGCGACGTTTTGAGCTCAGCCCGATTCGAAACCATCGCGGTACTGCACGCCGACACAGGATGTCGCCAGGAAGCTCAAGGTGCTGTTGCCGGCATTGGGCACAGCCACTTCGCCCAACTCCGCGGCATACGCAAGGTCGGCGGGACTGGATTGCCCTGGTGCGAAGATCGTGAATACCGATTGCGCCGTGAGGGGTGCCGGTGTGCGCAGTACCGCCGAGGCACCCCAGCTGGAGATGTACACCGCGCCATCGCAGTCGCGGACGATGCCATCGAAATTGCTGAAGCTGGTCTGCACGACCAGAGTGGCGGATGTCTGACCGGGCTGCCAGGAAAACACGCGGGCATTTGCTCCCCAGCTGACCATCAGCAGGCGTTGCTGGGCGGCATCCCACCAGAGGCCGTTGGGTTGAAAGCCGGTGCTCGTGATCGGCGTGGTGTGACTGACATTGCCGATATCGCCGATATCGAGCTGATGCAGACGTTGGCTGCTGAAATCCGTGACCCAGAGTCGGCTGCCGCCATCGCTGGCGATGCCATTGAGAAACGTGGCGCCGCTGATCGGGTGATTGACCACGCGCACGGCATCGCTGAGGCGATAGCCACGGACGAAACCGCCATCGGCGACATAGACGACGCCGGCGACGATTTCCATGCCTGCTGGCGAACTGGGGTCGTCCGTAAAGAGGGTGAGCACGCCGCCACTTGATCGAGCCAGAATCTGTCCGGCACCGCGGTTGCTGATCAGGTAGCGCGCAGCGGCGGCGTCGTAGTCCAGGCTTTCTGGGGCATTGAGGGTTTGGGCATGCAAGGAGCCGGCGGCCAGCAAGAGGATCGCGAGTAGCAACTTGATGCTTGATGGCATGGTGACGCTCGGCAGTTCGGGGATCGCGTAGTTTAACTGCGGCGCCTGGAGGATGTTGTGCGGCAGTGCGCCGGCGTGCCCTTGCAGGGCAAGTCTGTGACTTGCCATCTGACCTCGCGGCGGTGTTCGGATGGCATCTCACAGAGATGCCCTACAGGAAAGTGCAAGGCGGCATCTCACAGAGATGCCCTGCAGGGTTTTTTGTAGGGCAAGTCTGTGACTTGCCATCTGACCTCGCGGCGGTGTTCGGATGGCATCTCACAGAGATGCCCTACAGGAAAGCGCAAGGCGGCATCTCACAGAGATGCCCTGCAGGGTTTTTTGTAGGGCAAGTCTGTGACTTGCCATCTGACCTCGCGGCGGTGTTCGGATGGCATCTCACAGAGATGCCCTACAGGAAAGTGCAAGGCGGCATCTCACAGAGATGCCCTACAGGAAAGTGCAAGGCGGCATCTCACAGAGATGCCCTACAGGAAAGCGCAAGGCGGCATCTCACAGAGATGCCCTACAGGAAAGTGCAAGGCGGCATCTCACAGAGATGCCCTACAGGAAAGCGCAAGCCGGCATCTCGCAGAGATGCCGAATGAAAAGCGCAAACCGGGATCTTTTGGCGATGCCGCGATTGGCGGGGTTTTCCGGCTGGCGGGGTTTACAGGGGCAGGCGGGCCCCTTCATGTCGGGCCGGCAACCTCGACGGAGTTCGGCTATGACCGCGATCGCAAGCATGTTCCGCCTGGCCCTGTTGGCCTTGGCGGCAACCACGACGGGCCTGCAAGCTCAGGGCCAGGTCAGCCAGTTCGCTGATCTCAATACCGGTCTGAATCCCGGCGCCAATGGGAGCCTGGGCAGCTCGGCGATCTCCTTCGATGGCAGGCGCTTCTTTGTTGCGACCACTGATCGGCTGGGTAGTGAGCTGTGGGTGACGGATGGCAGTGCGATCAACACACGCATCTTCGCCGACATCTGCCCTGGAAGCTGCGCTTCGAGTCCAAGCAATTTCTATGTCGAGGGCAGCAATCTGTTCTTCTCGGCCGATGATGGCCAGCATGGAGCAGAGTTGTGGCGTCTCGCCGCCGGATCGAACGTGCCGGTACTGGTCAGCGACATCAATCCGGGGGCACCGAGTTCGACCCCGGCCAGCTTCACCCGCCTGAGCTTCAGGATCAATGCGAGCACGGTGACCCGTACCTTCTTCGTTGCGCGCACCGGCGAGCATGGCCGCGAAATCTGGCGACTCAATGCTGGCGCGTCTCCAACGGTTGCACTGGAGCGCGACGTCAACCCGGGCCCAGGCTCATCGGAGCCGACCAGTTTCGCCCTGCTCAATACCCTGGATATCGCGGTGATCTGCAGGCCGATCGGGCTTGAGCGCGAGGTTCTGGCGCTGCAGTACACCTCCACCACGGCGCCAGCGAGCGGCACCAGTGAGTTGTCGGGATTCGGCACGGACACGCAGCGCTTCGCAGACCCGACCATGATCACGCTTGGACCGAACACCTATGTGGTGATCCGTGATTTCACAACGTTCAACTCAGAGCTTTGGGTGACGCAGGGAACCGTGCCCTCGACGATCAAGTTGCGCACGGCCAATTCGATATCCGGTCTTACCTTCAACGTTGCCTTGTTCCGGGTGTTTTTCGTCAGCGGCTCGGGTGCGTCGAGCGTGCTTGCGGTGACCGATGGCAGCGTGGCCGGTACCAGCAATATCACCAGTGCCGGTGTCACACCGCAGAACCTGGTGAGTCTGGGCAATCGTCTGCTGTTCACCGGAGTCGCCACCGGCAGTGGCCGCGAACTCTTCAGCAGCGATGGCACGCTGGCCGGCACCGGGCTGTTGAAGGAAGTGGTTGCCGGAGCGACCGGCATCACCGAGACGACTTTTCTCCGACCCACGGTAAGCCAGACCCGTGCCTTGCTGGCATTTGACGACAAGCTCTGGATCAGCGATGGCACCAATGCCGGCACGACGCTGATTTCCGGCAGTGCGATCCAGGGCGGCGGGACGATGACGGTACTGGTGCCGACCACGGCCAACGAAGCGATCATCGGCTACAGCGCTGATGGTCAGTCGAGCGGTGAGCCTTTCTACACCACGGGCACGGCAGCCAGCACGGTGGCACTGGGCAATCTGCAGAGCGATATCGGTGACAGCTTTTCGGTACCGGTCACGGCATTCAACAACCGGCTGATCTTCAGTGGATTCGTGCCGGGCCAGAGCGGCAACAACTTCAGTCTGCCCACCAGCGGGACCGGCGTGCCGGAAGCCCTGGGCAGCTTCACGGCCGCGGCCAGCGGGGTGCACTTCGGACGGGTGTGGTTTCGAGGCAGCAATGGCCTGGTGGCGACCGACGGTACAGCTGCCGGCACCGTGACACTGAGTCCGGCGCGCCCCGAGATTCGTGGGCCGCAGTGCGTGATCGAGCGCAATGGGGCGCGCTACTTCATTGCCAGTGGCAATGGCAGCAATGATGTCGAGATTTACCGCAGTGATGGTACGACGCCCA
Organism: Pseudomonadota bacterium; assembly: GCA_022843465.1. Lineage (GTDB taxonomy): Bacteria > Pseudomonadota > Gammaproteobacteria > Xanthomonadales > Ahniellaceae > 0-14-3-00-62-12. The sequence goes on along the minus strand of JALHNO010000011.1, from coordinate 123,531 downwards.
ATACGTTTCCTGTCACCGATCTTTCGACGCCGGATTCCATCTCGGTCTGGGATCTCTGCTTCGATGGCTTTGTAGGCATCGCGGGCGCGGCTGGGCGCCTGTATTTCATAGGCTTCGAACCCGCGACCGGGATGGAGCTGCGCAGCCTCGATGGCAGCGATCAGCTTGGCCTGGTCGCCGACATCCGCGCCGGCGCAGACGACAGCGACATCTTCAACATGATTGCGCTGAATGATCGCCTGCTGTTCGTCGCCAACGATGGCATCTTCGGCGCCGAACTCTGGGTAACAACCGGCACCGCCCAGGGCACCAGCCGGCTGACCGATATCAGCCCCGGCCCGCTGTCGAGCAGCATCACCAATCTGCGTCGGGTGGGCGACCGGATCGTGTTCACGGCCATCAGCCCGACACACGGCAACGAACTCTACGCCAGCGACGGAACGGCCGCAGGCACCCAGCGGATCAGTGACCTTGTCAGCGGCGTGGGCAGTGCGTTCGGGGAGTACGTGCCGGTGTTCGCCGAGGGCAACGGTCGGCTCTATTTCCGCGCGACCAGTTCGATCGAGCCGGCCTGCCGATTGTTCGAGACCGATGGCACGGCGGCGGGTACCCACTGCGCCTACAACCCGGCGAGCGTGACCCTGGGCCCGGTGCAATCGATCGTCGTTGCGGCGAATGGGGCGGTGGTGTTCACCGCAACGCGGTCCAGCCCAGATGATGGCGAGGAGATCCGCGTGCTCTACAACGGCGCACTGGTGGCAGTGCCCGGTGCCGATGTGGCGGCGGGACCCGAGGGCAGTGCCCCCCAGCGACTGCTGGCGGCGGGTGATGTGGTCTATTTCCAGGCCAATGATGGCTTCAGCGGACGCGAGCTCTGGCAGATCCAGCTGCCCGATCTCGACCTCGTGTTCCGGCAGGGTTTCGAGTAGGCGGGCACATCGCGGTCGCGCCGCCGCGCCGCGCCCACGTGCGGGGCGCAGCCGTCAACTCGCATCGCTCAAGGCGCGTCGAAGCAGTCGGGATGCGGAATCTCGTAGCCTTCGGCAAATACCAGCTCGAGTTCATCGAACCAGGCGATGGCACCGGCATGCTCAAGGCCCGAGCGCGTCAACGCGGGCAGGGCGGCGGCGTGCCTGGTGCCATTGCTGGTCTGCATCCAGCCGGCGAGATCACCCGGCTGGCGACTGCGCAGGCGCAGCGGTTCGAGTTCGGTCCAGATTCCAGCGGCGTGTGCATGGCGGAGGGTCGCACCACACTGGGCACCTGGATCGGCGGCATCGAACGGCGCCCCCGACACCAGTTGCTCGCCATCGAGTGTGAGCGACCAGCCCAGACGCGCGCCAGGCTGCGTCCACACACTGCCTAACTCGGCGCCAGCGGACCAGCCGAATCCGCTGGCAAAATCGAAGATCTGTATGCGACCATCCCCGGCAGCCGCGAACGGGGCACCGATCGCAGCACGATTGCCCTCAAGCGCTACTGAAAAGCCAAAGAGCGCGGCGTTGGCTGGCGTGCTCGCCAGAAGTTTGACCGGTGTGCTGAACCACGAGGTTGGGCTCAGGCGCTCGAACGCATAGGCAGCGCCGCGCGCATAGCTTTGTCCCGGTCCGGTGTTGCCTTCATAGGGAGCACCGATCAGCGCGTGTCTGTTGCTGAGTGCGAGGGCGCTGCCGAAGCCATCGCCGGCGACGCCATCGGGCGCCAGCAACAAGGTGGGAATCGACCAGAGCGAGCCCGTGCGATTGAAAGCGAACACCGCGCCGCGATCACCACCCTCGCCGGCAGCGCCCACCAGCAGCGTATCGTCGAGCAAGGCCAGGGCCGCGCCGAAACGCTGATCGGTCTTCCCGCCGGGGTCGGACAGTTTGGCCTGCTGCGACCACAGACCCGGTGCGCTGCTTACGAACACGTAGACGGCGCCAGCGGATTGCCCCGGCGCAGATACCACCAGCGTATTGCCGGACTGCGCGAGCGCGGTGCCAAATGCATCTCCCACCTGGAGATCAGCCGGAGCCAGGCGGGCCTCTTGAGTGCAGCCAGCGACGGAACAATCGAAGACATAGACTGCGCCGCGCTCGCTGCTTTCTCCCGGGGCCGACGCGGCGACCCGATCGGCTTCCGAAGAGACGGCGAATCCGAGTTCGTCGCGCGCGTGGGTCGTGTTGCTGCCAATCTGGAACAACTCGGCTGCCTCGCCGCCGGTCGCCATTACGAACAACATCAAGCCGCTGCCGACCCGGTGTAGGTACAGATGCGTGCTGGCTGTGTTCATTGCGTTCCTCACCTGCACATTAATGCGCGCTCAGTCGGGTCTTAGCAAGTCCCGACCGTCCTGTTGTTGTGCGCGGATCAGGGGAGATCTGCGCTCAGGTAGAGCGTGCTGCCGCCGAAGACCTCGATATGCGTGCCGCGTGGATCGAAGTCGAGTGGCAGGCGGTCGGCGCGCGGCGGATCACGGAAGCGGATCTTGCCGCGCCCCTCATCCGACTGAATGCTGCCCCGCTCGACCCCCGCGACCACCAGCCGATAGGCGCCATCCGGAAGGTCTTCAATCTCGACCTCGAACTCCACTTCTCCAGACTCGGCCGTGTATTCGACCACTCCGCTGGCATCGGCATCTGCGGCGGTGCGTGTCATGTTGACCGTGAACTGGGCGTTGCCGGGCGTGCCGCTGGGATTGCCACCGCCACCGACGGAGCCGTTCGCCGAATTCGGGAACATGCCGGAGATCACGACACTGCTGCCGGACACAATTTCAATCAGCTGGCCGCGCGGATCGAAATCGAGGTTCTGCTTCCCCGGCTCGGGTGGATTGCGAAATTCGATCTCGCCATTGCTGCCGCCCGGAACGCTGATGACAGCCAGCGTGCCCTGAGACGTGCCACCGATGCGCAGGTCGTAGCTGCCCGCTGCGATGTCTTCAACCTCGACCTTGAAGTCGACGCGGGCGCTGCGCTGCTCCAACTCGGCAGACAATTCCGGTCCGTCATTGCCGGCGGGCTCGACGCTCAGGGTATACACGGCGTTGCCGAACGGCGGGGCGCCGCCCGCATCCGGCGGTGGTGCGCTGCTGCTGCCAAGCACGGCAGTGAAGAACTCGGTGCTGCCGCTGTGAACCGTGACTTGGCTACCGCGCGGATCGAAGTCGAGCAGGATTTTGCCGGTCTCTGCCGGACTGCGAAATTCCAGCTCACCCTTGGTGCCTCCGGTCATGGCGTGCACCTGAATGGTGCCGCGCTCGACGCCGTCCACGCGAAGGGCGTAGCTGCCGGCCGGCACATCTTCGAGTTCGGCGCTGAACTCGGTGCGGTCGGCGCGTTCCTCATGCTTCAGTTTGGCCCGCGTTCCTGGCGCAGCGCCGGTCCGCGTCATGTACTGGATGATCTCGCCCGCAGGGGCGCTGCTGTTGGTGTCATCGGAAACGCCACCGCTACAACTGCTGTTGTACAGGCTGGTCAGTCGGGTGATCGGCATGCTGCCCGCCGCCAGCGCCGGGTTGCTGGGATTGAACTGCACGACGCCATGGTTGCAGTCATCAAAGCTGACGTTCAAGGTGCCCCAGGGCTGTACTTGTACATTGCGCGGATCGAAGGCGTTGCCGAAGGCGCCGCCGGCGGTGGCGTAACCGGTCAGCTGTGCCTGATCGCCGACCACCGGGCCGGTGGCAAACATCCAGCTTGGCCGGCCCTCGGCGTCGTAGGTGTACCAATAGGCGAGCATGGTCTTGCTGTCGCCACTGCCGACGACCTCAAAATTGAATCCATGGCCTGAGTGCTCCGGGTCGTACCAGGAAGCGGTGAATTCACGGGTGATTGACACCGCGGATGTGGCGCCAGCAAACAGGCTCGCGCAGACGGCTGCCAGCAGGCTCAATCTCATGTAGGGAGGGAATTTCATCTTGGTTGCTCGGCAATGACTGGGTCGCAAATTGCGATGGGTTCAAGTTAGCGCCGATGCGCGCCCAGTCCTATCGGGAGAATCCCTCAGCACCCAACGGGCCGGTGGCGCTGGATGTGCGGACGCCGGCAGTTTGCCAGTCGCTTCTACCTTGGCCGACAATCACGATCCTCCAGTGCGGCAGGTCCGAATGCAGGGGCGCTGCCGCAGCGACGATGCGAAGGGCGCGTGTCGTCCCGGAATGAGGGAAATCCCTCAGCACACGGCTGGGAGATCGCCCACCGGGACCTCAAGTACTCGACTTCGTCCCTGTGCTGGCCTAACGTCACAGCAGTTGCCACATGGCGGGCGCGAGGGTACGAGAGATGGACATCAGTCGAACGCTGCAGCAGTTGCGTCGATGGCATCGGCTCCCCCTGCTCCTGCTGTTCGCCGCCAGCACTCCCGCGCTGGCCCAGGTCACCGTGATCATTGACCAGCAGAACTTCAAGGCCGAGGCGAGCATCCATCTGCCCAGGCCCGGCGGAGGCTTCTATGACGCCGACCTGGAGCTGCAATTTCACGAGGGCGTGCAGAATCTGACCGAAGCCTGCCTGGGCATTTCTGCGGAAGTGCTGCAAGGTTCGGCACTCGATGCCGTTATTGCACGACTGCCTCTGCCCGTCGGCGCCTTCACGATCGACCCGGACTTTCCGGTGCTGATCACGGTGGAGCCACCGGTGAACTGCGGTCTGGAATTTACCAATGAGGTGCACTTCGAGATCGACACGCCCGAACTGGTGTTCACGGCGCCCTCGGCGTACCGGTTGATGAAGGCGCCGATCGGGCTGGGCTTTCTGGAAATCACCAGTGACGTCCAGGCAGGCAGTGTGCGTACCCGCGGCAGTGGCGGACGTTTTTCCGAATTCGTGATCGCCAAGGCGCTGATCATCAATACCCCTGTGGCGACCGAGCTGGCTTTCAACGACCTGCAGGCGCGGATCAGCCAGGCAGATCTTTCGCTGATGGCGCGCAGTGTACTGGGCGTGCATTTCCGGCGTGCGCGGGCCGCCTACGTCAACGGTGACTACCCGGCGGCCATTGCCGGCATCCTCGCCCTGGAGGCCGACAACGAGGGATTCGGTGGCACCGCCATTCCCAATCGATGGCGCTCGTTGCGCGATCTGGTCAACGCCGAAGGAGAAATTCAGGGCCTGGCGGCGGCGCTTCGGCACCGCATCCAGCGTATCGTGGACGGTGGGCCGTGACACGGTCCACGTTCGGCAACAGATTGTTGAGCGGCTTGTCGAAGGGACGGATTGCGCTATCTTGTAGCAGACCCGTAGATTGCGCAGCGACGGAGCTTTGCCAACAAGATGCCCGGCCGACTTTGCATCCATGTGCCCAACAGACCGAGTCTGCTGAGGGTCATCAGTTCGACCGCTGATCTGACCGTCGGACGCGCCGAAGAATGCGACCTGGTGGTCGATCACCACTCGGTTTCCCGCCAGCACGCGCGCCTCTGGTGCGATCCTCAAGGTAGCTGCCGAATCGACGACCTGGGCTCCAAGAACGGTATCTGGGTGGATGGCCAGAGGGTGGCGTCGGCCAGGCTGGATAACGCCCTGTGGTTTGCGATCGGCGATGTCTTCTGCGAATACATCACGATACAGCCCGATGAGGTCGCGCGTCTGGAAGCGCGGGCGCAAATCCTGCGTGACTCGTCGCTGGAACTGAGTGCGGCGCTGGAATCCGCATCAGGCATCAAGCACCTGCTGCGCGAGATTCTCGCGGCCATCGTCACCCTCACCGAATGCCGGCGCGGCTTCGTCCTGCTTACCGGCAGGGCAGGTGCCGTGCGGGTGATGGCCACGCATCTGCTCGATCCCGAGGAGATCGCCGGGGATGGTTTCGCCGGCAGCCGCAGCGCCATCGAGCGTACCCTCGTGGAGCGCCGGGCGGTTTACCTGTCGGATGCGCGTGATGCCAGCTTTCTGCGCCAGAAGGCCAGCGTGATCGGGCAGGGCATCCGCGCCCTGGCCTGTTTGCCGCTGATGCACGCCGGTATCCTGCAAGGCGTGGTCTATGTCGACAGCGACGAGGCTGCCAAGGTGTTTACCGAGCTGGACGGGGCCCTGCTGATGGCCTTTGCCGAACGTGCCGCCACCCTGCTTGCGGCAGCAGATCTCGATGCCGAGCTGCAGCGGATCGAACGTGCCCTGGAGGAATCCGGTGCCCCCAGTCTGGCGGATCGAATTGCAGAGGCTGCACGCGTTGCCGGGGTCGAGGCCGGATCATGAGCGCGCCGGGACGCGATACCCGACCGTGGACACCGTCGGGTCTTGCCACGGTGACCGGAATGCTTGCGGCCTCGGAACTGGTACCGGGCGATGTGGTCGCCGGTCGCTATCGGATCGAGCGTGTGCTCGGCATGGGGGCGATGGGTGTGGTGTTCCAGGCCCACGACCTGCAGTTGCAGATCGATGTCGCGCTCAAGTTGCTGCGCCCCGAGATGGCCGCCAGGCCGGATTCCTTCGATCGCTTCCGGCAGGAACTGCTGCTGGCGCGCCAGGTGTCGAGCCCCTATGTCGTGCGCATCCACGATCTGGTTCAGCATCGCGAGGCCTGGCTGATCAGCATGGATTTCGTCGCGGGGGAATCGCTCGAGCGGGTGCTTGCGCGCGAGGGCGTGCTGCCGGTCTCGCGTGCGCTGCAGATCACCCGGGAACTCGCGCAGGGACTGGCGGTTGCGCACGCGCGTGATGTGGTCCATCGAGATCTGAAGCCGGCCAATGTCATGATCAATGGCGCGGGCCAGGCCTTGATCACCGACTTTGGCGTAGCGCGCTCGATGGGTGCTACCGGACTGACCGCGACCGGCGTGGTGGTGGGTACCCCGGCCTATCTTTCTCCCGAGCAGGCGCAGGCGCTACCGGCCGACGGACGCAGTGATCTTTACGCGCTGGGTCTGATTCTGCATGAAATGCTGACCGGCAAGTTGCCGTTTTCCGAAGGCACGCCGAGCGAAATGCTGGTGCAGCGGATTGTCCGTAGCCCCGTTTCTGTACGCAAACTCAAGCCCGATGTGCCCGAATGGGTTGCCCGTCTGCTGGCGCGGATGCTGGATGTCCGACTTGGCGGTCGCTTTCAGAAGGCGGAGGACATCGTCCGTGCGATCGAGGCCGAACATGTTCCGCGCGCGCCGCTGTCCCGGCTTGCGCGCGCAGGCTGGATTGGTCTGCCGCTGCTGGTGCTTGCGCTCGCATTCGGAGTCTGGCAATGGCGCAGCCTGCCGGATACGGCCATTGTCGCGGTCGCTCAGCAGCCGCTCGATGTCGCGCTGATGCCATTTCGCGGCGATACGCTGGAGACGCCTACGCGGGCGCTGCTCGACGGTGTTGCGCTTTATCTCAACGCCGATCTGGTGGCCTCGCCCGGGCTGCGGGTCAGCGAGTTCGAGCGTGTCCGCAATGCACTGGTGCGGCTGAATTTCGACAACATCACCGCCACGCGCAATCGCGACCAGGTTGCCGCAGCGCTGAATGTGCGTTCCCTGCTCGAGGGTGAACTGAGTGCTTCGCCTGACGGGCTTCGTCTGCAATTGCAGATACTTCGTCCCGGGCAGGATGTTCCGGACTGGCAGTATGCGGTGTCGGCAAAGGACGATACCGCGCTGGCGGCGGCGATGCCGGAAGTGCTGACCTCATTGCGCCAGCATCTGCGTCTGCAGCCGGCGGCAGGCGCGGCATCGGCGCCGAGTGCCGAGGCATTTCGTGAACTCGCGGCAGCGGGCGGCGAGCGACTGGATGCCGATTCGCTGACGGCACCGGAGCCCATCCTGGCCATGCTGTGGTGGAATCGCCTGAGTCATCTCGAGCGCAGTGGCGATCTTGCCGGGGCCCAGGTCGAGGCGGAAGAAGCGATCACCTCGCTGGCGCCGTTCAAGGGTCGCGAGGCCGTTCGGGCGCGCGCGCTCGCCGCGGTGATTGTCGGTGACACCGATGCACAGTTGCCGATACTCGAGCAGCTTTCCGCAAACGAGGCCGACCACAGCGTGCGCAGACTGTGGGCACGGGCACTGGCCGACAGCGGGCAATTCGAAGCAGCAGGCGCTGCGCTGCGCCCTGTCATCGAAGAAGACAACAGCGATGCCGAGGCCTGGTATGCGATGGGCAAGTATGCCTTTTTGCGCAGCGACAGCCGGGCCGCCATCGAGAATTACCTGCCGCAGGCGTGGATGCTGTCGACCCGGCTCGGCAACAAGCCCCTGCTGGCCGATACCGAGAACCTGCTCGGTCTGGGTTACCGCAGCCTCGGCCAGCCCGAATCAGCGGTCGAATATTTTGAGCGTGCCGCCAACCTGCGGCATGCGCTCGGCAATCCGCGCGGGGAAGCGGCGAGCCTGCAGAATCTGGCGATGGTGCGATCGACCCTGGGCCAGTTCGAGCGCGCAGAGCGCGATTTGCAGAACGCGCGGGAATTGCTGCAACCGCTTGGTGACAGTGCAGCGCTGGCCGATCTGGAAAACGACAATGGCGTGTTCCAGGAGGAGCGCGGCGAGTACCGTCTGGCATTGGAGGCTTACCGCAAATCGCTTGCGCTGCGCCAGCCGCTGAACGATGCCCGCGCGATTGGTGAGAGCCTGCTCAATGTCGGCTTTGGCTACTACCAGGTGGGCGAGTTTGATAACGCCCAGGTGCATTGGGAGCGTGCCCAGACGGTCTATGCCGAACTCAATGATCCCGGCGGCCAGGTTCGGGCGCGGCAGAGTCTCGGGCTGGCGCAGACTGCGCGCGGCGGCTTTGCGGCCGCACGTGAAGCGCTGGTCGAGAGTCTGCGGGTAGCCGAGTCGGCACAGATGGCAGAGGAACGCGCCGTCAGTCTGCTCGCCCTGGCCGAACTCGATCGGCTTGAGGGCCGCTTTGCCGACGCCAGCAAGCGCGCAGCGCAGGCGTACGACCTGTTTGCCCAGCGCGAGGATCCGCGCGGCAAGGTCGAGGCTGTCCTGACCCTGGCAGCGGTTGCATTGGACGCCGGCGACTGGCAGGAGGCTGGCCAGCAACTGGATCGGCTGGATCGCGCGCAGATCGATAACCGCGAGCAGCAGGCGCTCTACGCCTGGCGCCGCGGCCAGTGGGCTGCCGGCAGTGGCGATTCGACAACCGCGCTGGCGCATGCGGACCAGGCGATTGCCGATGCGGTCGCTGCGCACAGTCTGGGTACTGAACTGTCAGCGCGTCTGCTCAAGGCACGCATCCTGGTCGCGCTTGACCAGTCGCCGGCGGCCCAGAGCGAACTGGCGCGGGCGCGCGCCGAACTGCTGCGCTACGCCAGCGTTCCCCTGCGGCTGGACCTGGCCGCCACTGCCCTGCTGGTGGCCGACACATCCGCCGCCGCGCAGTATCAGGAAGCACAGCTGCTGCTGCTGCGATTGCCGGGCTGGGGACAGGCGCCGCAGTTGCATCTGCTGGCGGCTGCGCGACTGCGGACGATCTCGCCGGGCGAGGCCGATCGTGCCCTGGTGGCGGCGCGCGCGGCGGCAGAAAAGTTGCTCGCTGCTGCCAGCGAGCGCCAACAGCTCGGCATTCGCGCACTCTATGCCGCGGTGCTGGATGACGGCGGGGTCTCGCAATGAGCAGCAGCTCGGATCGACAGCACGGCCTGCCCGCGGACCAGGATGCCCTGCGTGCCCAGTTGAGCCGCTTGCGTGCAGAGCAGGAACGTCTGTTTGCCGACCTGCATCGCGGCGAGCAACACTTCCGTCAGCTTGCGCGCTCGGTCTGGCGGGTGCAGGAGGACGAGCGGCGACGGCTGGCGCGCGAACTTCATGATGGCATCGGCCAGCATCTGACCGCCTTGCGCCACCGTCTGGAAGCGCTTGCCACTGCGCCGGATTATCCGGATGAACTGCGTTCCGTGCTCGATACCGCCAGCCAGCTTTGCCAGACTGCACTGGATGAAACCCGCTCGCTGTCGCGGTTCCTGCGGCCGCAGATTCTTGATGATCTCGGGCTGGTGGCGGCGCTCGGTTGGCTGGCGCGTTCGATGAGCGAGTCCAGCGGCGTGAAGATTGAACTGGACATCGCCGAAGTTCCCGCGCAACTCGATGGTGAAGTTGCCACGCTGGTGTTCCGATTGGCTCAGGAATCCATGACCAACATGACGCGCCACGCTGGCGCACAAAGTGCTGTCCTGCGCCTGCGCCTGCGCGCAGGATTGTTGCACCTGCTGCTGGTCGATGATGGCCGCGGCTGTGATCCGGAGGCAGCTCTGGCGCTGGCCAGCAACGGTCAGGCGACCGGCCTGGCCAGCATGCGCGAACGCGTGCTGCTGTTTGGCGGGCAATTCCAGTTCAGCTCGGCGCCGGGTGAGGGCACGCAACTGCGCGTCTCGGTTCCCGTGCAGGCAAGCGCATGATCCGGGTCCTGGTCGCCGATGATCATACGATCCTGCGCGAGGGTCTGGTCGCCATCATCAATGCCAGCGGTGACTGTCAGGTCGTCGCCCAGGCAGCCGATGGCATGGCGGCGGTGGAACTCGCACATGCGGCGCGTCCCGACGTCGCCGTGCTCGATATTTCCATGCCGCGCCTCAATGGCATTGAAGTGGTGCGCCGGCTGACCGCGGAAATTCCTGCGCTGCGGATCCTGGTGCTGACCATGCACAGCGAAGAAGAGTATGTCCTGCACGTGGTGCGTGCCGGTGCCGCAGGCTTTCTGCTGAAAGACAGCGCAACGGCGGAGATGCTGGCCGCCATTCGCGCACTGGCGAGCGGGCGTGGCTACTTCGGGTCGCATGCGGCCGGCGTATTGGCCATGCAGGTGCAGCAACCGCAGCAGCCGCTGGAGGACCCCTACCGCGGACTGACACCGCGCGAGCGCGAGGTATTTCATCTGATTGTGGAAGGCCTGACCACCAAGGAGATCGCCAAACGCCTGGATATCAGCAGCAAGACCGCCGAGAACCACCGATCGCGCGTACTCGACAAGCTTGACGTGCGCAATACGGCCGAGCTGATCCGCTATGCGGTGCGCCAGGGGTTGATGGATTGATCGTTCCGGGATGTCGGGCGCGGGTCGCATCTGAGGCCCGAGGCGGGCCCTGTGGGAGGCCCGATGCGGGCCGACCGCGGTGTCGCAGGATGACCTCGGCGGTCGCGCCGCTTTGGCGCTCCCACGACCGCAGGTTCGGTGCTCGTGTGGGAGGCCCGATGCGGGCCGACCGCGGTATCGCAGGATGACCTCCGCGGTCGCGCCGCTTCGGCGCTCCCACAACCGCAGGTTCGGTGCTCGTGTGGGAGGCCCGATGCGGGCCGACCGCGGTGTCGCAGGATGACCTCGGCGGTCGCGCCGCTTTGGCGCTCCCACAACCGCAGGTTCGGTGCTCGTGTGGGAGGCCCGAGGCGGGCCGACCGCGGTGTCGCAGGATGACCTCCGCGGTCGCGCCGCTTCGGCGCTCCCACAACTGCGAGTTCGGTGCTTGTGTGGGAGGCCCGAGGCGGGCCGACTGTTGTTTCGCAGGATGGCCTCCGCGGTCGCGCCGCTTCGGCGCTCCCACAACCGCAGGTTCGGTGCTCGTGTGGGAGGCCCGATGCGGGCCGACCGCGGTGTCGCAGGATGACCTCGGCGGTCGCGCCGCTTTGGCGCTCCCACAACCGCAGGTTCGGTGCTCGTGTGGGAGGCCCGATGCGGGCCGACCGCGGTGTCGCAGGATGACCTCCGCGGTCGCGCCGCTTCGGCGCTCCCACAACTGCGGGTTCGGTGCTCGTGTGGGAGGCCCGATGCGGGCCGACCGCGGTATCGCAGGATGACCTCCGCGGTCGCGCCGCTTTGGCGCTCCCACAACCGCAGGTTCGGTGCTCGTGTGGGAGGCCCGATGCGGGCCGACCGCGGTGTCGCAGGATGACCTCCGCGGTCGCGCCGCTTCGGCGCTCC
>JALHNO010000011.1:111333-111621 GCA_022843465.1 Pseudomonadota bacterium | reverse complement strand
CGCTTTGGCGCTCCCACAACCGCAGGTTCGGTGCTCGTGTGGGAGGCCCGATGCGGGCCGACCGCGGTGTCGCAGGATGACCTCCGCGGTCGCGCCGCTTCGGCGCTCCCACAACTGCGAGTTCGGTGCTCGTGTGGGAGGCCCGAGGCGGGCCGACTGTTGCGGTGTTTCGCAGGATGACCTCCGCGGTCGCGCCGCTTCGGCGCTCCCACGACCGCAGGTTCGGTGCTCGTGTGGGAGGCCCGATGCGGGCCGACCGCGGTATCGCAGGATGACCTCCGCGGTCGC
>JALHNO010000011.1:100591-111233 GCA_022843465.1 Pseudomonadota bacterium | reverse complement strand
TCGCAGGATGACCTCCGCGGTCGCGCCGCTTCGGCGCTCCCACGACCGCAGGTTCGGTGCTCGTGTGGGAGGCCCGATGCGGGCCGACCGCGGTATCGCAGGATGACCTCCGCGGTCGCGCCGCTTCGGCGCTCCCACAACCGCAGGTTCGGTGGTGGTGTGGGAGGCCCGATGCGGGCCGACCGCGGTAGCGCAGGATGACCTCTGCGGTCGCGCCGCTTCGGCGCTCCCACAACTGCGAGTTCGGTGCTCGTGTGGGAGGCCCGAGGCGGGCCGACTGTTGTTTCGCAGGATGGCCTCCGCGGTCGCGCCGCTTCGGCGCTCCCACAACGGCAGAATCTGCGCGGTTACGACGGCAGGTTCGGCGCGCCCACCTGCCTGGGCGCCGGGGCATACAATAGGCGTTTTGGGAGCGCATCGGTTTGAGCGAGCAGCCGGATGTCATCGTGCTTGGCGGAGGCGCTGCCGGCTTGATGTGCGCGATCGCCGCCGGTCAACGTGGCCGGCGCGTGCTGGTCATCGAGCACGCCAACCGCTGTGGCAAGAAGATCCTGATGTCGGGCGGCGGTCGCTGCAACTTCACCAATACCGGCACCACGCCGGCAAATTTCATCTCCGCCAATCCGCACTACTGCAAGTCGGCCCTGGCGAGGTACACGCCGCGTGACTTCATCGCGATGGTCGAAGCGCATTCGATTGCCTATCACGAGAAGGAACTCGGCCAGCTGTTCTGTGATGAATCCTCCAAGCAGATCGTGCGCATGTTGCTCGACGAGTGTGCCGATGCCGGTGTCGTAATCAGGACACAGTGCACGCTGGACCGGGTCGAACAGACGGACGCAGGCTTTTGTGCACACACCAGCCAGGGCACGTTCGTGGGCGAATCGCTGGTGGTGGCCACCGGCGGCTTGTCGATCCCGAGCATGGGTGCCAGCGGTATCGGCTACGAACTGGCCCGCCAGTTCGGTCATGAAGTATTGCCGACCCGCGCCGGTCTGGTGCCACTGACACTGACCGGGCGACCATTGGAGCGACTGCAGGATCTCAGCGGGGTCGCGTTGCCGGTGCGCATCGAGCATCACGGCCAGACCTTCAGCAACTTTCTGCTGATCACCCACCGTGGCATCAGCGGGCCGGCGGTCCTGCAGATTTCCTCATACTGGCAGCCGGGTCAGTCCTTGCTGATCGATCTGCTGCCAGACATCGACGCCTTCTCGGCGCTGCGCGCGTCACGTGCCAATCGACCAGCCGCCGAACTCCGTAGCGTGCTCGGCGAGCTGTTGCCGCGTCGCCTTGCCGACCGCCTTTGCGAACACTGGATCACGAGTCGGCCCATGCGCCAGTTCAATGATCCGCAGTTGCGCGAGATCGCCACGCAACTGGCACAGTGGTCCCTGCAGCCCAGTGGCAGTGAGGGTTACCGCACCGCCGAGGTCACGCTCGGCGGCGTATCCACCGACGGGCTGTCATCCACCACGATGGCTTCGCGACGGGTTGCCGGCCTGTACTTCATCGGCGAAGTGGTTGACGTCACCGGTTGGCTGGGCGGTTACAACTTCCAGTGGGCCTGGGCATCGGGGCAGGCGGCCGGTCAGGTCTGCTGATCGCGCCTGGCGTGCTTTCGATGTCGGCCGCCGGGCGGCGGAGAGGTTCGCCTTCGCTGGCCAATGGCTGGCCCTGCGCGCTGCGCGCCAACGCCGCAATCAGCAGCGCGATGGCGAGTTGCAGCAGCAGCCGGCGTTCGGACTTGCTGTACGCAGCCATGCTGTTCCTCCCTTACCGCCCGCATGAAAAACCACGTTGATTTGGCACCAGGCATGCCCGTTGTGACGTCTGTCCCCAGTCACGAGCCTGCACCCCTCCCGAATGCACCAGTCTGCGGCCGACTGATGCCTGGTGCCCTACCTCCGCGATAGCGAATTGCTCAATCCCGCGGTTGCACGGGCGCCAGCGGAAGCCGCATCAGCAGCCATCGCAATCCGGCGCCGTCGTCCCGGGCGGCGCCAGCCGCAGGCTGGTGTCACGGGTGAGCCGGCAGCCCAGCCAGTCTTCCTCGAACTTGACGAAACACATGCCGGCGTTCTGCCGGCGACAGACGCGTCCGACCGGCTGGTGATCGTCGAGCGCCTTGAGTACGAGAATCACAACATCACCCGGTTGAAAGGCCATCGCAGTGCTCCCTTGTCTGATCGCGTCCCGGTCACGGCGACGGCGCCGGTACTTGCAGTTTCAGCAGCGGCAACTGCGCATCGAGCCGGGCACGGATGCTGGCTGCCGTTGCCGCAGCATTGGCATCGGTCACCAGCCCATAGTTGGCGCTGAGGGTGTCGGCCAGATCGAACAGCGCGCGGCTTCGAGTCTGCAGCATGCTGTCCTGCACCGCAGCCTGCTGCTGGGCGTTCGCCAGTGCTGCCGTCGACTGCGCCAGCGCCGAGGCATTCGGTGCCGGTGCGGCAGCCGGCGCGGCCAATGGCGCGACCCCGGTCATCTGCACTGCAAGATGCAGGGCCTGCGAAGTGACCTTGGACGCCACCTCGGCAACCTTGCTGGCATCGAAGCGCATGCCCTTGACCGAGAAGTCGGCGGTTTCGTTGAGGATGATGGCGATATCCAGATTGCCCATGGTGCCCGAGCCGAAGGCCTGGTTGAAGTTGGGCTGCCAATAGTCTTCCGGCGCCGAGCTGATCAGGTAGGCATAGGGCGAAGTGCTCAGCGTCATCGCACCCGAGCCCAGGGCCGAGGTCGCCTTGCGGGTGATTGCCTGTCCCGATTGGGCGACGACGGGATCGGCGGCGACGCTCTGCTCGGCTGCGGCGTTGGCGAGCGCAACCGGGCTCGCAGCGGCAGGCGCGGGCGTAGCGCCATCGGCACCATGCTTGCGCAGAAGTTCCAACTGGGCGCCAATCTGCGCTGCATTGCCTGCAATCAGTCCATTGCGTGCGTGCAGCGCGGCGTTGAGCGCGGCGCTGCGCTGTGCGCAGGGCGCTGCGCTGGCCGCTGCCTGATCGACCGCCAGCATCGCGTTGATGCGCGCCTGGCGATAGTCGTCCAGTCCATACAGCCTAGTGGCCTCGGCAGTGCTGATGCGGACCTCATCCGCGATCTGCATCAGCGCCGCCCGGTGGGCGCCGGCATCGGCTCCGATGCCCGCGACGTAGGCGCGATAGACCAATTCATGATGCGCCTTCAGATCAACGGCAAGCGCCATGATCTCGGCATCGATCGAGGCTGGCGCTTCAGCGACAGCACTGCGGCAGGAATTGGTTTCGCTCTGGGTGGCGACCTGGTCGCGCACGTACTCCGGATCGAGTGTTGCCACCCGGACATCGAGGCTGGCACTGCAGGCCGTGAGTAGAGCCAGCGGCAGCATGACAAGAGCGCGCATCATGGGGTGCCTCCGGCAGTGTTCAGTGTCCGTCGCACCGCCAGCCATGACTGCACTTCCGCCACCGTCGCAAACGACTGTGGTGCTCCCAGCGACTGCGCAATCAGATTCAGCCCGCGCAGCATGGCGGCCTGCGCACTGGCGGCATTGGCACTCAGTGCCGCCGTCGACAGCACACTATCGAGTTCGCTGGCGAAGGCGCCGGCCAGCATCTGCTGCCCGCTGAAATTCGCCGCACTCTGGCTGGCCTTGACCAGGTCTTTCTGATTGAGCAGGGTGCTGATGTTGTTGGCAACTTCCTGGCTCTCGGCAAAACTGCCAATTGCACTGGCGATAGCGTCGGCATTGGTGCTGAGTACCATCACGAAGGCTCCACTGTCGCCCGGGCTGAGCGGCTTGAGCACATCGGCAGTCCCCGGGTTTTTGAGATCAGCGGCAAACAGCTGACGCGATTGCGCATCACCGCTGGGCTTGATCTCGTTGAAGAACAGATCCACCGCGCGCTCGTCGTAGAAGCCGGCGACATAGCGTGCGTTGGTGAACTGGGACTTGCCTTCGATATCGAGCCGGAAGAAATTCACCGGCACGTCCGGCTTGTCGGGTGCAAACGATGCAAAATAATGGGTCTCCCGGATCCCCGCCTGGCATCCGCAGATCAGCAGCACCAGCGCGATGGCGCCGGTGCGCCAACTGCTGTCCCTCCAGTACAACCGTGCTCGCGACATGCTCTGTCCTTCCTGTTGTGACGGCGCTGCATTCTGCATCAGTTCAACCAAGATCGTCGAGCAGCGTCTTCGCTGCCTTCAATGCCAGTGCCGCGATGGTCAGTGTCGGATTGGCCGTGGCCACGGTGGGAAAGTTTCCACTGCCGACCAGGAACAGGTTCTTGTGGTCCCAGCTGCGCTGGTCGGCATCGACGACGGAATTTGTGGGCTTGTCGCCCATTCGATAGGTGCCGACGATATGGCCGGCGCCGAAGAACTTCAGCCGTTGCGTCTTGCCGTCGATGTCCACTTCGAATGCAGTGGGATCGCTGGCATCCGGCTCGGTGGTGAACTGGGTGGCGCCCATCATGTCGAAGATGGCATCAGCGGTCTTCTTGGCCGCGACAAAGCCTGCCTTGGTGTAGTCGGACAGGTCATAGACGATCTGCGGCCGCGGCAGGCCCAGATGGTCGAACTCGGTTGTCGACAGGGTCACGTAGTTGCTGGTTTCAGGAGACTGCTCGACCAGGAACCCCAGGCGGAACTGCCGCGAGAAGCCGTCGTTGAGCGCATTGACCAGATCAGGTCCCCAGAGTGCCTGTGGTGCGCTGGTCGATGGTGGTTTGGGATTGAGCTGACTGTTGTTCCAGCCATTGATGAAGTCGAGTGTCGTGGTCCACGGATCGCCGATCGAGAAGTTCCAGCCCTCGTTGCCGATCTCGATGCGGAAGGCGGCGCGCTCCTTGCGGAAATCACCATCGCGCATGCTCTCGATGCCGGACGTTGCCAGCGGACCACGGAATCCGAACACCGGCTCGGCCGCCTGCGCCCAGGCCAGATAGAGCGGATGGTCCATCAGGTTCTGGCCCATCAGGCCACTGCTGTTGGCGACGCCCTTGGGTGTGCGCCCGTTGTTCTTCGACATCAGGCAGAGTTTGGGCGTCTCGACCGCGTGCGCCGCCAGCACGTAGCGCTTGGCCGTGACCGAGCCCTTGCCGGTAGCAGGGCCGAGATTGTCCTCGTACTGGATGTAGTTGATCTGGCTGACCAGACCGTTGCTGTCCAGAACGATTTCAGACGCGACGGTCTGCACCATCAGGGTGACATTGCCGGTATCGAGCGCCATGTTCAAGGTGACGCTGGGGTCGTACTTGGCCTGGATCGGGCAGATCGGAATGCAGTTGGTATTGCCGGCGCAGACACGACGGTTCTGGTACGGCTGCGAGTTGCGTCCAGCAGGCGTTTCGGTCACCACCAGCGGGATGCCATCGAAGGACTTGCCGGTGACGGCCTTGGTTACCGCATCGTCCACCAGTGAAGGTGGAATCGGCTTCATCGGGTACTGGTAGTCGGGCGGGAAGGTGATGCCAAGATAGTTCTGGGTCGACTTGTCCGCAGAGACCCCAATCTCCCATTCCGCCTTCTCGTACCAGGGTTCGATATCGTCGTAGCTCAGCGGCCAGTCGACGAATTTCTTGTACGCGCTGTACATGCGAAAGTCATTCGGCACATTGCGCAGACTCGTGCCCAGCCAGTGGCGCATGGTGCCGCCGGCAATGCGCTCATAGGTACTGCTGAAGGGCAGGGTGCCCTGCTGGTCCATGTAGGCGACCTTGGGGTCCTTCCAGGTTGTCTCGCTCAGCGTCATCGTGTTCGGGCGACCCGCATTCAAGGTCGCCGGATCGGTCAGCGTCAAGCTGCCGGATGGCGTGAATACTTCCGGTGTGTAGGGTACCTCCGGAACCTTGGCGACTGCCTTGTAGAAGCGCTCCATGAAGTCGTTGGTATTGACCGGAATGCGCGCACCGGCTTCCAGGATCAGCACTTTCTTGCCGGCAAGGCCCAGTTGCTTGGCGATCATCGCGCCGGAAACGCCGGCGCCGACGATGACGACGTCATATTCGGTGGCGTTGGCTGCAGGTGTGCTCATGGATTCGCTCCTCCGACAAAGTCAGTCAATGAGGGCGGATTGTTTGCCCAGTAGCCGAAATTGAAATTGCTGTAGCCCATCGGGTGCGCCTGCGCGACATTCCACGCCCAGCCCTGGGTATAGGCTTCGGACGAAATAACGGTGCTGTCCGGGGGCGGCTTGCCGGTGCCGGATTTCGCCAGTTCCGACGGTGGATACCAGCTGCCGAGGTACCACATCAGCATCACGCTGCGGGCGAACAGGCAGATACCGCTGCCGGACTGATTGAAGATGATGTCGGCGATCGTCGCCGGCGGTTGACTGGCATTGCTGGCGAAGATCTCCAGCAACTTGTCGAACGTGGCCGGGTCCTGGCCGCGTGCGTAGTCGAAGTAGGTCTGCTTGATGTTCTTCGGATCGACGCCGGGGGCAAGCTTGCTGGCGGCAATCCCGGTCAGCAGGGCCGAAAGATTGACGAAGTTCTGCATCGGGGTAGCGGGCGCTGTCGGTGTGCTCATGGCTTCGATTCCTGAGGGCAGTGAGGACGCGCTCAGCGCGCGCGTTCCAGTATGAAAGTGAAGTCCGAGGCGCGCCCGGTGGTGTCCGCGGCATCGTTATGGCAGTCCATGCAACTTGATGAGGCCTTCGGTACGGTGCCCTGGGTATAGGTTTCCAGCGTGGTATTGGCGAGGAAGGTCGGTGCCGGCACGCCGGTCGGATCGACTGCACTCTCGGCGTCGGTCGGCCACTGGGTGCTGATCAGTTCGTAGTTCTGCCAGACCGTGTTGGCCAGGATCGCGCGGAAGCTGTTGTTCAGCGCCACCGTGGCATCGGTCAGCGGAGTGACCCGGGTGATCTGACTCTTGAAGCCATTGGGAAATGGCTGGATATCGGGATTCCACGGGCGCGGTGGTGTTTCGTTGACCGGGCATTGTCCGGGCTTGCAGTTCGGATCGAAGAAGTTGTACTGCGGCTGCAAGCTCGACTTGGCGACGTCGGCATCGCTCGGCACATTGTTGACCTGTTCATAGGTCGACCAGATCCATTGCGGTGCATCCGAGGTCTTGTGCGCGGCATGCCAGCCGACGAGGCCGAGCACCACGGCCTTGCAGGACTCCGGAATCTTCGGGTTTTCCGACGGCGGGTTGTAGGCCAGTGCCGGCGTGGTGTGGAAGCGCGACAGATCATCACCGCGACCCATCACCTTCCAGGCCGCCTTGACCATGATCGCGCCCATGGTGCCGGTGCTGCCGCTGACCACATTGCCTTCCGGGAACTGTACAGGTCCGGCGAATGCCTGCTGTCCCGCCTTGCTGTAGAGCTTGTTCTGTACGACGTATTCGTACATCGGTCGATTGACCAGAATCTCGTAGCGGACGAAGTTGCCGTTCTGGTCGATCAGCGGACCGGAATCGAATGGCTGGGTGACTTCGCTGGTGACCTCGATCGGATGGGTACCGCCCTTGTTGAGTGCGGTGCGCTGGACGAGGCGCATCGATGCGGCACCGGGAATGCCGTTGCAGGCATCAGGCACCACACGCGGACCATCGAAGGGACCCGGGGCTGCGCCATCCGGCAGCATCAGGTCGGACACTTCGCGCCACTGCTGCCACTGTGTGTTGGCATCGTTGCCGGGCTCCGGCGCGGCGCCCTCACGGGGCGCATTCAAGGCGATGAAGGTGAGCCAGGAGTAGTAGTCGAAGCCGTGCTGCAGATTGTCGAGATCGAAAGGCGCGACGAATTGCGGCTGGCAGGGCGTGCCCGAGGTCAGCAGGGCGGTGGTCACCGGGGTATTGGGCGGGGTGACATTGCAGTTGTCGATGGTCGGGTCGATCGGATCGGGTGCCACGACGGGCGGTGCCGTTGCGGCCAGGCTCATGGTCTTGGCCTTTGCCTTCGGTGCCTGATCTTCAGCGCTGGTCTGCTTGCCGGCGCAGCCAGCACAGGCGGC
Organism: Pseudomonadota bacterium; assembly: GCA_022843465.1. GTDB lineage: Bacteria > Pseudomonadota > Gammaproteobacteria > Xanthomonadales > Ahniellaceae > 0-14-3-00-62-12. Next base: position 103,284 of record JALHNO010000011.1, on the reverse strand, counting down.
AACGATCAGGCTGGCGAGCAGGGTGTGACGCAGGAATCGTGCTTGCATGAGCGGAACTCCGTAAGACGTTGACGACAGAGCGGATCAGGGGCTGGCTTTTCCAGAGATGGACGCGCCAGCGAATGCGGCGTCCGGGCAATCGGGTGTGCCCGTCACCATCGACGGACGCACATAGCCGGCGATGCGGTCGATCATCTCCGAGACAACAAACAGGTTGCCGCTGTTGAACAGGAACAGATCGGTATGCAGGGCCAGCCAGTCGCGGAACACCGGGCCCTGCAGATGCTTCTGGAAGGCAGCCTCGTCATCGAACACCGAGAAGAACACCACGTCGGCAGGCGAAGGGATCGGGAACGAAGTGGCCTGCATGTTGGGCACATGGATCGTGTACATCGGCACAAAGGGTTCTTCGCGCTGTACGCGACAGGCCAGGTCCTTCAGAGCGACGACGGCCTCTGCTTCCTTGCCGGGAAGAATGCTCCACTTGGCGACGATCGAAATCATGGGTGGCTCCTGGGGATGGGGTCCAATTCATGCTGCTGCAACGCCAAGCGGAAAAACGATCGGTCAAGCTTCAATGCCCGGCGACATCCGCTGGATGCTCGACAGGGCCTGAAATTTCACTGCCCAGGTTCAGCGGCTTCCAGCATCGTCATGCGTGCATCGACTGTTGTAGGTGCCTTGCCACGGATGCGCTCCCGGGGAAGACCGCATCCGTGCCTTCGTCAATCCACGAAGGTCCGGTTCAACGGAGCAAGGTTGAGCGGTAGCGACAGGTCCGGCTCGAAGTCCGAGCCGACACCCTGCTGGAAGGCAAGGAACCCGTCGGGATCGCACTGCTGCTTGATCCGCAACAGGCGAGGGTAGTGGTCGAGGTAGTACTTCCTTGCCCAGTGGTCGAGCAAGGGGTCGATATAGTTGACATAGGCGCCGCTGAAGAACGGTTCCAGCGCTGCGAAGAAGGCATGCGCCCATTCGACATTGGCGCGGGTGTCCTGCGGCTGATCCCAGATTGCCTTGAGCTCGGGCACGAAGCGCGCGGCACGATGCGCAAAGCCGGTGGAATCGTCGGGGAACTCTTCGATGCGGCCGCCGGCATGGGTCCAGACGATAAAACTGTCCGGTGATGGCGCGCTCGCCATGAAGCGCTCGAATACCGCGATGCACTCGGGCTTGAAAGCACCCGGCGGCATCATGCCGGCGCGGATGTAGGCGCTGCGATTGGCCACCAGGGTGGTCGCGCCATTGATCAGTTCGAATTCGGGCAGGGTGATCTGATTGAGACTGACGGTCAGTGGGCCGAGTTCCAGCAAGGGCTGCAGCAGTTTTGCTCCGGCGCCAAATTCCCCGTTGTAGATCGCGGTGAATCCGAAGGTCTGGATCTTCTGCGCGGGGTTGGACGGATCGGGAATCAGGCCCCAGATGCCGTAGACCGCCATTTCATTGGGCAGTGTCTCCACCCAGCGGTTGTAGAAGCCGAGGACTTCCTGCGCGCGATCCGGCGAATAGCGGATCTGGCCGGTAAGCATCTTCTCGGTATTCGGTAGATGGACCTTGATCTCCATATCCACCGCCACACCCCAGTTGCCACCGCCGCCGCCGCGACAGGCCCAGAACAGCTCACGGTCAAAGGGATCGCTGGCGTCTGCACTGAGCTTGCGCACCTTGCCGTCTACGGTCACCAGGGTGATCGAAACCAGATTGTCGACACTCAGACCGTAGGAACGCGAGACGAAGCTGTAGCCACCGCCCTGCATGAAGCCCGGAATGCCCACCGTGGGACAACCACCGCCGATCGGAATCAGACCGGTGCCGCTATTGATCAGGTAGACGTAGACTGCATGCCAGCGCGCGCCCATCTGCACCTTGACGACACGGCGCTCGGTATCCAGTTCGATCGCGGTCATCAGGCTCAGATCGAGCACCACGCCGCCAGCGTTGAGACTGTAGCCGGCCGCACTGTGGCCACCGCCCTTGGTGGTCAGGCGCAAGTCGTTCTGTTTGCAGTAGGCCAGCGTAGTGACCACGTCCTGGGTGCTGTTGGCCTGCACGATGAAGCGCGGCCGCAGTTGCACGCGGCCATTGTCGATGACGACGGCCTGATCATAGGCGGGCGTTCCGGGTAGCAACACCGCGCCACTGATATGGCGCTGCAACCAGCTCAGATCCTGTTGATCCATCCCGTTGTGCCCCCCTGGGCTTTCTCGCACTCGGGCATCGATCAGATCGATGCGCAGTTCCGGACAAGCAGGCCGCGGTTGCGACCCAGGGAACTAAGGTAAGCGCAATCGTCAACTTGTATGAGCTGTAAGAACTTGCAGGTTGACTTCGCGTCGCAATGGGGGACGCTTGCTGGATTCCCAAGCCAGTTTCATCGTGTGCGGCCCGCACCGCCGCTTGTTGCGCATGTAGAGCGGGGCTTGCCCTGCAGCCCTTGATCTTGATCCTGTAGAGCAGGGCTTGCCCCGCGGCGTTCTACTTCCTGCTCATGGCGGATCACCAGGAAAAGTGCAGCAGGTAAGCCGCGCTCTTGTATGTTGGCTTTTCTGCAGGGCATCTCTGTGAGATGCCGGCTGCAATGCGCCGCGGTGTTGGGACGGCATCTCATCGAGATACCCTTCACGGTCAGACGAGCAGCGAAGCAAGCCCCGCTCTTCAAATGCAAAATGCCAACGCAGCCGGGAAAGGCGGGG
>JALHNO010000011.1:0-100581 GCA_022843465.1 Pseudomonadota bacterium | reverse complement strand
AAATCAAAAATCCCAACGCCGCCGGCAACCCCCCCCCCCCCCCCCCCCCCCCCCTGAAATCGCCGTAGCGGCAAGATATCTCTGCGGAAGAGATGCAATCCGGGCACGGTGGCAGGGGTTTCGAAATATCTGTCGACGCCCGCACACTATTCATGAAAGTGAATTGACCTGGTAATCAGGCAGGCGTAGTATTCGGGCGACTCATCCCGGGGGATGAGGGGTTGCCCGCCGCATTATGTGGTGTGCATTGCAACTCCGTCCGGACAGCGGCGAACTGTCTGGCAATGCGAAACCTGAAGCCAGCCATCCTCAGGAGCGTGCCCCGTGTATGAATTCGCAGTTCCCCGATCCGCCAGGCCTGTCCTGAGCCTTTTCCGACCTGGGTTCGCGCGAACAGCGGCCCGCGTTGCGCCTCGAGACCGGGATCCCTCGCCAACACCCTTGACTCGTTGAACGATTGAACCGCGCTCGACGTGGCGGCTGCCATTCGCTGCGCGAGAAAGCGAACCGCCTTCATTGAACTGCCCACAGTCCCAGGAATTCCCGATCCGAAGGAGTATTGGTCATGTTTACAGAGTGTTTTCTGCGCTTCCCGAATCTCAGAGCAGCACGGGCATGGCTTGCCGGCGCATTGTTGTTTCTATTCGCCGGTTCCGTCCCCGCGGAAATATGCTGGGAATACACCGATGTGGAACTCGCCAAGGTTCCGCTCAAATGCGTGCAGATCGGCAATCCTGCGGTTGCCTGCTCATGGAACCCCAACTGCAATGTCGACAACAATCCCAGTGACTGCTGCATGGCCGTGCATGATCCGAGCGCAACCCAGACGATCGGCGACATGCACCGTCGTTGGCACAACTGCCTCGGCAACTTCACCAACAATGCGGTACCCCAGCCGCCCAACCGCGGGCTGCGCTGGTTTGCTTTCCATCGCCAGTTCGAGTCGGACTTCAACATCTATCGCGAGGGGCTGGGTTTCGACAAGATCGACTCGCTGGAGTGGTGCCCCGGCATGATCATGCCGTATGGACATTTCGGTGCCCAACTCGGACCGCTCGATCATCCGCTGGGCTGCGGTACGGGCAGCAACCGGCCCAACGGCGTGGTCTGCGATGGTTGTGAGAGCTTCCGCCGCTGCCTCTATTTGAATGGAGCCGGGCCGATCAGCTGCCCGGCGCCCGGCGCACCGATCTGCTCGGTCAATGGGGTGACCTTCCCGTATACCTCGCTCGATCAGTTCCAGAATGCGGATGAAATCGGCGCGATGCTCGATGTCTATTTCCATGGCGACATGCATACGGCGGTTTCTGATGCCGATGGTGGCGGCTATACCGCTGATTGCGCCGATCCCAATTGTTCGCCGCGCGACCCGATGTTCTGGCGACTGCACAAGGCGCTCGACGATGTGATGCGCGCCTGGCAGAACGTCAAGGCAGTCGATGTCACTTTGGTGATCGACCGCTCCGGCAGCATGTCCGCCGCATCCGGAACCGGAACTGGCACGCGGCTGCAGAATGCCGTAGAAGCCGCCGACATGTTTGCCGATCTGATGGAAGACGGTCGTTCCGATGGCGCCGTCAATCGTCTCGGGATCGTGTCCTACTCCAGCAACGCTGCCAATGCCGCGCTGAACATGCCACTGCAGAATGTCACCAGCACGCTGCGCAATGCCGGTGGGCCGTTCGCCAATACGCTGGCGGCGTTGAGCCCGGGTGGATCGACTTCGATCGGCAGTGGTGTGGTGGCCGCGCTCGAGCAGCTATGTACGGCCGGCAATTGCGCCACCCACACACCGGCGCCCGGCGAGAACCAACGCAAAGCGATACTGCTGCTGACTGATGGCAAGGAAAATGTCGCACCCTGCCTGGAGGCAGGTTGTCAGGGTGGCGCCGGCGCGGCAATCGACTACACCAAGCTTGACGTCACCCAGGCCTGCGCGGTCGGGCTCGGCAATGCCGCATCCATCAATGGCGAGTTGCTGACCATATTCACCGAACGTCAGGGTGGTATCTACCTCAACAACACCGATGCCAGTGGCACGGATCTGAAGGACTTTTTTGCAAAGTGTTTCGCCCAGCTGACCGATGAATTCATCGGGCTGGATCCTTCCGGCACGATCGCCGCGAGCGCACCGGCCGGTCCGATCGTGCCTTACGAGTCCTGCGATGACAGTCGCATTACGTTCTCCGCCGGCTGGAATCGCAGCAATCTGGCCGGCGATCGCCTGAATCTGCTGGTGACCTCGCCGAAGGGTGATGCCTGGGTCCCGGCGCCAAATTTTGGCGAGCTCTCGACCGAGCGCAGCTGGGCGTTCAAGCGCAGCCCACTGCCGTACAACGGACAGTCGCAGGGCGTCTGGAACATGCAATTGCTGCGGCCGCAACAGGCCTTCGTCAATGGTTTCGCCACCGATAGTTTCGTCAAGCCGGCCCAGGGCACTGCGATGGTGCGTCGTCAGATCCAGCGCTTGTGTCCGATCGACGACAACAGCCGACCGACCTGCAAGCGCGTGCTGCATTTCGAGGACGGCGATCTGGCACGGTCGGTGTACACCGCTGCGCTCAAGGCCGAGACCGGCATGACTGTCGTCGACCACCACATGGAGCGGGACCCGGATCAATTTGCGCGTCTGTTGCGCACCGGTGGTTGGGATCTGATCGTGTTCGCACATCAGGCGGGTGCCGATCAGAAGGAAGGCTACGACAGCCTGCTCCAGCGTCAGGTCTGTTCCGGAACCCGCGCCATCATCACCGATACCCGCAGCGTACGCGAAGCGGCTTCCCTGCTGCGGTGTGCCGGAGCGGCGCGCGATCCGCGCATCGTCAATCAGGATCGTGTGGTCGGTTCCAAGGACTTCCTGGATGTCGAGGCGCGTCTGCGCGATCCGGGATACCTGGTGTTTTCCTATGGCCTGCAGGCTGTCGCAACGAACACGGCGTCGGCAGAAGCCGCCGCCCAATTCGGATTGGCCGGCGACAATGCCGCGGCTGCCATCATCGGCAAGGCAGTGCGTGGCGGGCCGATCCAGTGGCACAAGAATGTGCTGGTCACGGGTCTATCGCAACTGACGGCGTTTGCGCCACGCACCGTGCCCAAGACCGGCGACACGCTCAAGGCGGCTGTGCGCATTCTGCCCTCGGTGCAGCGCGAGGGTGGCTATCCGGACGCGCGCATGACGGTCGAAGTCGAGCGACCCAAGGCAGGTCTCGGTGGACTGGTCAAACGCCGGGAACGTGTCGCCACCGTGAAGGGCGACGCGGTAGATTCGGTCGAGCTGCAACTGGGTCAACTGAATATCGCGACGATCAAGGAAATCTACAAACTCAACGACCGCGGCGAGAACGGTGACATCCATCCGCTCAACGGCACCTACAGCGCCGATCTTCCGATCAGTGCCGCGGTTGATGGCATGTATACCTTCCACTATCGATTCGACTACAAGGTCGGCTCCTGCCAGGCACGCCGCGAACTGAAGCAATCGCTGTATGTCGACGTCCGCGTCAGTCCGGCGCATTCCGATCTGGTCGTCGGTGATCCACGTCCGACCCAGGGCGGCAAGCGCTATCCGCTGACACTGCGCCCCCAGGATTCGCTCGGCAATGTGGTGGGGCCTGGCCGTTCCGCCTCTGTCCAGTGCAGCAAGCCCTGCAGCTGTGCGTCCAGGGACGTTGTTGATCGCAACGATGGCAGCTACACCATCCCGCTGCTGGTGCCAGATTCGGTGGAGTTGTCGGCCTGTTCGGTCGAGGCGTTTGGCGCCAAGTTCGCGCTGGGCAAGCGGCCACGCTTCCCCGGCCGCAACAGCGGCACGCCATGAGCTCAGCGGGGAACCGCCGAAATCCGTGGTCGGCCCGGTGTCGACCGCGGATCGGATCGTACATTGAGTTTGGGCGATGGCGCGGGCGGGTACTGTTCTGCGGTCTGCTGGTCGCAGGCATGGCCTTGGCGGCTGATGACGACAGCGCCGCGAACAAGGCTGGCGGCGGCGCAGTCAGCAGCGATGGCAGCTACTACATCGAGTGGTCGCCGAATCCGGCACCGCTCCCGCTCAATGAATTGTTCGAGATCCATTTCCGGGTGTCGCATGCCGAGCGACGTGAGCAACTGGTTGCCGGCGCCGTGGTCACTGCCAGTGCCTGGATGCCGGCACACAACCACGGCACCAGTCTGCAACCCGTGGTGCAGTCCGCAGGTGATGGCACCGCGATCGGATCAGGATTCCTGCTGCACATGGAAGGTGATTGGCAGTTGCGCGTCGGAGTGGCGGTGGAGGGCAGGATGGAGCGCGCGACCTTTGATTTCAATCTGAGTCCATGAGTCCGGCGGATCCTCGCTATCGCGGCGCGGGCCGTTCGCCGGTTCCGGCGCAGCGCGTGCGGCGTTGTTGTCGTGCGCTTGTGGCTGTGCTGGCGATGCTCTCCACTCAGGCTCACTGCGGGGATGTTGCCGACTATCAACCGTCAGAGCTGCGCAGCATTCTGCGGCTTTCGCCGCTGCCGCCACCGCCAGCCGATCCGAGCAACGCCGTCGCCGATGATGCCAGCGCTGCCGAATTCGGTCGCCAGCTGTTTTTTGATCGCCGGCTATCCGCTCGCGGGGATACCTCCTGCGCCACCTGCCACGATCCCGCACGCGGCTGGACAGATGGCAAGATCGCACATGATCTGAGCAGCCGCTTTCTGCGCAATGTGCCGAGCCTGCGCAATAACGCCTACAACCGCTGGTTCTACTGGGACGGACGCGCGGATTCGGCATGGGCGCAGGCGCTCGGCCCCATCGAACATCCGCGCGAGATGGCCAGCGACCGGCTCGCCGTGCTGCGGCTGATCGCCGATGACCCGCTGTTGCGCAGAAGTTATGACCGCGTATTTGGTCCGTTGCCGACCGTCGTCGACAACATCAGGCGGTTTCCGCCGCACGCGATGCCCATGCACGATGCCCCCGAGCACCCGCTGCAACAGGCCTGGCTCGCGATGGCCGAACCGGATCGTCACACGAGCAATATCGTCTTCAGCAATGTCGGCAAGGCGATCGCCGCGTTCGAACGCGGCATCCTGCATCGGGACTCGGCATTCGACCGCTACGTGCACGCGTTGCGCAGCGCCGATCCGCTGGCGAACAGCTTGCTCCCGGAGCAGGCGCGCCGCGGACTGAAGCTGTTTGTCGGGCGCGCCGCCTGCACGCTATGCCACAGCGGCCCCAATTTCAGCGATGGCGAATTTCACGATGTCGGTATTGCACTCGGTCATGGCATGCGGATCGACCCTGGGCGGCACCGCGGCGTGCTCGACTTGCTGAGCAGTCCGTTTACCCGCATCGGTGTCTATTCCGATGACCCGGACGGCAATCCGCCGATCCGCTTCCTGGATCTGCAAGGCGATCAGCTCGGACAGTTCAAGACGCCCAGCTTGCGCGGGGTGGCGGATACCGCGCCCTATATGCACGATGGCCGCTTTGCAGATCTGCGCGCGGTCGTGCAGTTCTACTCGACACGCCAGGGTGCCCGCGTGCTTGGCCACCCGACCACGCTGCTGCAGCCGCTCAATCTCAGCGACGACGAAGTGAACGATCTGATCGCCTTCCTGCGCAGCCTCTGACGCTTCAGCAGGAGTCGGGGGCCCGCAGTTGCCGCTGTCGCAAGATGGCGTAGGCCACCGGCACCAGCAGCATCGACAGCAGGGGTGCACTGATCATGCCGCCGACCATCGGCGCAGCGATCCGCTGCATGACTTCCGAGCCGGTGCCGGCACCCAGCATGATCGGAATCAGTCCGGCGAGGATGACCGCAACCGTCATGGCCTTGGGACGTACGCGCTGTACGGCGCCCTCGCGTATGGCCTCGAGCAGGAGCGCGGCCGAGGGCTGATTGCTGGCTGCGAGACGCGTGTCCCAAGCTTGCCGCAGATAGAGCAACATGATCACGCCGAACTCGGCGGCGACGCCAGCCAGCGCGATGAATCCGACGATTGAGGCCACCGAGATTGAATGTCCGAGGAAGTACAACAGCCAGATGCCACCGATCAGCGAGAACGGCAGGCTGAGCATCAGCAGGATTGCCTCATCGACCCGGCGGAAGATCAGATACAGCAGCACGAAGATGATCAGCAAGGTGGCGGGCACTACCAGCCGAAGCCGATCGGCGGCACGCTGCAGATACTCGAACTGGCCGGACCAGCTCAGGGCATAACCCGCAGGCAGCTGCAGCTTCTCGGCCGTGGCAGACTGCAGCGCATGCACGACGGAAACCAGGTCACGGCCGCGGACGTCGACATAGACCCAGCCCGACAGTCGCGCGTTCTCGCTGCGGATCATCGGCGGGCCGTCGCTGATCGAGGCCTGTGCGAGATCGCCGAGCACGATCTGCGCTCCGGCAGCAGTCTGCACCGGCAGTGCACGCAACCCCGCCACGCTGTCGCGCAACCCGCGCGGATAGCGCACCGAGATCGGGAATCTTTGGCGACCCTCAATGGTCTCGCCGATCGTCTCGCCGCCGATTGCAGCGGCCACGATGCTTTGCACATCGGCCACCGAGAGTGCGTAGCGGGCGGCGCGGGCACGATCGATGTCGATATCGATGTAGCGACCGCCCGACAGTCGTTCGGCAAAGGCGGAGCTGACGCCATCCGTCGCCTTGGCGATCTTCTCGATCTCGCCGGCAATGCGGTCGATGCCTGCAAGCTCGGGGCCGGAAACCTTGATTCCGATCGGACTCTTGATACCGGTCGCCAGCATATCGATGCGGTTGCGGATTGGCGGAATCCACAGATTCGCCAGGCCGGGCAGGCGGACATTGCGGTCCAGTTCCTCGACCAGCTTCTCCGGCGTCATCCCGCTCCGCCACTCGCTGCGCGGCTTGAACTGGATCGTGGTCTCGATCATCTCCAGCGGTGCTGGATCGGTGGCGGTTTCGGCACGACCGATCTTGCCGAAGACGCGGGCGACCTCGGGCACTGCCTTGATCATGCGATCGGTCTGCTGCAGGATGTGCGCGGCATTGCCTGGCGACACGCCAGGAAGCGCCGTCGGCATATACAGCAGATCGCCTTCATCGAGCGCCGGCATGAACTCGGCGCCGAGTCGTGACAGCGGCCAGAGCGTTGCCAGCAGCAGGAGCAACGCACCGCTCAGGGTGAGCCACGGCCGTGCCAACGCAAGATCCAGCAGGGGGCGATACAGCGCAATCAGTCCGCGTGATATCGGATTGCGCGCTTCCTCGGGAATTCGTCCACGTATCCAGTAACCCATCAGCACCGGGATCAGGGTGACCGATAGTGCGGCGGCAGCTGCCATGGCATAGGTCTTGGTATAGGCAAGCGGCGCAAACAGCCGCCCCTCCTGGGCTTGCAGGGTAAATACCGGAATGAAGGAGAGGGTGATGATCAGCAGACTGAAGAACAGGGCGGGGCCCACCTCGACGGCCGCCGTGGTGATGATGTTCCAACGATGCTCCGGGGTCGGCAGCTGGCCCGGATGACGCCGCTGCCAGTGCTCCAGATGCTTGTGCGCGTTCTCGATCATCACGACGGCAGCATCCACCATGGCGCCGATCGCGATCGCGATACCGCCCAGGGACATGATGTTGGCATTGATGCCCTGCTGTCGCATGACGATGAAGGCGATCAGGATGCCGAGCGGCATTGCCACCACGGCGACCATGGCCGAGCGCAGATGAAACAGGAACAGCAGGCAGACCAGGGCCACGACCAGGAATTCCTCGAACAGCTTGTGTCCGAGATTTTCCACCGCCCGATCGATCAGATCGGCGCGATCATAAGTGGTGACGATCTCCACGCCCGCGGGCAATCCGGCGCGCAGGCTCGCGAGCTTGGCCTTCACGGCGCCGATGGTCGCGCGGGCGTTGCGACCCGAGCGCATGATGATGACGCCGCCGACGACTTCGCCTTCGCCGTCGAGCTCGGCGATGCCGCGGCGCATCTCCGGGCCGATCTGGATCTGCGCGACATCCGTCAGCATGACCGGGATGCCACCGGCGCCCAGACGCAGCGGAATTGCCTGGAAGTCGGCGAGACCCTTCAGATAACCGCTGGCACGCACCATGTATTCCGCTTCCGCCAGCTCCAGGATGCTGCCACCGACTTCACCATTGGCAGCGCGAATAGCGGTGACCACCTCGCTGTGGGTCACGCCATGGGCGCGCAGACGGTCGGGATCAAGGATGACCTGATACTGGCGCACCATGCCGCCGATGGTGGCGACCTCGGCGACGTCGGCGACACTTTTCAATTCGAACTTCAGGTACCAGTCCTGCAGCGCACGCAGCTGTCCCAGATCATGCTGCCCGCTGCGATCCACCAGGGCGTATTCGTAGATCCAGCCCACGCCGGTGGCATCCGGCCCCAGCACTGGCAGCGCCCCCTGCGGCAGCCGGGGTCCGATCTGGCTGAGGTACTCGAGTACGCGCGCGCGTGCCCAGTACAGATCCGTGCCGTCTTCAAACAGCACATAGACAAACGAGTCACCAAAGAACGAATAGCCGCGCACAACCCTGGCACCGGGCACCGACAGCATGGTGGTGGTCAGCGGATAAGTGAGCTGATCCTCGACGATCTGCGGTGACTGGCCCGGCCAGCTGGTGCGGATGATGACCTGCACGTCGGAGAGATCAGGCAGGGCATCCACCGGCGTCTGGCGCAGACTCAGCACACCCCAGACGGCCAGGCTCAGACTTGCAAGCAGTACCAGGAAACGGTTGGCCACCGACCAGTGGATCACCGAGGCGATCATTGCGGCGCTTCCTGGTCGCGCTCGCTCGGCACCGGTTCGCTGGTGCCAGCGGGCGGTTTCATGCGGGATTCGAGTGCATTCAGACTGGCCTCCGAGTCGATCAGGAACTGGCCGGAAAGGACCACCGTGTCGTCGGCATCGAGACCGGAAAGGATCTCCCGACTGCCATCGGCTTCACGACCCAGGGTCACCGCCTGTGAACGAAAGCCTCCGTCGGCAGCGGCCACGACAACGACTTGCCGTGTGCCGGTTTCGATCACCGCCTCGGTCGGCACCAGAACGTGTTGCTCTGCATCGGCTGTGCTGTGCAATTGCAGTTCGGCATACATGCCGGGAATCAACGATCGCCCGGAATTGTCGATGACAATGCGCGCCGTCTGGGTGCGCGTTTGTGCATCGACGCTGGCCAGCATCTGCTCGACCCTGCCGGAAAACGTCCGGCCCGGTAAAGCCCGCAAGGTCGCGCGCACCGCAGCGCCGGCGCCGATCAGCGCCGCATCCCGCTCGGGAATGGCGGCATTGATCCAGACGCGATCGCGTCCGTTGATCCGCGCCAGCAGGTTACCTGCCATCACGGTGGCGCCTTCGCGTACCGGCAGTTCCGCCACCACCCCAGCACGCGGTGCGCGCAGCACAATGTGCGGATTGATCTGGCGGTCGCGCTCGAGCGCAAGGATCTGCGCCGGGCTCATGCCGAGCAGAACCAGTCGTTGCCGGGCCGCTGCCAGAAGGTTCTGCAGCGCCGGGGCCTCGGCCTGCAGCAGGCTCAGGTATTCCTGTTGTGCGGCGGTCCATGTGGGCGCCAGCAGGGTGACCAGGGCGGCGCCTGCCGCGACCTCCTCCCAGGGCGCACGCACGTGCATGCGCAGCACGATGGCATCGACCGGTGCGCTTACCGTTGTGACCGCGCGCTCATCGAATTCGATCGTGCCACTCGCACGCAGGCTGTGCTCGAGCGTGCCCAAGCGTGCCTTCGCCGTGCGCACACCAAGGTTCTGCAGCAGCCGCGCGTCCACGCGCACGCCGTCGTCATCGCGGTTGCCGGCGTCGGCATACTTGGGTACCAGTTGCATATCCATGAAAGGCGATGGACCCGGCTTGTCGAACTTGTGCTGCGGCACCATCGGGTCGTACCAGTAGAGCACTTCAGGCTCGGCGGCCGTGTCGTTCTGGGTCTGCGTAGTGAGGGGCAGTGGTTCTGGCGGATTCCGGGTCAGCATCCCTACCAGTGTGCCGCCGGCGACAAAGCTGGCCATCAGCATGGCAATCAATCGGCTTCGGGACATGGTTCAGTCCTCCTCGCTGAAGGCAAAATTCAGGTGCGCCCAGGCCAATCCGAGCGTCAGGCGACGATCGATCAGTGCGAGTTGCTGCTCGATCAGGTCGCTGAGCGCGAAAATGGATTCGGCAAGACTGCTCTGTCCGCCCTTGTAGGCGGCCAGCGCGGCATCGACACGGTCGCGCGCCAGCGGCAGCAAACGCGATTGATAGTGTTCGACGCGTTCGCCCGCCGACTCCCAATCGGCGATCAGGGCACGCACGCTTGCCGCATGGGCGCGCAGCATCGACACCCGCTCGGCCTGTAATCGTTGCTGATCCGCTCGCCGGCTGGCGATCAGGGGATCCTGGCGATAGCGCGAGCGGATGGGCAGTCCGATGCGGACACCCACACTCAGCATCCCCGAGTAAGCCGGGCCACGGTCTGCGTAGGAAAATTCCAGCGCCCAGTCCAGCTTTTTCTCGGCCTGCGCCAGCGCCAGCGCAGCGTCGACCTGATGCTGTTGGGCATCCAGTGTCAGCAGGCCGCGATGACGCGGCAAGGCATCGACAAGACTGTTGGTGGCATCACCGAGCGCAAGAAAATCGGGTGCTGCTGCCAGTGGCCGATCGCCGAGGTCCGGCAACCAGCGTTCCAGTTCGGCGCGGGCGAGGCGCAATTCGCGTTCCGCGTCGATGCGACGATCGGCCAGCGCGCTGCGTTGCAGTCGCGCGTTGAGTCCGTCGGCGACACTGCCGCGTCCCGCTGCCAGCGCCGCATCGGCAGCGGCAATCTGGGCATCCAGCAGTGGTTCCAATGCATCGAGTTGCAGCAACCGTTGTTCGGCGGTGGAGCTGGCGATCCACGCGCGCGCTACCGACTCGCGCAGCCCGAGTTGCTCGACCCGGTACTCGGCACGCCGCAGCGCGGCGTCGGCATCTGCCAGTGCGACGCGCGCATCGCGTTTGGCGCGGCGCGGAAACGCCTGCATCCAGCCGACTCTGCGCATGGTCATGAAATCGGCGCTCAGACTGCCGGCATCTGCGCCGTCGCTGGGCACATTGTCGATGGCGACGATCAGCTCGGGGTCAGGCAGTTCACCTGCGGGACTGACCTGCAATTGCGCGGCCTCGCGCGCCGCCATTCGAGCCTGAAGCTCCGGCGATTGCTGCTCGGCCAAGGCGATTGCCTCAGCCAGCGCAAGTGGAATCTGTGGCGACCCGGCGGCACAGCACAGCGGGACCGACAGAAAGATCACGGCGCGGCGCAGCCAGCGACGTGTTGAAGCTTGGGATGGCGAATACATGCGCTACTCCTGAAACAGGGAGAGACGAGCGCCGGCAGGCCGGCGTCGGCACATCGAGTTCAGGCGTCGCTAGATCAGCAATCGGCAGAGTGTCGCCAGTTCCGGCCCGGCGCGCGCATGGCTGGTACGGAGATCGGCGTAGCAGCGCCGACCATTGCGCGGCTCGGCGCCGGCGAGATAGTCATGGCCCGTCAGGGCAGCGGCGATGAAGATGGGCGCGCCGATGTCGGGAATCAGATCATTGCCTGGGCAATTCGCCTGATCGCGGCCGTTGTGATCGTCGGCGGGCGCATCGCCATGACAGCCCGTGGCCGCAGATGGGTCTGCACCGGGCGGCGGCACATGGCACCAGCGCGCGGCATAGGCCAACTCACAGCCGAACAACGCCACCAGCGCAAACAGCAGAGCGAGCTTGCGCAAGGTTACGGCGTCAGCAAGGAATTTCCTGCTCATCATGATCGATTGTAGCCCAGCTGCGGGATTGCGCGCGAGCGATACACGCGTCGACGCCAGGTTGCAGTACAGGCCACCTTCGTTCACAGCGAGTCAAGGTGTGCTCGGCTAGAATGGTGCGGATAAATAGAGCGATGAATCGCTGACAGGCCCGAGTTGGCGCAACAGCGCAGTGGTCGTCGGCAGATTCAGTGGCCGCTACCGGCCCAACACGTCGAGCCCAATGTGGCCCGAATCCCCGCAATGCCCGCCCCGGACATTGCCTCGCCCCCGGAATGGCTGCGCTTGTCCGCGCCGGTCTGGTCAGCAAGGAGCCCCATGAGCCAACAGACGCATCCGCTTGCCGGCAGCAAGCCTTCAGAGCTCATGCTGGTCGATCTCTCGGCCCTGCTTGCCGCTTACTACGAACGATCGCCCGATCCCGGGACCGCCGCGCAGCGCGTTGCGTTCGGCACCTCCGGGCATCGCGGCTCGTCGCTGACCACGAGTTTCAATGAGCAGCATGTACTCGCGATCACCCAGGCCATCTGCAACTTCCGGCAGATGAAGGGCTATGGCGGACCCTTGTTCCTCGGCTTCGATACCCACGCGCTGTCGCGACCCGCGATGGCCACCGCGCTGGAGGTACTGGCCGGCAATGATGTCGATACGCTGATTGCCGAGAACGACGAATTCACGCCGACACCAGCGATCTCGCATGCCATCCTGCAACACAATCGGGACCGCGTTTCCGGGCTGGCCGATGGCATCGTACTGACGCCCTCGCACAATCCGCCCGAGACTGGCGGCTACAAGTACAACCCACCGCATGGTGGGCCTGCCGAGGGCGAGGCAACGCGCTGGATCGAGACCGAAGCCAATCGCCTGCTGCGCAGTGGGCTGACCGAGGTCCGCCGCACGCCGAGTGCCTGGGCGCGCAATTCGGCCTGCGTGCGCGAGCATGATTTCATTGGCAGCTATGTAGGCGATCTCGGCAATGTCGTCAACATGAAGCAGATCCGCTGCGCCAATCTGCGCCTTGGTGTGGATCCGCTCGGCGGTGCCGGTCTGCGCTACTGGGCACGCATTGCCGATCAGCATCGGCTGAATATCGACATCATCAATGACAGTCTTGATCCATGTTTTGGCTTCATGCCGCTGGACTGGGACGGTCGCATCCGCATGGATCCATCCTCTGCACACGCGATGCGCGGCCTGCTTGCCGCCAAGGACCGCTATGACGTGGCCTTCGCCTGCGATCCGGATCATGATCGTCATGGCATCGTGGTACCCAGCAGCGGATTGATGCCGGCCAATCACTTTCTCAGCGTGGCGGCGGATTATCTGTACCGCAACCGCGAGGAGTGGAGCAGGGAACTGGCGATCGGCAAGACCGTGGTCAGCACCTCGATGCTGGACAAGATTGCCCACCGGATGGGACGGCCGCTCTACGAGGTCCCGGTGGGCTTCAAGTGGTTTGTCGACGGACTCTCGCAGTCACAGATCGGTTTTGCCTGCGAAGAGAGCGCAGGCGCGAGCTTTCTGCGCCGCGACGAGTCAACCTGGACGACCGACAAGGATGGCATTGCGGCTTCCCTGCTGGCGGCCGAGATCACCGCCCAGGGCAATGGCGACCCGGGCGAGATCTACCAGACATTGAGCAAGGACCTCGGTGTCTGTCATGGCGTCCGTATCGATGCGCCGGCATCCGTTGAGCAGAAGCAGGCCCTGGCGGCACTGACGCCTGCGCACATTACCCGGACCCGGCTCGCCGACGAGCCGATCTGGCGCGTGCTCAATCAGGCGCCCGGCAATGATGCCGCGCTTGGCGGTATCAAGGTCTGCACCCGCAACGGCTGGTTCGCGGCACGGCCATCGGGCACCGAGGCGCAGTACAAGATCTATGCCGAAAGCTTTCGCAGCGAGGCGCACCTCGCTCGACTGGTCGAGGCGGCTCAGCAGTTGGTGGCGGAGTCGTTGGCGGTGGCTGCGTGATTCGATTCGGGCAGCATCTCGTCAACGCGATCTGACCCGGCGGCGCGCACAGCGGTCTAGCCCGGATATTTCATACCCCTTCTACTGCGACCGCCGATACGCTCGCTGTGGAGCAGTGTGCTCATGACTGCATCAGTTTGAATGTTGGCAACGGTCCCCTTCTCCCGCCTGCGGGAGACTGGCCCGCAGGGCCCGATGAGGGAAACGTTCGATGGTGTTGGGTATTTGTTGCGATGCGCGCGGCAGACCCAGAGCACTATCGCAGGTTTCCCTCATCCGCCTGCGGCTGTCTCCCGTAAACGGGAGAAGGGCTTCATCGCCAGAATTTCAAGCTGATGCAATGCCCAGGCCGCCGAGTTGCGCACAGCATGCCAGGAGTCATGGCATCATCCGCGGGCGATTGCCCCTTCGCAGTCACGGCAGTACACCAGCATGAGCCATAGCGCCACCGGCCTCAGCGCACTCGATGAAATTCCGGCCATCCTCTACGGTACTGCGTGGAAACAGGCGGCGACGGCTGAGCTGGTCATACAGGCGCTGCGCCTGGGCTTTCGCGGTATCGATACCGCCGGACAACCCAGGCACTACCACGAGGCGGGTGTCGGCGAGGCGATCGCTGCCTGCCTGGATGCGCAGCTGACACGTGGGCAGCTCTATGTGCAGACCAAGTTCACCCCGATCGATGGTCATGATCCGGCGCGGATTCCCTACGATCCGGACGCCGCTCCGGCGCAACAGGTCAGCCAGTCGTTTGCTTCCTCGCTGCGCAATCTTGGCACGCATTATGTCGATGCCCTGATCCTGCATTCACCCTTGCGGCGCACCACTGAACAGACCGAAGTCTGGCGTGCCATGGAAGCCATTGCCGGGCAGGGCGCTGCACTGCGTATCGGGATCAGCAATTGCTACCAGATCGGCGTGCTGGAGCGACTGTATCGGCAGGCCGAGATCAAGCCGTCGATCGTGCAGAACAGATTCCATGCCGAGACCGGTCATGACCGTGAGATCCGCGCCTTCTGCCGCGATCACGGCACGATCTACCAGAGCTTCTGGACCCTGACCGCCAATCCGCATCTGCTCGCGCACGACAGCGTGCTCAGGTTGGCAAAAAAATATCAGCGCACACCCGCGCAGATCCTGTTCCGGGTGCTGACACAGGAAGGCATTGTGCCGCTGACCGGTACCCGCTCGGCCATTCATATGCGCGAGGACCTCGCCATCTTCGAATTTGAGCCGAGTGCGGACGAGCGCGCCCGGGTAACCGGTCTGTTCGACAAAGAGGCATGAACGGGTTGCCGCCGAACCGATGATTGAAATGCCACCGCCCCCACCAGTCGCTCCAGGATGTCGCGTCCCCAGGGCGATGGCCGCGGCACTTGGGCGATGGCCGCGGCACCTGGGCGCGCGCCGATCGCGCCTGCTGTTCGCCCTGAACCCGCCGTCTCCATGGCGCGCTGTGGTCAACTCGTAGTTCCGAAACAGGCTGCGTCCATCAAGGATGACCAAACCGCAGGAGGCTGTGACCTGATCCACGATCATCGATTTGGCGTGCAGCATCCGCGGAAGCAGCAGTTCTGCGCCTGCGGCAGCGAGCTCGCGCATGCGTCAGCGGCTACCAGCTCGACCGGGCTGCGTCCTGCCATGGCCGCTGGCGGCAAGGCCTGCACACCAGCCGAGTAGCCCAGCGGTCCGCGGGTGTTCAGCGTCGTAGTTGCTTCAAACGATCTCCGAGTCTGGAACTGCGCTGCTGCTGGCGTGCATTGATGAATCCGTCGCGCAGTTGTGCCAATTGCTGATGCAGTGCCTCGAGGCGCTGTTCCGGCTGGTCTGCCAGCCAGTTCATCAACGGCACGATCTGGCTGCAGAGCAGCGCGACGGTCTGTGCAGGGAGGGCGCTGCCGCGGTACTCGAACTCCCCGAACGCGTGCTCGTCGGATTCGTTGAAGGTGAACAGAAGATCGAACTTTGCGTCCCTGCGCTCGATCCCGATCTCGCGTTCACTGGCCCGCGCGGCAGTCTGCGCATCGATGCGGCGGTAGACGTAGCGCACTCGATACGGCGATGCATCGCGGCCGTCCGGAATTCGATCCTGATCTCGACGCAGGGTGGTCAGCAGTTCCTCGTAGGGGTAGTCCCGGTTCTCGAACGCCAGCATGCACTGCGTACGTGTCTCGCGCAGCAAGTCGATGCCGCTCCGAGTGGTATCCACAGCCAGCCGGATGGGGAGCGTGTTGAGCAGCAGACCGATGCAGGGTTCCAGCTCAGGAACACGCCGGACACTGATCGGAGTACCGATCGCGAAATCATTCTGCCCACAATGTGCCGCAAGCAACTGGTGCGCGGCGGCAAAGCCGAGCATGAACAGTGTGATATCCAGCTCGCGGCAACGCGCGCGCAGACGCTCGAGCAGCGCGCTGTCGATGCGGAAGCCGAGCCAGCCGTCGTTGCCAGAAGCCGGATCCGGAAACTCGAGACGGCCAACGCCGGCGAGGTGCTGCTGCCAGAAACCGCGCTGACGCCCGGCTTCCTCGCTCTGAAGAAATGCGTGCTCCCAGAGCACGGCATCGGCAAACTGCAGACTCAGCGGCGACCATGACCGGGTGTCTTCCAGGTAGGCAGCATTCAATTCGTCGACCAGGATCTCCATCGAGAGATAGTCCGCAATGATGTGGTGCACGTTCAGCATCAGCACATTGTGGCCTGCCGCCAGTTGCAACAGCCTGGCGCGCAGCAGAGGACCTTCGAACAGGTCGAACGGACGCAGCGCATCCGCCTGGATCAGGCATTGTGCCTCGCCCTGGCCGTCGTCAGCGGTCAACGCGGTCAGGTCGGTGACCGAAAAGGCAACCGCCTGATGATGGTCGATCCGCTGCCAGACTTCGCCCTGGTGATAGACGAAGCGGGTCCGCAGGGCTTCGTGTCGATCAACGATGCGTTGCAAAGCGGCGCGCAGGGTCGCCGGATCGATGGCCGCATTGATCCGCAAGGCAGCGGGAATGCTGTATGCGGTCGCGGTGGCGTCGACCTGCTGGTGCGCAAAAAGGTGCCTCTGCGCCATCGACAGCGGGAACAGCGCATGATCGGCAGCGGCCGGGTGCTGATTCAGCCACTCGCGGCGCAGGGCGCGCACGTCGATCAGCGCACCCGGCGACTTCGGAGTTTCCGCGGCCGCAATGACATCACTCAGCTCGGCAAGTGTCGGGTGTTCGAAGATCTGGCGCAGGCCGATCTCGATGCCATGGTCTATGCGCAGGCGCGAGGCAAGCTGCATGGCGACCAGCGAGTTGCCGCCAAGTTCAAAGAACCCATCGTGCCGACCGACACGCTCCAGCTTCAGCAATTGCGACCACAGCGAAGCCAGCAGTTGCTCGGTGGGCGTCTGTGGAGCGACATGCGCGCTGGCGTCGTTGTGCCTGAAGTCGGGTTGCGGCAGGGCCTTGCGGTCTACCTTGCCATTGGATGACAGCGGCAGCGCGGCCAGACCGATGTAGACCCGCGGGACCATATAGGCAGGAAGTCGCGTCGCCAGGTATTGCGCGAGAGCTTCCGGCGTCAGTTCGCCATGCGGGCCAGCGTCGACCTCCCAACGCGTGCTCTGTTCCTGGTCGATCGGACCGCCGACGAACGCATGCAGAACCTGCTGATCGGAGTCACCGATGACTTCCCGCAGCAGGGATTGTTCGACGGCCCCGATCGGGCATACGCCGATGCCGCTGCGCCAGCAATGTGCCATCAGACCTTGCCCGGCCATTCCGATGGCGGCGAGCGCTGCAGCTGATTCTGTGCCGATGATGAAGACAGCGAAAGCTGCGCTGTCGAACACTGCGGCATTGGCACTGTTGAACAGGGCACAGCTGTCGACCTCGCAGTTCAGCGGCTGCAGCGCATGCTGCTGCGCGGTGTACAGATACCAGCCAGCAGACAGCGTGTCGCAACGGCGCAGAGATACAAGTACACGCACTCCCGGCGTTTTCAGGAGGGTGAGCACGCTGCTGATTTGATCGATGCTGCAGGCGCGCGCGGCGTAGCGCCGATAGCTCTGGCGCTGCAGGCCGTCATAATCGCCGACCGGTGCGGGCGCTGCGGGCAGCTTGATCGCGCCGGCGCCCGCTGTTGCAACGACAGGGCAGACCGCATCCGCGCGGCCCGGCTGCAGTGTGATCACGCCAACACGCAGCGCACGCGCCGGCAGCGACTCGTGGCTGATGGTGGACACCTCCCAATCGGGCACCATCGACAGACCCAGTTCAGCCGCGCCTTCTGCGATCACTGCCGTGACATAGCCTGCCTCCAGTATGCAGAAACGGCGCGCCTCGTCGGCGCTGTAGAGCGGTTCGATTGCATCCAGATCGGCAATCAGTTCCAGTCGCGGGGTATCGCTGTCGTGGTGTGGCCGAGGCACGTCACTGGAAACAAGTACCAGTGCGTTCTCGGACGGCGCGTAATAGTAGAAGCCGCTGGCCATTTGCCAGCTTTGCTCGCAACTGGGCGGAATCGTCAGATATACCTGCACGGGATACAGGCTGGCCGCCGACGGATATCGGTACTTTGGCAACGGATGGTCGCTGTGCTGGACCGGGGCCAAACCCCGCAACAAATGGGCGCCGGGGCCGGCTTGCAATGCAGTGCGTGGAAGTGTCGGGTCGAGCCGGCGCCTGCCGCGCTGTTCCAGTTTGAAAAGACTGCGTTGTTGCGGATCGGTGATCTGGCCGCCGCCGTCGTCGGCGTTGCCGCTGCCCCGTGCGACGACATAGGCTACGAGGGTCTTGCCCTGCTGGTGTTCGCCGATGGCGTTGACCGCAGCAGCGGCGATGGCTGGATGACTTTGCAGTGCGGCTTCGATGTCGCCGAGTTCGATCCGGTAACCCTGTACCTTGACCTGGCTGTCCTCGCGGCCAAGGAACTCGATATTGCCATCGGCCAGGTAACGCCCGAGATCGCCGGTGCGGTAGAGCATCGCGCCATCGTTGCCGGGTACGAAGCTGGTTGCGGTGCGTGCCGGATCGCTCCAGTAGCCCTTTGCCAGGCCGATGCCGCCGATATACAGCGGTCCGGTGACGTGGTCGGGACGCGGCTGCATCGCATCATCCAGCACATGGAAAGACTGGTTGCTGAGCGGCCGTCCGTACGGGATGCTGCGGAGATGGGAGGTCGCAGCGTCAATCGGATGGAAGATCGACCAGATCGAGGCTTCGGTGGCGCCACCCAGGCTATAGATCGAAACTCCTGCGGACAATGCGCGAATGCGATCCGGCAGGGTAACCGGGATCCAGTCACCGCTCATCATCACCACCCGCAGCGGGCCAAGACGGGCCGGCTGCAGGCGTTCGCAGTGATCGACCAGCAATTGCATCAAGGCCGGCACGGTGTTCCATATCGTGATGCCGCTGCTGGCAATGCAGTCCCACCAATGTGTCGGATTGTCCTTGTGTTGCAACTGCGGCAGCACGATGCTGCCACCGACTGCGAGCAGTCCGAAGATGTCGTAGACCGATAGATCGAAGCTCAGCGAGGAAAGCGCCAGCACGCTGTCGCCCGCATGGACATCGAATCTGCGGTTGATATCCAGAATCGTGTTGACGGCGCCGCGATGATCGATCACCACGCCTTTGGGCTTGCCGGTCGATCCAGATGTGAAGATCACATAGGCAAGATCGTCTGGAGTGACCACTGCAACGGGTGCGTCGGCGGGCAACGCGTCCAGCATTGCCGCGTCCAGCGCAATGGTGTGCACACCGGGATGCGAGAACGCGGAGCCGGTTTCGATGACAGCGATGCGCGCCCTGCCTTCACTGATCACCTGGGCACGTCGCTGTTCCGGCAGGTCGGCGTCCACCGGCATGTAGGCGGCACCGGCCTTGATGATGGCCAGGGCGGCGACAATCTGCTCCCAGCCCTTGTGCATGACGATAGCGACCAGGGTTCCGCGCTCGGCGCCTGCCTTGATCAGGGCGGCGGCCAGGGCATCGCTCCAGCGCGCGAGCGTGCCGTAGTCGATGCGGCGATCACCCATGGCGATGGCGAGGGCTGCAGGCGTTGCTGCCGCCTGGCGTTCGAACAGGCTGTGCAGGCTGTCTTCGGTGAGCGGCGCAGGAACGTCATTGATCGCGGCGCGACGGGCGCGCTGCGCTGCGGGCAACAGGGAAGCCGGGCGCGTCCAGTTCGCGGCATCGTCGGCGAGCGCAGCCAGGCGGCGCACATACTCTGCAAACATCTCGTCGAGCATGCCGTCGGGGAACACGGCATCCAGCGCATCCCACACCAGGGTCAGTGCGCCATTCTGCTCGGCGACCTGATGATCCAGCCACACCTGCGAGGTCTGCGAGGCACTGTAGCCTTCCTCGGCATCACGGGGTGCGTCCTCGGCGGCGGCCTGGCCTGGCGTCTCCAGCCCGAGAATGCTGGTGAATACCACGGGCATGGCACCACCCTGGACGCCGCCGCGGGCACGTGCGAGTGCGCGGATCATGTCGACTCCGCTGAACAGCTTGTGGTCCAGATCCTGCCACAGGCGCGATTGCAGTGCCACGGCGCGATCAGCGAATGCGCGCGCCGGCTGGTGTTGGATCTCCAGCAGCAGCGACGAGGTGAAATCTCCGATGAGGTGGTCGCAGTCGGCGTGCAGCGGCAGCCGGTTGAACAGCGTCAGATTCAATGCGAATTTCGGCTCCTTGCTCCAGGTGCCAAGCACCTCGCCAAACGCGGTCAGCACCAGAACGGTTGGTGATACCCGCAGGGTCTGGCCGTGTGCCTTGATCCTCTGCCATTGCGGCGCTGACAGGCTGTGCCGGCGCCGGGAAAAGATCTGCTCGGTCAATCGTGAGGGATCGCGGGCGATCGGCAGGTCGGGTCGCCCCGGGAAGCTCGGCACACGATCGAGCCAGTATTGGCGCGCACGCTCGAATCGCGGCGAATCCATCAGCGACTGCTCGGCCAGGACATAGTCGCGGAAGCTGATGGCAAGCGGCCGCAGGCTGGTTTCGGGATTTCGGTACAGCAGGTTCAGCTCGGCAAACAGGATATGGTTGCTGAGCACATCCGAAATCAGCATGTCGATGCAGAAATGCACGCGCCATTGGCTGGCATCGCGGCGGCTGTAGCGCAGGTCGAACAGCGGACCACGTGCAGCCGGCAGCACCTGGCTCTTCATCTGTTGTCGCAAGTCGAGCAGAAACTCCTCGGCGTCCGCGCGCCCGCGCAGGTCGTAGTGGAGCGGCACATACTCCGGCGTAGCTGAAAGAATGCGCTGGGTGCCGTCTTCCGCGAAGACCGCGCGCAGCATGCCGTGGCGCCGCACGAGGAGGTTCCAGGCATTGCTGAATCGATCCGCGTCGAAATCGCGGATATCGATCTCCAGGTAATTCTGGGTTGCAATGTTGCCGAGTTCGAAGCTGCCACTGCGACCCAGCCAGTAAGCCTGCTGGATGCTGGTCAGCGGAAATGGTGCCGACTCGTCATCAGGGTTGGCGATGATCTGGACGTCGTGGAGTGGGCTGTTGGCCGCGCCTCGCGCGGCAGACTGCAGCTGGACCGATTCGACCACGCCGGCCGGGGTCGGATTGCGGAAGAATTCCTGCAATGGCAGTTCTACGCGCCATTCGCGCTCGATGCGATCGAGCAATTGAACCGCCAGCAGGGAATGACCACCGCTGCGGAAGAAATCCTGGTCAAGGTGTGCATTGCCGACTCCGAGCACTTCCTGCCAGACGGCGACAATGCGCTGTTCGAGTTCCGTGCCGGGCAAGGGGCCGCAGGTTTCGGCTGGGGTTGCGACGCGCTCGCTCGCCAGGGCGGCCAGCGCCTTGCGATCAACCTTGCCGTTGGGAGTAAGCGGCAGCAGTTCGACGCAGTGGACCTGGTTGGGCAACATGTAGCGCGGCAGAAACCTGGCTGCGTAGGTCAGGACCTCGTCGATATCGATGGCCGTGTTGTCGTTGCCTCCTTGCAGGAAGGCGACGAGCAGGGCCGACCCTGGGCCGTCGGCGCGCGTGACGACCACCGCGTTGGCGATTGCAGGATGGCTCGCAAGCACGCTTTCGATTTCTCCGAGTTCAATCCGGTAGCCGCGCACCTTGACCTGGTGATCCTGGCGACCCAGGAAGGCGAGCCGGCCGTCGGCGAGCCATCGCACGAGATCGCCGGTACGGTAAAGGCGCGCTCCGGGCGCGCTGCCGAATGGATCGGGAACGAAGGCCGACGCGGTGAGTGCCGGCTTGTTGACATAGCCCCGGGCGAGACCTTCGCCGCCGATGAAGAGTTCGCCGGGCACACCGACCGGCACCGGCTGGCCGTTGCGATCAAGTACATGCAGCGTGGTGTTCGCCAGCGGTCGACCCAGAGGAGCGTTCGCCAGTTCCCGGACCTGCGCGGCGGAGACCTCGCCGAGCGAAGACCAGATCGTCGTCTCGGTTGGTCCGTACACGTTGAGCAGCCGCATACCGGCAGCGAGCAACTGTACCGCCAGTTCCTGCGGCAGGGCCTCGCCGCCGCAGAGCGCGAGCAACGGAAGCGTGTCCGCCTTGGCGGCCGACAGCAGGGCGCGCCAGGTAGACGGCGTCGCCTGCATGACGGTGATGCCGCTGGCGCGCACCAGCGCGTGCAGGCGGCGGCCGTCCTGTGCCTCCTCGCGGGTAGCCAGCACGATCGAGGCGCCGCACAGCAGGGGGAGATACAACTCGAGCGCTGCGATATCGAATGCAACCGTGGTCACGGCAAGCAGGCGGTCGTCTGCACCCAGGCCGGTCTGAACGCGCATGCTCGCAAGAAAATTCGACAGTCCGCCATGACGCACTGCCACGCCCTTGGGGCGGCCGGTCGAGCCGGATGTGTAGATGATGTAGGCCAGTTGCTCGCGCTGCGGCCTGATCCATGCCGCAGGAATGCGCGGCTTCAGCCGGTTGTGCCAGTCGTTGGTCAGCTCGATGCGCTTCATGTGCTCCGGCAGTTCGAGCGCGGAGCCATCGCACAGCACGATCCGGGCAGCGCAGTCGCTGAGCACGTAGGCCAGTCTTTCGGCGCCGTATTCGGGGTCGAGCGGTACATAGCAGGCACCACTGCGCAACACAGCAAGCAGGGCGATCACCATGTCGATGCTGCGCGCCATGCACACGGCGACCGGCTGCTCCGGGGTAACGCCATGCTCGAGCAGTTGCGCCGCCAGCAGTTCGCTGCGTGCGTGCAGTTCGCGATAGCTCACGCTCTGGCCAGCACAGCTCAGGGCGATGGCATCGGCGTGCAAGGCGGAGGCTTCGGCGAAGGCATCCGGCAGCGACGCGTAGGGATGATCGACCCCGGTGTCATTGATCTGCGCCAGCAGTGCATGCTCGCCCGGACTCAGCCAGCCAATCCGGTCAATTGTCCGCAGGGGTTCGGCGACGAGCAGGTCAAGCAGGTTCAGATAGTGCGCCAGCATGCGCTCGGCGGTTGCAACTTCAAACAGCTCGGTGCGGTAGCGCAGTGAGCCGCGCAGGCCCTTGGATGTTTCCTTCAATGCCAGCAGCAGATCGAACTGCGAGGTATCCTCGGTCCGTTCGATCATGGTCGCTTTCAGCGCGGTGTCGCTGGCGCCTGCGTTTGGCGTGTTCTGGAGCATGAACTTCGCCTGGAACACCGGGCTGCGGCTGGGATCGCGCGCGACCTGCAACTGGTCCACCAGGTGATTGAATGGCACGTCCTGGTTGGCAAACGCGCCCAGGCACACGCTGCGTACCAGCTGCAGGAGCTCGGCCAGCGCGGTATCCGCGCTGAACCGGCAGCGCAGAGCGAGCTGGTTCACAAAGAATCCGACCAGGCCTTCGGTTTCGGCATAGTTGCGGTTGGCGACGTCGGTACCGACCACGATATCGGTCTGACCCGACCAGCGACCGAGCAGCGCAACGAACGGGGTCATCACGACCATGAAGACGCTGGCGTTGTTGTCGCGCGCGAACTGCCTGACCCGGGACTGCACCTCCAGTGAAAGGCAGAACTGCAGTTCGTGGCCGGCGAAGCTCTGGCTCGCAGGTCGGGCGTGGTCGGTTGCCAGCTCGATCAGGTCGGGCGCGCCGGCCAATTGCTGGCGCCAGTAGGCGACTTGTCGGGCAAGCCGCGGCGTAGTCAGTTCGCGCTGTTGCCATATCGCGTAGTCGAGATACTGGACCGCGAGCGGTTTCGGCGCAGCTTGGCCCTGCTCGACCGCAGCATATCCTTCCCACATGCCATTGAGCAGCAGGGTCAGTGACCAGGCATCGGAGACGATGTGATGCATGGTCAGCATCAGCGCATGCTCCTGCTCATCCAGAATCACCACTGCCGCCGCAATCAGGTTGCCATGTTCCAGCACAAACTGCTGGTGCGAGTGCGCGCGCAGGCGCCGGCGCAGCTCAGCTTCGCGCTCCTCGGGTGCGAGCCGGCGCAGGTCGATGCGTTCGAGCTCACACCCGCTGACTGCGTCAATGACGCGCCGGGGCTCGCCTGCGACCTTGACATAGCGCGTGCGCAGGGTCTCGTGACGATCCAGCAGTCGCTGGAATGCCGCGGCCAGCGCGTCCAGATCGAGCGCCCCGTGCAGCCGGAGCGCGGCGTGCAGGTTGAATGCAGCGTCGGTCGCGGAGAATCGGTCAAGAAACCAGATGCGCTGCTCCGCCGAGGAAAGCGGGTAGTCGGCAGCGTCTCGCGCCACCGGATCGATGCGTGGCAGCTGCGACTGCGGCTGCTCGGCCAGCTTCTTCTGCAGGATCTTTTCAAGCGCGGCGCGCTTCTCCGGGGAAAGACCTGCAATCTGATCGGACAGTGTGCTCATTGCGATTTCCTGATGTTGCCTGGCGCTGTCGAGCGGCGCCGTGGTGTGCCGCGGTCATTGATCGATGCCTGGCGTGGTGTCGCGGAACTGCAGCCTGCAGTGCGCTGTCGGCGACGCCCCCGAACAGTCACTTCGCCAGCGCCTCGGCCAGCGAGGCTTCGTCCAGGTCGGCAAGGCTGCGCACCAGCGCGAGCAACTCCTCATCGCCAATGGCACCGGCACCCTGCAGGCCAATCACGTGCGCCGCCAGTTTTGCCACGACCGGATGTTCGAAAATTGCCGAGATGGCAAGATCCACCTTGCAGCGTTGGCGCAGCCGTGAGCACAGCTGGGTCGCCAGCAGTGAGTCGCCGCCAAGCGCAAAGAAGTCATCGCTGGCGCCGATCGGGCGCACGCCGATCAGCGTCTCGAAGGCCTCGGCGATGATGCGCTCGACATCGTTCGAGGGCGCCAGATAGTTGCCACGAGCGGGGTCGCGTTCAACACAGGCACGCTCCTCGCTGCCGGCCTGGGTTCCCCATTGTCGCAGGCTGTGGTTGATGTCGCGTCGGGAGGCCAGATAGAAGCCCGGCGGGTGATCTGCGATCACCGTGGCGATCAGCGTGAGCACTTCCTCGCCGTTGAAGGCGTGCTCGCGGGCCGGATCGGCCGAGAGACCATCCCAGGCGATCGAATACCAGCTTCCACGCAGTTGCCAGTGCGTCGGTGCCTCCACCAGTCCGTCCATGAACGCATTGGATGCCGCGTAGGCACTCATGCCGAGGCCGCCCAGGGTTGCAGCCAGCGAGGACATCAGCACCACCTGCGCGACCTCGACCTCACGCGTGGCCGCGATCAATGCCTCACAGCCGGCAATCTTGGCCTGGTTGTGGCGTTCGAAATCACCAGGTCCACTCGCAGCCAGCAACTTCATGGACTTCATGTCCATGGCGGCAGCGGCATGCAGCAGCAGATCGATTCTGCCGTGCTGCGCGCGCACGGAATGCAACAGGCGGCTCAGCGCCCTGGTATCGACAATATCGACGGCACGGTAGGTGATCCGTGCGCCCTCAGCCTGCAGTCGCAGCAACAGGCTCCGGGCTTGGGCATCGAGCGCGGATTCCGGGCGACGTCCGACCAGAATCAGGGTTGTCCTGCGCTGCGCCAGCAGCCGCGCCAGCTCGGATCCGATGGCACCGAGTCCGCCGACGATCACGACGATTTTTTCCGACCAGGCCACCGCTGTGCTGGCTACGCGCGCGAGCCGGTCAAATGCCGGCAACCACTGATTGCTGCCGCGCAGCGCGACCTGCCGGGACGCGAGCGGCTCCGGTGAGACCGCCAGCGCGCGTGCCAGCGTGTCCGGGTCGAGCGACTTGCCGAGGTCGATCAGACGGCAATTCCAGTCGGCTTCCTCCTGCGCCAGCACGGTGGTCATCGCGGCCATCGCGCGCTGCGTGGGCAGTACGGGATCGTCGCCGGCCAGCTGGTAGGCATGGCGCACGAGTACCAGCAACTCCGTCGCCTGCGCCGGGGCTGACTGCTTGCGGGCCGTCAACAGGGCGGCCAGCGCGATCTGCAGGTTGTGGATTCCGTCGCCGGCGCCCTCCTGGTCGGACAATGCCAGCGGCCAGGCAAAGATGATCTGTTCGATGTTGATGCCGTCTGCGGCCAGCGCAGCGAACAGTCTTGTGAAGTCTTCAGGCGCGTTGGCGCGCAGGTGGCAGGTGTTGTCGGCGTAAGCGAACTCAGCAGCAGCGTGCACCTGAATGCAGCGCGGGGAAGGCGGGCCAAGCACCTGGGCTACCGCAGGCGCGCTGCTGTCGAAGACCAGGCGGATGCGTTCCGGAATTTCGACGCGGCGCGGGCCGGGATGCGATTTCCAGGCGGCGCGATAAAGCGGGAGGGTGCCAATGCGACCGGCTGCCGCCGGAGTCAGCGCGGGATCCGCAGCTTCGATCCAGTGCCGGCTGCGGGCAAACGCATAGCCGGGCAGGTGCACGCGCCGTCGGCGCTCACCCGCGTGCAGCTGCGCAAGATCCAGCGCGACGCCATCGGCCCAGAGTTGCCCGACCGCCGTCAGCCAGGCGTGGCGGGCGCCCACCGTGTCGTGTTCCCGTGGCAGGCTACGCCGCAGCCGTGTCGTGACGATGCCGTTGTGACGCGCCACCGCAGTGGTGGTTCCGGACGGCCCGAGGTCAAGGAAGCGCCAGGTCTCTGGCAGTTCGCTGAGAACGCTCATCGCCGAACGGAAGTCGACCGGATGGCGCAGGTGGCGCACCCAGTAGTCCGGTGAGCATGCCTCGTCGGGTTCGACGTAGCGTCCCGTGGTGCATGACAGATAAGGCAGGCTCGGCGCCCGTAACGGAATCGAAGCGACCAGGGCGCGAAAGTCTGCCAGCATGGGCTCGAGCATCGACGTATGGAAGGCGTGTGAAACGTCGAGTCTTGCGGTCTGTGCACCGATGCCGGCGAGCACGGCCTCCATCGCGGTCACGGCCTCGTCTGTGCCACCCACCACGCACAGTTCCGGAGCATTGCTTGCAGACAGTTCGACGCCGGCAACCAGGATGGGTTGCAGGGCTTCGGCGCTGAGGGCGACGCTCAGCATGGCGCCCGCTGGCAGCGCGCTGATCATCCGACTGCGACCATCGACCAGGCGCAGGGCATCGTGCGGGTCCATGACGCCGGCAATGCAGGCTGCGACATATTCGCCCAGGCTATGCCCGAGCATCAGGTCCGGCGCGTGACCCAGCGAGCGCCATAGCTGGGCCAGCGCGTACTCGACGATGAACAGTGCAGTCTGGGTATAGCGGGTGTCCTTGATCTGCAACTCGGCGCGTTCGCGCTGCGCGCTATCGGTCGGGTACAGCAGTTCGATCGGGTCCCAGCCTGCATGGCGACGGACCCACTCGGCGCAGCCATCCACGGCATCGCGGAAGACCGGCTCCTGCTCCCAGAGCTCGCGCGCCATGTCGACATGCTGCGCGCCCTGTCCCGGCAGCAGCCAGACCACCTTCGCGGTGGCCTCGGCGCGCCCGCCGACCCAGCGTGCTGAGCCCTCGATTGCGTCACGCGCCTCCTCAGTTGATGCAGCCACAAAGGCTGCGCGGTGGGCAAGCTCCGGGCGTCCTGCGATCAGGCTATGGCTGGCGTCGGCAAGTGCGTCGGCAGCAAGGCCGGAAATCGCCGCCGCCAGTGGTGCCCGCGCGCGCTCGAGGGCGCGGGCGTCCTTCGCCGACAGCACGAACAACTGCGCGCTGCGTACGCTCGCCGTACTGCTGACGAGCGGAGCTTGCTGAAGGACCAGGTGCGCATTGGTGCCGCCGATCCCGAACGAGCTGATGCCGGCGTGGCGCAGACCGGGAATGGGCCAGGCCTGGTGACGGTCAGCGACGAAAAACCGTGACTTTGCGAAATCGATCTGCGGATTGGGCGCATCGAAATGCAGGCTCGGGGGAATCTCTCCGGCGCGCACCGCCAGGCTGGCCTTGATGAAACCGGCGACGCCGGCAGCCGCATCGAGATGGCCGAAGTTGCTCTTGATCGAGCCGATGGCGCAGCGCGACGGTTCGTCGCCGTGGGCCTCGGTCAGTGCGGCGAGTTCGACCGGATCACCCATCGGGGTTGCCGTGCCATGCGCCTCCACATACCCGATCCCGGAAGCTGCCACGCCAGCGACTGCCATCGCTTCGCGGATGGCCCGTGCCTGGCCGGTGACGCTGGGCGCGGTGAACCCGAGTCGGTCGGCGCCGTCGTTGTTGACAGCGGAGCCGGTGATGACGGCATAGATCGCATCGCCGTCGGCCTGGGCGTCGGCGAGTCGTTTCAATACCACCACGGCGGCGCCGCTGCCGCCGATCGTGCCATTGGCGCCGGCGGAGAACGGTCGACAGTGACCATCGGGTGACAGGACGCCGCCATCCAGATACTGGTAGCCCTCGATCTGACGAGCGCGCACGCTGGCGCCGCCGGCCAGGGCGAGGTCGCATTCGTAGTTCAGCACCGCGTTGTAGGCCGTGTGGATGGCGACCAGCGAAGTCGAACACGCCGTCGCGATATTGACCGCCGGTCCGGTCAGCCCGAGACGGTAGGCAATCTGTGACGCCGCAAAATCCTTGTCGTTGGCGATCGACAGCGCCATTACGCCCATCGAATCGATGACATCGGGCCGGGTCGCCAGATGGGTCTGCAGATAGGAACTCGAGGATACGCCGACATAGACGCCGACGTCGCCATGACGCTCGATGCGCGCGTGTCCGGCATCCTCCAGGGCGCGATAGGCGCACTCGAGCAGCAGCCGTTGCTGGGGGTCGAGAATCTCGGCTTCACGTGGCGTGAATCCGAAGAATCCGGCATCGAACTCCTCGATCGCATCGAGCACGGGTGCGGCTTTCACATACCCGGGTTCGAGCAGGGCCTCGGGCGCGACGCCGGCCGCCACCAGCTCCTGATCGGAAAAGAAGCGGATTGCCTCAAGTCCATCGCATAGATTGCGCCACAACTGGCGGGCGTCTTCTGCCTGTGGAAAGCGGCATGCGATACCGATGACCGCGACAGCATTGGCCGGACTGTTCATGAGGGCTCTCCCAGGGTCTGACTGTGTCGGCGCTGCGTGCGTTCGCGGCCGGCCTGCTGGCGACGGGCAATGCGGGCATCGCTCTGCCTGAGCTTGTCGCCATGCTCGCCGTCACCGAGAAAGCTGGCCAGGCCCTGCACGGTCGGATACTTGAACAATTCGGCGACCGAGATTTCTGCGCCAAGCTGGGCACGGATGCGCTCCTGGACCTGGATCAGCAGTAGCGAGTGACCACCGACATCAAAGAAGTTTTCGCGCACGCCGACCCGCTCCAGGCCGAGCACATCGCACCAGAGTGCTGCGATAGCAGTCTCCTCCGGGCTTGCAGGCTGCTCCTGCGGGCTCACATCACGACTCGCCTGCGGGGGCGGCAGTGCCGCGAGATCGAGCTTTCCGTTGGATGTGGCAGGAATGCGCTCGATCGCATTGATCGTGCGCGGGATCATGTACTCCGGCAGGCTTTGACGCAGCGACTTCTTCAGCGCGACCTCGTCCAAGGCGTTGCCCACCGCGCAAACGACATAGGCATGCAACTGCGCCGGCTCGCCGAGGGCAGTCACGACTGCCGCTCGCACGTGCGGCTGGGCAAGCAGTTCGCGTTCGATCTCGCCGAGTTCGATCCGGTGTCCGCGGATCTTCACCTGCAAGTCGAGGCGACCAAGAAACTCGACACGGTCGTCGAGACGGAAGCGGGCACGGTCGCCGCTGCGGTAGGCGCGGGCGCCTGGCTGCGCCGAGAAAGGATCCGGCACAAATCGCAGTGCGGTTTGCGCGGGATCGTTCCAGTAGCCGCGGCCGAGCGCAGGGCCCGCGATCCAGAGTTCGCCGGCGATCCCCGCGGCTGCGAGTTCGCCATCAGCTCCGACGACATAGAGGCCACAGCCATCGATGGGGTAGCCGATCGAGCCGGCGAATCCCTGCAAGGCGCTGTCGTAGCGGTCGATGCTGGCGCATACCGTCGTCTCGCTGGGACCGTAGGCGTTGAAGACATTGGTCTGACTGCCCCAGCCGCGCACCATTTCGTCGCGGCAGGCCTCGCCCGCAAGAATCAGCACTTCCAGTTGCGACGCCACTGCCTCCGGCAACACCGCCAGGGCGGAAGGCGGCAGGGTGATGTGGCTGATCCGATTGCTGATGATCGCGTGGGCGAGATCGGGACCCGGCATGATGGTCTCGCGCGCCGCACACACCAGGGTGGCACCGTGGCCGAAGGCCATCAGCAGTTCCCAGACGGATGCATCGAATCCTATCGATGCGAACTGCAGCACGCGATGACCCGAGGCAAGACCGAAATGCCTGCGCTGCGCGCTGGCGAGATTGTGCAAGCCGCTGGCGCCCACCATCACACCCTTGGGCTTGCCCGTGGTGCCCGAAGTGAAGATCAGATAGGCGAGCTGGTCCGGATGCACGGGCAGGTTCAGGTCGTCGACGGCTTGTGTGGCCCAGTTCGCGCCGTCGCGATCAGTGACGATCACCCCAAGAAAGTTGAGCTGATAGGCGGGCAGGCGATCCAACACCGGGGACGCGCACAGCAGTACCTGCAAGCCGGAGGCATCCAGAATATGCGCGATCCGTTGCTCCGGATAAGCCGGATCGATTGCCACCAGCACACCGCCTGCCTTGCTGACTGCCGCGACGGCGATGGCGTAATCGATCGACGATGGCATGCAGACGCCCACCGGCGATTCTGCCTCGATACCCCACTCGATCAGATGCCGGGCGAGCTTGTTGGACTCCTCGTTGAGCTGGCGATAGCTCAGTGTCGCAGCGCCATCGATCGCGGCGATGGCCTCAGGCGTTTGCGCCGCCCAGTGCTCGATCACGCGACCCAGGGTGTCGGCCGTGTGGGGGCATTCGAGCGCGCGCCGGGTGCGCGCAATCAGTGCGTCAGCGCGGGCGGTGTCAATCCGAAGGCGGTCGATCTTCTGCCCGGGATCGGCGATGACGGCATTCAGCAGCTGGCCGTAGTGTGTGCTCAATCGTCGGATCGTCTGTTCGTCGTACAGCTCGCTGGCGTACTCGATGTCGACGCTCATGCCGGCCGCGTCTTCTGCCACCGACCAGGTCATGTCAAATTTTGCGTAACGGTGCGGAAGCTCGATCACCTGCTGCAGGGAGTCGCCCTCGGCGCTGCTGGGTGTGTTCTGCATGATGAACTTGACCTGGAAGAACGGCGACAATCCGTGGTCACGGCCCTGCAGCAGATGCTCCACCAGCGCGTCGAACGGCAACTCCTGGTTGCTGTAGGCATCCAGCGTCATCGAATGCACGCGCGCCAGGAAGTCAATGAAACCCGGGTTTCCGGAAAGGTCCGCGCGCAGCACCAGCTGATTGACAAAGAAGCCGATCAGCGTCTCCCATTCGCGGCGGGTGCGATTGGCAACGTCACTGCCGATGACTATGTCATCCTGGCCCGAGTACTTGCGCAACAGCACGTAAAAGGTGGCGAGCAGCACGCTGAACAGGGTCGTGCGGTGGACGCGGGCGAGTTCGCGCAGTGCGGAAACCGTGGCGGGCGCGATGCGTTCGCGCAGCAGACCCCCGGTCGCGGTCGGTCGCGGCGGCCGTGGCCGATCGAGCGGCAATTCCAGCGCTTGCCAGTTGGCCAGGCGTTGGCGCCAGTAGCCAAGCAGCAGATCCTGGCGCTCGCGGCTGAGTGCCCGCTGTTGCCAATGCGCGTAGTCGACATACTGCAGCGGCAAGGCGGGCAGCTCGGCGCATTGGGCTCCATTGCAGATTGCCGCGTAGTGCTGCTGGAGTTCCGCGAGGAACAAGCCATTGGACCAGCCATCGCCAACGATGTGGTGCATCGCCAGATAGAGCACACGGCCGCTGGCCGCGCCGAGGTAGAGGCGGACCCTGAGCAGCGGACCGTGCTGGAGATCGAAGCCGATGGCGGTTTCTTCGCGCAGTGCTGCAGAGATCAGGGCATCGGTGTGTTCGCGCGTTGCCGACAGTGCAGAAAAGTCGATCGTTCGTGCGTCGACGCGGACCGCGTCGTGAATGATCTGGCAGGGCACGCCATCGGTCTGGCTGAACGTCGTGCGCAGACTCTCGTGACGGCGCACGATCGCGTGAATCGCCTTCAGCAGCGTGTCGGCGTCGATATCGTCCGGCAGACGCATCGCAGACGGAATGCTGTACCTGCTGCTGCCGGGTTCGATACGATCCAGAATCCATAGTCGGCGTTGCGCATTCGAAAGCGGATGCGGTGTGCCGCGGGGTACGCTTTCGGGTGCGGCAACCGGACTGCAGCTGCGCAACTGGGCGGTAATGGCATCTCTGTGGGCAGTCAGCTGGCCACGCAGGACATCGTCGATGACACCCTGCTCGGCGACGACGCGCAGGCGACCATCATCAGCAAGTGAAAGTCGAACGCCGAGTTCGGCGCAGCGCTTGATGGTGGCTTCGATGCTCACAGCAGAAACTCCTCTTCGGATGCTGTGGGACTCAGTGACCCGGAGTTCCTCTGCATCTGCTTGACCTGCAGCGCCGCCTCGACCTGTCCGACCAGACCAAGGACGGTGGCGTGTTCGAAAATCGCCCGCAGTTCGATCTGTACGCCAAACTCTTCCTGCAGATGGGAGACCAGCTGGGTCGCCAGCAAAGAATGGCCGCCGAGTTCGAAGAAGTTGTCGTGCAGGCCGACCCGGGGCAGGTCGAGCAAGTCGCGCAGCACGCTGGCAACCCGGATCTGATTGACGGAGGAGGGCGCGACAAAGGTCCGGCCACCGCGATCACCGAGGTCAGGGTTCGGCAGCGCCTTGCGATCCACCTTGCCATTGATGGTCAGCGGAAACGCCGGCAGCAGGATGAACGCCGCCGGCACCATGTACTCGGGCACCCGTTCCTGCAACCAGTAGCGCAGCGAGGCGACATCGACTGCGGTCTGGCTGGCCGCCACGACGTAGGCAATCACGACCGAGTGGCCTTGCTGATCCTGGCTTCCGATCAGCAGGGTTTCCGCTACGGCAGGGTGGCGCGCGAGGTGCGACTCGATCTCGCCCAGTTCGATGCGATGGCCACGGATCTTGACCTGATGATCGATGCGGCCAACGTACTCGAGGTCGCCGTCAAGTGTGCGCCGGGCGATATCGCCGGTGCGATACAAGCGCGCGCCCGCGATGGTCGAATAGGGATCGGGGACGAAACGTTGCGCGGTCAGCGCGGGCCGCGCGAGATAGCCAGGCGCGACGCCCGCGCCACTGACGTACAACTCGCCATCGACGCCTGCCGGCACCGGTCGCATCGCAGCGTCCAGCAGATAGAGGCCCAGATCATCGAGGGGAGCGCCGATCAGGCTGGCGCGGACATCCAGATCGCGCACGCTCAGCGGCCTGAGGGTGACGTGCACGGTGGTCTCGGTGATGCCGTACATGTTGACCAGGCGGGGTGCGACGTCGCCAAAGCGTTCGAACCAGGGTCGCAGGCTCTGCAACTCGAGGGCCTCGCCGCCGAACACCACCCAGCGCAGCGACGTCGCGCGCGGCGCGTCGACCGCGGTCGCCACCCGCATCAGCGGACGGAATGCCGAGGGTGTCTGACTCAGTACGGTAACGCCCTCGTCGATGATCAGCGACCAGAAGTCGGGCGGTGAGCGGCGCACCCAGTATGGCACCACGACGAGGCGGCCGCCGTGACACAGGGCGCCCCACAGTTCCCAGACAGTGAAGTCGAATACGTAGGAGTGGAACAGTGTCCAGACGTCGTCGGCGGCGAACCGGTAGTGGCCCTGGCAGGCGTCGAGCAGACGGCCGACGTGGGCGTGCGTGACCACCACTCCATTCGGCCGCCCGGTGGTGCCGGATGTGTAGATGACGTAGGCAGGCAATTGCGGAGCGGCGCGCGACACAAAGCTCGCGTTAGCC
Source organism: Pseudomonadota bacterium (assembly GCA_022843465.1). Lineage (GTDB taxonomy): Bacteria > Pseudomonadota > Gammaproteobacteria > Xanthomonadales > Ahniellaceae > 0-14-3-00-62-12. The sequence continues at coordinate 66,639 of JALHNO010000011.1, read as the reverse complement.
GACAGATCGAGCGTGTCGAGCAAGGCGATGGCATGGCGTTGTGGCAGCGGATTGTGCGCCATGGTGATGTGGTCGCTGAGAATCAATACCGGCTGGCTGTCATCGAGAATCATCTCGATGCGCTCGGCAGGCGCGTACGAATCGAGCGGTACGTAGGCGGCGCCGGCCTTGAGCACGGCGAGGATGGCAATGACCTGATTGATTCCAACTTCCAGATAGAGACCAACCCGCGCGCCCACCGCGACACGCTGCGTCAGCCAGGCCGCCAGTGCATTGCTGCGCTGCTCGAGCTCAGCGTAGGAAAGCGTGCCGGAGCCCGACAGCGCAATCGCATCGGGTCGCAGGCGCGCGGCGAGGCTGACGCGCTGGTCGATGCTCAGTTGCTGGGGATGTTCAGCGCGGGCGCGGTGACGCTCCAGCAGGGCGCGCTGCTCGCTGTCGGCCAGATAGTCGAGTTGCGCGATGGCAGCACCTGGACGGTCCAGCATCGCCCGCAGCAGGCCGAGATAGTGCGCAATGGCGGCCTGCATCCGGGCTGCTGCAAACAGCTCGGACCGGTACTGCAGGGTGCCGATGAAACGTTCGCCATCGGCTTTCAGCGTCAGGACGAGATCGTACTGGACCGTTGAAAAATTGTGCGGGCGCGGCGCCGCCGACAGACCGGGCAGCGCGAGTGTCGCGTCGTCCACACTGAGCATGTTCAGCTTCACCTGGAACAGCGGTGTCGTCGACGGGTCGCGCGCGATCTGCAGCCGGTCAAGCAGTCGGTCGAATGGCATCGCCTCGTGTTCGTACGCGCGCAGGGTCTTGTCGCGTACCGAAGCCAGCAACTGCCGGACGTCGGCCTGCGGGTCGATCCGGGTGCGAATGACCAGCTGGTTGATGAAGAACCCCAGCATGCGCTCCGACTCGCCCGGAAAGCGGTTGGCAGAATCGGTACCGACCAGGATGTCGCTGGCCCCGGTATAGCGGTGCAGCAGCAGATTGAACGCGGCCATATGGACCATGAACGGCGTGGCGCCGTTTGCCAGGGCAAACTGCTGTACGGCTGCGGTCAAGCTCGGCTCGATCTCGAAGCTCAGCGCACCGCCGGCGTAGCTTTGTTGGGCAGTGCGTGGTCGATCCGATGCCAGGACCAGCGGCGCCGGCAGAGCCGACAGCTCATGCAACCAGTAGGTTTCCGGAGCGCTCATCAGGCCCTGGTCCCATACCTGTCGTTGCCAGGCCGCAAAATCGGCGTACTGAAGATCGGGTGGTGGCGGAACCGTCGACTCGCTACTCAGCTCCACCGCATACAGTGCCTGCAGCTCCTGCAGCATCAGTCCGGCCGACCAGGCGTCGGTGACGATGTGGTGCATGCCGATCACCAGGACGTGCTCGTCGTCGCCACAATGAATCAGAACGCCACGCATCAGCGGCGGTCTGGCAAGGTCGAAGGGCGTTTCGAACTCGGCCAGTACCGCGGCATCGGTCCAGCTCGCCGGTTCAACGTTGGCCGGTACCTGCAGCACCCGCCAGGGCAGGACTGCGTCGGCTTCCAGCTTGGCGACTGGCCTGCCATTTTCTTCGACAATGCCGGTACGAAGTACATGGTGTCGCGCCAGTATCGCCGACAGCGCACGCTGCATGGCGTTGTCGTCGATGTGCCCCTGCAACGCCAGCACGATCGGCATGTTGTAGGCCGCGGCATACCCGCTGGTCGTGCGTTCGAAGCGATCGATGAACCAGAGTCGCTGCTGGGCATAGGACAGCTGCACTGCGTTGCCGGTGCCTGGCAGAACCGGAGGCAACACATGCGCCGGCTTCTGGCTGCGCACAGCATCGGCAAGTGCGGCGATATTCGGATGATCGAAGATGGTTCGGATCGCGATCGGCACACCGAGTGCTTCGCGCAGTCGCGTAGCGACCCGGGCAGCCACCAGCGAATGCCCTCCGAGTTCGAGAAAGTTCTCGAATACTCCAATCGTGTCGAGTTCGAGTACGGCACACCAGACCGCCGCGATCTTCTGTTCGAGTTCGTCGCGCGGTCCCTGTCTGCGGTCCAGCGCGATGCCGTCGCCGGGCGTGCTGGTCGGCAAGGGCAGGGCAACCCGATCGATCTTTCCATTCGGACTCAGTGGAAAGCTGTCCAGCACAATGAAGTGGGCGGGCACCATGTAATCGGGTAGCGCCGCCACGCAACGTGTGCGCAGCTCGTTCAGCAGCGCTTCGTCATTGCGATCCTCGGCAAACTGCAGATAGGCCACAACCTGCTTGCTTCCGGCATGGACTTCCTTGGCGGCGACAATGGCGCGGCGTACGCGCGGGTCACGGCCGATCAAGGCCTCGATTTCGCCGAGTTCGACGCGGTAGCCGTTGACCTTGACCTGGAAGTCGCTGCGACCGAGGATTTCGATATTGCCATCCGGCAGGTAGCGGCCGACATCGCCGGTGCGGAACATCAGCTCGGCGCTGCGCGGGTGCCTGACGAAGCCCGCTGCGGTGCGTTCCGCATCCTGCCAGTAGCCGCGGGCGTTGCCGCCGTCGCTGCCGACCCAGATTTCGCCGGGCACCCATTCCGGACGATCCTCGAAGCGATCATCGAGAACATGGCAGGTGCGGTTCAGCATCGGCTTGCCGTAGGGGATCGACGGCCAGGCCGGATCGACGTGGCGAACGGGATAAGCGATGCACCAGGTGACGGTTTCGGTCGGCCCGCCCAGGCTCTCCACCTGGACCTGTGGCGAGCGCGCCCAGATGCGTCCGGGCAGGCTGACCGGAATGAAGTCGCCGGACATCATCACCAGACGCAGCGCTGTCGGCAGCGGCTGCCCGGCCACCTCATGATGATCGACCAGCATGTCCAGCATGGCCGGTACGCTGTTGATGATGGTAACCCCGAATTCGCGCATCAGCGCCGCCAGTGCAGCCGGGTCCTTGAGTTCATCGTGCGCCGGCACGACCAGGGCACCACCGGCGGCCAGCATGCCGAACAGATCGAAGATGGACAGGTCAAAGCCCAGCGAGGAGACTGCCAGGGCGCGATCCCTTGCGGTCACGTTGAAGCGTGCGTTGACATCCACCATGGTGTTCGCTGCGGCACGGTGCTCGATCATCACGCCCTTGGGCACACCGGTTGAGCCCGATGTGAACAGCACACAGCCGAGGTCGCGATCGCTGCGGATCGCGGGTGGCTGTGGTGCAGCAACCTGCGCGCTGTCCTCGCTCACGCAGAGCACGATCAGGCCGTCATGGCCGCGCGCACTCTGTTCGAAATCCGGTTGCGTCAATGCGATGCGCGGCTGGCCCAGGTTGACCAGTTGTTGGCGACGGTCATGCGGCTGGTGGGCGTCAATCGGCATGTAGGCTGCACCGGCCAGCTGGATGGCGAGTGCGGCAACTACCTGCTGCCAGCCCTTCTCCATCAGCACCGCAACCAGTTCGTCAGGTTGCACCTCAAGACGCTGCAGTTCCGCTGCCCAGTAGGAGGCGCGGCCGTAGAGCTCGCCATAACTCAAGTTTCGCGCGCGTGAGAGTATCGCTGGCGCATCCGGTGTCAGCAGTGCCTGATGATGGATTGCCGCGGCCAGGGATTGTTCCGGATAGGGTGCCGCAGTTGCATTGGCGGCATCACGGATCGCCCGTTGCCGCTCGGGCAGGAGATCGATTCTGGATGCAGTCCAGAGTTCGTCACCGTCAGCCAGCGCGGTGACGATGCCGACGTAGGCGGAGAACATGTCATCCAGCATGCCGGCAGGAAACATTTCGTCGATGGCGTCCCAACTGAGAATCAGGCGCCCGTCTTCCTCGGAGGCGACATGGTCGATCCATACCTGCGGCGTCTGCGAGATGGCGTAACCGTCCTCGATCCCGTTGAACAGGGATTCGTCGCCGACTTCGCGGCCGTGCTCGGCGTCCAGTGGCAACGCGCTGGTGAACACCACCGGCATGGTGATCTGTTCGCCGCCGTGGTGACGGGTGAGTTCGCGCAGCACCTGCACGCCGCTGAAACTGCTGTGCTCGACGTCGCGCCAGAGTTGGCGCTGCAGCGCCCGTGCGCGCTCTTTCAACGGCATTTCCGTCGAGTAGTCGACACTCATCAGGCTGAGCGTGGTGAAGTCGCCAACCAGTTCGTTGACACAGGGATGCAGGGGAAGCCGGTCGAACATGGTGACGTTGAGGGTGAAGTCGGGGCGCTTGCTCCAGCGCGCAATGACCAGACCATAGACTGTCATCAGCAGTGCCGAAGGGGTCACGCCGATGCCCTGGGCGCGCCGGCGCAGGCGATGCCAACGCTGGGTTTCGATCAATTCGATGCGGCGCGCAAACCCGGGTTTGTGGAGATCGGCCGGGTTGCCGACCAGGGGCAGATTGGGCGCCAGCGGCATGGTCGGTACACGCTCCATCCAGTACGCGCGCGCCGCCCTTTGGCGCTCACCCTCGACGATGTTGCGGCGTGCCAGTACGTAGTCGCGGAACTCGATCGGCAGCGCCGGGAGTTCGTGATGCTGTCCCTGGTACAGCATGTCAAGGTCGCGGAACAGAATCTGGTTGCTGCGCACGTCGAGCATCAGCAGATCGATGCTGAAATGGATGCGCCAGCGGCTGCTGCTCTCGCGGGTCATCCGCACGTCGAACAGCGGCCACTGGTCTGCTGGCCGAACCTGATGCGACATCTCGTCCCGGATGCGGTCCAGATGTGCCGGTAGCGCATCCGGGAGATCGGCGAAGTCATAGCGCTCGACCGGATAGTGCGGCACCGATTCGAGTACGCGTTGTTCGTTCTCGTCGAGGATGATCGCGCGCAGCATGCCGTGACGGGCGATCAGTGCGTTCCAGGCAGCGACAAAGCGCTCGGGGTCAAAGTGGGGTGGTGCCAGTTCAAAATAGAGATGGGTGGAGACGCCACCGAGGCCGAACTCATTGGAGCGGCCGAGGTAGAACGCCTGCTGCAGATCAACCAGCGGGAAGCGATCGTACGCATGCGCCGGGTCGGCTACGACCGTGGGCAGTTCCACCGGAGCGCTGCCACATTCCTGCAGATGAGCCAGGGTGACGACGAATTCGCTCAGGCGCGGATTTTGTACCACGGCATTCATCGGCAATGCGATGCCGAAATCACGTTCTACGCGGGCCACCAGTTGCACGACCAGCAGCGAATGGCCGCCGAGGGCAAAGAAGTCGTCATCGTCGGCGACTGCAGGGAGCCCCAGCAGATCGCACCAGATGGCTGCGACGCGACCCGCAAAGTCGTCGGACCCGCTGCCGGTCGATGTCCCGGCGGCTACACGGGCAGCTGCTGCCTGGGCTGCGGGTTGCGCGATCGTCGTGTTGCCGGCGCCACGTCCGGAGTTGTGCCCGGCCCCGGCTTGTGGAATGGCATCGGGCAGGCACCAGTGCGGCTGGCGCTGGAACGGATAGGTTGGCAGGGTTGCGCGTCGGCGCGGATAGGCGGCGTCGTAGCCATGCCAGTCGATTGCCACGCCATTGACGTGCAGCACGGCAATTGCATCGAGCAGGGACTGCCAGTCACCATCAACGGATTCCAGGCTGGAGAGCCACAGCGCCTTTGTCGGTGACTCCGGTTCGTTTTGGACACAGCTGCGGCCCAGCTTGACCAGGGTGGCGCGCGGGCCGATTTCGAGGTGCACGCGCACGCCCATCTGCTGCAGGCTGTGCATGCATTTTTCAAACTGCACGGTGGCCCGCGCCTGTTCGATCCAGTAGTCGGCCGAAGCCAGCCGTGTGGTTTCGGGCAGGCCGCTCACGTTTGACACCAGCGGACAGCGCGGCGTCTGGAACTCGATCCCGGCAAGTTCAGCGCGGAAGGCATCCAGGGCCGGCTCCATCATGGCCGAATGGAAGGCGCGTTGCATCGGCAAGACGAGATAGCCAATCTTTTCGATGTCCAGGCGTACGCACAGTGCCGAGATTGCCTCCGGCGTACCGGAGACCACGGTGCTGTGCGGGCCATTGATCGCCGCGATCGCCAGATCGACGCCGGCTGCGCGCAGATGCTGGCGGGTATCGGCGACGGAAAGCGCCAGCGAGCACATCGCACCCGGTGCGCTGTGTTCGGCCATTGCCGCGGCGCGCGCGCAGATCAGCCGCATGCCGTCGGCCGCGGAAAAGACGCCGGCATGGCAAGCCGCGCTGACCTCTCCGACACTATGTCCCATCATGACATCGGCCCGCACGCCGAAGTCCTCGCTCCAGGTCTGCGCGAGCGCCAGTTGCAAGGCGAACAGGGCGGGTTGTGTATAGCGGGTGTCGTTCAGCTGGTCGCAGTGGGCACCCCACAGTACGTCGGTCAACGCCAGCGGCAGATGGCGCGCCATCAGTTCCGCCAGGGCATCGAGGCGGGCGCGGAAGGGCGGGTAGCTGGTGTACAACGCGCGGCCCATGCCGGCGTACTGTGCGCCTTGCCCGGTGAACAGAAAGGCCAGGCGATCGCCGCGGGGCGTCATGCAGATGCCCTGTCGCACCGATGGACTGCGCGGATCGGCAAGCGCAGCGGCGATTTCTGCCCGGCAACGCCCGGTCACGGTCAGCCGGTGCGCAAACTCGGCGCGGCCGGTATTTGCGGTGAAGGCAATGTCGGCGATGTCGGCCTGCTGTCGATCGGGATCGGCAAGGAATTCGACAAAGCGGACACGCAGCGCGTCCAGTGCCGTCGCACTGCGTGCGGACAGACGAACCAGATGCAGCGGACGTTCGACGGCAGCGACCGGTGTTGGCAACTCCGGGGCCTGTTCCAGCACCACGTGCGCATTGGTGCCGCCGATTCCGAACGAACTCACGCCGGCGCGACGCGGCAAGGGGCCGTCCCAGGGCTTGAGCGACTGATTGACGAAGAACGGTGTTTCGGCGAATGCGATTTCCGGATTCGGCCGGCGAAAACCGACGCTGGGGGGAAGCTGTGCCTGCTGCAGCACCAGCGTGGTCTTGATCAGTCCGGCGACGCCGGCGGCGACATCGAGATGACCGATATTGCCCTTGAGTGATCCCAGGGCGCAGTTGGCCGCCAACGGTCCTGCCTCGAGGAATGCTTCGCTCAGTGCGGCAATCTCGATCGGGTCACCCAGGCTGGTGCCGGTTCCGTGGGACTCGAGATAGCCGATGCTGGCGGGCTCGACGTCAGCGACCGCCAGCGCCTGTGCGATCACGCGCGCCTGACCCTGGACACCGGGAGCGGTGTAGCCGATCTTGCGACTGCCGTCGTTGTTTATTGCCGAGCCGCGGATGACCGCATGGATGGTGTCACCGTCGTCGAGTGCATCGGCCAGTCGTTTCAGCAGCACGATGCCGACGCCGCTGCCGTGCAGGGTGCCACCGGCGGCGGCATCGAACGGCCGGCACGAACCATCCGCAGACAGGATGCTGCCTGGCTGATACAGGTAGCCGGTGCCATGCGGCACGGCGACCTTGGCACCGCCGGCGAGCGCCATATCGCACTCGTGGGTCAGCAGTGCCTTTGCCGCCATGTGGACCGCCACCAGCGAGGTCGAGCATGCAGAGTCGATGGCGACACTGGGTCCCTGCAGATTCAGCTTGTGCGAAATGCGTGTACAGGCGTAGCTCTTGTCGCTGCCGACGAGCAACTGCAGTCCATCAATGGATGCGAGAAAGTCGGGCTGTACCGCGACATTGGCGATCAGGTAATCGCTCATGCTGACGCCCGCGTAGACGCCGACCTGGGCAGTCAGTCCGAATGGATTGTAGCCAGCATGCTCGATCGCCTCGTAGGCGCATTCAAGCAGCAGGCGATGCTGTGGATCGGTGATCTCCGCCTCGCGCGGGCTGATATCGAACAGCTCCGCATCGAAGCCGCGGACATCGCTGAGCCGGCTCGTACGCTTGACATATCTTGGATCAGCGAGCAGGTCGGCGTCGACGCCCAGAGCGAGCAACTGCTCGTCGCTGACGGTCTCTACCGACTCGACGCCATTGGCGACATTGCGCCAGAACGTCGCAAGGTCGTCAGCGCCGGGAAACCGGCCGGCCATGCCGATGATGGCAACGGACTGCAAAACCTGATCGCTGTAGCGCGCACTATCCATTATTGCTTTCTCGATGTGTTGTTCATTGCCTGCAGGCAGGGTTCGCACAAGGCCGGGCCATCAGGCTCCGGCCATTGCGCGGGTGATGCCCGACTACTCGGTGTGTGGCGCCGGCTTCGGCCGCGCTCGCCCGCGTTGTTGCTGGAGCGCGGCGCGCTGGCGCTGCGCCTGACTGCGCGCCGGCTCCAGGCCGGTCGCTGAATCCAGTGGGCTTTGCACCGCTGCTCCCTGCAGGTGGCGCGCCAGTCCAGCGATGTCGGAATGACGGAACAGGTCGACGATGGCAATCGTGCGACCCAGGGTCTCCTGCAGTCTTCGGTGCGCCTGGATCAGCAGCATCGAGTTTCCGCCGATCTCGAAGAAGTTGTCGTTGATGCCAACCTGATCCAGGCCCAGCAGCTGGCACCAGAGTGCGGCAAGTTTCAGCTCGAGTTCGCTCGTGGGCGGCTGATGCGCGCGCTGCTGTTGTGCAGCGGCCTCGGGTACCGGCAGTGCCCGGCGGTCGACCTTGCCATTGCTGGACAGCGGAATGGCGTCAAGCAGCAGGATCTGGGCCGGTACCATGTAGGAGGGCAGGCGCTCGGCGAGGTATTGCCTGAGCCGTGCCGGCAAGTCGTCCAGCGCCGATCCGGCGTTGTAGGGTGCCCACTGGCTGGACTGCTGCGCGCTGATGGCGCCGCCGATGAAGGCATGCACCACCCGGGTCGACGCTGGCAACCCGGCAGCCGCAAACAGTGCGCCCGAATCGATGCTGCCGACTGCGCAGAGGCCGAGGCCGAATGCTGGCGACTCGGTCATCAGCAACTGACCCGTGCGACCGGCGTTGTGCAGTTCCAGCGCATCGGCCTCGGCGTCGCTTGTCAGCATCAGTGCAAAGCTGGCCCCGGCGAAAATGCCACGGTTGAGGCCGTGCAATACCGGCGCCGAAGCGGCATCGACCGTCACGATGTCCGCCAGTTTGCCTGCGTGCAGGCGGCTGAGGGTGCCGCCGTGTCCGTTCTTGCGATAGACCAGCAGTTGCGCAGGCCCATCCACCCGTGCCAGCAGTGCGGGCAGGTGCTCAAGTTGTTCCGCAGCGCCCTGAAACGCGCGATAGCTTTGTCGCGCCAGCAGCGGAATCACCTGGCCGGCGCCGGCGTGTTCGCCGTCGTCGTTGTAGGTCCACCGCGTAACTGCCAGACAATGCTGAGTCGGGCTCAGCGGCAACCAGGAGGGCGCCTGCTCATCGAGCGTCAATCCGCTGCGTCGCCAGCCATAGGCGCGGCCATTGCCTTCGAGAAGCTGCTGCATGTAACCCGCTTCCAGCGCACAGAATGGCGCCGCCTCGGCACCATAGAGCGGCGTGATCGCGGCGTGTTCGCCGACCAGCGCAAGCGTCAGTGGCAGGTCGGCCGGCACATCGCCGAGTCGGCAGAGCGCGTGTTCGAGCGGATGGTAGTAGTAGGCACCGGCCGCGATACCAGGCCGCGCCTGGCCGATCGCCAGGTAGACCTGGACCGGATACAGGCTGCCCGCAGAGGGATAGTAGTGTTTGCCAAGGGCCGCGCCAGTGACGGGAAGCCGCGCCAGCGCGCCCAGCCAGCATCCGAGTGCCGCCTGCTCGCCGCCCGTGCGCATTGCCTCCGGCGCCTGTCCGCCGCCAGCAAACACGGCCTCCGGTTGTCGGAGCAGCACACGTGTGGCGCGCGCAAGGTCGTCGCGCAGGCTGCGTGCCGAAAGGGTGAACGCGAGCCGTTCTGCGGGGTCGCTCAGGGTTCCGCTTGATCCGCCCTCGGCGGCAGTCGACGCCGGTACCACGTAGCCGACCAGACTGCTGCTGCCATTGCGTTGCAGGACCACGTGGGCGGTGCTGTGGGCAACCTCATCGTGCTGATCGAGCACGCTTTCGATCTCGCCCAGTTCTACCCGGTAACCCTGGATCTTGACCTGGGAATCGCGGCGGCCGAGGAACTCGATCTCGCCGTCGCCACGGTAGCGCCCCATGTCGCCGGTGCGGTACAGGCGTTCGCCGCTGTGCGGGTGCCTGATGAAACTGGCAGCCGTCTTTGCAGGATCCCGCCAGTAGCCCTGCGCGAGCCCGATGCCGCCGATGTACAGATCGCCCGGGACCCAGTCGGGGCAAGGCTGCAGATCACCGTCCAGCACATGGAACCACTGATTGGCGAGTGGTCTGCCATAGGGAATGCTCTTCCACTCCGGATCGACACTCTTGATTGTGTGGTAGTTGGACCAGATCGAGGCCTCGGTAGCGCCGCCGAGGCCGATGATCTCGATGGCTTGATGCGGCGCTGCGCGCCGGATGCGGGCAGGCAGCTCGACCGGAATCCAGTCGCCGCTCATCATTACCAGCCGCAGCGAAGGTGCCAGCATGCGATTGCTGTCGGTATCAACCAGCAGCTGCATCAGCGCCGGCACTGCGTTGAACACGGTTACCTGGTGACTCGCCATCAGGCGTGCCCAGGCTTCCGGATCGCGCACCTGATCGCGTCCGGGCAGCACGATGGCACCGCCAACGGCGAGCAGTCCGAAAATGTCGTAGACCGAGAGATCGAAACTGAGGGCCGAAAGCGCCAGCACGCGGTCGTCGGCGCCGATGTTCCAGCGCCGGTTGATGTCGAGAATCGTGTTCACTGCACCGCGGTGATCGATCATCACGCCCTTGGGCATGCCCGTCGAGCCTGAAGTGAAGATCACATAGGCAAGGTCATTGATTCCCTGGATGTCGTCGAGCTCGACGGCTTCCGCCTGCGTCAGCAGGACCTGCTCCACTACGACCCACGCGCGTCCATCGCCGGAATCGGGTCGCACATCGGCCTGCGTCAACACGATGGCGACCTCGCCACTGGCGAGCAGTTGTGTGCGCCGCGCAGGCGGCAGGGCTGCGTCCAGCGGCAGGTAGGCAGCGCCGGCCTGCTGGATCGCCAGGCAGGCGACGATCTGTTCCCAGCCCTTGTGCATGCAGACGGCAACCAGTTGATTGGGTTGCACCGCTTGCCTGCGCAGCGAAGCGGCGAGCGTGCTGACGGCGTTCCACAACTGCCGGTAGCTGATCTGGATGTCGTCGGCGATCACGGCGATGCGATCGGGCGTACGCCGTGCCTGCGCCCTGACCAGTTGGTGAAGACTCTGATCGCTGATCGCTGTCCCGGTAGCATTCATCAGGGCGCGGCGCTCGGCCTGCACAGCCGGCACTCGGGCGCTGCTGCGATGCAGCTTCATCAGATCCTGCTGCGCCAGATGCTGCAGCGCCTCGACGTAGCTGCTGAACATGGCATCCAGAACGCCGGCTTCAAACAGATCGTCGACTGCTTCCCAGGTCAGCAGCAGTTGGCCATCCACCTCCATTACAACGTGATCAATCCACACCTGCGAGGTCTGTGACGAGCCGAACTCGTCACCGGCGACGAAGGACTGCAGGCGCTCCTGCAGGTTCGAGCCGTGTTCACCGGCAGCCGAGTGGGCCAGCGAGCTGGTGAACACCACCGGCATCACTGCGCGTTTGCCATCCGCACGTGCGCGTGCCAACTCGCGCAGCATGTCGACGCCACTGTAGTGCTTGTGGTCGAGATCCGCCCAGAGCTGCTGCTGCAGTCGCTGGGCGAAGTGGGCAAAGTCCGGTGCCGTAGCATCCACTTCGAGCAGGGTGAGCGAGGTGAAGTCGCCAACGAGACCATTGACCTGCGGGTGCAACGGCAGCCGGTTGAACAAGGTCAGGTTCAGCGTGAAGCGCGGGCTCGCGCTCCATGCTGCCAGTGTCCGCGCATAGGTCGCCAGCAGAAGATTGGTCGGGGTCAGACCGAGTGCGCGCGCACCCTGCTGCAGCGCTTGCCACTGGGGCGCCGGAAGCTGCGCACTGCGGCGCTTGAAACGTCCACGGGCCTGTTCCAGCCGGGTCTGGCGGAGCGGGAGTTCCGGCGGCCCGGGCAGCGTGTCGACGCGTGCAGTCCAGTAGTCGCGGCTGCGCGTGTAGGCCGAGGTGTCACGAATCTTTTCTTCGGTCAGGACATAGTCGCGATAGCTGACGGACAGCGGAGCCAGCGCTTCTTCATGATCGAAATAGCAGTCGAGGAACTCGCGCATCAACAACTGCGTGCTCCAGCCATCGGCGATCAGTGCGTCGATCGTGGTATGCATGCGCCAGCGGCCGTTGCCGAGTCGGGTGATCCGGTTCTCGAACAATGGCCACTGGTGGCCGCTGCGCACGCTTTCGCTCATTTCGCGGCGAATTTCCAGCAGGCGCTGCTGCTCGGCTTCGGCACTGCCGCTGGCGAGATCCTCGATCTGCACCTGGTAGAGCGGAACCTCTGGCAGGATCCGCTGCTGCAGATCATCGGTCAGCACCATGCGCAGCATCTCGTGGCGATCGATCAGCTTGCGCCAGGCCAGGTTGACCCGCTCGGGCTCAAGCGCGTGGACATCAACTTCCGAGTACGCCTGCGTCGCAATGTCACCGAGTTCGTAGATGCCCTGGCGACCGACCAGATAGGTTTGCTGGATCGCCGTCAGCGGGAACGGCTCGAAGCGCTCGTCGGGCCGCGCGACCAGCACCGGCAGGGCGTCGCCAGAAAGTTCACTGGCCCGCGCGAGTACGGTCGCCAGCTGGGCTACCGTGGGATGGTCGAGCAGGGTGCGTACGGTACATTCGCGACCGGTCGCTTCCTGTATGCGGGTCGCGATCTGCATCGCCAGCAGCGAATGGCCGCCGACATCGAAGAAGTTGTCGGTCACGCCGATGGGCGAATAGCCGATCAGCGATTCCCAGAGCCCGACCAGCAGTTCCTCCTGCGGCGTGCGCGGCGCAATCGTGCGCGGCACACCGCCATCGATCGGCTGCGGGGCCGGCAGTGCGCGGTAGTCAACCTTACCGTTCGCCGTCAACGGCAGACGCTCGAGCGGAGTCAGCGCGAACGGCAGCATGTAGTCGGGCAGGCGCTCAGCCAGCTGGCTGCGCAGCCGAGCGGCCAGTCCGCGCATTTCGCTGCCGACGCTCGCTACGATCCAGGCCGCGATGTACGCCGCTCCGGTTTCGGGCGCGTGCAAGCGCACCGCGGCCGCGCTGACTTCAGCGCAGGCCTCCAGCGCGATGCGAATCTCATCCAGCTCGATCCGATAGCCGCGCAGCTTGATCTGGCCATCGGCGCGGCCGCGGAAATGCAGTTGACCGGCGGGGTCACGTGTCACCAGATCGCCGGTGCGGTACATGCGCGCACCTGGAGTATCCGAAAACGGCGCTGGCAGGAAACGTTCGGCAGTCCAGCCGGCGCGACCTACGTAGCCACGGGCGAGGCTGTCACCGGCAAGATAGAGCTCACCGATGAGACCCGCCGGCACCGGGTTGAGTGCTGCGTCCAGTACATAGGCGCGGACATTGCCAATCGGTGCACCGATCGCGGGCATCGATTCGCCGGAGGCGACGCTATGGGCGGTGGCGACTACAGCATTCTCGGTGGGGCCGTAGTGGTTGACCAGGCTGAAGCGGCTTTCGGCGGGCGCAGCAACCGTAAGCCGGTCACCACCCGTCAGCAGTGCCCGCAGCGGCAGGGAAGCACTTTCGTCCAGCCGCAGCAGGCTCTCGGCCAGTGGCGTGGGCAGGAAGGCGATATCGGCGCGCTCGGATGTCAGCCAGTTCAGCAGTCGGCGCGGATCCAGTCTGGTGTCTTCGTGCGCGATCAGCAGGCAGCCACCCGCCGTCAGGGTCGGCCAGATTTCCCAGACCGCAGCATCGAAGCCGAAGCCGGCAATCTGGGTGGTCCGCGACTGCGCATCCACGGCATAGCGCTGCACGTGCCAGTGCACGAGGTTCAGCAATGCCGCGTGGCTGATCGCGACGCCCTTGGGCAAACCGCTTGATCCCGATGTGAAGATGACGTAGGCCAGTTGTTCCGGGTGGACGCCGATGACGGTTGGGCTGGCATTGCGGGCAACCAGTTCGGCAACGCTGGCGCGGGCAACGCCAGCCGGAATCAGTCCGTGGCTGAGCTCGTCGCAGATTGCAAGGCGTGCCGCAGCGTCAGCGCAGACCGCTGCCACGCGCTGAGCCGGTGTCGACCGGTCAATCGGCACATAGGCGGCTCCGGCCAGCATGACCCCGAGCATTGCGACCACCGCATCACGTCGCATCGACATGCAGACGGCGATCCGATCCTCGCTGGCGACGCCAGCAGCCCGCAACGCGCCCGCTACCCGGGTCGCATCGGCGACGAGTTCAGCATAGCTGCAATCTCCAGCGGAATCGGACAGCGCAATGGCATTCGGACGTGCGGCGGCGATGGCGAGAATTCGTTGCGCCACGCTGGTCTGCACGTCATGGGCTAGCGCACTGTCGTTGACCTGGTCGAGCAGCCAGGCGCGTTCCGCTGCACCGACGAACTGCAGGCTGTGCATCCGGGCGCGTGGCTCGGCGACGATGGCCTCCAGCAACTGCTGCCAGTGCCTCGCCATTGCCGCGATTCGCTCCGGCGTGTAGAGATCGGTGTTGTAGGTGAAATGCGCGCTGAGTTCGCCTGCGCATTCACGCATCTGCAGGGAGAGGTCAAACTTGGCTGCCTGCTGGGGCAGATCGACCATGGTCCAGTCCAGGTCGCCGCCACGAAAACTCAGACGTTCGATGTGCTCGAGTGCAAAGGTGATCTGCACCAGCGGATTGTGGCTGGCGACACGCTCGGGCTGCAGCACTTCGACAAGCCGGTCAAACGGCAGATCGGCGTGCGCATAGGCGTCGAGCAGAGTCCGTCGCACCGACGCCAGATGATCGGCGAAGCGCGTTTCGGGGACGACGGTGGTGCGCACCGGCAGGGTGTTGACGAACATGCCGACGACATCATTCAGCAGCACATGATTGCGATTGTTGAATGGCGTCCCGACGATCAGATCCTGCTGCCGTGCGTAGCGCGAGAGCAGCAAGGTGAACGCTGCGTACAACAGCATGAACAGCGTGCTGTCGCTCTGGCGAGCGAGCTTGCGCAGGCGTTCGGCGAGTGCAGCGGGCAGGGTGCAAGCCACGATATCGCCGCGATGGCTCGAGCGTTTGGGCCGCGCATGGTCGGCCGGGAGCTCCAGCAGGGTCGGCGCGCCGTCGAGGGCTCGGGTCCAGTAGGCAAGCTGGGCATCGAGGCGTGACTCGTCCAGCCAGCGCTGCTGCCACTCGGCATAGTCGGCATAGCTCAGGGCCGCTGCGCGTGGTGATGCGGAAGCGTCGTCGCTGTAGGCCGAAACAAGCTCGTCGATCAGAATGCCGGTGGAGTAGCCATCAAAGACGATGTGATGGATATTCAGCAGCAGCACATGCTGATTTTCGCCCGTCCTCAGCAGGCGCAGCGCGAACAATGGGCCGCGGGCCAGGTCGAACGGCTGCCGGGCGCTGGCGGCGATGATCGTCTGCCAGTCGTCGCCGGCGTACTCGACCTCTAGCGTGACCTCGGGGAGCGCCAGCACCTCGGCGTGCAGCGCGCCATCCCGCTGGACGAAGCGTGTGCGCAAGGAAGGGTGACGCTGGATATGGCGGTCGATGCTCCGGCACAGGCGTTCGCAATCAAGTGGGCCCTCCAGCTTGAGGACGATCGGAATGTTGTAGGCGTAGCGTTCGCTGGTGGCGAGGCTGTCCAGCAGCCACATTCTGCGCTGCGCATACGACACCGTGGTCGGCGTTGCTTCGTGATGTACCAGGGCCGCGTCGCTGAGACCGCGGGCAGCGCGTTGCAGGGAATCTGCCTGTGCAGCGCTGACATGCTGCATGAAGTCGCCAAACACCGGTGCCTCGAGCACGCTGTTCGCAGCGAGCGCAGTGCCCAGCGCGCGATTGACCCTGGCGACGACTTGTGCCGCCAGCAGGGAGTGGCCACCGAGTCGAAAGAAATGGCTATGTGCCGCTACTGCTTCAATGCCCAGCACGTCGCACCAGGCACCGGTGACCAGTTGCTCGATTGCGGATAGTGCGGGCCGGGTTGCTGCCGTGCCGTCGTGATCGACAGCGCTGTGCGCTTCGGTGCCGTGCTGATCTGGATCGGGCAGGGCGCGGCGGTCCAGTTTTCGATTGGGCAGGCGCGGCAGCACGGGCAGCCAGACATAGCGCGCCGGCAACATGTAGTGAGGCAGCCGCTGGCCGAGTTCCTGCTCGAAGTACTCGACGCTCTGCTTGCTGGCACTGGTGACGATGTAGGCGACGATCCGGGGCGTGCCGTCGCGTCCTGGACTGATCCCGACATGCGCTTCCACCACATCGGCAAGTCCGGCGATCGCGCGTTCGATTTCCTCCAGTTCGATCCTGAACCCGCGTACCTTGACCTGGCGGTCGAGTCGGCCGAGGCAGTGGAAATCCCCGTCCGCCGAAATCATGCCCAGGTCACCCGAGCGGTAGATTCGACTGCCCGGGATGGTCGCGTAGGGGTCGGGCAGGAAGCGTTCGGCGGTCAGATCAGGGCGGCCATAGTAGCCGCGTGCGAGGCCGGCGCCGCCCAGATAGATTTCGCCACAGACGTCGGCCGGCAGCGGGTTCATGCCGGCATCAAACACATAGGCATGGCGGAACGGCTGCGGTCGGCCGAGCGATGGTCGGGCAGTCCCGGTCTTCGGCACGATCGCGCCGGCGTCATACGTGGTGTCTTCGGTTGGCCCGTAGAGATTGTGCACGTCGGCATCAGGCAGTGCCGCGTACAGCGCATCGGCAACCCGCCGGCTGGTGGCTTCTCCCGCCAGGACGATCGAGCGCGTGTTGGGGGGCAGTGGTCGCTGCCGCGCCAATGCATCGATCAGGGTCGGGATCGAAACGATCATGGTGATCGCGTCCAGCAGCGGCCCGGTAGGCAGCTCGAACAGATGATCCACAAGGATCAGCGTGGTGCCGCCCGACAGGGCACAGAAAATTTCCATCACCGACAGATCGAACGAGATCGAGGTCGAACCCAGTACCCCGGCACGCTGCTGCGGATTGAACTCCTGCAAGGCCCACTCGATCAGCGCCGCGGCGTTGCCATGAAGGAGGGCCGCGCCCTTGGGCGTACCAGTCGAGCCGGAGGTGTAGATCAGGTAGGCCAGGTGCGCAGGCGTCAGCGCAGGATCGATCGCAATCGATTCGGCCATCGCCGGTTCACAGGCAAGCAACTCGCCCAGGTTGCAGCGATCGGTGCAGGCAAGAGGCAGGTCTGCCACGTCGGCGCTGTCGATCACCAGCAGCGGGCGGGCGCTGTCGACGATCTGGTTGAGTCGGGTCAGCGGGTACTTCGGGTCCAGGGGAACGTAGGCGGCGCCGGAACGCAGCACGCCCAGGATCGCCGCGATGGTCTCCGCAGAGCGCGGCAGCAACAGACCGATACGCTGTTCGGGACCCGCTCCGCGTGCAACCAGGTGCCGTGCTATGCGGGCTGATTGCGCGTCGAGCGTGGCATAGCTCAGCTGGCGGTCGCCATCGATCACGGCAATCGCGTCGGGTGTCCGCGCCGCCTGCTCGACGAAGCGCTGGTGCATGAGGTACTCGGGCGCTGGCGCATCCGGGTGCTCGGCAACGAGTCGGAAGCTGGCCTGATCAACGCCAGTCGACAGCAACCGAAACTGGTCGAGCCGGCGCTGGGGTGCGGCAATCGCCTGTTCAACCAGGCAGCGGTAGGCGTCGGCAATTCGACTCACGAAACTGCGCGGGTACAGCCAGCTGACAAAATTCCAGGTACAGCCGAGCTCGCTGCCCTGGTCGGCGATGGTCAATGCGAGATCGCAAGTTGCACCGTTCACGCCGTTGCTGGTCGCCAGTTCGATGGCGCCGAATACATCGGTCCCGCGCAGAACATCGAGTCCGTTCTGCGGCCGCCGCGCCTGGTTCCAGTTGAACAATGTCTGGAAGACCGGGAAGTGGTCGGGATCGCGTTCCGGTGCAAGCCGCTGAACCAGATTCGGAAACGGAAACTCGCGGTGCTCGATGCCGCCCAGTACGGCGGCCTGCACCTTCTTCAACCAGACATCGAGGCAAGTTGCGCCATCATATTCAAGCCGGATCGGAAGCGAGTTGATGAAATGGCCAACGACATTGCCGGCGGCATTCTCGCTGCGATCGGTGCTTGGCATGCCGACGACCAGATCATTTTGACCACTGCACTTGGCGAGCAGCACGTAGTAAATGGCCATCAAGAAGCTGTACACCGAGACGCCCTGAGCGGCCGCTGCGGTGCGGATGGCCGTGGTCAGATCGGCATCCCACTGCAGGCGCAAGGTATCGCCGCGGCGGTCGTTGGCCGAAGTCCGGTGGCGATGCGGCAGCAGGTCGAGCAGCGGCAGCTCTCCCTGCAGTTGCTGCTGCCAGTATTGCCAGTCACGCTCGGCGCGTTCGCTGGCAAGATAGCGCTGTTCCTCTTCGATACAGTCCGCGTAAGTGCGTGCCGGTCGTTGCAGTCGTGCTTCGCCGCCGTCGCGGGCGCTCAGGTACAGGGCAGCGAGTTCGTCAAGCAGGATTTCCATCGACAGGAAGTCGGCGACGATGTGGTGTACACCCAGTACCAGCAGACGGTCCTCGCCTTCGCTGCGCAGCAGATGCAGGCGGATCGGCGGACCCTGCTCGAGTGCGTACGGTTGATCGATGCTCGCCTGCAGCGCGGCAGCAAGACCGGCGTCGCTGGTATCGACGCACACCGGCTTGACCGACAGTGCAACGATCTGCTGTTGCCGAGGGCCTTTCTCGCTATTGGCGAAGCGCATGCGCAGCACGTCGTGGCGTTCGACGAGCTTCGCAAAGGCGCGGCCCAAGGCTTCCGGATCGACGGCCGAGTGCAGCTGGATCGCGTAGGCAATATTGTAGTCGGCGCCCTGCGGGTGCAGTTGGTAGAGTGTCCACAGCGAAGCCTGCGCACTCGACAGCGGCTGATCGCTGTCGGCATTTTCGCGCAGCCAGTCGATGACCAATGGCTTGCTGCTGCGCAGCCTGTCGACCAGGTCGGTCGTCAGCGCAGCCTTGGGTCCACGCAGTTTCAGATTGCCAGCGTCCAGCCAGAGTTCAACGCCAGACTGACGAATTTCTCTGACCAGTGATTCAATGCTCATAGTTCGATCTCGACCGGGGCGTCCCGCATCGAGTCGTCGAAACGGACGAGATCGAGTTCAGCCGGCGCGGACGCCGGCTGCGGGTTCAGGGAGGGGGACATGGCCTTGCCGTTGGCGACAAGGTGTTGCAGTAGCGTTTCAAAACTGAAGCCACCCAGCAGCTGGGCGACTCCGATGTCGGCGCCGAACGCGCGCCACAGATAGCCGCGCAGTTCCATTGCCTTCAGTGAATCGATGCCCAGTGCCGGCAGCGCTCGATCGAGATGATCCTGCGTCAGCGGCGCACCCAGCACGCGGTCGAAGGTGTGCTTCAGCAATGCTTCTGTCGAATGCACGCCCACCGGATCGGCTTCGCCTGCAGCGCCCGCGCTGGCGGCGGTGCGCAGCATCGCGAACGCGGCGCGGCTTACGGTGCCGAAACCCACCGCATGCAGCGTGATGATCGGATGGCCGCCCGCGTCGCGCAGCAGCAGGTCGTGTGGACCGGCCGGGTCGGCTGCGCAGGGCAGGCACTGCAGACTGTAGTGGCGGCCTGGCTGCTGCGGGCGGCGCAGATCCATGCGTCCAATGGCACGGGGCAGCAGAATTGATCCGGGCTCTGGATGGGGGGTCAGCAGGGCGAGCGCATGAAAGCAGCTGTCGATCAGACCTGGATGCCAGGGCACGCCCGGCACGGGTCTCGCATCGTCGTTGGCGAGCCGGAAGCAGTGATCGTTGGCGTCCGATCCCCGCTCGCGCAACCATTGATAGCTGGCGCCATAGCGGTAGCCGCGTGCGGCCAGGTCGGAGTAGAAATCCGTTGCGATCGCCTCGAATGCTCCTGCTTCAGCGTCTGCCGAGAGCTCGCCCGCCATCGACGTGCGATCAAGGCCATACTCGGTCGAAAACACGACCTCCCACCGCGGCATCTCGGCGCCATCGCTGGCAACCAGTACGCAGCGCCCGCTGTCCTTGCCTGCGGGCTGAATCAGCAGTTGCGCCTCGACCGCGCGCTCATGTTCCAGATAGACCGGGGCGAGAAAGCTCGCGTCCGCCAGGGTGATCGTGGTGACGGAGGCGAACTCGTCCAGCAGTGCCTGCGCGCAGATCGCCAGCTGTGCTGCGGCAGAGAGGATGGCGCCGCCCTCGATGGCGTGCTCAGCCAGAACCGAAGACCGCGCAGGCTCGAAACGGTAGCCGCGACGACGTTCGTCCGAAAGCGGCAGCACGATCTTGTTGCCGACCAGCCCGCTGTCCACGCTCGCGCCGGCAATCGCTGTCTGCCCTCGGTTCTGCTCGGGCCAGTGTCGGCTACGCTGGAACGGATAGAGCGGAAAGGTCGCATGTCGCGAAGCTGCACGCGGATGGATCCTGGTCCAGTCGATGCGCGCGCCACTCAGGTAGAGCAGACCCAGCAGTTCGGCCGGAAACCGATCCGCAGAAGCATCAAGCACCGAGATGTCGAGCAGCGGACAGCGCTGTGGATCCGGCATGGCAGGCGCGAGCGCAGCCGTCCACGGCCAGCTCCGACCGTTGCGCTGAGGCGACTGGGGAACATGCAGCGGCAAGCGCTTGCCGGGCGCGGGTGTTGCCAGGGCGGGATACCTCCCGTGCAGGAGGGCTTCGGCATGCTCCAGCGGGATGGACAACAGCAGCATGGCAGCCGCGATTTCGCCGGTACCCTCGGCGACATAGGTCAACGGGCTTTGCAGCAAAGTGCCGAGCCAACTGGCGAGGCAATGGTCCAGGGCCAGTTTCAGCAGCGCTTGTTGTGTGTTCTCGATGGTCGTGCCGGCCAGCCAGGAGCGGACGGACAAACGACCCGCAAGTTGCGAGTCGGCAGTATCGATCACCGCTGAAAAATCGCGGTTGCAGGCAGCAAGCGCCGCCAACTGTGGGGCAAGACCATCGAGCGCGCCGCGCAGTACGATCGCGTGCGACGGCGCCTGCTGGAAGTTGTCGGGTGCACAACCGGCCAGTGCTGCGCGCAATTCCTCGCGCGTACTGAAGACGATCGCCGCCCGATGGCGGTGGTGTTCCCGGCCCAGCGCTGCGGTCGCCGCGAGGGCATCAAGGTCGATCGTAGCGCTCGCGGCGATCTGCTGGTCGAGGATGTGGAACAGCGCTTGCAGAGCGGCCGGTGACTGCGCAGACAACGGCAACATCCGAGCGGTCGCTTGCATGTTCAAAGCCGCCGTCGCTGTCGCCGCTGCGCCACGGACCACCACATGCGCATTGCTGCCGCCAAAGCCGAAACTGCTGACGGCGGCGACGCGATCATGCAGCGGGCGCGTCCACTCGATGGCGCGCTGCGGCACATGCAGACGGCCGGAATCGATCTGGCAGAGCGGGTTCAGCGTGGCACTGTGCAGACTTGCCGGGATCTGTCCGTGCTGTATGCAGAGCAGCAGCTTGATCAGGCCTGCGATTCCGCCGGTCCCCTCAAGATGGCCAATATTGCTCTTGAGCGAGCCTACGGTCAGTGCAGGTGCATCGCCGCGCTGGGAGAGCAGACTGTCCTTGATCGCCTTGACCTCGATGGCGTCGCCCAGCCGCGTTCCGGTAGCGGCCGCTTCAAGATAGTCGATGCTCGCCGGGTGCAGGCCCGACTGTGCAATGCACTTGCGGATGAGCGCCGTCTGTGCGAGCGGGTTGGGTGCGGTCAAGCCATTGCTGCGACCATTGTGGTTGATGCCACTGGCGGCGATCACGCCGAGGATGCGGTCGCCATCACGCTCCGCCAGGTCCAGCCGCTTGAGCAAGACCATGCCGGCGCCTTCGCTGCGCACGTAGCCGTTGGCCTCGGTCCCGAACGACTTGCAACGTCCATCGGGAGAAATCAGTCCGCCCTCGGCGAGGCTGGCGGTTACCTCGGGAATCAGCAGGACGTTGCTGCTTCCGGCGAGTGCCTGCTCGCACTCTCCGGCGATGATGCTGCGGCAGGCGAGGTGCACCGCGACCAGCGATGACGAGCACGCCGCGTCAACGGCAAAGCTGGGTCCATTCAATCCGAGCTGAAACGAAATCCGGTTGGCGGCCACTGCGTTGGAAGTGCCGGTACCGAGGTACAGGTTCGGTTGCTGGCGCCAGTGCAGGATGGAAAAATCGTGACCGCACAGTCCGACGAAGACGCCGGTATCCGTGTTTTTCAGACTCGAAGGAACCACGCTGGCGTGCTCGAGGACATGCCATGCCAGCTCCAGCAATAGCCGCTGCTGCGGACACATGTAGGCCGCTTCGGATTCAGACACGGCAAAGAAGCCGGTGTCAAAGCCCTCGACGTCGCCGACAAAACCGCCGTTGGACACAAAGTCGGGGTGCGCGTTCGCATCCCAGCGCTGGTCGGGCACGCGAGAAACCATATCCTGGCCGGACATCAATGCGCGCCAGAATTCTTCAATGTCGTTGGCGCCAGGAAACCTGCAGGCCATGCCGATGACGGCGACGCCCTCGACGACACTTGTCTTCGGCGCACTCACGCCAGCGCCCCGTGATCAGTCTGCCGGCGCAACTGCAGCGGCAACTGGCGGACACCCCGCAGCACGATCGTGCGCCTCCGCACTACGCCCGCCAGATCGATCTCGACGTCGGGATGCTCAATGAGGCGTTCCAGCACCACTTCGACCATCAGGCGGGCAAGGGCCGATCCCAGGCAGAAATGGATGCCCGAGCCGAACGGCAGGTTGCTCGTCTCGCGACGTGCGATGTCCAGGGTATCGGGCGAGCGGAATGCGGCCGGGTCCCGGTTGGCGGCGCCCAGGGCAAGATAGACCCGATCGCCACGGCCAAGCTTGCGCCCGCTGATGATCACGTCCTCCAACGGAACCCTGGTGATGAACTGGACCGCAGAGTCGTATCGGGCCAGCTCCAGCGCGGCAGCCGGAACGCGCGTGCGGTCGGCCGTCAGTCTTTCCAGTTGGGCTGGATTCTGCAGCAGGGCCAGTACCGCGTTGCCAATGTAGTTCTCGGTAGTCTCCTGGCCAACACTGAACAGCATGGCACTGAAGCTGATCAGTTCGGCATGCGTGAGATCCTTGCCACATCCGAGCAGCAGTTTGCCGAGCAGGTCGTTCTTCGGTGGCTGCCCTGCACGCCGCGCGAACTCTTCCTCGAAGAAGCTGCTGAAGGTTTCCGCAGCGGACGCCATGCTGCGGTAGCCGTTGAACGAAATCGGCTGCTCGAAAATGCTGAACAACTGTTCCGAGCAGGAGACCAGGTCGTGTACGCGATCTGTCTGCAGACCCAAGACCGCCGCTGTCACAACGGCCGGCAATGGCCGCGCGATCTCGGCCATGAGATCAAAGCGACCATCGCGCTCGAGGCTGGCAAACACGCCGTCGACGAATTGTTCGGCCACTGGTCGCACGCGGGTAATGGCGGTCGCGGTGAAATCGCGACTGACGACATGGCGCAGCCTGCTGTGGTCGGGCGGATTGACGAAGAACAGCCAACTGCCAAGTGTTGCACTCAACCGCCCCAGGCTGGGCGCGTCTTCCGGCATGAATGGAATTTTCTGCGCTACCCGCGCCCCGAGGTTATCGATCCCGAAGCGCCGGTCGGTCAGCACCGACCGGATATCCGCGTGGCGCGTGAGTATCCACTCGTCATCCGCGAGCGTCTGGTACTTGTAGACCGGATCGTTCTCACGCATCAGTCGAAACGTGGGGTAGGGATCGGCGATGAATGCGCTGTCGAATGGATTGAAGCGAAAGGCGACACCGCTGCGTTCGGCGACTGTGGTCATCGATGTCGTCTCCTGTTGGTCTGGCAGCAGGCGCGGCTTCAGGCGGCCTGGGCGATCCGCGCACTGAGTGCGTTGAGCGTCGGGTATTCCCACAACAGCGTCGGCTCGACTTCGGCGCGGGTCAGCCGAGCGATCTCCTCCACCAGTTGCAGCGAGATGGTTGAGTCCAGCCCGTAGTTCGACAGCGGCAGATCCGGATCGATATCGGCCGGGATCGCGAGCAGGTAGCGACGGATTCTCGCTGTCAGCCAGGACTGGACGACTTCCTGATCCTGCAGATCGATGTCCTCGTCGGCGCTGACCGGTCCCGCCGGTTCGATCTCCTGCGCGGGCAGCTTCCAGGTCGCCAATGCCTGCAGGCCATCGGCAAGGTACTGCTCGCGGGCAACGCCGCGCTGAATCTTGCCGCTTGATGTTTTCGGTATCCGTCCGGGGCGCACCAGTGCAAACGCATACAGTTGCAGCTCGAAAGCCTCGTACAGCGCAGCCGATGCGGCGGCAACTATCGCATCGAGGTCAAAGCGGGTCGCCGATTCGCGCACCACCTCCTGTGCGACCACCACTCGTTCCTGGCCGTCGACTTCGATGGCGAATGCTGCGCCGCCGTCGATCGCAAGCGCAGGGTGGCTGCGCTGGACGGTCTGCTCGATATCGGTCGGATAGTGGTTGCGACCGCGGACGATGAGCAGTTCCTTTATCCGTCCCGTGATGAACAGTTCACCATCGGGGTCAAGGAATCCGATATCTCCCGAACGTGCGAACGAGCGCTCGACTGCATCGGGGCGCGCACGGTAGACCTGCTCGGAAATTTCCGGCTTGTTGAGATATCCCTGGCAGACACTTCCGCTTGATACCCATATCTCCCCGCATGCACCGCTGCCCAGTACCTGGCGGGTCACCGGGTCGACAATCCGGATCTGCTGGTTGTCGCGCGCGCTCTCGCGGCCACAACCTACCAGCGCATGTGCGTTAGGGTGGGTTGCGGCGACTTTCACAACCCGGTTGTGCTCCAACTCGACATGATCGTAGTACGTGATCGTGGGTGCCGCATCGATGCGGCCGCCGGAGATGATCAGGGTGGCCTCGGCCATTCCATAACAGGGATACAGCGCGGTTTCCGCAAGTCCGCAGGCGGAGAAGCGCTGCTGAAACGCCTGCAGGGTAGCGGCGCGCACTGGCTCGGCACCGTTGTAGGCAACGCGCCAGCTCGACAGGTCAAGCCCGCTCATCTGGGCATCGGTCATGCGGTCGACACAGTACTGATAGGCAAAGTTCGGCGCACCGCTGATCGTCGCGCGATAGGTGGATATTGCGCGCAGCCAGCAGGCGGGTTGCTTGACGAAGGCCGAGGGTGACATCAGCCAGCAGGGCGCACCGACGTACACCGACTGCATGATGTTTCCGATCAGGCCCATGTCGTGATAGTGCGGAAGCCAGCTGACGTAGCGCGAGTTCTCATCCAGCGAAAAGAAGTTCTTCAGCAGTTCGTGGTTGTGCAGCAGGTTGCCGTGACCGACCATTACGCCCTTCGGCGATCCGGTTGAACCTGAGGTGTATTGCAGGAAGGCGATATCGTCGCGACCGATATCGGGCGCTTGCCAGTGCATAGCCAGTTCAGTCTCGATCGTGTCTGTCACGACCATCTCGTAGATGGTGGCATTGCCCTGATCGGCATATAGCGTCCGCAGCTTTTCAATCTGAGATGCGCACGTCAGGATTGTCGTGGCGCCAGCGTCCGCCATGATGCCGTCCAGGTTGGCGACGTTGCGGTTGATGCGCGGTGGCACGGCCGGAATGGCGGCCACCTTGGCGAACAGGCAGGCATAAAAGGCAATGACAAATTCGAGACCTGGTGGATAGAGCAGCAAGGCCGAGCGACCCGCGAGGCCGCGCTGCTGAAAATCGGCGGCGAGTGCCGCAACCTTTGCGCGCAACTCGGCGTAACTGAGCGTCCCGCTCTCGATCGCGCCGTCCTTGAGGAACGTGAAGGCATGGCGATCCGGATGCGCTGAAGCCCGCCGTTCCAGGAGATCCACGATGCTGACAAGATCGTCGGTACGAACGCCATTGATCGTATTCATGTCTGTCGTCCTTGAGTTGCTCAGGCGCAGCGCAGCGCGGGCTTGCCGACGCTGACCGCGGAGTCGATCACTTCCGACAGCGCGCGGCTGACTTCGTCGTGATTGCTGTGGATGAAGAAGTGATCGCCCTCGAAGGTGCGATACGAAAACGTATCCGTCAGTTCGCCCCAGGCAAGAAGTTCGGTGTGGTTGATATGTGCATCCTCGGTGCCGCCGAACGCGACGATCGGGCAGGGCAGCGGGCCGCTGCTTCGGTACTGATAGTCGTCAAACAGCGTGGCATCGGCACGTAACCGCGGCAGGATCAGCTCCATCAGTTCGGCGTTCTCCAGGATGCTGGCTGGCGTACCCTTGTAGGCGGCGATCTCGCGGATGAACTCGGCGTCCGGGAGCCGTGCGAATGGGCGACGACGGGAAGGTGTGTGCGGCGCCCGTTTTCCGGAAACGACCAGAGCGACCGGTAGCGGCCGTGCGTGCGCGACAAAGCGGCGGGCCAACTCGAAAGCGATCAGCGCACCCAGGCTGTGCCCGAACAGCATGTAGGGTTTGTCGAGATTGTCACCGATGGCGCGTGCGACGCCGTCCATGACCTCGGGCAGGTTGGTCAGCGGCGGCTCGTGAAAGCGTCCTTCTCGTCCGGGCAACTGGACCGAGACAACCTCAACGGTTGCCGGCAGTGCCTTCGACCAGGGCGCGTATACCGATGCACCGCCGCCCGCATAGGGGAAGCAGAACAGACGCAGCGCGGCACTCGGGTTGGGCCGGGTCGGCACCAGCCACGGGCTGGATTTCATCGCGGGACACTCCTGGTGTGATGGGCGATTGCGGTGAAAGGCGAGATGCGCTGCCTTCGTCCGGACGGCGGGATGCGACTCAGGCCTGGGCCATCGCTTCCATGTGTCGACGCAGACTCAGCGGCCGCATGTCGGTCCAGACCTGGGCGATGTAGTCCAGACACTCCTGTTTGGTGCCGACCTTGCCTGCATCGGACCAGCCAAGCGGGTTCTCGCGATCTGCCGGCCAGATCGAATACTGTTCTTCGTGGTTCATGACTGCCTTGAAGATGGTGTTTTCGTTGTCAAACATCGGCTTGATTCCCGGTTTGGGTGGTGGTGAGGCTGGCGGTCGGCAGCGAGTGCGCGGCCTTGCCAGCGGAAAGAATGGACGCTGGAGCGAGAACCTTGGTGGCGAACGCCTGCCAGGCGAGGCTCTGATCCTTGAACACGATGTGCGTGCGCGCGGCGTCGCTGCTGACGACGAAGTCGTCGTGCAGGAAGACGATGGCATCGTTGGCCAGGGTGCCCGGGCTCCAGCCTGGGAACTCCGCCAACTGCTCGACACGACAAGCCTTGCAATAGGCCATGGAGCGCGCGGTCCGATCCAGGCTCATCAGTGCCCGCCCAGCAGGCCGTTCGCCTTCACCGAGCGCACGTATCGGTTGAAGAAGAACATTCCGACACCCAGATAGACGGCTGCGTTGAGCAGCGCGGCAATGATGTGGCTGTCGCCAAGATCCTTGCCGGCCACCGTCAATTCGCGCAGGGTGATTGCGCTTGGGACGACGGGCAGCAGCAGCGAAAGATTGAGGATCTCCGCCTGCATGGTCTCGAACGGCGTGATCATCAGGAACAGCAACGGATACTGCACCAGGACCAGGGCGCGACCCACCTGCTTGAACTTCAACGCCAGACCGCCGGCAAGAAAGCCGAGACTGATCGATGCAAGTATCGTGGTGATCACAGCGAGCATTGCTGCCGGCGGAAAGCTGACGCTGCGCTCCGTCAACCAGAGAAGCAGCAGCAGGACCGCGAACGTCAGTACCAGGTTCTGCAGCGAACCGGCAATCGATCGTGCGAGGAAGATGCTGTCCATGCGGTACTTGGCCAGGAACACGCTTTCGAGTGTCCCCCGCTGCGCTTCACCGGCAATGTCGCCCGGAATCTGGCTCAGGCCTGCGACCACGATGATCCAGGTGCCATAGCCGATGATGATCCCATCCAGGTTGTCCCCGAAATTGTCGACCCCGGTCATGTGCTGCGCGCCGACCAGCAATCCGTAGAACAGCAGTGTCAGGATCAGCAGCCCGCTGACAAATTCCAGTGGATAGCGAAGCTGCAGCCGCAACACACGGTCGAACTCGATCATGAACAGGCTAAGCATTTGCCGGCGCCCCTTCCTGGGTCAACGCAATGAAGATGCTGGTCAGGTCGCTCTGATGACGTCGAACCGATTGCACCTGGGCGGGGCGGATGATCGAAAGCGCCTCGTAGAGCCCGTCCGCATCGCAAGCCAGTTGCAGACATTGATTGCTGTAACTGACCGTGTAGCTGGCTTCCAGTACGCGCACGCGCTCGGGGCACATCTCGTCGGCGAGCTGGATCTCGTAGACGTTCTTCGCGTACTCG
The DNA here is from genome assembly GCA_022843465.1 of Pseudomonadota bacterium. Classification (GTDB taxonomy): domain Bacteria; phylum Pseudomonadota; class Gammaproteobacteria; order Xanthomonadales; family Ahniellaceae; genus 0-14-3-00-62-12. The sequence continues at coordinate 38,369 of JALHNO010000011.1, read as the reverse complement.
GCCAGCAAGTCCGCCATTCTGGCCTCCTTGACGATCCTTCCCGAAGACATGATGGCAACCCGGTGCGCCAGAGCTTGCGCCACGTCCAGCTGGTGAGTCGTCAGCAGTATGCTTACGCCATCCGCGATCAGGTCACGGATCATCGCGGTCACCTCGATCGAGGCATGCGCGTCGAGGCCGAGCGTAGGTTCGTCGAGCAGCAACAGTCGCGGACGATGCATGAGGGCGACCGCGATGGCGAGCTTCTGCTGCATGCCGCGCGACAGGGCCTGCACCTGGGCATTGCGCTTGCCAGTCAGCGAGAAGCGTTCGAGCAATGCACGCGAGCGTGCGCGCGCGTCGGCGAAGCTCATCCCCTTGAGCACGCCGAAATACAGCAGGTTTTCGTGGCAGGTCATTCGCCAGTACAGGTTGCGGTTACCCTCGAGCACCGTGCCCAATTGGGCCAGTGCGCGGCGGTCGCTGAACGGGTCAAGCCCGGCGATTCGTACCGTTCCGGTGCTCGGTTCGAGCAGTCCGGAAACCATCTTGATCGTGGTGGTCTTTCCGGCGCCGTTGGGTCCGAGGAACGCATAGATCTCGCCTGGCGCAATGCTCATCGAGACGTCATTGACGGCAAAGAACTGCGGTCGACCGGGTACCGCGTAGGACTTGCGTAGATTCTCGGTGTCGAGAACGTTTTCCACAGACACAACTGCTCTCCTGACTACAAGGCCCCGCGGTCTTCCGTTGCCGGAGTCCCGCAGGTGTAGCGCGCCGGCTATCGCCCGCACGCGCTGTTCGCCGCATTGGGATTTGCAACCCCGGTCCTGCAGAGCACCGTGCTGGCACTCTGGTTTTGCGAGGCGGCTTACAAACACTGACAACCCGATCCCGCGTGCGGCAGCACGGGCAGCAGCGAGTCCTGCTGCCATCACGGGCTGGTGTCTCGCCTCGGCGGCCGCTGCCGCGAGGGCGTGAGCCTGTTCTGTGAGACCGGCAAAACAAGGTCCAGCCGCGAAGGGCGCGTACTCTATCCAAAGAAATTCATGAATTCAACTATTGAATTCAAGATAGAAAGTGCAGTGTTCGTCATCAATCGAATGAAATTGACACAATCATCACGGACCGCCTTCGAGCCAACGTCGCAATCATCCGCTGCCAATATCTTCGACGGCTGGCGTCTGGATGCAGCCAAAGAACGCCGGCTTCAGTGTCGTCACCAGTCGGAATTGACAGCGCCGGCCATCGGTTGACCTGGCTGGCGCCGACTCGATCCAGTCGGCGTTGCCGAATGGAAGTTTCAAGCCCTATTTCACGTAGTTCAGCGGCAATTGCTGGCAACGCTATTCTGGCTGTCCGTGTGTGGCGTCCCGTAGGTTGACGGTGGCCAGCGCCGGGCGACTCGCTTGCTTCCTTTTCACGAAAGTCTTCCTTGATCCAGCGAGCCGAAATCTGACAGTGTTTTCCTGGGTTCCGGAGCGTCTGCCCGCGTCTTTGCCTGCTCAGCACAAAGCTGATTCCTTTGCATATTCAACACTGTCCCTGACAGCTGTTTTTAGAGGGTTTTTCAGCGCTCAAGGCGCGGACCGGCTGATGCCGCAGAGTGCGACCTATGGTGGCCCCGAGAAACCGGTCGACCGCGTCAGCGCACACCCGTCGCGTGGAGGCCCGAGTGCTGGCCGGACCCGTCGCCATGGCAGCCCTCCACCGAACGGTGTCCGCGACTCCGCGGAGATCAGCCATCCCGGCTTGCCGCTGTTTGCGACGCTGGCGAAGAGTCCGCTGTCTGGTTGTCGGCAACTGCCTGGTGCGCTGCCTTCAGGTGTGCCGCGCTCGCGCGCCGGTAACGGCACTACTGCTTGTTTGCAAGCGTTTTGACACGTCTGCGGGTTGCTCTCCGGTGCCGCTATCCGGCTGTTCCGGTGACCGCCGCTGTGCCAGCGAAAGGCGCCCTGGGGTCTGTTCCGGCAGATCCTCTCGTTGCCGGAGTTCGTCGTGGACGGTTGCGGGCGGGCAGCCTGCAGGCTGCCTCAGACGTTGTCGATACGGCTTGCAGCGGGCCTGCTCCAGGCCGGTCCAGAGTGCCTGCCGAGGGCCTGTTGGGCAACGTCTGCGGGCCCCAGTCAGGCCTCCCGCGTTCCAGTCCGACGATATCGACAATTAAATAACGCGCGCGCGTATCTAGTGACTACCGTAGCTGCTCGGCTGGTGTTATGCAGCCGCGCTGCAAAAGCCTTTCATTGATACGTTGCCGTGCATCTTTGGTATTGACAAACGTCAGTACTGCGCCCGCTGCGGTGTTCTGAGCAAGTCAAGTTAATGGACAACGCTGTCAACTCCTCTGGCGTTTTCCGAAAAACCAGCAGATTCCCCGCAAGAACTTGCATGTCTGCGCAGGCAGTAGCAGAAGCGACTATTTCTTTACGTCCGCCTTGAGCGCAAAATGACCCGCCCAATTGTGCGACATGGCGCACGAATTCATTGCGCCGTAGCATGAAATCCTCTACTTGGTCACCCTGCAACTTCTTACAGGGTCCAGGCTGCGATTTCATGGCGGTTTTGCTACCGCACTTCATGTTCTTGTGAGTGGCGCGGCGTGTTCACCAGCAATAAATCATCAGTTGCCATGACGTTCGCCTGTGCTTCTTTCCTGTTTTGAGTTGACAATGCTCTTCCGCGTGGATAACGTGCGCGCCGCTGTAAATCAAGGAAACGATTATTTCGTCAGCTCAATGAAACCAGGGTCGCGGAGCGTCGACCTTCGATGAGGTGGGCGATGCTGCCTGGCTGCGTTGCAGGCAAGCGGACGCGCAACGTCGCGATACGGGCTTGCGCGGATCAGGCAACGCCAGTCGGCGACGAACTCCAGAAGCCCGACGCCGACCCGTCAGTCGGTGTCAGGGGCTGAGGCGCCGCACTGAATCCCTCGCGTTCACTTTGCCGCCGCAGGGCGGGGCAGAAAGCTGCCTGTGGACGAGATCCCGGCTGATCGAAGGTCTGTTTTGGTGTGCGGTCCGCTTTGCCATTGGAAGATCATGATTTCTGACACCAGCTTGACCGACATTGCCCGCCCCGCTAAGCGATTCCGTGCCAATGTGCCGGTCCTGGCGATCTCGGGGGGCGTCCTGCTCGCCGCCGTCGCCTTCGCCTATCCGCACTATCGCGACTGGAGCGATACCGAGCGCAGTTACCCTGCCGAGCGTGTCCGCGTGGCAGAAGTGATGCGTGGCGCTTTCGAGCAGAGCGTGGCCGCCGACGGCAAGATCGTTGCCGAGATCAAGCCCACCCTGTTCGCTCCGACTGAAGGGGTGTTGACGTTGCAGGTCAAGCCCGGAGACATCGTTGAAAAGGGTCGCGTGCTGGCGACCATCGTCAACTCCGACCTGACGACAAAGTTGAAACAGGCCGAGACCGAGCTGGTGAAGGCGCAGATCGAGCAGGCGCGACAGGAACTCGAGACGCGGCAGGCACTCGTCGAGGGTGAGCAGAGCTGGCAGGTATCCCAGGTCAAGCTGGAAGCGGCGCGGAGAAATCTCGCCCGCTACGAGAAGGCATTGCGCAAGCAGACGGTAAGCCAGCAGGACTTTGAGAGGGTGCAGGACGAGCTGGCAATCATCGAACGTACCGATCGCAGTCTGGAAGCGACCAACAAGCTGCTCAACGAGCGACTGCAGTTCGAAGTGCGTTCTCGCAAGCTGGAGATCACGCAGCAGCGCGTGTTGACCGAGGACTTTCAGCGTCAGGTCGATGAACTGACCATCCGTGCGCCGATTTCCGGTCAGATCGGCACGGTGCATGTCGAGGATCAGGATTCCGTCTCAACCAATCAGGCCATCATGACCGTCGTCGATCTTACGGCCTACGGCGTGCTCATCCAGGTGCCCGAGAGTTACGCGAAGGATCTTGTTGTTGGTCTGCCGACCACGATCACCTATGAAGGTCGTCCGTATCGAGGCGAGATCACTTCGATGTCCGCAGAAGTCATCGGAAACAGCATCGAGGCGCGCGCGAAGTTCATCGAAAAGCCCGAAGGTGACCTCAAGCAGAATCAGCGTGTTTCCCTGAAGATCTTTTTCCGCACGATCGACGACACGATCAAGTTGGCGCGCGGCCCGTTTCTCGAGGCGGGTGGCGGCAAGGTCGCCTACGTCGTCGAGGGCAATCAGGCGCGCGCTGTGGCGATCACGCTCGGTGCCATCGGGACCTCCGAAGTGGAGGTGGTCAGCGGACTCAAGCCCGGCGATCGTGTCGTCATTTCAAACACCCAGGTTTTCGAGAATGCTTCAAAAGTTCTGCTTCGTTGAAGCGGCGCCCGCTGTGGTGCCGCCTTCGGCTGCTCTTCTCCGGGCGCCAAACCAATGTGCCGTGCACCCGGGCGGGTGCAGAGACGTTTGCCTTGATCGTGTTGTGCCCCCAATCGCCAGTAGCACCAGGAGTCCGTCGTGCTCTTAATGTCACAGATCACCAAGTCCTACACCACCTCGACAGTGGAAACCCGCGCGCTCTCGTCGATTGACCTGCACGTCAGGCAGGGTGAGTTCGTAGCGCTCAGCGGCCCTTCCGGGTCGGGCAAGACTACCCTGCTGAATATCGCCGGTCTGCTGGAGCCTACCGATTCGGGCAGTTATCACCTTGATGGCCGCGACGTAAGCAGCCTTTCGGATCGCCAGCGGTCGCGGCTGCGCAGCGAGCTGATCGGATTCATCTTCCAGGGATTCAACCTGCTGCCTGACCTGAGTGTCCTCGACAATATCGAGCTGCCCCTGCGCCTGCGTGGCGTCAAGTCGGCAGAACGTCGTGCCCGCTCGACCAAGGCGCTTGCGACGGTGGGGCTTTCCAATCGCGCCTCGCATCACCCGGCGCAGTTGTCCGGCGGCCAGCAGCAGCGGATCGCGATTGCCCGCGCGATTGCAGGAGATCCCAAGCTGATCCTGGCCGATGAACCCACCGGCAACCTCGACTCCGCCATGTCGGAGCAGATCATGGAGCTGCTCCGTGAGATCAATCGTGCCGGCACCACCATCGTCATGGTCAGTCACGATGTCGAGCATGCACGACGCGCAGCCCGTCGTGTAGTGATCCGCGATGGCCGAATCCAGAACGACTCGGCCAGAGCGGTCCCGGCTATAGATGTTGCGCACCCGATGGCGACAGCAATGCCGCTGGCGATGACCTAGGGAGCGCACGCATGTTCGGATTTCTGTTCAATTCTGCGCTCGGCAGCATTCTGCGTACGCCGGTGCTGTCGTTGCTCGCGGTTGTCACCATTGCGGTCGGCATCGGTGTTTCGATTCCGATGATGACCGTGTTCCACCATATGAGCGCGAATCCGATGCCGACGACGGGGCACACGCTGTTCCGGGTAAGTCTCGACAGCTGGAACGCCGAACGACCATTCAGGGAGCCCAATGACCCGCCGCCGGTGCTGACCTTGCAGGACGCGCGCAATCTCGGCGAAGCCACCGAACCGGTTGAGCGTGCCGGAATGTACGCCGCACAGGCGACGATCAATCCGAACGAGCCTGGTTCGCGCCCTTTCAAGGTGAGTGCCCGGGTCACTGAGAGCGGATTTTTTGCCATGTTCGAGCCCCGGTTTCTCGCCGGCGGTGGCTGGGACGTGCGTGCCGATGCGGCCAAGGAACCAGTCGCTGTGATTGGTCCGTCCCTGAGTCAGCGACTGTTTGGAACCACCGAGAGTGTTGGCTCGCAACTGGTCGTCAATGGTCGCCGTCTGACCGTGGTTGGTGTGCTGGCGCCGTGGCAGTTGACCCCGATGTTCTATGACATGCAGAACCCGTTTGCCGAGGTCGAGGAGTTGTTTGTTCCGCTTGGTCTGATGTTCGAGCTGCATCTGGTACCCGAGTTCTGGCGGTCGCCAACCACCTTGCCAGCACCATTGAGCCACGCAAATTTCGAAAGCCTGTTCAGCAGCGGTGACATCGTGTTTGTCCAGTACTGGGTGCAACTGCCGGAGCCGGCGTCGGCCAAATCGTATCGCGACTGGCTGGACCGCTACGTCGAAGGACAGAAGGCGCTTGGCCGCTTTCCACGCGCACTGAACAATCGCCTTGACGATGTGGCTGGCTGGATCGACTACACCATGAAGGACTCGCGCGACGCCGGTGGGGTTGCCGCCTTGATTGTAGTGATGCTGCTGTTCTACGCGGTTTGCCTGTTCAACACCGTAAACCTCCTGTTGACAAAGTTTCTTCGCTCGCAAGGTCGAACCTGTGTGGTCCGTGCCCTTGGTGCTGCACAAAGTGACATGTTTCTGCAGTACATCATCGAGGTGAGCATGCTTGCGTTGATCGGTGGCCTGCTCGGCATTGCGCTCGCATTGCTGGGTCTTGACGCCGCCCGCAACCTGTTCGAGCACGGCTCGGCAGTCGCGGCCAGTGGAGTCGCCAGCACGAGTGGCACGGACGGCTTCTGGAGGATGGATATTCCGATGGCCATTACCTGCGTCGTGCTGGCACTGGTGGGTGGCGTTGCCGCTGGCATCTACCCGGCGTGGAAGGCGTGTCGGGTGTCGCCGGCCTCCGGTCTGAAAACGATATAGGACGGTCATGAACGAGTTTCCGGTCATTCTGCGTACCTTGCTGCGCAACCGCGCTGCCGCGCTGCTCACGATTTTCCAAGTTGCCTTGACCCTGGCAGTACTGGTCAATGTCTTTGCCTCCAGTGACGGCTATCGAGCCGCTGTCGGCCAGCCGATGGGTATTGCCGAGTCGGGTCTGGCGGCCGTTTCCAGCGAATGGATCGATATCGAAGGCAGTCGGGCGCCCGAGGGTACCGACGCCGATGCATTCCACAAGGATCGCATCCAGCGCGACCTCGAACTGCTGCGGGGAATTCCAGGAGTGCAGCAGGTAAGCGTCACCAATGGTTTCCCTCTGAGTGATGCGGTGCCGGTGCGGCAGATGCGGATCAAGCGCGATGACGAAACTTCGTTCGCTTCGACTTTCTATGTCGGCGATGCGGAATTTGTGCGCACACTTGGTCTGGAACTGCTCGCTGGTCGCGATTTTTCCAACGACGAGATTCGCTGGAGTGCCGATCCGAATCTCAGTGAAGGTGCCCCGGTAGCCATCGTCTCGCAGGCACTGGCCGACAAGCTCTTTCCAAAGGGAGACGCCCTCAATCAGCAGGTACATGCCGGCGACCGACTGTTGACCATCGTCGGTATCGTGAAACGGCTTCCTGGATTGCATCCGCTCTGGAGCAACGTGGAACTCTCTTACGTCGTGCCGGGGGTGCGTGCCCAGCCGTTGTCGCGCTACCTGGTGCGCAGCGAGGGTGTTGCCATCGACGAGATTGTTGCGGCGGCTGAAACCGCACTGTACACAGCCCATCCACAGGCGTTGATCACCGTTGACACCCAGGCGGAAATCAAGACGCGGACCCTGAGCGTCGCAATGTCCACCGTTGCCGTGCTGGGCTTTGTCTGCGCCTTGCTGCTCCTGGTTACTGCGTTGGGCTGCTATGGACAGACCACGTTCACCGTGACCAAGCGTACCCGCGAGATCGGAATCCGTCGCGCGATCGGATCGACGAAGAGCCAGATCGTCAGCTATTTCCTGATCGAGAACTGGTTGATGACTTCAGCGGGCATCGTGGTGGGCGTGTTGCTGACCTATGTGCTCAACATTGTGCTCGTCCAGGGACTCGGAGCCACCAAGGTGACGCCTGGCATGATCGTGCCGGGCGTGCTCTTCCTCTGGTTGCTGGGTCTCACTTCAGCGCTGGTGCCCGCGCTGCGCGCAAGCTTCATCGCACCTGCCACCGCAACGCGTACGGCCTGACCAGCGGCGGCGCGCGACGGGAAAGAACTCAATGGATACGAACGCACCATCCGCCATCAGCAATATGCTTTTTGATCCGCTGTCGAAGCGGTTCAAGGACAACCCGTATCCGGTGCTGCGACTGCTGCGCGAGCACGAGCCCATCCATCGCTCGGCTTACGGCCTGCTGATCGCGACGCGTTACGACGACGTCCTGTTCATCATCAAGGACAAGCGCTTCCATCGGGATTTCGATGAAGGCACGCGCGCGATGTACGGCGAAGCCGGGCTGCACGAGTATTCCACCGGGGTGATGCGGCACTGGATCGTGAATCACAATCCACCGGACCATACGCGCTTGCGCAAGCATATGGTACGTGCGATCAGCAATGCCCGCATGCTGCGGCTTGAGCAGCCTGCGCGCGCTTACTGCCACCAGCTGGTCGATCGCGTGTTGCAGAAGCGCAGCCTCGATCTGGTCGGCGATTACACGTTTCCGCTCACTGCCCTGGTCGTCTGCGACCTGCTTGGCATTCCTGAGAATGAGCGTGCGATGTTCGTCGAACAGTCCATCGTTCCGGACCCCGGCCTGCTCGATATTGTTCCGGTCAATCAGGCAACCACGATTGCGGCCGGCGCAAAGATTCGCACGATCATTGCCTACTTCGAAGAGCTATGCGCCCGCAAGCGGATCGAGCCGGCCGACGACTTCACCAGTGACCTGCTGCGCTTTCAGGCAGACGACCCGGAATTGTCGCTCGACACCATCACTGCCCACATGTTCTTCATGTTCTTCGCTGGCCACCAGTCGACCCAGAACCTGATCTCCAACGCACTGTATTCGCTCTACTCGCGACCTGATCAGCTGGCCATCCTGCGCGCCGAGCCGGCGCTGATCGACAACGCGGTTGAAGAACTCATTCGCTTCGATACTTCGGTTCAGACTGCACACGTCCACTACGCCAGTGAGGATGTCATGGTTGGAGAGACGCTGATTCGCGCTGGCGAACTGGTCTTGCCACTGCTCGGCGCCGCCAATCGTGATCCGGCGCGACATCAGAATCCGGAGTTGCTGGATCTTCGCAGAAGCAAGCCTGTGCACCTGACGTTTGGCGGTGGTGCCCACTACTGCATCGGTGCACGGCTGGCCACTCTGGAACTGAAGGCCGCAATTGAAACCCTGGAAGCCCGACTGCCGTCAATCCGATTGCAAGGCGGTGAACCGCAGTGGTTGTCGACCTACACGCTGCGCGGACTGAAGACGCTGGCGGCTACGTGGTGACCGGGGCGCGGGAGCTGCTGTTGCGGGTGCCCAGGCCATGGCTGGCGACGACTGGCGATCAAGGGGAAGTTGCGTGAACGCTGTTGCTGAAAGCGCCCGCTCGGGCACACAGGATTTCCCGCCGGTCTTTCGGGCCGAGCGCCGCGACGTCGATGTCGTCCAGTGGGTGCGTGAGCATCTTGAGCAGATCGAGCATCTGCTGGCAGGACGGGGTGCTGTGCTGTTCCGTGGCTTCCGGGTCAACGGGGTCGCCCATTTCGAGCGCTTCATGACCGAGGGATTCGGCAGCGATCTGCTGACGTACCGCAATCGCTCGACACCGCGCACCGAGGTACGCGGCCGCATCTACACGTCGACCGAGTATCCGGCTGATCAGCACATCGAGTTGCACAACGAGAATTCCTATACCCGGTCCTGGGCACAGCGGATCTTCTTCCACTGCGTCAAGCCGAGCGATACCGGCGGCGAGACGCCGATTGCAGATAGTCGCGCGGTCTACCAGCGGATCCCGGCGGAAGTGCGTCGGCGCTTTGAACACCATGGTGTGATGTATGTGCGCAACTACGATGGGCTCGATCTGCCCTGGCAGTCGGTATTCCAGACAGAGGACCCACGGCAGGTCGAGGCACTCTGCGATGAGGCGAACATCCGCTGGGAGTGGGTCGCTGGCACCCGGCTGCGTACTCGCGAAGTGGCGCAGGCAACGATCACCGATGCGCTGAGCGGACAGCCAGTGTGGTTCAACCAGGCGCATCTGTTCCACGTGTCCAGTCTGCTGCCCGCCGTGCGCCACGCACTGACTGCGACACTGGCCCCGGCCGACCTTCCCCGCAACGCATATTTCGGCGACGGCAGTGAAATCGGCGATGCCGATCTGACGGCTATTCGTGAGGCCTATGCGGCCGAGGCTGTTGCGTTTCCCTGGCAGGCGGGCGACATCCTGGCGCTCAACAACGAGTTGGTCGCGCATGGACGCCGGCCCTTTACCGGCAGCCGGAAGGTTGTGGTCGGAATGTCATGATGGAAACTCGAGACCATACTGCCGCCGAAACGGAATCGCAGCCGCGCCTGTCCGCTGGCCAGTGGCGTGCATTGCGGTTGCAGGAAGTTGCCGACAATGGCACCTGTGTCCAGATCGACCACGCCCTCATGTTCGATGGCGATGTGCCCGCCCTGTGCATGCGCATAGATCAGTTGACGGCGCCCTGTGGACTCGCGGCAGCAAGCATTTCTGCCGATGGCCGAAACAGCGTGCCTGGTCATCTGCCGAGGGCACGTGTGCATCAACTCGCCGCGCAAACGCTGGCCGAACGGGAACTCGCGATCGCGTCGATCGCGCGTGCGCAGCGCGAACAGATTCGCGCAGACTATCGGGCGCAGGTTGCCAGCCCGCTGCAGATGGACTTGGTGGTGGTCGGATCCGGCAGTGCTCGTCTGCTGCTTGCCGCTCCGCGCTGGTGCGCCGATCTTCATTCGCTGCGCACGCTTGCGCGCGCAGTGGCGAGTGGCCAGGCCTGCGCGGACAGTCCCGTCGTCCTCTACGCGGATCTTGTCGATCTGCAGATGCAGATGCGGGTTGATCCCGAAGCCGAATCCGATCTTGCGTACTGGCGCGATGTGATCGCCCGCGCGGAGGCTTCGTTGATCGCGGTGACCGGGGCAGCTTCGCACGCGCAGCGTCTGATCGATCTGCCAGACGCCAGCGCTGCAAGGCTGGCTCGACTCGACGAGGTGGCTTTCCTTGCCTGCTGGCAGCAGTTGCTGCATCTGCGGTTTGGCGACGCAGAAGTGGTGGCGTGCAGCGTGGCGGCACGGGACCACGATGATCTGGTAGGCGTGTTCGGACCGCTGGAGCTCGATCTGCCGATACTTTTTGAAGCACGCGAATCGCCGGCACAACAGCGGCTCGACGAGCTCGCGCACCGCCTGGCGCGGGCGCGCGAGCATGCCTTTCATTTTCCGGGACTGTCGACGACCGACGAATCGATCCTGCAGACCTGGCGCTATGGCTACTCGTATGTCCAGGCTGACCACAACGAGCATGCCTGTGTTGTCGATTCAGAGCCGCAGTCACTGCATCTACGGGTGACCCGGCGCAACGGCAGGGTGGAGCTGCGCATCTCGTTCGACTCGGCGAACCTCGATGGTGACGCCATTGACTGGCTGGCTTGTCAGTACCTGGCCTTGCTGGAATCCGTGCTGGAGCACCCCGCCCGGGTGCCCGCGCCGGGTATGCTCTTCGAGGCAAGGCAGTCGGCCTTCCTTGCCGATGCTGGCCGGGGTCCGCGGCTGCCCATTTCCGATCGGAATTTTGTCGCACGTCTGACCGCTGTGGTGGCAGGTAAACCGGATGCGCTGGCCCTGCATGCCGGTCCGCTGCAATTGAGCTATGCAGAGCTGGATGTCTGGAGCAACCGGGTGGCCCGGCTGCTGATCGAAGAGGGCGTACGCCCGGGTCACCGGATCGGCATCTGTCTGCCGCGTTGCGCGCGACAGATTGCCAGCATGCTTGGCGTCTTGAAATCCGGGTGTGCCTACGTGCCGATAGATCCGGCATATCCCGCCAGGCGAATCGCTGCCATCGTGGCGCAGGCGAATCTGGCAATGATCGTGACTGCGTCCGGTTACCTCGACCGTGTCAGCGACAGCGAGACGGAGATTCCGCTGATCGACTGGGATCGCGATGCCGATTACATCGATCAGCTCAGCGGTGCTGCGGTTTCGCTGGATATTCACCCGGAGCAACCGGCCTATGCGATCTTCACTTCCGGCTCTACCGGCGAGCCCAAGGGTGTCGAGGTCTCCCATCGGGCGCTGACCAACTATGTCGCCGCGATCGCCGAGCGCCTGGATTTCACCCGAATTTCTTCCATCGCCGCACTCTCTACTGTCGCGGCGGACCTCGGCTACACCGCGGTGTTCGGTGGCCTCGGCAATGGCTGTTGCCTGCGTCTGCTTGACGAAGCACTCAGTCTGGATGCCACGGCACTGGCGGAGGAACTCGCGGCGCAACCCGTCGACTGTCTGAAGATCGTGCCGTCGCATCTGGCTGCTCTGCTGGCGGTCGATCTTCCGCAACGATTGCTGCCGAGCCAGGCTCTGGTGCTTGGCGGCGAGCCGCTGCCCTGGGATCTGGTCGATCGGGTGCACGCGCTGTCGCCATCGCTCTGCGTGGTCAATCACTACGGTCCGACCGAAACCACGATCGGCATTACCTGCAACGCGCAGATCGGTCCACGCACGCCGACATTCGGACCCGCTCTTGGGCGGCCGCTGGCCAACAACCGCACCTATGTGCTTGACACCGGTCTACAGCGCTGTGCGGTCGGCATCGAAGGCGAGCTGTGCCTGGCTGGCGACGGAGTGGCTGCGGGCTATCTCGACCGTCCCGCCGAAACAGCTGCACGCTTCCTGCCCGACCCCCATGCAACTGCGCCGGGTGCGCGAATGTACGCCAGCGGTGATCGCGCGGTGTTCGACGCTGCCGGCGCATTGCGTTTTCGCGGACGCGCAGATCAGCAGGTCAAACTGCGTGGACATCGAGTCGAGCTCGGTGATATCGAAGCGGCCGTGCGTTGCACGTCGTCGGTCCGCGAATGCGCAGTGGTGATCGTTCAGGAGGGGAGCACGGCACGTCTGGTGGTGTATGCGGTCGGCGATGGCTCGAGCGAAGCAACAACCCGCACCGAACTCGCCGCGCGCTTGCCCGAGCACATGTGTCCGGCGGTCTGGGTGTGGCTGGATCGACTGCCGCTGAATGCCAACGGCAAACTCGATCGGCGGGCGCTTCCCGACCTCGACCAGGCCGGGCGCCAGGCTGGGCGCGCCTGCAATCCCATCGAGGCGATTCTGTTGCAACTATGCCGCGAGTTGCTCGGCAACGCCCGCATCGGGATCGACGACAATTTCTTCGCAATTGGCGCGGACTCGATCGTGGCAATCCAACTGGTGGCGCGTGCGCGTCAGCAAGGATTGTTTTTCCGACCCAAGCAGGTGTTTGAACAGCAGACCATCGCGCGACTCGCTGCTGTCGTAGAGCTGCTGACGGCTTCTGATGGCGCGGAGCAGGGACAGGTAGTCGGTGCGTCACCGTTGACTGCCATCCAGGCGCGCTACTTCAGTTGCGTCACAGTGGATCGCCACCAATACAACCAGGCCTGTCTGTATGCATTGCCCGCCGACACCACCTTCGACCAGCTGCGCCCGGCGGCATCGCGGTTGTTGCAACACCACGATGCCCTGCGTGCCGCCTTCGTGGAGGCGGCGGATGGCAGCTGGCGCCAGCAGTTTCAGCCATGCTCCGCCGAGCTGATCGAACGCAGCTGTCTTGATGTCACCATTGCTTCCGGTGCCGATCGGGAAGCAGTCCTGCGGACGACGGTAGAGGAGGTTCAGACCGGCTTCGATCTGGCAACGGCGCCGCTGTTCCGGCTGGTGTTCATCCGGGATGAAGTCGGCGCGCCGCCGCTGCTGCTCGCAGTGGCCCATCATCTTGTCATCGACAGCTATTCCTGGCGGCTTATCGAGCAGGATCTGCAGGTGCTGCTCGCTGACCCGGGCGCCGTGCTGGCGGCGAAGACCATCTCGCTGCGCACAGGCGCAGAGCGCGCGATGGAAGCGCTCGCCAGCGGGGCCTGGCAGGCCGAGATGGCCTATTGGGGACGCGTCGAGCAAGCCACGGTCCCCCTGCCGCTGGCTGCCGCAAGCGATCTGGCCGGAGCGGCGCGCAGTCATCGCCTGGTGCTGCCCGAGTCGATCGGTGTAGCGCTTGCGGGCAACCTGCACCAGGCATTCAACACCAACAGTCAGGATTTTCTGCTTGCTGCCTTGCTCTCTGCCTGCATCGAGTGGACCGGCGAGCGAACCCTCGCAGTCATGCTGGAGGGGCACGGCCGCGACAATGGCGGCGCCGGAGACGATGATTGTGGTCGTACCGTAGGCTGGTTCACCACCATGTACCCGGTGGCATTGCAGGCTCCCGCGGAGGATCACCGCAGTGATGCGATCGCACTGGTTACCGCGGTCAAGGAGCAGCTGCGCGCCGTCCCTGGCAATGGCAGTGGCTACGCGGCACTGCGCTATCTGAGCGGGCAGGGCGCGAGCAAGCGCGCCGCCGAGCCGGAACTCTGCTTCAACTATCTGGGGCGCTTCGCGGTCTCCGACGAGGCGACACACCTGCAGACCTCGCCGTTGATGCATCTGGCCCAGCATGCGACCCGATCACTCGAGCAGCCGCGCCTGTTCGCGCTGGAAGTGCTTGCCATCCAGCACGGTGACCAGTTGGTCGTCAGTCTGGTCTACAACCCGTCGCGCATCGCGACGTCCTGCATCGAGCGGATCTGCGCCAGGTTTCAATCCGAGCTTGAGCGCATGATTGCCGAGTGCAGCCGTTCTGCAGGTGGTCTGACGCCATCCGATGTGCCGGATCTCAACCTCGAGCAGCACGATCTCGATGCCCTGCTGAGCGAACTGAGCGAGGTCGTATGAGTGGCATGACCGCGTCCGTCAACCCCTCTGCAGCGGCGTCCGGTCTGGCGCCGGGCCGACTGTGGTATCTGCGCCCGGACCTCAAGGCTGAGCCGCTGATCAATGGCTGGTATGCCTGGTCGTTCCTGGTCAGCCCGATCAGTTTTGCGCTGATCAGCCGCAATCTGCATCTCCGCGTGCTGGAGTCCTACCTGAAGTCGCCCAAGCTGCATGCTCAGGCAGCACGCAACCAGGACCTCAAGGGTGGCCTCTTCGTCGACTACTCGGGTGACATCGAGACGATGCGCATGTTCGTCGAAGCGTCGCGCCGCGAGCTGGCCGAACTGGTCGAGTTCGCCGACGATCTGCATGCGTTCGACAGCGCATTGCAGGCGCAGGCCAATGGCGATTGCCTGGCCTCCTGGTATGCACGCTTGCCGTCATCGTTGCGCGGTCGCGTCGAGCTGGTCTACGACCTGTACAACCACCCCAGGCTGCGATTCATCGAGCCGCTGTTCTATGCCAGTTCCCTGTACAAGCCGAACCTGCAGAGCATCTGCCTGTCGCTGATGGACGGTGATCTGCGCCCGTTCGTGTTGAGCAGTCCGCGGCTTCCTGATGGCAGGGGAGTGAGTTTCCACTGGCCATTTGCCGACCCGCGGTGGGATGCCCTGTTCGCGATGCGGCATGCGCCGATGGAATCCGGCGCGTTTCAAGAACTGGTCAGCTGGGATGCGCTCGCCGAACACGAGCGGAGTCTGCTGGCAGGGTTTCTGACCGAGCAGGCGCCACCGGCGCGGCACGCCATGATCGACACCGAAGCCGTGCGCCTGCGCTACTTCGGTCATGCGACGGTATTGATGTCCAGCGACCGCGCAAGCGTATTGACCGATCCGATCATCGCCTATCCGCTTGAGGGTGGCGTGGAGCGCTACAGCTTTCAGGATCTTCCGGACCGAATCGACTACGTGGTGCTGACACACAACCATCAGGACCACGTGATGTTCGAAACCCTGCTGCAACTGCGGCACCGTATTGGCACGATTGTCGTGCCCAGGGGCGGTAGCGGCACGCTGCCGGACCTGTCGCTGAAGCAGGTGCTGCTCGCCAGCGGATTTGCCAGCGTCGTCGAACTGGGCGAGTTGGAAGAACTGCCGATTGCCGGTGGTCGCATTCTCGGCGTGCCATTCCTCGGTGAGCAC
The DNA here is from genome assembly GCA_022843465.1 of Pseudomonadota bacterium. Taxonomy (GTDB): domain Bacteria; phylum Pseudomonadota; class Gammaproteobacteria; order Xanthomonadales; family Ahniellaceae; genus 0-14-3-00-62-12. Next base: position 22,656 of record JALHNO010000011.1, on the reverse strand, counting down.
GGCGACCTCGAACTGCAGACGAAGCTGGCGTTTCATGTGCGCATGGGTACAACGTCGGCGCTGTTTGCAGCCGACTCCAACAATCTCGATCCTGAAATGTATCGCCGGCTGCGTCCGTTGATCGGCGAAGTCAACCATCTCTATATCGGCATGGAGTGCGTAGGCGCACCCTTGTCCTGGGTATATGGCCCATTGTTCACAAGACCACCGGAGCGCCGGCACGATCAGGCACGCCGACTCAATGGTTCGGACGCCGAGCGCGCCTGGGAAATTGTGGAGACGCTGCAACCTGACGCCGTGCACATCTATGCCATGGGATCCGAACCCTGGCTCGCGTTCATCTCGAGCATCGAGTACACGACGGAAAGTCCCGCGATCGTCGAATCCGATCGCCTTGTCGCGCGCTGCCTGGAAGCCGGCATCCCTGCGTCGCGATTGTTCGGTCGGCACGAGATTCGGGCGCTGCAGCGGACGGTGCAGTCAAAAGCACAGGCGACCGCACTGCCGGTGGCCGTGGCGGATCTGGCATGACGGCGATGGTTACTTCGGTACTGTCGATGATCCAGGCGCGCGCGCGGGAGAACCCGTTGGCCTGTGCCATCGTCGATGGCGGTCGTGGCTACACTTATGCAGAGCTGGTGGCCTGGTCAGCGGCCATCGAGCGTCAGTTGAAGGCTGCCGACCTCGCTCCCGGCGCAGCTGTCGCGGTCCGGATGGCACGCGGTGCCGGTTGGATCGCAGCGATGCTGGGCGTGCTGCGCGCCGGCATGATCTACGTACCGGTCAATCCTCAGCTCCCCATCGAGCGGCGACGCCAGATGTGCCGAATTGCTGGCGCGGCCCTGGTGCTTGCTGACAGTGCATCGGCTGACGCCGAGGCGACGGACCTGGTGCTGGCAGCGATGCCGGCCGACACCGCACTTCCCGGCGATCCGCTGCCGGTGCATCCACAGGCGCTGGCGTATCTGATCTTTACTTCCGGGACCAGCGGCGTACCCAAGGCGGTGCGTGTTGCCCATGGCAATCTCGCTGTCCACGCCGGGCAGGCGATCAGTCGATATGCGCTCAGCAGGCGCGATCGGGTGCTGCAGACCTGCGCGATCGGCTTTGACATCTCGCTGGAAGAAGTCATTCCAACGCTCTGTGTCGGTGCGGCCATCGTGATTGCCCCCGATCATGCCGGACAACGCGAAGGCGGCCTGACTGCCTTGCTCGATGCCGAAGCAGTCACTGTCGCCAATCTGCCGACTGCCCTGTGGTCGGCCTGGGTCGACGAGATCGCCAGCACGGGGCAGGCGCCGCATGCCTTGCGCTGCCTGATCGTCGGCGGTGAAGCCTGCCCGGTCGCCAAGGTCGCGACGTGGCTCGCGCTGGAAGCTGCCGCCAGCATCGTCTGCATCAATGCCTATGGTCCCACCGAAACGACGATCACCGCCACCGCCTGGACCATGCGCGCACTGCCGGAGGGACAGCTGCACGCGCCGATCGGTCAGCCGCTGCCCGCTGTCGATGCCCATGTGCTCGATCAGCAACTGCAAGCCTGTGCGGCCGGCGAGCTGTACCTTGGTGGTGCCCTGGTCGCCGATGGTTATCACGATCAACCGGCGACCACCGCAGCGGTGTTTCTGCCCGACCCATTTGCATCGCGAGCGGGCGCCCGCATGTATCGCAGTGGCGATTGCGTGCGGCTCGGCGGCGAATCCGAGCTTGTTCTGACTGGTCGCAGCGACCGCCAGTTCAAGCTGCGTGGCCACCGTATCGAGCCTGCCGAGATCGAGCGACGTCTGGAGGCATGCGGCCTGATCGCTGCCGTCGCCGTCAAGCTCGTGGACCGCGGCAGTGCGGCGACGCTTGTCGCTTACGTTGTACCGCGCGCAGCGGATGCGGCCGAAGTCAGGTTCCATGCCGCTGATGTGCCGGCGGTCGCAGCGTACTCCGCTGCCGTCAGCGGCCTCCCCGAGTACATGCGGCCGCGTTGTTACGCCGTCATGCCCGCACTGCCGCTCAACGCCAACGGCAAGACGGATTTTGCGGCCTTGCCCTGTCCGTTCAGCGCTGATGGCGGCGCCGCGAGCGCAGGCGATGCACATGTCGCGGACGTTTTTTGCGACTGTCTTCAGCAGAGCCTTGGCTACCTGCCTGATGATCTGACGCAAACTTTCCATGCTGCCGGTGGTGATTCGATTCAAGCGGTGCGCCTGCTGTCACTGCTGCGCAGCCGCGGTTGGCAGCTGGACGCCGGCGCCATGGTATCGACACCACTGCATGCCGTCGGCGCACTGTTGCGCGCGCATGCGCGCGCGACTGCGGATGCCGCCGAGGGTGACTGTGTTGGTGTCGCACTGTCCGCGGCGGAGCGCGATCGCCTGCGCGCCGGCTCGCCCAACTGGGGCAATGTCCAGCAGATTCTCGCCGCAACGCCGGTGCAGATCAGCATGCTGTACCGATCGCTGACTGGCCAGCGCGAGGGGCGCTACCTTGAGCAGGTCGAGGGTGTCCTGGAAGACCTGGACGTGGTGGCCTTCCAGACGGCCTGGCGGCGGGTGATCGCTCAGTACGCCATTCTCCGCGCTTCATTTGCGATTGCGCTCCGCGACAAACCGCTGTTCCTGGTTGGACGCCATGTCGAGCCGGACTGGTCGCTGGCCAACTGGCTCGACCCTGGCCTCGAATTGCAGGAGCGGGTCAGTGCAGCCCTGGCCAGGGATCGTGCCCGCGGATTTGACCTGCTGGTTGCACCGCTGATGCGCTTTCACCTGGCCGAGATCGGGCCGCGCCGCTACCATTTCATATGGACCTACCACCATGCGCTGCTTGATGGCTGGTCGGATATCGTGGTGTTGGATTCGGTATTCGATCAGTACCTGGCGCTGACGTCCGATGGCCCGGCGATAGCCGAGTCGAGTGCGCCATTTGCCGACTATGTGCTCTGGTTGCAGCGACAGGACCGTTCGGCGGCGATGCGCTACTGGAGCGGCCACCTGAGCGCACTGCCTGCTCGGCGCCTGTGGCTGCTGGTCGATCCCGGGCGCACCAGTGCGGGGCGCAGCGCGCGCCTGGAGCGCTCCTTCGATGTCGACCAGACCAGGCGCTACGCTGCCTCGGCTCAGGGCGCCGGTATCACCTTGTACACGCTGTTGCTGACGGCCTGGGCCTGCGCCGTTGGCGCCGTTCGTGGAACGCGCGATGTCGTGCTGGGCACCGTGCTCGCGACGCGGCCACCGGAGCTGTCAGACCGGATCGTCGGACCACTGGTGAATCTGCTGCCGCTGCGCCTTCGACTGGCGCCGGCCGGGCTGGTGTCCGCAGACTGGCTGGCCGAGCTGCAACGCGCGCAGGCAGAGCGGCAAGTGCATCATCATCAGGATCTGGATCTGCTGACCGGCTCGGATCCGACACCGTTGTTCGACACGCTGTTCGTGTTCGAGAACTATCCGCGTGCGCGACACCAGGCCGCGGCGGCACTGCGCAGCCATACCCATACCGAGTATCCGCTGAACCTGCTGATCTGGCCTGGCGACGGGCTCGGCGTGGAGATGCTGCACGATCCCGATCTGATCGACCAAGCCCTGCTCGATGAGTTGTGGCGGGCGATGCAGGCGGCGCTCGATGAATTCGCCCAGGCCCGATCGGTCAGGCCGATCACGCCCATCATCGCGGCTGCTGACGAGACCTGTCTGGAGCTGGTCATCTGATGGAACGCATCGTCCTGTCTGACGTTCCCGCACTTTCCGGCGCCCTGACTACGGCGCAGGTAGACGTCTATTTCTTCGACAGCGATGCGATGTCGTTTGCCGACACGCTCAATGAAACCGAGCGCGCGCGTTGCGCGCGCTTTGCCACTCCTCTGCTGCGCGACAGGTTTCGAGTCTGCCACGCGGGCAAGCGTGCCATCCTGTCCAGCTACCTGGGTTGCCCGCCGGCGGACATCGACTTTGTCATCGGCACCTACGACAAGCCGCGCATCGGCAATGCCGAACTCACCTTCAATCTTTCGCATTCCGCCAACTGGGTGGCGATGGCGATCGCCAGGGCCGAAGTCGGTGTCGACTGTGAGCGCATCGACCCGACTGTCAACTATCGCGAACTGCTCGATGCCGTCGCGCATCCGGCCGAGCACATTGGCAGTCGTGACGCGTTCTATCGAACCTGGACACGCAAGGAAGCCGTGATGAAGCAGTTGGGGCTGGGGTTTCAGCTGGCCCCGGTTCGGGTTCAGGTGCCGGACGCGGCGAAGCCGCTGCCCAACTGGCGCGGTAGCCACATCGACATCGATGGTGCCTCGTTGCGGTCCCCTGAGCGGGCGCCACTGATTGTCGATGTGCCAGCGCCACCCGGCTACATGGCCGCGCTTGCGGCCAGCGAGGCCTGCGCGATCAGGGTGTTCCAGTTGTGCGACGAACCCATCAACGAAGGAGGGCGCCGATGAGCGTCGTAATTTCGAACTGTGCCAGTGATCTGGTCGACGCGGATGTTGAGGTCACTCTGCCGGATGCTGAACACAGCTTGCCGGTATTGATCCGCTGCCTCGGTCCAGCCGTCGATCCGGTGCGCTGGGCAGCAGACAATGCCGCCGGCGTCGAGGCGCTGCTGGCGCGTCATGGTGCGGTTGTTCTGCAGGGCTTCAAGATCAATGGCAGTGCCCACTTCGAGCAACTCATCGCGGCGATGTACCGGCGTGAACTGCTCGAGTACACCAATCGCTCGACACCACGCAGCCAGGTCAAGGGACGCATCTATACGTCGACGGAGTACCCGCCGGACGAAACGATCCCGCTGCACAACGAGAATGCCTACACCAGCATGTGGCCAGGCCGCGTGTTCTTTTTTTGCGTACAGCCGGGACTGCGCGGCGGCGAGACCACGGTCGCCGACAGCAGGCGCGTGCTCGCGCGCATCAGTCCGCGTGTTCGCGAGCGTTTCCAGCGCGATGGGGTTCGCTACGTGCGCAACTACGGCTGCCTCGACCTGCCCTGGCAGGATGTATTCCAGACCAGCGTACCCGCCGAGGTCGAGACGTTCTGTCGTGATCGCGGCATCGCCTATGAGTGGAAGCCGGACGGCGGACTGCGTACCGAGGAAACCTGTCAGGCGATCCTGACACACCCGGTGTCCGGCGAAGAGGTGTGGTTCAACCAGGCGCATCTCTTCCATGTTTCGGCACTGGGTGAACAGGTCCGTTGCGCCCTGGTGTCAGGCATTCCGCAGTCGGACTGGCCGCGCAATGCCTATTACGGCGACGGCAGCGAGATCGATGCCGACGCGCTGGCCGAGATCCGCGCGGCCTATGACGCTGAGACCGTGGCGCGGCCCTGGCGCGCCGGCGATCTGCTGCTGGTCGACAACGTGCTCGCCGCACATGGCCGCCGTCCGTTTGCCGGCGAACGCAAGGTATTGGTGGGAATGATCCAGTGACAGCGGCCATGCCTTTCGCTCTCCCACCTTGCGCAGGATCGGCGCGGGTTTGGGCTGGCCTTGTGTTCGCGGACATCCAGGGCGATCCATGGCAGAGCTGGCGCTGTGGCCGGGTCGTTGCAGGCGAGTCCCGGAGCCACGGCAGCAGTGGCTGCACTGACCGCTACGAACAAGGATGACAATGAACGCGAACGCCAACGGCAACATCAAGCAGCAGATTGAAGCCATGTACCCGGTTACCGGTGTGCAGCGCGGCATGATCTTCCATTCACTGCTGGCGCCGGGCTCGGGTGTCTATGTGCTGCAGGACAGTCTGCTGCTGTCCGGCCGGTTCGACCGCACAGCATTCTGGGGCGCATGGGAAGAAGTGATCCGGTGCCATCCGGTTTTTCGCACGTTGTTTGTGCGGCTGGATACCGAGCAGCCGGTGCAGGTGGTGCTCAAGGACGTTGTGCTTTCGCCCGTCGAGCTCGACTGGAGCGGTCTGGACGACGCTGCCCGGGATGCAGCGTTGGATCAGTTGCTGCGATCGGAGCAACAGCGCGGTTTTGATTTTGCCAAGGCGCCGCTGATGCGCTTGCAGCTGATCCGGCGCAGCGCAGACAGCTGGTACTTCGTCTGGACCCGTCACCATGTATTGCTGGATGGCTGGTCCGGTCCGCTTGTGTTGCGCGATGTGATGCATTGCTATGACGCGTTGTGCAACGGCCAAAAGCCGGATCTGCCGCGGGCACGCGGTTACCAGGACTATGTCCGTTGGCTGGGCGCCCAGGACGCGGGCGCCGCGCGCGACTTCTGGACCCGCCAGCTTCAGGGCTTTGAGGAGCGTACGCCGCTGCCCTTGATCGGCGACTCTGGCCAGGACGCTGCCCCGCGCCGGGTCGAAGACCTGCAGTCGCATGCCGTAGTGGCTGCCGCCGAACTCAGGCAGGGGCTCGATACGTTTGCGCGCAGTCAGCATGTCACATTGAACTGTGTTTTTCAGGCGGCCTGGGCGTTGCTGCTTTCCCGCTACGCCGGTCACGATGCTGTCACTTTTGGCGTCACCGTGTCGGGGCGGCCACATCAGCTCCCCGGAGTGGAGTCGATTGTCGGACCATTCATCAACTCGCTGCCGATGACAATCGAGATCGATCCCTGTCAGCGTGTGGGCGACTGGCTGCGGAACCTTCAGCAGTTCAATAGTGATCGCGCCGATTTCGAGTTTGTGCCGCTGGTCGAGATTCAATCGCTGGCGCCAGCGGCCGCCCGCGGCGCTCTGTTCGACAGTCTGCTGGTGTTCGACAACTATCCGATCGCAGCAAACCCTGGCAGTGCAACGACGCTGTCGGCACAGCCGCTGACCAGCTTCTCGTACAACAACTATCCGCTGACGCTGATGGTCATGCCCGGCGAAAAGTTGCTGCTGCAGTTCAAGTACGACGGCGCCCGCTACGCACGTGCAGCGGTCGAGCAGTTGCTTGCACAGCTGCAGCAACTGTTGCAGAAGATGCTTGAAGACGCGGACGCGGCGGTCGGTTCCCTGTGTCTCATGTCGCCCGAGGCAAAGTGCGGCCTGCTGGCTGCCGCGCGCGGGCCAGTGGTCGGGCGTGTCTCCGAGACCGTGGCAGCGCGTTTCGCGGCGAACGCGGCAGCGGATCCCGGACGGCTCGCGCTGGTGTTCGGTGAGACCATGATGACCGCGGCCGAGCTGGACGTGGCGGCAAACCGGCTTGCACACTGCCTGCGCCAGTCTGGCGTTGCTGCTGAAGCCCGCGTTGGTCTGTGTACGCAACGCAACTCCAGATTCGTGATTGGCCTGCTTGCCATTCTCAAGGCCGGGGCAGCCTATGTGCCGATCGATGGCGACTGGCCGGAGTCTAGAATCGAGCAGGTGCTGGCTGCGGCCGGCGTCGATCTGGTGGTGACCGAACAGGCGATGCTGGAGCGTGTCGCCGGCGATGGCACTCGCGGCATCGTCTCGATCGACCGCGACTGGGACGAGATCGTGGAGTTCCCAGCGCGCGCGCCGGATGTGGAGGTCACTCCCGAGCAACTGGCCTATGTGATTTTCACCTCCGGTTCGACCGGGGTCCCGAAGGGTGTCGGTGTCCCACACGCCGCAATTGTCGAGTATGTCGACAGCGTGCTGCCTCGGCTCGGGTTATCCGGCGTCTGCGAGCTAGCCTCGCTGGCCACCGCCGCCGCTGATCTGGGTCACACGGCGCTGTTTGGCGCCATTTGCGGTGGCCATGCGCTGCGCATGCTGCCCGAGGCACTCATGCTCGACGCCCACGCGTTGCATGACGAGCTGGTGCGCCGGCCAGTGGACATGCTCAAGATCGTTCCCTCGCATCTGGAAGCCTTGCTGGCAGCTTCGGCAACGCGCGCACTGCTGCCGAGGCAGTGCCTGGTGCTCGGTGGCGAGAGCCCGTCCCCGCAACTGCTAGCGCAGGTTCGTTCGCTCGCCGACTGCCGGATCATCAATCACTATGGACCCACCGAGACCACGGTCGGCGCGCTGTCGTGCGAGCTGACCGCGGCGCGGACGATCGCGATCGGCACCCCGATGGCGAACCGCAGCGCCTATCTGCTCAGCGGCGGGCTACAGTTGCAGCCACCCGGCGCAGTCGGCGAACTGTATCTCGGCGGCAGCGGACTGGCGCGCGGCTACCTCGGCGATCCCCGCCAGACAGCGGAACGATTTGTACCCGACCCGTTTGCAGAAGTTGCAGGTAGCCGCATGTATCGCACCGGCGATCGCGCGCGGTTCACCGCTGCCACCGAGGTGCAGTATCTCGGGCGCAGCGACCAGCAGGTCAAGCTGCGTGGGCACCGGATTGAGCTGGGTGAGATCGAGGGCGTGATCCGCGGCTTTCCCGGCGTGTCGGCTGCCGCCGTCGCGGTCCAGACCGGCAGCGACGGTAGCGCGCGCCTGGTCGCCTACGTCGTCGGTGCCCGCGACATCGCGGACTGTGCGGCACGTGCCGCTGCACAGTTGCCGGAAGCGATGCGTCCGGCCCTGTGGCAGCTGACGAGTCAGCTTCCGCTGACGGCCAACGGCAAGCTGGATCGACGCGGACTGCCCCAGCTGGCGGCGCAGGTTGCCGTCACCGCGCATGTGGCGCCGGCTTCCGAGACCGAGCGTCGCATCGCCGAGGTCTGGGCAGATCTGCTGAAACGCGAGCGGGTGGGGCGAGACGACAATTTCTTTGAGCTCGGCGGCAACTCGCTGCTCATCATCCAGGCGCATGGTCGTCTGAAAAAGCTGTTCGAGCATGAACTCAGTGTGCTCGACCTGTTCAAGTATCCAACGATTGCCAAGCTGGCCGAGCATCTGCGCGGTGCATCCTCAACTGCCAGCGCGCTGGCAGCGGTGGGGCAGCGAACCAGGCAACGCCGCCCGGGCAGCGCGCGTACCGGAGAAGCCGTCGATGCCTGACCAGGAGCAGTGGATTGCCGTCACCGGCATGGCCGGCCGTTTTGCCGGCAGTGATGACGTTGACACACTCTGGAATGACCTCTGTGCCGGTCGCAGCGGGATTCGCCGATTCAGCCGTGACGAGCTGATCGCGCGTGGTGTGCCAGCAGAGCAGGTTGATCACCCGGACTATGTGCGCGCTGGCGCCCAGTTCGACGGCATCGAGCTGTTCGATGCCGCGTTCTTCGATTTCACGCCGCGCGAGGCTGAAGTCTGTGGTCCCCAGCAGCGCATGCTGCTTGAATGCGCGCATCGTGCGCTCGAGGATGCCGGCTGCGCTGTCGACAAGCTGGCCGGTCGGGTCGGCACCTTTGTTGGCGTCGGCCAAAGCAACTACCTTTTCATGAACCTGGCCAGCAATCCGGAACTGGCGCAGACGATTGGCGCCCGCACCGTGCAGTTCGGCAATGACAATACGTTTGCCGCCACCCAGATTGCCTACCGGTTGAACCTGCAAGGACCGGCAATCAGCGTAGCCACCGCCTGCTCTACCTCGCTGGTTGCGATTCATCTGGCGCGCAAGAGTCTGCTCGACTTCGAGTGCGACGTCGCCATTGCCGGCGGCGCCCAGGTGTCGGTCGAGCATGACTGCGGTTACTGGTATCACGAAGGTGGCATCCACTCGCCGGATGGTCACTGCCGTACCTTTGACGTTGACGCTGCCGGGACGGTCAGTGGCAATGGTGTCGGGGTGGTCGTCCTGCGCAGGTTGCAGGACGCGCTTGCTGACGGCGACCGCATTGTTGCAGTACTGCGCGCAAGCGCGTTGTGCAACGACGGCAACGACAAGGTGGGCTACTCCGCTCCAAGTGTGCGTGGGCAAGCCGTGGCAATTGCCGAGGCACAGGCCATGGCCGGGGTGCATCCAGACGAAGTCGGCTATATCGAGGCCCATGGTACGGCAACGCCACTCGGGGATCCAATCGAGATTGCGGCGCTTACCGAAGCTTTCCGCCTGCAGACCGAACGCCGTGGCTACTGCCCGATCGGATCGCTGAAATCCAATCTGGGACACATGGGCGCGGGTGCCGGAGTTGCGGCATTCATCAAGACCGCACTCTCGATCCATCACGGCCGCATTCCGCCCAGTCTGCACTTCACCCGCGCCAACCCTGCGCTGCAACTTGAGCGAAGTCCGTTTTTCGTCAATACCGAATTGCGTGACTGGGACACTGCCGCAGCCCGGCGCATCGCCGGCGTGTCCTCCTTCGGAATGGGCGGAACCAATGCGCACGCGATCCTGAGCGGGTTTTGCGAGCAGCCGACGACACCGGCACTGCGGAAATTGCAGCCGATCCTGTTGTCGGCAAAGAGCGAGTCGGCATTGCTTGAAGCGCAGCGTACGCTGGCGGCACATCTGGTTCGCAATCCGGATTACGAACTCGCGGACATCGCCTATTCGCTTGCCGTCGGCCGACGCGATCATGAATGGCGGCGAGCGTTCGTCGTCGACAGTCGCGAGGCGCTGATCGATGCCTGCCAGACGCCCACGGCGCAGCGCAAGACCGGCGCCGCCGGCGTTGTATTCATGTTCCCCGGTCAGGGTGCCCAACACCCTGGCATGGCGCAGCGTTGCCATGAAGATGAGCCGGTGTTCCGCCGCGCCCTGGATCATTGCGCCAGCCTGCTGAAGCCGTTCGGCATCGAACCCAGAGCATGGCTGACAGCAGACGCCGACGCGGCGGCGCTGGAGCATACCGTGAACGCCCAGCCGGTGCTGTTCGCGGTCGAGTATGCCTACGCGCAGCTCTGGTTGTCCTGGGGTCTGCGACCGGTCGCGATGATCGGCCACAGTCTTGGCGAGTACGTTGCCGCGACCCTGGCTGGCGTGTTCGAACTTGAGGCGGCGCTGGCCCTGGTTTGCCTGCGTGGCCGCCTGATGCAATCGATGGCAGCGGGCGCCATGCTCGCAGTTTCCGCGCCGGTCTCGCTGCTCGCCGATGTGATGGCCGAGGACTGCGAGCTGGCAGCCGTCAATACCGGGCAGGCCTGCGTACTCTCCGGCAGCAGGGAACGTCTGCAGTTGGTTGCCGATGTGCTTGAGTCGCGCGGGATAGGCAGTCGCTGGCTTGCTGCCCGGCACGCCTTCCATTCCATGGCCATGGAGCCCATGCTCGCAGAGTTTCGCGAGCAGGTTCGGCGGGCCGCGCCGAGGCCGCCCACGCAGCCGATCGTGTCGAACGTAACGGGCAGCTACCTGACAGCGGCAGAAGCCTGCGACCCCGAGTATTGGGCGCTTCAGGTGCGTCGCACGGTTCGCTTCGCGGACGGCATTGCCACGCTGTGCGGCACCGACAACTACCATTTCCTGGAGGTCGGACCGGGCCAGGTGTTGTCCGGAATGGTCAGGCAGATTCCGGCAGCCGCAGGTCGTGTCACCGCATCCGCGCCCCATGCCGGCAGCCCAGCAGACGATCTGCGTGTCCTGCTCGCAGCCGCTGCGGAACTCTGGGCCACTGGCCAGTCACTGTCGAGCCGGGCACTGTTTCCCGAGCAGACACGACGCAAGGTCGCGTTGCCCGGTCACCCACTGCAGCGTCGACGGCACTGGATCGAACCGAAAATCGAGAATCCGGCTGCACAACGCTTGCCGTCGCGTCCGCAAGCATCGGCGCTGCCGGCCCCGGCGCAGTTGCATGCACCAAGCTGGCGTCAACTGCCTTTGTGCGGGCGTGTCGGCGAGGGGAGTACTGCCTGGATCGTACTCGCTGATGATGATGAGCTGTCACAGCAGGTGGTGTCGCGTCTGCGGGCGCGAGGCGTCGCCCTGCGGGTACTGCGCCGCGCGGCGCCGGCCCTGAGACCCAGGACGGATACAGCCGACGAGTTCATCGATCTGGAGCAGACACAACCGTTCGGCGATCTTGATGTCGCCGGTATCACGGCGGAAGCAAGGGTTGTCCATGTTGTCGCACTGTGGAGGTGCCGGGACCGCAGCACGCACGACGCGATGCAGCAACTGGCCGACTACGGCTTTCCCTTGCTGCGACTGCTGGAAGCGCTGGCGCCGGCGCTAGCGGGCCGTGCCCTGCGGATCAGCGCAATTGGGCGCGGCTGCTATGCCGTGCAAAACGGCGAAGCCGTTGAGCCGGCCTCTGCGGCGGCCTGGGCTGCGTTGCGCATAGCCAGTCATGAAGGTGCCGAAACCCGCAGCTGCCATATCGATATCGGCGCGAGCCCAGGGTCAGCGAGTTCGCAGGCGGACGCGGTAATCGCCGAACACCTTGCGGGTCTACCGGAGCCGCTGGTGGCCTGGCGTGGCGGTCGGCGCCATGTGCGCGAATTTCTGCCGGTGCAGGCGCCTGCTGTCGACGCCGATGCTGTCGACGCCGGGCTGACGCCAGGCCTTCTGGCCGAGGGCGCGGTCTGGCTGATCACCGGCGGCCTCGGCGGTGCCGGACTGGTGCTTGCGCGTCATCTCGCCGAGCGCTGCCGGGCGCGGCTGGTGCTGGTCGGCCGCACCCCGGTTCCCGCGCGACAGGAGTGGAATGCATGGCTGGCAACTCAGCCGGCCAGTCACCGCACGTCCCGGACCATCAATGCGCTGCGCGAAATCGAGGCGCTCGGCGGCGAAATCCTGGTGCTTGCGGCAGATGTTTCGAGTCGCGCCTCGATCGGCTACGTGGCCGAGAGGGTGCGCGCTCAGTTCGGCCGCGTCGACGGCATTATCCATGCGGCCGGCGTAGCCGACATGCATACCCTGCATGGCCTGCAGGCTGAAGTGCTGCAACGCGGTGCCTCGGCGAAGGTCGCTGCACTTGCGCACCTGCACGCGGCGTTCGGCGACGGCCTGCGTTGCATGTTGCTGTGTTCCTCACAGAACGCCTTCAAGGGCGGCATTGGCAAGTACAGCTATTGCGCGGCCAACGCCTACCTGGACGCCTGGGCGGAAGCGCACGCGGAAACGGTTCCCTATCAGGTCACTTCGATGAATTGGTGCAGTTGGCGCGAGGTCGGCATGGCGCTGGGCCCGAACGGCGACGCGCTGGATGAGCGCCGACTGCGGGAGTCGATTTCCAATGCCGAGGCGGTCGCGCTTTTTGAGCAGGCGCTTGTTCTGGCATTGCCGCGACTGGTTGTCTCCCGGTTGCCGCTGACGACGGTGCTGCAGGAATTCGACGAGCTGCAGCAGGCGCAGTTGGCGGCCATGCTCGAGCAGGCTGACCGGCGCAGTGCCGGCGATCATCGCGCCGCCCTCAGCTCCGAGTACGCCGCACCAGACACGCTTGTGGAGCGCCAACTCTGCGCGATCTGGACCGAGGTGCTTGGGGTCGACCCGGTCGGCGTAAACGACAACTTCTTTGAACTCGGCGGCAGTTCGCTGCTGCTGACCCAGGTGTCGCTGCGCGTCAAGCAGCAGCTGGCGGCAGGCATCAGCCTGCAGGGACTGTTCTCGGCATTGACCGTACGCGAGCAGGCTGCGCAGGTCATCGCGGCGCACGGCAAGGTCGCAGGCGGTGACGGCCTGGATGCGATGCTCAGCGAGCTGGAGGCGCTCTCTGAAGAGGAAATCCAGGGAATGCTCAGTGCATGAGCCCGTCGCCAGCGTATCCAGGATCTCCATCTTCGAAGCCTTTCCCGTCATGCCCAACCATCACTCATCACAGCAATCGTAAGTGGAGTCGATCAAAGTGGACAAGTCCGCCGCACTGTTGCAACGCATAGCATCGCTTTCGCCAGAGAAGCAGACCTTGCTGCTCAGGAAGCTTGCAGCCGCATCGCACTCTGAGGGCGGCGTCGACGGCGAAGCCATCAAGCCCTTGCCGGGGCGTCAGCAGGCGCCCTTGTCGCATTCGCAGCAGTTGCTTTGGCTGGTCGAGCAGCGCGAAGGGCCGAGTGCAAAATACAACATGCCTTGCGCGTATCGGCTGAGCGGTGTGCTCGACGCGGCTGCAATGGTAGAGACCTTCAAGACGATTGTGCGCCGACACGACAGTCTGCGCACCTGGTTCAGCGACAACGACGGTGATCCCATCCAGTGCGTGGACCGCGACTTCGAGCTGAACGTCGAGATCGTCGATCTGGGTGCGCTCCCGGAAAGTGAGCGCGATCGGCGCGTCGCTGAACTGGTACAGGAGAACGTCGACTGGACCTTCGATGTTGCGCGCCTGCCGCTTGTCCGCATCGCATTGCTGCGCACCGCGCCGGATGAGCACTACCTGCTGATGAACCTGCACCACATCATCTATGACGGCTGGTCAAAGGGATTGCTGCTGAAGGAAATGGCGGTGCTCTATCCTGCCTTCCGCGATGGTCACCCGGATCCGGCATCGCTCGTGCCTACGCTGCCGGTGCAGTACGGCGACTACGCTGCCTGGCAACGCGAGGGACTCCAGCTGGAGGTTGAGCGCCAGCTTGGCTACTGGCGGGGCAAGCTGGCTGGCGAACTTTCACTGCTCGAACTGCCGAGCGACCGCCCGCGTCCCGCCCTGCCTTCCGGTGGCGGAGCCGGCATGCTGGTGCATGTTCCGCGCTTTCTGACCGAGCAGGTCGAAGCACTCGGACGGGCGGAGGGCGCCAGCACCTACATGGCGATGCTTGCCGCCTTCAAGGCTTTGCTTGCCCGCCTCTCCGGTCGCCGCGACATCCTGGTGGGAAGCCCGGTCGACAACCGCAATCGATCGGAGTTGCAGCAACTCATCGGCTATTTTCTCAATACCAGTGTGCTGCGTACCGAGGTCGATCCGGCTGCGAGTTTTCGTGCGCTGCTGGCCGCGGTCAAACGTACCTGTCTCGAGGCATACCAGAATCAGGACGTGGCCCTGGGGCAGGTGATTGATGCTGTCAATCCGGTGCGGAGCCTTAGCTATACCCCCTTGTTCCAGGTGATGTTCGTGTTCCAGAACGCCGGCTCGGCAAATTTCGTGATGCCGGGCATCCATATCGAACGCGCTGATGCGGTAAACACGACATCGAAGTACGACCTGTATCTGAGTTTCCAGGACACCGATGATGGTCTGAAGGGCTGGTGGACCTATAACACCGACCTGTACGACGCCGACACCATCGCCTATTTCTCGCGCTGCCTGCTGACCCTGCTGCTGGATGCCGTCGCCAACCCGGACAAACCGGTCGGGCGGTTACTGCTGCAGGAGCCCGGCTCCGAGGCGAACGACAGTGTCCCGGGCCTACCGTTCCGATCACTGGCTGAGATTTTCGTTGAGCGCGCCGCCGCCATGCCGGACGCACCCGCGCTGCTGGATGAGCGGGGTGTCACCAGCTACGCGGAACTGGCTGGGCAGGCGAGCCGATTCGCCAGCAGCATGCGGGCGCGCGGAGTAGGTCGTGGCGATATCGTCGCCATCGTGCTGAGCCGCTCTGTTGATCAGGTGGCGGCAATGATCGCGGCGGTGCTGTGCGGAGCGGCCTACCTGCCGGTGGATCCGGAATTGCCCGCGGCACGCATCGGATTTCAGCTGGCCGATGCCGGCCCTGCCTTGGTCGTGACGTCGGCGGAACTGCTGTCGGTGCTTGGCGATAGCACGATTGCACCGGTGGTCACGGTCGATTCGCTTGCGGACGCGGAACCTGCTGCGCTGCCGCCGTTGCCGGCGGTGACGGCCGACGATCTCCTCTATGTGCTGTATACGTCCGGCTCCACCGGCCAACCGAAGGGCGTTCGCGGAACACTGGGCAGCACCCACAATCGGCTCGCCTGGATGTGGGGTGCATTTCCTTATGCCGCGGGCGACGTCTGCTGCATCAAGACCACGGTGAATTTCGTCGATGCCGTCGCCGAACTCTGGTCGCCACTGCTCGCCGGGGTGCCAGCTGCTCTGGTTGCCGCGGCTGATGTCCGCGATGTCTATGGCTTCGTGCGCAAGCTGGCAGGCCATCGGGTGACGCATCTGGTGGCGGTCCCGTCCTTGCTGCGGGCGCTGATCGATGCCTATCCGGAACTGCATGATTACCTCCCCTGCCTGCGCAGCGTGGTGTCCAGTGGCGAAGCACTGACGGTGGATCTGGTGCACAGGCTGCGCGAAGCCCTGCCAGGAACGCAATTGCTGAATCTGTACGGATCCACCGAAGTCGCCGCCGATGCCACCGCGCAGGAGGTGGTGGCGATCGATGAACATGATCGTCAGGTTCCGGTGGGTAGGGCGATTTCGGGACTGCGCACCTATGTGCTCGATGCCCAGCTTGAGGCTTGTCCGATTGGTGTCAGCGGCGAGTTGTATATCGGTGGGGCCGGCGTCAACGCCGGCTACCACCGGCAGTCCGCGTTGACCGCAGCGCGATTCCTTCCGGATCCGTTTGCCCTGGTTCCGGGTGCCCGGATGTTCAAGAGCGGTGATCTTGCCCGCGCTCGGCGCGGCGGTGCCCTCACCCTGTTGGGGCGCAGCGACCATCAGGTCAAGATCCGCGGGGTGCGCATCGAACTGCTCGAGATTCGCGCCGCCTTGCTGCTTGACCCGGACCTTGCTGACGCCTACGTCGTCTGCTGCCGTGACGGCGATACCGGCGACTGGCTGGCTGCCTATCTGGTCGCCCAGGAAGATCGTGACGTGGTCGTGTCGGAGGTAGTGACCAGGCTGCGCAGCCTGCTGCCGGACTATATGGTGCCTGCAGCCTTTCAGGTCCTGCCTGCCTTGCCGCTGAATGCAAACGGCAAGGTCGATCTGCAGGCCCTGCCCACGATCCTGCGCGCCAGCGCCAATGGGCCGACTGTGTATGTTGCGCCGGTGACCGACACCGAGTGCGAGGTGGCGGCGATCTGGCAAGACCGGCTGAAAGTGGATCAGGTGGGTCGTGATGCCAATTTTTTCGACCTGGGTGGGCATTCTCTGATCGCTACCCGGATCGTCGCCGCCGTCCGCCAGCGCTTTGGCATCGACGTTTCCGCCCGCGATCTGTTCGCCACCATGACGGTCGAGGCATTTTCCCGACGCATCGACAGCCTGCGCGAGCAGACCCATTGCGCGGAGGCCACATCCGAATACGTGGTCAACGAGTACTAGTCGTCTTTCCCCGCATGCAGCCGCCGCTTCGGATGCTGCATGTTCCTTCCTGCCACTTTTCATCATCCACTGAGGACCTGCAATGATCCGCCTGATGCACGCCAAGCTTCATCGCGCAAAAGTAACTGCCTGCAATCTTGACTACATGGGAAGCCTGACGATCGATCCGCTCTGGATGGAGCAGGTCGGTTTGCTGCCACTGGAGGAGATCCAGGTGGTCAATGTCAGCAACGCCAATCGCTTTGTCACTTATGCGATTCCAGGCACCGCAGGCAAGGGCGAGATCGAGCCAAATGGCGCCTGTGCGCATCTCTGCAAGGTCGGAGACATCGTGATCATTTATGCGATGAAGTCCCTTGATCGGGAAGATGTCATCGCCAGCGGACACATGGCCAAGGTACTGGTGTTCGGCGCTGACGGCAGTGAGGAACTGCTGCACCAGCATCTTTCGACCGATGGTCGCGCCTTTCGCTTCGACTCGGAGGCGATAGCGGGTGCGCCACTCGAGGCAGAGCTGGCCTGAAACTGCGCAGTCAGCGGATCAAGCCCTGATTGACGAGGCAAGGCGCACTGCCGTGGCCCTCCATCCCACGGCGGTGCTGTCTGGTCGACCGTCATCTCCGTTGCCCATGGTGGGCAGCTGCGATGGCCGGTTGCAGGAACTGTTGACGCGTCACCCCAAATCTCCGGGAAGTTGCAATGAATATTGATGAGCTGATCGAGCGCCTGCGCACACTGAATGTCAGACTGGAGGTACGCGACGACAAGCTGCGTGTGCATGCACCCAGGGATGCAATCAGCCCCGAACTCGATGCCGAAATCCGGACTTGCAAGCAGGCTCTGATTGCGCGCATCGCGCAGGATGCGGCGCCGGCCCTGCTCAGGGCGCCCCGCGGGGCGGCACTGCCGGCGTCGTTCACCCAGGAGATGATCTGGTTCTTCGAGCAGCTTCACGGTGAGACCTCGGTCAACAACAATCCGGCTGCTTACCCTTGCGTCGGACTGGGGTTGGATCCGCAGGTGCTTGCGGCCGCGCTGATGGAAGTCGTGCGTCGCCACGAAATTCTGCGCACCCGGTTTGTCATGGCCGGCGAGGTGTTGCAGCAGATCATTGATCCCTGTCAGCCGGTGGAGTTGCCGGTTCGCAACTTTCGCCACCTGAAGTCATTGTCCGCCGAGGTCCGCGAGCATAGGCTGCGCGAGCATCTGCGCGTCGAGTGCATGAAGCCGTTCGATCTGTCGAAGGGGCCCTTGCTGCGCGCCGGACTGTTGCAGCTTGGCGATGACGAGTATGTTTTTCATATCGACGCCCATCACATCGTGTTCGATGCTTGGTCCAGTGGCGTGTTTCTGCGTGAGCTGTTTCAGATCTATGCAGCCATTGGCAAAGGCCAGCAGCCCGATCTGCCGGAACCGCAGTACCAGTACGCGGACCTGGCTTACACGCAGCGAGCCAGACTTGATGGCGATGCCCTGGCAGCGCAGGAACGCTACTGGCAGCGCAAGCTGGCCGACCTGCCGCCACTGCTGGAACTGCCCTACGACCGGCCGCGTCCCTCCAGGCAGTCGTTTGCCAGTGGTGTCCATGTATTCGAAATTCCTCAGGGTCTGGTGCGACCCCTGGTCGAGCTCGGAGGCCGCACCGGCTGCACTCTGTTCATGACCATGCTGGGGGTCTTCGACCTGCTGTTGGCCGGACACTCCGGTCAGAGTCGGATTGCGGTTGCTTCGCCAATTTCGTTTCGCAATCGGCCCGAGCTGGAGAACATCATCGGGCCGTGTTTCAACACGGTCGTTTTCTGCAACGAGGTCGACCTGCAACAAAGCTGGACGGACTATTCGGCCGCGGTGCGCGAGACTGTGCTGGAGGCGTTTGCGCATCAGGATATTCCGTTCGGCCGCGTGATCGCCGCGGTCAAGCCAATCCGCAGCCTGGCCCACGAGGCGATTGCGCAGGTCAGCTTCAATCTGAAGCTCTCCGAGTCACCGGCTGCTGCTGCCGCGGAACCAGCCGGCGACCGCGATGCCGACTACAACACCAGCATGAAGGGTGCAAAGGGCGGCGACATCTACGACCTGACCCTGAACCTGTTCAAGGATGATTTCGGACTGCATGCGTATTTTACGTACAGCAGCGCTCTGTTCGACAGCACCACCATCGAAGCCATGGCTGAGCGCTATCTGCGGCTCTGCCGTCAGATCGTTGCCGATCCGCATCGGCCGCTCGGCGAATACCGGATGCTCGATCCGCTTGAGGAGCGCAGACTGCTGGAAGTCGCCAGTGGACCGACGCTTGCTGCCGACCGGCTGGTTCTGCAGCGCTTCGCCGACGTGGTCGCGCGCAGTCCCGCAGCGCTGGCTGTGGTGGATGGTGAGATCACGCTGACCTATGCCGAACTCGATCTGAATGCCGGCAGGCTGGCGGCCTGGCTGCAGTTGCAGGGAGCAGGTCCGGAGACCGTGATTGCCCTGCACGCCACCCGCAGTGTCAATCTGATGGTGGCGGTGCTGGCGGTGTTGCGGGCGGGTGCTGCGTTTTTGCCTGTTGACCCCGCTTATCCGGCCGCGCATGCGCGCCGCATGCTGGAATCCGCGCGTCCGCTGCTGGTGCTGCACGACGCCGATGTTGCGCCGGCCTCCGCTTCGTTTCCTCACAGGCTGCTCGACGACGCGCTCAGCGCGTCAAGCAGTCTCGATGTCGCAAGCGTGGCTCCGATCAGTGCCTTGTCGGCCGCTTACCTGATGTACACATCCGGCTCTACCGGTGTCGCCAAGGGCGTGCTGGTGCCGCATGTGGCGCTGGCCAACTACGCTGCCGCTGCGGCGCGTGCCTATCGGGTTTGCAGCGATGATCGCTTCCTGCAGTTCAGTTCGATCGCGTTCGATCTTTGCATCGAAGAAATGTTCGTCAGCTGGACCAGTGGCGCGACCCTGGTGATGTACCCGCGGGCTCGCGAGTTGTCGGTAGCGTTTTTTGAGCAGTTCCTGGCAGCCCAGCGGATCAGCATCGCGAGTGTGCCTACGGCCTACTGGCATGCATGGGCCGCAGTGACCGAACCTCAGTACGCGACAGGCGCACTGCGCACCGTCATCGTCGGCGGCGAGCAGGCCAGCCCGGCGCTTCTGCAGCGCTGGCGCGCCGCCTGGCAGGGCGTGAACTGGATCAACAGTTATGGTCCGACCGAAACCACGGTCATCGCCACCTGCTGGGACGATGCCGGGCTACCAGTCGAGCCGTTGGAGCGGCTGCCCGTGGGCAGCCCGATCGCCAATCTGCAGGCGCTGGTGCTGGACTCTTCGCTGCGCCCGTTGCCGGCAGGGGTAGTTGGCGAGCTTTACCTTTGCGGTCCCAACCTGGCGCGCGGCTATCGCGACGATCCGGCTGGCACCGCCGCGCGCTTCCTGCCCGCAGCCTCTGCAACGGTGCCCGGGGCAAGAATGTACCGGACCGGCGATCTCGCGCGCATCCGCGCTGGCCTGCTCGAAATCGTCGGTCGCGCCGATGCCCAGGCCAAGATTCGTGGTTACCGGGTTGAACCCACCGAAGTGGCCGAACACATCAAACGGATCCCCGGTGTCGCGGATGCCATCGTGATCGCCGTCGCTGACAGTGAGGGCCGCAAGCGACTCGCCGGCTTCTGGATCGGCGCTGACGGACTGGATGCGGTGTCATTGAATGCACGACTCAGGGGCGAGCTGGCCGATTATCTCTGCCCGGAAACGCTGACCCGGCTGGACGCGATTCCCCAGACGCCGAGTGGAAAAGTGGATCAGGCTGCGCTGATAAAGCTCATTGATGCAACTGCGTTGCGTGCGGAAATTGAGCCTCTGCAGAGCGAAACCGAACATCGTCTGGCGAAGGTCTGGCGGCGCGTGCTTGAGGTCGACCTGCTCGGGCGCAACAGCAGCTTTTTCCAGATCGGCGGTCACTCGTTGCTGGCGATCCGGCTGGCCCACGCGGTGCATCGCGAGTTCGACGTCGAGTTGCCGGTGCTCAACGTCTTCCACGCGCCGGAACTGGCCGCGATGGCGCGGTGGCTGGACCAGGCGCTGGCAGAGGCCCGTGTGGTGCTCGCGGCAGATGCTGTCGAGGACGAGGAGCTTGAGATGTTCCGGATCTGAACGTGCGGGCCTGCGTTCACGGGCTGGCTGATCGGTTCGCCAGCTGTCGCCGCAGCCCCGGGCCGGCCCGGTAGGTGATGACCATCTGTCGAACGGCAGAAATCGAATTTCGAGACAGCGGACAACCGTGCCGGTGCGCGCACGTCCAGCATTGGGGAACGAAGTGGAAAACATGCACACTGGCGCCGAGGGCGCCGAACTGTCCGCGCTGATTGCCGCGCTCTCGGCGAGCGGGATACGGATTGGACTGCGCGACGAAGGCCTCGACATTGCCGCGCCCAAGGGCACGCTGACCGCCGAGTTGAAGGCACGACTGGTGCGTCACAAGGCCGATCTCGTGCGCTGGCTGCGGAGCCGGTCGTCGGTGACCTTGCCGCGGCGGCCCGACATGCGCGTGCGTGTGAATGCACTCGATCTGCGCGGCCGCCCGGACCCCGAGGCGGAAATGCAGGCACTGGCCGAGGCAGATGCGATCCAGCCCTTTGATCTTGCCCGTGGGCCGCTGCTGCGCGTAGGGGCCGTGCGCCTGGAGGACGAACACTATGTGTTGCTGATCAACCTGCACCATATCGTGGGCGATGGTCAGTCGATGAAGGTGCTGGCACGCGAGATTGGAGCACTGTACCAATCGGAACTCAGCGGAGAACCGCCGCAGCTGCCGGCACTGCCCGTGCAGTACGGTGACTATGCAGCATGGCAACAGAGCCGGCTCGATGCGCCTGCCCTGGCGCGGTTGCAGGTCTACTGGCAGGAGCGGCTGCGCGGCGCGCCAGGTCGCCATTCGATTCCTACCGATCATCCGCGCCCGCAACGAGCCAGCCATCGCGGCGCCGTGGCTTCGTTGCAGCTTGCCGAGTCCACCGCGAAGAGGCTTCGTGCCTTGTCCCGGCAGGTCGGCACCACGCTGTTCTCGACCCTGTTCGCGGCCTTCGTCGTCGCCCAGCATCGCTACGGTGGCAGCGCCGACGTGGTTGTAGGAACGGTGGCAGCCAACCGCGATCGCGGCGAGTTGGACCATCTGATCGGGTTCTTCGTCAATACTGTCGTGCTGCGCGCGGTGGTCGACACCCGGCTGAGCTTTCTCGAATGGCTCAAGCTGGTCGCCTTGGATGTACGCGCAGCATTCGGCCACCAGGACATGCCCTTCGAACAACTGGTCGAGTTGCTGAAGCCCCCGCGTGACGCAGCCACCCATCCCCTGTTCCAGTTGATGTTCACCGTCGTCCACGCAACCGACAATGCGGCGGACGATACGGAATCCGGTCCCGACCAGCTCGTGCTGGAACCCATCGTGACCGGAGCTTCGGCCAAATTCGATCTGTCGCTGGCCGTACATGACCGCGGTGACGGTCTGCACTGTTCCCTGACCTACGCTACCGATCTGTTCACCGCGGAGTCGGCCGATGGCCTGCTGGAAACTCTGCGCACGGTCGTGGAGGCGGTGGCAGCTGACGCGTCGGCACCGCTGCAACGTCTGTTCGAGCAACCTGCTTCGTCCCCGCCGCAGCCAGCTGAGGAAGCGCCGGTGAATGCGGCTGTCGAGCCACTCGACGCCCAGGCATGCCTTGATCGTTTCGGAACCGGCGCCCAGCTGCCGGTACCTGAGTGTGGCGTGCACGCGCTGTTCCAGGCGCAGGCGGCGCAAAGGGCGGATGCGGCAGCGGTGGTGTTTGAAGGGGTGACGCTGAGTTATGCCGAGCT
>JALHNO010000010.1:172274-193362 GCA_022843465.1 Pseudomonadota bacterium | reverse complement strand
AGGCGCCCACACAAGTCACCTGTGCACGCTGTCAAAGATCCTGCGCATCTGCTTGAACATTTCGTCCAGCAGCGAGACGTTTCCGTCTCAGCGAGCCGCGCACTATACAGTAGTTTTTTACTTCGTCAACAGTCCCGTTCGACATAAATTCATCTCGAACGGACCCCCACCTGAGCGGGCCGCGCACTCTAGCGGAACTGCATCGCGCTTGAAAGGGGGTAGCCAACAAGGCATAGACTGTGCGCATGGAAGAGCTTTCTGTCGACGACACCAACGAACATGCAAGCACTCGCGCGATCGCAGATCAGTGCGTGAAGTGCGGCCTCTGCCTGCCGGTTTGTCCGACCTACCAGATCCATCGCAGCGAATCGGAATCACCGCGCGGCCGTATCGCAATGGCCCGTGCATTGGATAGCGGCGCCGTGATCGACAACAGCACGCGTCTACATCTTGATTCCTGTCTTGCCTGCGGCGCCTGCGAGCGCGTCTGCCCTTCGCGTGTCCGTTATCTCGATCTGCTTGCGGCGACGCGGGCACGCATGTTGGCGTACAGACGAGAGTCGAGCTTGCGCAGGGCGTTCCGCGCGGTTCTGGAGCGACCGACAGTGATGCGGTGGCTGGGACCTTTGGCGCGGCGCGCTCATCCTGCATTGCGCCGCCTGCCGCGAGCGCCGCAACCGACGTCTGCTGCTTCCGCAGACATGACCAGCGAAGGCCCGCTGATTGGCCTGCTGAGTGGATGCAGCGGAGCCCCGCTTGAGGCCGCTACCCTTGCCGCCGCAGAAGGCCTGCTCAGCCGCTGCGGCCTGCGCTCGATCACACTGCCGGCGCAATGTTGCGGTGCGCTTGCCTATCACTCCGGCGATCTGCGGCGCGCCCAACACCTCGGTCAACAATTGCGCGAGCAGCTCCAGCACGCGCGTGTGGACGCCTGCACTGGAATTGTCAGCGGCTGCGCCCGTCATTGTGTGCAATTGCTGAGCGATCGTTCGCCGTTTCAGGACCTCATGGCCTTGCTCTGGTCCCGACGTGAGCGCCTCCGATTCCGCAACAGCACCGACACGGTGGCTCTGCACACGCCCTGCAGCGAACGCCCTGGCGAAGACGGGCGCAACCCGGCAGAGCGGGTACTCGCCCTGGTGCCCGGGTTGAAGATCGTGGTTCTGCCCAGCCGCGGTCGCTGTTGCGGCAGTGCCGGCACCTACTTTGTCGACCATCCGGTCGCGACCGCTGAACTCGCCGCTCAGACGCGACGCGATCTCGCCAGCACAGCCGCGGATGTAGTGCTGAGCGCAAACATCGGTTGCCGTGTGCAGTTGTTGCGCGAGCAGCCCAAGGTGCAGCATCCTGTTGATTACCTGTACGCGCAACTGGAGTCTTTGCCATGAGTTTTCGACGAATCAGTCCGCTGGATCAGCTGACTTCGCTGGTGGAGACCGCGCTGCTGCACGATCAGGCTTCCGCGCGGGGCAGACAGCGACCGTCACCGGCCGGGGAGATGGTCGACAGCCACCTGAGCACTCCCGAGCGGGTCGACACGGCTGGCATGATGCGGGTAAACCATACCGGCGAAGTCTGTGCACAGGCGCTCTATCTCGGACAGGCGGCGATGGCGCGCAACGAGCACACCCGCGAACACCTGCTGAACGCTGCGGCCGAGGAGCGCGACCATCTGGACTGGTGCCAGCAGCGTCTGGACGAACTGGAGTCGCGTCCGAGCATGCTCAATCCGCTCTGGTATGCCGGAAGCTTCGCGATTGGCGCCGGCGCGGCTTTCTTCGGTGATCGGGTGAGCCTGGGCTTCGTGGTCGAGACCGAGCGCCAGGTGGAGGCGCATCTGGGCGAGCACCTGGAGCGCCTGCCGCCGCAGGATCAGCGCAGCCGGGCGATCGTGAGCACCATGCAGCAGGAAGAAGCCGAGCATGGCGCCCAGGCCAGGAACAAGGGCGGCGTGGAGCTGCCGCCAGCGATCCGCAAACTGATGGCAGTCAGCGCCAATGTGATGAAAACCATCGCCTACCGGATCTGAGGCGCAGCGGCCCGGGCACCGTGGCGGGCGGCGCCTTCGGGCGAGGGCTCAGCCCAGATTGCGGCCGTGGAAAAGCTCTTCCACTTCACGCTTCACGAGGGCTTCGATGGTCTTGCGCTCCTTGAAGCTGAGGTCGCTGGCCTGGGCCTCAAACAGGTAGGTATCGAGATCAAATTCCTTCACGTGCATCTTGGTGTGGAACATGTTCTCCTGGTAGACATTGACGTCGAACATCTCGTACTTCTGCCGGATGTGCTTGGCGAGGTAGTCCTGGATCGAGTTGATCCGATGGTCGATGTAGTGCTTCTTGCCGCGGACATCGCGGGTGAAACCGCGCACCCGGTAGTCCATCACCACGATGTCGGACTCGAAGCTGTCGATCAGGTAGTTCAGCGCCTTCAGCGGTGAAATCACGCCACAGGTGGCGACATCGATATCGGCACGAAACGTCGAGATCCCGGTGTTCGGATGGCTCTCCGGATAGGTGTGCACGGTGATGTGACTCTTGTCCAGATGCGCCACCACGGCGTCCGACAGTATGTCCTTGCCAGCCGCCTTCTTGTCGATCACCGGCTGCTCGGAGATCAGGATCGTCACCGAGGCGCCTTGCGGATCGTAGTCCTGGCGCGCGATGTTGAGGATGTTGGCGCCGATGATGTCGGACACATCCGTCAGAATCTTGGTCAGGCGCTCCGCGTTGTAGGCTTCATCGATGTAGTCGATGTAGCGCTCGCGCTGTTCCGGGGTGACGGCATAGCAGACGTCGTAGATGTTGAAGCTCAACGCCTTGGTCAGGTTGTTGAAACCCTGGAGCTTGAGACGGGGAAGCGGCTTGACCACTGCGAAAACCTCGTAGGAACGGCGAATCAGACGGGGGATTATGCGGCAATTCTGTGGCGGGGGTAAGTCAATCCAGCTGACCGGCCGTTCACAAAGTTTGAAATGCGACCAAATGCGTCATATAACGCAATGCAGGAATGGTTCCTCAGAGGCTCACATGCGCGCGGAAGCGACTGATCGTTTGGCCCCCCTGTCGGAAGTGGTGCCCAAGAGCATCACGCCGCGTTCGCTGGCCTTTGAGGGTCCGGCGCTGGACCGGTTCCTGCAGAACTGCCATCGCCGGCGCTATCCATCGCGCACGGCGATCTTCATGCCGGGCGACCGCGCCGATGTGCTGTATTTCGTTGTCGATGGCTCACTCAGCGTGGTGGCGGAAGATGACGATGGCCGCGAACTGATCCTCGCCTACATCAACAAGGGTGAATTCATCGGCGAACTTGGCCTCTACGTCGAAACCCCCAAGCGTGAAGTGCTGATGCGCACCCGCAGCAGCTGCGAGCTTGCGGAGATCAGCTATGAGCGCCTGCTCAGCCTGTTCGAGTCGAGCATGCGGGACGATTGCCCGCGCATCCTGTTTGCGATTGGCCAGCAATTGACCAAGCGTCTTCTGCACACCAGCCGCAAGGTCAGCCGTTTGGCCTTTCTTGATGTCACCGGCCGGATCTCGCGCACCCTTTTGGATCTGTGCAGCGAGCCCGATGCCCTGTCGCATCCCAAAGGCACCCAGATCCGGGTCTCACGCCAGGAGCTTTCCCGGATTGTCGGCTGTTCGCGCGAGATGGCGGGCAGAGTCCTGAAGCAACTGGAAGAATCCGGGAAGATTGCCGTCGCCGGCAAGACGATCGTCGTCTTCGGAACCCGCTGAGTGGCCTCGACACGCCCGCGCGGCGATACCGGTGCCTCCGGAGTCGCGCGCATGCGCGACGTCAAGCTGGCCGACGCGCCGGCAGTGTCGCGTCTGCTTGAGGCGCTCGGCTATCCCTGCGACGAACAGGACGCCGAACGTCGAATCCGCCGCGTCAATGCCAGCCCGCGGCAATCCCTGATCGTTGCCGAGCTCAAGGAACAGGTCGTCGGCATGGTCAGCCTGGACTTCATGTTCTATCTGCCGCTCGGCCGGGAAACCTGCCGGATCACCGCCCTGGTGGTCGACGAGCGCTGGCGCAAGCTGCAGGTGGGGCGCGAATTGCTGCGTTTTGCCGAGGGCCTTGCCCGCCGTGAAGGCTCGGTGCGGATCGAATTGACCACCGCGGCCCAGCGCACCGACGCCCATCGCTTCTATGCGGCCAGCGGCTACATCCAGAGCTCTCTGCGCTTCGTCAAGAACCTCGGCGAAGGCTGAACCTGCTGCGGACAGACGCGGCCACAGGATCAGTCAAACAGCGCGCGCAAGGCAAGACCCGGATCCGGCGCCCGCATGAAGGCTTCTCCGACCAGGAAGGCGTGCACGCCCGCAGCCCGCATGCGCTCGACATCGGCGCGCGCATGGATGCCACTCTCGGTCACCAGGATGCGCTCGCTGTCGACGCGCGAGCGCAGGCCCAGCGTGGTTTCCAGCGAAGTCTCGAAGGTGCGCAGATTGCGGTTGTTGATCCCGATCAGGGTGGCCGAGGTCTGCAGCGCGCGCTCGAGTTCCTCACCATCATGGGCCTCGACCAGAACATCCATGCCGAGCTCCATGCCCAGGTCGGCAAGCTCAGTCAGCAACGGATCGCCTAACGCCGCCACGATCAACAGGATGCAGTCGGCGCCCAGGGCGCGCGCCTCGTACACCTGATAGGGATCGATCACGAAGTCCTTGCGCAACACCGGCAGCGCGCAAGCGGCGCGTGCCTGCTGCAGATAGAGATCGCTGCCCTGGAAAAAATCAGCATCGGTCAACACGGACAGACAACAGGCGCCAGCCGATTCGTAACTTTGCGCAATCGCCACCGGATCGAAATCCGGGCGGATGACGCCCTTGCTCGGCGATGCCTTCTTGACCTCGGCGATCACCGCCGGCCGCCCTTGTTGCAGCGCCCTTTCCACGGCCTCGCCAAAGCCGCGCGGCGCCTCGGCGTCCATGGCTACTGCCTTGACCCGGTTGAGGCTGATGGCGCCAGCACGGGCTTCCACTTCCTCGGCCTTGCGGCGGAGAATCTGCTGAAGAATGTCACTCACTTGCTGAATCTCCCGTTGGCGCGCCATAGGCACGTTCGACGCGCGCGACCCTGAGTTCGAACTTGGCATACCATTCGGTACGGCCAAGCTTGCGGGCCACAGCGTGCTCGACCTGATTGCGCCAGGCGAGGATCGAGGCCTCGTCCCGCCAATACGACACGGTGATGCCGAAGCCTTCGGCATCGCGCGTCGTCTCGACGCCAAGATATCCGGGCTGCCGGGTCGCCAGCTCGGCCATGCGGTCGGCGGTCTCGGCATACGCTTCCGTGCCCTCCGCATTGCGCTGCGAGGTAAAGATCACCGCATAGTACGGGGGCTTGGGCGTGCGTGCGAACCACTCGGAGGACATCGTTCGACTCCTGATCAGTCGCTGGGGAAGGATCGCGTCAACGCAATGAAGCGCTCGAAGCAACGCGTCGCCAGACCCTGCTGCATCACCTCAACAGCGCGCCGGACACCGGCAGCGATGGAATCCGATACACCGGCGACATAGAGCGCCGCGCCGGCGTTGAGCGCGACAATCGAAGCCGCCGGCCCGGGGACACCAGAGAGCGCTGCACGCACCAGCACAAGGCTCTCGCCGGCATCGGCCACGCGCAGTTGCTCAAGATCGGCGCGATCGAGGTCGAAGTCTTCCGGCTCGACCGAGTACTCACTGATTTCGCCGTCGCGCAGTTCGGCAACCGAAGTCGCCGCCGCAATCGAGAACTCATCCAGACCGTCCTCGGCATGTACAACCAGCACGTGGACACTGCCGAGTTCGCGCATGACCTCGGCCACCGGGACCAGCCAGCGGCGGTCGTAGACACCGAGCAACTGGCACGGCGCCTGTGCCGGATTGGTCAATGGCCCGAGCAGATTGAACATGGTGCGCAGACCCAGTTCGCGGCGCGGCGCCACCGCATGACGCATGGCACCGTGATGACGCGGCGCGAACATGAAGCCGACGCCGATTTCATTGACGCACTGGGCAACCTGCTCGGCGGTAATGGCAAGATTGACGCCGGCCGCCTCCAGCACATCGGCGCTGCCCGACTTGGACGACACCGAGCGGTTGCCATGCTTGGCGACACGCGCACCCGCCGCCGCCGCAACAAAGCTGGCCGCGGTGGAAACGTTGAATGTGGAAGCCCCGTCACCGCCGGTGCCGACGATATCGATCAGCCGATCACGGGGAAGCCGCACCGGCTCGGCGAGCGCGCGCATCACGCGGGCGCTGGCGGCGATCTCGGCCACGGTCTCGCCCTTCATCCGCAGCGCCACCAGATAGGCGCCAATCTGTGCCGGCGTCGCCTCGCCCGCCATGATCTGGTGCATGGCCGCTTCCGCCTCTGCAACCTCAAGGTCGCGACCGTCGACCAGCTTTTTCAGCGCCGCCGCAATGCCCATTGCGTCCGGCTCAGGCAGCGCGCGCGACGGGCGCGACGAAATTGCGCAGCAGGTCCATGCCGCTGCGGGTGAGGATCGACTCCGGATGAAACTGGACGCCTTCGATCCGATGCTGACGATGACGCAGTCCCATGATCTCGTCGATGCTGCCATCGGCCAGCTCGGTCCAGGCGGTGACCTCCAGACATTCGGGCAACGAGTGCTGCTCGACCACCAGCGAGTGATAGCGGGTGGCCTCGAAGGGATTGGGCAGGCCGGCGAATACGCCGAGCCCGCGATGGTGGATCATCGAGGTCTTGCCATGCATGATGGTCTTGGCACGGATCACCTTGCCGCCATAGGCCTGGCCGAGACTCTGATGACCCAGGCAGACGCCGAGAATGGGGATGCTGTCGGCCAACTCGGTGATCACCTTCAACGACACCCCGGCATCGTCCGGCGTGCCTGGGCCAGGCGAAATCACGATGCGATCCGGTCGCAACGCGCGGATGTCGTCGACACCCAGCGCATCGTTGCGGAACACCCGGACATCCTCACCCAACTCACCCAGGTACTGCACCAGGTTGTAGGTAAAGCTGTCGTAGTTGTCGATCATCAGCAGCATTGCGGTTCCACAGGCGCGGACTCGGGCCTGCAATCGTAACGGCTTCGCGGCCCCTGCGCAGGCGGCCGCGGCGCCCCGCAGGCCCGCTGCCCGCAACATGCCTTTTGATCATATGCGAATCGCATTGCGGCCGCGGTGAGCGGCCGGTTACCGTTGGCGGATGCAGAACACTCCGTACTTCCAGGTGGATGTCTTCACCGACCGCGCCGGCGCCGGCAACCCGCTCGGTGTGGTGATTGCCGACCCGGACTGGAGCACGGCCGATATGCAGGCCTTTGCCGCCTGGACCGATCTGGTCGAAACCACCTTCGTACTACCGCCCGCGCAGGCTGAAGCGAGCTACCGGCTGCGCATCTTCACACCCAAGCGCGAGATCGCCTTCGCTGGCCACCCCAGCATAGGCAGCGCGCATGTGGTACTGGACGCCGGTTTTGCCCAGCCGCGTGAGGGACGATTGCTGCAGGAGTGCCAGGCCGGGCTGTTGCCGATCCTGGTCGAGCCGTCTGCGCAATCACGCTCGCTGTTCGTGGGGGTCCCTGGCGCACGCGTGCTGGCCAGCGACCCGGCGCATGCGGCCCTGCTTGCCCAGGCACTGGTCGGTGCCGAATCCGGCGCGCTTGCGCCCGCCTTTGTCGAGGGCGGTCGCCGCTGGTGGCTGGCCGAGTTGCGCGACGAGGCCAGCGTGCGCCGTTGGCGGCCCGATCATGCCCGCATCAAGGCACTCGCCGACGCCAGCGACAGCCTGGGGCTTTGCGTTTTCGCGCGCTGCCCAGCCCAGCCCTTCGATCTGGTGGTGCGCGCATTTCCAGCCGGTGTCGGCATCATCGAGGATCCCGCCTCCGGTGCCGCCAATGGCCTGATTGCCGCCTACCTGCACGCGGTCGAGCCAAACGGCGCGCTTGCGCGTGGCTATGCGGTCAGTCAGGGGCGCGAACTGGGCCGCGATGCCCGCCTGATCGCACGTGTCGACGATGATCACCAGGTCTGGATCGGGGGCGCCGTGGTAACGGTCATCGCCGGCCATCTGCATTGGCCGCGATCGCTCCCGGCCTGACAGCGGACTCAGTGTGTGCTGCCGCCGACCAGTTGCAGGTCGTCCGGCGTCGCCAGCGCCGCAGCAATGGCCCGTTCGATCGCAGCGACCTGGGTGTCGAGTGCCATGCTGGCCGCACCCGGATGTGCGGCGGCCTGGGCCGGCAGGTACGGCAGATGGATGAAGCCGGCACGTGCGCCAGAGCACCGCAAACCGAGTTCATGCAGCAGCAGATAGAACACCTGATTGCAGACATAGCTGCCGGCGCTGAATGAGATCTGCGCCGGGATGCCGGCAGCAACCAGGGCCTGCCGCATGGCCTTGACCGGCAAGGTGGAAAAGTACGCAGCCGGACCATCGGGAACGATGGCCTGGTCGATCGGTTGGGCGCCGCGATTATCGGCGATCCGGGCATCGATCAGATTGATCGCAACCCGTTCGAGCGAAACGCTGCTGCGACCGCCGGCCAGGCCAAGCCCGATCACCAGGGCAAATTCGCAAGCGAGCAGCCGCCGCCGCAGCGGTTCATGGGTGTCGGCAAACGCCACCGGCAGTATCTCGATCTCGACGCGATGCCCAGCGATCATCTGCTGATCGAGGCGCAGCGCGATTTCCAGCGAAGGATTGAGGGTTTCGCCCTCAAAGGCTTCGAACGCCGTGATCAGCACGCGCGGCGCATTCACGGAAATACCAGCCAGTACATCAGGGCCAGATTGCAGCCCATCAGCAACAGCGCGGTCGGCCATTGCGCGCGAATCACATCATGCTGGTTGGGCAGTTCCAGCAGCACGGCTGGCACAATATTGAAATTCGCCGCCATCGGCGTCAGCAAGGTGCCGCAATAACCGGTCAGCATGCCGAGGGCGCCGACAATGGCTGGGTTGGCGCCGTGTTCAAGCACAAGGAACGGTAGCCCGATGCCGGCCGTGATTACCGGAAATGCCGCGAATGCATTGCCCATTACCACGGTGAACAGCACCATGCCGAGGCCATAGGCGAGCACACAGGCCAGCCGGTTGTCGACCGGAATCACGCTGCTCATCAGCACCGAAACGCTATCGCCGACGCCAGTGACGGTGAACACCGTGCCGAGCGTCGCCAATACCATCGGCAGCAGCACCGCCCAACTCAGGGTATCGAGCAGGCGCCGACCTTCGACCACACTCTGTTGCGGACGCGCCCGGGTGATCCAGCCGGCGACCGCAAGCGCAATGACGCAGGCGATCCCAAGCGCGATCAGCTTGTGATCGCGAGGATCGAACGCCGTGATCGCGCCCCAGTGCAGCCACGGCTCGCCGAGCACCAGGACCAGGGTCGCCAGCGGGATCACCAGGGCGGCGGTGAACAGACGGCCACCGAGACGAGTGGCCGAGGCCTCGCGCTCCACCGCCGTTTGCGATTCCGCCGGCGCCGGCAATTTGCGCAGACTCGCGAGCACGCCGAGCGCAATCACGCCCACGCCCATCAGTTGCGCCGGCAGTCGCTCGCCAGCAGCGGCCAGCTCGTTGATGCGGCGGCCGAACAGGAAGGCGCAGGCCAGGATCGCCCAGAACACGGTCATGGCGTAGCGGCGCTCGCGCAGATTGAGCCAGGCCGAGAACGCCAGGAACAGACCGATGGCGATGAAGATGTGCTCAAGTCGCAGCATCGGATTTCCTGACGGCAGCCTTCAGTCGGGCCTGCAGACGCAGGATCCGGACCGCGTGGATGATGAAGGCGAGGATTGCTGTGGGCAGGGCCCACAGTGCTATTGCGATGGTGCTCAACTCGATGCCGTGCTCGCGAAAAAACCCGTGGATGATCAGCACCGCACCGAACGCGATGAAGACGTCTTCGCCAAAAAACAGTCCGACGTTGTCGGTAGCCGCGGCCATCGCGCGGACCTGGTGTCGTTCTGGCTCGCTCAACTCCTGATCGCGCATCTTGGCGGCTGCCGCTTCGCTCATCGGCGCCACCAGGGGCCTTACCGTCTGCGCATGTCCGGCGACATGCAGCAGGCCGAGCATGCTGAGAATCTGCCGGATAGCCAGATAGCTGATCAGCAGGAGGCCCAGACTGAGCCCGCGAATGCGCTCGATCCAGCGCCGCGCCTGCTCGCGCAGACCGTAGCGCTCGAGCAGGCCGATCACCGGCAAGGTCAGCACGAACAGGAACAGACCCCGATTGCTGATGAAGGCGGTGCCGAGCAGGGCCAGCAGATCGGCCAGCGACTTGCCGGCGGCGATGCCGCTGCTCAGCCCCGCTGTCACCACCACCAGCACCGGATTGAGCCGCAGCACAAAACCGAGCACGACGACAGCAACACCGATCAGCGGCCAGTGATTCATCGGCTGAGCGCGCCTCGACATTGCTCACATTGCCGCAATTGTGCCGCTGCGCTAATCACGCGACTGCTCCCCGTCTGCATGATCCGGGCGGGCAATCCGCAGCCCGGCAGCGAGCAGGGCCGCGCGCAGACGGTCGGCAAACAATGCGGCATCGGCACGATCACCATGCACGCAGATCGTATCGGCGTCGATCAACAGCACACTGCCGTCGTCGGCGCTGACCTGGTGATCGCGCGCGATGGCGATCGCCTGCGCTACCGCAGCTTCGACATCGGCGATCACCGCCCCGGGCTCACGCCGGGATAGCAGACTGCCATCAGCGCGATAGCGGCGATCGGCGAAGGCCTCGTGGACCACGCGCAAGCCGGCGCGCTGACCGGCGCGCGGCAGCTCGCTGGCGGCCAGCCCCACCAGCAGCAGCTGATCATCAAACGCACGTACAGCCTCGGCAGTGGCATCGGCAAGCCCACGGTCGCGCGCGGCCATGTTGTACAGCGCGCCATGCGGCTTGACGTGGTGGAGCCGGCTGCCGGCGGCCTGCACAAAGGCCGCCAGTGCGCCGATCTGATACAGAACAAGATCGTGTACTTCCTGGGCGCTGATCTGCATCTCGCGGCGACCAAAGCCCTGCAGATCGGCGAGCGAGGGATGGGCGCCGATGGCGACGCCGTGCCGGAGCGCAGCGTCCACGGTACGCCGCATCGTGGCCGGATCGCCGGCATGGAATCCGCAGGCGATATTGGCCGAACTGATGCATTCGAGCACGGCGGCATCCTGGCCCATGGTCCAGGCACCGAAGGACTCGCCGAGATCGCTGTTGAGATCGATGCTGCGCATGCTGTCACTGAATCGCGGAACATTGATGGTCAGTGATCGGCGGCGCTGGCGCAAGGGTTGCTGGAACCTGTCGTGATCGCGATGGGTTCAGGCTGTCGTCACGCGGGCGCGCACGGCGGCGGCCAGTTCCTGCAGAGTGCGCAGTTGCCGGATCAGCAGTTGTTCCGCTGCATCCGCGGCGATCCGCTCGAAGCCCAGTGCGTCCCCAGGTTGTCGTTGCGCCAGTACCGGCAAGTCAACCGCGGCGACACGGGCGATGCGCGGATAGCCGCCGGTGGTCGGATGCTCGCGCATCAGCACGATCGGATCGCCTGCTGGCGGCAATTGCACCGTGCCGAAGCTGACCGGCTCGGAGATCAGCTCAAGTCCCGCTGTGAGCTTCAATGGGCGTCCCAGCAGCCGGAAGCCGACCCGGTTGGAATCGGCGGACAGCCGGAATTCATTCTCGAACAATGCGCGGCGACTGGACTCGTCCAGGGCATCGAAGTGACTACCGGCGACCAGTCTGAGCGGCCGCGGCGCCGGGTCGAACCAGGGCTTCGGATTGATGGACCACGAAGGCCACCACCGCTGATCCTCATTCAATCCGTTCGGTTGCGGACTGCGCTTGCAGAGCAGTTCGTCGCCCGCAGCAAGGGCGCGACCGATGCCCGCATGCAGATCGACGCTGGCACTGCCCATCCAGCTGGCAGCCTGCAATCCCCCCGCCACGGCCAGATAGCTGCGGGCACCAGACGCCATGCCGCCGAGGCTGAGCAGGCTGCCCGCGCGAAGAAACACCGGGCGCCAGCGGGGCATGTCGAACCGGTTGGCCGCGTGCTCGACGCGCGCACTGATGGGTGCGCCCGTCAGCGCCAGCACGCAGTCGTGCTGCATCCGCAGCGTAGGCCCGAGCAGACTGATCTCGAGCGCGGCAGCATCCGACCGATTGCCGACCAGGGCATTCGCCAGCGCATGACAGGGGCCATCCATGGCGCCACTGCCGCCGATGCCAAAGCACGCCAGACCCGGCCGGCCGCCATCCTGCACCGTGGTCAACAGGCCCGGCTTGAGCACTTCCAGCGTCATCGGGGCGACCCCGCCATGGCATTGAACTCCGCCTCGCCAATCGGCCGAAAGCGCACCTGATCACCCGGCGCCAGCAGACAGGGTGGCCGCGCATCCGGTTCGAACAGGCGCAGCGGCGTGGTGCCGATCAGATGCCAGCCACCGGGCAGCACGCGCGGATAAATGCCGGTCTGGGCGCCGCCAATGGCAACCGAGCCGGCGGCTACCGATTGCCGTGGATCGGCGCGGCGTGCCAGCTGCAGGCGCGGATCGAGGCCGATCAGATAAGGGAAGCCCGGCGCAAAGCCGAGCATGGCCACACTGTAAAGCGCGCCGGAATGGCAGCCAATCACCGCATCCGGTGACATGCCGCAGGACACTGCGACCGATTCCAGGTCCATGCCCTGCGCGCCGCCGTAGCGGACAGGAATCTCGATCAGGCGTGTATGTGCAGCCGTGGGCGCGGAGTCCTCCTGCGATGTGCACAAGGCGGCCTGCAGCGCCCGCACAATCGCATCGAAGGCGCTGCTGCCCTGCCCCGACCAATGCACCAGATCGTAGCGCAGCCCGAGACTGGCATAGGCGGGAACCAGTTCGATCAAGCCCGGCAGGCCCGCAGCTTCAATGCGTCTCGCCAGCGCATGGACACGGGCATTGCAGGCAGCCTCGATCGTGCTGCCGACGCGGATCAACAACATCGATTCGTTGAGCGCTTCGAACTGGTATTCGCTGAGTTCCACCCTTGCTCCCGAATACGAACAGACGACCGCCCTGAGCGCGGCAACCGCTGCGGCTACGGACTGGTACCTTGGTACAGCTGACGCGAGGGCGCGACAGCGATAGTTTGCCCTGCGCCGCATCTGCGGTCATCTGCACATACTCTGGGAGGGGATCATGCGCAAGATCATCGGTTTTCTGCTGGCCGGCCTG
This sequence comes from Pseudomonadota bacterium, assembly GCA_022843465.1. Lineage (GTDB taxonomy): Bacteria > Pseudomonadota > Gammaproteobacteria > Xanthomonadales > Ahniellaceae > 0-14-3-00-62-12. Next base: position 180,166 of record JALHNO010000010.1, on the reverse strand, counting down.
TGGCTGCCCTGCGCGGTGCAGGCCGCCTGCGTCGACAATGTCGTGCTGGTCCATGGCAACGCCGGCCAGCCGTCGGATTTCGACAATACCTACAGCACCCTGATCGCACGTGGCTACACCGCGGCGCAGATCTTCCGGCCGAGTTGGGGCAGCAAGACCTGCCCGGCCTGCAATGACCACAGCGGCAGCGAGGAAACCCCGGTCGAAAACGCCATGATCGACGCCATCGCGACCTCGTGCACCGGCAAGATCGATGTGATCGGCCATTCGATGGGCGTCACCCTGGCCGCGCGCGAAATCCATCGGCTGTCCCTGAAGCCCTATGTTGAAGCCTTCGTCGGCATCGCCGGGGCCTACCGCGGCCTCTGGTCCTGCGGCAGCTATCCGTTCAACGTGATGACCAGCACCTGCGGCTATTGGGGACTCTCGGTGGGCAGCCCGCTGCTCAACAGCCTGGCCGGCAAGAAGCCGGGCACGCGCGCCTATTCGATCAAGTCCTACGCCGACCAGATCGTCTGCGCAACCGGGATCTGCACCGTCGGCGGCGTGCACTCCTCAACGGTGCCGAGTGAAAACGCCAGCTACACCTACAGCTATGGCCATTTCGGTCTGCTCAGCTACACCGCGACCCGGCAGGCCGATCTGATCCGCTAGAGCGCTCCGGCCAAGGCAAGGCGTGCGGTGCCGCATAGCGGCACCCGCGATGGGCTACGGTCGCGGCATTCACCTGCCATTGCCGGTGGCATCGGCGTTTGCGGTTAGGCTCGCGGTCCCGCGATCCGTCGCCATCCGAGCCACCGCCCATGCGAACCCCCGTTCTCTTCGTCGCCCTCGCGTTCGTCCTCGCTTCCGGGCTTCCCGCAGCGCGCGCGACCGATCCGGCTGCCGCCGATCCTGCGGTACTCGAAGAGATCCTGGTCAGCGGCAACCAGCCCGGCCCCGGGCTGTGGAAGGTGTCCCGTGATGGCCGCGTGATGTGGGTACTCGGCACCCTGACGCCTGTGCCCAAGCGCATGGTCTGGCAGTCGGAAGAAGTCGAGTCGGTGATCGCCAGCGCCCAGGAAGTCGTGCTCACTGGCGGCGTGACCGTCAGCAGCGGCAAGGGCTTCTTCGGATCGCTGTTCCTGCTGCCGTCCCTGCTCAGCGCGCGCAAGAATCCGGAAAAGGAAACCTTGCGGGAAATGTTGCCGGCAGAACTGCATGCGCGCTGGCTGGTGCTCAAGCAGAAGTACATGGGCCGCGACAAGGCGGTCGAGAAGCGGCGTCCGATCTTTGCCGCATTCGAGCTCTATGAGAAAGCCATCTCCAAATCGGGCCTGAGCAACCGGGGACCGGTCACCAAGCTGGTACGACGCACCGCCAAGCGCCACAAGATCACCGTGACGCAACCCCTGGTGACGATCAAGCTGGAAGATCCCAAGGGCATGATCAAATCGTTCAAGCAGAGCGCACTGGATGATGTCGAGTGCTTCGCCAAGACCCTGCAGCATATCGAGCAGGACCTGGAAACCATGAAGGATCGCGCCAACGCCTGGGCCACCGGCGATATCGAATTGCTGCAGCAGCTGACCTATACCGACCAGGGCCGTGCCTGCATCGAAGCCATGCTCGGCGCCGAGGCCTTGCAGGAAGGCGGCATGAAGGATCTTCCACAGCGGGTGGAAACGGAGTGGATGACGGCGGCGGAAAAAGCACTCGGCAAGAACAACGTCACCTTTGCGATCCTGCCGATGCGTGAACTGGTCGATGCCGATGGCTATCTGGCCAAGCTGGCCGCCAAGGGCTATGAAGTAGCCGCCCCAGCAGCGCCCTGAGGATGGCGATGGAAACCTCGCATCTGGTCAATCTGGCCTTCCACATCGGGGCGGGCGCGATCGGGATGTTGCTCGGACTCGGCATCTTGCTGTTGCAGAAGGGTACCCGCAGGCACCGTCGACTCGGTTGGGCGTTCGCGGCAATGGCGCTGCTGGTGTCATTGACGGCCACGCTCGGACTGATCGCGTTCCGGTTTCTGCCGGTGTTCGCGGTGCTCACCGTACTGACGACCTATCAGTTGCTCAGCGGTTGCCGCGCGGCACGACGCCAGCATCTGGGTCCGGCCTGGCCCGACGCGGCGCTCAGCCTCGTCGCGCTTGCCGCCACTCTGTTGATCCTGCCCACGCTGTGGTCATCGCCCGCCGACGTTCAGCCCTTCGTGGTGGCCTCCAGCCTGGGCGCGCTTGCTGTGGTGCTCAGCTATGACCTGGTCCGCTGGCTGTTTCCGCGGACCTGGTTCGCGCAGCTCTGGCGCTACGAACACATCTACAAGCTGATCTCGAGCTTCGCCGCGCTGACCAGCGCATTTGCCGGCAATGTGCTGCGCGGCGCGCAGCCATGGTCGCAAATTGCGCCGTCGCTGCTGGGCACCCTGCTGATCGCATATTTCTTTGTGCAGACCTGGCGCCAACATCGGCGTTGAGCCGGCATCACGGCAGCGACGAGCACAATCAGGACCGCCCGACCTCAGCCAGGGAACTTGAGCACAACGCCGGGGTCCAATACATTCATACCTCGTCCATCCGCCCACCGCGCCTGCCGTATCGGCGTGGGCGCGCGCAAGATCGCGGTCCGCGCCTGGCGCCACCGTCGAATCAGGAACCAAAGGGAAATCCAGCATGTTCAACAATGTGCCCAAGTGGGCAGAACCCCTGCTCAGCAATTCGCCGCTCGACGCGCTCATTGCCGCCGGCATCGTCACCGCGACCCTGCTTGCCTTGATCCTGCTCCGACGCCTGGTGCGGCGACATTTCGAGCGCATGCTGCAGACCGAGGAAACCGAATTACTGGAAGTCCCGCTGGAAGTTCTGAGTCGCACCAAGCTGGCCTTTTTCATCGTGCTGGCCCTGGTACTGGGCGTGCAGCCCCTGACCCTGGGCGACAAGGGCGAGCGGATTGTGCTGACCCTTATGACGCTTGCGCTGTTCTGGCAATGCGCGGTCTGGGCGACCGCCACGGTATCCGCCCTGATCGACCGGCGTCGCCGCCAGGCCATGGTCAATGATCGCGCCGCCGTCGGTTCGCTAGGCATCATCTCGTTCCTGGCCAGTGTCGTGATCTGGTCGGTTGTGGTCTTGCTGACTCTCGACAACTTCGGCGTCGACATCACCGCCCTCGTGGCCGGCATGGGCATCGGCGGCATCGCGGTCGCGCTGGCGCTGCAGAACGTATTGGGGGATCTGTTTGCCTCGCTGTCGATCACGCTCGACCAGCCCTTCGTGGTCGGCGATTTCCTGATCATTGGCGAATTCATGGGCTCGGTCGAACACATCGGCATCAAGAGCACCCGGCTGCGCAGCATCAGTGGGGAGCAGATCATCATTTCGAACGGTGACCTGCTGGGCAGCCGCATCCGCAACAACGGCCGCATGACCCAGCGTCGCGTCGTGTTTGCCACCACGATTGCCTACGAGACGCCGATCGAACTGATCGAACAGGTTCCGGGCTTGATTCGCGCCATTGTCGAGCAGCAACCGAATACCCGATTCGACCGTTCGCATTTCCGTACCCACGCGGCCGCCTCACTGGACTTTGAAACGGTCTATTTCGTTCTCTCCTCGGACTTCAACGAGTACGTGGACATCCAGCAGGCGATCAACTTCAGCCTGCATCGCAAGTTCAGCGAGCTCGGCATCGAGTTTGCCTATCCGACCCAGAAACTGTTCCTGTCGAGACTGGGCGTGCGCGACGAGAGCGGGCATGGTGGGGAGCACAGCGGCGCACAGTCAGCCCGCTCCTGAACCAGGCTGGCCCGTCCGCGCGGCCAGGTGTGCAGCACCGCGTTGCAGCCCAGCGGCATGAGCGCTGCCGCAAAGTGCACGGACATGGCGTGAGCCAGTATGCTGGTTGCATCCAGGCGCGGCCCTGCGCGCCGACCCAAGGAACTGCCGATGTCCGTCTGGTGCACCCGGTTGGCAACACACTGGCCGCTGGCCATGGGGCCGGCGTGTGCAGCAGGCGCGCGCCCAGCGGCCCCTGAGCGGGGACGGCGATGAGCGTCGATGCCGGCTTTATCGCCCATCTGCAGGAATTGCTCGAGCCACTCGGCCAGATCAGCATGCGCCGGATGTTCGGCGGCCATGGCGTCTACTGCAATGACGTCTTCTTTGCGATCGTCATAGACGACCAGCTCTACGTAAAGGTGGACCCGGAGTCACGCGCGGATTTCATCGCAGCGGGCTGTTCCGCCTTTGTCTATACCGGCAAGAACCATCCGGTCGAAATGAGCTACTGGAGCGTGCCCGGCGAGGCGCTGGATTCAGCAGACGGGATGCGGCCCTGGGCGCAACGCGGGTTGGCAGCGGCATTGCGCAAACCGGTGGCGGTGAAGCGCGTCAGCCGGGGCCAGAGAAAATCGGTCCGCTGATCGGCGCCGTCAACACAAGGTCGGCAGCCAACGGCCAAGGCAGCAGGATTCCTGCTGCCGGTGAAGCTGATCCTCAATCGAACTCAAGTACCAGGTCTTCTTCGCAGAAATCGAAGTCCACTTCTTCCGACACCGATCCATCGGCAAACGTGGCACGGAAGGCCCACACGCAATTGCCATCGTCCGTGCTGGAATCCCAGACCAGCTTCGAGGTTGCACCCGACGGAATCCCGCGTCCGATATTGAAATCTCCCCAACTGTCTCCGTCTTCGGACGCCTCGATTCCGACGATCCTGCTGCCGGTGTTGTTGTACACCTCGAACGAATATTCGGCAAACACCGAGCCCGAGAGCAGAGCCAGTGCGGCCGCCACCATCAACTTCTTCATTGTGCAATCCCCTGTGCGATCCATTCGCCGGTGCAGCATAGTTTTTGCGTGCGCGTTTCGATAGCGGATGAATGGCAAAGAATGATGGCGGACCGGCAAGCGCTGCGCGCGGTCTCGGATGACCGCGAATGCACACTGATGCCGCAACTGGCCGGCCCTGCGCCGGAACTGCCGCCTCGCGGTCAATCCGTACAGGAATGGCGCTAGAGTTGCGATGCTGTTCTCCAAGACCCTGCAGGAGTTCGTCATGACTGCCTTGCCGCAACTGTGGTTGCCGATCCTTGTCACCGCCGTTTTGATCTTCATCGCCAGCAGCCTGATCCATATGGTGCTGAAATGGCACAACGGCGACTACCGCAAGCTTGACAACGAAGACGCGGTCCGCGCCGCGATCCGCGCCGGCACACCGGCGCCGGGGCTGTATGTGCTGCCGCACTGCGCCGACATGAAGGACATGCAGAACCCCGAGATGGTGCAGAAGTTCGTCGAAGGCCCAGCAGGGTTCCTGACCCTGCGTGCGCCCGGCGCACCGCGCATCGGGCCCGCCCTGATCCAGTGGTTCGTCTTCACCTTGGTCATCGCGACTGCGACGGCAGCGCTGGCCGTTCAGACCTATGGCATCGACGGCAACCCGAAGTACGCCGCCCACCTGATCGGCGTGATCAGCCTGCTGGTCTACGCCGGCGCCAGCGTACCCGAAGGCATCTGGATGGCACGCCCCTGGAAGAGTGTGCTCAAGCACGGCATCGACGGCGCCATCTACGCGATTATCAGCGCGCTGACCTTTATGTGGTTGTGGCCATAGCAAAGCCGCACGCCCGCTGTCGTAGGAGCGCCCAAGGGACGCGGCCGCGGACTCCACAAGCACCACGGTCGGCCCGTTTCGGGCCTCCTGCGTTCGCCGCGTGTCTGGCTCTGCAGATTCGTAGCCCGGATGGAGCAAGGTAGGTCGGGTCCCGTGTAGCGGTACCCGACGTCGGAATGTCGGCAACAGCAACCGGAGCGAAGGCGCCGCGCCGTCATATCACGCCAGAGGCAATCGGCAAGACCACGCGGCGGATACCGCTGCGCGGGATCCGCCCTACGTCAAGTCGGTCGCGTCCCGCGAGGTAAGGTAGGTCGGGTCCCGTGTAGCGGTACCCGACGTCGGAATGTCGGCAACAGCAATCGGAGCAACCGTCGCCGCGCCGTTCTATCGTCGCAGGCGTAATCGGCAAGACCACGCGGCGGATACCGCTGCGCGGGATCCGCCCTACGTCAAGTGGGTCGAGTCCCGCGAGGCAAGGTAGGTCGGGTCCCGCGCAGCAGTACCCGACGTCGGGGTGTCCCCAACAACAATCGGAACAACCGTCGCCGCGCCGTTCTATCGTCGCAGAGGCAATCGGCGCGCCTGCACGGCGGAGTTGGAGCTTTGACCGTGCGCAGGAGAATCCTGCAAGACCACGCGGCGGATACCGCTACGCGGAATCCGCCCTGCGCCCTTTCAATCGGCCTGCGGGCAAGTGCAATGCAAGCCATCGTGCCGCGCCGAAGCAATCTCAGCCACTACGCCGCCTGGCCCGGCGTTTGGCTGCGCGGCGATCCTTGAGCGCTGGAGTGAGTGACCTACGCATAGGCTTCGGTGGCGGTGGCGGTGGCGACGGACGTGGTGCGCCCAGCGCATTCCCAAAATCATGCGCGGCCGCGCCAATCATCAACATGACCCAGACAAAGCTGCCGATCGCGAATACCGACTCGGGAATCAGCCCCATACGATCAAGCCCCATTCCCGCAACCGCAAGACCACCAAGCGCTGCGGTAAAGCGGCTGGCGCGCGGACCGAAACCACGCAACCAGCGCATGCCGGGCACCCAAATCAATCCACGCGGCGCGAAAACGGCGAGATACATCACAAGGAATCCGAACAGCGTGACAAGGATGAGGGAAATCGGCGGTGGCATGAGAGGCGGGCCTGGATCGAGGTGTCTTGGGCTCAGAAGCAGCGGATGACTGCCTCGCAGCGCAGCCCGGATTCATGAATCAAGTCGGGCCCGCGTAACAGTACCCGACGTCGGAGTATCCGCAAACTCAATCGGAGTAACCGTCGCCGTGCCGTTCTGTCGTTGCAGGCGTAATCGGCAAGTCCACGCGGCGGATACCGCTGCGCGGGATCCGCCCTACTCCCACTTCGATTACTCACCGGCCGTCAAAATTTCGACATCCGCCGCCCAATCCATCGCATACACGCCGCGGGCGACGAAATTGCTGAAGCTCGAATGCGGCCAATCGGCTGCTCTCGTTACGCAGCCATGCTTGACCGGGTTGATGTGAATGTAGTCGACGTGCCGCGCGTAGTCCTCTTCGTCTCGAATCTGGTGTTCCCAGAACCGCCTCTGCCAAATTGCCCTCTCGCCGTTTCGGACGCGGGTCGCTGAGCGCGACTCTGACCGTGGCAGCGAGCGCGAAAAGTCCGTCTTGATGCGGCGCCACCTTGTCGAGTAATCCGCGTCACCCTCCGGCAGCGTCCACAGCCAGTGCGAATGCTCCGGCAACACGACCCAGGCGTTGATCTGGAATGGCCGCCGCGCCCGCTCCGCAGACACACACTCGCGCAACAAATCGATGTGCCGCACGAGCAGATCGTTGTCCCGCCGCGACAATAGGTTCACCGTGAAGAACCACGTCGCTCCAGGCGTTCGCAACCGTCGATAGTTTGGCATTGCGAAATCGTAGCGCAGGCGATCGTCGTAGGTCGGGTCCCGCGCAGCGGTACCCGACGTCGGAATGTCGGCAACATCAACCGGAGCGAAGGCGGCGGCGCCGTTCCGTGATGGCCGAGGCAATCGGCGCGCCTGCGTGGCGGAGTTGGGGCTTTGACCGTGCGCCGGCGAATCCTACAAGACCACGCGGCGGATACCGCTGCGCGGGATCCGCCCTACGTCAAGTCGGTCGCGTCCCGCGAAGTCAGGTAGGTCGGGTCCCGCGTAGCGGTACCCGACGTCGAAATGTCGGCAACAGCAATCGGAGCGAAGGCGGCGGCGCCGTCATATCACGCCAGAGGCAATCGGCAAGACCACGCGGCGGATACCGCTGCGCGGGATCCGCCCTACGTCAAGTGGGTCG
>JALHNO010000010.1:83770-172264 GCA_022843465.1 Pseudomonadota bacterium | reverse complement strand
AATGTCGGCAACAGCAATCGGAGCGAAGGCGGCGGCGCCGTCATATCACGCCAGAGGCAATCGGCAAGACCACGCGGCGGATACCGCTGCGCGGGATCCGCCCTACGTCAAGTGGGTCGAGTCCCGCGAGGCAAGGTAGGTCGGGTCCCGCGTAGCGGCACCCGACGTCGGAATGTCGGCAACAGCAATCGGAGCGAAGGCGGCGGCGCCGTCATATCACGCCAGAGGCAATCGGCAAGACCACGCGGCGGATACCGCTGCGCGGGATCCGCCCTACGTCAAGTGGGTCGAGTCCCGCGAGGCAAGGTAGGTCGGGCCCGCGTAGCGGTACCCGACGTCGAAATGTCGGCAACAGCAATCGGAGCGAAGGCGGCGCCGTCACATCACGCCAGAGGCAATCGGCAAGACCACGCGGCGGATACCGCTGCGCGGGATCCGCCCTACGCCAGCGCTGTGCGTGCGTTCGGCTCGTCAGACGATGCCTGGGGGCGTCGCGCAGGCGCGGTGAGTTCGGCAAGCAACCGTCCCTGGTGGAGTGCATCCGGCCCGCACATCCTGTGCGTGCGTTCGGCTCGTCAGACGATGCCTGGGGGCATCGTCTGAGCGACTCGCCTCACCCACACTTCGAATACCCACAATTCAGGCAAGTAGCGCAACCATCCATGATGATCGTGGCCTTGGTGTTGCACTTCAGGCACATGGTGGCGCTGGGGGGGAATTTTTCGTTGCTGTCGGCGTTGCTGTCGGGGCCGGCGGAGCTGCTCGGTTCGCTGCTACGGGGGCGCGCTTCGGCGGCGGGTTCGGAGCTCAGCTCAGGCTTTTTTTTTGAGCGCGCGTCATAGGCGGCGCGTTTCTCGGCGATCATCCGGCGCGCTTCGTCGCTCAGCTCCGGGTCGTGGATCAGGCCGATCATCTTCATGTGCTCTTCGACCACCGCGCCGATCTCGGCGACGATCGAGGGCATGTAGACGCCGCCGGCCTTGAAGTAGCCGCCACGCGGGTCGAACACGGCCTTCATCTCTTCGACCACGAAGGTGACGTCGCCACCCTTGCGGAACACCGCGCTCATGATGCGGGTCAGCGCCACGATCCACTGGAAGTGGTCCATGTTTTTGGAATTGATGAAAATCTCGAACGGACGCCGCGACTCATGCGCGGTACCGGCATTGAGCACGATGTCGTTGAGCGTGACATAGAGGGCATGCTCGAACAGCGGCGACTTGATCTTGTAGGTGCTGCCGATCAGCACATCCGGGCGCTCGATGGCTTCGGACATGCGGATGACGTCGGCGGTCTTGGGCGCAGCAGGCGTCGCCACCACGACGGGCGCGCTCGGCGCGACCTCGGTCTTGGCCTTGTCTTCCGGCTTCTGAACGCTGTATCCCTTGATTTTCTTGCCGATCTTGATCGCCATGCTGGCTCCCGGTATTGCGTCGACGCCTTGGGGCGCCTGTTTTGACGAGGGTGGACTGGAGCACCGACGGGTCTACGCCCGTTCGGTCCATCTCCGCGATGCAGACTGCGGTGGGTTGCCTGATATGCCGGCGCGGACCAGGGTCCGCCGCGGCGCTGGACAAAGGGGCGTCGAAAACCGACGCCCAACGATGTCCGCAATGACCTGCGGGCAGCGCGAGCGCTACCCCACGGGTTTATTTCTTCTTCGCTGCCTTCTTGGCGGCCTTCTTCGGAGCAGCTTTCTTCATCGCCTTCTTGGGTGCGGCTTTCTTGGCGGCAGCCTTTTTCGGCGCGGCCTTCTTCGCAACCTTCTTGGCGACCTTCTTCGGTGCTGCCTTCTTCATCGCCTTCTTGGGTGCGGCTTTCTTGGCGGCTTTCTTGGGAGCTGCCTTCTTCGCTACCTTTTTGGCGACCTTCTTTGGAGCGGCCTTCTTGGCGGCCTTCTTCGGAGCTGCCTTTTTGGCTGCCTTCTTCGGAGCGGCCTTCTTGGCGGCCTTCTTCTTCGGTGCTGCTTTCTTCACCGCCTTGGTAGCTGCGGCCTTGGCATCACCCGCTGCCTTGACGACCGCCTTCTTGGCCGAATTGGCTTTCTTGGCGACGGCCTTCCTGGCCTTGGCTACGGCTTTCTTGGCGCCCGCCATGGCGTCGCTCGCCTTGTCGGCGACTGCGCTGCCCAACTCGGACGCTTTCTCTGCGATGGTGTCAAGGACACCGGGATTGCTGGTATCGGTACTCATGGGAACTCCGGCTGCTTCAGTTGTGATTTGAGTGTTGCCTTGCCGCGTCGGCATCCGATCCGCTTTGGCGTAGATGCCGGGTTGCCCCGGACACCCCTTGGGAAATCGCGGACGACCAGCCCGCGATACAAACGCACCTTCCATTGCGCGTTCTGCTGAACATACGATGCCTTGCTGCGCAGCATTCCTGGTGCGGATCATCACGCGATGTGCGATCAGTTGCAATGCGTTGGCCCGACATTGTTCAAACGCAAGCAAGCATCACGATCAGACACATCTGCAAATCAGTTTCCGACCAGTGAGGATTTCCGCCCTGAATCACCTGGCTCACGGCCGAGTGAATCGATCATTGCGACGTGGCCCCTGCCGGTTGCCCCGCCTTGTCACCGGCGGGGTTGCGCCCCGCCACGCGATCAGAACTTGCCGTAATAGCCTTCTTTCAAGGCATCGAACAGGTTCGCAGCAGTATGGGTTTCACCGTCGTACTCGATCTCTTCGTTGCCGCGCGCTTCGACCACGCTGCCGTCTTCGAGCTCGAACCGGTAGACGGTGCTTTCGAGATCGGACTCCTTGACCAGTACGCCCTGGAATGCCGCCGGATTGAACCGGAACGTCGTGCATCCCTTCAGTCCCTGGGCATGGGCATAGGTGTAGATGCCCTTGAAGTCTTCGTACTTGTAATCGGTCGGCACGTTGGCGGTCTTCGAAATCGAGGAATCCACCCATTTCTGTGCCGCCGCCTGGATATCGACATGCGCCTTCGGGCTGATGTCATCGGCAGCGATGAAGTAATCGGGCAGCTTCTCGTCTTCCTTGTCCGAGTACGGCATCGCCTTGGCATTGACCAGGGTGCGATAGGCCAGCAGTTCAAAGCTGTAGACCTCGACCTTTTCCTTGGTCTTGCGGCCTTCGCGGATGACGTTGCGGCTGTAGTGGTGGGCGAAGCTCGGCTCGATGCCGTTCGAGGCATTGTTGGCGAGGCTCAGCGAAATCGTGCCGGTCGGCGCGATCGAGCTGTGATGGGTAAAGCGACCACCGACCTCGGCCAGGCGATCGACCAGTTCGGGCGCAACTTCGGCGACACGCTGCATGTAACGCGAGTATTTCGCATGCAACACACGACCCGGAATGCTGTCGCCGACCTTGTAGCCATCGCGCGCCATCTCCGGCCGCTTGCGCAGCATCTCGGCGCTGACGGTGAACTCCTCCAGCATGATCGGCGCCGGGCCCTTCTCTTCGGCCAGACTCAGTGCCACTTCCCAGCCGGCCACCGCCATCTCGCGCGAGACTTCCTCGGTGAATTTGCAGGAATCGGCACCGCCGTACTGTAGGCGCAGCATCGCCAGCGTCGAGCCGAGGCCGAGATAGCCCATGCCATGGCGACGCTTGCTGGTGATTTCGTGGCGCTGCTGGGCCAGCGGCAGACCGTTGATCTCGACCACGTTGTCGAGCATGCGGGTGAACACGCGCACCACCTCGCGGTACTCCTCCCAGTCGAAGCGCGCCTTGGGTGTGAACGGATCGCGCACGAACTTGGTCAGATTGACCGAACCGAGCAGGCAGGAGCCATACGGCGGCAGCGGCTGCTCGCCGCAGGGATTGGTGGCGCGGATGTGCTCGCACCACCAGTTGTTGTTCATCTCGTTGACGCGATCGATCAGGATGAAGCCAGGCTCGGCGAAATCATAGGTGGACACCATGATCATGTCCCACAGATGCCGCGCACGGATATGGCTGTAGATCTTGCAGGCGACCAGACCATCTTCGCGATGGACATAGTTTTCCTTGACCGGCCACTCGCGCCAGACAACCTGCCTGGGATCATCGAGGACGACCTCGTCCTTCTCCTTGATATTGACCGGGAACACCAGCGGCCAGTCGGCATCGGCGTGCACGGCCTGCATGAACTCATCGGTGATCAGCAGGCTGAGGTTGAACTGGCGCAGGCGCCCGTCCTCGCGCTTGGCACGGATGAATTCCTTGACGTCGGGATGGGAGACATCGAAGGTGCCCATCTGGGCACCACGGCGGCCACCGGCCGAGGACACCGTGAAGCACATCTTGTCGTAGATATCCATGAACGAGAGCGGGCCCGAGGTATAGGCGCCAGCACCCGACACATAGGCGCCGCGCGGGCGCAGCGTCGAAAACTCATAGCCGATGCCACAGCCGGCCTTCAGCGTGAGTCCGGCTTCATGGACCTTGTCGAGAATGCCGTCCATCGAATCGGTGATCGAGCCGGACACGGTGCAGTTGATCGTCGACGTAGCCGGCTTGTGCTCGAGTGCACCAGCGTTGGAGGTGATGCGCCCAGCCGGGATCGCGCCGCGACGCAGCGCCCACAGAAACCGCTCGAACCAGTATTTGCGCTTCTCGGCGCTTTCTTCAGTGTCCGACAACGCCCGCGCCACCCGCTTGTAGGTGTCGTCGATGGTGGCGTCCACGGCTTCGCCGCGCTTGGACTTCAGGCGATATTTCTTGTCCCAGATGTCGAGTGAAGCCGGCTGCAGCGCGATCTCGACCACGTCCCGTGCCACGGCTTCCAGGCGTACCGTACTCATCTCAGTTGTTTCCTCCCACAGGGCAAACTTTCTTATTAACGACTTTTAGGGACAATCTGAACCAGACCCACTGCAACTTCGCGGTACCGCACTGCGTTTGCCGCGCCCGAGGCTCCGGGCTTCGCCTCCCCGAACCAGGAGACGATTGCGGCTGCGAACCTGTTCAGAGATTCCCTAGCCTTCCAGCTACCTCCTTCCCCGCACCCTGCACAGATTCCGCCCGCAGCGTTGCGACCTGGGTCGCCGCTGTTCTCTTTAGATCCGGATTCTGCGCACGCTCACCTGGCCCCGGCAGCCCTGGGCCACCGCGCCTGTTTTTTCATCACAAACCCAAGAGTTTGGGCTCATTCGGGCTCCCGGCCACAAGATGTAGTGAAGTGCGGGCTAGAACGATACGCTCGACCGGGGGGTGAGTCAACGTCTCTGCGTCACGGAATCCATCATCGGCCGTACTGACGCGGCCTGCAGATTTGTCAAGGCCGTCGATCCCGACCCGCTCAGTCCTGTCGGGGTGAACGCGACCCGGAACTGCACCCGCGGTCGCGGGTCCAAGCGCTTGCAGGTCCGCAGGCAATGCATCGCTTCTGCTTGATCGCTGGCGCTGCCGACCCCATCCTCGATCCGACCACCCGCTTACGAGACCTCCCCCTGATGAGCAAGCCGATCTCCACCCAGCCGACCGGTCACGCTGCCGTGCCCGCCCGCATGCGTCGAATGGGCGCGCAATGCCTGGGCCTGGCGCTCGCCGTGTTCGCCGGTGCCAGCCAGGCCGACCTGCCGATTTCGGTGGATGGCCAGCAGTTGCCGACCCTGGCCCCGATGATCGAGCGGATCACTCCGGCGGTGGTCAATATCAATTCCCGGACCCGGGTCAAGGTGCGCGATCCGTTCGCCAATGATCCGTTCTTCCAGCATTTTTTCGGCCTGCCCAACATGCCACGCGAGCGCGTCCAGCAGTCGCTGGGTTCCGGCGTGATCGTTGATGCGGCGCAAGGCTATGTGCTGACCAATAACCATGTGGTTGATGGCGCCGATGACATCGCCGTCACGCTCAGCGACGGCCGTACGCTGAAAGCCAGCCTGGTGGGCACCGATCCCGATTCGGATGTCGCCCTGATCCGTATTCCGGCAGAACGGCTGAGCGCATTGCCGCTGGCCGATTCCAACCAGCTGCGGGTTGGTGATTTCGTGGTCGCCGTCGGCAATCCATTTGGACTGGGCCAGACCGTCACCAGTGGCATTGTGTCGGCGCTCGGTCGCTCCGGGCTGCAGGGTCTGGGCGTGCAGAATTTCATCCAGACCGATGCCTCGATCAACCCGGGCAATTCCGGCGGTGCCCTGGTCAATCTGCGCGGCGAATTGATCGGCATCAACACTGCGATCTTCTCACCCTCGGGCGGCAACGTAGGCATTGGCTTTGCGATTCCTTCGATGCTGGCCGCCGATGTAATGCGCCAACTGCTGAAGTTCGGTGCAGTACGACGCGGCACCCTGGGCGTCGACAGCCAGGACGTCGACGAGGAACTGGCGCCCTTGCTGGGCCTGCAGTCACCACGCGGCGCCCTGGTGACCCAGGTCACTTCCGGGTCGGCTGCCGCTGAGGCCGGGCTCAAGACCGGCGACGTGATTGTGGCGCTGAACGACAAGCGCATCGCGAGCAGCGCCGAACTGGTCAATACCGAGGCCCTGCTGCCGGTCGGCAAGCAGGTCTTTCTGGGCGTGGTGCGCAACAAGAAGCCCTTGACCCTGTCGACCATACTGAAACCCGAGGAGATCCGGGTAGTGGACGGGCGCGATCTCGATCCGCGCCTGCAGGGCGCGCAGTTGAGCGACCTCGGCGACAAACTGCGACGCAAGGGCCTCAATGGTGTACTGGTTTCGCAACTGGATCAGTCCGGGCGGGCTGCGCGCAACGGTCTTGCCGAAGGCGACCTGATCGCCGCAGTCAACCAGGTCAATGTACGCAATCTCGCGGAGCTCGAAGCGCGGGTGCAAGCGACCTCGGGCCAGTTGCTGCTGACCATCGTGCGGGGTCGCCGCGCCTTCTATGTGCTGATGGAGTAGGCAGTGCTGCGGCGATGTTTGACACGCCGCCAGCGCGGCCCGTGCTAAGGTTTGCACCTTCTGTTTTGCGGGCTGTCGCCGTGTCTGTTCGTCCTGTTCAGTATGTCCTGGCGCTGGCGATCCTGCTGGCCACTGTGGCCCCAGGCGCCAAGGCGCAGATGGTGATTGAGGCGCGCGCCGACATCGTGTCGATCCGCGCGCTCGGCGTCGACACCGCTGCCAGCTTCCTGATGCAGGAAAAGATCACCATCCAGCTCGCTGAACTCAGCACCATCAGCGCCCTTGAGGCGGTCGCCGATGGCCGCGCCACGATGGCGCTGAGCGCACGTGACATGCACGCGGCCAACAGCAAGGAACAGGGTCTGGTTTTTGTGCCGATTGCCTGGGAGGCCATCGTCGCGATTACCCATCCCGGCAATCCGGTAGGCAATATCAGCCTGCGCGATCTGCGCGAGATCTATGCCGGCCGCATCAGGAACTGGGAGCAGATTGGCGGCCGTCCGGGCCCGATCCACCTCAACGCCGTCGCCGGTCCGACCGATGGCATCGAATACGGCCTGCGCAAGGCCTTGTTCGGACGCGGCAATATTCCGATTGCGGCCGAGCGCTGGTATCTGAACACCGCCCAGCTCGAGGCCTCGATCGCCATCGATCCCAATGGCCTGGCGGTAACCGGACTGTCGAACGCACTGAACAATCCCAAGCTCAAGCGGCTGCACCTGGAAGGGGTGCCGGCCACTCGCAGCAACCTGAAGCAGGGCGAATATCTGCTGGCTACCCCGATCTATGTGGTGCATCGCGCGGGTGAGGGCAGCACCAGCCCGGTGGGACGCTATCTGCGCTTCCTGCGTACGGATCGACCGTCGCGATTGGCCATGCAGCGCAAGAAGCTGCTGCCGATTCGCGAGGCCGACATGCTCAACGAGATTTTTGCCGGCCGCGAGCAGAAACTGTTGGCCATGCTGGAAACGCCGGCACCGCTGCCGCTCGCGGCCGCCGCAGCGGCAACACCGGCCGCCCTGGTACCGCCGGTCGCAGCCACGCCGGTCGGGACCGCCGCCGAACCCGCGGTCAAGACCGCCGAACAGCTCCCATGATCCGCGCGATCAGCCTGGACCTCGATGACACGCTGTGGCCCATCGCACCGACCATCATTGAGGCCGAACGCAGTCTGCATGGCTGGCTGAGCGCGCGTCTGCCGCATGTCGCCAGCGACTGGTCGATCGCGCGCATCCGCGCACTGCGCGACAGCATCGCCGCCGACCATCCGCATCTGGCCCACGATTTTACCGAACAACGCCGGCTCTCCCTGCGCGCCCTGATTGGCGAGCACGCCGAACAGGAGGCGCTGATCGAAGGAGCCTTCGAGATTTTTTTCGCGGCGCGCAACCGGGTCACCCTGTACGCCGATGCCCACCCCGCCCTGCTCCATCTGCATGCCCGTGTGCCGCTGATCTCGCTCAGCAATGGCAATGCCGATCTTGAACGCATCGGCCTCGCCCACCTGTTCCACAGCCGGATTTCGGCGCGCGATATCGGGGCTGCCAAGCCGGAGCCGCGGATCTTCGAGGCCGCCTGCGCCGCCCTTGCCCTGCCGGCCGCCGCGATAGCCCATGTCGGCGACGACCCCGGCATGGATGTGCTGGGTGCCAAGCGCGCCGGCATGTTTTCGGTCTGGCTCAATCGCGATGGCCGAGAGTGGCCGCATGCCGAACAGCCCGATCTGGAAATCCACGATCTGGGCGAACTCTGTAATTGGCTGGATTCCCACCACAACGCAGTCGAAAGGACGCCCACATGTCTGCATGCCCCCTGATAGCGCTGAACCCCGACTGCCTGGCGGCCTGGCTGGCGAGCGCCAGCAGTGTCCAGCGGCAGTGGGTGGGCGCCACCGGCTTCACCGCCGCAGCCGGCAGTCATTGCCTGGTGCCGGCTGCCGATGGCGGCCTTGAGTGCGTGCTGGTCGGAGTCACGGCACCCGATGATGTCTACGCGCTGGCGACCCTGCCCATGCAACTGCCGCCGGGCGACTATCGCCTCGGCGATGGCGGACTGCCCTTGCAGGCGTTCAATGCCGCTTTCGGCTTCGCGCTCGCCGGTTACCAGTTCAAGCGCTATCGGCAGCCGCGGCGTGCGCCGGCGCGTCTACTGCCGCCAAACGGCGTCGATGCGGCGCGACTCGACGCCGTGATCGCGGCGACCTTTCTGACCCGTGACCTGGTCAACACGCCCAGCGAGCATATGGGCCCGGCCGAGCTTGCGGAACAGACCCGATTGCTCGCCGATGTCCATGCCGGCAGCTATCGCGAGTGGCTGGGCGACGATCTGCTGCGGGAAAATTTTCCCGCGATCCATGCCGTCGGCCGTGCCAGCCATCGGCCACCCCGCCTGCTCGAACTGCGCTGGGGCGATCCGGGCCATCCGCGCGTTGCCATCATCGGCAAGGGCGTCTGTTTCGACACCGGCGGCCTCGACATCAAGCCCGCCGATGGCATGCGCAACATGAAGAAGGATATGGGCGGGGCCGCCCACGCCATTGCGCTGGCCGGGCTGATCATGCGGATGCGGCTGCCGATCCAGCTGCATCTGCTGATTCCGGCCGTGGAAAACGCGATCAGCGGCAATGCCTATCGGCCTGGCGAGGTCATCGCCACCCGCAAGGGACTCAGCGTCGAGATCGACAATACCGACGCCGAAGGCCGTGTCGTGCTCTGCGATGCGCTCGCCTACGCGGCCGAATCTTCGCCCGAACTGATGATCGATTTCGCCACGCTGACCGGGGCCGCCCGGGTTGCGCTTGGCGCCGATCTGCCGCCGGTCTTCAGCAATGATGATGCCCTGCGTCAGGCCGCCGTCGATGCCGGTAGCAAGGTGCAGGATCCGATCTGGCCGATGCCGCTGTGGCAGCCGTACCTGTCGATGCTGGATTCCGGCATCGCCGATCTCGCCAACAGCGGACCTTCGCGCTACGCCGGATGCATCACCGCGGCGCTTTATCTGCAGCGCTTCGTGCCCGACAACCTGCCCTGGCTGCATCTGGACACCTATGCCTGGAACGACGGCGATCGCCCCGGCCGGCCGCGCGGCGGCGAAGCCCTGGGGCTGCGCGCGATCTTTGAACTGCTGAGCCAGCGCTACCGCTGAAGCAAGGCGATCGCGGCGAACAACAGCAACAGGCGCCCGCTCCGAAGGCGCAAGTGGGCAACTCGCCTCAGTCGAGCGCGCTGTCGACCGGGTCGAAGCTCTTGACGCGTTCGGCCAGACGTCGATCCGAGGCCAGCAGGTCGATCGCATCGGCGAGGATGTAGGCGGCCTCGTTGACCAGGAAATGCGGGGCCTCATCCTCCTCCGGCTTGGCCAGATCGGCGACGCGGCGTTCATCCGCCTGCAGACCGTCATCGGCCTTGGCCTCACCGGTATTGTCTGCCAGGCCGGCTGCGGCGCGCTCCTGCTTGCGTTGCGCGCGCTTGGCGTCCTGGGCATTGCGTTCCGCTACCCGCGTCGATTCCAGCAAGGAGAGCTCCTTCTGCTCGCGCTGCTTGCGGTACTCGACCAGATCATCGAGCCACCAGTTGAACTCCTTGTCCTTGGCGACGCGGGCTTCGTGGCGCGCCGTCAGCAGCGGCACCAGCGGATGCAGGTCACCGGAGCGCTCGAACGTAGCGGGCTTGATCGATGTCCACGGCAATGAATTGTCGAGCGCGCTCTCACCAAACTCTTTCGGATCCCAGGTCTGCGGATACAGCACATCGGGCACGACACCCTTGTGCTGGGTGCTGCCGCCATCGACGCGGAAGAACTGGGCGACGGTCATCTTCAGCTGGCCGTACTTGGGTGACTCGTTCTGCGCAATATTGTCGAGATCGACCAGGTTCTGCACCGTGCCCTTGCCAAAGCTGGTTTCGCCGATGATCAGGGCGCGGCCGTAATCCTGCATCGCCGCAGCGAAAATTTCGGAAGCCGAGGCCGACTGGCGATCGATCACAACGGCCAGGGGGCCGTCCCAGGCGATGGCGCTGTCGCGATCCTCTTCGAGGCTGACCCTTCCCTGGGCATCGCGAACCTGCACCACGGGACCCTTGCGGATGAACAGGCCAGTCAGGTCGGTTGCCTCGGTGAGCGAACCGCCGCCGTTGTCGCGCAGGTCGATCACCAGACCATCGATCTTCTGCAGCTTCAGCTTGTCGATCAGTTTGACCACGTCGCGGGTCGAACTGCGGTAATCGGGATCGCCGCGGCGGGCACCCTCGAAATCATGATAGAACGTCGGCAGGTGGATCACGCCGATCCGGTGCAGCGGCGCAGCCGGCTTGGCCGCGCCGGGCTTGTTGCCGATTTCGATCAGCGAGCTCTTCGCCGCCTGGTCCTCGAGCTTGACCTTCTCGCGCACCAGCACGATGCGTTCGGCCTTGGCGTCGACACCGGCATCGGCCGGCAGCACGTCAAGCTGCACGGTCGTACCCTTCTTGCCGCGGATCTGTTCGACGACATCGTCGACCTTCCAGCCGATCACTTCGGTCATCACCGGCTTGCTGCCCTGGCCAACCGCAATGATGCGATCGCCGACCTTGATCCGGCCGCTCTTGCCAGCGGGGCCGCCCTTCACGACCTGGCGCACGACGGTGTATTCGTCTTCACGCTGCAGTACGGCACCGATACCCTCGAGCGACAACCGCATCTGGATATTGAAGTTTTCAGAACTGCGCGGCGACAGGTAATTGGTATGCGGCTCGATTTCCTGGGTATAGGCGTTCATGAAGGTCTGGAAGACATCCTCGCCATCCAGGTCACCCAGCCGTTCGGTATAGCCGCGGTAGCGCTTGTCCAGCGTCTCGACGATCGCCTTGTCTTCCTTGCCGGCGATTTTCAGGCGCAGCCAGTCGTTCTTGACGCGCAGGCGCCAGAGTTCGTTCAACTGGCTTTCGCTGCTCGCCCAGGCCGCCTTTTCGCGGTCGTAGTTGTAGGTCTCGTCGATGCTGAAGTCGAACCCCTTGGTCAGCAGCGAACGCGCATAGCCGGTGCGCTCGCCAATGCGCTCGAGGTAGCGCTTGTAGATCACGAACGGCGGGTCGAGCTGCTGATCGAAGATGGCATCGTCGAGCGCATCGCTGTAGCTGCGGAAGCCCTCGATATCCGAGGCCAGGAACATCATCTTGTCGCCGTCCAGCGACTCCAGGTAACGATCGAGGATGCGCGCCGACATGGCGTCATCGAGCGGCACCCGCTTGTAATGGAAGCGGGTCAGAAAGCGGGTCGCCCACAACGCCGCATTGCCAAGGTCCTCGGTCGGTGTCAGCCCGATCGACGGCTTGAGCGTCGGGACTTCGGCGTGGCTGAGCGCTGCGCTGAAAGAACCCAGGGCCAGCGCGATCATCAGACTGAGACGAATATTCATGAGCTTTCCGGAAAGAAATTGGGACCTTGGTAGGAGTTGAATCTACGGGGCAGAGTTCAATCGCTGAGATGCCGATAGGGCCTTCGGTTCAGATGACAACACGAATGGATGTCTCAGAAGCGTGCTAAAGGTCAGGTTACCGCGGCGCCGGGCGGAACGCAGCAGCAAACAAAGGTATACGATCGATTCTACATGACCCGAAACCCGGTCACCGGGCCGTTTTCGGTCATCGCGACAGCGCCCTGGCCCGGCATGCGCGGATGGCATGGATGGGTCGGCACGACCGCTGGCAGCAGAGTTCAGGAGACGGGTCTCGCGGTCAGACATCAATGCGCAGGGTGGGCCACGGTATACCCCGGAAGGGCGGGGCCTGTCTTCGATTGAACCCTTACCCCCGCCTGAGCGCGCACCGCGCTCTCGAAGCCGTCGTCGAACAGGGTCCCGGTCACCAGGGATATGGCCAGGGTCCTGGCAAAATCCGGGGAGATGTCTTCCAGATTGACCCAGTCGCCGCCACTTGGCCACTTTGCCCAGCCAGTGCCCGGCTGGTAGCGCGCGGCATGCATGTAAACGTTGAGCGTGCCGTCGATGGGAAACACCGGCGGCACGGGTTCGTTGACAGTGACGACATAGGTGCCCGCTGGCAAGGTCAGTGGTCCGGAGGCAAACGGCAGAAAGTAGTCTGCGGCCGGGTAAACGGCAGTACCGGGAACGGTCACGGCAATGATGGTATCGCCAGGTTTGTGGTTGACCTCATCGTAGTTGCGCAGGTTCGCCGTCAGCTGCTGGCCACCCCAGGTGCTGGGTCGAAAATTGCCGCCGCCGATATCCACCGTGTCCGGATGCGCCGCCAGACCGAAGCGCACACCATGGAGGGTGGCCGAATGCGGCAGGGTGAACTGCAGGCCGAGTTCACCGCCCTCGCCCTGACCGATACCCAGGTATGAGGAGGGCGATCCTTCATGTCGCGCCAGTTCGTCGCCGCCCACGGTGACCGCGGCGGCCTCGATACTGTTGTCGGAGAGCTCCGCAGCCGCTTCGGGCTCGGCAACGGCCAGGCCATAACGCACGGTCCAGATGCCCGGCGCATCCATCACACCGAGGGCTGTGGGAAAGTCGAGCGCAGCGGCGGCTCCGATCGCCAGGGCCGGAACCGCCGTCGCGGCGGTCGCTGTGCCCACTGGCACCGCGTTGCGCAGCAGTTGGGCGCTGCCCTGGACGTCGCTGAGTGCAAAGGCGCCGGTGTTGGCCGCCACTACCCCGAGCTCCGGTGTGTATCCCAAATCGGCGGGAACGCGCGTGTAGGGCAAGGCCGACACCGGCGCCTGCGCCGTCACATTGGGCACCAGGCTTTCGACCACAAGGTCGTCAATGCCAAGCAGGAATCGGTCGAAGCTGTTGTTGCGGAAGCCGATGTAGACGGTATGCCCACCAAAGGTGTCCAGGCCGACGCTGCGCGGCGTCCAGTCATTTTCTTCGGCGGCGATCCAGAACACCTGCGTGCTATTGGTCAGCTGGTTGCCCAGGTCACCGGTGCCGCCGGTCGGCGCGCCGAAGTCACTGGACATCACCCGCACTTCATAGCCGTCGCGGAGCGAAAACGACATCGATGTCGCCTTCCAGCTCAGGCGAATACTGCGCCAGGGGGTCACGGTCGGAAGCGTGATCGGCGGCGACCACATGAAATCGTCGGCGAGCAGCGTATGAAGGTAGTAGGACGTACTGAAGGCTACGCAGTTGTTGAGTCCGCCGGAAGGAAACTCGCGGACCTCCCAGGCGTCGTTGACCCAGCTGACCGTCGCGTTCGGAGTGAGATTGTCGACATTCCGCAACAGCCAACCTGTCGGGAACAGATAGTTTCCAGGGCTTTCCGGCGTGGTGTAGCAGACGTCGATGCCATCGGTGCCGGGGATGCTGGGCGTGCGAAAGCTCTCGGAAAAAAGCACCGCTGCCGAGCATGGAGGCACCAGCAGCAGGCTCAGCAAGCACATGCTCGCAGACCCAAGAGACCTGATGCTGATCATCTTGCCCCCTGACGATCCGATCCGTACCAGCGCGATGATAATTGCGGTCGCGATGCAGTCAAGCGCGACGATGATGCACGGCAGTCTTCGGCACGCTGCCAGTGCAAAGGCATCTAGCCGGGACCACGCGCACGCTGCGGGTGCCGTACCGACGCAGGGGCTCAGGGGCGTCGCCGGCTATACGCCAGCGGCGTGCGCCATCTGATCCGCATGGTAGGAGCTGCGTACCAGTGGGCCCGAAGCTACATGGCGAAAGCCCATCTGATAGCCCAGTGTTTCAATCGTTTCGAATTCTTCAGGGGTCCAGTAGCGTTCCACCGGGTGGTGGTGACGTGAAGGCTGCAGATACTGGCCGATGGTGATCATGTCGACATCATGCGTACGCAGGTCCCGCATCGCTTCCAGTATCTGCTCGAGGGTCTCGCCGAGCCCGAGCATGATGCCGGACTTGGTCGGTACCGAGGGGTGCGCGGCTTTGAAGGTCTGCAACAGACGCAGCGACCAGTCGTAGTCGGCGCCTGGGCGCACTTCGCGGTAGATCGCGCGCACGGTTTCCAGATTGTGGTTGAACACGTCCGGTGGCGCCACCGCCAGCGCGGCCAGCGCGCGCTCCATGCGGCCCTTGCCCCGGAAATCCGGCGTCAGGATCTCGATCTGGATGCCAGGGCTGAGCGCGCGGGTCTCGCGGATGCAGTCGGCGAAATGCTGGGCGCCGCCATCATTGAGATCATCGCGATCGACCGAGGTGATCACCACATAGCGCAGCTGCATGTCGGCAATCGTGCGTGCCAGATTCAGCGGCTCGGCAGCGTCCGGAGGTTTCGGTCGGCCATGGGCGACATCGCAGAACGAGCAGCGCCGTGTGCAGACCTCGCCCAGCACCATGAAGGTGGCCGTGCCCTTGGAGAAGCACTCATGGATATTCGGGCAGCTGGCCTCCTCGCAGACCGTAGCCAGTGAATTGGCGCGCAATTTTGCCTTGAGCTGGGGCACCGCGTTGGAGCTCGGAATGCGCACGCGAATCCAGTCGGGCTTGCGCAACAACGGACGCTCGGCATCGAAGGTGACCGGATTGCGCGCGATCTTGTCGCGGGCAATCTGCTTGGCGCCGGGCGTCAGTTCATTCGCTGAGGCGCTGTCGACCAGACTGATCGGGATGGACTTGCTGGCGCTCGGCTCGTTCATGGGGTTCCTGTAGCAAACAAGAGGGACGGTCCCGACTCGCAGCGGAAACCGAAGCCCTGTGCCAGTGCTGCACACAGTGTCCGCTGCACGGCGGCGAGATCGCCGGTTCCGGCACAGTCTAGCATTTGGGTTACTTGCAGGCCCTGAAAGCCGCAGGGATTGATGCGCTGGAAGGGCGCCAGATCCATCGCGATATTGAACGCCAGACCGTGGAACGAACAGCCGCGGCGCACGCGCAGGCCGAGCGCGGCGATCTTGGCGGCGCCGACATAGACACCAGGGGCACCGGTGCGGCGTTCGGCCTGCACGCCGTAATGCGCGCAGGTGTCGATGATGGCCTGTTCGATCCGGCAGACCAGTTCCTTGACACCGATTCCGAGCCGGCGCAGATCGAGCAGGGGATAGGCCACGATCTGGCCAGGCCCGTGATAGGTCACCTGGCCGCCACGATCCACGGCAACCAGGGGGATGGCACCGGCATCCAGCACGTGTTCGGGTTTGCCGGCCTGGCCGAGCGTGAACACCGGATCGTGTTGCAGCAACCAGAGCTCATCCGGCGTCTCGGCCGTGCGCGCGTCGGTGAACGCCTGCATCGCGCGCCAGACCGGCAAGTAGGGCTGGCGCCCCAGCTCGCGAACGATCACGGCACTCATGCTCTGCTCTCACGCGCGCAGATCTGGCTCGGACCGCGCACCGGCTGGCCACTCACAGTGTCCACTTCACCGCCGGGTGCGCGCGGACGTGCGCATAGATGGCTTCGTGGGTGGCGCGATCCGGGCACAGAAAACTCAGAGTGACTGCGACATAGTGGCCGGCGCGCGAGGGCCGTGCCCGTTGCGAGCCCGCCAGCACCGACACCCCACCGGCCTCGACCAGCTCCGGCAACAGCAGCTCGAGCCCGGCGTCGGCCGGGCCGAAGGCGGTGATGTCGAACATTCCGGGGAAGGTGAAGCCTGGGGCCTGCTCGGTCGAAGTCATGATCCGGGTTCGCAGCGGGGTGGCGACGCAGCAGCGCGTCATGCCGGCTATTTTGGGGCAAATCGACCCCGGACAAGCGCAGAAGCTGGCGTGCGCAGTCCGCTGTCAGCTACTCGCCATCGTCGAACCACAGCCAGATGGTGTCGGAGAGCCGGCTGAAGAATCCGCCCTCGGGGAAATCCGCGGTGGCGACCAGGGGCATCCGCAGAACTTCAGCACCGTCCAGATTGATGACGACGGCGCCGAGCTCTTCGCCCTGCTTCAGCGGCGCCTCCAGCGGCTTGCGCACATTCATGCTGGCCTTCAGGCGCTGATAGCCGCCACGCGGAATGGTGACCAGGGCGTCCTCGGACACGCCGACCGTCGCCTTCTCGACGGCGCCGCGCCAGAGCGTCGGCGTCGCGATGGTCGCGCCCTTCTGGTAGACCTTGTGGGTCTCGAAGAAGCCGAATCCGTAGTTGAGCAGGGCCTGGGTCTCATTGGCGCGCACCTTCTCTCCGGTGGTGCCCATGATCACGCTGATCAGCCGCGTTTCACCGCGCTTGGCCGAGGCGGCGAGGCAGTAGCCGGCTTCCTTGTGATGCCCGGTCTTGATGCCATCGACACTTGGGTCGCGCCACAGCAGGGCATTGCGATTGTGCTGGGTGATGCCATTGATGGTGAATTCCTTCAGGGCGTAGGCAGCGTAGTCATCCGGAAAGTCGCGGATCAGCGCGCGCGAGAGAATCGCGATATCGCGCGCGGTGGTGTAGTGATCGGCATGGTGCAGGCCGCTGGCATTGACGTAGTGGGTGGCGGTCATGCCGAGGCGCTGGGCGTACTGATTCATCAGCGCGGCGAAGGTCGCCTCGCTGCCGGCGACGTGCTCGGCCAGCGCGATGGCGGCATCATTGCCGCTCTGGATGATCATGCCCATCAGGATGTCGCGCAGTGGCACCGAGGCATTGAGCGGAACGAAACTGGTCGAGCCATCGGTACCGCCACCGCCGTTGCGCCAGGCATATTCGCTGATGAAGACCTGGTCGTCGATCTTGATCTTGCCGGCGCGCATCTCCGCCGAAACCACATACGAGGTCATGATCTTGGTGATCGAGGCCGGTGCGACGCGCTCATCGGCACCCTTCTCGGCGAGCACACGGCCGGTCAGGTAATCCGCCAGCACCCAGGTGCGCGCCGTCAGCGTGGGCGGCGGCGGCATCGGTACCGACGGCGCAGTGGGAACAGGAACGGCGGGAACCGGAGTCTGCGCGAACGCGGCGGATGCAATCAGGCTGGACAGCAGTACGGCAAAAAATTTCATGGATCCGGATTCTCTCTGTGTTCTTGCAGGCGGTGCGTTCTATTCAATCGCGATCGCGACACTGGTCATGCCGTGCCCGGCCAGTCGCGCGGTCAGCGCGTCGGCCTCGGCAGCGTCGCGGGTCGGGCCAATGCGCACCCGATGCAACACATGCCCTGAGCTGATGACACGATCGAGGAAAACCCGCTTGAAGCCGAGATCCTCGAGGCGATCCTTCACGCGTCGCGCATTATCGCGGTCATTGAAGGCTCCGACCTGAACGTAGACCCGATGCGGGCCGATGCGCGGGCGCTCTACGGTTGATTCCTGTCCCGGATCGGCCGGATTCAGGGCGCGCACTTCGACCAGCCCGGTTCCCTGCGCCTGGATGCCCAGACGCACTGCGGCGGCATAGCTGAGATCGATGATGCGATTGTCATGAAACGGTCCACGGTCGTTGACGCGCACGACGACGCTCTTGCCGTTTTCCAGATGGGTGACACGCACATACGTCGGCAACGGCAGTGTCTTGTGCGCCGCGGTCATCTGGTAGATGTCGTAGGGTTCACGACTGGAGGTCAGGCGACCATGGAACTTGGTGCCGTACCAGGAAGCGATGCCGCGCTCGACGTAGTTGTCCGCACTGGGCAGCACCTGGTAACTGCGCCCGAGCACCGTGTAGGGCGAATGATTGCCGTAGCGCGCACGCGGTTCCAGGCGCGGCACCGCGTCCGGCACATTGCTGACATCGCGCGGCGTGACCGGCGCTGCATCACGATCATCGGCAGGTGGGCGCGCCACAGCCTCGCCGCGGCGCGGCTCGGGCAGAGCGCGGACATTGCGATGACCGCAGCCGACCAGCAACAGAACCAGCATCAGCGCCGTGATGATGCCGGCCAACCGGCTTGCGGGCTTCATTGCGAAGCGATTTTCGTCTGTCCGGCGGCCAGCTGCTGCGCGAGTTGATGAACCGCCATGCTGTACATCGGAGAACGGTTGTAACGCGAGATCACATAGAAATTCTGGTAGGTGATCCAGTGCTCGCTACCGGCCGCGCCCTCCAGCACCAGCAGGGTGGCGGGCCGTTCCGGCTCGCGCTGGTTGGCCGTGCTGAAGCCACGATCTGCCAGCGACTGCACCGTGTGCAGGGTCTCGGTGGCGCGCAGTTCCGGCAACTCGGCATCGGCGCGCCGCTCGGCACGATCGGTAACCGGTGCACCGGCGACCCAGCCGTGCTGGACGAAGTAGTTGGCGACCGAGGCGATGATGTCGGCACGCGAATTCCACAGGTCGATCTTGCCGTCGGCGTCGTAGTCGCGCGCCCAGTTGGCAAAACTGGTCGGCATGAACTGGCCCCAGCCCATGGCGCCGGCATAGGAGCCGGTGACCTGATCACGCCCGAGCGGGAAACGCTCCGCCGGCAGGCGCAGGAACTGCTTGAGCTCACCGCGGAAGAACGGCGCTCGCGGCGGGTAATAGAGCCCGAGCGTTGTCAGCGCATCGATCACCTTGTACTTGCCGGTGATGCGGCCATAACTGGTTTCGACGCCGATGATGGCGACGATCAGCTCGGCGGGCACACCGGTCTCGGTGCTCACCTGATCCAGCAGGATCTGGTTTTCCTGCCAGAACTTCAAGCCGTCGCGCAGTCGCTGTTCGGTCAGAAAGATCTTCTGGTAATCGCGCCAGGCCTTGGTGGCCTCGGCCGGGCGACTGATCGCATCGATCACCGACTGCTGATACTGGGCCGAATCCAGCAGCGCCTTCCATTCCGCGCGGGTGGCCCGGTCGGCACCGGTCTCTTCGGCGAGTTCACGCAGCAGGGCGCGCTGTCCGGGATGGGTTTCGCCCGCAGAGGCGGCAGCGGACAGCAGGACGAAGGCAGCAAGGACAACACGGATCAGGATCATGGGGCGGAAACTATCCTCGGCGAAGTGATGAGCCGGACCGCTGGCGGTCCGCCGGAGTGCGCGGGCTGCGCGCCGCTGAAGCCGGCAAGGCCGCCGGCCGCAGCCGGCAGCGAGTGGATGCAGGTGCGGATTCAGTCGCCGATGGCATCGCTGAGAAACTCCGGGGTCGCCAATGCCGCCTTGTGGGTATCGACATTGTAGTAGCGGGTCGCGAACTGCTTGGTTGCCGCGCCCCGCTCGCGGAAGGTGCCGAGTTCCAGATGCTTGCGCGCCATCGTGCAACTCCACCATCCGGTCGGATAGCAGGGCTGCGGAAACGGCAGGGTCTTGAGGCTGTCAAAGCCGGCGTTGCGCATGGCACTGCGCATGGCCTTGATCAGATCCACATGCACCAGCGGCGATTCGCTCTGCTGTACCAGGATGCCGCCCGGACGCAGCGCCTTCAGGCAGCTGGCGTAGAACGACTGGTTGAACAGGCCCTCAGCCGGCCCGACCGGATCGGTCGAGTCAACGATGACGACATCGATCGACTCCGGATCGAGCGACTTCATGTAGGCGATGCCATCGTCGAACATCAGCTTGGCACGCGGGTCGTCGTTGGAATCGCAGAGCTCCGGGAAGTATTTTTCGGCGAGCCGGGTGACGCGCTCGTCGATATCGCACTGGACCACCGACTCGACCTCCCGATGCTTGAGGATCTCGCGCAGGGTGCCGCAATCACCGCCGCCGATGATGACCACGCGCTTGGGGCTGGTGTGCGTGTACAGCACCGGATGCGACATCATCTCGTGATAGAGAAAATTATCGCGGGTGGTCAGCATCACGCAGCCGTCGATCACCATCAGGTTGCCCCAATCCGTGGTCGCATAGATCTCGATCTGCTGAAAAGGCGTTTTCTCCTCGTGCAGCTTTTCCTTGATCCGAAACGAGATTGCCGAGCCGGAATGCTCATGGGGCTCGGAAAACCAGTTCGTGTTGAGGCTCATTTCGCGCTCCAGCGGAATGTCTTGATTGGGGGCGGGATTGTAGCGACCCGGAGGTCATCTTGAGCGGATTTTCAGCATCTCCCGGCAGAATTGACAGAGGAAAGCGAGATGCCCGCGGGCATTGCGAGCAAGCCGTTACCATGTCTGCACAGAATCATCACCAGGATGACAGGCCGGCTACAATGGCCAGGCCACACATGGAAGCCGGTGCAGCGGAGCGCTGAGCCAGTGTTCGACACCACCCCGGGGTCCGTGCAGGGCGACACAGGAGGGCCGTTCGCAGCCGCGCCGCGCAGTTCAACCGCGCGCAGGCGTTCAGCGGCCGTTGGTTTTCCACACGTCACCCGATGCAGGCACCAGCGCAGGGCCGCCAACCGGCCTCAGCATGTCCGCATTCACAGGAGCAACCGTCATGAGCGAATGGAATATCGAGCGCGCCCGCCACACCTACTCGATTCCGCACTGGAGTGAAGGGTATGTCGACGTCGATGCCGCGGGCCGCGTGCAGATGTGCCCCAAGGGCAGTGCCGGTGCGGCCATAGCCCTGCCCGATGTCGTACGTGCGGCCGAAGATGCCGGCCTGAAGTTGCCGATCCTGCTGCGCTTCACCGACATCCTGTCGGACAAGCGCACACGCATGCAACAGGCATTCGCGCGCGCGATGCAGGCCAATCGCTACGACGGCAGCTACACCGCGGTGTATCCGATCAAGGTCAACCAGAACCAGAGCGTCGCCGGTGAACTGGTCGCCTCCGGCGGCGCCGGATTCGGCCTTGAGGCCGGCAGCAAGCCCGAACTGATCGCGGTGCTCGCGCTGTCGCGCGGCGGCGTGGTGATCTGCAATGGCTACAAGGACCGCGAGTACATTCGCCTCGCCCTGATCGGCCGCAAGCTCGGTCTCGATGTCTTCATCGTCATCGAGAAGCCGAGCGAGCTGAAGCTGGTCATCGAGGAAGCGCGCGCACTCGGGGTTGATCCCCTGCTCGGCGTGCGCATGCGCCTGGTCTCGATCGCCGGCGGCAAATGGCAGAACACCGGCGGCGACAAGGCCAAGTTCGGGCTCAATCCCGGCCAGCTGATGAACCTGCTCGACGAGTTGCACACGCACAAACTCGATCATGCCCTGAAGCTGGTGCACTTCCATATGGGCTCGCAGATTTCCAATGTGCGCGACATCGCTGGCGGCATGCGCGAGGCGGTGCGCTACTACGTGGAGCTCAACAAGCTCGGCTTCGATATCCGTTATCTTGATGTCGGCGGCGGGCTCGGCGTCGACTACGAAGGCACGCGCTCACGCAGCTACTGCTCGATCAACTATGGGCTCGATCAGTATGCGACCACGATCGTGCAGCCGGTCGCCGAGGCCTGCCGCGAACACGGCATCGCACCCCCGCATCTGATCACCGAGGCCGGGCGTGCGATGACCGCGCATCATGCCGTCCTGGTAGCCAATGTCAGTGAGGTCGAGGCGGCACCGGTCGGCCGGGTACCGGCAGCGAGCGCGGGCGAATCGCATGCGCTGCAGCATCTGCGCGAGATCCACAGCGCCATCGACCAGCGACCGCCGCTGGAGCTTTACCACGAGGCCCTGCACTTCCTTGCCGAAGGCCAGTCACTGTATGCGTTGGGCCATATCGGCCTGGCGGAGCGCGCGGCGCTGGACGAGATTTTCCACGTGATCGCGCATTCGGTACGGGCGCGGCTGAAGCCGGATGAGCGTTCGCATCGGCAGGCACTCGATGATCTCAACGAGAAGTTGACCGACAAATACTTCGTCAATTTCTCGGTGTTCCAGTCGATGCCCGACATCTGGGCGATCGACCAGGTGTTTCCGATCGTGCCGATCGACCGGCTCGATGAGGCCCCGACCCGACACGGCGTGATCGCCGATCTGACCTGCGACTCGGATGGTCGCATCGACCAGTACGTCGACTCCGAAGGGGTCGATGCCAGCCTGCCGCTGCACGGACTGCGCGCCGGCGAGAATTATCGGCTGGGCTTCTTCATGGTCGGCGCCTATCAGGAGACACTCGGCGACATTCACAACCTGTTCGGCGATACCGATACCGTGGATGTGCGTCTGCGCGCGGATGGCTTCGATCTGGCCAATGCGCGCCGTGGCGATACCTCGGACAAGGTTCTTGGCTATGTCGGATTCGATGTCGAATGGCTGCGCGCGGCCTTTCGCGCCCGTATTGCTGCGGCCGGGCTTGCAGCGCCGATCGCCGAGCGGATCGCTGCCGATCTTGAGGCAGGCCTTACCGCATACACCTATCTGGAAGAAACCCCGCACCAGGATTGAGTCTGGCCGCGGCCAGACTCAGCGATGCTTGCCGCGGCCGCGTTCGTCGGCTTCGAACAGCCGCAGCAGATCGTCCTGGGCCTGCTGCGCCGAGGCGACCAGGGCCGCCTCATCGTCGTAAATGAGGTACTGCTGCTGCAACATCTCTTCGTCGTGCACGCGGAAGGTTTCAGCACGTTCGCGCGCCACTTCGGGGGGCACGCCCAACGACTCCATGATCTGCCGGCCCATATCGATCGAGCTGAGAAAGGTCTCGCGGGTGACCGAGGCAACACCGAGATCCATCAACTTGAAGGCGTGTTGCCGATTGCGCGCGCGCGCGTAGATCTTCAGATGCGGAAAAGCCCGCTTGACCACGCGCGCGGTGCGGATATTGGCCTCGGGATCATCAGTGGCGAGCACAAAGATCTCGGCATGCTCGGCACGCGCGGCACGCAGCAGATCGGGCCGTGCCGGATCGCCATAGTAGATCGTGCTGCCAAAGCGACGCGAGAATTCCACCTGCTCGGCGCTGTTCTCCAATGCGGTGAACGGAATCTTCTGGGCGCGCAGCATGCGCGCGATGATCTGGCCGACGCGACCGAAACCGGCAATGATCACCCGCGGCCGGTCGTCCTCGATGCGATCGAACTCGCGATCCGGCTTGGCCTCAGGGATCGACTTCAGCCAGTAACTGGCCAGCAGGATCAACACCGGCGTGAATGCCATCGAGAGACCGACGACAACGACCATGCGATCGCGCAGCGCAGCATCGATCAAGCCATGCTTGAACGCATCGGCGAACACGACAAAGGCAAACTCGCCGCCCAGCGCCAGCACCGAGGCCAGCATCAGCGCCTCACGCGCACTCAGCCCGGCACTCCAGCGGCCAATACCAAACAGCAACAGGGCCTTGACGCCGAGCAGGACGAGCGTCGCCGCGAGCAGCAGCATCGGCTCATCGCGTATCAGCGAAAGATCGATACCCATGCCGACCGCGATGAAGAACAGCCCAAGGAAAAGACCCTTGAAGGGCTCGATATGGGACTCGAGCTCATGGCGGAATTCGGAATCGGCGAGCAGCACGCCAGCGAGAAACGCACCAAGTCCCATGCTCAGGCCGGCCCACTGCATCAACCAGGCCGTGCTCACCACGACCAGCAGGGCGGTAGCCGAAAACACTTCGACGATGCCGGCGCGGGCGATGAACGGGAACAGATAGCGCAACAGCACGCGGCCGAGAAACACCACGGCAAGAATGACGGCCACCGCGCGCAATACCAGATGCCAGACCGGTTCCACCGGGCCCGCGGCGACCTGTCCGAGCAAGGGAATGGCGGCCAGCAGGGGAATGGCGATGATGTCCTGGAACAGCAGGATCGAAAACGCGGCATGACCGTGCGGGGTCGTCAGTTCCTTGCGCTCGGACAGGATCTGCAAGCCAACCGCGGTCGATGAAAGCGCCAGCGACAGACCAATCACGATGCCCGCTTTCATGCCCAGTGAATAGCTCAGCAGCACGGCCGCGATGATCGTTGCCGACAGCAGCACCTGCAGGCCACCCACCAGAAAAACCGGCCTGCGCATCAGCCAGAGTCGCGCCGGTGAAAGTTCCAGACCGATCACGAACAGCATCATGACGACACCGAGCTCGGAGACGGCCAGCACCGCCTCGGTATCGCCGACCAGCTTGAGTACGCTGGGGCCGATCACTACACCAGCTGCCAGATAGCCGAGCACGGCGCCGAGCCCGAAACGACGGAACAGTGGCACCGCAATGACGGCGGCGATCAGGAAGACAAGGACGAGTTCGAGGGTACCGTTGGCATGCATGGGTCGATTATGCACGACCGCGACGGTGCGCGATCAAGTTTGCGCGAATCCCGGGCGATCCATCATCGTGATTCATCATCGACCTGGTGGCGCCAGCGACGGCGCCTGAGGTCACGGCCAGACCTGCACTCCAGGCATTGCAGTGAGGTCCTCGCGCGCCTGCACGACACAGAACCCTTGTCCGGTCGGCGCCCGCATCACCCACCAACGCGGACCCTGACGCTGGCGCACTGCGCCCGCGGCCTCCAGGCGCCGCACCTCGGCGTCGACATCGTCGGTCTCGATGTCCAGATGCACGCGACTCTCGTGCTCGACCTGCTGCACTTCGATCGAAAGCCCATGAGCTGCACCGTCCAGTCGCACATAACGCGGGCCGTCGTCGCCAAGTACCGGCAGTCCCAGCGCCGTACTCCAGAATTGCGCTGCGGCATCGAGATGCTCGGTACGGCAATCGATGATGAATCCGGCCAGTCGGCTACGATGCATGGCAGCGCCTCTTCCTCAGAGGGCCACCAGTGTAGGCGAAGCTGCGCCGGCGCGACCTTACTCGAAGCCGTTGCCGAACAGGGCCGGACTGGGATGCTCGAACGCGCCAATATCGCAGCGTGCAACGCCATTGCCGTCGCCATCGAGCGGGCGCACCGTGCCGCGCGCGTCCACAAGTTCGCACTGTGCATTGTCGGCGGCGTCGATCAGATTGCTGCCGTCGAAGCGGACGATCGGCAAGGGGGTGCTCGCCTGTTCGATCGAGATCGTTCCGAAGTTCGGATTTGCCAGGGCGGCCGTCTGCAATGCCGCGCTGCAGCTTGCCGGAGCGGCGAAGGCGTTGGCGGCTACGTTGTTCGCGGTGCCCGCGACCGTACCTTCGCAGGCACTGCCGGAGAAGGTGGGCGCCAGGGCATTGGCGCTGAATCCGAAAACGCTGACGCCAGTGGCGAAGTACAGATGGGCGCCGGTGGCCGCGTCATTGTTGTAGAAGGTGTTGTTGACCGCGCGCAGGCGCGCCAGGAACAGTGCCAATGCGCCGCCCTGGGCAACCACGCTATTGTTGTAGAAACTGGTATTGGTCAGCGAGAGAAAGACGTCGGTGACATCGCCGCTGGCACGCCGCATCAGGATCGCACCGCCGACATTGGCGGCATTGCCGCGAAAATAGCTGCGCTCAACCAGGAGTTCGCAGCTGTCGCAGGAAGCATAGATCGCACCGCCGTTGCCAAAACCTGCACTGCCCGGTGAAGCCCCATTGTTGATGAAGCGGCTGTCGGTAACGGAGAACATGGTGCCGACACCGCCGTTGTCGACAGCGCCGCCGTAACCACGCCCGAGTACCGCGTTTTCCTGCAGCAGAGACCTCAGCAGGACGATGTCGCCACGCGCCGAGATCGCGCCACCGCCGCCCTGACCACTGGGGCTGGTGACATCAACGACATTGCCGAGAAACACACTGTCCTGCACGTAGACCAGGCCAGCCGATGGCTCCCATTCGATGGCACCGCCAAAGACCAGACTCGGCCCGGTCACCCGGCAACTCTCCATGCGCACGCCATCGACCGTCAGTTGCGCCGCTGTTCCGGCACTGCCGCTTGAAACGCAGGCACCGCCCTGATTACTGGCGCCACGCAGCAGGGTCATGGCTTCCAGCGTCAGAGCTTGCAGGTTGCTGCCGGCACTAAAGATACCAAAGGTCTGGCCGCCGTCGATTCGCGGCGCCCGCGCCAGGCCGCGAATGCGCACATCGCTGGCATTGATCGCCGGCAGGGCGCTCAGCAGATCGATGGTGGCACCGAGCACATAGGCATTGCTGAACTGGATATTGTGGTTGCCCGCCGGTTGTGCGTTGGCATCGATGATCGCCTGGCGCAGGGAACCGGCGCCGCTGTTGTTGTTGTTGTCGACCGAGAAGTTGGCAGCACCGGCATGGCCGGCAAGCAGCAGAACAGCAGCACTGAGCAGGAATCTGGACATGGGCAACTCCGATGTTTGGAGTACATACGCTTGCCCTCGCCCAATCCGGACATGCTTGCAAGGCGACAATGCCAGGTCGAGGCGGCGGCCGAACCGTTATGACCTCAACGGGAGGCGCGCTCGTTCCAGCGCTGCCGGAACCAGGCCAGACGCGGATGCGCCTGATCCAACTCGAGGCTCAGCAGGGCCTGCGCCTGTTCGAAGCCCGCCGTATCGCCTTCGACGACGGCGATGAGGCTGGCTACGTCGAGCCGATCAATGCCGTCAGCAGCCTGCAAGCCCTCGAGCGCGGCGCGGGCACGCGCGAGCGCGGCCAGCGATTCGCTGTCGTTGCCGAGGGCGAGCGCGGCCTCGGCGCTCCACACTTCCGCGCGCACCTGGACCATGCGCAGGGTCGCCGGCGCGCCGGCCAAGGCGGCGGCGATCCTTCGAAACTCCGGCAGGGCCGCAGCGTCGCCGCTGCGCAACTGCAGCAGGCGAGCGGCGCTGAGCTCGACGCGCAGACGCAAGGGATGGGTTTCCGGCAGACGCGGCCGCGCAATGGCATCGGCAATGTCGGCCAGGCTGGCTGCCAGTGCCAACTCGCCTGCTTGCAGCGCACAATCAATACGTGTGCCGAGTACACCGAGGCGATCCGGACTCTCATCCCCGGTACGGGCACGCAGGATGTCCTCGGCCGCCAGCGCCAGCGGTGCCGCCTCGGCCGCACGCGCCAGGCTCAGCAGCACACGCGCTCGCGCATTGAGCAGTGCGGCATGACTGGGCATCTGCACGGTGGTCCCCGGAGTGGCGGCCAGAGCGCGGTCATAGTGCGCCAGCGCCGCGCGCGGTCGGCCCTGCATCGCGGCGATGTGCCCGAGATTGCTCAGCACGACCGGCAGATTCGAGTTCATCGCCAGGCCAGCGCCTTGCCAGGTCGTCAAGGCGCGCTGGTTCTCGCGCTCGGCGGCAACCAGATCGCCAGACTGCATATAGCCCATCGCCAGATTGGATTCGGCGATCCCAAGCGCGCGCGCGGTCGCCTCCGGTGCCTCGCGCATCTGCCGGACACTGCGCAATTGCAGGGCCAGCCCGCCGGCAATATCACCGCGCGCGCGCAGCAACTGCGCTTCGGCCATGCCGACTTCCGCTGCCAGCGCACGCGCCACTGGCAAGCCCGCAATTGCCGACTTCGCCACTCGCAGTGATTGTTCGGCCGCGTCCGGCTCGCCCAATCGCAGTTGCGCCAGCGCCAACTGGTAGGCGGTGCGCGCGCGGTGCAGTGGCGAGGCGAGCAAATCCGGCTGGGCTGAAAGTGATTCCAGCAGCCGGCGACTGGCAAGATAGTCGCCGACATGGAAGTAGAGCTCGCCCAGCGCGAGCTTCAGATCGCGGCGCAATGCCGGCGCATCCCGATAGAGCTGGTCGATGCCCAGCACGCTTTGATCAAGCACCTGGCGCAGATCACCGTTCTGGCCACTGGCTGCCTCGCGCAGCACCAGCAGAAAGTGCTCGCGCAATGCCTCCTGCAGGCGCGCCTCGCTGCGCGCCTGATCGCGCTCGCGGGCAGCGACCTGGGCCTGCCAGAGGACGCCCGCAGCGCCGGCAATCAGGGCCACCAGACTGAGCGCGACCAGGCTCATCGCCAACCAGTGCCGACGCATCCAGCGTCCTGCCCGATAGCGCCAGAGCCCGTCCCGCGCGAATACCGGGAGATGGCTGCGATGACGCCGCAGGTCGGCCAGCAGCTCGGACATGCTCTCATAGCGCTGTGCCGGCGACTTGGCCAGGCAGCGCCGGACGATCGCATCGAGGTCGCCACGCAGACGCTGGCGCGGATACGGCAGACGACCCAGGTCAGCCAGTTCGCTCAGCGTCGGCGCATCCTGATCGCAGATCGTGCGCACGGCGTCGGCAACGCTGCGATGCGCCAGCGGAAACGCCGGCGCTGCCGCGAGCACTTCACACATCAGCAGTCCAAAACCGTGGACATCGGTCTGCGTCGAAACCGGCTGACCAAGCAACTGCTCGGGCGCAGCGTACTGCGGGGTGAATGGCCCGAAGGTGGCGGTGGCATCCAGGTTCTCGCTGTCGATCAGCTTGGCGATGCCGAAGTCCAGCAGTTTGGGACGGCCGTCCGCGCCAACCCGGACATTGGAGGGCTTCAGGTCGCGATGCACGACCAGGGAGCGATGCGCCGCGGCGATGGCCTCACCCAGTTGTTCCAGCAGATCCAGCCGGGCCGAAAGGGTGACGCTGCGATCCAGCCAATCACCGAGATCCTGACCATCGACCCATTCCATCACCAGATAGGGACCGCCCGCAGCATCCAGCCCGCCGTCGAGCAGACGCGCGATGGCCGGATGATCCAGCCGTGCCAGCAGGCTGCGTTCGCTGCGGAATCGGGCTTCGAAACCCTGGCGATCGACGCTCATGCGCTTGATGGCGACGGTGCGCTCGAAGGCGCCGTCGGCGCGGTTGGCGCGATAGACCTCGCCCATGCCGCCGCGGCCAGCCAGCGCTTCGATCTGCCAGGGGCCGATCCGGGTACCGCTGATCCAGGCCGCGGCGGCCGGTGCCTCGGCCCGAAACAGGGGTTGATCCAGCGGCGAGCCGCGCGACTCGCCGGCAAGAGCGCGATCGAAGGCAGCCAGCAGTTGCGGATGCCGTTGCGCAAGTTGCCTGCGGATGACGGCAGCACCCTCGGCATCGGCTTCGGCCGCGCGCGCGACCAGATCGGCAAAATCCATCAGGGCGCGATCATCGGCCGCCGCCGAATTCATGCGTTGCAGCCGCCGAGCGCAGCGCTCATCCAGATCCGCGCCTTGTCCCAGTCGCGGCGTACGGTGCGGTCGGTGATGCCGAGAATTTCCGCGGTTTCCAGATCGCTGAAGCCGCCGAAGTAGCGACAGGTCACCACCTGGGCAAGGCGGGCATCGAAGGATTCAAGTCGACGCAGCAGATCGTCGGTCTCGATCAGGGCCTGCGGATTGTCGAGCACCAGGCCATCGAGATCGTTGTTTTCGCGCGCTTCGGGTTTGAGCACGGCACGGCGGGCATGATCGGTCAGGATCTGCCGCATCGCCAGCGCGGACAATGCGAAGAAATGTCGGCGACTGGCCACCTCGACGCTACCCGACTGCAGCAGACGGAGATACAACTCGCTCACCACCGCCGTGGTGTTGAGCGTGTCCGATGCCTGGGTGCGCCGGCGCTGTGCGGCTGCCAGCCGGTGCAGATCGGCATACAGCAGCGGCAGCAGCGCGGGCAGCGCCTGGTCGAGCTCCTCGCGCAAGCGCGCAAAATCCTGCGCCAGGGGATCACTGTCGGCGCTGTCGTGGTCGTGCATATGGCCGGAGTTTAACCCGACTGCGACAGCTGTCCGCGTGAAGAGCTCCAGTACAGAAGACGGCCGCATGGGATAGCGGCTAATCTCTGCGTTTTGCGGTGCCATCATGCAGATCGACCTGCCGACCATCGAGGATATCCATGCTGCCCGACGCCGGATCGCCGGCCAGGTTCGCATTACCCCGGTGCTGCAGAACGCGGCACTCGACCAGTTGAGCGCTGCGCGCCTGTGGTTCAAGTGCGAGAATCTCCAGCACATCGGGGCCTTCAAGTTCCGCGGTGCCAGCAACGCCGTGCTGTCGCTCACAGATGAGCAGGCGCAGCCCGGCGTGCTGACGCATTCCTCCGGCAACCATGGCGCGGCGCTCGGCCTGGCGGCCAGACTGCGCGGAATTCCCGCGCATATCGTGGTGCCAGACAACGCGCCGGCGATCAAGCTGGCGAACATGCGCGAAACTGGCGCCATCCTGCATCTGTGCGCCGCCAACCTCGCGTCACGCGAAACCACTGCCGCGGGCGTGCAGGCGGAAACCGGTGCCAGCATGATCCATCCGTTCACCGATCCGCGGGTCATCGCCGGTCAGGGCACGGCGGCGCTGGAGCTGCTCGAAGCCGAGCCCGATCTCGATACCCTGGTGGTGCCGGTCGGCGGTGGCGGCCTGTTGTCCGGCACCGCGATCGCGGCGCATGCGCACAGCGCGTCCATCAGGGTGTACGCGGCTGAGCCTGAGGGGGCCGCCGACGCCTACCGCGCGATGCAGACCGGCAAGCGCGAGCAGAACCCCGCCGCCGATACGATCTGCGATGGCCTGCGTACCGGAATCGGCGAAACCAATTTCGCCATCATGCAGCGCGAGCGGGTGCGGGTCTTGACCGCCAGCGATGACGAGATCGTCGCCGCCATGCGGCTGCTCTGGGATCGTCTCAAGCTGATCATCGAACCTTCGGCTGCGGTGTGCCTGGCGGTGATCCTGCGGCATCCATCCGAGTTCTCGGCGCGCCGTGTCGGCATCGTACTGAGCGGCGGCAATGTCGATCTGCAACGCCTGCCCTGGCGGGCAGACCCGCCATAAAGCAGAACGCCCCCGAAGGGGCGCGCTGCATGCCGATTGCTGCGGTGAATTACTTGATCAGGCGCAGGGCGAAGGGATACCGGTAGGTTTCGCCGTTGTTGGTCTTGACCGCTGCAATGATGCAGAGAATCACGTCGGCAAGAATCACCAGCGGGAGCAGCAGCAGGCCGATCAGGACGACGGTAAGCGCGCCACTGACAAAACAGGCGATCAGCACGGTAATCTGGAAATTGAGCGCTTCTTTCGCATTGTCGGCCAGATAAGGCGACTGGTCCTTCTTCAGCAGCCAGACCACCAGGGGCACAATCAGGCCAAAGAAAATTCCGGATGCGTGGGTGAGCGCGGCCAGGGTCTTTTCATCGGTTCCCGAATTGGCAGGCGGTGAGGGGGGCATATCGGTCATGTTGATTTCCTCCGGGTTGGGGCGCTGAAGTGCGCGCGTAGAAGTGATACCACGGCCCACCACGGCTCGCAATCTCCAGCACGCCCAGATGCCTTGCGAAGTCAGTTCCCGGCGTTGGCCGTACGCGTCCCCGAGGGCAGCAGGCGCGCGGCGATCAAGCCCACCTCGTAAAGGATGCACATCGGAATCGCCAGCATCAGCTGGGAGACCACATCGGGCGGTGTCAATACGGCCGCAATGATGAAGGCACCGACGATGACATAGGCGCGCGCCTCGGCGAGCTGGCGGTGATTGACCCAGCCGAGCAGGGACAGGATCACGACGGCAACCGGGACTTCGAAGCAGAAGCCGAACGCAAGAAAGATGACCAGCACAAAATCGAAGTATTCGCCGATGTCGGTCATCACCGCGACACCGCTGGGGGCCACGCTCTGCAGAAATCCGAACACGGTGGGCAGCACCAGAAAAAATGCGAAAGCGCAGCCCAGATAGAACAGGAAGATCGATGAGCCGAGCAGGGGCAGGGCCAGCCGGCGTTCGTGGCGGTACAGCCCGGGCGCAACAAAGGCCCATATCTGGTACAGCACGATCGGCATCGCAACCAGGGTCGCAGTGAACAGCGCCAGCTTCATTGGAATCAGGAAGGGCGAGGCGACCTTGATGGCAATCATCTGGGTGCCTGCCGGCATCTTGGCCAGCAAGGGCCCGGCGAACATGGCGTAGAGCTTGTTGGCGAACGGCAACAGGCCCAGAAAGATCAGCAGAACGGCAGCAAGCGCCTTGATCAGACGGGAACGCAACTCGACCAGATGCGCCAGGAACGGCAGTTCGGCGTCGTCTTCAGCACTCATGTCGGATCGTTCTTGCTGACATCGCGGGCAATCGTGGCGACTTCATCGGCGGTTTCCTGCACGGCGCGCGCCGGGTTGGCCTCCTGGATGGATTGGGAAACATCGCGCAGGCTGCGCTTGAGCTCATCGGCGGCGACTTCTCGCTCCAGTTCATGGCGCAGGCTGGTCCAGCTGCCGCGCAGACGACGCAGCAAGGCACCGGCCATGCGGGCAGCCTTCGGCAGTCGCTCGGGACCGAGCACGATCAGGGCAACCACCCCGACCAGGGCCAGCTCGCTGATTCCGATGTCGAACATCTGGGATAGGCGCCGTCAGGCCTAGTCGGCCTTTTCGCGCTCAGCCGCTTTCGCCGTGCTGGCTTCAGCCTTGTCGGCTTCGAGCTTGTCGGCCTGCAACTTGTCGGACGACTCATCGGTATTGAGCGCCTTCTTGAAATCGCGCACCGCGCCGCCGAGGTCGCCGCCCACATTGCGCAGTTTCTTGGTTCCAAAGATCACCAGCACAACCACCAGGACAACCACCCAGTGCCAGATCGAGAAGCTACCCATGACCACACCTCGTTGCTATTGCAGAACCACAAGGATACTGCCGCGCGCGGATTACTGCGCGGTGTGTTCCTCGAGCCGGTCACGAAAATCGACTACGCGCGCCGGAACCTGGCCGACGCCACCTTCGAAGATCCGCCGTGGCGTCACCTTGCTGCCGTAGATCTTCTGGTTGGCCTTGTGATCGATCCTGATCACCGAACCATCCAGCGCGACACCGGCAAACAGACCACGGCTGCGCGAGTAGCTGTAGATCTCGGCCTTCAGCTGACCGTCGGTGAGTGCCTGCGCGTTGCGACCAACCGGCCCGGCCGCCACGGCGGCATCCGCACCGAGGGTGAACTTGCCATTGACGATGGAGTCGACGCCGCGGCGCGAACGGAACACCAGCACCACATCGGTCGCCTGTACGCCGGCCTGGAAGCCGACGCTGCCACCGGCAAGGCTGACGAAGCTCGGGTTTGACCAGGTGCCATCGGGACTGCGCACGCTGATCAGGCCGCGACCATGGCGACCGCCCAGCACGAGGCCGGCCTTGACGACATTGGGAATGACCGCAATGGCTTCGGCCTGCGCCAGCATTTCGGTGGGAATGCGGCGATCCGGTGACTGCATGATCTCGCTCAGGACACGGATGGCGTCGTCGGCGCGTTGCAGCTGGGCATCCTGGGCGGTGACGCCAAGGGCGCCGATCAGCAGGGTAAACAGCAGGACAATTCTGGTCATCGGTGGGTTTCCCAAGGTAGTTCGGATCAGCGCCTCAAGCTGGCGCCACGCCAGCAGCGCACAGCGCCGCATGCAATGCGGCTGCCCGCCCGGTATCCGGACGCGATTGAGCAGCGTAGCGATCATCGCGCGCAGCGGATGAATCAAGGCTAAGGGCGCGCAGCAGCAATGCCACTGCGTGCAGCGATCTCAGGCCTGGCCGCGGTAGAACCGGATCAGTCCGAAGCCGAGCATGATCAGGGCAAGCACCGCCAGCGTGTGCTGGCTGGACACCGGAACGATCGAGATCGCGGGCGGCGGCCCGTTGGGCACCGCACAGGCGGGCGGGCGACCAATTGCGAGACCCTCCACTTCGGGGAAGGTCTTGGACACATAACTGATCAGCCCGGTCTGGGCATTCACCCGGACCAGATCACTCTGCTTGCCCAGATCGCCAGGACGGCTGTCGGGCGGCGGGTTGTAATCAAGCACGGCCCAGAGGTTGCCCGCGCTGTCGGCATCCATGCCGGCGTCGACAAACGGCGTTGTATTGCCGAGGTTGCCGACGCGGGTGCCGGCGCCGGTGTCGAGATTGATCTTGTACAGACCCTGGGGCGCGTTGACGCTGATGCCATAGACGCCATCCGGCGCACCAGCCAGACCCGAAACATTGGCGCCGATGAAGCCGACGAACCGCGCCTCACCGGTGTTGCGGTTGACTTCCCAGAAGCGCCCGGTGGTATCCGAGGACATCCACAGGCGGCCGTCACAGGAAAAGGTCAAGCCGAAATCCATCGGTGTTGCGTTGCTGATGCCCTGGCCGGAAAGGCCGAGATTGCCGTTGCCGATCCCGACCGCCGTGCCGCGCCCGAAAGACGGGTCGATCGTGATAAGGGTCTTGTTGGCGTCCGACACGCCGTAAAGCGTGCCATCGGGCGCGATGGCGAGGCCTTCAACATCGAAATAGCCGATCCGCCCGACATTGCTGCTGATCCCGGTCGCGAGATCGACATGGATCAGCCGGTAACTGGGCTGGCTCTGATCCGGATCAGGGGTAATGGCGTAGGCAAACGGGTCCGCCTGCGCAGGAATCGCGCACAGCGCAAGTACAACAATGGCGGCGAGCTCGGCAGCGCGACGCATGGGCGATCCTTTTCTAGGTATGTACTGCTGTAATCGTCAGCCACGAGGGCGATCATGGCAGCTTCGATTCTAGCCGCGTGAGGCGCAAAATCAAAGCCTGGGCCGACAACCCGGGACCAACCGTGGTGGCCACCGGCGCCAGCCCCACTGCTTGTGGCGGAAACGCCCAGCCGACACAGGATATGGTATGCAACGCAGCGCATTGCAAGGAACACGTCGATGAAATACCACGGCCAAGCCGATTTTCGCCATGGTCAGACCCCGCTGGCCGCCGTCGTGCTGGTCAATCTGGGCACCCCGCAGGCCCCCACGGCCACGGCGGTACGCCGCTACCTGGCCGAATTTCTCGCCGATCCCCGGGTCATCGAGCTGCCCCGGCTGCTGTGGCGACTGATCCTGCACGGGGTCATCCTGAGGATCCGTCCGGCGCGTTCGGCGCGGGCGTATCAGAAGGTATGGACCGAACGGGGCTCACCCTTGCTCTTTCATAGCCGCGATCTTGCTGAGGGTGTCCAGCGCCAGTTGCGCGAGAAGGGGCACGAGGCGGTCGAAGTGCTGCTCGCCATGCGCTATGGCGCGCCTGCACTCAGCGCGGTGCTGGACCAGCTGTCGCAACGCAATCTGCGACGCCTGCTGGTTGTGCCCCTGTATCCACAGTACTCCGGGACGACGACTGGTTCGGTATTCGACGTGGTGGCACGGCAGCTGCAGCGCTGGCGCTGGGTGCCCGAACTGCACTTCGTCAGTGACTACTACGGCGAACCCGGCTACGCAGGCCTGCTCGCCGATCGGGTGCGAGCAAGCTGGCAGAGCAATGGCCGCGGCCAGCATCTGCTGTTCTCGTTCCATGGAATCCCCGAGCGCTATCTGCGCGCCGGCGATCCCTACTACTGCCAGTGTCTGGCGACTGCACGCGCGACCGCTGAACAGTTGCAGCTGGACGCCGGCAGCTGGAGTGTTTCCTTCCAGTCGCGGGTTGGCCGCGAGCGCTGGCTGCACCCTTACACCGATCAGGAACTGGTCCGCCTCGCGCGCACCGGGGTAACCAGCATCGACGTGATCTGCCCCGCTTTCGCCGTGGATTGCCTCGAGAC
This sequence comes from Pseudomonadota bacterium, assembly GCA_022843465.1. Lineage (GTDB taxonomy): Bacteria > Pseudomonadota > Gammaproteobacteria > Xanthomonadales > Ahniellaceae > 0-14-3-00-62-12. The sequence goes on along the minus strand of JALHNO010000010.1, from coordinate 136,470 downwards.
CATCGAGGAAATTTCGATCGGCGAGCGCGAGCGCTTTCTGGCCGCCGGCGGCGAACGCTTTCACTACATTCCGGCATTGAATGCCGAGCCCGATCACATCGGCTTCCTTGCCGAACTGGTGCGCAAACAGACCGCGCACTGGCCGGAGTGGATGCCTGCTGATCCGCTGTCTGCCATCGCCCTGCAGCAGAGCGCCGAGCGCCACGCCGCTGCCCGCCCGGCCTTTGATCAGGATGCCAAATCATGAGTGCAGTGACGGAAGATATCCGCATCACCCTGCCCCAGCTGAGCCTGGCCGCGCGCCGCAGCGGCAATCGGGCCGGCCCTAAGCTCCTGGCGATCCACGGCTGGCTCGACAACGCCGCCAGCTTTGACGCACTGGCGCCCTGGTTTGCCGATCATGATGTGGTGGCGATTGACCTGCCCGGTCACGGCCAATCCGATCATCGTCCACGCGGTGCCTGGTACCACTACGTCGACTATCTGCACGATGTGCTGTGTTGTGTCGACGCCCTCGGCTGGGACCGCTTCAGCCTGCTCGGCCATTCTCTCGGCGGCGCCATCAGCAGCGTGCTGGCCGCCAGCGTGCCGGAGCGCGTCGACACGCTCTATCTGATCGAGGCGCTGGGCCCGATCAGCACGCAGGCTGAAAAAACCCTGGGGCTCCTGCGCGCCGCCCTGCTCGATCGTTCGGTGATCGACTCCAAGCAACTACGCGTGTTTCCCGATCTCGAAGCACCGGCCGCTGCACGCCGACAGCATCCGCAGATGCCGTTGACCGCCGAGGCAGCCCAGGCGCTGGTCACCCGCGGCACCCGCGCCGTCGAAGGTGGCTTTGTCTGGAGCAGCGATCCGCGCCTGACCTTGACCAGCGCGATGCGCATGACCGAGGAACAGGTTCGCAATTGCCTGATCGGCATTCGCTGCCGCGCTTCCCTGGTGCTGGCGGAGCCGGCAATGCCCTTCGTCGAATACAGCCTGATGTCTGAGCGGCTCGCGCTGGTGCCGAATCTCTCGGTCAGCCGGCTCGCCGGCTCGCATCATCTGCACATGGAAATTCCAGATCAGGTCGCCCGCGCACTGCGCAGCTGACGGCACCCGAACCGCGTACGAGTCAACGGATGGACGAAGATTGGGCAAGGCAGGAGCGGTTGCCGCGGAGATCTCAAGAGTTTCCGCTAGTCCATGCGGACGCCGATCCACCGTGATATCTCATGCTTGATGCTGTGACCCTGCTCATTGAGCCAATCGCGCTGCTGGTCGACATCGGGAAACACCTGGGCCACCCGCGCCCAGAATCTTGGTCCGTGATTGCGCACCCAGAGATGGCACATCTCGTGAACGATGACGTATTCCAGCGCCTTGGGCGGCGCCAGGATAAGGGAAAGATCCAGTGACATCCGGCCGCCGCTGCTGAGACTGCCCCAGAGCGTGCGCATCGGGATGAAGCGGAACGCGGTCGGAGTCTTGCCGACCAGCAACGAATAGTAGGCAACCAGGCGCGAGACCTCCCGGCGCATCTCGCTGACCAGAAAATTTCGCATCGCGCGCTGGGCATGGCGCGCCACTTCGGCATGACCAAGGTTCAGACTGATCACCAGTTCATTGCGCTCGAGCCGGACCCGCGGGAAGGCGCCGTACTCCCATCGGACCGGCAGTTCGACACCACGGAAAGCCAGGGTTTCGGCGCGACCGGGCGTCGGCGGCGCCAGCTTGCGCGAGGTCAGGTCCAGTTCGCGCAGCTTCTTCTGAACCCAGAGCGCGTTCTCGCGCAGGAAAGCCCGCATCGTGGAATGGTGCGTGCCCGCCGGCGCGGAAAGCCGGGGACCGCCAGCCCCCACCGTCAGCGACAGCCGGCGCGCGCGCGGATGAGTCCGCGTGAGCACGCGTACGGTCCTGCCGTTGGGCGTTTCCAGATCGACGAACTGTTCGGCCTGCGGTTCCATTGTGCCCTGTTCAGCCTTGGGGCCCGCCGCCAGGAGGACTATCCCCCGTGCGGGCGCGGCACCCCGAATATCGTTTCGATTGCACCGAGAAGTAAAGCCAATTCGTGTGACATCAAGGCGAAGCGTGCATCCAGTTCAGCATTCGCCGAGGCACGGTCGCCACTTTCCAAGGATTCGGTCGCAATATCCAGTAGTTTGAACTTGCGGACCGCCAGATTCTCGTCCAGCACGAAGCGCATCCGGTCCTCGAACACCAGGGCCAGCTGGGTGACCTGCTTGCCGCTCTTCAGGTGCTCGCGCACCTCGTCACTCTCCAATTCCTGGCGGCGACAGCGCACGATGGCGCCCTGGTCGGCCGGATCCTTGAGCTCGCACTCGTCTCCGAGCTGCCAGCCCTTGGGCAGACGGCCATCGATCAGCCACTCGGTCATCACGGCACGCGGCGATTCCTCGGCCTCGGCCTGGACCGCCGGGAAGCTGCCGAGCGCCTCGCGCAGCTTGCTGACGAAGGTTTCGGCGGCCTTGCGCGAGGCGCTGTCGACCGCAATCCAGCCCTTCTCGGTATCCAGATAGCCGAGCAGGCGACTGGGCCGGGCCAGCGCACGCGGCATCAACTCGGTCAGCACCTCGTCCTTGAGCTTGCGGCGCTCGCGGCCACCGACCGGCTTGCCGCGATGCTTCTCGAGCTTTTCCAGCTTCTCGCCGAGGGCCTGATTCACCACCGAGCCTGGCAGCAGCTTGTCTTCTCCGCCGAGATTGAGCAGGACGTAGGGACCGACCGCGTGGCTGAAGACTTCCTCGCCGCGGCCGAACGGCGACACCCAGCCGCGCGTGGACAACTCCAGTGGACCGCAGGGCCGCAGGGCGTGCTCGGCCAGCCTTTCTTCAAGGTTCTTGAGCTTGGCGAGGTTTTCTACCGGGAAACGAAACAGGGTGACGTTGCGAAAAAACATGCGAACTCCAGGGCGCGGCCATGGCCACACCGGCAGCGAGGGGTGGAAAATCAGTCCTGGGCGACCAGGGCGATCGGAAACGGTCGGCGCCCGGGCACAGCAGGCTCGTCGGTCGACCAGCCGGGCTGAGCCGTATCGACAGCGCTGCCCAGTCCGACGAAATCAAACAGCTTGTGATCGGCCAGCTGCGAAGGCCGGATGTCGCCCAGCCCACGCAGGATATTGTCGATGCGGCCGGGTGTCTGGCGCTCCCATTCACCGAGCATGGCCTTGATCGCCTTGCGCTGCAGGGTTTCCTGCGAACCGCAGAGGTTGCACGGCATGATCGGATGCTGACGGGCGGCAGAATACGCCGCGATATCCGATTCCGCGCAGTAGGCCAGTGGCCGGATCAGGATGTGCTTGCCATCATCGGATTGCAGCTTGGGCGGCATCGCGGCCAGCTTGGCGTGATAGAAGAGATTGAGAAACATCGTCTCGACGATATCGTCACGATGGTGGCCCAATGCGATGCGGGTAAAGCCCTCGCGCTCGGCAAAACTGTACAGCGAGCCGCGGCGCAGTCGCGAACACAGGCCGCACATGGTCTTGCCTTCCGGCACCACGCGCTTGACCACGCTGTAGGTGTCCTGCTCCAGAATCGTGTACGGCATGCCGATCGATTCGAGGTAGGCCGGCAGGATGGCGGGATCGTAATCCGGCTGCTTCTGATCCAGATGCACCGCATGCAATTCAAAGCGCACCGGCGCCTTCGCCTGCAACTGGCGCAGGATATCGAGCAGGGTGTAGGAATCCTTGCCGCCGGACAGGCAGACCATGACCCGGTCGCCCTCGCCGATCATCCGGAAATCGGCAATGGCCTGGCCAACCTGGTGGCGCAGGCGCTTGGTCAAGCGGGAATGTTCGAGGCTATCGGCGGAATCGATGGCGAGGCTCATGGCAGCCTCCAGAAAATGGGTCGTCATTGTAGCGGAGCAGCTCTACCCGGGGTGTCGTGTGCACGGCATTGCGAAGAATGGCCGATGCCCAGGGACGGCGCAGACTTGCCGGGGTCGCCGCCTGCCGGAGAATCGCCGTACCATTCGCGCTAGACTGCCACCAGTCGATCGCGAGCCACCATGAACGACAGCACCGATTCCGCTTCTGCCGCGCGTGCCCTGATGGAGTTGAAGGTCGAGCACCGCGACCTCGATCAGGCGATCAACCGGCTGTCCTCGGACATCGCCACCGATCAGCTGCACCTCACGCGCATGAAGAAGCGCAAGCTGAAGATCAAGGACATGATCTCGTTCTACGAATCCAAGCTGATTCCGGATCTCGACGCCTGAACCGGCGCGCTGCCGATCACGCTTCCGATGCGTGCATCGCGGGTAGCTGGCGATCCGCCCACCAGGCCAGCAGCAGGGCGATCGGCACGCGCGCCAGATGCAGTCCCCAGCCGAACTGCAGGGCTTCAAACGCAAACACCAGGACACTGATCAGGGTCAGTGCGCGCAGTCCATGGCGGCGGCGGGCGAGCAACGCGATCAGCGCCGCAAGGCTGGCAATCCCAAGCCCAAGGTAGACCAGCCAGCCGCCGGCCAGGCCCGGATGCGCAGCACCCGGCGATGCGCGCTGACTGACGAACACGGCGATGCCCAGCACCGTCGCAGCACACAGGCCAAGCAGGATGCCGCGGGCAATCCAGCGCCGCCACGGCAATCGCCGCCAGGCCTCGCGCGCGGGCGGCCGCATCGGTCGCCGGTCCCTATGCCGCCACTTCGTTGCTGCGATCGGGGTCGCTGGCAAGCTTGAGGATCGAGTGGCGCAGCTCGCGGCTGAGAATCAGCTTGGAATCGCTCGCCATGGCACCGAGTTCATCGCCGAAATCGAGCTTGGCCTGATCGTTCAACCAGACAATCCGGCGCTCGCGCAGGACGCCGATGAATCCGCGGAACAGGGACTTGTCGAAGAACTCCGGTGCCGCCTGCGTATGCAGCAGGGACAGCCGCTGCGCGGTGTGCTGACAGTGGTTTTCCAGTTCCGATGTCGACAGCACGCCAGGACCACTCTTCACCAGCAGGGCGAGCGCGATGTAATAGCGCTCGAACGCCTGCAGCAGACTCATCGCGATCACCCGTAGCTGGTAGGCCTCGTCAGTCTGGCCGATGCGACGGCGCAGATACTTGCCCTCGTCCTCGTACTCGAGCAGACCCATCCCGACAAAGACCTCGACCGTCTTCTGAACCTCGGCAGCAAAGCCTTCGGCATCCCAGGCCAGGAACAGCTCGCCCTGCAGAAACGGATAGATGAAGCGACCGAGCCGCTCGACGGTGGCACGCTGCAGCCGCCGGTTATTGAGAAAACAGCAGGCGACCCAGGCCGGTGTCGCCAGCAGGTGCAGCACATTGTTGCGGAAATAGCTCAGCAGCACGCCGTTGTCACCTTCGGCGCGCAGCACATCACCGAGCGGATGCTTGACGCGCTCGATCACCTTCATGCGCTCGCCGTAGGCGATGATTTCGGCCGGGCTCATCGCGGTCATGGTGACCCGATCGGAATACGGCAGCACTTCGATCAATTGCTTGAACAGGCCGATCTGACGCAGCAGATCGTCCTCGGCCATCGCATGCTTGGGTGTCGCCAGCAGGGCGAGCGCGAGCAGGTTGACCGGATTGACGTCGGCGCTACGATTGATGTTGACGGCAATCCGGTCGGCCAATGCATTGACCGTGGCGCCGAACCACTCCGGTCGATCGCTGTCGCGGGCGTCCTGACGCCAGTTGGGCGCGGCCGCATCAAGATGCGAGACCAGATGGATCGGCTCGCCAAAACTGACCGCGACCTTGCCATAGCGCTCACGCAGCAGCTTGAGCGAACGCAGCAGCCCGAACAGGGATTCCTTTTCCTTGGGCTGGCCCGAAAGCTCACCGATATAGGACTTGCCTTCGAGCAGACGCTCATAGCCGATGTAGACCGGCTGGAACACCACCGGCCGGCGCGACTCGGCGAGGAAACTCTTGACCGTCATCGCCAGCATGCCGGCACGCGGATCGAGCAGCCGGCCGCTGCGACTGCGGCCACCCTCGATGAAGTACTCGAGGGATACCCCGCGGCGGAACAATTGCGTCACGTACTCGGAGAACACCGCTGAATACAGCGCATTGGCCTTGAAGCTGCGACGCAGGAAAAACGCACCGCCCTTGCGCAACAAGCCACCGATCACCGGCAGATTGAGATTGACGCCAGCGGCGATATGCGGCGGCACGATGCCGTTCTCGTACAGCAGATAGGACACCAGCAGATAGTCCATATGACTGCGGTGGCAGGGCACGTAGATCACTTCGTGGCCGGGCGCGACCTGCTTGAGGGTATCGAAGTGGTGGATCTGGATGCCGTCGAACAACTTGGTCCAGACCGACTTGAGCAGGAAAGAGGCTGAGCGCACTGCCGGCGGCGAATAGTCGGCGGCGACTTCCCAGGCATAGGAGCGCGCACGTCCCTCGACCTGGGTGCTCGACAGCGATTCCTTGCTGGCCGTGGTCAGCATCGCCTGACGCACCGGATCGGCATTCATCACGGCATCGATCAGGGTGCGTCGATGCGAAAGATCCGGGCCGATGACGGCGGTACGCAAACGCGAGAAATGCGCGCGCATGACCCGGCTGGCCTTGCGCACGGTGCGCTCGACGTCCATGCCCTCGCTGACCACTTCGCGCAGGCTGATGGTCTCGGAAAAATGCACGATGGTGTCGCGACCGTTCAGCAGCACGGCCAGAAAACGCCGGAAGCGACCCACCATCGCCCAGTTCTCGGAGAACAGGACGCTGAACCAGCCCGACTCGCGCGCCGGGGCGCGGCCGACGAAGATCGATACCGGCACCACCCGCACATCCAGGGCCGGATTGGCACGCACCGCCACCACCAGCTGGGCCAGGCCTTCCGAGTGCGTACGATTGCGCGGACGTCCGAAGATGCCCGAGCCCTCGCGTCGCGACAGGGCCAGCAGCGAGCGCTGCTTGCGCAGATAGCCGCCCGGCATCGGCAACAGCGGCGGCGGCAACTGATGCTGACGGCAGGCCTCTTCGAGGATCAGCGCATTGGACAGGCCGTAGCGCTCCAGCAGATACACGACCGGGGCATCGCTGCTCTCAAGTCGTTGCTCGGGCTGCGGCGGCTCGGTCTTGATCTTGAGCCAGGGGCGGATCAACGCCCCCAGAATCCGCCACGGCAGCGGTGCGCGGATTTCTGGCACCGCTGTTCCGGGCATGCTCATCGGATGTATGGCCATGGACGGGTCCCCAAGTTGCGACAGGACGATCCGAGGTCGGTCAACCGTTGGATTCCGATCCCTCGACCGCAGCGACCTCTCCTTCGGCCGCCTGCTTCTGCAGATTGCTCAGAGATTCCTTGCCATACCAGCGACCATCGAACTTCACCATGTCGGTCTCGAAGGTCAGCGGGGTACCCAACATTTGGTAGTTGACCTTGACCTTGGCGGCCTCGGCACTCTCGGAAACCAGCTCGGTGCGGACACTGTCGAAGGTCTGGTTGAGCGAGAAGCCATAGACTTCCAGCAACTGCTTTATACCGTTGAACGCGATATCGCCCTTCGCCAGCGCCTGGTCAAAATTCAAGGCGCGTACCGCATCGAGCGACTGCAGATCGAGGTCGCGCGCGGTCTTGCAGACAACGCCGATGGATTTCTGCGCCAGAACCGGGTCGGTGAACTTGGCGGTCTCTGCCCAACTGGCAAACGCATCGACAGCGGCGAGCGCCTGGGTCTTCTGGGCTTCGTTGAGGTCTTCACGCTGCTGAACGCCGGAAGCGATGACGCCGCGGCCAATGCCGATCAACATCGGCATCTGCATGCTCAGCTCGGCCTGCTTCTGGGTCAGCAGCGGCTCCAGCTCGGCCCAGAGCCTGGCTTCGGCATCGGCTGCGGTCAGCTTGTCCAGGTTTTCCTTGAACTCGGCGCGGTCGGCATCGGTGATCGGATCCGCGCTCATCTTCTCGGCCCACTTGCCACGCACCTGGTCCAGGTACTGCGGGGGCACGCTGGTTTCGACGATGGCCTTCAGATTGCCGTCCCGCATGCTCTTGGCCGCCGCCTCGATGGCCGCCTGGGGCGACGCGGCCGTGGCTGCTACAGCGGCCTTGGCGGCGTCTGCGGTCTTGGACTCCTTGTCACCGCAGGCCGTCAGCGAGAGCGCCGCGAACAAAGCCAGGGACAGCGAGCTGAGTTTGAGATTCATGACAAAACGCTCCATCGTTTCAGGGCCGGGAATGGTGGGCCGAGTGCGGCCCATTGGCAAGTGCGTGCGCGATTGGCCCACTTGCACCCAGCCCATTCCCCAGGGTCAAGGTCTCGGCATTTGACACCAGGTTGCGTAAAAAACGCGTTATCCGGACCGAAGTATCGCCTCACGCGCCCGATTTCACATGGAAGCGCCCGACCAGACACGTCTTTTCGCGCCGCCACAAAAAAAATCAGATGGCCCTTTCGGACCATCTGAACAACCGGCATAGCCGGGAGGGGGAAGTTGGGCGCGTTGTTTATAGTTTTCGTGCTTATCTGTGAAGCTTGTGTTGCAGAAAGAGTAGCTTGGAACCCACAGTTAATGCAATACCTTACCAAATGCGCTTCAACTTGTTGATACGTAACGGTTTAATTCGAGACAGTCCGGGCCGCAATGGATTCACCCGGTTCTCCTGCTGCCCGAACCAGGGTGAACGCGACGGTCGCAGGCGCCACTACCCCGCGCGACCCCGCGGCGGGTCAGGCGAAGATCTGCCGGATACTTGCCTGGATCGACTCGGCGGCAGCGCGCGGATCGGCTGCCTGGCGGATCGGACGTCCCACCACAATGTAGTCGGCGCCGTTCTCGAACGCCTGCGCCACATCGACCGTGCGTTTCTGGTCGTCGCTATTGGCGACCGGCCGGATGCCAGGGCAGACCACGACCAGACGATGATCGAGTTCGCGACGCAACTCGGCGACCTCAAGCCCGGACGAGACCACACCATCGCAACCTGCCGCGAGCGCGGCGCGCGCGCGTGACAGCACCAACGCACGCGGGTCGCACTGGAAGCCGAGGTCGGCCAGATCCTGTTCGTCGAGACTGGTCAGCGCGGTAACGCCCAGCAGTTGGATATTGCCCTTGACCGCCACCGCTGCCTGCAGCATGGCGTTGTTGCCATGCACGGTGCAGAAATCGACCGGGTAACGGGTCAGGCCCTTTACCGCAGCCGCCACGGTTGCCGGCACATCGAAGAATTTCAGGTCGACAAAGATCCGCTTGCCGCGCCGGGCGAGATCGTCGAGCACCTGGAAGTAGTCACCACTGGTCAGCAGTTCCATACCGATCTTGTAGAACTGCACGCTGTCGCCAAGGCGGTCGACCCAGTCGAGGGCCTCGGCCCGGGTTGCCACGTCGAGCGCGAAGATCAGCCGGTCGGCGGCGGCGACAGGTTTGCGCGACTTCAGGTTTTCGTTCATGGCTTCAGGCAATCCCGCTGGCGACAGTCTTCGAGTTTTTTCTGCTTCAGTTCACGTACATAGGCCGCGCGCTCGCCGGCGGTGGCAAAATCATCGGGGCGTTCGAGAATGCGCCCGAGGACCTCTTCCCAGCTGCCGTAGCTGGGATTGGGCAGGATGAACCAGCGCTCGCCCCACCAGGATTGCCTGGCGGCGACCAACTGATCGCGCTCGGCCTCGCTGTCCAGTACGCCGCCGGCGAAATCACCGAGGTTGTCTCCGAACAGCATGAGCACTCGATAGTGCGCGGCAACCTGCTGGCGGCGTGACACCTTGTCGCGGCCGCGGCCAGCCTCTTCATTGCGGGTCAGCACCTGACGGGCGCAGTCGCTGAGCGGAAATCCGGTCGCACGCAGGTTTTCGCAAGTGGCTGATTTTTCGTCGTCCTTGCGATTGGTCACATAAAACACCGTTGCGCCACGCTGGGTCGCCATCTGCATGAATTCGGCAGCGCCGGCGAGCGCGGGCGCCTGTGCCGACTGCACCCAGTCGCGCCAGCGCAGCGCCCAGGCTTCGCGCGCTTCGGCCGGGCTCTGGCATCCGCTGGTCGGCTCGCGCATCTCGCGCACCGCGAACGCGGAATTGTCGACCAGGGTCTCATCGACATCCGTGATGACGGCAACGCCTTGACTGGCTGGCGCGTCCACGCGTTCGGTATCGGACAGCGCATTCCATTGCGGATCTGCCATCGCCAGATCCAGCCGCTCAAGCGCGCGTGCATACACCTGCAGGCTCAGCGCATCGTATTCGGCGGCGCGTTGTTGCCAGAGCGTCGACAGGAAGGCGTCATTGGCTACCGGAGGCAGCGCGCAAGCGGGCCCGGTCTGACTGGACCGCGTCGCCGGCATGCTCTGGCAGCCGGCAAGTGCTGCGGCTGCGCAGAGCATCAGGGCCCCTCGCAACATTGGCTTCATGATCCAGACTCCCTCGGTTCCTTCCGCATTTTAGCGCCTGCGCGCGCAGAGCGCCCGGCAAGTCGCAATCCAGGCCCGGACACGGTGCCACCGCTGCGATTACACTCCCAGCCCCTGTCGCTGCTTCGGAATCGTGCATGCGCCCGCTGACTGCCCTACTCCTTGCTTCCGCCTTGGTATCGCACACGCCCATGAGCCTGGCCGCCGAACTGACCATCGATCGCATCTATGATGCGCCCGCCCTCGCCGGCCCGACGCCGATGGGTCTGAAGGTTTCGCCCGACGGCACGCGGGTCACCTTTTTGCGCGGCAAATCCAGCGACCAGTACCAGCTGGATCTCTGGGAATACCGCATCGCCGGCAAGGAAACCCGTCTGCTGGTCGACTCCAAGGTCCTGCTGCCTGGCGAAGAAGCGCTGTCGGACGCAGAAAAAGCACGCCGCGAACGTGCCCGCACCGCCAGCCTCAAGGGCATCCTCGAATACGATTTTTCTCCGGACGGCAAACAACTGCTGTTTCCGCTCAATGGCGAGTTGTTCCTCTACGACCTCGGCAAGGAAGGCGCCGAGGCGGTGCGCAAGCTCAGCCATCGTGAGCTCGGCTTCGCCACCGATGCCAAGGTGTCGCCAGGCGGTCGCTATGTTGCCTTCGTGCGCAACCAGAATCTCTGGGCGATCGAACTGGCCAGCGACCGCACCCTGCAACTGACCGGCGATGGCGGCGGCCTGATCAGCAATGGCCAGGCCGAGTTCATGGCGCAGGAAGAAATGGGCCGTGACACCGGTTACTGGTGGTCGCCCGATGACACCGCCATCGCATTTACCCGCGTCGATGAAGGTCCGGTGCCAGTGCAGCGTCGCTTCGAGATCAACGCCGAGAGTACCGAAGTCGTCGAGCAACGCTATCCGGCGGCCGGCGAACGCAACGTTGAAATCCGCCTGGGCGTGATCGACATGACCACCGCCCTGCCCGCCGAGCTCGCGGCCAGTGGCGGCATTGCGGTGCCGATGCCGGCCAGCGTCGCGGTGAAGTGGGTGGATCTCGGCAAGGACCGCGACATCTACCTGGCCCGGGTCGACTGGAATGCCGACGGCAGCGCACTCAGCTTCCAGGTACAGAGCCGCGACCAGCGTCGCCTCGACCTGCGCCTCTGGCATCGTGCCGAGGGCATCATCAGCAACCTGCTCAGCGAAACCAGTGCGACCTGGGTCAATCTGCACGATGAACTGCATTTTCTGAAGGATGGTTCCGGCTTCATCTGGCAGAGCGAGCGCGATGGCTACAAGCGCCTGTACCTGTACGGCAGCGATGGCAGCCTGCGCCATGCGCTGACGCCAGAGGGCTGGGTCGTGGATGAACTGCTGGCGGTCGCGCTCGATGCCGACCATATCTTCTTCGCCTCCGGCGGCGACGATCCGCTGCAGCGCCAGGTCTATGCCACCACGCTGTCGACGCCCTCGAACGAGACCCGTCAGCTGAGTGTCGGCGAGGGCATCCACGCTGTGCGTTTTGCCAAGAGCGCCGACGTCTATATCGACAGCTGGAGCAGCCCCTCGGCGCCGCCCGCGGTACGCCTGCATGATGCCAATGGCCAGGAACTGGCCATCCTCGAAGCCAACCGTCTGCAGGAGGGCCATCCCTACTGGCCTTACTACGAAGATCACGCGGCGCCCGAGTTCGGCAGCATCGTTGGTGCGCGCGAGCAGAAGCTCTACTACCGGCTGACCAAGCCCCGTGATTTCGATCCGGAGAAACAATACCCGGTGATGATCTATGTCTACGGCGGCCCCCATGTGCAGCGTGTACAGAAGGCCTGGGACGATCCCCTGGTACAGGTGATGGCACGCCGTGGCTATATCGTGTTCACCCTCGACAACCGCGGCAGCGATCGTCGTGGCAAGGCGTTCGAGGAAGCGCTGTTCCGCAACATGGGTGGACCCGAAGTCGAAGACCAGCTCGAAGGCGTGAAGTGGCTGAAGACTCAGCCCTATGTGCGCGCTGACCGCATCGGCGTATTCGGCTGGAGCTATGGCGGCTACATGACCCTGATGCTGCTCGCCAAGGCCTCGGACCAGATCGCCGCGGGCGTCTCCGGCGCCCCGGTCACCGACTGGCGTCTGTACGACACCCACTACACCGAGCGGTATATGGATCATCCAGCCGCCAACGCGGAGGGCTATGTGCAGAGCGCGGTGTTCGCCCATCTTGAGGGCCTGAAATCACCGCTGCTGCTGATCCACGGCATGGCCGATGACAATGTGCTGTTCACCCACTCGACCAAGCTGATGAGCGCCCTGCAGGAACAAGGCACCCAGTTCGAGTTGATGACCTATCCGGGCGGCAAGCACGGCATCTCGCTGCCGTGGATGAAGAAGCACGCCTACAATGCGCTGGTGGATTTCTTTGATCGGAAGTTGAAGCAGTAGGGCGGAAACCGGCAACGCGGCCAGGCGTTGCCTACAACTTGCCCAGCATCGCCGCCAGATTGGCCAGATGGGCACCCGCGCGTTCGCGGCGTTGTTCGGCGTCGCGTTCGGGGTCATCGCCTTCGCGTTCGATCTCGGCGGCGGGCAGTTCGTCGATGAAGCGGCTGGGCTTCTGCCGCTCGATATCGCCGAACTTGCGCTTGTGTTCGGCGTAGCTGATGGTGAGGGTTTCCTTGGCGCGGGTGATCGCGACGTACATCAGCCGGCGTTCTTCTTCGAGGCGACCCTCATTGATGCCGCCCTCATGCGGCAGGGTGCCGTCCTCAAGCCCGACCAGCCAGACATGATTGAACTCCAGTCCCTTGGCGGCATGCAGGGTCGATAGCCGCACCGCATTGCCGGGTTCATCGCGCGCGCTGTGCGAGAGCAGGGCGAGCTGGGCCTGCAAGTCGGCCAGGGCATCGCGACCCTTGCCGTTGTCGCGCATCCACTGCACCAGTTCCTGCAGGTTTTCCTTGCGGTAGGCAACCGCCAAGGGCTCCTTCACAGTGGCCTGGATATGCAATTCGTAGCCCGACTCCTCGATCACGCGGGCGACCAGGGCACCGGCATCCAGCGACTGACCGGCACGGCGCCACCGCTCCAGCATCTCGGCAAACTGCATCAGGGCCGCACCGGGACGGGACGCCAGCTGCTTCTGCACATCGATGCGCTCAGCTGCGCGCAGCAGACTGATGTGCTGGCTGCCGGCGAGCAGGGCGAGTTTTTCCAGCGTGGTGGTACCGATCTCGCGCTTGGGCACCTGCACGGCGCGCAGAAAGGCCGAATCGTCGTCGGGGTTGCAGAGCAGGCGCAGATAGGCCAGCACGTCCTTGATCTCGACGCGTTCGAAAAACGCGGTACCGCCACTGACGTGATACGGCACGCTGACCAGGCGCAGCGCCTTTTCCAGCGCGCGCGCCTGATGATTGCCGCGGTAGAGGATCGCGAAATCGTGCCAGCGCGCCTTGGTCTGCGCCTGCCGATGCGCAATGGCCGCCGCTGCACGCTCCGCCTCGTGTTCCTCATCGCGACAGGCCAGCACCCGGATCGGGTCACCATCGGCATGCGCGCTCCACAGCTTCTTCTCGAACAGATGCGGATTGTGGGCAATCAGGGTATTGGCGGCGCGCAGGATGCGGCTGCTGCAGCGATAGTTCTGTTCCAGCTTTACGACTTTCAGGCTGGGAAAATCGCGCGCCAGATCGTTGAGGTTTTCCGGATTGGCGCCGCGCCAGGAATAGATCGACTGATCGTCATCACCGACCGCGGTGAAGGCACCACGTGGACCGACCAGATGACGCACCATCCGGTACTGGGCGCGATTGGTGTCCTGGTACTCGTCCATCAGCAGATAGCGGATGCGGCCCTGCCAGCGCGTGCGCAGCTCGGCATCCTCTTCCAGCATCCGCGCCGGCAGATAGATCAGATCGTCGAAATCGACCGCATTGAAATTGCTCAGCCGACGCTGGTACATCGCATAGATCGAGGCCGCCTCCATCTCGCGCGGACTGCGTGCCGCCTTGATCGCCTCGTCGGGCGAGAGACCGTCATCCTTGGCCTTGCCGACCAGATTGCGCAATGCAAACAGCGCATCGTTCTTCAGACCCTTGGGCGCCAGTTCCTTGAACAGGTTGAGCGCATCGTCGGCGTCCAGCACCGAGAAGCCGCGCCTGAGTCCGGCCGCGGCATGCTCGATCTGCAATAGCTTGAGCCCGAGCGCATGGAAGGTGCACACCGTCAGCGGCTCGGCGGCCTCGCGCGACACCAGCTTGGCGACCCGCTCGCGCATCTCGCGCGCCGCCTTGTTGGTAAAGGTGATCGCGTAGATGTGCTCAGCCTGGTAACCGCTCTTCAGCAGATGCGCGATCTTCTCGGTGATCACCCGGGTCTTGCCCGAACCCGCACCCGCCAGCACCAGCAGCGGCGAGGAAATTTCGGCAACAGCCTGGCGTTGGGCGGAATTGAGGCTCACGGGAACTCATGACGCAGTGGGGCCGCACATTCTAGCGAGTCGGCGCGGAGGCCCGCACGACAATGCGGCCAGCGCGAATCTGGCCGAGACGCATTGGCAGGCTTGCGCTACGCTGGGCCTTGCCGAACTCGATCGAACGCGCCATGGCCAAGCTGTACTTCTACTACTCGGCAATGAATGCCGGCAAGACCACGACCCTGCTGCAGAGCGCGCACAATTATCACGAGCGCGGCATGCGCACCCTGATCCTTACGCCCAGGCTCGATGATCGTTACGGGGTTGGTGTGGTGCAGTCGCGAATCGGTCTGAAGGCGCGTGCGCGCATCTTCGAGCGCGAGGATGATCTGCTGGCCCTGGTCAAGGCCGATATCGGCGCCCAGGGCGCCCTGCACTGCCTGCTGGTCGACGAGGCGCAGTTCCTCAGCAAGGCCCAGGTCTGGCAGCTGACCGATGTGGTCGATCGGCTCGATGTGCCGACCCTGGCCTATGGGCTGCGCACGGATTTTCTGGGTGAGTTGTTTGAGGGCTCGCAGTATCTGCTGGCCTGGGCCGATTCGTTCTCCGAGATCAAGACGATCTGCCATACCGGCCGCAAGGCGACCATGGTGGTGCGTGTCGATGAGCATGGCCGCGCCCTGCAGCAGGGCGCCCAGGTCGAGATCGGCGGCAATGACCGCTATGTCTCGGTCAGCCGCGCCGAGTTCAAGCGCATCTTTGCCGGCGAGTCGCGGATCGAGACGCAACAGCAGATCCTGCCGCTGGGCGAATAGCCGCAAACAGGAACGGCCCGCAGTGCGGGCCGTTCTCGAATCACTCGACAGACCGATCAGGCAACCAGCAGAGCCTTGATCTTCTTGAATGCATTCGCCTCGAGCTGACGGATGCGCTCGGCAGACACGCCGTACTCGTCGGCCAGTTCCTGCAGGGTAGCCTTGTTCTCGGCAATCCAGCGCCGGCTGACGATGTCACGCGAACGCTTGTCGAGTTGCTCCATGCCCTCGCGCAGCGCATCGAGCTGGTGACCATCCTCGTCATCGCTTTCGATCAGTTCATACGGGCTCGCACTGTGATCGACCAGGAAGGCCGAAGGCGAGGGCCGCTCGTCCTCATCAGTGTCGGTCGGCAGATCGAACGCCATATCGCGGCCATTGAGGCGTGCTTCCATCTCGCGCACATCGGAAGGCTGCACCTTCAGTTCGCGGGCGACGGTCAGCACTTCCTCGTTGTTCATCCAGCCCAGACGCTTCTTCGACTTGCGCAGATTGAAGAACAGCTTGCGCTGCGCCTTGGTGGTGGCCACTTTGACGATGCGCCAGTTCTTCAGGATGAACTCGTGCATCTCGGCCTTGATCCAGTGCACGGCAAAGCTGACCAGACGCACGCCCTGCGCCGGATCGAAACGCTTGACCGCCTTCATCAGGCCGATATTGCCTTCCTGGATCAGATCACCCATGCCCAGGCCATAGCCCTGGTAGCCGCGCGCAACATGCACGACAAAGCGCAGATGCGACATGATCAGGCGCTTGGCCGATTCGATGTCGTTGTCTTCGCGGACCTTCCAGCCCAGATCGACCTCCTCCTCCGGCGTCAGCATCGGAACCCGGTTGACCGCCGTGATATAGGCGTCCAGCGAGCCGAGTGCGCTCGGGATTGGCAGGTTGTTGCTCATCAATGCAGTGGTCATCAAACCCCTCCTTTCATGGGTAGATGTTAGCAGTCGGGCAGTTAGAGTGCTAAATGAGGCTGAAGTTCCAATAAACAAGCGCTTTTCTTTCAATGACTTGGAAAGCTGCCGATCGAGCCGATGCAGCGTCGCCGCCACACGGTTCACGGCCTTCCAAGCCTGCGAAAACCAGCGGTCCTGCGTCCGCTGACTCAAGGCCCGTCTCGGCACCGGGCCTGTTCACAGGTTCTCCTGGTCATCCGGCCCGGTACCGTCGCTGGGCTGGCGCCGCGGCGGCACCGCCAGGCTCAGCACCATGCTCAGCACCAGGATCGAGGTGACCACACCCAGCGACCAGAACGCCGGTACATGGAACCAGTGCACCAGCAGCATCTTGGTACCGACAAAGATCAGCACCAGAGCCAAGCCATAACTGAGCAGATGGAAGCGCTCTTTCATGTCGGCGAGCAGGAAGTACAGGGCGCGCAGACCGAGGATGGCAAACACATTGGCGGTCATCACCAGGAACGGATCCTCGGTGATCGCATAGATCGCCGGAATCGAATCCACCGCAAAGATGATGTCGGTCACCGCGATCAGCACGACCACCGCAAACAGCGGCGTATACCAGCGCACGCCGTCGATCTGAACGGCGAACCGGTCGGAATGAAAGCCCGGGGTGATGCGCAGGTGCGATCGCATCCAGCGCAGCACCGGATTCTGCTCAAGGTCGGGGGCGGCGTCGGCAAAGATCAGCATCTTGATGCCGGTGACCAGCAGAAACAGTCCAAACAGGTACAGCACCCAGTGGAATTTGGCGATCAGCACGGCGCCCAGCAGGATCATGATGGCGCGCAACACGATGGCGCCGATGACGCCCAGAATGATCACCCGCTTCTGCTGTTCCAGCGGCACCGCGAAGTAGGTGAAGATCATCAGGAAGACAAAGATGTTGTCGACCGAAAGACTCTTCTCGATCAGATAACCGGTGAGAAACTGCGTTGCGGCTTCATTTGCGACCGCGCGACCGGCACTGCCATCAAGGTAATACCAGAGTCCGACGCAGAACAGCAGGGCCAGCAGCACCCAGATCAGCGACCAGACCGTGGCCTCGCGCACCGACACCCGGTGCGCACCCTGCGAGCGCAGCACCACCAGATCCACTACGACGGCCGCGACCACGAAGCCGAAGAAAGCCAACCACATCCACCATTCGCCGAGCGTTTCCATTGCACATCCCCAGAGCGGACAACCGAGGCGCGGCGGGCACAAAAAAGCCCGCCACGTCGCACGCGGCAGGCCTCGAAAAACGCAAACGAGACCGTCGCCCACGGCGACAGGGTCTCGCCCGCAATGAAGGATTCATTGCCCACAGGACCGGGAGTGCCTCGTATCGAGAAACCCCGTACTGACGACCCTGTGATCGATGCTGCAGACTGACCGCAGGCATCGGGAGCTACTCCCCCTGGGAAGGCATTCGGCATGGCCTTCCAACAAGGTGCGCGGAGTCTAACCCAGGTCCGGGACGAAATCGTCAACTTTCTGTACAGAGGGCGTCATCGTTGCCGGCAGCTGCCAGTCGATGCCAGGGATACCACGCGCTTCCAGCAAGCGGTTTGCCGCGGAAAAATGCCCGCAGCCGATGAAACCCCGGTAGGCCGACAGCGGCGACGGATGCGGCGCCTTCAGCACATGGTGGCGACGCGCATCGATCAGCCGCCCCTTGGCCTGAGCATGACTGCCCCAGAGCAGGAAGACCAGTCCCTCGCGCTCGCGATTGAGCAGATCGATGATCGCGTCGGTGAATGGCTCCCAGCCCCGGCCCTGATGCGCGCCCGCGCGCCCGCTTTCAACAGTGAGCACGGCATTGAGCAGCAACACGCCCTGATCGGCCCAGCTGAGCAGACAGCCATGGCACGGCCGTGGATGGCCGAGGTCGCGTTCGATCTCGGCGAAGATATTCTGCAGTGAAGGCGGCGCAGCCACTCCGGGCTGCACCGAGAAGCACAGACCATGTGCCTGACCCGGCCCGTGGTAAGGATCCTGCCCCAGAATGACCACCTTGACCGCTTCGAACGGCGTGCGGTCGAGGGCGGCAAAGATCTGCGCGCCTGGCGGAAAGATCTGCTTGCCGGCAGCCTTCTCGGCCAGCAGGAAGGCACGCAGCCGCTGCATGCCTTCGGAGGCAAACTGGGCTGCAAGTCGCTGCTTCCAGGAATCGTGCAGACGGATGCGGTCAGTGTCCATGCTCAAGAATCCGCTGCCGCCATTGCGCGCGGAACCATCGGGACCCTCGTTCCCGGCAGGCCCGCATCAATGCGCGTTGCGCAACTCGCGCGCATGCTTGGAGACACGCAGCTGGAACATCAGCTTGGTGATGAGGATCTTTTCCTCGACCGGCTTGTTGACCAGATCGTTGGCACCGGCACGGATCAGGGCGGTCTGGTTGCGCGGATTGTCGTCCGCGGTCATCACCAGAATCGGCAACTGGCCGCGGCTGTAACCGTACTGGCCGCGCACGGTTTCCAGCAGTTCCTTGCCAGTGAGGCCACCCTTGAGATAGACATCGGTCAGGATGATATCGGCGCCTGCACCAAGGCCTTGCGCCTTGGCGGTATCGAGCAGGGCGAAGGCGTCCTCGACACTGGTCACATGGGTGACGCTGAGACCGTATTTCTCGAGCATGCGACGGGTGGCGAGCGCCACCACGCGACTGTCCTCGACATAGAGCACGGCACCGCTCGCGCGCTCCTGTTCGCTGACATAGCCGCGAATGAACGTGGCAAGCGCATTGAATCCCAGCGACTTGTCGAAATAATCGGTGACGTCATCGGAAAGGCCGCGGCTCTCCAGTCGCTCATTGACCGAACCCGAGACCACGATGATCGGGATGTAGGCCTGCGGCGAATGCTCGCGCACGTGCCGGGCCAGCTCCAGGCCATCCATGTCCGGCAGATGCAGGGCGGTCGTGACCAGATCGACAATCCCGGTCTCCATCGCGGCCTTGGCTTCGGCACCCGTCTCGCAGGAGGTCAGGGTGGCATTCGGGAGCTCGGCCTTCAGCACCTGCTCGATCATCCTGCGCGCTACTTTCGACCCATCGACTACCAGCACGCGCGGGTTGTCACTGGAAATATGGGAAGTGAGTACAGCCGTCATGTCGTAATCAGGAAGCCCGGTCGGAGATCAGCTGAAAAGTGGTTGCTATATAAGCGCCGGCGCAGCCTAGCAGAACTCCACCGGCCAGCGTTGTCAACACCAGCACGGTACCCGGACCCTGCAGATCAAAGCTCGAACCGTAGCTCTGGGCGAGTGCGCGTGCCGGCTCCGAAAACCAGGCCCGCGCAGCCAGCGATAGCGCGACCGCGATGAGCGCACTCAGCCCGCCCAGCCAGAAACCGCACCATAGGAACGGGCGTCTGACGAAGGCATCGCTGGCGCCGAGCAGTTTGACGATGCCGATTTCCTCGCGGCGCGCGGCCACTTCGAGGCGGACACTGTTGGAAATGACCAGCAGGGCGGCGACACCGAACAGCAGCAGACTCGCGGCTGCCAGCCGGCGCAGCAATTCCAGCACACGATCCAGCCGCTGCCGCCATTGCTGGTCGTGTTGCACCTGATCCACCTCGGCCAGCGCGATCAGGTCGACAGCCAGCTGGTCCGGCAAGGTCGCGGGACTGGCCTGCACCAGCAGGAGATAAGGCAAGGGATTGCCATCGATCGCCGCGATGGCCTCGGCAAAGCCGGCAGCATCGCGAAGCTCCTGCAGACCTTGGGCCGGTGTGCGGACCTCGACGGCAGCCACCCCGGCCAGCTTGCGCACCCTGGCAGCGACCTGGTCTGCGCTGGCGGCATCGAGTCCGGGATCGAGAAACACCGCAATCTGGCCGCTGCTGCGCAGGCCCTGCATCAGGGTCTGCAGATTGTTTGACACGGTCGCCAGCATCAGCGGCAGGGCCAACGCCAGGCCACCCAGCGCCAGCGTCATCAGCGCGGCCATCGGCTGGCGCCAGAGCCGGATCAGGGCGTCGGCCGCGCCATGACGATGATGCAGCAGCCATTGCCGCGGGCCAAAGCCGGGGCGCGCATTGCGTGCGGCGGAGCCGGCGCCGCCGGCGGCTTGCGGCGCTGAGGCCGCAGCGGAAGGGGCCGGCTGTACCCGCCGGTTCATGCGCTTGCCCCCGGGCGGTAGTCGTCGATCAGGATGCCGCGATCGAGCACCAGGACGCGCCGCTTCATGCGCTGGATCAGGTGCAGGTCATGGCTGGCGACCAAAACCGTGGTGCCGGTCTGGGCGAGATTGACGAACAGCTGCATGATCTCGGTGGCGAGTTGCGGATCGAGATTGCCGGTCGGCTCGTCGGCGACGATCAGGTCCGGTCGATGCACGACAGCGCGCGCGATGCCGACACGCTGCTGTTCGCCCCCCGAGAGGGTCTCCGGATAGTGCTGCTCACGCCCCTGCAGACCGACCTGATGCAGGGCCGCACGGACGCGGCGACCGATCTCCTCGCGGGCATGGCCGCCGATGGTCAGCGGCAGTGCCACGTTGTCGAAGATCGAGCGGTCGCGCAGCAGGCGATAGTCCTGGAAGACAACGCCGAGACGCTGCCGGTGACGGGCAATCGTGCGCGCACCGGCACGGGCAAGCGCCGTGCCCGCTACCTTGAGTTCACCGCGGGTCGGCGTCTCGAGCACGGCGAGCAATTTGATCAGGGTACTCTTGCCGGCCCCGCTGTGCCCGGTGACGAAGACCATCTCGCCGCGGGCCACTTCGAAACTCAGCTGGCTGAGTCCCTCGTGTCCGTTCGGGTAGCGCTTGCTGACCTTGTCGAATTGAATCATGGCGCGCCGATCAGGGTATTGAGCTCGAAGATCGGCAGCAGAATCGCAAGAACAATCGCCAGTACCAGGGCTCCGACGAAGAGAATCACCATCGGCGCCAGCACCGCGCGCAGCAGGTCGAGCGCGGACTTCACTTCGCGGGCCTGCTGGGTCGCGGCCGCATCGAACATCTCGGCCAGCCTGCCGCTGCGCTCACCGCTCGAGATCAGCCGCAGCGCGACTGGTGGAAATGCCTGCGACTCGCTGAGCGCGCGCGCGATCGCGGTGCCCTCGCGGACACGCTGGGCGGCACGCCGCATCGCCTGCTGCAGCGGCAACCGACGCAAGGTCTGCGCGGCCAACCGGAGCGCCTCCAGCACCGGCACGCCGGCGCCGGTGAGTACCGCCAGGGTGCGCGTAACCCGTGCCGTTTCGGAGGCGCGCAGCACGCGCCCGAGCAGGGGCAACCGCAGCCAGAAGGCGTCCATGCGATGGCGCAGCTCGGTCCGGCGCATCAGCAGCCGCCAGATCACAATGGCGGCGATCAGCATCAATGCCAGCAGCCAGCCGAACTTCGACAAGAACCCGCTGATCGCGATCAGCGCACGCGTCAGCAGGGGCAGCTGGCCACCCAGATTGCTGAACACATCAACCACCCTGGGCACCACACTGCTCATCAGTCCGGCGACCACGGCGAAGGCGACCAGCAGGAGCAATACCGGGTAGGCAAAGGCCGACACCAGTTCGCGGTTGAGACTGTCGCGGGTCTCGGCGTAGTCGGCCAGGCGGTCGAGCGCCTCGTCGAGCGCCCCGCTCTGCTCGCCCGCCTGCACGGTGGCGCAGACAATCTCGGGAAAGCTGTCCGGAAATTCGGCCATGCTCGCGGCCAGGGTGCTGCCCTCCATCACCCGCGAGCGCAGCGCCGCCACCACGGCGCGCAGACGCTGATCGCTGGCTTCATCCGCCAGCGCCGCCAGCGCCTCGTCGATCGGCAGACCGGCACGGATCAGCACCGCGAGCTGTTGCGTCAGGACCACCAGGTGGGTGGACGACAGGCCGCGGCTGCCGAGGCCGGCGAGACGACCGGCGCTCGCCACATCACCCGCAGGGGACACCGACAAGGGGCTGAGCCCCTTGTCGCGCAGCAGGCCACGGGCGGCCCGGACGGTATCGGCCTGCACCACACCCGTCTGGGTACGGCCCGCTGCATCCAGTGCCTGGTAGGCAAATGCGCCCATGCTTTCGTCTTTGGCCTGCGTTCCCGGAAGCGCCGATTATGACCGGCAATGCCGCCGCGTGCGCTGTCGAGCCGGTCTCAACCTTCGGGTACCGGCTTGCGGGGCAGCGCGTCGCCAAGCTCGACCCAGGCGACGTGACTGTCATGAAAGACATGCGCCTGCGGGGCGCGATCGATCGGCGCCTGCAGATTGGCCAGGGTCACATGGATCTCACCGGGCCAACGCTCGGAGCGAAAAAACAGACTGGAGCCGCAATCCCGGCAGAATCCGCGCTCGGCGCCTGGCGAGGAATTGAACCAGGTCAGCGACGCATCCGCGATCAGGCGAAAGTTCCCGGCCGGCACGCCCACCCAGGTCACGAAGGCGCTGCCATGGGCGCGCTGGCACATGCTGCAGTGACAATGCGCGCACCAGAGGCTCGGCATTGCGATGGAGAACCGCAGCGCACCACAGAGGCAGGATCCGGCAATCTCTGTATCCAAACCGCCTCCTGTTCGCGCAAGCCGATGGTCAGACGGTAATCTCACCCACTGATCTCGGCAAGCCCGCCGTGATTCCCCCAGGGAGCAAGCCGATGGCCGGCATCCAGCGTGAAATCACCTTCCGCTTCCTCGCCGAACCCACCGATGTCAATTTCGGCGGCAAGGTGCATGGCGGCGCGGTCATGAAGTGGATCGATCAGGCCGGCTACGCCTGCGCCGCAGGCTGGGCCGGGCGCTACTGCGTCACCGTCTATGTCGGCGGCATCCAGTTCGAGCGACCGATCCATATCGGCCAACTGGTCGAAGTGCACGCCGAAATCGTCCACACCGGAACCACCAGCATGCATGTGGCGGTCAATGTCTCGGCGCGCGACACCACAGCCGAGCAGGCAGAGCGCACGACCCATTGCCTGATGGTCTTCGTCGCGGTAGACGATGCCCGGCAACCGGTGGCCGTACCCGCCTTCGTCGCCGATACGCCCGAGGAAATCGCCCTGTCCGACTACGCCCGCCGCATCATGGCCATGCGCCGCGAGATCGAGGCCGAACGCAAGCGCTTTCTCGCCGCCCAAGCCTGATCCGCTTGATCCCCTCTCCCGCGTCCCGCTGAGCCTCTTGGCCCCCGCTCCCGCTTGGCGGGAGCGGGCTACTGAGGGAAATCTGCGAAGTGCCTTGATCCCCTCTCCCGCTTGGCGGGAGAGGGACAGGGTGAGGGAAACCCACGATTCCGCTCGATCAACGCCGGAATCGTAGGATGTGCTGAGGCCGCAGGCCGAAGCGCATCAATTGTCGGAGCTCGGTACTCTTCGAACTCGTCGAACTCGTCACGAGGATCCAGGGCCAGCATGCTCCGCATGCGTCATCGCTGCGCGATGCCAAAGAGCTTTCACTCGCTTGCGCTTTGCCCCCTTCGCCCGCTTGCGGGAGAAGGGCCGGGGATGAGGGCGACGTTGCGATGCCGTCTGCTCTACGATTGAACCGTAGGATGTGCTGAGGCCGCAGGCCGAAGCGCATCAATTGGCGGAAGATCGGTACTGTTCGAACTCGTCGAACTTGTCGAACTGGTCACGAAGATCCAGAGCCAGCTTGCTCCGCAAGCGTCATCGCTGCGCGATGCCAAAGAGCTTTCACTCGCTTGCGCTTAGCCCCCTTCGCCCGCTTGCGGGAGAGGGTGAGGGTGAGGGCAAACAGGCGATGATGCAGGATTGTCGCGGGGACGGTCGGATGCGCTGAGGCCGCAGGCCGAAGCGCATCAGTTCAAGCAGATTCGATATCTGTCGAACCTATCGAACTCGTCACAAAGATCCAGAGCCAGCTTGCTCCGCAAGCGTCATCGCTGCGCGCCGACACAGAGCTTTCACTCGCTTACGCTTTGCCCCCTTCGCCCGCTTGCGGGAGAAGGGCCGGGGATGAGGGCGACGTTGCGATGCCGTCTGTTCTACGATTGAACCGTAGGATGTGCTGAGGCCGCAGGCCGAAGCGCATCAATTGTCGGAGCTCGGTACTCTTCGAACTCGTCGAACTCGTCACGAGGATCCAGGGCCAGCATGCTTCGCATGCGCCGTCGCTGCGCGCCGACACAGAGCTTTCACTCGCTTACGCGAGCGAGTCACTTTCTCTTGCGTGGCCAAGAGAAAGTAACCAAAGAGAAGGCCACCCCACAGCGCCGCCTTCCGGGCATCCTGCCCTCCAGGTACGTGCTCGGTGCTCGCTGGTCGGCGGGCGCACATCCTTGTGCGATCGCCGACTGGCCGCATCCATGCGGCCACACTGCGTGCTGATCGCGACCACCGATCACCGGCGCTGAGGGGCCCCTTGGGAAAAGAAGCGCGCTCCCGGCGCGCAGAAGCTCAGGATCGGAGCAAGGCCGCCGGGATCTCGGCTTTGGCTTTGGCTTTGGCTTTGGCTTTGGCTTTGGCTTTGGCTTTGGCTTTGGCTCTGGCTCTGGCTTCTGCGCGCAGGAAGCGCGCGCTCTTCAATGGGGCCCCTCTGCGCCGGTGATCGGTGGACGGTGAGCCCGAAGGGTGAGCGACAGGATGTCGCTCAGGCGACGCTTGCACAGGGATGTGCAATCGTCGACCGCGGCCGCCGAGCACGTACCTGGAGGGGTGAGACACCATGCTTTCGACATGCGTTGAATCGCATGTCGAATGGTGTCGAACGCCCGGCAGGGATGCCGGGCCGGGCGCCGTCCACCAGGGATGGTTTGCGAAGCGCGATGGGGAACGAAACCAGCGTGGGGTGGCCTTCTCTTTGGTTACTTTCTCTTGGCCACGCAAGAGAAAGTGACTCGCTCGCGTAAGCGAGCGAAAGCTCTTTGGCATCGCAGAGCGATGACGCTTGCGGAGCAAGCTGGCTCTGGATCTTCGTGACGAGTTCGACGAGTTCGGTCCTCTGTGGATTGATGCGCTTCGGCCTGCGGCCTCAGCACATCCTACGGTTCCGGCGTCGATCGAGCGGAATCGCAGCCTCGCCCTCATCCCCGGCCCTTCTCCCGCAAGCGGGAGAAGGGAGCAAAGCGTAAGCGAGTGAAAGCTCTTTGGCATCGCAGAGCGATGACGCTTGCGGAGCAAGCTGGCTCTGTATCTTCGTGAGGAGTTCGACAGGTTCGACAGATATCGAAACTGCTTGAACTGATGCGCTTCGGCCTGCGGCCTTGGCACACCCTACGATCCTCGCGACAACCGGGCGGAATTGCAGCGACGCCCTCATCCCCGGCCCTTCTCCCGCAAGCGGGCGAAGGGGGCTAAGCGCAAGCGAGTGAAAGCTCTTTGGCATCGCGCAGCGATGACGCATGCGGAGCATGCTGGCCCTGGATCTTCGTGAGGAGTTCGACAGGTTCGACAGGTTCGACAGATATCGAATCTGCTTGAACTGATGCGCTTCGGCCTGCGGCCTTGGCACATCCTATGATCCTCGCGACAACCGGGCGGCATCGAACACGCCAAGTCATCGCGCCTATCAGCGCACGACCCGACACGGTCGCCAATTTCCCTCATCCGGCCCTGCTGGCCGCCTGCCCCCGCAGGCGGGCGCAGGCGATCATCGGATGGACGCGCTACCTGGAAATATCGACATCCCTGGTCTCGGGCAGGAACAGAGCCCCAAGCACCACGGTCATCAGGGCGATGAGGATCGGATACCAGAGTCCGAAATAGATATCGCCGCTGAAGGCCACCAGGGCAAACGCCGTGGTCGGCAGGAAGCCACCAAACCAGCCATTGCCGATGTGATACGGCAGCGACATCGAGGTGTAGCGGATGCGCGTCGGGAACAGCTCGACCAGCCAGGCGGCAATCGGCCCGTAGACCATGGTCACGTAGAGCACCAGGATCACCAGCAGCAACAGCACCATGCCCTTGTTGATGCCCGCCGGATCGGCCTTGGGCGGATAACCGGCGGAGGCCAGCGCAGCAGTGAGTTCGGCGTTGAACTCGGCGCTGGCGTCCTTGAATGCCGTCGCATCCAGGGCCCGGCCATCCAGCGAACTGATTACGGTATCGCCGACCTTGACGCTGGCGAGCGATCCCGCCGGCGCAACTGCATTGCGGTAGGTCACGCCGCTTTTGGCCAGCGCCGACTTGGCGATATCGCAACTGCGGTTGAACACCTTCTTGCCGACCGGATCGAACTGGAAGCTGCAATCGGCGGGGTCCGCAACGACAACCACCGGGCTCGACTTGCTTGCCGCCTCGAGTGCCGGGTTCCCATAGTGGGCAAGTGCCGCGAAGATCGGAAAATAGGTCGCTGCCGCAATCAGACAGCCGGCCAGGATGATCGGCTTGCGGCCGACGCGATCGGACAGCCAGCCGAACACGATGAAGAACGGCGTACCGATCACCAGGGCTGCTGCCATCAGCAGATTGGCCGTGGTGCCATCGATCTTCAGCGTCTGGGTCAGGAAGAACAGCGCATAGAACTGCCCGGCATACCAGACCACCGCCTGGCCCGCCGTGGCACCGAGCAGGGCAAGCAACACGATGCGGCCGTTCTTCCAGTTGGCGAAACTCTCGGTCAGCGGCGCCTTCGATTGCGTGCCCGCTTCCTTCATCTGACGGAACAGTGGCGACTCGTTCAACTGCAGACGGATATACACCGAGATCACCAGCAGGATGGCTGACAGCAGGAACGGAATCCGCCAGCCCCAGGCCTCGAACGCCTCGGCACCGAGCGCCATCCGGCAACCGAGAATCACCAGCAGCGAAAGAAACAGCCCGAGCGTGGCCGTGGTCTGGATGAAACTGGTATAGAGGCCGCGCTTGCCGGCCGGAGCATGCTCGGCCACGTAAGTCGCCGCGCCGCCATACTCACCGCCGAGCGCCAGCCCCTGCAGCATGCGCAGCGCGATCAGGATGATCGGCGCCGCCACGCCGATGCTGGCATAGGAAGGCAGGATGCCGACCAGAAAGGTCGAGATGCCCATGATCACGATCGTGATCAGAAAGGTGTGCTTGCGACCCACCAGATCGCCAAGACGGCCGAACAACAGCGCGCCGAACGGTCGCACGGCAAATCCGGCGGCGAAGGCGAGCAGTGCGAAGATGAAGGCGCTGGTCGGATTCAGTGCCGAGAAGAACTGTTTGGCGATGATCGCGGCCAGCGATCCGTACAGGTAGAAGTCGTACCACTCGAACACCGTGCCGAGGCTGGAGGCGAAGATGACCTTCCTGTGACCCGAGGTGATTTCACCGGCATCTGGTTGCAATGGTGGAATGACGGCAGCCATGGCAGGTTCCTCGGAAGTGGTACTGCAGCAGAATTGTGATCGGTCGAGATCGCCGTCGGACGCGCTTTCCAGTTCACCGGTGATCACCATCCCCTGGTCACCGACTTCTAACATGGCTGCCGGCAAGTAGACCAGATCGGCATGCAGGAAAGGCGAACCAGCGTGAGCGCCAGACTCGGTGGACCGCGACGCCCCGCGCCGCATCCGGCTGCCGACAATATTCGCCAATGTCCGGCTGTGCGATATTCACCCCTGGTCGAGGATGAGGCGGCGCATTTTCGCGCTGAGCTCCAACCGTCGACTCAATGCGGGAGCGGCAATGCTGCTCCGGACTTTCGGGAGCCCATGATGTCAAAGCGCTATCCACCTTCTGCAGAATTCGCCCGCGGCGCGCGGATGACGGCCACTGACCATGCCGCGGCCACGGCCCTGGCGCGCACGCAGCCAGATCGCTACTGGAGCGAACTGGCGCAGCGCCTGGACTGGAGTCGCGCGCCCACACAAACGAAGAATGTCAGCTTTCGGCGCGAGGATTTCCGCATCCGCTGGTACGAGGACGGCGAACTCAATGTCGCGGTGAACTGTCTCGACCGTCATCTTGCAACGCAACCGGACAAGACCGCGATCATTTTCGAGGCCGACGATCCGGCGAAGCCGGCGCGCCGGATCAGCTATCGGGAATTGCATGCGATGGTCTGCCAGCTCGCCAATGCGCTGACCACGCTCGGCGTGGTCAAGGGCGATCGCGTCACCCTGTATCTGCCGATGATCCCCGAGGCCGCGGTCGCCATGCTCGCCTGCGCGCGCATCGGCGCCATCCACTCGGTGGTGTTCGGTGGTTTCTCGCCGGATGCGCTCGCCGGTCGCATCGCCGACTGCGGCTCCAACCTGGTGATCACCGCCGATGGTGGCTGGCGCGGCGGCAGGATCGTGCCACTGAAGGCCAATGTCGATGAAGCCCTGCGCCGTCACGGCGGTGACAGCGTAAAGAATGTCCTCGTGCTGCGCCATGCCGGCAATGATGTGCAGTGGCAGGCCCGCGATCTCTGGTACCACGAGGCCATCGCCGCTCAGTCGACTCAGCATCAGGCGGCCGCGATGAAGGCCGAGGACCCGTTGTTCATCCTGTACACCTCAGGGTCGACCGGCAAACCCAAGGGCGTGCTGCACACCACCGGCGGTTATCTGGTCTGGGCCAGTTATACCCACGCGGAATTGTTCGACCTCAGACCCGATGACATCTACTGGTGCACCGCCGATGTCGGCTGGGTCACTGGCCACAGCTATGTGGTCTACGGGCCACTGGCCAATGGCGCGACCACCCTGATGTTCGAGGGCGTGCCGAGTTATCCCGACATCTCGCGCTTCTGGCAGACCGTCGATCGCCATGGCGTGACCCTGTTCTACACCGCGCCGACAGCGATTCGTGCGCTGATGCGCGAGGGCGATGCGCCGGTCAATGCGACCTCGCGCAGGAGCCTGCGCCTGCTCGGCACGGTCGGCGAGCCGATCAACCCGGAAGCCTGGGAATGGTATTACCGCGTGGTCGGCGATGGCCGCTGCCCGATCATCGACACCTGGTGGCAGACCGAAACCGGCGGCGTGCTGATCTCGCCATTCCCCGGTGCTGTCGATGCCAAACCCGGCTCGGCCACCTTGCCCCTGCCGGGCGTGTTTCCGGCACTTGTCGACGCCCAGGGCAACAACATCGAAGGCGCTGCCGATGGCAATCTGGTCCTGCTCGATTCCTGGCCCGGCCAGATGCGCAGTGTCTATGGCGATCCGCAGCGCTTTTTCGATACCTACTTCGCGACCTATCCGGGCACCTACTTCACCGGTGATGGTGCGCGTCGCGATGAAGACGGCTACTACTGGATCACCGGTCGTGTCGACGATGTGATCAATGTCAGCGGCCATCGCATCGGCACCGCCGAGGTCGAGAGCGCCCTGGTCGGTCACGCCGCAGTCGCCGAAGCGGCCGTGGTCGGCGCTCCGCACGACATCAAGGGTCAGGGCATCTATGCCTATGTGACGCTGAAGTCGGGGATTGAACCTACTGAGCAGTTGCGCAAGGAACTGGTCGCCCAGGTGCGTCGTGACATCGGCCCGATTGCCTCACCGGACTGGTTGCAATGGGCACCGGGCCTGCCGAAGACACGTTCCGGCAAGATCATGCGCCGCGTGCTGCGCAAGATCGCCGAGA
The DNA here is from genome assembly GCA_022843465.1 of Pseudomonadota bacterium. Taxonomy (GTDB): domain Bacteria; phylum Pseudomonadota; class Gammaproteobacteria; order Xanthomonadales; family Ahniellaceae; genus 0-14-3-00-62-12. Next base: position 106,564 of record JALHNO010000010.1, on the reverse strand, counting down.
ACGCCCCCGACCAGCTCGGCGATACCTCCACCCTGGCCGATCCCGGCGTGGTCGATTCCCTGCTCAAGGAACGTCTGAACCAGTGACCGCCCGCGCCCCCACCTCGTCATCGACGTTGATCATCCGCTGTTTCGTGAAGTGCTGAGGGGCGCTGTGATGACGGTCCGCGCTGACGCGCGGGTCAGTCTCGCCGATCAGGTCGGCGAGCTGTGTGGACTACTCGCCGCGGAGCCAATCCGGAATTGCCGCAGCTCGATTTGAACAAGCCGAGCGCAAACCGATTCAGCGCCCTGCCCCATGTGTGGACCAGCTTTCCGACCCTGACGGTAGTCGTCATATCGGCGTACATTGAGGGCAATACGGTCCACGGTGTACCCGGCCACGGCGCCACCGGTTTCATTTCCAAGTCGGCCGACACTGCACCCTGTCGAGCGCTTTGCACCGCGTGCTGCGCAGGGAGCGCTGGGCACCAGACGGGGAGTTGGATGGACGCCTGCCCGCCGCCGAACGCCAACTCGCTGTCTGCCTGGGCAACCTGACGCCGGCCCAGTTCCGCGTCTTGACCCTGGTCTCCAGTGGCTTGCTCAACAAACAGACGCGCACGAACTCAATATCAGCGCAGCAACCGTCAAGGCACACATGAGCGCAGTCCTGTGCAAGTTCGGCGTCAATGCGAGAGCCCCGGCGATGAGGCTGGCCGCGCGGCTGGCGCTGGATCCGCAGGCGGCTACGGCGGCGGAACAGCCGACGTGAGTCGCGCTTCACTGCGGAGGCGCGCAGTTCTACCGAAGGAGTGCGGGCAGTGTCTGTTTGATCTACATCACACACCGCAGCCCGGACCTGGAAGCAGCAATAGATCGAAGCACCCAATGGACTGCGCCCAATTCGGATCTGAAATGCCCTTCGAACGCGTAGCCAGAACGGAAGTTTCGGATTCAGGGTCCCTGCCATTGAGCAGGGCCCGATCGGGCATATCGTCTTGCTGCAGGCTATGGCAAAATGCAAGATTGCTCTGGAGCTGAATGTGCGCAGGATGCCTCCCGTCGAGATACCGCGATGCTGTGGTCGGGCGTCTGCCGCCACCCCGTCGCCGCATCTACCCCCAGATGATGCTGCGCGGATCTTGCCCTGCGACGGCCCGCACAGTGCTGCTCCGTCTGTGCCGTATCACAAGGTGGCGCCCGATCGCGTGCCTCGCTGGGTGCGCGCGGATACAGCGACGGGTTACCAGGACTCGGTGTCGTCGGCATGACATCCGAAGCCAGAACGACACCCACCAGACTTCACAGATTGCTCCAGACCCTCGGCAGCGCTCTCTGCCTCATCGTGGCGGGCTACTACGCCGTCACCACGATTCTGGCAGTTTGGCACACCGGTTGGACTGAATTGTTTGCTGACCAATTGCGGCAATATGCGCACCTGCTGCAGGTGCCATTTCCGGCCAATGTTTTTGCGCCCGACAACGCGCACCGGCAAGTAACGTCCAATCTGGTCCGGCTGGCAGATATCCATTGGGGAGGTGGCGACCAGACGATCGGAGTAGTCACCGGTTTAGTCGCGCTGACCTTGGCCCTGGTCATCCTGTGTGTGCGCATCTGGAACGACAAGGCTCACGGCTTTGGGTTTCGCTCTGCGTGTGTGCTGGTCAGTGCCGTGGCCCTGATGTGGATGGGCGCCGCGCGCATGCAGTTCCACGGCAACGAATCCTTTCAGGTTTACCTGGTCGTGATTTGCGCGCTTATCGCGCTGCACTGCGTCGAACGCCTGCGGCTTGAGCCTTCAATGGGGATTGCGTCCGTGGCCCTGCTCGCGGCCATCGTCGCCTTGCTCAGCTTTGGAACGGGCGTGGCGGTATTCGGCCTGCTGGTGTTCATGATGTTCCTGCGCCGGGTTGCTCCAAGGTGGACCGTGGCGACAGCCGTCATTGGATGCGGGGCGGTACTCGCCTACATGTTCCTGTTGCCGGGCAGCGACAGCGTGCGAGGGCCCCTCAGCTACTCACCACTCGAGATTGCACGCAATGGGGTCACCTGGCTGGCCTCGTCCTGGACGACCAGCTGGCTGGCATTTGGCAGCAACTCCGCAGCAGACCTGAATCTCGACGTAGTGTCCTCCCTGACCCTCGGTCCTGAGCTGCTGGCGTCGTCCCGTTCGGTATTTGCTGCAACCGGGAATCCCAGCTTGCTCAGCCTGGCCCTTGTGATTGGCATGATTGGGCTCGTCTTGCTTGCCGGTTTGTCATTTCGCGCATGGCGTCGACCGGAGTCTGTCACACACATTGAAGCCCTCGGTCTTGGGCTTTCGGTGTTCGCGGTGGGTGTCGCCGTACTCGTGGCCTTGGGACGGACGCAGGCGTTCGCCGAGCATCCGTTGCAGGTCTTGGCCGACCGTTACGTGCAATGGACCAATCTCTTCTGGCTCGGGCTATTTCTTGCTGGCGCTGCGCGTTGGGCAAAAGAGCCCCGATCAGAAACTGCGAGCATCGTTGCCGCCCTGTTGCTATCGGCATTCGCCCACCCGAGTCATGAGTATTGGCGCGGCTGGGCCGCTGCGGTCGAACAGGCAGTCGAGCGTCGCGCCGCTCAGGTGCAGGTGGGCGTACTTGCCTCAGGGTTTGCAGCGCATTTCGACATGCCGAGTATCGAAGCAGGTCAGAAGGCGATCGAGGTCCTGCGCAAGCATCGGGTCGGTATGTTCCGCGCGCCGCGCAACCATCTTATGGGGACAGTACTGGCTCTCCCGCAAGGCGCCGACTCGGTGGCGGCGATCCTGGGCAGCATCGTCCGCGTGGACGAAGAGATCGCTGCGCCACTGCCGGCCTGGCACGCGGAAGGCAGGCTCATCGATGCAGCTACGCGCAGTCGCATGGACGGACTGCTCGTCGCAGATGCCGACGGAAGGATCGTGGGTGTAGGCGAGTTCAGCTTCGCCTCCACAACCCGACTGCGGCACCGTGTCGATAGCGTGGCAGACGGATTCGACATCTATTTTCGAGCCGAACCACCATGCCGAGGGCTCATGCTTCTGGGCGTCGACGATGAGGCCAAAACACTCACCGCATTGGTCCCGTTAGCAAACTGCGGCCCTCAGTAAGACAAGACATTTCTGGAACTGCATCTGGTCGGAAACAGGGACGGTAGTCCGCTCAGGTACAGTACAAGTGCATCGTATACCGGTCGCCAGATGTCCCGACTCCCTCGATTCCCGTCAGCATCGAGGTCCGCCCTGTGGCATGACAAACGCGAGATCATCGGCAACCGCTCGAATGTCCAGACCAGGCCGACTTCCAACGAACTGCCTGAAGGAACATCCTGCAGAACGAAGACGCGTGTACGGTGGACCACATCACTGCGCAGCGCGCGCAATCCGACTCAGCTGCCCCTTCAGTGCGCGCGGCGACACTGCGAGACGGTGCTCAGCCCCCAGCGCGTGCGCAGACGCTGCATGGCCTCGAGAACGTGGGGCCCATTGTCTTGACAGAACATGTGCAGGAAAGGCGGCTCCGCTAGCGGTCGCGACTCGGTGACAAGTGCAACTGGCGCCGCGCAGACCGGCACTGCAATGGAACATGCGCTGCCTGGACGAACCCGCGAAGCCAGGCGCAGCGGCCGCATGCGGGGGTCATCAAGCCCGGCCATCACGAACAGGATGCCCAGGTAGGCAAGTGCAGCCATCCGCATTGCGGCACCGAAGTGCATCGTGGCGGACTCCCTCCGCTGCATGGAGAGCTTCCGCTTGATCGCCTTTCATGAAAATGCGTGCAGTAGCGCGGGCAAGCTCGGCAGCCGCTCGACCCGATCGGCTCAGCTCGCCGCCGCCATCGGCAGCCGATCGAGGCGGCGGTAGCCGATGGCTTCGGTCAGGTGTTCGCGGCGTACGATTTCACTGCCACCGAGATCGGCGATGCTGCGGGCCACCCGCAGGATGCGTTGATGCGCGCGCGCCGACAGGCCGAGTCGCTCGGCGGCACTGTCGAGCAGAACGCGATCGGTCTGCGACAGTGCCGCATCACGTGCCAGTTCGAGCGTGCCGAGCTGGGCATTGGGCTTGCCGGCACGGGCGATCTGCAGGGCGCGCGCCGCCAGTACACGGGCACGCACGGTGGCGGAGTCTTCGCCCGGTTCGCGCCATTGCGCCGGCGGAACCCGCGGTACCTCGACGTGCATATCGATGCGATCCAGCATCGGCCCGGAGATGCGGCCGCGGTAGCGCGCCACCGTATCGGGCGCGCAACGACAGCGTCCGGAGGGATCGCCAGAATATCCGCAGGGACAGGGATTCATCGCCGCCACCAGCTGGAAGCGCGCGGGAAACTCGGCCTGACGCGCCGCCCGCGAGATCAGGATGCGGCCGGATTCCATCGGCTCGCGGAGGACTTCGAGCACGCGCCGGTCGAATTCGGGGAGCTCGTCCAGAAAGAGTACGCCGTTGTGCGCCAGCGAGACTTCACCCGGACGCGGAATCGATCCGCCGCCGACCAGGGCCACGGCACTCGCCGAGTGATGGGGATTGCGAAAGCTGCGCGTCGCCAGGAACGGCCGCACGTCCATGCCGCAGATCGATGCGACGGCGGCGCTTTCCAGCGCTTCGGCCTCGGTCATCGGCGGAAGTATCCCAGGCAGTCGCGAGGCCAGCATGGTCTTGCCGGTGCCGGGCGGACCGATGAAGAGCAGATTGTGGCCGCCGCAGGCAGCGACCTCGAGCGCGCGCCGGGCCATGCCCTGGCCGCAGACATCCTGCAGGTCGGGCAACAGGGGATCGATTCTGATCGGATCGGGCTCGGCCCGCGCCAGCGCCGCGTCGCCGCGCAGAAAGGCGCAGACCTGCAGCAGGGAACGCGCGGTATAGACCTCGGCCTCGCTGACCAGGGCGGCCTCGGCGCCATTGTCGTGCGGCAGCAGGACCTTGCGACCGGCGCGATGCGCCTGCAGTACCGCTGGCAGCACACCGGTGATCGGCCGCAGTTCGCCGGACAGCGCCAGTTCGCCGAAACATTCGAATTCGGCGAGCGCGGCTTCCGGAATCTGACCCGAGGCCGCGAGAATGCCGAGCGCGATGGCGAGATCGAAGCGACTGCCGTCCTTGGGCAGATCGGCCGGTGCCAGACCGACCGTGATGCGCCGCTGCGGAAACTCAAACAGGGCATTGATCAGGGCCGCGCGCACACGATCGCGGCTCTCGCGTACAGCGGCTTCGGGCAATCCGACGATACTGGTGGCGGGAAGTCCGCCGGAGAGATGCACCTCGACCGAAATCAGCGGCGCCGCCACGCCCAACTGCGCGCGCGAATGGACGATGGCGAGACTCATGCAGGCTCCTGTTGCGATGCTGGCGGACGAACACAGGCAGCCAGAGCTGCCGTTGCGCGACGCCGGAATCGCTTCAGAAGTTCAGGGCAATCAAGATGCCCGCTTGCCGGCAGTCCGGTCCGGCAAGCGGGCCGCCATCCTTGACGTCACGACGCGCCACTCCGTGGCGGCGGTGCGAAACCCCTGGCGAGTGGGGTTCGCGATATGCAGGCGGTCGCGGGGAACGACCTTCGATCCGGGGGAATCGAATACTGCCAGCATCAGCTCCGAGGTTTCGCCGAACCCAGGGTGTACTCAATGTGCGCCAGTTGTTTCTCCAGCGCTTCGAGCTTCTCGCGGGTGCGCAGCAGAACCAGCCGCTGCACGTCGAACTCTTCGCGACTCACCAGGTTCAGCCGTTCCAGGCCGGTCTGCAGAGTGGCGCGAAAGGTCCGCGCAAGATCCTCGCGGGCGCTGTCGAATCCGGGCGGCACCAGGGTTGCCAGGCGCGTGGCCAGTTCGTCGATAGCGCGTACATTGATCATGGGTTTTGCCTCCTCGATGAGCTGATACCTTAAGCCCGGGCAGCCACAGGCCGCATGGGCTGATTGCTTAAATTGATCTGGGAAATTTCCTAGATGCGGGCAAGGCGGCAAAAGTCTCAGCTGTGCCGCCCGCCGCTGCCATTGTCGCGGCTGCGGGTGTGGCTTCAAAGTGAATTCTTCGGCTCAGGCCCGATCCGGGGCCCCGGCAGCGGCAGAAACCCGGATGGCTGACGGTCCCCTGCGCTTTTCTGCGCCACGCCCTACACTTGCGGCTGATCCTTCCGCATCAGGTGCTCCGCAATGAAAATGATCATGGCCATCATCAAACCCTTCAAGCTCGACGATGTCCGCGAGGCACTGGGCGAAGTGGGGATTGCCGGCATCACGGTCACCGAGGTCAAGGGCTTTGGCCGCCAGAAGGGCCACACCGAGCTCTACCGCGGCGCCGAGTATGTGGTCGACTTCCTGCCCAAGATCAAGATCGAGGCCGCGGTCGATGACAGCCAGGTCGATCGCGCGGTCGAAGCAGTGATGAACGCGGCGAACACCGGCAAGATCGGTGACGGCAAGATCTTCGTCTACGACCTGCAGCGGGTGGTGCGCATCCGTACCGGTGAGCTGGACAACGACGCGTTGTAGTCCGCCGACGACGTACCTGGCGTCTGCCGAACGTGCAGACCATGCCGAATGGCGCTTGCAATTGAGCCCCGAGTGGCGACACTGCGCGTTGCTCCGGGGAGGGACTCATCATGAATCAACATCATCTGCGTGCAGCTGTGCGCAATACGCTGCTGGCGAGCGCTGCGCTGGGTCTGGCCGCCTGCCAGACCATGAATCATTCGACATCTGCTCCAGCCGCCAGCGCGACCGCAAACGGCGAAAGCCCGAAGCCGGGCCTGATCGCCGATATGGGCGACTTCTGGGTCAATCGCGTTGTCTATCCCACCGGCCATTACAATCCGGCCTGGCAGATCGAATCGGCGCGTCAGCTCGCGGCGATGCAGTCGGCGGTACCGGCTGGCGCCGAACTCGTCCGCCGCAACAGCAGCGGTGGCGGACTCGATCCCCTGCAGTTCACCGCCCTGGGTCCGCGCCCGCTCGGCAGCGGCGGCGGCGTTGCCGGCCGGGTGAATGTCGTGATCAGTCACCCCAGCAACCCGGCAATTGCCTGGCTCGGCGCCGATGGTGGCGGCATCTGGAAAACCAGCAATTGCTGCAGCGCCAGCACTACCTGGGAGATCAAGACCGATATCGCCGAGATCCAGGCCAGCGCGATCAGCGACATGACCCTCGACCCGAGCAATCCGGATGTGCTCTATGCGGGCACCGGTGACCTACGCTTCGGTTCGTTCTCGTTCGGCAGCAATGGCGTGCTCAAGAGCGTCGATGGCGGCGAGACCTGGACGGTGAAGGGCGAAGACGTGTTCAACCCGTTCTATCCGCCCTCGGCCAATGGCTTTCCGCAATACCAGGCGATCGGCCAGGTCGAGGTCGATCCCAACAACAGCAACAACGTCATCGTCGGCACCAAGACCGGCCTCTATCTCAGCTACGACGCCGGTGACAACTGGACCGGCCCCTGCCTGACCAATGCCTTCAATACGCAGCGCCAGGACATCACCGGCATCGTGCTGCGCGATCTCGGCGCCAGCACCCAGATCATCGCCGCCATCGGCACCCGCGGTTTCGCCACAACCGTGCAACCGGATCTGAGCCGCAACGGCGCCAATGGCATCTACCGCGGCAGTTTCCCGGCGAGCGGATGTCCGCTGGACTTCTCGGTGATCTCGCGCGGCGACAATGGCTTTCCGGCCGGCTCGGGTGGCGGCATTCCGACGCCTGCCAACACGCTGGGCCGTATTGATCTCGCGATCGCGCCCTCCGATGATCAGGTGATCTATGCCCAGGTTGCCCGCATCCTTCCATCGGGCCCCAATATTCTCGGGGTCTGGCGCAGCGACAACGCCGGTGACACCTGGGTCGCGGCAACCAATGGCGATGTCAGCGGCGGCGGTACCCAGAGCTGGTACAACGCCGGCATGAGCGTGCATCCCAGCACACCCGCAACGGTCGTGCTCAGTGCCTTCCGCACGTTTCGCTCGACGACCGGCGGCGGCGGCTTCACCAGCATGGGCAGCGCACCACATGTCGATCACCACGGGCGCAGCTGGGTCAATCTGGGTGGCGGCAACTATGGTCTGCTGATCGGCACCGATGGTGGGGTTTATTACAGCGCCAATCCGCTGGTCGCATCTCCGACGTGGACCTCGTTGAACGCCACGCTGAACACGATCGAGTTCTACTCGGGCGGCATCACGCCGAACTTCGCCACCGCCAGCAGTTCGGCGGCGGTCGGCGGCGCGCAGGACAATTCGTCGATGGTCTCGACCTGGACCAATGGCAATTTTGGCGCGCAATCCTGGGCTGGCCGTTGGAACTCAGACGGCTTCTTCAGCGCGATCGAGCCGGTGCTCGGCAATCGCTGGTACTACTCGAGCCAGAACGGTGTCATCCAGGTCACCAGCACAGCACAGGGTACAAGTACGACGTCAGCCGCGCCCAGCGGATGGGGCGCCGATCGGAAGAGCTTTCTGACGCATTTTGACCTTTACCGCTTTGGCGGCGAGACCAGCGGCTGCCCGGCGGCAACCGGCTGCGGCCGGATCATCACGGGTTCGTACCGTGCCTGGGAGAGCATCAGCGGTGGCGAACCCACCAGCAGTTGGGTTGCCAACAGCCCCGACCTGACCAAGGGCAATGGCGCGGGTTCATTGATGGACCGCGCCTTCATCAACCAGATCGCCTACGCCACCAGCACGCCCGATGTCGCAATCGCGGGCACCAATGATGGCAATGTGGCGATCGGCTTCGGGATGGGCCAGGGCGTCGCCGATTCCGCCAGTTGGGTGCATCTGGCGGATGGCAACAGCGTACTGCCCAATCGCCCGGTGCTCGATGTGTTTCTCGATCCGGTCGATCCTCTGATCGGCTACGCCGCCATCGGCGGATTTGCAGAAAATACGCCGGCAACGCCCGGTCACATCTATCAGGTGCGCTGCACCGCTCTGTGCGCAAGCTTTGAATGGCGCGATGTCAGCGGCAACCTGCCGAACATCCCCGCTAATAGCGTCATCGTCAATCCCAACCGACCCGACCAGGTGTTTGCCGGCACCGACTGGGGACTGTTCTACACCGACGATATCAACGCACCATCACCGGTCTGGCAGAAGCATGCCGGCCTGCCCAGCGTGATGATCTGGGACATGAACTTCGACCGCGGCTTCACCACCCTCGCCGTCTGGACCCGTTCGCGCGGCGCCTGGGTCTGGCCGCTGCCGATCGACGACGTGCTGCCGTTTGGGAATGGCTTCGAGTAGCAGGTTGCTGCTCGAAGGCTCCACGAGATGCCCGCGCTTCTGTAGGGCGTGTCCGTGAGATGCCGTCTTGAATCTCCCGCGGCGTTGGGAATGGCATCTCACAGAGATGCCCTACAAGGGCGCTGTTCTGTAGGGTATCGCTGTGAGATGCCATGTTGAATCCACCGCGACGTCGAGACGGCATCTCGCAGAGATGCCCTACAAGGGCGCTGTTCTGTAGGGCATCTCTGTGAGATGCCACGTTGAATTCACCGCGGCGTTGGGACGGCATCTCACAGAGATGCCCTACAAGGGCGCTGTTCTGTAGGGCATCTCTGTGAGATGCCATGTTGAATCCACCGCGGCGTTGGGACGGCATCTCGCAGAGATGCCCTACATGGGCGCTGTTCTGTAGGGCATCTCTGCGAGATGCCATGTTGAATCCACCGCGGCATTGGGACGGCATTTCGCAGAGATGCCCTACATGGGCGCTGTTCTGTAGGGCATCTCTGTGAGATGCCATGTTGAATCCGCCGCGACGTTGGGACGGCATCTCGCAGAGATGCCCTACAAGGGCGCTGTTCTGTAGGGCATCTCTGTGAGATGCCATGTTGAATCCGCCGCGACGTCGAGACGGCATCTCACAGAGATGCCCTACATGGGCGCTGTTCTGTAGGGCATCTCTGTGAGATGCCACGTTGAATCCACCGCGGCGTTGGGACGGCATCTCGCAGAGATGCCCTACAAGGGCGCTGTTCTGTAGGGCATCTCTGGGAGATGCCATGTTGAATCCACCGCGGCGTTGGGACGGCTTCTCACAGAGTTGCCCTACAAGGGCGCTGTTCTGTGAGGCATCTCTGTGAGATGCCATGTTGAATCCACCGCGGCGTTGGGACGGCATCTCGCAGAGATGCCCTACAAGGGCGCTGTTCTGTAAGGCATCTCTGTGAGATGCCATGTTGAATCCACCGCGGCATTGAGACGGCATCTCACAGAGATGCCCTACAAGGGCGCTGTTCTGTGAGGCATCTCTGCGAGATGCCATATTGAATTCGCCGCGGTGTTGGGACGGCATCTCACAGAGATGCCCTACAGGAGAGCCGGCATCTCTCGCAGAGATGCCCTACAGCAGAGCGCTGGCTGTCAAACCAGACCGCTGCGATGCGCGAGCATGGCGGCCTGGGTGCGGTCGTTGACGCCGAGTTTTTCGAAGATGGCGCTGACATAACCCTTGACCGTACCCTCGGTGAGATCGAGGCTGCGGCCGATTTCCTTGTTGCTCTTGCCCTCGGCGATCAGGGCGAGCACGTCGCGTTCGCGTTCGGTCAGGCGACCGAGCGGGCCCTTGCCACTGGCCTCCTCGACCGCCTGTCGGGCATCGGCGTGCAGATAGGTTTCGCCTTCCATGACGGCGTGGATGGCACGGCGGATTTCCTCGCGATGGGCATCCTTGAGCAGATAGCCGTGGGCACCGGCGTCAAGCAGGGCGCGCACCAGGCGCGCTTCGGCGAAGCTGGTGAACACGATGATGCGCAGCGCCGGGAGCTGTTGCAGCGCCTGGCGCACCAGGTCGGCGGCCGGCATGCCCGGCATCTTCAGATCGGTCATCAGCAGATCGGGCGCGATCCGTGGCAGCATAGGCAGGACGAGATCGCCGCTGGCGGCTTCGCCGACCACCGACATTTCGTTGAAATCTTCAAGCAGGGCGCGCATGCCCTCGCGCACTACGGCGTGATCGTCGACCAGCAGGATGCGAATCGAGCCGCGCATCCGGCGCGCCTCAGGGCCCGAAGCCTTCGCGCACGATCACCTCGACCCAGCGCGCATACATCGCGGCGTTTGGATGCAGGCCATCCTCGGCGAGCATGGTGATATCGCCGCCGCGGTCGCGCGAAGTTGGCGTGATGTCGATAAAGCGCACGCCATTCTTGCGACAGACATCGGCCGCCTCGGCATTGAAGGCATCGATCTGCTTGGCGATCCGGCGCGCGCCGCGCTTGTCGTTGCGCGCAAACGGGGTAATGCCCCAATCCGGAATTGAAACGACCAGCACCTGCTTCTTGTCGCGCCCGGCCAGGGCGATGGCATGCAGCAGCAGTTTGGAGAATTCGCTGCGGTAGCGACGCAGGTCACCGCCGCGATACTGATTGTTGACGCCGATCAGCAGGGTGACCAGATCGTAGGGCGGCCGCGGTTTGGCGAGATCGATCGCCTGCTGCAGTTCGGCGGTGGTCCAGCCGGTGCGCGCGATGATCTCGGGTGCGCCGTAGTTTTCGCCGCGCTCCTGCAGAGCAGCCACCAGCTGCAACGGAAAGCGGCCAGCCTCGGCCACCGATTCGCCAATCGTGTAGGAATCGCCCAAGGCGAGGTAACGCTTGGCCGGCGCGGCGGTGGCAGTCATGCAAATCCCCAGCAGTACAAGAATGATCAAGCGCATGGTGATGGCTCCGCGGACGCGCCGCAAGCCGCAGACGCGCGATCAGTTGAGCTTAACGCGCTGGCGCCCCGTGCAGTGGCATCAATTTGCCGAGCGCTCAGGCGACCGCGCGATGCGCGGCGTGCGAAGCACGATCCAGGGCGCGCTCCATGCGCACGAAGACCTCGTCCATGATCTCCGCCTGCGGCAGCAGGGTCAGCCGGAAATGGGTGCGGTAGGGCACGTTGAAGCTGCTGCCCGGCACCAGCAGGACCTGCTCGTGTTCTAGCAGATCGAGCGCGAAGCGATGATCGTCGAAGCCCGGCAACAGGGTGGTATCAACACGCGGGAATGCATACAACGCACCATGCGGAACCACCAGATCAAGAAAACTGCTGCGGGCCACGCCATCGATCACCGCCTGGCGGGTGCGTTGCAGGCGGCCGCCAGCACCGGTCAGGGCGCTGATGGTGTCGGGCCCGTGCAAGGCCGGTTCAATCGCCCACTGTGCGGTGACATTGCTGCACAGGCGCAGCGCGGCGAGCAGATCGAGCGCGTGGCGATATTCCTGGGCGCGCTTGAGATAGCCCGAGAGGCTCATCCAGCCGACGCGCCAGCCGCAGGCGCGGTGGACCTTGGAGAGTCCGGAAAAGGTGATGCAGAGGGTCTCGCTCGCCAACGGCGCCATTGGCGTATACGGCGTCTCGCCGAACAGCACGCCGTCGTAGATCTCATCGACCATCAGCACCAGGCGATGGCGCGCGGCGATATCGGCAAGCTTCTGCAGCAGCTCGCGCGGATAGACCGCGCCGGTCGGATTGTTGGGATTGATCACCACCAGCGCGCGCGTGCGCGCCGTGATGCGCGACTCGATCTCGTCCGGGTCGGGCAGAAAGCCATTGCCGACATGACAGGGGTAGTGCTGCACCACGCCGCCATTGAGAATGACGCTGGCGGTCCACAGCGGATAATCCGGTGACGGCACCAGCACCTCATCACCCGGATTGAGCAGACCGCGCAGCGCAAGATCAATCAGTTCACTGACGCCGTTGCCTACAAATACCGTATCCGGCCCGGCATTCGGCGCCCCGCGCGCGATCTCGCGCATCGCAATCGCCTCGCGCGCGGCGGCAAGGCCCTGCTGATGACAGTAGGGATCGCTGCGCTCCAGATTGTGCGCGATGGCGGCACGCAGATGCGCCGGCGCCTCGAACCCGAACAGGCCGGGGTTGCCGATATTGAGCTTGATGATGCTCTGGCCCTGCTGCTCCATTTCCAGTGCGCGTCGCGCCAGCTCGCCGCGGATCTCGTAACGGACTTCATTCAGGCGGGTGGCGGCGGTGATCTGGCGATGCGACATGGACTTGTTTCAGTGGGATGACGTTCGCCGGATGCTAATGCGCTCTGCGCCGAGTTGCCATTCCAATCCGGCACCCAACTGCATTGCCCGCAATTCGACCGCGCACGGCGCGAATTGGCCCGAAGCGTTCACGGGCTAGCCGGGTCACAACTGTCAGTGTGGGGGGTGACACCCGTGTCTGATGGCAGGGGTAGGAAACCTTCATCCTTCTTGCTGCATCCAAACAAGTCACTGATCGCGGCTTTCATTGGTGTGCCGCGATTCCGGTGAAAGAGGTGACTTCCAGCATATGGTGTCTTTCTGATCCGGTGTTATAGTTACCTACAACACCACCGCAACAACAAGAGGAGCTGGTCATGGAAGTCTTTGAGAAGGTCCTGTTCAACGCCCTGATGGACGTCATGGACAAGGTCTGGAACGAACAGGTTGACGCCGACAACAGCGTCGAAACCAATTCGATTGTCGTCGAAAACGAGCTGATCTGAACAAAATGAAGACTTTGCGCAAGCCCTTGCTGCTGGCCCTGCCCCTGGTCCTGGTAAGCACCCTGATGCTGCAGGCCTGCGGAAGCTCTGACGCCGCCGTTGCCGAGGCGGAGCAGGAAATCTTCCGTCCCGGGGTGCAGGTCCAGCGTGTCGCGCAGGGTGATCTGGTCCGCGTATTGACCAGCACCGCCACCCTCGAGGCGCGCCGAGCCGCCACCGTCGTCTCCGAAACCGGCGGCGAGGTGCTCAGCCTGCTGGTCGAGGAAGGCGATCACGTACAGAAAGGTCAGGTGCTGGCCCGGCTCGATGCCGAGCGCGCACGCCTGAGCCTGGCCCAGCAGGCCGCTACCGAGCGCCGCCTGGCTCATGAGAACGAGCGTCAGCATCTGCTTCAGCAGCGCAAGATGGTCAGCGCCGAAGCAGTGGAGCGCAGCCGCTTCGATCATGCCGCACAGACCGCCCAGGTCAATCTGGCGCGCCTGAGCGTTACCCGCTCGGAAATCCGCGCGCCGTTTACCGGCGTCATCACACGCCGCCATATCAAACCCGGTCAGATGCTGACAACCAGCACGCCCGCCTTCGACCTGGCGGATTTTTCCGAACTCGAAGCGCGTCTGTCGATTCCCGAATCGGCCCTGATCGATGTCGCCGTCGGCCAGTCGGCCGAACTCAGCGCGGACGCCTTCCCCGGTCGCAACTTCGGTGCCCGTGTCGATCGCATTGCCGCCGTGGTCGATGCCAAGAGCGGCACCGCACCGATCACCCTGGATGTCGCCGAAGCCGGCACGCCCCTGCGTCCGGGCCAGCTGGTGCGCGTCACCATCACGCTGGACCGCATCCAGAACGCCTTGCTGCTGCCGCGTGCTGCAGTGCTGACCCATAAGCAGATGCCGGTGGTGTTCGTGATTGCCGACGGCATCGCGCATCGTCGTCCGGTAAAGCTCGGCGCCAGCCAGGGCGATCAGGTCCAGGTGCTGGAAGGGATCGAGGAAGGCGCTGAAGTCGCCGTGCTCGGCCATGGCCAGCTCAGCGATGCCGATCCGGTGGAGATTGTTCAGGGCCTGAACACAGCCACCCGGATTGCCGCCGCGCCCTGACCCAGGCACCACCCGGTTTTCCCCAACGGACACAGGGATGTGTCCGTTCTTTTGTGTGTGCCGCCGACTCAGCGCAGACCGGGCAGCGCCGGCAGGTGTTCCTGCAGGTGGCGGATCAGCGCCCGCACGCGCACCGGAACGAAGCGTGCCGACGGATACAGCGCGTGCAGTTCAAGCCCGTCGAGGCTGTGTTCGGCGAGTACCTGCTGCAGCTGCCCGCTGGCGAGCTCGGCAGCCACCCAGGTGCGCGGCAGCGCCGCCATCCCATGCCCGGCCAGCAGCAGGGCGCGCACGGCCAGCCCATTATCAACCTGGATGCGGCCGCGGATCCGCACGCTCTGACGCTCGCCGGCCAAGCCAAAGGCCAGCACATCGGCGTCGCCACCACCACTGAAACGGATGAACTCGTGGCTGGCCAGGTCGTCGATGCGAACCGGCACGGCCACCCGCTGCAGATAGCCGGCACTGGCCACCAGAACCCGCTCCAATACCGCGAGCCGACGCGCCACATGGTTGGAATCGGTCAGGCGGCCGAGCACGATCGCGACATCAACCCCGGCTTCGAGCAGGCCCGTACTCTGATCGGACAGCAGCAGGTCGAGCTCCAATTCCGTGTGCAGCCGCGCAAACTCGCCGATCAGCCGCGCCAGATGCAGCGCTCCCAGCGTAACCGGTACCCGCACGCGCAATCGACCACGCAGGGAACCGGGACCGGAATCCCTGAAGTCCGACTCGAGTTCGTGGACATCTTCGAGCAGGCGCTTGGCGCGCTCGTAATAGCGCCGACCCTGCCCGGAAAGGCGCACACCCTGCGGCGTACGCTGCAGCAACTGCACCCCGAGCAGGGCTTCCAGCGCCTGCAACTGCTTGCTGATCGCAGGCTGACCGACACGCAGCGCGCGCGCTGCCGCCGTCACGCTGCCGGTTTCCACGACGCGCACAAAGGTCTGCATCAGGCCATAGCGATCCATGGCGCGATTATTCCTGATTGGAATGGCGAGTATGTGGCTTTCGGCCATTCCCGCTGCGCCGGATGCCCGATAGGGTGCGGCGATGCCTCCCGCCATCTTTCCCCTGCACGGCCGCCACGTCGCGATCATCAATGGCTGCTCCGGATTCGGTCTCGCCCTGGCGCGTCTCGTCCGCGACAGTGGCGGCACCGTCAGCCTGCTCGGTGGCGACGAGGATCATCTGCATGATGCAGCCTGCGCACTGCACGGTGCGCGCATAGTCGTGCGGGGGCGCGACGCCCTGCGCGACATGGAGGACCTGGTACAGGTCTATCCGCCCATCGACTTCCTGGTAATGCCTGCGCTTGCCGGGCAATGCCCGGAGGGCAGCGAGGGCGGTGGCTTCGATCCCAGCCCCTACCGAATCAGCGAACTGGTGCAACGCGCACTGAAGCTGACTCCACCACAATGCCAGATTGCCCTCTGCGGTCCGGAACACGAGCCGATCGAAGACGATCTGCTGCGTCTGCTGGCCGAGCACGCCAGCCCGGCACCGCTGATGATGCTGGCCGACTGCGATATGCCGACGATTGCGGCGGCCGTACTGCGTGAACTGCTCAGCCGTCCTGCCCGCCTGCAATTGTTGCGCGGTCAGGTCGGACTCGAAGAGACCAACAATTGAATATCGATGGAGAGACTACGATGACGCGCCCTGCACCCCTGCGCCCGTTTCGCCTGTTCCTGTTGAGCGCCGCCCTCGGTCTGGCGCTTGCGGGGTGCGGCAGCCCGCCCGAAGGCGGCATGCAGATGCCACCGCCCGAGGTATCGGTGGCTCCGGTACTGATCAAGGAGGTTCAGCTCTGGGATGAATTCAGCGGCCGCATTGCCGCGGTCGAGCACGTCGAGATCAGACCCCGCGTTGCCGGCTATCTGGACCGGATCGCGTTCAGTGAAGGTGGCTCGGTACAGAAGGGCGATCTGCTGTTCGTCATTGACCCTCGACCATTCCAGACCCGGCTCAGCAGTGCCCAGGCGGAGCTCAGCCGTGCGCGCACCGTCGCCGCCCTCGCCATCGATGAACGCGAACGCGCCGACAAGCTGGTCGCTGCCAAGGCGATCTCGGCCGAGGAATACCAGCAGCGCCTGAGCGCAGAAAAAACTGCCGCTGCCGGGATTGCGGTTGCGGAAGCCGCCGTGCGCGCGGCGCAACTCGATATCACCTACGCACGCATCGAGAGTCCGATCAGCGGCCGCATCGGCGCCTCCATGCTGCGCGAGGGCAATCTGGTCGAGGCCGGCACCCTGCTGACCACGGTGGTGTCGGAAAACCCGATGCACGTCTACTTCGAAGGCAACGAGGCCACCTGGTTGACCTATGCCGATCGCGCCCAGGCCGGCGCCGACAGCAATCCGGTTGAAGTGGGGCTGGCCAATGAAGAGGGCTATCCACACCGTGGCCAACTCGATTTCGTCGACAACCAGATCGATCCGGCGAGCGGCACCGTCAAGGTCCGCGCGGTCATCGACAACAGCAGCGGAAAACTCGCCTCGGGCCTGTTTGCGCGCGTGCGCCTGCAGGGCAATCGCAGCCAGCAGGCGATGCTGATCGATGACAAGGCCGTGCTTACCGATCAGGACCGCAAGTTTGTCTACACGCTGGGCCCGAAGAATGCGGCGACGCGCAAGGACATCGTGCTCGGCCCGATGGTGGAAGGCCTGCGCGTGATCGAAAGCGGCCTCAGCGCCGGTGACAAGATCATCGTGCACGGTGTCGCCAAGGTGTTTTTCCCGGGCATGCCGGTGCAGCCGGTCGAGATCGCGATGGGCGATCCGGCCCCCGCGCCCAAGCCGCCCGAAGGTGCGCCGCCTGCGCCAGCGCCCGAGCAGGAATAAGGACCGAGACCCATGGATTTTTCCAAGTTCTTTGTCGATCGCCCGATCTTTGCGGCGGTACTGTCCACGCTGATCTTTCTGGCCGGCCTGATTGCGATTCCGCAGTTGCCGATCAGCGAGTATCCCGACGTGGTGCCGCCCACCATCCAGGTGCGCGCGGTCTATCCAGGCGCCAATCCCAAGACCATTGCCGAGACCGTTGCTTCGCCGCTTGAAGAGGCGATCAATGGCGTCGAGGACATGATCTACATGAAGTCGATCGCCGGCAGCGATGGGGTATTGCAGCTCAACATCACCTTCAAGGGCGAGACCGATATCGACAAGGCCCAGGTCGAAGTGCAGAACCGCGTCAGTCAGGCGCTGCCGCGCCTGCCCGAGGAAGTGCGTCGACTCGGTGTCAGCACGGTGAAGTCATCGCCGAACCTGACCATGGTCGTGCACCTGGTCTCGCCCAATGGTCGCTACGATGCCAACTATCTGCGCAATTACGCCACGCTGCGGGTCAAGGACGAACTCGCCCGTCTCGAAGGCGTTGGTCAGGCACTGGCGTTCGGCGGCGGCGACTATGCGATGCGGATCTGGCTCGACCCGGAGAAGGTTGCCGCGCGCGGGCTCAATGCCGGCGAGGTGGTCAATGCCATCCGCGAACAGAACGTCCAGGTTTCCGCTGGCCAGTTGGGCGCATCACCGAGCGGCGCCGGCACCGACTTCACGACTCCGATCAATGCCATCGGCCGCCTCAGCGAGGAGGCCGAGTTCGGCGACATCATCATCAAGACCGGCGCCCTTGGCGAGACCACGCGATTGAAGGACGTTGCGCGCATCGAACTCGGCGCTGCCGATTACACGCTGCGTTCCCTGCTCAACAACAAGCAGGCCGCGGCGATCGCGATCTTCCAGGCACCGGGTTCCAATTCGATCGCGCTGTCGGATGCGGTGCGCAAGCGAATGAAGCGATTGAGCCGGGCATTCCCGGAGGGCGTGAAGTACGACGTCGTCTACGATCCGACGGTGTTCGTCCGCGACTCGATCAAGGAGGTGATCTATACCCTGCTGGAAGCCATCCTCTTCGTGGTGCTGGTGGTGATCCTGTTCCTGCAGACCTGGCGCGCCTCGATCATTCCCCTGCTCGCGGTGCCGGTGTCGATCATTGGTACCTTTGCGGTGCTGCTGGCACTGGGCTTCTCGATCAATGTGCTGACCCTGTTCGGCATGGTGCTGGCAATCGGCATCGTGGTCGACGACGCCATCGTCGTGGTCGAGAATGTCGAACGCAACATCGAGAACGGATTGTCGCCACTTGCCGCTGCGCATCAGGCAATGCGCGAGGTCAGCGGACCGATCATCGCCATCGCCGTGGTGCTGTGCGCGGTGTTCATCCCGATCGCCTTCCTGTCCGGAGTCACTGGCCAGTTCTATCGCCAGTTCGCGGTCACCATCGCGATCTCGACGGTGATCTCGGCGATCAACTCGCTGACCCTGTCGCCGGCGCTGGCAGCTGTGCTGCTCAAGCCTCATGGCAAGAAGGACAGAGTCCAGCGCGGTATCGACTTTGCGTTCGGCTGGGCGTTCCGGCCGTTCAACCGCTTCTTCAAGCGCTCCAGCGAACGCTATTCCGGCATGGTCGGTGGCATGGTGCAGCACCGTGCCTGGGTGTTCCTGGTCTACGCCCTGCTGATCGCGCTGACCTTTGTTGCGTTCCGCTCGGTATCGAGTGGGTTCATTCCGGTGCAGGACAAGCAGTACCTGTTCGGTATCGTGCAACTGCCGGCCGGTGCCTCGCTCGATCGCACCGATGCGGTGATCCGCAAGATGAGCGATATGGCCCTGTCTACCGAGGGCATCGAAAGTGCGGTGGCGTTTCCTGGCCTCAATGGCCTGCAGTTCACCAATACACCGAATCAGGGCGTGATCTTCTTCGGACTCGATCCGTTCGACAAGCGCGAGCGCAAGGCGAGCGAGATCGTGGGCGAGTTGAATGGGAAATTCGCCGGGATCCAGGAAGCGCTGGCGTTTGCCTTGCTGCCACCGCCGGTGCTCGGGCTCGGCAACGGCAATGGCTATTCCCTGATGATCCAGGACCGCAGCGGTGCCGGCTACGGCGAACTGCACAATGCGGTAGGCGCCCTGCAAGGTCAGCTGATGCAGACACCCGGCTTCTTTCCACCGTTCTCGAGCTATCAGGTCAATGTGCCGCAGTTCGACGCCGTCGTCGATCGCACCAAGATCAAGGATCAGGGCCTGACGCTCAGCAGTGTGTACGAGACCCTGCAGGTCTATCTGGGTTCGCAGTACGTCAACGACTTCAACAAGTTCGGGCGCACCTATCAGGTGATCGCCCAGGCCGATGCGCCGTATCGCGATCAACCCGAAGACATTGCCCAGTTGCGTGTGCGCAATGGCGCGGGTCAGATGGTGCCGATCAATACCGTAGTGGATCTGAAACAGAGCTTTGGGCCCGATCCGGTGATCCGCTACAACGGCTATCTGGCGGCTGATCTGACCGGCGAAACCAATGCCGCGATGATGTCCTCGAACGAGGCCATCGCGGCGCTGACCCGGATCATGGAGCAGTCGCTGCCGCGTGGCATGGCCTTCGAGTGGACCGATATGAGTTATCAGCAGGTCAATCAGGGTGATACCTCGCTGATCGTGTTTCCGCTCTGTGTGCTGCTCGTCTTCCTCGCCCTGTCGGCGCTGTACGAGAGCTGGTCGCTGCCGCTGGCGGTGATCCTGATCGTGCCGATGTGCATGCTGTCGGCGATGGGTGGCATCTGGCTGGTCAATATGGCGGAGATTCTCAAGGTGTCACTGGCGGCCGCCGGCGCCCAGCCGGAATTTCTCGACAACAATATCTTCGTCCAGGTGGGTCTGGTGCTGCTGATGGGCCTGGCCTGCAAGAACGCCATCCTGATCGTCGAGTTCGCGCGCGAACTGGAGCATCAGGGCCGCAGTGTCATCGATGCTGCGCTCGAGGCCTGCCGGCTGCGCCTGCGGC
The DNA here is from genome assembly GCA_022843465.1 of Pseudomonadota bacterium. GTDB lineage: Bacteria > Pseudomonadota > Gammaproteobacteria > Xanthomonadales > Ahniellaceae > 0-14-3-00-62-12. The sequence continues at coordinate 86,176 of JALHNO010000010.1, read as the reverse complement.
CGATCCTGATGACCAGCTTCGCCTTCATCATGGGCGTGGTGCCACTGATGCTGGCGAGTGGACCGGGCGCCGAGATTCGTCACGTCATGGGCATCACGGTATTCAGTGGCATGCTTGGAGTGACTTTGTTCGGCCTGGTGCTGACACCGGTCTTCTATGTCGCCATCCGCACCATCGTGAAACGTCGTGAAGACCGCGCCGCACGGGAGGTGCAGCATGCTTAAGCCGCAACGACTCGCACGCGGTATCGCACTCGCCCTGCTCGGCGCGGCACTCTCGGGCTGCCTGATCGGGCCGGACTATGTGCGGCCGACATCGGAACTTCCCGCAGCCTTCGAACATGCTGCTGCCGATGGCGTCAGCCAGGGCGAACTGCTGGCCCGCTACTGGACCGTGTTCAATGACGAGACCTTGAACAATCTGGTCGCGGAGGCGATTGCGGCCAATCATGACTTGCGCATCGCCAAGGCGCGACTGGCCGAGACGCGGGCTTCGCGGCGCGCCTCGTTGTTCGATCTCTGGCCGGTGATCACGTCCAAGGTCGCGAGGCAGCGATCTTCGATGGCGACTGCCGAGGCGCCGGGTGCGCCGGCCAATGAGCTCAGCAGCGATTATTACGAGGCCGGTTTTGATGCGAGCTGGGAAGCCAGTGTGTTCGGTCGCGGCACCCGCGGTGTGCGTTCGCAGAAGGCCGTGCTTGCCGGCGCCCAGGCCGACTACTGGGGCACCCAGGTCGCGGTGACTGCCGAAGTGGCGCGCCAGTACTTCGAGTATCGCGGCCTGCAGGCCCGGCTCGAAGTCGCCAGGCGCAATGTCGAGAATCAGGCGGAATCGCTGAAGATCACCGAAGCCCGCATCGAGGCCGGTCGCGGCACCGATCTCGACCGCGCCCGCGCCGAGGCACAGCTCGAAATCAACCGCGCCAATATTCCGCGACTGGAAACCGCGCTGAGCCGAACCCGCTACCGAATCGCGGTACTGACCGGGCACAATCCGCAATCAGCGCCGGCCATTCCGGATTGCGATGAGGTCCTGATCGCACTGCCCGATATCCAGCCAGCCGGCGATCCTGCCGATCTGTTGCGCCGACGTCCCGACATCATCGCCGCCGAGCGCAATCTGGCCGCACAGACCGAGCTGATCGGCTTTCGCATGGCCGAATTGTTTCCGCGCATATTCTTCAGCGGCACCGCCGGATTCGCGTCGGAATCTTTCAGCGATCTCGGTGAGAGCGCAACCCAGACCTGGCGCTTCTCACCCTCGATCACCTGGTCGGCCTTCGATCTCGGCCGCGTGCTGGCGACCGTGAAGGTGCAGCGCGCGCGCACCGAAGGCGCGCTCGCCGAATACGAGCAGAGTGTTCTGCTCGCGCTCGAAGACGCCGATGGCGCCCTCGCCGAATACCGCAACAGCGCCAGCACCCGCGAACATCTCGCCCTCGCCGCAAGGTCCAGCGCCGAAGCCGCGCGCCTGGCGCGCCTGCGCTTCGATGCCGGCATCGCCGACTTTTCCACCGTCCTCGATGTCGAAGCCCAGCAACTGCAAGCCGAAGACCAGCTCGCCCAAGCCCACACCCAAAGCGCCACCGCCCTGATCGCCGCCTTCAAAGCGATGGGAGGGGGGTGGAGCTCGGCGCTCTGACGATGCCCCCAGGCATCGTCAGCCGAGCTCCACGCCCGCACAGGAAGTGCGGGCAGGATGTTGTGCACCAGGGACGGTGTCTGCCTCTCCTTCGAACGAAGTTCGATACCCAGGCATCGTCAGCCGAGCTCCACGCCCGCACAGGAAGTGCGGGCAGGATGTTGTGCACCAGGGACGGTGTCTGCCTCTCCTTCGAACGAAGTTCGATACCCAGGCATCGTCAGCCGAGCTCCACGCCCGCACAGGAAGTGCGGGCAGGATGTTGTGCACCAGGGATGGGTGAAGCACGTCGTTTTCGACATGCGTTGACGAGGGCATGGATGCCCGAGGTAGAGCAACGCAGGAGCAGTTGCCGAAGCGCATGTCGAGACGTGCTGAACGCCCGCGCTGACGCGCGGGCCGGATGTACGGCACCAGGGACGGTGTCTGCCTCTCCTTCGAACGAAGCTCGATACCCAGGCATCGTCAGCCGAGCTCCACGCCCGCACAGGAAGTGCGGGCCGGATGCGGTGCACCAGGGATGGGTGAAGCACGTCGTTTTCGACATGCGTTGAAGCGCATGTCGAGACGTGCTGAACGCCCGCGCTGACGCGCGGGCCGGATGTACGGCACCAGGGACGGTGTCTGCCCCACTCACAAACGAAGTTCGATACCCAGGCATCGTCAGCCGAGCTCCACGCCCGCACAGGAAGTGCGGGCCGGATGCGGTGCACCAGGGATGGGTGAAGCACGTCGTTTTCGACATGCGTTGAAGCGCATGTCGAG
>JALHNO010000010.1:83134-83760 GCA_022843465.1 Pseudomonadota bacterium | reverse complement strand
TCGATACCCAGGCATCGTCAGCCGAGCTCCACGCCCGCACAGGAAGTGCGGGCCGGATGCGGTGCACCAGGGATGGGTGAAGCACGTCGTTTTCGACATGCGTTGAAGCGCATGTCGAGACGTGCTGAACGCCCGCGCTGACGCGCGGGCCGGATGTACGGCACCAGGGACGGTGTCTGCCTCTCCTTCGAACGAAGTTCGATACCCAGGCATCGTCAGCCGAGCTCCACGCCCGCACAGGAAGTGCGGGCCGGATGCGGTGCACCAGGGATGGGTGAAACACGTCGTTTTCGACATGCGTTGAAGCGCATGTCGAGACGTGCTGAACGCCCGCGCTGACGCGCGGGCCGGATGCGGTGCACCAGGGACGGTGTCTGCCTCTCCGTCGAACGAAGTTCGATACCCAGGCATCGTCAGCCGAGCCTGGCCTTTGACGTATGTAGCGGGGCTGGCTCTTGCTTTTGCTCTTGATATTGATGTTGTAGAGCGGGGCTTGCCCCGCTGCCGTTGATCTTGATCTTGATCTTGATCTTGATCTTGATCTTGATCTTGATCTTGATCTTGATCTTGATCTTGATCTTGATCTTGATCTTGATCTTGATCTTGATCTTGATCTTGATCTTGAT
>JALHNO010000010.1:0-83034 GCA_022843465.1 Pseudomonadota bacterium | reverse complement strand
TTGATCTTGATCTTGATCTTGATCTTGATCTTGATCTTGATCTTGATCTTGATCTTGATCTTGATCTTGATCTTGATCTTGATCTTGATCTTGATCTTGATCTTGATCTTGATCTTGATGTTGGCATTCGCGATCAGATCCAAAGGCAAAGCCAGCGGGGCAAGCCCCGCTCCAGGAGCCCAGGCCAGCGCCCCCGGCGAAGCCCGCGCACACCGCACGCACACGCCACGACATCCCCCGCCACCCCGATCCCGACGCCCAAACCCCACCGCATCCGCCGTCGAGAGGCATCTTTCGACCACCATGATCTCCAGCCACAGCTGCCTGCGTATGTGTCCATGAGGCCGGCATCCGCCCGCCCACCACGTTACGGAGATCCGCGATGAAACTGACTGTGCTTGCTGCCGCCGCCCTGTGTACCGCGCTCTGCGCCCCAGCAACCGAGGCACGCTCCGGCGCCGCTGACGGTCCGACCCTCAATGGCGTCAGCCTGCAAGGCCTTTCGCTCAACGGCATCAGCCTGCAGGGCCCCGTTATCCAGGGCACCACGCTCAACGGACTGCGGCTCAACGGGGTAAGACTCAATGGCCCGGGCCTTGTGCTGCAGGGTTTGACGTTCAACGGCCCGGGTCTCGTGCTGCAGGGTTTGACCTTCAACGGCCCGGGCCTGGTGTTGCAGGGCGCAACCCCCAGCGGCGTCTCTGCCCTCAGTCGCGCACGCGGCACCTTGAGTGGCATCTCGCTGAGCCAGGTTCGCGTCAAACTGGCTGCGCGCTGAGCATGATCACCGTGCGCGCCCTCGTCCCGGCCCTGGTCCTGTGCGGTGTCCTGTTGCAGCAGCCAAAGAACGCCGACGCCGAGGAGGCAGTCGGCGCACTGCGCGTCGAAGGTACGCGCTTTGTGCTGCCGGACGCCGATGGCACGCTATTGCAGGGCGCCGATCTGATCGGCGCCGAGCTCGACCTCGGCGACCTCGGCGTCGTCCGGGTTGTCGCCGTCGAGCGCGACCCGACCGCGCGCTTCGATGAAGTCTGGATGCACACGCTCGAGTTGCGCCAGCCAGGCAGCATGGTGTTCCGCGGCTTCTGCGCGCCCGACACCAGGGGCGACCAACGTGTCGTGGTCTATCCCGGCTATTTCGACGAGCAGAACCACTACATCGCCGATGCCGGACGCTTCAGCATGAGTTGCGCCAGTGGCGTCGAATCCAAATGTCTGCGCTGGGGTTATCTGCCGTGGCGGCGGGCACCCAATACCGGCGAATCGCTGGTTCCCTTTTTCGAGACCTGCATTCACCTGGCGCGCGCCGACTACTGCGGCGACAACCGGCCAAGCACCCGTGATGGCACCAGCATCGATATCTACGACCGCGTCGGCGTGCAGCAACAGACCAGGGGTTATCCGGAACTGGGCTTCGAGGCCGGATGGAACAGCCGCGGCGCGGTCTGCGTACACCACACCCGCATTCCCGAAAATCTTTCGCTGGACGCGCTGCCCAGCCACTGCCCCGGTCTCGCCGAAGCGACTGTGGGCGCGCAGTGCAACGAGCAACTGGCGGGCGAAAACGGTGCGCTGCTGTTCAATCGCTCGCGTCATCGGGCGGCGTTATGATCCGCGCTCCGCATCGTCCCGAGTAATCGCCTATGGCCGCGCCCGATTGGCAGCTCGTCCGCAGGCTGTTTGAGCAGGCAGCCGAACTGCCCGCCTCCGGGCGCGCAGCCTTCCTCGATGCGCAATGCGTCGGCGACAGCGCGCTGCGGGCCGAGGTCGAAGCCATGCTTGCTGCCGATGCACGTGCCCAGCAGGACGCCACCTCGCTCGGCGCGGCGGCGCCGGAGTTGTTGCATGCCTTGAACGAGGACGAACGCGAAGCCGAACGCGATCGGCTTGCCGGATTGCGTCTGGGTCCCTGGCGGCTGCTGAGCGAAATCGGGCGCGGCGGCATGGGTGCGGTCTACCTGGCCGAGCGCGCCGACGGCGCCTACCAGCAGCAGGCCGCCGTCAAGCTGATCCGGCCCGGCTGGGATGTCGGCGAACTGCTGCAGCGCTTCCGCAGCGAACGGCAAATGCTCGCCAGCCTCAACCATCCGAACATTGCCCGCCTGCTCGATGGTGGCGTCAGCAGCGATGGCAAGCCCTATCTGGTGCTGGAGTACATCGAAGGCGACGAGATCGGCCGCTACTGCGATGCCCAGCGGCTCAGCATCGAAGCCCGCCTGCGCCTGTTCCTGATCGTGTGCTCGGCAGTGAGCCATGCGCATCAGCACCTGATCGTGCATCGCGACCTCAAGCCCTCAAATATCATGGTCGACGACAGCGGCCAGGTTAAACTGCTCGACTTTGGCATCGCCAAATTGCTGGCAGGTAACGGCAACCTGACGGCTACTGCCTCGCGTGTGTTCACGCCAGAATATGCCGCGCCCGAACAGGTGCGCGGCGATGCGGTGACCACCGGCGTCGACGTCTACGCGCTGGGGCTTCTGCTCTATCAACTTCTGACCGGACAGCGACCCTATGGCAGTGCCGCGTCGACACCGGCGGCCTACGAGCAGGCCATCCTGACCCAGGAGCCACTGCGGCCATCACGCGCGCTGGCAGAGGCCAACGACCAGTCGATCGAGCGTGCCGCCGAGCGCGCACTGCAACCGCTGCAACTGTGCGCACGCCTGCGCGGCGATCTCGATGCGATCATTCTGAAGGCCCTGCGCAAGGAGCCCGAGCAGCGCTATGCCTCGGTCGCCGACTTCGCCGCGGATGTACAGCGGCATCTGCAACGCCATCCGGTTGCGGCGCGCCGTGGCCATCTGCGCTATCGCGCCGTTCGCTTCCTGCAGCGGCATGCGCTCGCCAGCGGGCTCGGCCTGGTCGCCGCCCTGTCGCTCGTGCTGGGTCTGGGCGTCGCGCTCTGGCAGGCCGGTCAGGCGCGTGCCGAGGCTGCCAAGTCGCGCGCGGCCCTGGACTTCATGGTCGGGCTGTTCCAGCTTGCCGATCCGGTGGAAGCGCAGGGCGAGCGTGTGACCGCGCGCAGCCTGCTGAGCACCGGCAGCGCGCGCATTCGCGATGGCCTGCGCGACCAGCCGGAGGCGCGCGGCGAATTGCTGCTGGCGATGGGCGAAGCGCATCGCGGGCTCGGGCTATACAAGGAGGCACTGCCCCTGCTTGCCGAGGCAAGCGCCGCTGCACCCGATGCGCGCCGCGCCCGACTCGCGCACGCCACGGTATTGCATGAACTCGGACACGATAACGAGGCACTCAGCGAATTGCAGGCCCTGCGCAGCGAGCAGGCGCTGGCCACGCGACCAGATCTCGACTTCATCGCCAGGATAGACCTGCAACGGGCGATATCGCATCAATCCCTGAACCAGCTGGCAGAGGCCGAGGCGGCCTATCTCGCCGCGCTGGACGTGCAGCGTGCGCGTCACGGCCAGGCGCATCGCCAGACCCAGGAGATCATGCTGCGTTACGCCTCCTGGCTGGTGCTGGTGGATCGCGAAGAGGACGCGCACCCCCTCACCGCTGCCGTTGTCGATGCACTACGTACGCAGCAACCACGCGATGACGAGTTTTTCGCGCGCGCCCTCAGTGCGCATGCAATGGTGGTCGCCAACACCGGCCCCTACCGGGCATCTGAAGCGCTGCGCCGCGAAGAGCTCGAACTCAATGTGCGCATCTACGGCTCGGAGCATCCGCGCAGCCTGTCGACCCGCAGCAACCTGGCAACGATTCTTGTTGCCCAGCAGAAATACGCCGACGCCCTGCCCTTGTTCGAGGAAGTGCTCACTACACGCAGACGCCTGCTCGATCCCGAGCATCCCCATATTGCACTCGGTGCCAATCATCTGGCCAGCACCCTGATGCAGCTTGATCGCGCGGACGAAGCGCGGCCGTACGCGGAGGAGGCCTTGCGCCTGCGCCTGAAGGCGCTCGGTGAAAACCACCGCAACACCGCAGCGGCCATCCGCACCCTGGCCGGAATCGAATTCGCGCAGCAGCACCTGGCCGAGGCCGAGCAGCTCTTCGAGCGCGCGATCCGTTCCTACGAAATCGCGCTCGGTACCACGAGCTTCACCCTGGTTGCTTCACTCAACGACCTCGCGCGCGTGCGACTGGCGCGTGGCGATGCTGCCGGCGCCTGTGCAGCGGCGGAGCGCGCCTTCGCAGTATCCGGTGCATCCGCCGCGGCCGAAGTCACCGAAGCCCAGTATCAGTACGCCCTGGTTGGCGCCTGCAATGCGGCGCGCGGGAAGACCGAAGGCGTCGCGCAGATGCGCTCTGCGCTGCAAAGACTGCGCAGCGGACTGGGTGAGACTGACCGTCGTTCCCGAATCATCGAAGCACTGCTGCAAGAAGCCGAGCGCAAGCTGCCTTGATCACGGCGCGGCAATGGCGATCAGTCGCCGGAACCGGCCTGGTCAAGTTCCCTCTGCAGAAAGGCCTTGGCGGTTCGCGTGTCACGCACGATGGTGGGTACCGAGACGTTGAGGATTCTTGCCACCTCGTCCACTTCGAGGCCAGCAAAAAAGCGCAACTCCATGACCTGGGCCAGGCGCTTGTCGAGCAGTTCGAGCTTGCCCAGCGCGGCGTCGATGGCGACCAGGCGTTCGGCCTGGGCATCGACGGGTATCGACTCGGATTCGAGTTCATCAAGGGCGATGTGCACGGCGCCGGCGCCGCGCCGCTCGGCCAGCCGGGCGCGTGCGTAGTCGATCACGACCTGGCGCATCGCGCGTGCCGCGGTCGCAAAAAAGTGATGACTGCTCAGGTACTGGCCGCCCTCGCCTGCAAACAGTTTCAGGTAGGCCTCGTTGACCAGGGCACGCGTGTTCAAGGTCTCGCCGCGTTGATGCCGGCACAGCTCGGCGTGCGCAATCCGCATCAGATCGGCGTGGATGCGGCGCAGCAGCTGATCGCGCGCCGCCGGATCATCGGCGGCCGCAGCCACCTGGCGGGTAATGCCTTCCAGATCGGAAGCTGTCATGCCACCACCTCGCAGATGAAGGTCCAGGCGGCAAAAGTGTAGCGGGCCGGCGAGCACGCTACGAGCGCGGAGGGGCTGCGGCGGCGGACCCCGGGGTCGCCGGCTTGTGCAGTCTGCTTTGTGCTGCAAGGATTTCGGGAGTTACCATCAAGAGCGCGCGCTGCGCGGCCTTGCGACTGCGGTCGCCCACTGCCGCTCAGCCGTGATCACCGACCCAGCCATCCCAGGAATCCAGAAATGAAAATCGTGTCCACCCTCGCCCTGCTCACCCTCATGTTCGGCTCATCGTTCGCCGCTGCCGAAGAAATCCAGGTGGCGCGCTCGATCCCCTTCGCCGAGGACGCCGAAATCGCCGGCAAGATCATGCGCGAATGCACCTTGCAGACCCAGCTCGCCGACTTCATCAAGGAATTCGCGACCAAGGGCGGTCACAAGATCCGTCTGGTCGATACCATCGACGAGACCGCAGAAGGCAAGGTGCTGGTGGTCGAGATCCGTGATGCCATCAGCGAAGGCAATGCCTGGCTGGGTCACCGCAAGTCGACGTCGGCGCGCGGCAAGCTGCTCGAAAACGGCGTCGAGATCGCCAGTTTCAAGGTTCGACGCAACTCGATGGGCGGAGCCTTCGCTGGCTACAAGGGTTCCTGCTCGGTGCTCGGTCGCACCGTAAAAGTCATGGGCGAGGACATCGCACTGTGGCTGAACGCCCCGACCAAGGATGCCCTGCTGGGCGACCTGAAGTAAGGCGCGACTTGCGCCGCAGCGCGCCTGTGATCCTGGAGGGCGTCGCTCCTGCGACGCCTCGTCACGACCGACAGACCATCGGATCGCGTTAGTCGAGGTATTGATCGGAAGCCAGAGCCAGAGCGGCCGCGCAGGAGCGCGGCCCTCCGGGTTGCTCCAACCGGAACGGTGCCCGTGGAGGGCGTCGCTCCTGCGACGCCTGGTCATGACCGAAAGGCCATCGGCACGCGTTCATCGAGGTATTGATCGGAAGCCAGAGCCAGAGCGGCCGCGCAGGAGCGCGGCCCTCCGGGTTGCTCCAACCGGAACGGTGCCCATGGAGGGCGTCGCTCCTGCGACGCCTCGTCACGACCGACAGGCCATCGCATCGCGTTCGTCGAGGTATTGATCGGAAGCCAGAGCCAGAGCGGCCGCGCAGGAGCGCGGCCCTCCGGAACGGTGCCGGTGGAGGGCGTCGCTCCTGCGACGCCTGGTCATGACCGACAGGCCACCTGCACACATTCATCGAGATGCGGATCGGAAGCCAGAGCCAAGGCGGCCGCGCAGGAGCGCGGCCCTCCAGATTCGCCCGACCAGAACGGCGCCCGTGGAGGGCGTCGCTCCTGCGACGCCTCGTCACGACCGACAGGCCATCGACACGTGCTCATTGAGGTATTGATCGGAAGCCAGAGCCAGAGCGGCCGCGCGGGAGCGCGGCCCTCCGGAACGGTGCCCGTGGAGGGCGTCGCTCCTGCGACGCCTGGTCACGACCGACAGGCCATCGGCACACGTTCATCGAGGTATTGATCGGAAGCCAGAGCCAAGGCGGCCGCGCGGGAGCGCGGCCCTCCGGAACGGTGCCCGTGGAGGGCGTCGCTCCTGCGACGCCTGGTCATGACCGACAGGCCATCGGCACGTGCTCATCGAGGTATTGATCGGCAACCAGAGCCAGAGCGGCCGCGCAGGAGCGCGGCCCTCCGGGTTGCTCCAACCGGAACGGTGCCCGTGGAGGGCGTCGCTCCTGCGACGCCTGGTCATGACCGACAGGCCATCGACACGTGCTCATTGAGGTATTGATCGGAAGCCAGAGCCAAGGCGGCCGCGCGGGAGCGCGGCCCTCCGGGTTGCTCCAACCAGATCGGTGCCCGTGGAGGGCGTCGCGCCTGTGATCCTGTAGGGCATTTCGGTGAGATGCCGTCCCGACACCGCCGGGCATTCAAAGCGGCATCTCACCGAGATGCCCTTCAGAACAGCACACCTTGCGCTGGATTTCGTAAAGATGCCCGCACCAAAGTCTCCCGGGCACAAGCGCAAACCGCGACCTGCTTGGCTACGAATCCGCCAGCAAGGCCAGCAATTCATCTACGCTCATTCGGGCGGCGCTGGTCTGACCCTCGATGACCTGCTCGATGAGTTCGCGCTTGCTGGCATGCAGGGCGATCACCTGTTCCTCGATACTGCCCTTGAGCACCAGCTTGTAGATGGTGACCGGCCGGCTCTGACCGATACGGTGGGCGCGATCGGAGGCCTGTTGTTCGACCGCGGGGTTCCACCATGGATCGAGATGGATGACATAGTCGGCCGCGGTGAGATTGATGCCGACACCACCGGCCTTCAGGCTCAGCAGAAATACCTTGCCCTCGCCGCGCTGGAATGCGGCGACGGCGGCGTCACGCGCCTTCTGCGAGGTGCTGCCGTCAAAGTACTGGTAGTCGATGCCTTCCTGATCCAGGCGCGCACGGACCAGAGCCAGATAGTCGACGAACTGCGAAAACACCAGGGCGCGATGGCGGTTGTCGACCAGCTCCTGCACCAGTTCGACCAGTTGCTCGAGCTTGGCGCTGCCGATCCCGAGTTCCGGCGCGACCAGATCGGGATGGCAGGCGGCGCGGCGCAGTCGCATGATCTCGGCCAGCACCTGCACGCGTCGTTGCGCTGGTGGCAGGCTCTTGTCGGCAAGGCGTTCCAGGGATTGTCGCTTCACTGCGGCCAGCAAGCGCGCCTCGGCCTCGCTCGGCTCCACCGTCAGCAGGATTTCGGTCCGTGGCGGCAGCTCGGTCAAGACCTCGGCCTTGGTACGGCGCAGCAGGAATGGCGCCAGCAGCCGGCGCAGATGCTCGCGTACGGGCGCGCGCGGATCGCGCTCCATGGCGTTGACAAAACGCTTGCGGAATTGTTCCTCGCTGCCGAGCAGGCCGGGATTCAATACCCGGAACAGGCTCCACAGTTCTCCGAGATGGTTTTCCAGCGGGGTACCGGTGGTGGCGACGCGGAAATCCGCCTGCAGGCGACGCACCGCCTGCGCACGCTGGGTCGCGGCATTCTTGATCGCCTGCGCCTCGTCGATTACCAGAGTCGCGAACGCGATCTTTTCGAAGCGCTCGATCTGTGCGGTCAGCAACCCGTAGCTGACCAGGACAAGGTCACCCGCGACCAGATCATTGAGCGCCTCATCGCGATCGCCTTCGCCGAACAGGCGTACATTGAGTCCCGGTGCGAAGCGCAGCGCTTCGCGCCGCCAGTTGCCGACGACACTGGTCGGCGCCAGTACCAGGGCCGGGCCCTCTGCGGCGCGTGCCGTCAACATCGCCAGCGCCTGCACCGTCTTGCCGAGGCCCATGTCGTCGGCCAGACAGGCACCGGCGCCCCAGTCGGCCAGTCGCATCAGAAAACGAAAGCCGTCGAGCTGATAGTCACGCAGCTCGGCCTGAAAATCCCCCGGGATCGCGGCGACCCGCTGCTGGGCACGGTTGATCCGCTTGAGCTGGTCGCGAAACTTGTTGTCGATCTCATCCTGTTCGTCGAGTGCCTCGGCGAAGATCGGTGCGGCCACGGCGCTGACCGTGAGCTTGCCGTTGTCATCGGCGAAGCCCTGCAGCAGTTCAAGACGCCGACGCAGTTCACCTTCGAGGGCGATGATGCGCTCACCATCCAGACGCAGATAGCGTCCCCTCGCCGAAGGCAGCTGCCTGAGGATTTCACTGAGGGCGACCACGCTGCCGTCATCCATCGCCAGTCCACCCTCGGCGCTGAACCAGTCACGCTGACGCTTGACGGTCAGCGTCAGCGACTTGTCGTCGCGCGCCTTGCCGATGCGCAGTTGCTTGCCGGTCGGCCATTCCAGCACCAGGGCACTGCCTGCCGCCTGCAGCCCTTCGACCAGTGCCAGTGCAGCCTCGGGATCGCGCACCTCGATCGGCTCGGACAGATCCAGCCCATCCAGTCCCGGACACAGCAGACCCAGCTGGCGACCCGCCTCGCGCTCGGCGGCGAGCTGGCGTTGCGCACGATGCGGCTCTCCATTCACCGTTGCCATCACCGTCTCGGCGCCGGTGCCGAGGCCATGCGCCGCGCTATCGGGCCCGAAGGGACGAACCACCAGGCGTAGCCGCAGGCCATCCGCGATCGGGTCGAGCTGGGCGTAGAGCTGGCCGTCGGCGATGGCTTCGCGCACGCCGAAGGAAGCCAGATCGGTATCGAGCTTGACGCGCTGGGAGAGCTCGGGCAGCACATCGAGCAGGGGTGCAACCGCTTCCGGTGGCAGGCGCAGGCCTTCGCCGACGATGCGCGCCAGACCCTGCAGGGTGTCATCGAATCGATAGACGTGCAGCTTGCCATCCTTCAGCTCAAGCATCCCCTTGCTGCCACTCGGGATCGGCCTGGACAGACGCAGGTCAACACGGCCATCATCACCGCGTCGCGCCTGCAAGCGGACATCGCCGGCGACAACGGCAATGGCACGTTCCGGCTTCGCCTCGTCCACTACATGCGGATGACCGATCAGCGCCTGCGCGGTGCGGCTATCGCCCACCCTTTCGTTATTGAAGTATCCGGCAGAACCGAGATCGGCCGCATAGGCCTGCAACAGGCGGCGATCGGAATTGTCGCCCGGCTCGATGCGCTGCATCGCGTCCACCACCTGCCGCGCGGAGGCCACCTGACGCCCGGCACTGAAGCCCTTGGCCTGCTGGCGCTGTTCGAACAGCCGCAGGAACACCAGGCCGTGATAGCACGCAACCCGCACCTGGATGCGGGAATGGCTGGTCGATCCGCTGCTGTCGGCGCCTGCTCTCTGATGGCGCACCAGGGCACCGATCGCCTGTAGCGCGCTCTCCCAGGCACCCTGCGGGCGGCACCAGTCGACCAGCCTCAGGGCCGATGTCGGCAGGCCCGGGCGGGTGTCGCCGAGCACCTGTGCCAACTGGGCGGCCAGCAGATTCCAGCCTGCTTCCTGCGCCTGATCCAGATGCTGACGCAGTGCGTCGCGCAAGGCATCGCTGAACGAAACCTTGGACCAGGTCAGCAGGACCGCCAACCACCAGCAATGATGCGCCGGTGTCTGCGCGTGCAGCTGCGGCTCCTTCATGATCTTGCCGGCGCTGCGCGCGGCGATGAACAGCTGCCAGCAATAGATCGCAAAACCGTCGAAACCACTGGTGTCGAGCTTCGCCAGCTGTGCCCGCCGCTTGCGCATGTCAGGCGTGTCGAGCGCGGTGATGCAGGCCATATACAGCAGGGCGAACATGTCCTGATGCCAGCTGGTCGAGCCGAATTGCCGGCGCACCAGTTTCAGCGACTGCTCCAGCGGCTCGGCGACCCGTGCCGGCGGCTCACCGCCGATCGCAGCATCGAAGGCGCGCTGCAACAGCTCCTGAATCGGGGTATGCGAGCCCCGCTCGGCGAACAACTGCAGCGTGCCGCGCCGGGTCTCGTGCGCCAGAATGCCCTCAAGCAGCGACGGATCTGCGTGCTTGCTGACACCCAGCATTCCACGAGCGATCTTGAGCCACTCGGAGGCATGAGCGTCCGGCGCATCCAGCTGCGCCATCAGTTGTGCTGCCACCGCAAGCGCACGCGTGGTGGGATGCAGGGCCATCATCACGTCACTGTGCAAGGCAGCCCGTGTGACCAGCAGCAGCGGCGGGCTCATCGGAGTGAACGCACCGAAGTAGCGCTGGAACACGGCCAGGTCAGGATCCAGACCGGCATAGAGTCCGGCAACCTGCAGGCGCTGCTCCACGGCCGGACGATCGAGCACATTTTCGTACTGGGCAATCCTGACGTGGGCATTGCGACAGGCCGACACCCAGGCTTCCACACGACCACTGGCGATCATCCGCGATGCGATCGCGCTGCGCAGCAGTGGACTGTCGACGGGTACCACGTGGCTGGAATTCGAAGCAGCGACAAATTGCGGCAGCGCGGCCAGCACCTCCTTGATGTGCTTCTGCGTCGCAGTGCGCCATGCCGATTTCGGCTGCAGGCTGCTGATCAGTGTGCTCAGCGCAGAAAACAGGATTCCGCGGTCGCCAAGGCAGAGCGCCTCGACAAGCATCTGATTGTCGTCATCGAGCGCCTGGTAGCTGGCGACCAGCTGTGACTCGGGCGCTACGCCCTTTTGTGACTTGGACACCCACGCGCCTCCGGCAGTGGCGGCCATGCGCCGCAGCGCATGGCCGGTCGGGCACGTTGATCAGAGCGCCTTGATCAACTCGTCGGCGAACTCGGAACACTTGATCTCGGTCGCGCCTTCCATCAGGCGGGCGAAATCATAGGTCACCTTCTTGTTGCCGATCGCGACATCCATCGCCTGGATGATGGAATCGGCCGCTTCCGTCCAACCCATGTAACGCAGCATCATCTCGCCCGACAGCACCACCGAGCCGGGATTGACCTTGTCGAGATTGGCATACTTCGGCGCCGTGCCGTGGGTCGCCTCGAATACCGCATGCCCGGTGACGTAGTTGACATTGCCACCCGGTGCGATGCCGATGCCGCCGATCTGCGCGGCGAGCGCATCGCTGAGATAGTCGCCGTTGAGATTGAGGGTGGCGATCACGTCGAAATCTTCCGGCCGCGTCAGCACCTGCTGCAGGGTGATATCGGCGATGGCATCCTTGATGATGACCTTGCCGGCGGCAACCGCTGCCTTCTGTTCGGCATTGGCCTCGGCCTCGCCCTTCGCTGCCTTGGTGCGTTCCCACTGGTCCCAGGTATAAACCTGATCGGCGAAATCGCGCTCGGCCAGGGCATAGCCCCAGTTGCGGAAGGCGCCTTCGGTGAACTTCATGATGTTGCCCTTGTGTACCAGGGTCACCGACTTCTGCTTGTTGCTGATGGCGTACTCGATGGCGGCACGGATCAGGCGCTCGGAGCCATCCCTGGATACCGGCTTGATGCCGATACCGGAAGAGTCCGGGAAGCGGATCTTGCCGTATTCCTTCGGGAACGCTTCCTTGAACATCGTCAGGAATTTCTTGTTGGCCTCGGAGCCGGCCTCGAACTCGATGCCGGCATAGATGTCTTCGCAGTTCTCGCGGAAGATGGTCATGTCGACCAGGTCGGGACGCTTGACCGGCGAGGGCACACCCTTGAACCAGCGCACCGGGCGCAGGCAGACGTAGAGATCCAGCATCTGGCGCAGGGCGACATTGAGCGAACGGATGCCACCGCCGATCGGCGTGGTCAGCGGGCCCTTGATCGACACCAGATAATCGCGACAGGCCTGCACGGTGGCCTCGGGCAGCCAGGTGCCAAACTGGTTGTTGGCCTTCTCGCCAGCGTAGATCTCCATCCAGTGGATCTTGCGCTCGCCCTTGTAGGCCTTCGCCACTGCCGCATCGAACACCCTCACCGAGGCGCGCCAGATATCGGCACCGGTGCCATCGCCTTCGATGAAGGGAATGATCGGATTGTTCGGCACCGTCAACTTGCCATTGGCAATGGTGATCTTGGCGCCGTCTGCGGGCGCGGTAAGGACTGGTTCGGCCATGGTGACTCTCCCGGTAGTGCGCACGCCCAAGCGGCGTGCAAAGGCCGTCATTGTAGAGCCTGCACCGTCCGCCCGCACTGCGCCTGCCGGGGCGGCCAGCGGGCAAGAGCGCTTGCAACCGAGTCAGCGTCGCTCCGGAAAGATAATCGGCCTTACTCGAAGCCGTTGGCAAACAGCTGCCCGGGGGGCGCCAGTACAAAGTCCCAGATGCCACGGCCATAGGTCGAGAAGCGCGCGGTGTTCTGTGCGTCGACAAAATCGACATCCCAGTACTGCTGCTCGGGCGCGCCGAGGGCGCCGATGTCCTGCCAGCTGCCGAGGCTGGTGTCGAAATAATAGGGCCCGACTTCGGTCGCCGCGAACAGGTGCTGGCCATTGCTGGAGATGGCGAGGTCGAACACCAGGGTGCTGGGCAGGCCAGTGCTCATCGGCACGAAACTGTTGCCGTTATTGATGGATACATAAACACCGGGGCCGGAATAACCCGCACCGGCGACATAGATTTTTCCTGCGGTCACCGGATCGACCAGGATGCGATTGCCGAAGAAGAAGTGATTGTCCGGCAGACCGCTGCTGATCTGGCTCCAGGCACCGGCGCCGATCTGGCGGAAGAACTGCGCGTTGTCATTGATTGCGTAGCGGGTGCCGCCATCACTGGAATAAGCCACCGCGGTCACTGCCGTCCCGAAATCAAAACCGATCTCGCTGTGACTGATGCTGCCGCCACTGCGGGTGAGTTGCACCAGGCGCTGGCCGCTGCCACTGAGATTGCCACCAGCGAGCAGCATGCGCGCGGCATTGCTGGGATCGACCGCCAGCGCAGGCAGGAAAAACCAGCCGGTGAAGTTGTTTGCTGCGAAGTCCCAGGAGACCAGACCCGCCTGGGTGGACGAGGTGGTCGAGGTATCGACCATGGCAAAGCCCGGATACACCATCCAGACCTGGTTGCCGCCATCGGCCGATTCGAGATGGGCATAGTCACCACTGATGGTCTGCACATAGCTGTCGATACCGCCGGTCGGTGACAGCGCCTTCTGGTAACCCTGATCCTGGGCGCCGACCAGCACCTGATAGGGCGCGCTGCGCCGGGTATAGCTGCCGTAGTACTGCGAAACATTCATTCCGCTCAGATTGAGATTCTGCACCGTGGCGGCATGGTCGCTCGACTCGTACAGGCCACCATCGGTCGAGATGTAGACGCGCTCGGCCCCTCCTGTGATACGCCAGACATCGATGTTCGGGATATCCGCATGCAGTTTGCTGGCCGGCGCTCCGTAGTATTCGGTCCAGTCGTTGATCAGGATCCAGCTGGCGCCACCATCGGCGGTGCGGTAGGCATTGACACCGCCGGCATAGGCGCGCAGTGGATCATTGGTCGAGGACTCGGCCGAATTGGCGGTCATCAGCGTGGTCGGCACCGCAGTGCGCGCGCTCCAGCTGACGCCGCCGTCCAGAGACCGGAATACCGCGGTGTTGCCGGTATCCGGTCGCGAGTAGAACGCATACAGGAATACCTGCCCGCCGGAGAATCCACCGGTGAGCACGGCCTGCTCGTTGCCGGAGAGGCTGAAGCCGAGCGCAATCGTCGACAAT
This sequence comes from Pseudomonadota bacterium, assembly GCA_022843465.1. GTDB lineage: Bacteria > Pseudomonadota > Gammaproteobacteria > Xanthomonadales > Ahniellaceae > 0-14-3-00-62-12. The sequence goes on along the minus strand of JALHNO010000010.1, from coordinate 68,968 downwards.
GGGGCGAGAGCATGGGTGCCCGGCGTGATCGTCGATACCTGATTGCCACTGAGCACATAGACATTGCTCGAGTCGTAGCGTGGCGAGAAAATCGACACGGTATCGCGCTGACCGATGAAGCCACGCGAAGTGAAGGTGGTGCCGCGGTCGCTCGACGAGAACAGATGCGGCCGCCAGTTCATCGCGGCACCCGAATCGAAATGCACGCGCAGCAGATAGACATCGTTCTGGGTTTCATCGCGCGCGGTCAGACCCACCGTGTACCAGGGATTGGCGAGCGCCGTACCGGCATTGGCGGTCCAGGTCAGGCCGCCGTTGTCGCTGCGAAATACTCCAGTGGGCGCATCGCTCACCGCCAGCAGGCGTTCACCGCTACCGCCCGCCAGACGCTGCAGGAATCCCCCGTCGCCAACTGGCGAAAAACGCGCGCCATCATTGGGACTGGTCCAGTCGAGCAGGCTGCGCGAAGCGCGCCAGACATTGCCGCCATGCGAGAGCACGCTCAGTCGATTGTTCGCCGCGTCCAGGGCCGCTGCGGTGACCCGTCCCGCCTGGTTGCTGCTGCCGCGCTCCGCCCAGGTTCCCGAGATCGCCTGCAATTGAACGTTGCGCAAATCGGCCGGCGTGGCGCCAGCCTGCAGAAGCAGCGCGCGTTCGCGCTCGCGCACTTCGAAGCGCGCAGCACGGAAGGCGGCATCCTGCTGGCGCCAGTCGACATCCGGGGCCGCGCGATGCAGATGCTCGATCCAGGCCTGCCGCCGGGCGCGGAAATCATCACCGCGCTCACCGGGATTGTCGGAAATCGGCGCCGGCATCCGCACGCGGTCGGGCGACGAGTCAGACGCTTGCTGGCCAGCTGCCAGGATCAGGGCGACGAATACACACGAACCCGCTACGGCTGACAGACGCCAATTGATCTGCATGATGTTTTCCCTTGCGGATGATCACTATACAAACCCGAAAAAGCGGCGCAAGCCGCCATGTGGAAGTCTCTGAAATGCCATCGCAACGGCTCCGCCAAACCGCCTGGCGCGCGCCAAGCCGCAGGACGTCTTGTGCCACGGGGCAATCGCCGCACCGGAGCTGCTTCTGGGTTTCCCTGCTGCCTGACCTGTGGCGCTTGCGCTCGACCGGATCAGCGCAGATGCTTGGCGTGCACGGCCTTCGTGCGCAGCCGATCATCCGCAGGAGCCCGCATGAGGATTTCCGCCGTCTGCCTGAGTATCAGTCTCGTGGGGAGCATCACCGCCATGGCCACCGAACCTGCAACGACACCGCCCGCGGCCGCTGCCAGCAACAGCGCGCCGGCAATGCCCGCCCCGAGTGAAACCTGCAAGGCCGCGCCGTTCCGCCAGTTCGACTTCTGGCTCGGCGACTGGGACGTGTTCGGCCCACAGGGCAACAAGGTCGGCGAAAATCGTATCACCCTGGTCAACAAGGGCTGCACCCTGGCCGAGCACTGGACCAATGCCGGCGGCGGCGAGGGCCGCAGCTACAACGCCTACGACGGCATCACCCGACGCTGGTACCAGTTCTGGAGCGATGACCAGGGCGGCACGCTTTCACTCAGCGGCGGCATGCAGGGCGACAGCATGGTGCTCGAAGGCGAACGCCCCAACCTCAGTGACGGCAAACCGCAAAAGCAGCGCCTCAGCTGGACGCCGAATGCCGATGGCAGCGTCCGTCAGCACTGGCAAACCTCGGATGACGATGGCGCGACCTGGCAGACTTCGTTTGATGGCAGCTATCGCAAACGCGGCGCAAGCAAGGATTGAATTTTCCAGAACGAAAAAACGGCCGGGAACTCCCGGCCGTCTTGTGTGCTCATTTGCAGCAGAAAATCGGCGACAGCCTGATCAAGACCGTCCCCAACCTGCCTTACTCGAAACCGTTTGCAAACAGCACATCCGAAACCGTAAGCGTGAACTGCTCGGTCGCGCGCGCGCCGCAGCTGTCATCGGCGTGCACGCGAATCGGATAAGTCCCCTGCACCGTGCCAGCCGTGGTCGTGATCGTCACCGCCCCGGTCATCTGATCGACACTTATCGTTCCACCACCCGGCAAGCTGGTGGGCGACACCGTCATCCCGAAGAAATTGCCATTCGGATCGGCCGGGGCAACAGCGGGATTGACCCCCGCGCCATTGCCATTGGCGACCAACTGATTGCTGTAGGCACCGAGCGTGGGCAATTCATTGTTCGAGACATTGACCGGAAACACCGCCGACGCGACGCGACCCGCCGCATCGGTGATCTTCAGTACCGCCGGATAGATCCGGAAGCTCGGCGCATTCGGCGCCGCCGCCTGGCAGGACGCAAACGCCGATGCCGATACGATGCCGCCATTGACCGAGAGGCTTTCGATGGTGATTTCCGGTGTCGGCGGATAGCTGTCCGCGGTTGCCGTGTAGGGCGCGCTGCCACCAGCGATGGTTGCGATGTTCTTCGGCACCGGCGCCGGTGAGCCCTGCTTGGTGACGATCAGGTCGGCCGGCGCCGTGGAAACCGTCACCGTAAGCGCTGTTCCCGCATCGGTAATGGCGAAGTTGGCATCATTGATATCGAAATAGGTACTGCCGGCGCCAATGCCGGTGCCATTGGCAGCCTCGACCTTGATGCGTGCTCGCGCGGCACCGAGTGCCGGCAGGGTGACCGTCTCGCTGCCATCGTTTGGCGTATTCGCCAGCAGGGTGCTGAAGGTGTAGCCGCCATCCAGCGAGATCAGGATATTCACCATCGTGGTGTTGATCGGTGCGAGGTCGGTATTCGCCACCGTCCAGGTGATCGCCTGGCTGCTGCCCTGGCCGAGCGGGCCGGTGATCGTGCCCACTGCAAACGGACCGGCATCCGCAACCGCGGTCACCTGCACATTCGGCGAATGACGCAGGCCGCCGCCCGCGGCGCGGTTGTCGCGCGCGGTGAGCCGGAAGTTCATCACCCGCGTGCCCGTGCTGGGATTGGGCAGGATCTCACCGGGACGGAACGATCCGCCGGCCGGTGGCAGCGAGATTGTCGTGGGCGGCACATTGGCATTGTCGAGGATGTACTGGATCGACGGGAAGATGCGCGTCGGCGAACTGCTGGCATGAAACGAGCGGAACAGTGGCGCGGTGCCATTGTCGCCCGTGGTGCTGGGTGAGCCCTGGGCGCCGGTGTCCACCTGTTCCCAGTTGTAGGTCAACTCATCAACGGCATCCGGATCGCTGGCAATCGCCGTCAACTGGAAGGGCGTCCGCTCCGGAATGGTCATGTTCGCGGTCGTCGTCACATTCGGCGGCTGATTGCCGGTCGCCGTCACCGTGCCGCAAACCGTATTGCCATTGCCGGAACCGCCGTTGTTGATGATCTGGAAGATCTGGGTGAAGCTGCGCGCATGAAAGTAGGCGTCGCTGTTGGGCATCAAGTTGTCCGAGCAGATGCCTGCATAGCCCATGATCGTGCTACCGCTGCCAGGCTCCATTGCCGATGACGCGGTCCACTGGCTGCCGCCGCCACAACCGTTCCAGGTATGGCTGCCACCGAGTTGATGGCCGAGTTCGTGCGCCACAAAGTCGATATCAAAGACATCGCCACGCGGCGGATTGAGCGCCGTAAAGCCGCGCGCCTTCGACGAACCGCAGACATTGCCGAGCGGGGTGATCGCACCACCACCACCCGAGCCGCCGACGGCATGGCCGAGGTCGTAATTGGCCGAGCCGATCGCGGTATCGATCGTGGTCTGGATCTGGACACTCGGGCTGTTCGGTGGATCCGGCAGCGGACCCGGATTGGCAGTCGTGTAGACGATCAGATCGTTGTTGGCCACCAGGATCAGGCGCACCGAGAACTCGCGCTCATAGACGCCGCTGAGTCGATTGACCAGGGTGGTCAGGCCGGCGAGGCCATCTACAACGGTGCCGCCGAAGTGGTTAGTGAAGGTCGGCGTCGCTGCAATCGCGGTACGGTAGGTGCGCAGGCTCGCACCGGCCGGGTTGTTCGGCACCACGATCGAATTCAGGCCAAAGTCTTCGGCATGATCGTGGCCCTCCACCTCGCAGTGGTAACCCTTGGTGTTTTCGCCCATGTCCTTTCTGCGGTAGGCGACATAGTGCTCGACATCGCGCAGCTGATAGGGATCGATGTAGTAATCACCCCGCGCGCTCAGCACCTGGGCGTGGAAACCCTGGGGTCCGATATCCAGACGCAGATTGGCGGTGCGATCCTCAATGCCCTGGCCAACATAAGTCCTGATCGTCGGATACTTGTCCGCCAGCCCCGGCTCCATCACCGGCGATTCCAGCACCGCAAAGGTGGCCATCGAGCCATCGGGGTGCGGCAGCGAAAACCGCAGCGGGCTCTCGCCGACGCGCAGCTGCCCTTCCATCGGTGCCCGCGCCAGATGCGCCTGCAGCGCAGAGTAGTCCAGCGCCAGCGCACGGTAGCTCAGCGGCTGCAGCCAGCGCTCGCCGCGCTGTGCAATGTCCGCCTCGGCGACATCGCGCCAGAGGCGCTCGCCACTCGCATCATCCGCTGCCAGCGCAGGCGACAGGCCGGCAAGCAGCAGCAAACTCATCGGAATCAGTCGGCGCACTCGCCCGGTGATCCATTGCGGTACAGCTTTCATCGCGTTCCCCCTCAGTCATCTGGCTTTCACATTCGGCCGTCCCCGCATCAGCGGAGCGCCAAGCCGCCAAGTATTCAGCAACTACGCCCGGATCGCCATCGCGCGGCGCAGCATGCCTGCGGTCTGCTGCCGGATGAACATGTTGATCGCGCTGTCAGCGGACCCCTCGTTCAAGTGCATGAGCGGGTTCAGCACACCGCTTTGATCCAAGTCGCGGAGCGTGCCGCGTCATCAGGCGCCATCGCGGTCGCGTGGATGCCCTTTGTGCACCGTAAGCGACGGTCAACCCGGGCCCGACCGGACTCGCGAGAACGCGGATGACATCCTCGAACACCGAGCCAGTATCGACTATGAATACCGCCGCCGAAGCGCCTACGAACGTACCACCTCGTACCAGTTTTGGTTCAGCAGTCGCAAGCCGGGTCGCGCGGTTCCCACGTCGACAAACCGCGGGGCGACCGCACGCCACTGGAAGGCGAATGCCGCAACATCAGGCGGACCCTGAATCTCCATGGCAGCGTAGGCAGCAGTGCCAAACTTCGGAGGTCGATGGCGCGAGTTGGCAAATTTCGTTTGAGTGCAGGCGGCGCACGCACGGCGTTGCCGGAGGCTGATAGAAGTTCATATGCAAGAAAGAGAACGGCGGGGGGTCGCCCGGCCGTTCTGCTTTGCCACTCCGAATCCGCGGCGCTGTTTGCACGCCGCGGCCGATCCTCAGTTACTCGAAGCCATTGGCGAAGATGAAGCCACCACTGCCAGTCGAGCACGCAGACGCGGTGCCGGCATCGGTAATGGTCACACTGTCCACGAACCAGCCCTGGCCGATCGCCGAGCTGTCGTCGCCCTCGTGCCAGCGCACCATCAAGTTCTGTCCCGCGAACGAGGCAAGATTGATCGAGACCTGGGTCATGGCACCAATCGTGCCAGAACACCAGGCGCGCTTGCCGGCAAGCGGGTTGCTGAAGCCGCCATTCACCGTACCGTTGAATCCGCCCGCCGTGAAATTCGCATCCGGCATCACGCTCCAGTTGGCCCCACCGTCCGTTGAGACTTCCAGAGTTCCCGCGTCGAAGCAGCTCGATACCGAGCCCTCGAAGCGGAAGGTATGGAAGAACGACAGGGTCGTGCTGGCAATGGCACCGAAACTCGGTGTTGTCAGCACGCGGCTGGATACCGACGGCAAGCTGGTTGAGCTCCACGAATGCGTGGGCGTCTGACTTTGCGCAGTGGACCAGACCCAATCATTGGCGCCAACGAGGGCTTGATGCGTCCAACCCGGATTGTCGAAACCGGAGCCGTTCTCAAAGGTCTCGACCAAGTTCGACGAGGAGACTGCGCCGAACGGCGTGGCACTGCGTTGCACCGTGTTCGACTCTTCGATGCCATTGGCCGTGTCCACCGCCCGGACAACGTAGTGGTACGGCGTGCCGCTGACCAGCGCTTCGCTGTCGCTGTATGTGGTTCCCGAGATTGCCGAGGCAAGCAGATTGCCACCGCCCGGTGTGAAGCCCGACGTCGTCGAACGGTAAATGTTGAAGGTCACCGGTCCACCACAGGACGCCGAAGCGGCAGCCCAGGCCAGGTCATTGGTGCAGGTCGCATCACCGGCGCTAGCCGCAGTGGCCAGACCTGCGAAGGTCGGTGACAGCGTGCAGGCGCCTGTCGCGGTTACTTCGACACAGGCGCTCTGCGCCGATTCGCACACACCCGTGGCCTCTGTACCCGCTACGCGGTACGCGTATGTGGTACCTCCAGAAACTGTCGTATCGACAAACGGACTACCCGCGACACCAGTGGCAATTGCAGAGAAGGTACCCGGTGCCGCACAGGTTCCTACCGCCCGATACACGTTGAACTGGCTCGCAGGCGGAGCGCTGTTGGACCAGGTGACCGACACCTGATTCGGGGCGGTCGCCGTAGCCGTGCCAATCGTCGGGGCGTCAGGTGCTTCGCAAGCCACAACGTTCTGCACGATACCGACAAAGGAGCGCTGGCTCACCGTGCTCGGCGGCGTGACAATGCGATTGTCGGTCCAGGTCATGCCAATCGTTGCGGCGCCAGGTGCGACGGAAATGCCGTTGTAATCGCCCCATTCCTGGCCATCGGCAATGTTCTGCGAAACGACGCTGGAGACACGGGTTTCCTCCACCCAGGTTGCGCCGCCATCCTGCGAAGCCACGTAGTACCAGTCGGCCTTGTTGCGCAGTCCCGCGCCTGAATTTCGGGTGTCCTGAAAACCGAGATGAACGTTGCCCAGCTGATCGACATCGATCCAGGGCTGGAAGCGGTCGACCGTGGTTTGATCAGCGGTCGAATGCGGCGTGGCGGCCGTCGTCCAGGTCGCGCCCTGATCGTCGGAGTAGGCAACCTGAATCCAGCCATGGCTGTTCGCTGCAGATCCACCGCCGCCGCCTGGACTTCCCGCTGCCGCATTCTCGTCGGTGAAAGCGACATACACGCGACCGTCGCGCGGGCCACCACTGGTATCGACATCAATTGCCGCATAAATGAACACACGGCGCGTTTCCATCGCTGGCAGCGCAAAATCGAAGCGACCGTGCAGATCGTAGACCTGCGCCGACAGACCGGCAGCCGCGCCGTTGAGGTCCACAAAACTTACGCCGCCATCGTCCGAACGCAGCAGGCGAATTTCGGTCGAACCTGTGGTCAACGACGGAAACACGTAGTAGATCCGGCCCTGGCGATCGGTGGAGATGTCGCTGCCAATTCCGCGTTCCTCGGCAGCGAAAGAAATAGCGGGCGCGAAGGCCATCGGAGCGCCACCATTGACGGGCATCGCCGTCGAGCGGGCAAACTGCATCACGTTGCCCTGGTGCCAAGTAAGGTAAGCACGCCCGAAAAATGGCGAAATCGGCGAGCGGTCGACGTGGATGAATTCCTTGTCGGAAGACGCGGTAGAAACATTGACGGGTCCCTGCCAGGTCTGGCCGTCATTGAACGACCAAAACACTTGGGTACACAGACTGAATGCGCATCCGCCGCCGGTTCCAAGAGAAGCGGCAAATGCGATTGCACCATCGGGCGAAAAATCGATTGATGGGTCGCAGCAAGTGCTCGGCAATGCGCCCGAATTTCCCCAGGTCATGCCGCCGTTGCTTGAAAACGACATGCGCTGGCCGCCACTGCCATTGGATCCGGCGATCGCGATATTCGGATTGGTAGGATGGAACTCGATCGTGGTTTCGTTATCACTCAAGGTCCCGTCGAACGGTCCTTCGAACAGCACCGGCGCCGCTTTGGGTAGTGGATCGGTGGCCCACAGCACGGGAGGCGGCAGATTCTTCGAGTCGGGATGATAGTGCTTGCCCAGCCCTTGACGATGCAACACGCCGCCCTGAGTCAGGCCACCGAAACGGATCTGGAATTCCTTGTTGAGCTCGCGCGGATAGAACTCTCCGAGCGGGAACCCCTCAGCCGCCATCTCGCGACGCTTCATGATCTTGAAGAACGCTGGAACGCCGGGACGGTACACATCGTTCTCAGGAAGTTCGCGGAGATCTTCCAGGCGCAGTTGGTAGTTCTGGTCATCCCACGGACCGAGCTTGAGCAGCGCCGTGTAGTCCACACGCGGGTCAACGCCGAGCGCATTGTTCGGCGTGTACACCGGGTCGGCAGCGAACGTCGTGCCGGAAATCAGCACGACGGCGAATGCCATCGATTTCAACGAGCGCCCCCAGGCGTTCAATATCTTGTTCATGCACAAATCCCTCACCCTGCACCCCGCAGGCGTTTGAGCGCCAAGCATAGCTCCGACTTCCGGAGGAAGTCACTGCTTCGGAATGCTGAACGGAAGTGGCGCACGAGCGGTCGCAGGGCAGGCTGCGATTTGGGCCCTGATGTCCTCTGCGATGCGCATTCACTCGGAATGAGCGAAACAAGTAGGTGATCCGGCCACCGGATTCTTCCCGCGCCTCACTTCACCAGCTCGAAAGACCTGTCGATCGGGCTTCGCGATCAGTGGGCTGCTAGCCCTCGAACCCATCCACAAACACGACATCACCGAGTCGGATGACGCCGACCGCAGGCGACAAGGTGTTGAATCGGCCCTGATCGTGGAACGCGTTGACCTGGGCTGGGCCTTCGCCGCTTATGGTCCACTGGGCATTCCACGGTGCTGATGTCGCGGTAGCGACGACGATGCCGTTGACGAGGTAGTCGACGGCGCTAATCTGCGGGAGATCGGTTTGTATGCTCAGGCTCATCGCTTGCGCTGGCATGAAGACTTGCTGGTCAGTGGGCGCAGTCAATTGCAAGGTGGCGGCGGCGGCGATTGCAGGCTCGGAGCCGTCGATCTGCTGGAGGAAGGCCAGCAGGTCACTGCGTTGTGCAGCGTTGATTGACGCGATATCACCATGGGCGCCGTCTGGATTGCGTGTGGTCAGCACATCTTCCAGGGTGGCAGCCGATCCATCATGCAGATACGGCGCCGAAGCGAACAGGCCGCGCAGACTCGGTGTGTCGAGCGCAACCAGCGGCGCGCCAAGTCGCAGGCCGCTGCCGGCGCCAAGCGTGCCGACGTTGTGACGCAGACCCTGTGCGCTGTCGGTAAAATCGGGTCCGGCGTGGCAACGCTGGCAGTCGAGTGCGGTGAACACTGCAAATGAGACTTGGACACCCACACTTTGCTCTACAGCGGTGCCAGAGGTCGGCGACGCCCGCACTGTCGAACATTCGCTTGGCGTTCGGCTCTGGATGTTGGAGTCTGCTTTGAGACTTGGATTTGAGACTTCAGCTGAGACTTGGACACCCACACTTTGCTCTACAGCGGTGCCAGAGGTCGGCGACGCCCGCACTGTCGCAGAGATCATAGGCGCGTAGGGTTCGGCTCTGGATGTTGGAGTCGACAAAGGTCACCACGGCTCAACCGCCAGTGCGGGCAACCGAATCAGTAGACGCTGGCTTCTTCTGCCGGCGGTGCGGTGAGATAGGTGCTCAGCCAGTGACCTTGGCCAGTTCACGCGCGGTGCCGATGCCGCGCAACCAGCATTGCCCCATCGCTCGGGCTTTCTCGATCAGGCTGTCGACTGCTCCGATGGCACGGCCAAAGCCTGAGCCGACCGCCATCACTTGCCGCGTCCAGGACTCACTGCGCGTTCCCAGCCTGGCGATGACCGACGGCGCAGGGCCAGCAATCGCACCGCGTTTATCGGCGCGAATCTGGCGACCGCTGAAGTCGACCAATCCCAGATACTCGGCCTGACTCATCCGCAGCACCGACAGACCTCGAATGCCCAACACCGGCGCCAGTGCGTGACCTGCTGATGCCGGCTCTGCCTTGATCTCGGTGAGGCGCTGGCGGGCGCTCGTGTGGTGCGATGCTTCCAGCGTGTGGCATATCCCGGCGCGAACCGGATTAAGGTCCACGTATGTCATGGCTGCAATAACTGCGGTGTCGTCCAACAGGGCTTGACACTTGAAACGGCCTTCCCAAAAGCGGCCTTTGCAGATGTCTTCCTTGTTCGCCCGGCGCGCGATGGGCTCAGACAAAGCGCGCATAAACCACGACAGATCTGCGAGCCGGCCGCGCAGCACCGCAACGCGATCGGCGTGGCCCGCCAAAATGGTGGCACGCAAGTCCGGCGCTTGATCGGGCCGCGGAAACAACCGCACCCAACGCTCCGCCACCTCCTGGTCAGACCACGCAGACGCCAACTCTGGCAACGTCTGGACGACCACATGCAGGTGATTGCTCATCACCGCGTATCCCCAGATCGATACCGCAAAGATCTCCCCTATCTCGCGTAGCCGATCCTCCACCCACTGCCGGCGATGTTCGAACGAACGTCCGGTATAGCTGTCCTCACCGCACAGGAATGCTCGACGTACACACCGCGATACGCAGTGGAACACGCCGGGCGCGCCGGGAGAAGCAAGGGTGGAGCGCGGATAGGTCATGCCGTACAGACTCTCACCGCGCAGAAGCGATAGCAGTCAGATCAATGCGCGCTGGTGGCTAGGAGATCTCGGAATCGTGGATGTCCTGGTTCTACATCCCGCGCAGAAGCGATAGCAGTCAGATCAATGCGCGCTGGTGGCTAGGAGATCTCGGAATCGTGGATGTCCTGGTTCTACTCCTCTCGGATCGACCTTGCCACAAACACAAGAGCCGGCACGAGGCCGGCTCTTGTATCTGCCTGGACTGATCGGCGCGGCGGGCCGCGCGGAATGATCAGGGACTGCGCGGTGCCTTGTTCTGCAGGCGCTGTTCGAGCGGCTTCAGTGACTTCGCCATGCGGCTTACGTCGATGCCGAACTGGGCTTTGACTTCGGCGGCGGTCAGGCCTTCGGGGAGCACGCCGCCATTGGCCTGCATGATCGCCTTGGCCAGCGAGGGGCTTTCGCCGCCGGGGGCGGACTTGGCATCGGGATCCACCGAGTTCGGGCCGCTGCCATCGACCACGTACTTGCGGCTCGCACTGCGGAAGCCACGAACCGGATAGAACGGGCCGCTGCTGCCGGTCGCCGGCGGCGAGTAGATCGATACCACGCCGTCGAACTGGGTCAGACCGGTGGCCAGGAAATAGGCGAAGTAGATCGGTGGGCTGGAACCCGAGGCCGGTACATCCTTGACCACCACGACCTGCTCATTGTTGACGCTGTCGTAATAGCCGGAGGCATCGTGTGCACTGAGCGCTGCCGTGGTGCAGAAACCGGTCAGCGAGTTGGTCGGGCGGCAGCCATCGTAGAAATCGGGATTGGTGCTGGTGTCGATCAGATCGAAGATCAGCACGTCACCGAAGTACGGGAATGCCCGGTAATCCGCGCTGCGGTTGTAGAGGTCGAACACCAGGGTCCACTCGCCCAACATGCGCTGGGTCTGGTGGATATTGTTGCCGGCGCCGTAGAGGATGCGGAAGATGTCGAAGCGGCGGATCTGGTAGGTGCGACCGAACCAGCTGATGGTGGCGCGGGTTTCGTCATTGGGATCGAAGGAAATCGAAACCTGGCCGCCGGTATCGCCGAGGTAGGTGGGTGCGATCCACGGCCCGCCGAAGGCCTGGCCATTGCGGAATGCTGCAAGACCACCGGTGTACTGGCGGTCGCTGGTCATGAAGCCGCCCGAGGTGTACCAGGTCGGGAAGCCGGCGTTGTCAAAACCGTAGGCAGCCAGGAACAGGAAGTTGTCGGTGATCTCGATACTGATCCCGGTGCCCGACTCGTCGATGTTGTACCAGAAGCCGGATTCCGGCGTGATGGCGCGCGCCGGCGCGGCGATCAGCACCGCCAGCGAGAACAGGGCTACGTGCAACAGATACTTGAGCTTCGGCATGGGAAGTCCTCGGTGGATGATGCGATCGGGCATGGCGCCCACGATGCGTGATCAGCGCTGAATCGGGCGTTAAGGAATCGGCAAATCGGATACTCGATGGGCGCGGTTCAGTATGCAAGCGAATCCGGGTGGTGAAAGTGCGATGGCGTACGCAGGATTTGGGGGACGCCCGCGGCGCGGCTATGATCGCCGGCCGCGACCACGGACGACGCACGGCCATGCCTGATGATTCACCTGCTGCAACCGACAAGGAAACCCTCGAAGGACTGATCGACATCGGCGCCAATCTCGGTCACGAGTCGTTCCGCCACGATATCGACGATGTGCTGGCGCGGGCGCGCGCCGCCGGCGTCGCCCGGATCGTGGTGACCGGTGCCAGCGAACAGGGCAGCCGCGATGCACTCGAACTCGCCCGCCGCTATCCGGATCTTCTGCACGCGACCGCGGGCCTGCATCCGCATCATGCCAGTGATTACACCGGCGATACCGATGCGCTGTTCCGCGAATTGCTGGCCGATCCGCAGGTGCTGGCCGTCGGCGAGACCGGACTCGACTATTTTCGCGATCTGTCACCGCGCGAGGTGCAGATCTTCGCGTTCGAGCGCCAGCTGGAGATCGCGGTCGATTGCGGCAAGCCGCTGTTCCTGCATCAGCGCGATGCCCATGAGGATTTCATCGCCTGCATGCGCAATGTCCGTGATCGTACCGGCGCCGTCGTCGTGCATTGCTTTACCGGCGAGAAGAAGGAGCTGTTCGATTATCTCGATCAGGACTGGCACATCGGCATCACCGGCTGGATCTGCGATGAGCGGCGTGGTCAGCACCTGCGCGATCTGGTCCGGCATATTCCGGCCGATCGGCTGATGGTGGAAACCGATTCACCGTATCTGCTGCCGCGCACGCTCAAGCCCAAGCCCAGCCATCGCCGCAATGAGCCGGCTTTTCTCGGCCATATCGTCAGCGAGATTGCCCGTGATCGCGGTGAACCGGTGACCACAACGGCTGCGAACAGCAGCAGCACGGCACGCAGATTTTTCCGGCTGCCGGGTTGAGCCAGCGCCAGCGCGGCAGGCCACGCTCTTGTACGCTGGTTTTTCTGTAGGGCATCTCTGCGAGATGCCGCCTACCATGCCCCGCGGTGTTGGGATGGCATCTCACAGAGATGCCCTACAGGACAAGCCGCGAGCAGCGCAGCGAGCCCAAGTCGTGTGCTCTGCCGCTTCTGTAGGGCATCTCTGCGAGATGCCGTCTTGAATGCGCCGCGGTGTTGGGATGGCATCTCACAGAGATGCCCTACAGGACAAGCCGCGAGCAGCGCAGCGAGCCCAAGTCGTGTGCTCTGCCGCTTCTGTAGGGCATCTCTGCGAGATGCCGTCTTGAATGCGCCGCGGTGTTGGGATGGCATCTCACAGAGATGCCCTACAGGACAAGCGGCGAGCAGCGCGGCAAGCCCAACTCGTGTGCTCTGCCGCTTCTGTAGGGCATCTCTGCGAGATGCCGTCTTGAATGCGCCGCGGTGTTGGGATGGCATCTCACAGAGATGCCCTACAGGACAAGCGGCGAGCAGGGCGGCAAGCCCAGCTCGTGCGCTCTGCCGCTTCTGTAGGGCATCTCTGCGAGATGCCGTCTTGAGTGCGCCGCGGTGTTGGGATGGCATCTCACAGAGATGCCCTACAGGACAAGCGGCGAGCAGCGCGGCAAGCCCAGCTCGTGCGCTCTGCCGCTTCTGTAGGGCATCTCTGCGAGATGCCGTCTTGAATGCGCCGCGGTGTTGGGATGGCACCTCACAGAGATGCCCTACAGGACAAGCCGCGAGCAGCGCGGCAAGCCCAGCTCGTGTGCTCTGCTGCTTCTGTAGGGCATCTCTGCGAGATGCCGTCATGAAGACGCCGCGGTGTTGGGATGGCATCTCACAGAGATGCCCTACAGGACAAGCGGCGAGCAGGGCGGCAAGCCCAACTCTTCGACGGCAACGCAGCATCAACGACAGCGACGATCACAGCGGCCCACGGCGGCGTCCTCGGGATCGCGCCCCGACCGCTTCGTCACAAAGATCAACACGCGCCCGCCGTGGTGCAGGGCTTTCGGCACAGCGCACATTTCGACGTGGTCGCTACACTGGACCCCTAGCCATCGTAGGACACGCCCGTGCGCCTGACTTCGTTTGCCCTGCTTCTTGCTCCGCTGCTGGCATCGACTGCCACGCAGGCCGAGACCCGGCTGCTGCGCTTTCCGGATATCTCGGCGAGTCAGATCGTGTTCGTCTATGCCGGCGACATCTACATCACCGGTCGCGATGGCGGCAATGCGATCCGGCTGACGGCAGATGCCGGCCAGGAGCTCTATCCGAAGTTCTCTCCCGATGGCAGCCAGATCGCTTTCAGCGCCGAGTACAACGGCACCCGTCAGGTCTATGTGATCCCCGCCAATGGCGGTACGCCGCGACAACTGACCTGGTACAGCGACATCGGTCCGATGCCGGTGCGCGGTGGCACCGATTACCGTGTGCTCGACTGGTCGCCGGATGGACGTCATGTACTGGTGCGCGCCAATCGACTGGCCTACGACGAGCGCGGTGGCCGTCCCTATCTGGTGCCGGTGGACGGCGGCATGGAAACGCCGCTGGCGATTCCGGAATCCGGCGGCGGCATGTTTTCGGCCGATGGCAAGACCATGGTCTACACCCCGATCGATCGCGATTTCCGCAGCTGGAAGCGTTATCGCGGCGGTCGTGCCCAGGATGTCTGGACCTATGATCTGGTCAACAACCGATCAAAGCGCCTGACCTTTTTCAAGGGCACCGACCACCAGCCGATGTGGGTCGATGATGCGGTCTATTTCGTGTCCGATCGCACCGGCACCTTGAACCTGTACCGGATGCCCGTCGACGGTGATGACCGCGTGACGCCGCCGACCGCGATTACCCGCTTCAATGACTTCGATGTGCTGTGGCCGAGCGCCGGTCCGGGCGCCATCGTGTTCGAACAGGCCGGCGCGATCTGGCGTCTTGATGTCGCCAGCGGCGAGGCACGCCGACTGGTGATCCATGTCATGGGCGATTCTGCCGCCAGCCTGCCGAGCATCAAGAACGTCGCCGGCCAGATCGAATCGTTCGGGCTTTCGCCCAATGGCAAGCGTGTTCTCTTCGGCGCACGCGGAGAATTGTTCAGCGTGCCGGCAAAGAAGGGCGCGATCCGCAATCTCAGTCAGACCCCGGCGGCGCGCGAGATCTCGGTCAGCTGGTCGCCCGATGGCCTGTCAATTGCCTACCTCTCCGATGCCAGCGGCGAGTACGAGATCCATGTGCGCGGCGAGTCACGCGATGCGCCGGCGCGACGGGTCACCGTGGATGGCGATACCTGGCGCAATGCGCCAGTGTGGTCGCCGGATTCGCGGTTTCTGGCGTTCACCGATCAGCGCCATCGGCTGCGTGTGCTCGATGTCGTCAGTGGCAAGGTCACTGATGCCGATGTCGGCCAGTACGGCCCGCTCGGCGATCCGGTCTGGTCACCGGACTCGCGCTTCATTGCCTATGAGAAAACCGGTCGCACCCAGGTCCCGACGATCTGGATGTATGCGCTCGATTCGGGCAAGGCCGAGCAGCTGCTCAGCGATACGGCACCGAATACCTCGCCGAGCTTCGATCCCAAGGGACGCTATCTGTATTTCGTCTCGAACCGGGATTTCAATCTGACCAACAGCAGTTACGAGTTCAATTATCTGTATACCCGCGGCGCGCGGATCTATGCCGCCAGCCTTCGCAAGCAGGGGCCGAGCCTGGCCAGCATCGACAGCGACGAGGCCAACACCAGCAGGCCCAGGGCCGACGAGGACGGTGGCCGTCGTGTGCAGATCGATGTCGATGGATTCGATGCGCGGGTGGTGCCGCTACCGCCCAGGTCCGGCAACTATGTCGGTCTGCAGGCACTGGATGACGGAGTGATCTATCTGGCACGTGGCGGCAACGACAGCCAGGGCGCGGTGCTGCATCGGCAGTTTCTCAGCGAGGACAAGCCACGCAAGATCGCCGAGGGCGTGCGCGCCTACGCACTCAGCCAGGACCAGGAAAGGCTGCTGGTGCGCCATGGCGAGGACTGGAGCCTGATCGAGCCCAAGGCCGGCGCCGATCTGAAAGCCGGCAAGCTCGATCTCGGCCAGCTGGATCTGCGGATCGATCCGCGCGTCGAGTGGCGGCAGATGTTTGTCGATGCCTGGCGCATCCTGCGCGACTGGTTCTACGACGAGAACATGCACGGCGGCGACGCGCGCTGGTTGGCCGTGCGCGATCGCTATCTGCCGCTGGTCGAGCATGTGGCCAGTCGCGCCGACCTCGACTATCTGCTGCACGAGATGGCCGGCGAAGCGAATGCCGGCCATGTCTATGTCGATGGCGGTGATCACCCAGGCATCGAGCGCCGCGGTGGTGGCTTTCTGGGTGCCGAGTTGCTGGCCGATGCCTCGGGTTATTTCCGGATCGGCCGCATCTTTCCTGGCGAGAATTGGGCGCCCAATACGCGCTCGCCGCTGACCGAGGCGGGCATCGACGTGCGCGAAGGCGAGTATCTGATCAGTGTCGACGGTGTCGATGCGCGCACGGTGAAGAATGCCTGGGCCCTGTTCGAAGGCAAGGCCGATCGCGTCGCCGAAATCCGCGTCAGTGCCAGCCCCGACGCCGCGCAGGCGCGCCTGCTGCGGGTGCGCCTGCAGAGCAGCGAGTTGTCGCTGCGTTATCTCGACTGGGTGCAGACTCGGCGCGCGATGGTCGACCGGCTCAGCGCGGGCCGCATCGGCTACATCCATCTGCCCAATACCGCGGTGGATGGCAATCGCGAGCTGATGCGCGGGTTTCTCGCCTATGCCCACAAGGATGCGCTGATCATCGACGACCGCTACAACGGCGGCGGTTTCATTCCCGACCGGATGATCGAAATGCTGTCCCGCCAGCCGCTCAACTACTGGAAGCGGCGCGGCCTTGAACCGAATGCGACGCCCCTGCTCTCGCACACCGGCCCCAAGGCGATGCTGATCAATGGCCTGTCGAGTTCGGGTGGTGATGCCCTGCCCTACTACTTTCGCAAGCTCAAGCTCGGGCCACTGATCGGCACGCGTACCTGGGGCGGTCTGGTTGGCATCAGTGGCAATCCCGGACTCGCCGATGGCGGCATCCTGCTGGCGGCAACCTTCCGCTTTCTCGACACCGACGGCAACTGGGCCGTCGAGAATGAGGGCGTAGCACCCGATGTCGAGGTGATCGATCTGCCCGAAGCCATCCACGCCGGCCGCGATCCCTCGCTGGAGAAGGGCGTCGAGATGCTGCTCAAGGAACTGGAGGCCACACCACCGCGCGGAATTTCCGCGCCAGCGGCGCCGAGTACGTTCAACTGAGCCACGCTGATCGTCAGTTGTCCTGTCGGGCATCTCTGTGAGATGCCCTGCCGACACCGCGGCGCCTTCATGACGGCATCTCGCAGAGATGCCCTACAGCAAAGCCAGCCCACAGACTCGGGGCTTGCCCCGCTGCGTTTGTTCCCGCCTTTGTCGAGCGTGGCTTGCCCCGCTGCATTTGATTTTTTGCCGTGGCCTTTTTCTCCGAGATCATCCATCGGGCATGTGTCCGATACACGTGCAAGGCCATTGAATCGCCCTTTCAGGGCTCCGAGGTCCTGGGTGTCGTTTACCCAGGGCGTTGCCCTGGGCTAGGTTGAATTGCCCCTTCGGGGCGCAAGCATCGCACGCTCAGGGCATTGGCATGATTCGTCTCGTGTACCCGGGACGTTGGCCTTGTCATCACCACCTCCGAAACATCAGCCCCGAAGGGGCGCGTCAATTCAGCCCAGGGCAACGCCCTGGGTATCAACGGCCTGCACAAACCAGCCCTGAAAGGGCGAATCAACATCCGTTGCGCGGGATCGAGTCGCCCATTGCCGGGCCTGGGAATCATTCGGCTCGCTGACCCGGAGCATGGCTCTGGAATTCCTTACAGGACCAGCGCAGCCGCTGGTCGCGGATCGGACAGCAGGAAGCCCTGTCCGCGCATGCAGCCGAGTTCGATCAGGGCTTCGCGCTGCTCGATCTGCTCGATGCCTTCGCCGATCACTTCGACGCCGAGCGAATGCGCCAGCGCGATGATGGCGCGCACGACGACGGCATTGCCGCCGCTGCGGCCGGGGTTGAGGTCGGCGACGAAGCTCTTGTCGATCTTCAGTGAATGCATCGGAAACTGGTGCAGATAGCTCAGCGAAGAGTAACCGGTGCCGAAATCGTCGAGCACGGCGAGCACGCCATGTTCCTGCAGATCGTTGAGGATGCGGCGGATCTGTTCGGGGTTTTCGAGCAGGGCGCCTTCGGTGACTTCGATGCGCACCTGGTTCGGCTCGACATCATGGGTCTTGAGCATGCTGATCAGATTGTCGCTGAGGTCGGCATCACGGAAGTGGCGCGCGGAGACATTGATGGTGACGTAGCGGCCACCCGCGCAAACCTCCGGCACCACTTTCATCACCCGATGGAAGACCTGCCAATCGATCAGTTCGGCGCTGCCGTTCTCTTCGGCGACCTTCAGGAAATCTCCGGGCAGCAGCAGGCCGCGCTCGGGGTGGTGCCAGCGCAGCAGCGCCTCGTAGCCCAGGATCGCGCCGGTACGCAGGTCGCAGATGGTCTGGAAGTAGGGCTCGAATTCCTCGCGCACCAGGGCGCGCCTGAGATCGCCTTCGAGATCGAGAAGAGCCAGCGCCTCGCGATGCAGACGCTCGTCGAATACCTCGAAGCGTTGCCGGCCCATCGCCTTTGCGCGATACATTGCGACGTCCGAATCGCGCAGCAATTCCTCGGCGCGACTGTAGCGCTGATGGCTATAGGCGATGCCGAGGCTGGCCGAGGTGAACAACTCCTTGCCTTCAACCCGGATCGGCTCGTTCAGGGAAGCGATCACGCGGCGGGCGACCAGTTGCGGCGCTTCCTCGTTCTCGATGTCTTCCAGCAGGATGGCGAACTCGTCGCCACCGAGGCGGGCGACCAGGTCTTCCTCGCGCAGACAGAGCCGGATCCGGGCTCCAGCTTCCTTCAACAACTCGTCGCCGATCAGATGGCCGACACTGTCGTTGATGATCTTGAAGCGATCCAGATCGAGGAACAGCACCGCAAACATGTTGGCGTGGTCGCGGCGGAAGCGCGCCAGTGCGTGTTCCAGCCGGTTCAGCAGCAGGGCACGATTGGGAAGCCCGGTGAGCGTATCGTGCAGGGCCTCGTGCTTGAGCTGGGACTCCATGCGCTCGCGCTCACGAATCTGCTCGCGCAGTTCACTGTTGGCATCGGCCAGTTCGCGGGTACGCGCCTGCACGCGCTGCTCGAGATCGGCATAGGCACGCTTCAGCGATTCCTGCGCGCGTTTGCGCTCCAGCGAGAGCGCGATATGGTGCGACACAAAGGTCAGCACCTCCTGATCGCGCTCGCTGTACATCAGATCCTCGGTATAGCTCTGCACCGCCATCGCACCGAGCAGGCCGGACTCGCCGCGCAGCGGCACGCCGAGCCAGCACACCGACAGCGCACCCACGGTGCGCGCTTCGCCCTTGCGATAGAGCGCATCGAGCCCCTGACGATCGGCACGCAACGGCATGCCGGTGCGGATCACGTACTCGGTCAGCCCATTGCCACGCTTGCGGGTCTCGAATTTGGCGAGCGGGTCGCGTTCATCCACCGCGTACGGAAATGACAGCATGTCGCCGTCTTCGACCAGTGCCACGAAGAAATTCCTGGCGTTCAACAGCTCACCGACGACACGATGGGCGCCGCGATAGAAGGCATCCATGGTCTCGGCCGTACTGGCAATCTCGGCAATGCGCAGAAACGCAGCCTGCAGTTGCTCGCTGCGCTGGCGTTCGGCGATTTCCTGGGTCAGTTCGCGGGTGCGCTCCTCGACCCGGTCCTCCAGATCCTCGTGCGCCTGCTTGCGCTGCAGCGCGGTGAGGATGTGCTGGGCGACATAGCCGAGCAGGGCGGAATCCTCTTCGCTGTAGCCGACATCGTGCAGATAGCTCTGCACGACCACGGCGCCGCGCACGCGGCCACCAACGACCAGGGGCACGCCGAGCCAGTCTTCGGCCTCGGGGCCATACAGGCCATCACGTTGCACGCCGAGAAATTCACGTACCTTTTCCGAGGGACCACGCAGGGGCTTGCCGTGGCGGATCAGGGCCAGGGTCAGGCTATTGGTCATTTCGCTGAGCGCGAAGGTCTGATCAGCCGGAATCGGCACGGTGTCGACGCTGTCGGCGAAATAGATGAAGCGCATCTGCCGCTCCTGCTCATCGAGCAGGGTGATGTAGAAGTTCTCGGCATACATCAGTTCGCCGACGATCTCGTGGATGTTGCGCAACATCTCGGACATCTCGAGTTCGCTGCTGGCAAGATCGGCGATGGCATACAGGGCGTGCTGCAGCCTCTGCGCCTTCTCCAGCCGCTCGACCGAACTGGCCAGATACTCACGCTCCAGCAGTTCACGGCTACGCCAGCGCAGGGCGTCGACCAGCACCATGCGCTCGACCAGGCTGATCGACGAGCCGGTGCCGATGCTGAGTCTCAGGGCCGCGCTGATATTGGGTCTGGGTCCACCCAGAGCAATCCAATGTTCGATCGTCTCGCCCTGGACGCACTCGCACTCGGTGCCGAGCAGGCAGGCACGGACGACCTCATCATCGATGTGCGCACGCGCCTCTTCCGGTGAGGCGTCGCGGCGCGTGCTGCCGCCCTCCAGCTCGCCATTGCTCCAGAACAGCGCGACGCGGGCGCCGGACCAGCGGCGCGTCACATGGCGATCGGCGATCCGGGCGAGATCGGCAAGGCTGTCGGCCGAGAACATCAGCAGCAGGAATGCGGCGTGCTCGCGGTCATCAAGACATAGCCCAGGATCGGTTACATCTCGAATCTGGGGCAGCGGATTGCTCATGCCGCCAGTGTATCAAGGGTATTGCGCGCGGGTTGCTCAAGCCACTCCTGCTACCACCCGGGCCGCAGCCGCGAGCAATTCGCTTGTTGCCTGCGCCGAGGTGTCGAGATGGGTCACTGCACGCACGCGGCGGGCATCGAATGCGCCCATCCGGAAGCCGTACGCCGCCAATCGTGTGCAGAATTCGCCAGCATCGAAGCCGAGCACGCCGGCATCGACCTCGAAAAACACCAGATTGGTTTCGACCTCCTCCGGCCTTGCCCGCAGGCCACGCAGGGTACTGAGGCCCTGCGCGAGCACACGTGCATTGGCATGGTCTTCGGCGAGCCGGTCGACATGGTGATCGAGCGCGTACAGCGCGCCGGCAGCAAGTATGCCGGCCTGGCGCATGCCGCCGCCAAGGCGCTGCTTGATCACCCAGGCGCGCTCAATGAATTCGCGCGAACCGGCCAGCACGGCGCCGACCGGCGCGCCCAGACCCTTGCTGAAATCGACCCAGACCGAATCGAATGGCGCCGCATAGTCGGCTGCGCTGACCCCGGAGGCGACCACGGCGTTGAACAGGCGGGCGCCATCCATATGCGTGCGCATCCCGTGCTGATGGGCGAAATCAGCGACTTCGCGCAACTGCTGCAGGGGCCAGATCGCGCCACCGCCAAGGTTGCTGGTCTGCTCGACCGCCAACAGGCTCGGCTGCGGGCAGTGCCGCCATTTCGGCCGCATCGCCGCAGTGACCTGGCCAACGCTGAAGCGCCCGCGCTCACCCTGAACGGTATTGAGCATGACGCCGGCATTGGCCGAAGGCCCACCACTCTCGAACCAGGCGATATGCGCCGAGGCGTCACAGATGACCTCATCGCCAGGACGGCACAGCGCCGCGATCGCGATCTGGTTGCACATGCAACCTGACGGTGCGAACAGGGCGGCTTCCTTGCCCAGCAGCGCAGCCACACGCGCACACAGGGCGTTGACGGTCGGGTCCTCGAAGGCCTGCTCGTCGCCGACCTCGGCCGCTGCCATCGCCTGTCGCATCGCGGCAGTCGGCTGGGTCTTGGTATCCGAAGAGAAATCGATCATTGCGCGGGGCCCGGTGTGGAGGAACACCCATTGTACGGTCGCGCCAGCGGATTCCGCGCCTTGATTCAGTCGTCGATGCGGACCACGACATGCTGCACGTCGAGACTGACGCTACCGTTGCGCGCGCGCCGTTGGCGCCGTTCGACGGTGTACACCAGGCTGCGCAGGCCGTCATCGTCCCAGAACGGCTCGGAGCCGGTCAGCCGCTGCAGGAAACGCTGCTGATTCCGGCGGGTTTCGGGCCGAACGAGTCCATCCGGATCGCGTTCGGTAGGGGCATGCGGCAACGACAGGAAGCGACCGGGCCGGGACTCCAGCCGCATGCCGGTGCGCACCACCCGCAGCAGCAGGTCGGAATCCTCGTAACCCCAGCCGGAATACTGATTGCTGTAGCCGTTGACGCGCTCGAAATCCGCTACCGAGAACGCCACCACGCCACCAAAGGCGAAGCGCAGATCCTCGCGATGCCGGGAACCCTCGCTGCAGACTCGGGCGGGCAGCAAGGGGAAGCTGTAATCGGCATCGGCTGGTACGAAATCGACATCATGAAAGCAGACGTAATCGCACAGTCGCCGATTCAGATCAAAACCGACGTTGCACAGCTTGCCGCGGTTGAATGGTCCGCTGCCGGACTGTTCCACAATGAAGATGCGCGGCAGCTGCTGGTCGATGCCTGCCTCCGCGCGCAGGAAGCAGGACTCGAACGCCGTCAGCAGCACCTTCAGATGCTCGGCGCGATCACGGTACGGCACGATGATGCACAGCCGGCGGCCATCCCGGCGCGCGCTGGGCGGGCGATGCGGCATCGCAATCCACTGGGGACTCACCTGCACTGACATGCTCCGTCGATCCCGGGTTCCCTTCGCCTTCGCCCACGCGCCCGGCCCGGATCGCAACGCGGGCGGCACGCCGCCACGGCCAATCCGCCGGAACCCAGCCCCTGTGACCCGCCAGGACGCGCCAGTCGACTCCTCCGACCGGTCTGGAAGGGGGCACATGTTATATTCCAGCGCTCTTTCCTGCAGCATGCCGCGCAAGGCCGCGACCCCCTCATGTCGAACTCCGAAGATCTCAAAGCCCAGGCACTCGAGTACCACCGGCAATATCCGCCGGGCAAGATCAAGGTGCAGCCAACCAAGTCCCTGGTCACCAGCAAGGACCTGTCGCTGGCCTATTCACCCGGCGTGGCGGCGGCCTGCGAGGAAATCGTGCGCGATCCCGCGACGGTGTCCGAGTACACCGCACGCGGCAATCTGGTGGCCGTGATCAGCAATGGCACTGCCGTGCTCGGTCTCGGCGCCATCGGCCCGCTGGCGGCCAAGCCCGTCATGGAAGGCAAGGGTGTGCTGTTCCAGAAGTTTGCCGGCATCGATGTCTTTGACATCGAGATCAACGAACGCGACCCCGACAAGCTGGTCGACATCATCGCCTCGCTGGAGCCGACCTTCGGCGGCATGAACCTGGAAGACATCAAGGCACCCGAGTGCTTCTATGTCGAGAAGAAGCTGCGCGAACGCGTGAAGATTCCGGTCTTCCACGACGACCAGCACGGCACAGCGATCATCGTCGGCGCTGCCGTGATCAATGCCCTGCACGTGGTCGGCAAGAAAATCGACGAGGTTCAGCTGGCCGCCTCCGGCGCTGGCGCGGCGGGCCTCGCCTGTCTGGACATGCTGGTGGCGCTCGGCATGCGCCGCGAGAACATTCTCGTGGTCGATCGCTGCGGTGTCGTCTATGAGGGCCGCGTCGAGGACATGGATGCCGACAAGGCGCGCTACGCCCGCGCCACCGACAAGCGTACGCTGGCCGAGATCGTCGCCGGTGCCGATGTCTTTCTCGGGCTTTCCGCCGGCGGCGTGTTGAAGCCGGAAATGGTCAAGACCATGGGCTCGCGTCCGGTGATCCTGGCGCTGGCCAATCCGACACCGGAGATCCTGCCCGAACTGGCGCGCGAGGCGCGGCCCGACTGCATCATCGCGACCGGCCGCTCGGACTATCCGAACCAGGTCAACAACGCGCTCTGCTTCCCGTACATCTTCCGCGGCGCGCTCGATGTCGGCGCGACTTCGATCAACGAGGCGATGAAGCTTGCCTGCGTACACGCGATCGCGGCGCTGGCACGGCGTGAGGCTTCCGATGTCGCGGCCCAGGCCTATGGCGGCCAAGCCTCGGTGTTCGGACCGGATTTTCTGATTCCGCAGCCGTTCGATCCGCGGCTGATCGTAGAACTCGCTCCGGCGGTGGCACAGGCAGCCATGGCGACCGGGGTTGCCACCCGGCCTATCGCGGATCTCGCGGCCTATCGCGAGAAGCTGATGCAGTTCGTGTTCCGCACCGGCCTGCTGATGAAGCCGGTGTTCGATCGTGCCCGCGCCGATGTCAAGCGCGTGGTGTTTGCCGAGGGCGAGGAGGAAACCGTGCTGCGTGCGGTGCAGACCATCGTCGATGAGGGGCTGGCGCGTCCGGTCCTGATCGGCCGCCCCGCAGTCATCGAACGCCGCATCGAACGGATGGGCCTGCGGCTCAATCTGGAGCGCGATGTCGATGTGACCAATATCGACAACGATCCCCGTTTCAATGACTACTGGCAGCATTACCACCAGTGCATGCAGCGTCGCGGCGTGACGCCCGCCGGCGCCAAGGCGGTGGTGCGCTCACGCTCCACCGTGGTGGCGGCCCTGATGGTCGAACGCGGCGAAGCCGATGCGATGATCTGCGGCATCGTCGGCCGTTATCACAAGAAGTTGCGGCATATCCTCGATGTGATTTCGCTCGACCCGGGTGTCGGCTCGCCGTCGGCAATGACCGCGGTCGCCAACGACAAGGGCGTATTCTTCTTCCTCGATACCCATGTCCAGATCGATCCCAGCGCCGAGCAACTCGCCGAGGCGACCCTGCAGGCCGCCTATCGACTCAAGCTGTTCGGCATCACGCCGAAGATCGCGCTGATCTCGCATTCCAATTTCGGCTCGCACGATTCGCCGAGCGCGCTGAAGCTGCGGCGGGTGCGCGAACTGGTGCTGGCGGCGCAGCCGAGGATCGAGATCGAAGGCGAGATGCACGCCGATGCCGCACTGAACGAAGAGATCCGCAACAAGCTGTTCCCCAACTCGCTGCTGAGTGGGCGCGCCAATCTGTTCATCTGTCCGAACATCGATGCCGCCAATATCGCCTACAACATCACCCGGCAGATGACCGAGGGTGTCGCGATCGGTCCGATCCTGATGGGCGTCGACAAGCCGGTGCATATCCTGACGCCGGTTTCGACGGTGCGGCGTATCGTCAACATGACGGCGCTGGCGGCGGTCGAGGCGCAGATCCGCGCCGCACGTCAGAGCTGAGCTGAGCTGACGCGCCGCTGTGCTCAGGGCGCGTCGGCGGCGGTGGCCTGCAGGCGCATGACGAGGGCGCCGTCCTGGTCCAGCAACTCAAGCTGGTCGGCGTTCTGGCGCAGGCTGGCCACGCGCGCCAGCCCGGCGTGGAACTGTTGTTCGCTCTGATTGATTGCGCCGCCACAGCCGATCTTGGTCTGCATCATCGGACCGAACTGAACGTTGCCCTTGCCCTGGCGGAAACTGCCCGAATAGCGATTGCAGCCGCCACTGCCGCTGGCCCGGCTCTCGCCGATACTCAGTATCAGGGTGGGGCGCTTGTCTTCGGCAACCGCGGGCGTCGCGCCGTCGATTTCAATCAGCTGCCACCGGGTTTCGGCCAGCTCCGGTGACTGCACCGATTGATGGCCACAGGCGATCAGCAGGACGCTGGCCCAGGCCAGCGTACCGATTCGAACCAGGTTCAACTGCTGCATGCGCCTGAGCCTCGCCGAAGGAGATGCGCTGCATGGAATCACGCGCCCGCGCCGCGGTCAACGCGCGCGCAGGCGAAAGCGTTCGCGGTAATCGGCCGGCGTCAATGTGGTCTCGCGCTTGAACAGTTTGCGGAAGCTCGGCACATCCGAGTAGCCGCAGCGCTCGACCACTTCTTCAAAACTCAGATGGGTCGCCTCCAGCAGGGCCTTGGCACGCTCGACGCGCAGATGCTGGATATAGGCGAGCGGGCTCTGGCCATAGTGTTCCTTGAAATGGCGCAGCAGACTGCGCTCGCTGACCCCGCAATGATCGGCCAGCTGCGACACGCTGATATCGGCATGCAGCTGCGTATCGAGAAAGCGCTGCGCGCGCTCCGACAGCGAATGGCGCGGCTTTTCGATCAATGCCTGGGTGATGTACGGCGCCTGGCTCTGACGCTCGGCATCAACCAGCAGCATGCGGCTGGTCTGCATGGCGAGATCCTCGCCCCCGGTTTCGGCGATCAGTCGACTGAGCAGACTGAACACCGCGGTCGAAGCGCCGGTGGTGGTGATATCGCCGTCATCGACCACCATCTGATCTGCTTCCAGTTGCACCTGTGGGAAGTGGCGCCGGAACGCCGGGGCCATCCACCAGGCCGTGGTCGCCCGGCGACCATCCAGCAGCCCGGTCTTGGCCAACAGGAAGGTACCGGTGCAGCAGCCCGCCAGGCGGACGCCACGCAGGTGCAGGGAACGCAGCAACTCGACCTCGGGCGCCAGCGCGCGCAGGGTGTCATCGAGCTTTTGCGTGGAGCCGAATCCCAGTCCCGGCACCAGCACAATATCCAGGGGACGGTCGGGCGAGCTCACGCCCGACAGCACCAGGCCTTCGGAGGTGCGCACGCTGGCTTCGCCGCGTGCGCCGATCAGGACACTCTCAAACTGCACGCCGAGCGCGGGCGAGCGAATGCTGGACAGGATCTGCGCCACCCGCAGCGCGTCGATCGGTCCTGCCAGGCTGGACAGCATGCAGCCATCCACCGCCAGCATGCCCATGCGCAGGGGCTTGCGCGCCGGCAAGGCCCCTGCGGCGGCCTGCAGACTAGCCATCGATCAGCACCGCGCCGACGTTCAGGGTCAGCGCCTGCATCACGCTTGGCGGCACCCGCACCGTCAAGCCTTCGATCGGGTCGTCGCAACTGCGCAAGGCAATAGTCGCGGGAACATCCTGCGCCAGGGCGGTATCTGAAGCAGCCACCAGCTCGAGCCGGCCCTGCGGATCGCGGCCGATCAGCCACAGTCCGGGCGACAGCACGGCCGAGCTCAGGCAACTGGGATCACGGTTGGTAATGGTCAGATGCTCCCCGACCAGGGGCTTGACCCGCCACTGCTGGGTGGATTGATCGAGCATCGCGCCGTACTGGCCAGCGGTATACACCGGGCTGCGGCCATCGATGAAGGCGGTTTCCGCCGTGGCCGCACCGGCCAGGGCGATCAGGCCGAACAGTATCGAACGAACCTGGGTTTTCATGGCGAACTCCTTTGAGGTCTAGACCGGACCCTTGTCCGGTGTGCATAGACTGCGCCCTTCCCCCGCCTTTCAGCAGTGGCGGTTTCGCACAGCTTATGGCGAAATCCGCCAAATCGCCAGTCAGTAGCGATTTCGGCGATTGGCGCGTGTCCTGGCCCGATGCAGCGCCCCGGCAGACCGATCGCTGCGGCGCCCAAGTCCGCCGCCGGCGCTACAATGGCGGTTTTGACCGCCGCGCCAATCTGCGGCGGCCACGTCTTCGCAGTCGTCAAGAGGAGCCCCGATGTCGCTCGAGTACACCATCCAGCTGCCCTGTGAAGTCCGCAGGCAGCTGCCGGAAATGCAGTTGCAGTCGATGATCAAGCATCGCAATACGGCGATGTTTGCGATCAATGTGTTCCGCGAGGCCGAGCCCACGGTCGATGTCGAGACGCTGATCAGGGAGCGCCAGGTCACCATCGCGGTGCGGTCGCCGGAGGGCGTCAGCCAGGAGGCAGCGGTACCGATTGCGGCGCTGCTGTCGGCGACGGCGCCGCTGAAGAATCTTGAGCAGTACTGCAAGCACTGCCCCGCCAATGTCGGCGGCCAGCCGTTCGGCTGCTACGGCAAGGTGAATTATCCGATCGAGCAGGCGACCGAGGACTGGTTGCTGGCGCGGCTGCCGGCGAATGCGAAAGACCCCGGACTGGTGATGCTGTTTCGCATGATCGACGACCTCAAGATCGATGGCGCGCCGACTGACAGCCTGCGCAACCGCCCTGAGATCTTCGCGTCGAGCACAGCATCGGAACGTATCTGGAAAGGACTGTTTTCGAGCAAACGGATCAACTCCAGCCAGATCATGCACATGCTGATGTTCGGCGGCCATATCGGGGCCGAGCAGGCGCGCCTGTACACGCATCTGCTCAATCTCAGGACCGACCATTCCGATGTCGTTGCCAGCAAGGGCATCAGTCAGTTCAAGGCCTTCCTGCGTGCCTGTGTGAAGGCCGGTAGTTTGAATGCAAATCTGCTGATCGATTCCTGAGCGATAGCCGTCGTCCCGGCTGAGTTGGCGCGCACTGCCACCCGTGCCGCCTGATCCGCCCGAGTGCCAGTCTCCACCGCGGCTGCTGACAGGCGACTCAGCTGTCCGGAATCCGCACCAACTCCTGTTACTTCGGTCATTGGGCAGGATGCGGCCTGCAGCGACGCCTTGCCACCAGGACGTCAGCGGACCGCATGGCCCCTGATTGCAGTCCACACCGTTGCCTGTGGAGTGAAATGCGCTGTTCCGGGATTCCGGAGACGACCCGGTGGTCGCATCGACAGGACGATTGAATTGGGAGTCATTAAATGCTCTGCACGATACGCTTGCCCGCCATGCTCGCCGTCCTGATGCTTTCTCTGCCCTGTCTGGCTGTGGTGGGCGCTGGCCCGGATGGCGATGACAATGGCCAGATGCATGCGTGCACCGGCATCCAGCCGAGCCTGCCGGCGGTGATCTGCGTCCGTGCCGGTGCTGCTGGTGGCGGCAACGGCAGCGCGGCAGCACCGCTGACCTCGATCAATGCCGCGATTGCTGCCGCCAAGGCCGGCGACATCGTGCAGGTCGCAGCCGGCAACTATGCCGAGAACGTTGCGCTCGGCGCCTTCAACAATCCGAGCAGCAAGCACTTGACCCTGCTCGGCGGTTTCAATTCCGGCTTCACGCTGCGCGCGGCCGGTCTGCATGTGGCGGTCATCAATGGCGGACAGCTCAATCCGGGCGTGCAACTGCATGTGGATTCCGCGCAGACGACCACCTTCGATGGCTTCGAGGTCACCGGCGGCGTCGGGCTCGGCACCTCGTTCAAGGATGGCTACGGCTATGGCGGTGGCATCTACGCGGTGCAGGATGGCAATGGCACCCTGGTCGTCTCGCACAATCATGTGCATGACAACCGTACCGCCGACCATACCCAGGCCGACACCCGCGGCGGCGGCATCCATGCCCACACGCAGAACTTCGGCGGCGCCACCGGGACGATGCGCATCGAGCACAACCGCGTGCTCGGCAATCTGGCCGGCAGGGGCGCCGGCATCAATGTCAGCGGCCGCCAGGCCAGCCTGCTGCGCAATCTGATCAGCGACAACATCGGCCACAGCGACCATGGCGGCGGCCTCTATATTTCCACCGGTTCCACCAGTGTGCGCGGCAATGTGATCCGCGGCAATGCCATTGGCGCCACTGTCGGCTATGGCTGGGGCGGCGGGGTCCTTGTTGCCGCAGCTGGCGCTGATCTCGAGGGCAATCTGATCAGCGACAACTACGCGCCCAGCGAGGGTACCGCGGTGTTCTGGGACGAGGGCGCCGTCGGCACGATGAAGAACAATCTGGTCGTCGGCAACCAGTGTCCCATCGACAACCGCCTGGCCTCGGTGCTGTATGTCGATGGCGGGCCCGGCGGGCCCTCGCTGGTGACGATCGAGAACCTCACCATCGCCGACAATCTCTGCCCCGGCGCCGATCCCGGCGCCGTGGTGCTGATCGAGGACAGCTCGGTGATCGCGATCCGCAACGCGATCTTCTGGAACAACACCGGCAGCGCGTTCGCCACGCTGACCGGCGGCAGTTACACCATCAGCTATTCGATCACCAGCGAGAGCGGCACCGGCAACCTGTTCGCCAATCCGCTGTTTGCCGCCGCGCCGAGCGACTACCACCTGCGCTCGATGCATGGCCGCTACACGCCCGGCGGCTGGGTAAACGACGCTGCCACAAGTCCGGCGATCGATGCCGGCGATCCGGCCTCGGATCATTCGCTGGAGTCACAACCCAATGGCGGCCGCATCAATCTCGGCGCCTACGGCAATACCGCCGAGGCGAGCCGGAGCCTCGGCATGGGCGACACGATATTCGGCAATGGCTTCGAGCAGTAGCGGTGTCCCAAGGGTTACTGGGCACGCTGCCGGGCGGGCGCGCAGCTCACTTGATGGCGGGTCGAGCCGGCGTACGGATTGAATGACGGAAGGATCGCGCGTGGGCGATCGCCCTGGCGTCGGCACGGTGCTGCAGCAGCACGAGCCCAGCGGGTGGCGATGCCTCAGCTTGCTGGTTTTTCTGGCAGGGCCACCGACAGTTCGAGCAGCTCATGGCCACCCTCGTGGCTGACCTTGACCTGGATCGCATCCGGATCGACGTTGACGTACTTCTTCAGCACTTCGAGGATTTCGCGGCGCAGCGTCGGCAGATAATCCGGTGCGCCACGCTGGGCGCGTTCCTGCGCGACGATGATGCGCAGGCGCTCCTTGGCGACTGAGGCGGTATTGGGCGCGCGCGGCTTGAGGAAATCGAAGATACCCATGCTCAGGCTCCAAACAGTCGCGACAGGAAGCCCTTCTTCTGCGCCTCGGTGAAGCGCATCGGCAGGCTGTCGCCGAGCAGACGTCCGACGGCATCGTCGTAGGCCTGACCGGCAGGAGACTCGTTGTCGAGGATGACCGGGGTGCCGGCATTGGAACCGGCCAGCACGCTTTCGGATTCCGGCACTACGCCGAGGATCTCGAGACCGAGAATCTCTTCGACGTCGGCGATGCTCATCATGTCGCCGCGGGCGACGCGCTCGGGGTTGTAGCGGGTCAGCAGCAGATGCTGTTCGACGCGCCGCGTGCCGACCTCGGCGTGACGGGTCTTGCTGGCGAGCAGACCGAGGATGCGATCGGAATCGCGCACCGAGGACACTTCGGGATTGACCACCACGATCGCGCGATCAGCGAAGTACATCGCCAGGAAGGCGCCCTTCTCGATACCGGCTGGCGAGTCGCAGACCACGTAGTCGAAGTCGGCCTCGCGCAGCTCGTCCAGCACGCGCTCGACGCCCTCCCTGGTCAGCGCATCCTTGTCGCGGGTCTGCGAGGCAGCCAGCACAAACAGGTTCTCGTAGCGCTTGTCCTTGATCAGGGCCTGCTTGATCGTGCATTCGTTCTGGATGACGTTGACGAAGTCATAGACCACGCGACGCTCGCAGCCCATGATCAGATCGAGATTGCGCAGACCAACGTCGAAGTCGATCACTGCGACCTTGCGGCCACGTTTGGCCAGGCCGACCGCGAGGCTGGCACTGGTGGTGGTCTTGCCAACGCCGCCCTTGCCGGACGTTACAACGATAATCTCTGTCAAAGCCGCAATCTCCAATGGTTGAAACGTGCACCGCAGCCTCAGGCCAGCGGTGCAATACGCAATTTGTCGTCGTCCAGCCAGGCCTGCACCGGCTTGCCGTGCAGGTCCGGGCTGTGTTCTTCGAATACCCGGTACTGGCCGGCGATCGAAATCAGCTCGGCCTGGAAGTTCTGGCAGTAGATCCGTGCCGTCGCATCGCCGCTGGCACCGGCCAGCGCGCGACCACGCAAGGTGCCGTAGACATGGATCGATCCATCGGCGATGACCTCGGCGCCATTGCCGACCATCGCCGTCAGAATCAGATCGCGCTGCCGCGCATAAACCTGCTGGCCCGAGCGTACCGGCAGTGCATGGTGCATGCCCACGCTTGAACCTGTGCCGACGACGGGCGCGGCGCGCGGCGCGGCCGCGGGCTTGCGCTCGACGGCCGCTGCGGCCGGCAGGTCGCTGCTGGCGCGAAACCGCGCAAACAGGGGCAGCTCGAGCGCACGCGCGAGCGCTTCCTCGTTGACCGTGCCATGGGTCAGTCCTACCGGCAGCAGGCCGGCGCTGCGCACGGCTTCGATCAGCGCCTGCATCTGCGCGGTATCGGGCGTCGGGTCGAGCGCGGAGACATCCAGCACTACCGGCGCGCGTGTCAGCAGGGCAGGCGCCGCGGCAACCCGCGCGGCGATCTCGGCGTGTACGGTGGCTGGATCGCCACTGCGCAGCGCAAACTGGGCGATACCGAGCTGGGCGAAACGGAGTTCACCGGCACTGACGGCGGCCGACTGCGGAGTCAGCAGATCAAGCGGCTCAGTGCCGCCGGCTTCGGGTTCAACGGAGGAGTTCGGCCTGTTGCGTACGCGCACGAGAATTCGATTCGGGATGCAGCGGCCACGATGGCCGAGCCGCCAGCAAAACGCAAGGGCACAGCGCTGATTCCCGCTTCTTTTCCAGAGGAAATTTGATGGAGCGGGCCTTGCCCCGCCCCGGTACGCCAGCCCTGCTGCAGGGCATGGCTGCGAGATGCCGTCATCGATGCGCCGTGGCGCTGGGATGGCATCTCACAGAGATGCCCTATAGGTTCCTGGGCGAGCAGCGGGGCAAGGCCCGCTTAGGGAGGCGGGGAGCGGCCGGGTGCCAGATGCGCACGCAGCCATTCGCGCTCGCGATACATGAGCCAGACCCCGAGCATTGCCAGCACACCGACAATCAGGGTGCCGCTGTACATGAACAACATCAGGCCGCGCGCGCCGTCCTGACCAAAGAACCCTAAGCCACCGGCGACCAACAGCAGGCCCAGACCGCGGCCGCCGGCACGGAATTCCAGCTCGTCATGACCACCCTGGTCGGCGCCCCTGCCGGTGCCCAGGGTGGCGACCAAAGCCGCCAACGGCGCCAGGCAGAGAACGATCAGCGCCAGCTGCAGGGAGCCCCCTGCGCGCACGGTCTCGGCGACATCCAGACCCAGCGAACGGATCTGCTGGTCGAGCGCGTAGATTGCGACGGCACCGATCACCAGATCGGCGGCAAGGCCGATACCCGGCGACTTCAATCGCAGGTGCTCGCCGGATACCTCTTCCTGGCCGGAACGGCGGGCGGCTACCAGCAGCCAGACCAGGCGATCTGCCTGCATGGTCTGATACTCGGCCAGCAGACTGCGACGGGCAACCAGCCAGCGCGCCACATCGGCGATGATGGCAAGCGCGGTACCGGCGATCAGCAACACCAGCAGGTGCAGGGGCGTCCAGCCCCAGAAGTGGATGCCGAGCAGACCCCCGGCACCGATGACCGGATACTGCGCCATGCTCATCGCCATGCCCGACAGATAGCGGTTGCTGCGGCGACGCAATGCCGCCGCCGCATTGCGCTCGAACGCCTGCCGCATGCTCGCGTCGATACGAACGCGTTGACTACCGGAACCGGATCCGCTCATCGGGCACCTCCTGCGCGCTGCCTTGCCGCGATTGAATCACGTTGTGCGCCCGCTGACAGCATGTCAGTCGCCATATGACAACTGACATGCGCGATTTCGCCGGCCGTCACTTGTTGCATGGAGGGGCCTGCCGCACTCTATCGGTCATTGGCGGCCCTGCCATCGCAGCATGGCCATTACCGCAACCTGGGGATAGGAGCAGGACATGTCGCACCTGATCAATATTTTCGTCGAACCGGGCAAGACCTTTGCCGAACTCAAGGAAAAGCCGACGTTTTGGCTGCCCTTGATCTTGCTCACGGTGCTGTCGGTGGTGATGACCCTGAGCTACTTCAATACCGTCGATTCGGACTGGTTGACCGAGCATCAGCTTGCTGCGTCGGGCAAGGAAATGAGCGCCAGCGAGATTGCCCAGGCCAAGAGCGTGATGCCAAGCGCATCGGTGATGGGCATCTTCGGCGCGGTTGCCACACCCATCGTCATTGCCTTCTTCACCTTGCTGATTGCGCTCTACTACATGCTTGCCGGCAAGATCACTGGCAGCGCGATTTCATTCCGCCATGGCCTGAGCCTCACCGCCTGGGCTGGTGTACCGGCACAGCTCGGCATCCTCGTTGCCATCGTCGGCGTCTTCATGATGGAACCGCAAACCGGGCTGGAGAGCCTGATGCTGACCAATTTCGATCCGCTGATCGTGCAGCTGCCCTTTGATCACACCTGGAGTGGCCTGGCCAAGGGCTTCAATCTGCTGACCTTCTGGACGATTGCATTGACGGCGCTGGGCTGGCGGGTATGGAGCCGTTCCAGCTGGACGCAGGCCATCGTGGTGGCCACCATCCCCAGCCTGATCATCTTTGGCGGCATGGCCGTGTTCACGCTGGCGACACACTGAGCATCTGCAAGACCCACTCCTTCGCATTGAGATCCGCGCATGAATTCCAAGAAAAAATGGTTGGTACTGATCATCATCGTGCTGGTGATCGCACTGCCGATCGGCATCAAGAAGATGCGCGGCGAGAAAGGCACCGAAGTCAAACTCGCCACTGTCGCCGAGCAGGACATCCGTCCGACCATCCTGGCCTCGGGCACCCTGGCGTACCGGACCGAAGTGAATCTCACCTCGGAACTGATCGCCAAGGTCAAGTCGATTGCGGTCAAGGAGGGCGATGCCGTGGTCGCCGGTCAGGTGCTGCTGTCGCTTGATCCGGAGACCTATCGCAACGCGATCGAGCGCGAGGAGGCCAGCCGCCGTCAGAGCGTGATCAGCATCGAACGCCAGCGTGTTGCGCTGTCCTTGCGCCAGAAGCAGTTCGAGCGCAGCAGCAAGCTGATCGAGGCACGGATGATCGATCAGAGCCGCTTCGACGAGGACCGCAACCAGCTGGAGCTGGCCAAGGTCGAACTGAAGAGCAGCGAGGAGGCACTGCGTCGCGCCGATGCGGTGCTGAAGGAAGCGCGCGAACAGATGGCCAAGACCGACATCCTGGCGCCGATCAGCGGCACCGTGGTGGCCCTGCCAATCAAGGTCGGCGAGACCGCAATCCCGTCGACGATGGCGCTCGCCGGCGCCCAGTTGATGAAGATCGCCGACACCTCCGCGATCCAGGCCGAGCTCAAGGTCGATGAGGCCGATATCGCCAATATCGCCGTCGGCCAGAAGGCCGACGTCTACGCCGCCGCCTACCCCGATCGCGCCATCCCCGGCGTGGTCGAACAGATCGCGCTGGCTCCGACCGTGGAATTGCAGGGCCGCGCCTACAAGGTGACCGTGCTGTTGCAGGCGCCGGCCGACATGCAGTTGCGCTCGGGCATGAGCGCGCGCACCGATATCTTCCTCAACGACGGCGGCAAGCGCGTGGCCGTACCTGTAGAAGCCGTGGTCAGCGAGACCGGCGAAAGTGGCAAGCTCGAACGCCATGTCTGGATCTGGCGCGACGCGCGGGCGCACAAGGCCAGCATCGAGACCGGCATTTCCGACGACAGCTGGGATGAGGTCACCCGCGGCCTCAAGGCCGGTGATCGCATCATCACCGGACCCGCCAAGGCGCTGCGCCAGATCAAGGAAGGCGATCGCCTGAGCGAATCGAAAGAGAAAGACGACAAGTCCAAGGCAGCCGACAAGGCGAAGGCCGAGCAGGAAGACGAGGAATGATCGAGCTCTCCGCCATCGTCAAGCGCTACCAGATGGGCGAGGAGGAAATCCTTGCGCTCAATGGCGTCGACCTGCACATCGGCCGCAACGAATACGTCGCCCTGATCGGCGCATCGGGCTCGGGCAAATCGACCTTGATGAATCTGATCGGCTGTCTCGATTCGCCCTCGGAGGGCCGCTATGTGCTCAACGGGCGCGACACCTCGACCATGAACGACAACGAGCTGGCACGCGTACGCAATCAGGAAATCGGCTTCGTGTTCCAGAGCTTTCATCTGTTGCCACGGATGACCGTGCTGCAGAACGTGATGCAACCCCTGGTCTATCGCGGCCTGCCGGCCGTCGAGCGCGATCGGCGCGCGCGTGCAGCCTTGCAGAAGGTCGGCCTTGGCGACCGACTCGGCCATCGACCGAACCAGCTGTCCGGCGGCCAGCGCCAGCGCGTTGCCGTGGCGCGCGCCCTGGTCGGCGAGCCCTCGATCCTGCTCGCCGATGAACCCACCGGAAATCTCGATTCGAAGACCTCGGCCGAAATCATGGCGCTGTTCGATGAGCTGCATCGCCAGGGTCAGACCGTGGTCGTGGTGACGCATGAACCCGATATCGCCGCCCACTGCGCGCGCACAATTCGCGTCAGTGACGGCAAGATTCTGAGCGATACCGCCAACCCACAAACCAGTCAGGCGATGGCATGAACGTTTTTCTCGAGGCATTCCGCGCCGCGTTGATCAGTCTGATGGCGCATCGCATGCGCAGCTTTCTGACCACGCTCGGCATCCTGATCGGCACCGCGTCGGTGATCGCCGTAGTGTCCCTGGTGCAGGGCTTCTCGGAATCGATCAAGAGCCAGTTCGCCGATATCGGCGGCGGCACCCTGACCCTGCGCGCCGAAAACAACAACGAGAATTTCCGCACCGGCAAGATCAACAATATCCATTTCAAGGATGTCGAAGCGCTGCGCCGACGCGTGCCCGGTATCGGAGCGATCGCGCCGATGATGCAGGTACAGGCCAGTGGTGCCAGCTACAAGGGGCGCAATACCACGCCGGACATCTTCGCGACCTCGGCGGAATTCCAGGCGGTACGCGCGCGTTATCCGGAGTTCGGCCGCTTCATCGTCGAGAGCGATGATCGTGGTCACCGCCGCGTCGCGGTGATCGGCACCCAGTTGCGCGACGACCTGAAGATGCCGGAGAACCCGGTCGGCGAATACTTCCGCATCGGCGATGAGTGGTTCAAGGTCGTCGGCATGATGGAAAAACGCGGGGAGATCCTTGGCTTCAGCCAGGACAACTACGTGATCATCCCGTTCGATGTCGGCCGCGCCCTGATGGGCCATGACCGCGATCCGTTCCTGTCGGTGTCATTCACGGTGACCAATATCGCGGAGGTCGAAGAGGTGCGCGAACGCGTCAAGCGCGCCATCCGCGTGTCGCGCGATCTCAAGCCCGATGCCGAGGATGATTTCAAGGTCGAGGCGGCCGATTCCGTGGTCAAGCAGTTCGAGCAGATCACCACGATGGCGACCGCGGTGCTCGGCGGCATCGTCAGCATTTCCCTGCTGGTCGGTGGCATCGGCATCATGAACATCATGCTGGTCTCGGTCACCGAACGCACCCGCGAGATCGGCATCCTCAAGGCGCTGGGTGCCACCCGCAACGACATCCTGGTGCAGTTCCTGCTCGAAGCCGGTCTGCTCGCCCTGCTCGGCGGACTGATCGGCATCGTGCTCGGTTTCGCGGCCGGAGCAGGAGTTGCCACCCTGATCCCCAACTTTCCGCCGGCCAGCGTGCCACTGTGGGTGGTGATGGCGGCAGCCGGATTCTCGGCTATGGTCGGTGTGGTGTTCGGCATCATGCCGGCGTCCAAGGCTGCCTCGCTGGATCCGATTGAGGCGTTGCGATACGAATAGCTTGCACGTTCTGGCGGGCGCCAGCCGCGTGCAGGCGGCGCCCGCCTGATGTCCGAGGGCAAGCTCGAACGCGGGCAGATAAGATGCGACATTCTGAAACGGGAAGCCGCTCATGCGTTTTGAAGGCACTGCCGCCTATGTTGCCACCGATGAACTCAAGCTCGCGGTCAATGCCGCGATCACCCTGCAGCGTCCGCTGCTGATCAAGGGTGAGCCTGGCACCGGCAAGACCCTGCTCGCCGAACAGGTCGCCGCAGGACTGCAGGCGCCGCTGATCGAGTGGCATGTGAAGTCGACCACCAAGGCCCAGCATGGCCTGTACGAATACGATGCGGTATCGCGCCTGCGCGATTCGCAGCTCGGCGACGAGCGGGTCAGCGATATCCGCAACTACATTGTGCCGGGCAAGCTCTGGGAAGCCTTCAGGAGCGAGCGGCGCGCGGTGCTGCTGATCGACGAGATCGACAAGGCCGACATCGAATTTCCCAACGACCTGCTGCGCGAGCTCGACCGCATGGATTTCTTCGTGCATGAGACCCGCGAAACGATCAGCGCCCTGCACCGGCCGATCGTCATAATCACCAGCAACAACGAGAAGGAACTGCCCGATGCCTTCCTGCGGCGTTGCTTCTTCCACTACATCCGGTTTCCCGATGCCGAAACCCTCGGGCGCATCGTCGACGTGCATTTCCCCAAATTGCGCCGTGATCTGGTCAACGAAGCGCTGCAGGCGTTTTTCGGTTTGCGTGAGGTGCCAGGACTGAAGAAGAAGCCGAGCACATCGGAACTGCTCGACTGGATCAAATTGCTGCTGGCCGAGGACATCGCCCCCGAGGTGTTGCGCGAGACCAATACCCGCAAGCAGATTCCGCCGCTCTACGGCGCCCTGTTGAAGAACGAGGCCGATGTGCATCTGTTCGAGAAGCTGGCGTTCATGTCGCGGCGCGGCTGATATGTCTGGTATGCCACGCGCGCTTACCGTAGAGCATCCCTGTGCAATGCCAGCTTCCTGTAGGGCATCTCTGTGAGATGCCAGCTTCCTGTAGGGCATCTCTGTGAGATGCCAGCTTCCTGTAGGGCATCTCTGTGAGATGCCATCTCAATACCGCGGCAACCTCAATGCGGCATCTCACAGAGATGCCCTACAGAAGAGACACAGCATCTCGCATGGATGCCGTGCAGACCAGCCCATCTGCCTCGTGGCGTACAATTGCCTCGCCGCGTGACCCTTGTAGCAAAAGAGCGCTGGAACCGCCGACTGCATGTTGATCTCCTTTCTGCTCGCACTCCGCTCCGGCGGCATGAAGACCAGCCTGACCGAATTCCTCGGTCTGCTGGAGGCGTTGAAGGCTGGGCTGGCGCAAGCCTCGATGGACGAGTTCTACGCACTGGCGCGGCTCTGCCTGGTCAAGGACGAGTCGCAGTACGACCGCTTTGATCGCGTGTTTGCGGCCTACTTCAAGGGCGTCGAGGCGGTGTTTGCCCAGCAGGCCGGGGCAATCCCCGAGGACTGGCTGCGCCTGCAGGCGGAACTGCTGCTCTCGGACGAGGACAAGGCCAGGATCAAGTCGCTCGGCGGTCTGGAAGAACTGATGCGCCAGTTCGAGGAGCGCATGAAGGAACAGCAGGCCCGCCATCAGGGTGGCAATCGCTGGATCGGCACCGGCGGCACCTCGCCGTTTGGCAATGGCGGCTTCAATCCCGAGGGCATGCGCGTTGGTGGCGTGTCCAGGGGCCGCAGCGCCGTCAAGGTCTGGGAGCAGCGAGCGTTTCGCAATCTCGACGACCAGCTCGAACTCGGCACCCGCAACATCAAGCTCGCCCTGCGCCAGCTGCGCCGGTTTGCGCGCACCGGCGCGGCCGATCAGTTCGATCTGCCCGGCACCATCGATGGCACCGCGCGCAATGGTGGCTGGCTCGATCTGCACTGGCAGAAGGAGCGCCACAACGCGGTCAAGGTGCTGTTGTTTCTCGATGTCGGCGGCTCGATGGATGAGCATGTTCGGGTCTGCGAGGAGCTGTTCTCGGCGGCCAAGGGCGAGTTCAAGCACCTCGAACATTTCTACTTCCACAATTTCGTGTACGAGCGGGTCTGGCGCGACAACGCACGGCGCTACAGCGAACACACCAGTACGTTCGACCTGCTGCACAAGTATCCTGCCGACTACAAGGTCATCTTCGTCGGTGATGCCAGCATGAGCGCCTACGAGATCAGTCAGCCGGGTGGCTCGATCGAGCACTGGAACGAAGAGGCCGGCGCGGTCTGGCTGCGCCGCGTGCTGGATGTGTATTCGCGCGCGGTCTGGCTCAATCCGGTCCCGGAGCAGGCCTGGGCTTACACACCTTCGATCGCGATGACGCGCGAACTGATGGGCGACCGCATGTTTCCGATGACGCTGGCCGGACTCGGCCGGGCGATTGACCGGCTGCGCCATTGAGCACGCGCTGCGGCTCGCTCAACCTTGCCGGGCAGGATAAACTTGCGTTCTTTCCGAGGAGCATCCCATGACCCTGGCCTGGTTCTATTCCGACGCGCAACGCCAACAGCAGGGCCCGGTTGCGGATTCCTACCTGTTCAACGCCTATCAACGCGGCGAAGTCACCCTCAATACCCTGGTCTGGCGCGAAGGCATGGCGCAGTGGCTGCCGCTGTCCCAGGTCGCAGCAGAGCTCGGCATCAGCACGGCAGGCCTGCCACCGTCGATGCCGCAGGGCGGCCGTCCGGTCTTCGTGGCGCCACCGAAGTCGGGCAATAGCGGCTGCCTGGTTGCCGGCATCGTGATCGGGATCGGTGGCTTCGTCGTCGTCGCGATTCTGGCGGCCATCGCAATACCGGCCTATCAGGATTACGTCCATCGTGCCAAGATCATGCAGGCGAACCAGATCGCCAGCGAACTCAAGTCCAGTGTCGCCAGTTTCTACCAGGGCAATGAGCGCTGCCCGGTCAATGGCGACGACGGCTTCAGCCAGGCCGCCGACTACGCCACCGCAGAACTCAGCGCGATCAATATCGGCACGCTCGACGACGGCCGCTGCGCAGTCCAGCTGATCTTCAATCAGATCGGTGCCGGAGACACCGCGGGCAAGGAAATCCTGCATGCGATGGACAGCGACATGAACTGGGTCACCAGCAGCAATCTGCCGAACAAGATGCTGCCGGCCAGCCTGCGGCATACGGCAAACCCGGAGTAAGCAGAACGGCGCTCGCGTCGGCGCCGATACCGAGGCCAGCGCTTATTCCGGCGCAGCCTCGGCGGTTGCCGGTGACGCCGGCTCGGCACTCGGCGGCGGTCGCCGCCAGTCAGCGGCGCGCTCGGGTGACTTCATGGCATCGTAGAGCTCAGCCAGACGCGCGCGTGCCTTGACCAGCCGGCCATGCGCGGGCGGCAATACCTTGGCCAGTCGCGCATGGGTATTGAGCAGCATGCGTTCGGCCTCGGCATAGCGGCCCAGTCGGGTCAGGCATTCGCCGTAGTTGTTGCCGAAGATATTGACGTAGGGATGCTCGGCCCCGAGATGCTCGGTGGTGGCGTCGAGCACGGCGACGAACTCGCGCTCGGCATCACGCAATTCGCCCTTGCGCATCAGCAGCATCGCCAGATTGTTGCGGGTGCTGAAGGATTCCGAATAGGTCGACTTCGACTCGGTCTGGATCGCCAGGGTGTCGCGATAAAGCTGCTCGGCCTCGTCGAGCTTGCCCATATCTTCCAGGGCATAGGCCAGCGAGTTCATCGCCACCAGAACCGCCGGATGATTCTTCTGCCGGCTCTCCACCAGCGTGGCCAGCAGTTGCCGCAGCACCGGCTCCGCCGCGGCCGGCTTGCCGCTCTCGATCAACAGTGTGGCGCGGTTCTGCAGCACATTGAGAGTGTCCGGATGACTGGCACCCAGCACCTTGCTGCGGCCGGCGTGGGCACGGTCATAGAGCGCCAGCGCGGTATCGCGGTCGCCACTGTTCTGCACCGCGATGGCCAGATTGTTCAGCACGCTGAGGGTGGCCGGATGCTCGGGCCCGCGCCGACGACTGACCTGCTGCTCAAGCGCCGTCAGCACCGCTACCGCCGCCGGCAGATCACCACTGCCGCGCAGGGCCACCGCCAGATTGGCCAGGGCGCCCTCGCGCACCCGGTGCTCATCGGGCAGTGCATCAAGTGGCGTCCCCAGTACAGCGTGGTAGCTGTCGATCGCCTCCTTGAACTTGCTCTGGCGCAGCAGGATGTCGGCCAGCAGGGTTGCCGCCTCAAGCGCCAGGATGCTGTGCGCACCCTGGCTCTGCTGGATTTCCTGCAGAAGATCGCGGGCGCCCTGCTCGGCCTTGGCATCGGCTTCACGCGCCGCGATGATCTGCAGGCGCAGGATCTCGGCCTCGAAGCGCAGCTTCTCCGCGCTGGTGCCCTGCGCGATCAGGACGCTGATGGCGCCATCGATCAGGCTGCCGGCCTGATCAATTCGCCCCAGGGCCAGATTCACCGCACTCAGTGCGACGCCCGATTCGGCCGCCACCACCGGGTCATCCGGCGGCGCATTCTGCAGGCGCAGACTGGCCTGATCGACGACCTCGCGCACCGTGATCTCGCGGCCGAGCGCGGCTTCTGGCATC
Source organism: Pseudomonadota bacterium (assembly GCA_022843465.1). Lineage (GTDB taxonomy): Bacteria > Pseudomonadota > Gammaproteobacteria > Xanthomonadales > Ahniellaceae > 0-14-3-00-62-12. The sequence goes on along the minus strand of JALHNO010000010.1, from coordinate 27,007 downwards.
GCCGCCTGGAACATCTCGTTCATGAAGCCCTGCACCGAGGTCGCGATGGCTGCGCTGCGTTCCGCTGCTTCACGCGCATCGCGTTCGCGCCAGGCGGCATTGAAGGCAATCACCGTGCTGAGGATCAACGCAGCCAGGCCAAGCACCGATGCGGTCACCAGGGCACGATGCCGGCGGGAGAATTTCTGCAGTACGTACCAGGCGCTCGGTGGCCGCGCCAGGATCGGCTGATGATTGAGGAAGCGCTCGATATCGGCGGCCAGTTCCGAGGCCGAGGCGTAGCGTTGCCCGGGATCTTCGGCCAGCGCCTTCATCGCCAGCGTATCGAGGTCGCCGGCGCAGTCGGAGTTGACCGCGGCCAACGGCACCAGCGGCTGGCGCATCGCGCGCGCGACCGCCTGCATCAGCGAGGTGCCCGGCTCGAATTCGCGCGGGCGCTTGCCGCTGAGCAGTTCGTACAGGATGACGCCGAGTGCGTAGACATCGGCGCGGGTATCGATGCTTGCGCTGTCGCCATTGAGTTGCTCGGGACTCATGTAGGGCAAGGTGCCGACGATCTGGCCGATCTCGGTCAACCGGGTGCCGTGCTCGGGGTCGTCGAGCAGTCGGGCAATGCCGAAATCGAGAATGCGCGACTGGCCGGCGGCATCCACCATTATGTTTGCCGGCTTCAGATCACGATGCACGACACCGCGCTGATGGGCATGCTGTACCGCATGACAGATGCCCACCATCAGTCGCAGCCGCGCCGATGCGTCCAGGCCCTGGGCAGCAGCGTGCTCGATCAGACTGACGCCGTCGACGTATTCCATCGCCAGATATGGCAAGCCACCCAGGGGATGCGGTTCGACACCAGCGGCATAGACCCGGGCGATGCCGGGGTGATCGAGCAGGGCGAGGGCCGCCCCTTCGCGTCGGAAGCGGCGGGCGGCTTCCTGGTCGGCGCCACCCTGGCGCATCAGCTTGAGCGCCACGCGCCGTCGCGGATTGTCCTGTTCGGCGAGGAATACCGCGCCCATGCCGCCCTGGCCGATCAGCGAGAGCACGCGGAATTCGCCCACCCGATCGAGATTGAGCGCGGCCACATCCAGGGCCGGCGCCTCCGGGTGCAGGACGGTAGCCTGTGCCGCCAGCGCCGCGACCAGTTCGGCCGCCAGCGCCGGGTCGCGCGCGCGCAATTCGTCGATGCGTGCCTGGCGCTGGGCCACGCCCAGATCCGGCAGTTCCCGCAACAAGGCCGCCAGCGCGGCGGCGCGATCATCCTGTGCCATGCATTCCATCCTGCGGTGTTCAGTACACCATGCCACAAACCGGTCGCGCCTGGGTCGGTCGAGCGCCACGCACGGTCAGCTCGCCGTAGCGGCGCACGCCGGCAAGGGTTGCGATCGTCGGGCAGGCCCTACAATGAGGCGATGAGCACAGCACCCGAAATCGAAATCCTGCACCAGGACGAACACCTGATCGCCGTCAACAAACCCGCTGGCCTGTTGGCGCACGCGAGCCGCCTGGCCACCGATGTCGATGTCGACCTGCTGGCCACCCTGCGTCAGCAACTGGGCGGCAGCATTCACCTGGTGCATCGACTGGACCGCGCCACCAGCGGACTGGTGCTGGCGGCACGCAATGCCGAGATCGCCGGTGCGCTCGGCCGCCAGTTCATGGAGCGTAGCGTCGACAAGCGCTATCTCGCGGTGGTGCGCGGCTGGCCGGCGGCCGAGGGCGAGATCGACTATGCGCTGCCCGACGTGCGCGACCATTCGCCGCGCAAGCCCGCAGTCACACGCTTTCGCACCCTGGCAACGATTACCGTGCCGGTCGCGCTCGGAAAATATCCCGAGCAGCGCTACGCCCTGGTCGAAGCCAATCCGCAGAGCGGGCGCTACCGCCAGATCCGTAAACACTTCCATCACGTGTCGCATCATCTGATTGGCGATACCAGTCATGGCCGCACCGAGCACAATCGTCTGTTCAAGATCGAGTTTGGCGTCCACCAGCTGCTGCTGCACGCGGCCACGCTCGAATTCGAGCACCCGGTGCTGCAGCAGCGGCTGCGCCTGTCGGCACCTCTGGACGCGGTCTGGCAGCGCCTGCTGCAGCGCTTCGACTGGAATCTTGCCGACTGCGCCCCCTGTCTTTCGTCGGTACTGCGCGCGCCCGGAGTCGCCTAGTCTCGATGACGCAACCACGCCCCGACGAGCATGAACGGCAGATGGCCCTGCGACAGATGGTGGAGGACATCTCGGCCGAGCTTGAGCTCGCGCCGCTGCTTGAACGCATCGTCCGCAGTGCCTGCCAGCTGATCGGCGCCGACGATGGCAGCATTGGTCTCTATGATCGCCGCCGCGATGTGATCCGCACCGAAGCGGTCTACCGCATGCCCGAACGCGAACTGGGCGCCGAGATGGGCCGCGGTGTCGGCCTCGCTGGCCATGTGCTGCACACCGGCACGGCGGTAGTGATCCGCTATGGCGATCTGGCCGACATCACCCTGCCCGAACTGGCCGAGCATCGGGTCATCGGCCTGCCGATCCACTGGCGCGGACAACTGGTCGGGTTCTTTGGTGTCGGCGTCGCGCCGCCGCGGCACTTCGGTCCCGAAGACCTGGGCCTGCTGGAGCTGTTCGCCCGCCACACCGCGATCGCCATCGACAATGCCCGCCGCTACAGCGAGGAGAAGCGCCGCGCCGCACGCTTCGCCCTGCTGTCCAAGGTCACCGCAACCATCAGCCTGTCCGATGATCTGGACGTGCTGCTGCAGCGCATCGCCGATGCGGTGCATCAGACGCTGGGCTTCGCCAATGTGGATATTCCACTGATCGATCCCGACGACCCGCAGTATTTGGTCATCCGCATCCGCGGCGGCGACTACAAGCGCCGGATCCAGCAGGTCGACCGCCTGCCGATCACGACGGGCATCATGGGCGCTGCGGCCCGCGAGCGGCGCACCCAGGTGGTCAATGACGTCGCTGCCGATCCCCGCTACGTCAATCCGCCCGGTGTCATCCCGGCTTGCGCCGAGTTGGCGATTCCGGTGATGTGGCGCGGTCAGGTACTGGGCGTGCTCAACGTCGAATCCGATCAGCCGTTCGACATGCTCGATGTGACCAGCCTTGAGATTGTCGCCAACCACCTCGGCGTCGCGGTCCAGAACGTGCGCCTCGCTGCCGACTCACGCGAGGCCGCGATTCTCGCCGAGCGCCAGCGGCTGGCGCGCGATCTGCACGACAACGTGACCCAGATCCTGAGTTCGATGAGCCTGCTCTCGCAGAGCCTGCCGCAGGCCTGGCGGCGCGATCCGCAAGAGGGCGAGCGACGCGCGCTGCGCGTGCACGAACTGGCCCAGACCGGATTCGCCGAGTTGCGCGCGCTGCTGCGCGAACTGACGCCGCCCGATCCTGGACAGGAGATGATCTCCAAGGGCAGTCGCCAGCTGATCGGCTTCGAGCGCCTGCGCGACGAAGGTTTACCGGCCGCCCTGGAACCGCTGCTGCAACGCATGCTGCCCGAATCGATCGGCTTGAACATGCACTTCACCGACTACGTGCAGCAGGAACAGGAACACGAGGAGGCGCTCTACCGCGTCTGCCAGGAAGCCGTCTCCAATGCCATACGCCATGCCCAGGCATGCCGCATCGACGTCAGCACCCAGATCACGCCGCGCCTGCTGTTGCTCAGCATCTGCGACGACGGCATCGGCATCCCCAGCGCCCGCCGCAAGGGCCTCGGCCTGACCAGCATGCGCGAGCGCCTGGAGGCCCTCGGTGGTGTGCTGAGAATTTTGCCGCGATCGCCGCGCGGGACGGTGATCGAGTGTGCATTGCCGAGACGCGACCGGATGTGATTTCTCCGCGTCCTGCTCCCTTCTCCCGCGCGCGGGAGAAACGCCGGGGATGAGGGCAGCCTTGCCCCCTTCGCCCGCCTGCGGGAGCAGGGCCGGGGATGAGGGCAGCTTTGCCCCCTTCGCCCGCTTGCGGGAGAAGGGCCGGGGATGAGGGCAGCTTTGCCCCCTTCGCCCGCTTGCGGGAGAAGGGTCGGGGATGAGGGCGAGGCTGCGATTCCACTCGATGGACGGCGGAATCGTAGGATGTGCTGAGGCCGCAGGCCGAAGCGCATCAATTGTCGGAAGCTTGGTACTGTTCGAACTCGTCGAACTCGTCGAACTCGTCGAACTCGTCACGAGGATCCAGGGCCAGCATGCTTCGCATGCGTCATCGCTCTGCGATGCCACAGAGCTTTCACTCGCTTACGCGAGCGAGTCACCTTTTCTTGCGTGGCCAAGAGAAAGTAACCAACGGAGAAGGCCACCCCACGCTGGTTTCGTTCCCCATCGCGCTTCGCAAACCGTCCCTGGTGGACGGCGCCCGGCCCGGCATCCATGCCGGGCGTTCGACACCATTCGACATGCGATTCAACGCATGTCGAAAGCATGGTGTCTCACCCCTCCAGGTACGTGCTCGGCGGCCGCGGTCGACGATCGCACGTCCATGTGCAAGCGTCGCCTGAGCGACATCCTGTCGCTCACCCTTCGGGCTCACCGTCCACCGATCACCGGCGCAGAGGGACCCCGTTGAAGAGCGCGCGCTTCCTGCACGCAGAAGCCAAAGCCAAAGCCAAAGTCTAAGCCGAGATCCCGGCTGCCTCGCTCTGCTCCTGAGCTTCTGCGCGCCGGGAGCGCGCTTCTTTTCCCAAGGGGCCCCTCAGCGCCGGTGATCGGTGGTCGCGATCAGCACGCAGTGCGGCCGCATGGATGCGGCCGGTCGGCGATCGCACAGGGCGAGGGCATGGATGCCCGAGGTAGAGCAACGCAGGAGCAGTTGCCGGATGTGCGCCCGCCGACCAGCGAGCACCGAGCACGAACCCGGAGGGGTGAGACACCATGCTCTCGACATGCGTTGAATCGCATGTCGAATGGTGTCGAACGCCCGGCATGGATGCCGGGCCGGGCGCCGTCCACCAGGGATGGTTTGCGAAGCGTGATTCGGAACGAAACCAGCGTGGGATGGCCTTCTCCGTTGGTTACTTTCTCTTGGCCACGCAAGAGAAAGTGACTCGCTCGCGCAAGCGAGTGAAAGCTCTGTGTCGGCGCGCAGCGACGGCGCTTGCGGAGCAAGCTGGCTCTGGATTTTCGTGGCAAGTGAGCGTTGTCGCAACGTCGCCCTCATCCCCGGCCCTTCTCCCGCAAGCGGGCGAAGGGGGCAAAGCGCAAGCGGTGAAAGTTCAGTGGCATCGCGCAGCGATGACGCATGCGGAGCAAGCTGGCCCTGGATTTTCGTGGCAAGTGAGCGTTGTCGCAACGTCGCCCTCATCCCCGGCCCTTCTCCCGCAAGCGGGCGAAGGGGGCAAAGCGCAAGCGGTGAAAGCTCAGTGGCATCGCGCAGCGATGACGCATGCGGAGCAAGCTGGCCCTGGATCTTCGTCACCAGTTCGAAGAATCCGCAAGTTTCTGAGGCGTTCGAATCCGCGACGTCGGGTTCCCTGCGGGGACCCGACCTACCTAAGTCCGTGACGAGTTCGACGAGGATGAACATTGTCGAATCTGCCTGAATTGATGCGCTTCGGCCTGCGGCCTCAGCACATCCTACGATTCCGGCGTCGATCGAGCGGAATACAGCGACGCCCTCATCCCCGGCCCTTCTCCCGCAAGCGGGCGAAGGGGGCAAAGCGCAAGCGGTGAAAGTTCAGTGGCATCGCGCAGCGACGGCGCTTGCGGAGCAAGCTGGCCCTGGATCTTCGTCACCAGTTCGAAGAATCCGCAAATTTCTGAGGCGTTCGAGTCCGCTGAGGCGTTCGAGTCCGCGACGTCGGGTTCCCTGCGGGGACCCGACCTACCTTGTCCGTGACGAGTTCGACGAGGATGAACATTGTCGAATCTGCCTGAATTGATGCGCTTCGGCCTGCGGCCTCAGCACATCCTACGGTTCCGGCGTCGATCGAGCGGAATCGCAGCCTCGCCCTCATCCCCGGCCCTTCTCCCGCAGGCGGGAGAAGGGAGCGAAGCGCCGAAGCATGGCGACGCAGCGCGCTCATCAGGCCGCGACAACAAAGTTCAAACAGTCATCACCTGTCAGATATGACAGCTGGTTGCGCGCGCCCGGGCCAACTACAAAACAGTCTCGGTGAATTCGAATGCTGTGAACCGCTGACCATCACGTGACACATCGCGCGGAGGGCCAGGTCGGAACCAGCGTCGGCTTTGCGCAACTGAACCAGTACAGGAGTCGCACATGCGGATGATCAGAACGCCCAGCACGCATCCGGCGCCTCGCGCTGCGGCAAGGCGCGGCCAGGACTTGAACCTCAGGGCAGCCTGGAGTCCGGTCGGTTCGCTGCTGACGGCGACGATGATGATGGCGCTGGTGGCTTGCTCGGCACCGGCGCCGGAGTCGCAGCCAAAACCGGCTGCCGATTCCGCCACCGCCCCGCCAGCGGCGGCGCCGACCGCGGCGGCCAAGAGTCTGGCCCTGGCTGCGGCAGCACCGCCGAGCTGCACCGCGCCGGCGACATGGTTTCCGTCCACGCAGACTCCGGAACCCGATCCCAATGTCGACTTCAACAGTTTCTGCGCGTTCCATCAGTGGGCCTGGCAGTCGATGCTGTGGCTGACCCAGCTCGATGACAGCGGTCGCATGCGCTTCGAATCGTTCCCCACTGCGGCTGAAGTGATCAGCGGACAGGGCAGCGATACCCCAGGCGCGGCCTTGCAACTGCGTCCGCGCACCAGCAAGACCGATCGCGCAGCGGACTCGCTCGACGAGATCAACCAGGCCGGCCAGGGCGGCATCCTGGTCGATCACCAGGGACGCGCGATCTACTACTCGCAGCATGTCAACCAGGCCATGTTCAACGATATCGAAAGCCAGGGCTGGAACCTGCCCAGCGTGCTCAACAGCATGCCGGCCACGGTCGAGTTCAAGACTGGCGATGTCGAGCTGAAGGCGGCCTGGAAAATTGTCAGCCCCGGCGAGGATGTCAGCGAACTGATCGTCCGCGATGGCGTGGTCGACACTCTGGTCAACCGCGATGGCAGCATTACCACCGATCCGACCCGGCCGCTGCAGGTCAAGGTCGCCTTTGTGGGTTTCCATATCGTCGGCTGGGTCAAGGGTCATCCGGAAGCGATCTGGGCCACCTTCGAGTACCGCAGGAATGCGCCCGACTACGCGCCCGAGCAGTCGACTGACAAGCCGGTCAGCAGCGAGGGTTTCCTGTTCTACACCGCCAACACCAAGGCGATCGACTGCAATCAGCTGAACTCGGCCGTACTCAAGCTTGACGAGGCGACACAGACACTGTCGCCGGTGACCCAGGTCTGCCGGCAGTTCCCGTTCGGCATGGTTGCCGGCACTACCGACAAGGGCAATGATCTGCCCAATCTCGCCGCGATCACCGAACTCAATGCCTCGGTGCAGCAGCAGCTCGAAACGGGCAGTCTGCTGAAAAATTACTTCGAGGTCGGCGCCGAGTGGACGACCGGCGTGATCGTTCCGAACTCGACCCTGCAGGACACCCTGGTCGGCTCGCGCCTGCTCGGCAATGCCGTGATCGAGACCTTCAATCAGCAGGTGCAGAGCCAGAACAACTGCTTCTCCTGCCACAACACGATGATGTTCAACCCGCCTGATCCGAAGATCCCGCCAATGCAGGGAACCAATATCAGCCTGAGCCACATCATCCTGCGCGCCTTCCTCGACAACCAGGGCAAGTAGGCGACACCCGCGAGCAACCACTCGTTCGGCGTCCGCATCCCCTGCACGGAGAACTTCATGTCCAATCCCGTCATCCGCATCCATCCCGCCATCGGCCTGGCCCGCGTCGGCAACAGCACCGACTACTATCTGGCGCCGGAATCCTCGGCCGGCCTGAATCAGCCGGGCAGCGCGGTTACTGGCGGCTTGCCGATCCGGCCGGGCACCGAGAACACACCGATTTCCGATGGCGATCTGCGCGACGGCGCGGGTGCCCTGAAGCGGCAGGCACAGCGCTTTCGGCTGTATCTCTACAACGATCCCACCCTCGCCGGGCAATATCCCTACACCGGCACCGTGCAGGAAGTCCTGATCGGCAGCAGTGTCGGTGGCAAGACAGTCAAGGACATCGTCTGGACCGTGCACCTCGCCAACAAGAAATCCAATTGCTGGATCCTCCAGGAGAGCGTGGCACCGGGCAGCTTCAGCAGCATGTCAGCCTATGACAATGGCGCACTGCCACCGCTGCGCAATCTGAACTACGCAGGCACCAGCGACCCCGCCGATCCGCAGCGCCTGACCGATCTGGTCATCGATGCCGGCCCGCGCGTCATCCGGGGCGCCTCGGCAGAGCGCATCAAATTCGACAAGTCCAGCGCACCGAGCTTTTTCAGCGGCGGCAAGGTGCAGCCACTGCCGAATTATCCGACCTCGTATCCGGGCGACCATTTCAGCCGCCTGTACAACCCTTCCGGCGTGGTGGTCAGCCAGCTCGGCGCGATCGAGACCGATGCCCAGGGGCGCCTGATCGTGATCGGTGGCGAGGGCACCGCGAGCGCCTGGTTCAAGGATGAAAACCGCGACTCACGCTCGCACGGCGGACCGTTCCCGCTGACCGATGATGTCAACAACGATGGCTGGTTCGACGATACCGCCGATGGTCCAGTCAATGCCGTGCTGATTTTCAGCGATGGCAGCGAACTCGCGATTCCCGGTAGCGCCTGGCTGGTGTCGACCGACCCGGCCTATGCACCGCAGATCCGCAACGTGGTGTCGCTGTGGGATGAGGTCTACGACACCTGGGTGCGCAATTTCGGACTCGATCCGGCGCTGTACAGCGGTCCGCCCGATCCCGGCAATGCCAGCGGTTTCAATACCGCGTTCAAACCTTCCTTTTCCGACGACATCTTTCCGATATTCCGCAGCGCGCATCTGCAGATGTTCACCACCGGACTGAACCAGGTCGCGATCGGTTCGCATGCGCGCCTGGACAACCTCGATGCCAGCAGCAATCCGGCAAGCTTCCTCAACGTCAAGTCGTTCATCCGCAGTCCGTACCCGAGCGACAATCAATTCCAGACCGGTTCGCCGATGATGCCCTTGGCACTGGGCGACACCGGCGCGGCGTTTCTGACCCTGACCCAGACCCAGTATTTCTTTCTCAACCAGTGGTTCGCCAATCGGTACACCGCAACGCCCGACAAACCGCTGACCGCAGGCGAACTGCTGGATCGCGATGCCCTGACCAACTGTCTGGGTGGCCGCTTCAGTCCTGGCATCGACCTGACCTTCATCGTGCGCGATCCGGTGTTCTACGACAGCAACTGGAAGGATCCCAGCATCGGCCCCTTCCGGCTCAATGCCGCCGTGCTTGACTACAGCAAGGCGGTGCAGGCCAAGCCCTTCCTCGGTGTCGGCTATATCCCCGAGCGCAGTGGCTCGCGGGTCGAACCCGGCGATCTCTGCAAGTTCATGGCCCTGCCCTGGCATACCGACTACAACTCCTGCGCCACCCACCTGCCCTCGCCGAACCCGGGTGGCAGCATCAGCAACACCAGTCAGACCGGGGATGGCCGCAACACCACGCTGTTCTGGTCGTGGCCGGCACAACGTCCGGTCTCGGTGTACAGCTGGCCGGACCTGAAGGCGAACAATGGCAAGCTGCCGACCCAGCGCTATTCGGTGCGCGGCGAGGGTACGCGCGCGACGGCCACGTCGGACGGCGCGGTCTACCCGGCGCAGAATGTCGGCCGCTTCCAGATTCGCGAGGATATGGTCAAGCAGTGGCAGAACATCGGCGTGGTGATCCAGGGCGCCGCCATCGACGGCTACAGTTTCGATCAGAGCCTGTATCTGGAAGTAGCGAGCCTGATGTCTGACATCAGCGACACCGTGGTGCCCTGGCCCAACCAGGTCACCGACACGCTGACACCGACGGGCTAGGTCGGTGCAGATCATGTTGAGTGAGACGATGCCACCGAGCAGCTGCGATGTACTGATCGTCGGCGCCGGTCCGGCCGGCAGCGCAACCGCGCTGCGCCTCGCGGACCTGCTGGCAGCGGATCATCGGTCGGCCCGTATCGTGATGGTCGAGACCAGCCACTTCGACAGTTTTCGCATTGGTGAAAGCCTGCCGCCGGACAGCCGCGCACTGTTTCATCAACTCGGCGTGCTGCCGGTCTTCCTCGCCGCGCAGCATCAACCCTGCTGGGGCAGTTGCGCGAGTTGGGGCGACGACGAACTCGGTTTCAATGATTTTGCGCTGAACATCCACGGTCATGGCTGGCATGTCGAACGCAATCGCTTCGATGCGCTGCTCGCCGCGCAGGCCGCCGAGCGCGACGTCGAAGTCTACGAGGGTTGGCGTGTGCGCGATGCCGTCGCCTTTGTCGACGGCGGTTACCAGATCAGTCTGCGCGATGACGAGCAACGCGAGCAGACGCTGTCGGCGCGCATCGTGGTCGATGCCTCCGGTCAGGCCGGTGTCTTTACCCATGCCGTCGGCGCGCGCCGCATCTACGATGATCGTCTGGTCTGCATCGCCGGTGTCTTCGATCTGAAGGCGGATTCCAGAATCGATCAACGCACCCTGCTGGAGGCGGCGCCCTATGGCTGGTGGTACTGCGCGCGGATCAATGCCGACCAGGCCATCGTCTCGGTGACCAGCGACTCGAGCACCGCGCGCCTGCATGCGCTGTCGTCGCTGGGTTCGTGGTTTGCGCATCTGGCGCGCACCCGCCATATGGGGGAGCGACTGCACGGCAGCAGGCTGACCAGCGAGGGACTGCAGCCCTGGGCGGCGCCCTGCTTTCATCTCGATCGCAGTGTCGGCGTCGACTGGCTGGCTGTCGGCGACAGTGCGATCAGCTATGACCCGATTGCTGCACAGGGCATTCACAAGGCGTTGGCGACGGGCATCGCGGCAGCCGAGGCGATCGTGCATCGACTGCAGGATCGCGGCGCGGACTTCTCCGACTATGCCGCCGGACTGGAAGATCGCCACCGCGATTATCTGCGCCTGCGGCAGACGCTCTATGCCAGCGAACAGCGCTGGCACGATCAGCCATTCTGGCAGGCCAGACGCAAGCAGGGTGCCCTGCTGGTGGCCAGCGCGGCCTGAGCTGGGCCGCGTTCGCCGTTGATCGGCGCACCGCGGCCTGCGGTCGTCAATGGGGCGTCTGTGCCAGCAAGGACTGGACACGGGTGCGCAGGGCCGCGCGCTGTGCTCGCGCATGCACCAGATCGGCGTGATCCCGGGCTGCGTCGGCAACCTGCTCGCGCAGGGCCCAGTAGCGGACCGAATCCTGCTCGGCAAGTTCGGTGAGTTGCGCACGCGCTTCCCGGATGTCCCAGCGTTCGAGCGCGAGCAGGACCAGCGCACGACGCGCCTCGCTCGAACGCCCGGCACGCTGCCGCAATGCATCGAGGTCGCGACTGGCAAACGCCCGCACAGCGGCCAGCCGATCCTGCAACTCGGCATCCTGCAGTTCGCCGATTTCAGCTGCCATCGCCTCGGCGGCCCGCGTTTGCGCCAGCTGATCGCCTCGCTCAAGCCCAAGCTGGACGATGCTCTCGAGCGTGTCGAGCAACTTGACGCGATTGCCGGTGGCGGCAAACTCGGCCGCAGAGGCTTCGAGTTCGGCGATGCAATCCGGATGCGCAAGCGCGCAGCGATTGTTGACGGCGGCCAGACGCGCACGCGCGGCCAGATCGGGGCGATCAATGGCAGTGGCAGCGACCACCGCTGCCTCCGCCATCCGGATGCCTTCTTCGGCGAGGTCGACCGTGTGCAGCTTCACCGCGACATTGATCATCGACGACAGCGCGCTGGGCAGGTCGCCCAGTTGTCGACGCAGGCGCTCGGCGCGCAGCGAATACTCGATAGCGCCAACCGGATCGCCGAGGCGGTCGGCCGCGGAGGCAAGATTGTGTACGGTGGATGCCTCGATGCCCGGATTGACGCCACCATCGACCAGATCGAGCAGCTTCAGCCAGACATCGCGCGCAGTCTCTACCTGGCCATTGCGGAGCAGACTCATGCCACGGTTCTGCAGGATCAACCCCTGATGCCGGAAGTTAGGGTAGCGCGCCAGCCCGGCCTCGGCCCGTTCGTAGTCGGCGAGCGCCTCGTCGAAGCGACCGAGATCATTCAACGCAAGGCCGCGATTGATCAGGGCGGCAACCGGCGAAATGCTGACTTCGGAACGATCGGCGCGGGCCAGCGCGCGATCATAGTCGCGCAGCGCCTGCTCGGGCTTGCCATCGCGCCAATGCAGCACGCCCCGGGCGATCCAGGCACTCGCCGCCAGGGCATCGGGAAGTTCGGCCTCCCTTTTCAGCAGGCGTGCCAGCCGTTCTGCGGATGCTGCCGTCCTGCCGGCATCGTTTTCGGCGCGTACGAGGCGCAGCTGGCGCTCGGGTGAGTCGGCATGCGCAATGGCCTGCTGGTAGTGAAGTACCGCGGCGTCGGGCTGTCCGCGAATGTCAGCGAGCCTGCCCTGCATTTCGGCAAGGATTGCAGGATCGATCTGCGCGGGATCGATTCGCTCCAGCAGGGCGCCGGCATGTTCGCCGTCGCCCAGGCGCAGTTGGATATCCACCAGCAGATGCAGCAGTTCGCGACGGGCATCGGTGGGCAGGGTCTGATCGGATTCGACGCGCACCACGCCAGACTGGATCAGCGCACGCGCCGACAGATCAGGATCGCTGCCGCGCGTGGGATCGCCATCGCGAAACATGCCGATCAGAAAATTCTTGATCGCCTCGGCACGCGCCGCCTCGGCGAGGCTGATATCGCGCTGCTCGGCCAGACGCAGCGTGAACCCGGTCACCAGGGCGATCAGCGCCAGCGTGGCGGCGACCGCCGTCAGCACCCGCCAGGGATGCCGGCGCAGCAGTTTGCGGGTGACATAGCGCGGTGTCGCGCGCAGGGCGCGCACCGGACGATGCTGCAGATAACGCTGCAGATCATCGGCAAATTCAACCACCGACCCGTAGCGATCAGCGACCTCAGCTGCCGACGCACGCGCCAGAATCGCCTGCAGTTCCGTGCCCAGATCCTGGGCTACCGGTGCCGCCACCAGCGCCGTCGGCTCGGCCGCGACCTGGGTGGCCAGCGTGCGTGTCGGCGGTTGACCAGGTTCGGCTGCAGCCGCGTGCAGCATGCGCTGCAATAGCAGGGCCAGCTGGTATTGGTCCGAGCCCGGACCGACGACGTCGCCAGCCAACTGCTCGGGACTGGCGTAGGCCGGCGTGTAGGCGCGACCGGCCTGCGCGCTGGCATCAGCGGTGAGCAGGGCCGCGATGCCGAAATCCAGCAGCTTGGGTGAGCCGTCGCTATCGACCAGCACGTTGCTGGGCTTGATGTCACGGTGCACCAGCAGGCGCTGATGGGCAAAGCTGACCGCGATGCAGACCTGCAGAAACAGCTCGATCCTGGCGCGGCGCTCAAGTCGATGCAGACTGCAGTAGCGGTCGATCGGCGGGCCGTCGACATGGTCCATCGCGAACCAGAGCCGACCGCCCTGATCGCCGCCATCGATCAGACGGGCAAGATGGGGATGCTTGAGCTCGGCCAGCAACTGGCGTTCGCGCGCGAAGTCGCGACTTCCGCCACGGCCGAGCGCGATCTTGATGGCGACCTGTTGCCGATAGGCACCATCAACGCGATCGGCCAGAAACACCGCCGCCTGACCGCCGCGGCCGATTTCACGGCGCAGCTCAAAGGCGCCGAAACGATCGCCGGCGGCGAGCTCGGGCACGCCATGACCAAGCAGATTGGCGGCCAGCGCACTGCGCAGGACGCCACCCTCGGCGAGCAACCAGTCAGGAAGCGGCACCGACGCCGCAGTCCCAGATCCGCGCCAGATGCTGGCGTGCATCGGCGTACAGTCGCTGCGCGGAGCGCAGCGAAAGGCCGGTGGCCTCGGCTGCTTCGGTCTCGGTATAGCCGGCAAACACACGGCATTCGACGAGCTGCACCATGGTCGGGTCGATCTGGCCGAGCGCGTCCATGCACTGGTCCAGACCGATCAGCTGCTCGGCCTCGGACTCGATCTGCCCCGCAAGCGATTCGATGCCATCGGCATCGACGTGCAACGCGCCACCGCCGCGCTTGAGCGCGATGTGGTCGCGGGCGTGATTGGACAGGACCTGGCGCATCGCGCGCGCCGACAACAGCATGAAGTGTTGCCGGTTCAGCGGAATCGAACCATTGGCAGAAAGTTTGAGATAGACCTCGTGCACCAGCCCAGTCGGATTGAGCGTGCCGCCACGCGCCAAGGCGCCGGCCATCCGGCGCAGATCCTGGTAGAGCGCCTGGACGACGCGATCATAGGCATCGGCGTCGCCGGCGCGGGCGGCGTCGAGCCACTGGGTGATTTCGGAGGGCGCAGGTGCTGGCACGACGCGAGCTTAACAGTGCCTGTTCGAGGCAGACTACCCACCATTCGGCAGGGACGGGCATCGCCCGGCAGCCCGGCCTGCAGCGAGCACAGGACCGGGTGCGCCGAGCGCGCCTCAGGCGGTCGCGACTGCCGCGGTCGTGCGCCGCTGCCGCAGCAGATGCTCGAGACTGCCGTCCCACAGCTGCTGGCGTGCGCGCAGCGCCTCGATCGCGGCCTGACGGGTACGCTTCAATGCCGACGGCCGGCGTGCCAGCTGCCGGGTGATCAACTCGCTCGCGGCCGGTCCATGGCTGTCGGCATCCAGTTCGATATGGCGATCGAGGTAATACACGAACTGCGGCGCGGCACTGCGCGACAGACCCCAGTGACCGAGCAGGCCCTGGAACATGTCGGGGATCACGTTCTCGCGGCCATAGAAGAAGCTCGCCATCACATCCAGCGTGCTGCCCTTGAGTGCGGTCTCCAGCGTACTGGCGACGAACGCGCGCACGAAGGGCGGAATCTCCGCCGCCGACAACGCCACCACCGGATCTTCGCCGCGCGTCAGCCGCGCAATGAAGGTCTCGAAGTCACTGGTGTCAGCACCGACCTCGCGCATGGCCCCGAGATAGAGATCAAGATGACTGGCGGCCGCGCCATCGGCGCCGACATCGCTCTCTTCGGCGAGCACGATGTCATTGATCAGTCTGGCCGCGGCCGGGTCCTCGGGCGGCAGCCACGGCAGCTGTACACAGGTGAGGTCGCGCTGCAGGCGCTTGACCAGGGACATGAAATCCCAGACGGCAAAGACGTGGATCTGCATGAAGCGGCGCAGATCGGCGATCTCGCGGATCGCCTTGAACACGGCATGCGCGCTGAGCGACTGGCGAAGCTGGAGGATTTCCTGATTGAGGATCTGATCCTGATGCTGGTGCATGGTGGGGCTCCTGGGTGCGGATCGGTTGGTGACGCGGTAATCGATGAATCGACAGCGACAGTTGGCCGGCGCGCACGCGGGTGCACGGTATTCAATCGCGTTGGGACCAGCCCGGGCCTGGCGGCCCTACACCTACACTTGCTGGTAGAGCGGGTAGAGATTGCCTTCCTCGCGCTGGATGCGCTGGGCCAGCAGCCCGCCCACCGCAGCGTATTCGCGCAGGAAGGCCTGCTTGGTGTTGTCGTCGAAGTCATAACGCTGGTACTTCTTGACGAAGTCGACGACGCTGCGCGCGATGACATTCATCTCGCGGCGGAAACTGCGGATCAGGGCGAGGTTCTCCTCGTCGCCGACCAGGCTATTCTCGACGTAGTTGTAGAAGCGCACGTTTTCGGCAATCACGTGGCTTTCCAACGCGGTCTTGAATGCCACCAGGGTGGCCGGCAACTCGCGGAACCGGCCGCGCTCGGCCAGCCGACCGACCTGCTCGAAGAGTTCAACCAGACTGTGATGATCCTGCTTGAGCGAGGCAATCAGGGAAGAGTCGTAGCGCGGCACGCGCGGCGCTGGTGCCCCGGCGGGCATGCGCGACATCGGCATCTGCGCGGGTTCCTGGCCGATCCAGCGTTTCAGCATATCCAGCACGACACGCTCCTCATGCCATCCACCAGGATGGCTTCGAGGACAAAACCTACTCCGCCTGTTTGCAACGGTAACCTGTAAGAAACGACAGCGTCGATTGCGTCACAGTTTGTGCTCGCCGGCGCCGCGCGGGACGCTGATCGGTCGACTTCGTGGCTATCGCCGCAGGATCAGCGGCTTCTACGCTCGAACCAGTGCGCCAGATCATCGATCAGGCGCGACAGATCGGCCTGCTGATCCGGATCGAGTTCGGCGGCACGGGCCAGCCAGCGCGTGCGATCGGGATTGCTGCTGGCCAGATCGGCGGAAGCGCCAAGCAGGCTTTCCAGTTCCACCAGCCAGCGCTCGGCCGGCTCATCAAGCAGCCCGCGACGCAGATTGCGCAAGCCGAGCGCACAGGCGCTCATGGCGCTGGCGATGGCAGCGGCCTCGCCATCGCGGTGCGGCAGCATCAGGGCGCGCCGTGCTGCGGCAAAGCGCTGCGTTTGCTGGACGAATTCCATGGGCAAGGCTTCCGGACTGAGCGGGGACCGGACCAATATAGCAATCCTGGGCCCACGCGGGCGGGCGCGCCGCGATCAGTGGCGACGTTCGCGCATGAACGCCATGGCACCCTCGAGCAGGGACTGGTCGCTCTGGGCGCTGGCACTACCGGAGAGAAACAGATCGGGATTGGCCACTTCCAGCATGCATTCGTCCAGCGCATCCTGCAGCAACTGCGCCATCTGCAGGGACTCCGCGCTGCCCTCGCGGCGCAGTTCGCGGATATCGGACTCCGCCTGCTGGATCCAGTCACGCTTGATTCGTTCGCGCAAGACGCTCATTTTGCCCCTCGGGTTTCGAGGCAGCAGGATGTCGTGGTGCGCGCCTGTGCGGTATCGGAGGACGCTGGAATTCGTCTGCGAAATTTCCCAGGCCAGGGACCCGGCACGTGCATCCGGGCCGGGAACGCGAACAGCGGCGGCACGCGCGGCGCCGCCGCGTTCAATCAGAAGTTGATTTCCATCCCCAACCCGATTCGATCGGCGTCGAACCCTTCCGCCTCATAGCGATCGTAGTTCAGACTCAGGCTGAAACGCGGATTGAACTGGTAGCCGATGCCGACACCGTAGTAGGGGTCGGTCTGGTGACCACTGCCACTGACGCCGACATCCCAGCGATGCAGACCGGCACGGACCTGGCCATAAAACTTGCTGTCGCCGAATGGGAAGCGTGCGGCCAGTCCGAGTTCGGTGCTGTCCAGTTGGATCGTGGGAACCGAGACCGGGCCGCAGAAGTCGTCGATGCACTCGAAACTGAACTGACCGAGGCGGTTGTAGCCCGCCTCGACAGCCAACCAGGGCAGGAAGCGCCAGCCGAAATCGAAGCCCTGGGCAGTATCCCGATCATCGTAGATGGGACTCACATCGAGTTCGGTGGTTCCGGCATTGGCGCGAAAGTAGAATGGGTAATCGGCGGCCCGGGCTGAATCGGAGAGTATCGCGGCACTCAGCGGCAGCAGGCTGGCGATCAGGAGTTTGCGCATTTGTAGTCCTTGTTGACTGCATTGTTTGGCATGACATGCCACAGGACAAGGCGACTATTCGGCGCCAAAGCCGACAGTCGGGCCTACATGCCGCGCGAACGCCTGTCGCCATCGCCAGTGCCGTCTGCCGACACCAGCCAGGCCCTGATCAGAAGCTGACTTCCAACCCCAGCCCCAGGCGATCGGCATCGAGGTTTTCGGTCTCGTAGCGATCGAAGTTCAGGCTCAGATTGAAGCGGTCGTTGAACTGGTAGCCGACGCCGACGCCATAGTAGGGGTCGGTCTCATGACCGCCGAAGCCGGCATCCCAGCGGTGGAAGCCGAGGCGGGCCTGACCGAAGAAGCCGCTGTCACCAAAGGGAACCCGTCCGGCGAGACCCAATTCGGTGCTGTCCAGTTCAATCGGAGGCAACACTACGGCAGGACAGACCTGGCCGCCGCAATCATATTCAAACTCGCCCAGCCGGTTGTAACCGGCTTCGACCGCCAGCCAGGGCAGGAAGCGCCAGCCGAAGTCGATGCCGTAAGCGGTGTCGCTGTTGTCGAACAGCGGGCCCGCGTCGAGATCGGTGCTGCCGATATTGCCGCGCAGATAGAATTTCTCGTCGGCGGCGGCTGCCGTACCGGAATGTGCCGCGGTGGCCAGGGCCACCAGACTTGCAAGCAGAAGTATGCGCATAGCTCGATCCTTGAATTCACAGGGGTATGCCGTCAGCAGTCACGCTGACGGCAATCGAGTATTGCCTTGTGGGCCGGTATTTGGGTGTGGCTGGCGAGACACCATTTAGCTGGGCGATTGATAGCTGTATGGCGACTGAGTTTGTTTCGATATCAGTCTGGTCGACCGTGATGAAACAGTGATAGTGAATATCTGAATGCGGCAGGGCCCGCCGGCAGGCGCGCCACGTGCGTACCACGACCAGCACTTTCGTCACGCGCCGGCGGCACGGGCGCGCCGCTATGCTCGGGACTTTCGCGGCCTACGCCGCATCAGGGCAGCCCGATGATGAGGATTCTGTTTGCATTGCTGGTTTGCGCGGTGTCAGTGCCAAGCGCCGCGGCGGTCGATATCGCCGACACCCGGATGTTGTTCATGCCCGCCGTGCACGGCGATCGCATCGCGTTCCAGTACGACAATGATCTCTGGCTGGCAGCGCGCAGCGGGGGCAGCGCGCGCCGGCTTACCCAGGCCGCGGGCATCGAGCAATGGCCGCGGTTCTCGCCCGATGGCAAGTGGCTGGCGTTCAGCGCCGACTATGTCGACAACCTCGACGTCTATGTCATGCCCGCCCATGGTGGCGAGGTCCGTCGGCTGAGCTGGCAACCGGGCGCCGATATCGTGCGCGGCTTCACGCCGGATGGTTCGGCCGTATTGTTCGAATCCAGCGAAGCTCATTACACCAGCCGGCTGCGCTATCTCTACACCGTGGCAGTTGACGGCAGCGGCCTGCCGCAGCGCCTGCCAGTTCCGAGCGGCAGCAAGGCGGCGCTGTCGCCGGACGGCAAGACCCTGGCCTATACGCCGAATGCCGAGCCCTTCCACCAGTGGAAAAACTATCGCGGCGGTACCCAGAGCCGGATCTGGCTGCTCGATCTGGCCACACTGGCGGTCACCGAAATCAGCAAGCCGGCCGCGGGTGGCAATGACACCGATCCCATGTGGGTCGGCGATACCCTCTACTTCAACTCGGACCGCAATGGCGAGTTCAACCTGTTCCGCTACAACGGCATCGCCGCTGAACCGAGCCAGCTGACCACGCTCAAGGATTTTCCGGTACGCACGCCAGCGGCCAATGCCGAGGGTGTGATCGTCTTCGAGCACGGCGGCTATCTCTACCAGTACGACACCGTGGCCAAAACCAGCGAGCGCATCGTGCTGTCGGTGATTTCCGACCTGGGCGAAACCCGCACGCGCCTGGCCAGCGATCCGAAGTGGCTGCGCGAGGCCGGCCCCGCACCGGATCTCAAGCGCATCGCGTTCAACTACCGCGGCGAGATCGTCACGGTGCCCGCCGACAAGGGCGACCCGCGCCAACTGACCCGCGCTCCGGGCAGCAATGAGCACTCGCCGACCTGGTCGCGCGATGGCAAACGCATCGCCTGGTTCTCCGATGCCGATGGCGAATACGCCCTGCACGTTTCCGCCCAGGCCGACGGCCGGCAACCGCGTCGCTATCCCCTGCAGGGTGCCGGTGCCTATTCCGCGCCGCTGTTTTCTCCCGATGGCAGCAGGATCGCCTTCCAGGACAACAGCCAGTCGCTGTGGGTCATCGAACTGGGCTCGGGCAAGCAGATCAAAGTGGCGTCCGAGCCGGTGTATTCGCCGCTCGATCTGATGACCGCAACCTGGTCCCCGGACTCGCGCTGGCTGGCTTATACCGTGCAGGCGGCGGGGCTGATCCGCACCGTGTATGCCTGGTCGGTCGAGCGCGGCGCATCGATCCAGATGACAGATGGATTGTCGGAGATGGTTGAGCCGGTCTTCGACCCGGACGGGGAATTCCTCTATGTACTTGCATCGACCGATGCCGGGCCGCTGAAGGACTGGTTCTCGCAGAACAGCACCGACAGTTCGATGACGCATGCGCTGTACGCGATCACCCTGCGCGCCGATGGTCCCAACCCGCTACCGCCGCAGAGCGATGAAGTCAGCATCGGCGACGACGAAGACGATGCAGACAAGACGGACGAGGCCGCCGGCGACAAGAAGAAAAAGCCCGCCAAGCCTGAGCCCGAAAAGAGCGTGCGCATCGACGTCGAGGGCCTCGGTGATCGCATCGTCGCCCTGCCTGCGGGCATCGGCACCCGCCGCGGACTCAAGGTCGGCGCCAGTGGCGAGATCTTTTTCCTTGAGACGATCGGCAAGACGTCGTTCGAGGCCTTCGACTCACCGGGCGAACTCAAGCGCTTTACCCTGGAAAAGCGCGAAGCCAAGACCCTGGCGCGCGAAGTCGAGGATTTCCATCTGTCCGATGACGGCAAACGCATCGCCTACCGGATCGGAACCGACTGGTTCGTTACCGATGTCGGCGATGAGCTGGCAGCTGGCAAGGGCAAGCTCGCGCTCGACAAGCTCAGTGTCCTGGTCGAACCGCGCGCCGAATGGGCGCAGATCCTCGACGATGCCTGGCGGATCAATCGCGACTACTTCTATGCCGACAATTTCCACGGCGCCGACTGGCCGGCGATGCGCAGCAAATACCGCGCCTTCCTGCCGCATCTGGCGACCCGCGCCGACCTCGACCGGGTCATCCAGATGATGCTCAGCGAACTTGCGGTCGGCCACAGTTACCTCAGTCCCGGCGACTATCCGTTCAAGCCGAAGAAGATCAGTGTCGGCCTGCTCGGCGCCGACTACGAAATCGTCGATGGCCGCTATCGCCTGCGCAAGGTGCTCGGCGGCTTGAACTGGAATCCGGAACTGCGCGCGCCGCTGCGCACGCCCGGCGTCGAGGTCAAGGCCGGCGAGTACATCCTCGCGATCGATGGCGTCGAGCTGCGTGCGCCGACCAGCATCCACGCGCTGATGCAGAACCGTGCCGGCCGCCAGGTCGTTTTGCGGGTCGGCCCGCGCGCCGATGGCGGCAATGCCCGCGATGTCGTGGTGGTGCCGGTCGACAGTGAAACCAGTCTGCGCTATCTCGATTGGGTCGAAGGCAATCTGCGCTACGTCAGCGAGCGCAGCAAGGGTCGCCTGGCCTATGTGCATGTGCCCAATACCGCCGAGGCCGGCCATGCCAGCTTCAAGCGCTATTTCTATCCGCAGTCCGATCGTGCCGGCATCATCCTCGACGAGCGCTTCAATGGCGGCGGACTGATCGCCGACTATTACATCGACATCCTGCGCCGGCCCTTCGTCGCCAACTGGACCCTGCGCTACGGCCAGGATCTGGTCAGCCCGCGCGGCGCGATCTTCGGACCCAAGGTGATGATCACCGATGAGACCGCCGGTTCCGGCGGTGATCTGCTGCCGTGGATGTTCAAGCGCTTTGAACTCGGACCGGTCGTCGGCAAGCGCACCTGGGGTGGCCTGGTCGGCATTCTCGGTTTTCCCAGTTTGATGGACGGCGGCAGTGTCACCGCACCGAATCTCGCGATCTGGACCGAGGACGGGTTCACCGTGGAGAACGAAGGCGTGGCGCCCGATGTCGAGGTCGAGCAATGGCCGGCCGAGGTCGCAGCCGGTCGCGATCCGCAGCTTGATCGCGCAATCGAACTGGCACTGGAGGCGCTCGACAAGCAGCCCGCGGCGCCGCGCAAGCGCCCGGAATTTCCGGTGCGCGTACGCTGACTGGGATGGGCGGAGGGCCGCGCTCCCGTGCGGCCGCTCTGGCTTCTGTCACAACGCCGCCCTGATCGCTCGCTTCTGATACGAATCCCGGCGCATTCTCACCGATGGCCTGTCGCTAGCCTGCAGGCGTCGCAGGAACGACGCCCTCCATTCCCGCAGCACCCTGCCGCGGAATCCGCAGCTCAACTGCACCCCTGGAGACCAAACCGGTTTTTTGCGCACTCAGCGGTACCGTATCGCATCCAATCAGACTCCGTCATCCAGCGTCGGCCCGCAGTAGCGAGGGCGTTGACATGGGCTGGATTGAATTGCGCCGTTGGCGCGCAACAGCGGCTGAGGATCCCGTTCAATCAGGTTTCGAATTCCATCCTCGGCCCGTAGAGGGCGTCTGTGCATGCGCAGACTCTCAAGGCAGATATCGTTCCGCTGGCGCGGTGCAGCGGGATGCAGGACTGCAGGCCATCGGAGCGAGAACCTGGTTCACGAACACGTCGGCGACTCACCCCATCGCCGCGTAATCGCGCTCCGGATCGGGCACCACCTGGCGCATCAACTCATCGAGCCGGCACGGGATGTGCAAGGCGAAGCCCTGCACATAATCGACACCGACATCGACCAGGCGGCTGACCACGGCATCGGATTCGGCCCACTCCGCGATGGTGCTCTTGCCGAGCGTGCGGCCGAGTTCGCAGATCGAGCGCACCAGGGCGAAATCAATACTGTCGCTGTCGATATCGCGGACGAACATGCCGTCGATCTTGAGGATGTCGATATCCAGATGTTTCAGATATCCGAACGACGAGAGCCCGCTGCCGAAGTCATCCAGCGCCACCCGACAGCCGCGCGCGCGCACCGCATCGATGAAGGCGCGGGCTTCGTTCAAGTTGGCCATCACCGCGGTTTCGGTAATCTCGAAACAAAGCTTGGACGCCGGCACGCGACCGCGTTCAATCCGGTCAATGACGAAACTGCGGAACGCCGGATCGGTGATCGATTGCGCCGAGACATTGACGTGGCAAAGATCGAGCTGGTCGAGATGGGCCGGGTCGCTGGCAAGCTGATCGAACAGCATGCGCAAGACCGCGCGATCGATCGCGGCGGCCTGACCATAACGCTCGGCGGCGGGCAGGAAGTTTGCCGGTGCGTGCAGACGACCATCGCTGCCGAGCAGGCGCAGCAGCACCTCGTACATCAGACCGCCCTGTCCGCGCATCGGCAGAATGCGCTGCGCAAACAGCTGCAGCCGGCCCTCGGCCATCGCCGTGCTGACTTCGCCGACCCATTCCATCTCGCTGCGGCGTCGCGCGATCGCCGCATCCGATTCGCGATAGCTGCGCACCCGGTTGCGACCCTCGTCCTTGGCGAGATAGCAGGCGGCGTCGCCGGCGCGCAGCAGCCAGCTGACATCGGTGGTCGCGGCACTGATCTCGACCAGGCCGATGCTGCAGGTGGTGCTGAAGTTTCGTCCCTGCCAAGGGAAGATGCTGGCGGCCAGCTGGGTGCGAATGCGGCCGGCAATCACCTCAGCACGTTCCAGCCTGGCCCCATGCAGAAGCAGGGCAAATTCGTCACCGCCCAGGCGGCCGACCCAATCGCCCTCGTCCAGCTGACTGCTCAGGCCGATCGCAATCTGCCGCAGCATCAGATCGCCGACCGCATGCCCGCAGGAATCGTTGATCAGCTTGAACTGGTCGAGATCGATGATGCAGAGGGTATGCCGCAGGCCCTGAACATGGGCGCTGGCCAGCACCGACTCCAGCCTGCGCTCGATTTCGCGCCGGTTGATCAGACCGGTGAGCGCGTCGTGACTGGCCTGATGCAGCATGTCGGCTGCCATCTGGCGGGCCCTGGAGACATCCTCGACGATCGCAAAGACGCGATCGGGCTGGCGGTCGGCACCGCGGATCAGGGAAGCGGTCCAGCGACCCCAGCGCACCTGGCCGTCGCGGCGCAGAAACTGACGATCGCTCGGAACGTTTTGACCATGCCAGTCCTCGGCCGTCCCCCGCGGCAGCAGTTGGCCGTGCTCATCGCCGTGCAGCAGGGTCGCCAGCGGCCGCCCGATCAGTTGCTCCGGCTGGTAACCAAGCACCTCCGCCAGCGCCTGGTTGATCTCGATGATGCTGCCGGCGCAGTCGAGCTTGAGCATGCCCACGGCGGCCTGGTCGAAGGCAGCGCGAAACTTGCCTTCGCTCTCGGTGATGCGCCGGACCGCGCCGCGCAGCACGACGATGGCGAAGCCGGCGATCAACAGGAAGATCACGGCGCTGGCGACCAGCAGAAAGCGGTGCAACAGGCGCGCGGCATGCAGCAGGGACTTCGAGTACGCCAGCTCGATCGGCCGCAGGGTTTCGTCGATCGCGCTGATCTCGGCCTGCAATGCGCGGAGCTCCGCGGCCGACGGCTGGCCGCGACGATGGATCGCCTCCAGCTCATCGGCGAGTGCCTGCAGTTCCAGGATGCTGACATCGGCCTGCCGCCAGAGCGCGACCGACTCCCGCATATAGGGCGCATTGGGCAACAGGCGGAACAGCCAGACCATGCGGCCGACGTCCTCCGGTGCATTGCCGCCGGCGATGAACCCGGCGCGCGCGCGCGCCACATCGACCGGATCGGACTCCAGCGCGAGCCGGGCATCGCGATCGGCGAGTGGAACTGCGAGTGCCTGACGCGCACGCATCAGGTCGTCGGCAGCGCCGTGTTCGGCATAGCGGTAGAGATGATAGACCGCGTCCTGCTGGGCCTTGGACCAGTGGCCCTCGCCGACCACATAGGCCTTGGCGCCCGCCTGGATCTCCAGCACGATGATCGTCAGCATTGCGGCCAGCGCAGCGGCCGAAACCAGGGCGAGGATGGCGTAGCGCAGCACAGCCACCGAGCTCTGCCGCGGCGCAGTTTCGGGCGTCGTGTCCTTGCGGGTTGTGCTGGCCTCAAGCGCGGGCATTGAGTGCCTCCAACGGCGGAAAGTGCGGTGTCACGACTCCAATGTGCCGCCTGACGAGCCTACACCCGACCCCACTGCCGGCGACCCTGTAAAAACTTACCGGTAGGCTGGCCAACCGTTCTGTGATTGGGGCAGCGGGTCGGCACACAAACCTCGGCCACCGGGTCCGCAGGTGCTCCGGTTTTTCGCTGTGAGGCGCGTTGCCATCGGTCCTGCCGGAGCCTCGCCGGCCCGCCCGTCAGGGCCAGAAATACCGCAGTCTGGCGCGTGCCTGCAGGCTGCGCAGCAGATTGAACGGCTTGCGCCGCAGGCCAGTCCGGCCGCGCTGGATCGCGTCCCGCGCCGCCGCCAGCACGCGCGCACTGGATTGGCCGTCCCGCCAGGGATGGATGGCATCGGCGTACTGATCGATGCGGCCCTGCCACTCGGCGTCGGGATCAAGCGCACGCTGCACGGCCGGCAACAGCGCGGCGGCGGCGCCGATGTCGAGCATGTGCGGCTTGGGTGACTGGTTGCGAAAGGTCACCACCGGACGCCGCAACACTGCGAACTCGGACAGGATCGACGAGGTGTCGGCGACCAGCACGTCGGACGCGCGCAGCAGACTGAGCATCGCTGTCGGTTCAACAAAGCAGGCGTTCGGCCCCTGCATGGCGCGATAGCGCGCAAACAACTCCGGCGCGCTGCGCGGATGCAGGGTCAGCGCCCAGTAATGGTCGCCGCCTGCAACCAGTTCGGCAATCGTGTCGGCCAGCATCGGCGCGCAGCTCAGGCGCTCGGTGAAGGTCGAGCCGAAGCCGATGATCGGACGGCCCTGCGCCGCACTGCGAATCGCATCGGCGATCGGATCATCGCCACCAAACAGCGGATCGAGCTTCGGCCAGCCGGTCTCGACCACACGGAAGTAGCCGAGCTCGTCGGCCAGTTGCTGGAACGGCCGCGTGGTATCCGGGCCCTGGGTGCAGTACAGGTCGAACATGCCGCGCATGCGAAAGTGCCCGCGCCCCTGCCCGCGCTTCTCGACATTGAAACCATGAAAGACCTGGACCTTGAGGCCCGGCAAAAACTCCGGCACCCAGTTCGCCGCGCAGAGCACCACATCCGCGCCAAACCGCCGCGCCGCCGATGCATTCGTCACCAACGACTCACCTGCCTGCAGGTGCACAGCAGCATCCTGCCCCGGCAGAAACCAGCACGCCACGCCACCCTCGGCCCGAATCGCCGCCTGCAGCGGACGCAGGATCGGAATCGCATAGAGTTCGGTGCCGAACAGCAGATAGCGCGATGGAGTGGAGTTGGAGGTGGTGGGCATGAGGAGTGCGACAAGGATCAGTGGCAATGATGCCCACTATCGGGACAAAGTCCCAGCAACGAACGTCAATTAGTCCGGCTGGTTGCGGGGCGTCAAATCGCCAGCAGGGGATTGACGATCTGTAGCCGCTCTTCGATGACCTGCCCCGACTGCAAGTCCTCGGTCCACAGGGACTCGCATCCGGCTTCAAGTGCAGCCGCCACGATCTGGCAATCCCAGAACGAGAAACCGTAGCGACTGCGTATCGCCAGCGCCGAGGAGAGCAGCCGCGCATCCGCCGGCTGCAGCAAGGTGCGCGCGAAGATGGCGCGCAGATTCGCCTGGATGCGGGCATCCGGCTGAGCATTGCGGAGCATCACGCTGTAGTACTCGGCGACGACCTGGGGGCTGATGGTCAGGCCGGTGGCCTCTGACACCAATCCCAGCGCCCTGGCATGGCGCGGGTCGTCCCTGGTGTGCAGGTGCGCATACACCCAGATATTGGTATCCACAAACACTCTAGCGACGGGCATTGCGCTCCTCACGCGAGGGCAGAATCACCTGCCTCACCTCGACAATTTCGAAGGCCGGTAGCTTGCTCGCCTTGCCACGCGCATTGTCTCGAACCAGCTTGACCGGGCGCAGCACCAGTTCGCCATTGGCGCGCTCCTCCAACTCGAAATAGCGGCCCGAATATTTCTTTCCGAGGGTCAGCTGGCCACTCGTTCCCACAGATTTCAACATGACGGATACCTCATGCAGCATGATTTCATGATATCACGACTTGACGAGCACGGCAGGAAACACGATTCGCGCCTCGTCTGACCACCATCGAAGGACGCAGGATGCGGTGAACGCAGTGAACCGCATCGGCTCTCGGGCAATCCGTCAGCGTTCACGCAGATCGTATTGATGATAGGGGTCGGGAAGGCTCCCGCCTCCCCGCCCTCCGAACCGTACAGGCGAGTTTCTCGCATACGGCTCTCCAGTCAGGTGGGTCCACGATGGGGGAGCAGGAGCGCATCTC